>QKIY01000007.1 GCA_003250975.1 Gammaproteobacteria bacterium | reverse complement strand
CGGTTTTCAAGATTGGGGCGGCTTCAAAGATCACAGGCATCTCTGCCGACACCCTGCGTGTCTGGGAGCGGCGTTACGGGGTGGTTTCACCCAAACGAAGCAAGGGTGCTGACAGGCTCTACTCGTCCCGGGATATCAAGCGCCTGAAGCTCATCAAGCAGCTGACCGATGAAGGGCACTCAATAGGCAGCATCGCAAATCTTTCAGATAAAAAACTGCAGATACAAATCGATCTAATAAAATCCGGGTGCTTACCCGCTAAAGTTGATCACCTTGAAGTACTGCGCGTCGGGGTCCTGGGTGACACACTGGTGCACCTGATAAAGGAAGAATACAAGGGAAATGATCTGGAATTTGTATGCATGAAGGAATTTTCATCCGAATTTGAGAAAGCCTTGAAATCAACACCTGTAGATATCCTAATTCTTGAATACCCATCAATTCAAAGCGATACGACGACAGAGATCAGAAAGCTGGCAAGGCTGGCTAATGCCAAGCATACATTTATCAATTATGGCTTTTCGAGCAGCAATCTGTTATCGGAATTCAATCCTTCTTCATTTACATTTATACATGGTTTTGTCTCACTTAAATCGCTGCTTTCCGGTATCAGAAAAACGGTACCAAGAGGAAAACAAACACAAAAAGGCTATTTTGACGATCATATTAATCAGCCTGTTCCTTCCAGAATATTCACAAACAAGGGCTTGGTAGATGCCGCCCATGTCTCTACTACAATTAAATGTGAATGCCCGAAACATCTATCCAGTCTAATACATCAACTCATTCAGTTCGAAATCTACAGTGCAGAATGCAAGGTCAGAAACAAGGAGGATGCCGCCTTACACGCCAGCCTCAAAATTATGACCGGTCATGCGCGCGCCTTGATGGAAACAGGACTGAAAAATGTTCTGGAGGAAGAAGGTATTTCTATTAAAGAATACTGCTAAAACCCGGATCGACAAATGAATAAAAAATTCACCACTAACTTGCTACTTGTAATTCTTTCAATAACAGCTTCAGCGAATTCGTTAGCAGACAGAAATCTTGAGGAGCTGGATATACAAGGTCGTTATATTGGCCTTGGCTTACACAGGCTCTATGTTGACTGTCGCGGTAACAGTGAACCGACTGTATTGGTGGATGTGGGCCTGGGTGATGCATCAATTAACTGGTTACCTGTTATGGAAGGCCTTGAAGATAGTACCCGGATTTGTCTCTATGACCGTGCAGGCTATGGCTGGAGTGACAACGGCCCCGGAGCCAGAACTACGGCACAAATAGCCTATGAGTTACATGCAATGCTGGAAATGGGTGAAATTCCGGGTCCTTATATCATTGTCGGCCATTCCTTCGGTGGTTTCACCGCTAGATACTTCGCAACAGTCTATTCGAAGGAAACAGTGGGAGTCGTGTTGGTAGATTCTTCACATCCGGATCAAATTGTAAGACTGGCTGATCTTGATAAAAAAGATGCGAAGCGGGAATTGATAGTTTCACACAGGTCATTGCCACCAGATAATTTGACCCCGTTACAGAGGAAATGGTATTTCCTCAATTCCAGCCGCAAGGCAACATTTACGCTCATGGATGAATTGAAAAATTTTTCACTAAGCGCAGAACAGGTAAGTCACGCAGGGAACTTCCCGAACATACCACTAGCCGTACTTACCCGGGGGAAATCATTACTTCCCACGATTGACGGGAAATCACTGGAAAATGAATGGATTGATATGCAAAAAGACCTGGTCACGCTCAGTCCTCAAGCATGGCATGTCATTGTTAAAAACAGTGGCCATAACATTTATGCGGATAATCCCGGCGCAATAATCAATGAAATCAGAAAAGTATTAAAACAGGCCAGGGATAATATCCGTGAGCAAGGTTTGACCTACAGTTCTATTAACTAAAGAAACAAAACTTTTTTAACGTAGCTCAAGTCGTTGCCGCTCTTCAATCTTGCGCAATAGTTCTTCCATCCTCTTAGCCGATTTCGGATTGTTCCTGACAACGGACTGTATCTCATAAATGTAATCCTTAGCCAGTTCATAATCCTTTTTCTCTATGGCCTGTTTTATGTTTCCTTCAAAACGTTCGGCAAGCTTGCGTAACTGCCTACGGGCAATCACATCATTTGGGTTAGCCTTTAATTTCTCACGTAGTGATTGCAGTAATTGGCGCTCCTGTTCAGGTACCCTGCTCTGGGCTGCCTCTTGCTTTTTCATGGCATCCTGCGCCTTCTGCTCCTGCCGCGCCTTCTGTTCCTCCCTGGCACGAATCAGGCGTGAGCGCGCCGGGGCCAGTGCCGGGAACTGGGGATTAATCGGTGTAGCACGGTTCAGGTAGTATTCCGCCTTCACCAGGTTCCCCTCCGCGATCTCCTTGTCCATCAGGTGGATGTATTCCTCGATGATCCTGTCCTTGCCATCCAGGGCAGCCTGGTTGTTGGGCTGAAGCGATAAGACCTTGTTATATTTTTCCAGAGCATTATTTCCTATCGGCGATGTCAGCCGTAAGGTGTTGATATCATCTTCCGCAGCCTGAAGTAAGCCAGTGATCTTTGCAGTATCATGCCTGTCTTGAGGAACGGAACTTGATTTCTCACTGGTCCCGGACGGTGACTCAAGGGCCGGTTCACTCCGCTTTTTATGCCAGTTAGACAGGATGGACAATAGGACAAAAATTAGCAGCAGGACCAAAATCCATTTCAGCAGCCGCTTGATCAGGCGGTAGGCGCTGTTCAGCAACCTGGCAAAAAAAGATCCACCGTGCGGCACGTTTACTGCTATTGGTGGTTTAGACTTCACGGTTTCGATATCGTTGGGCAGGATTTGTGTGGTTGCCTCATGCTCCTCATCGGTCAGCGTGATAACCGGTGACGTTGTGTTTTCAAACAGGTTGAAATCTGGCGTGTGCTCACCGGTCAATTCCTTGCGCCAGTCGGCGACACTTTGTGGCCTGTCTTCGGGCTTGAAGGCCAGGGCATGGTCTATCGCGGCAAGGAATCCAGCGCTGTAATTCTCTCCTGCGATCTCTGATGCAGGAACCAGTGAGTCCTTGCCCGTATGCAATATTGCCTCACTGCGATCCATGGAATCCGATGGTCCGACACCGGTCACCGATCTGTACAGGGTTGCAGCCATACCGTAGACATCAGTCCAGGGACCCTGGCTTTTGCTCTTGCTTACATACTGTTCAAACGGTGCATAACCGGGCGATACCATGGTAGTGAGTGTACGTGTCTGGTGATCCAGAGATTGGCGCGCTGATCCGAAATCCAGTAATACCGGCGAATTATCTTCCCGGATATAGATATTTGATGGCTTGATGTCCCGGTGAATAAAGTTCTCCTTATGTATGGCTTCAAGGCCGTCCAGGATCGGGAGAGCAATCTGCTTGAGGATATCCTCATCCAGTGTCTTTTCTTTTTTCAGGATCTCATTTAGCCCCCTACCCCGTTCATATTCCATGACCATATAGGCCGTGTTATTTTCCCTGAAGACTGTTAACACACGGATAATGTTCGGGTGTTTGAAGCGGGCCAGTGTCTGCGCTTCGCTAATGAATTTTTCCAGGCCCCATTCAAACTGCTCTTTCTGTTTGGATGACACGGGGTGCACAAGAATGGTCTCCTCGCGCATGGCCAGTTCGGAAGGAAGGTATTCCTTAATAGCCACCCACTGGTTCAGGTTGGTATCGAGGGCAAGATAGGTAATGCCAAAGCCGCCATGCCCCAGTATTTTTTGAATGTGATACCAGTGCAACTTATATTCAGGCGGCAGTGAGTGGCGATGATCATCCATAGGTAGCTTTTATTTATTTCATGTGGCGCGAGTACAAATTTAAATATCCAGCTGGATCTCTGTGAAATCCGCGGCCTGCGGGTGTCTCCCCGAGGGTACCGCGCCATCACCGGCGCGTAGCAACTGGCAGGTCCTCATGCCGGCGGCCATGGCGGCATCCAGTTCCTCGTCCGCGTCCGAGAGGAACAGCACGGTCTCGGCAGGCAAACCGATATCACCAAGGATGGCCTGATATGATGCCGTTTCCTTCTTGCCACCCATGCGTGTGTCATAGTAGCCGCTGAAAAGAGATGTCAGGTCACCGCAACAGCTGTAACCGAAGATCAGTTTCTGGGCCTCTACCGACCCCGAGGAATAGACATAGAGTCTTATCTGCCTGTCATGCCATTCTTTCAGCTTGTCGGCGGCATCCTGATAGACATGCCCCTTGAAATCACCCCGCAGGTAACCATCGCGCCAGATCATCCCCTGGATTGCCTTCAAGGGTGTGATTTTCCTGTCCTGATCGATCCATTTCAGCAACTGTTCTACCAGACCGACTGATTCCAGTGACTTGCCGGCCTCTCTGCCTGCGGCCATGAGGTGCCGCTGCAGTTCAGGATTATCATGATTGGCCTCAATATATTCCGCCAGGTGATCACGAGCATAGGGAAACAGCTCTTCCTTGACAAAGGCAATAGACGAGGTAGTACCCTCGATGTCTGTCAGGATGGCGCGTATCAATTGAGGGCGGTAGTATACTGATCGTAATCAGGAAAGCGTTTGGCAATATCGCTGCCGGTAAAATTACCTACCCAGCCCTCCGGGGTGGTAAAGAAACGGATACATTTGAAATAGGGCTTGGTTCCCATATCGAACCAATGTGTCGTATTCGCCGGAACACTGATCAGATCGCCTTTCTCACATAGTAGGGTGTATACCTTGTCGCCGATATGCAGATAAAACAGGCCGCTGCCTTCGACGAAAAACCGCACTTCGAAATCCGCGTGAGTATGTTCCGCCAGGAATTTCTGGCGCATAACGTCCTTGTCCGGATGATCAGGGTTCAGTCCAATGACATCAATTGACTTGAATCCGTATTTGTCATTTAACTTGTCAATCGAGTCCTTATAGGCTGTAAGTACTTCCTCCTGGGCTGCGTCCTTATGCAGCGTCTTGCCGGCATCCCAGTGCTCCAGTTCCACACCGACATCCTTGAGGGCCCCGGCAATTGCATCAAAGTCCTTGATCACATCACCCTGTTCCGGCTTGTTGTCAGGATAAATTGTCAACACGGCCATTTTATCTCACCTCTCTTTTCATAAGTTCACAACGAAAAAGGAATTCAAATGCCTCTACATGAATCATCGCCCTGTCCACTGTATCTGCCCAGGTGTAAAGCCCATGCCCCCTGATCAGATACCCGAACAGCGGACCTGGGGATTGCATACGGCCCCTGATTTTTTCGGACAGCCTGTGGATGTCCTGATCATTCGGGAATACCGGCACAGATACGACCGTTTCATGGGTATTAATGCCCGGAAACGCCTTCAGCAACTCGTAGTCTGAAAGCAGCACCTCGTCCCCGGCCAGCTGAGAGATCAGGGTGGCACGCGGGGAGTGATGATGCAAGATGGCGCCTGCCTCAGGAAAAGCGCTGTAAATCTGGGTATGCAGTCCCGTCTCGGCCGAAGGCCTGCGCCCGTCCAGGGAGTTGCCGACATTATCTATCGGCATGATGTCCGCGCTTGTCAAGTGTCCCTTATGTGCCCCCGAAACAGTAATGGCAATCACCTCGGGACTGACCCGGGCAGATAGATTTCCACTGGTGGCGGGGACCATCCCGTGCGCATAAAGTGCATGACCGGCACTGACCAGTTGCCGGGCAAGGTCTTCAAATATGTTACTCACCTGCTGGGGTACTCCAGTAAAACCAAATGACCAATATGATACATGTAAATTGCCTGACCTCTTTAATACCCCTATTCTCACTTGCGGGAGTGAAGCTCAGGGTGCGTGATTATTCTATTCCTTTTGTTGTATTGCAACATTAAAGATCCGGCAAATGCCTATATTTACTGGAATTCTACGCCGTGCTCGGCTAGTATTAATGTCGTTTGCAAATTAGTTAAAAGTATTTCAGTAGTTCCTCACGGTATCTCCTGTAATTTGCTTCATCTGATCTGCAACGAATAAACCCCATTAAATTGATTATTACGAGGTTAGTTACATGAGTACAGGTACCGTTAAATGGTTCAATGAATCCAAAGGTTACGGCTTTATAGTTCCCAATGATGGCAGTCCGGATGTTTTTGTTCACTTCTCCGTTATCGAGGGTGATGGTTTCAAGACTCTGAAAGAAGGCCAGGTTGTCGAATTCGAATCACAACCGAGTGGCAAGGGTCCCCAGGCCACGAGAGTTGCCGCACAGAGTTAATCCCTATACAAACAGGTATTGAATATACAGAACCCCGCGCTTGCGGGGTTTTTTATTACCCTTTTGCCGTATAAAATCCGGAACGATGGAATACCTTCTCATTCTCTTGGCCGGATTGATCATCTGGGCAATCATTATTTACAACCTGCTGGTGCGCGACAAGAATCGTGTACTAGCGTCCTGGAGTGATATCGATGTCCAGTTAAAGCGCAGGCATGATCTCATTCCGAAGCTGGTGGAGGCCGTAAAACAGTATGCCAGTTATGAAAGCAGCACCATTGCCGCGATAACCGAATTGAGGAAACAGAGCGAGGCGGTTGACTCAGCCGGTAGGAAGGCACAACTGGAAAAGGATCTGGGCAGCAAATTACACAGGCTTATCGCTATTGCAGAAGATTATCCTGACCTCAAGGCGAATGAATCATTCCTTGATCTGCAAAGAAATCTTACCGATGTTGAACAGCACATCCAGTATGCACGGCGTTACTACAATGGAGCCGTGCGCAACCTGAATGTCCGGATCCAGTCTTTTCCCGACATGTTTATCGCCCGCCTTTTCAATTTCATTCCGGCCGAGTTTTTTGACTTTGACGAGAGCAGCTAGATGACAAGGAAACTGTCTTTAGTTTTTGTTTTACTGCATCTCCTGTTTCATGCGCCCGTGCTGCTTGCAGTGGAACGTATTCTTGATTTCCATAGTGATATCAAGGTGCTTGAGAGTGGCGAGATGCGAGTCACCGAGTGGATAACCGTCGTTGCCGAAGGCAACCGGATCAAGCGCGGGATCTACCGGGACTTCCCTACACGATACAAGGACAAATACGGGAACAACTACCGCGTCGAATTCCGGCTTGAGTCCGTCAAGCGTGATGACATTGACGAACCTTACCGGATAGAAGGCAGAAATAACGGGGTACGTATCTATATCGGGAATAAAAACAAAATCCTGCCCAGGGGTAAATATACCTATTCCATTACCTATCACACCAGCCGACAACTGGGCTTTTTTGAAAAACATGATGAACTTTACTGGAATGTCACCGGGAATGACTGGGCTTTTACCATCGAACAGGCCTCAGCAACTGTGATGCTTCCCGCCGCCGTGCCGATGAGCCAGGTCCATGCAGAGGCCTATACCGGCGCCTTTGGCAGCAAGGCGCAAAACTATACGGTATCTATTGGAGATAACGTTTATTTTGAAACGACACAGATTCTGCTGCGGGGCCATGGTCTGACCATCGTTGCCACCTGGCCAAAGGGTTTTGTCCATGAACCGACAACCGAAGAAAAACTCGATTACTTCTTCAACGATAATCGCCACCTGCTGGCGGCCCTTGCCGGAATAGCGGTATTGCTTCTCTATTATCTTTATGTCTGGCACCTGGTCGGCAAGGACCCTGAATCCGGCGTCATTATCCCGCAATATGAACCACCCAGTGGTTATTCACCTGCATCGATGCGATTCGTTGAAAAAATGGGTTATGACAAAACCTGTTTTGCGTCAGCGATACTCAATCTTGCCGTCAAAGGTTACCTCACCATCAATGAGGACAATTCAGGCAACTACAATCTGGAGAAGACCAGTGGCTCCAAAAAGTCCCTGGCCCCCGGCGAAGCCAGTATTCTCAAGCACCTTTTTTCAACCCGAAATTCAATCAAGCTGACTCAATCGAACCACAGGAAACTCAGCAAGGCCATAGATGCACACCGGACCCTGTTGAAGGCGAATTACGAAAAAATCTATTTCGTCACCAACAGGCTGTTCTTTCTGGTTGGAATCGCTATTACCGTGGGTGTCATCATCTTTTCCTTTCTTGCCGGTGCATCCACTATTAATCCCGCGGCCCTGTTTCTGGTTGTCTGGCTCACAGGCTGGACTTTCGGGGTTTTCACGTTACTGAAGTCTGCTTTTATCCTGTGGAAACAGATTACCGAAAGCATCCTCTATATCGTGCCTGCGATTGGCGTTAGTTTGTTCGCGCTCCCGTTCGTAGGGGCAGAGCTATTCGCAACCTATGAGTTGATCGAGCTGGGCGGAGCGGGTATCGCAGTTGTTATTTTCTCCGCCACCCTGATTAACTGGATCTTTTACGAACTGTTAAAGGCCCCGACACGGGCAGGCCGGGAGTTGCTCGACAAGGTTGAGGGTTTCAAGAACTATATCGAACTGGCGGAAAAACATGACCTGGACTATCGCTACCCCAAGGGCCGGTGCCCGGAACTGTTTGAACTCTACCTGCCCTATGCACTGGCGCTGGGCATCGAACAGCAGTGGGGAGAGCAGTTTGCGGACGTACTGGCTGCGGCGAACACTGAGGGCAGGACCTATTCACCAGGCTGGTATCATGGCCACGATCATATTACAAACCTGGGTGATTTCAGTTCCTCGTTCACTTCATCTTTCAACCAGGCCATTTCATCATCCTCCACGGCGCCCGGTTCATCTTCAGGCAGTGGTGGTGGCGGATCTTCCGGTGGCGGCGGCGGTGGTGGTGGCGGGGGCGGCTGGTAAGAGCGCCCTGTTCAGTTACTGGGTTTCCTGAAACGCAGGGTCATGCGGTCGGATTCGCCAATTTCCATGTATTTATTTATACAGGCCGTCTTTTTCGCGCCATTGTCCATACCCTTGCAATAACGCAGGGTGGGTGGCAGAGTCCAGACACCAGCAGGGTGGTCTTTCGTATCCCGTGGATTGGCATTGATCTCGGAACTGCCTACGAAATCGAAACCGACTACACTGGCCAGGGCGATGACAAACTCCTGGGTTACATAGCCGCTTGTAATCATGTCATCGATCGAAGTACCTGGTTTGGCGCGGTGCTCAACGATACCGAGTATGCCACCCGGCCTGAGTGTGCGATAAAAGACCTTCAACATGGCCTCGGTATATCCGCCCTTCATCCAGTTGTGGACATTACGGAATGTCAGGATCATGTCCACCTTCCCCGGCGGCGCAATGAATGTCCTTTCTGGAACAGACAGTTCAGTCACCACGACATGATCATAAACTTCCGGGTTCGCGGCGAGTTTGTCGGCAAAACCCATCTGCATCTTCCGCCGCCAGTCAGGCACACCCTCTATTGACAAGGCGAATCCCGCTTCATAGAGAGTTCCCCTTTCCCTCAGCAGTGGCGCGAGTATTTCCGTATACCATCCCTGTGCCGGCCAGATCTCGACAACGGTGAGGTCTGGCCTGATTCCGAAGAATTTCAGGGTCTGCCGCGGGTGGCGGTAATGGTCTCTATCTACAAATGCAGGGTCCCGGTGTTCACCGGCCATGGCCTGTTCGATAAGCTTGTCAATCCTCGCGGCCCGAACCGGTGCAGATGGCAGCAGGTAACATACTAGTAACAAGCCGGTAATTATTAATTCTTTTTTAATCATTCTGGTTATATCCTGTCCAAATCTTTCCCATGCAATAATGTAATTAACCAATCCCGCGATTATCGTCCTCTGTCTTGCTAGTGCGGTTGTAACCGGTATCCTGGCGATTCAGGTTGACGGCATGTTTCTGTCGATAGACATCAAATACTTTTTCCGGGGTGAGTCCCGCGCAGATCATCGCAGAGACCAGGAAATGAAGTATATCAACGAGTTCAACACGGATGTTTTGAATATCTATCGTATCCTTGCTCCACCATTTCCATAACAGGTCTTCATCAAGCTCGTTGAGTTCTTCCCTCATCGCCCTTGAATAATTGGAAATCCAGGTATTGGGCAGTTGATTAACCATCAGTTTGTTTGCAGTCACGGCCTCATATACCTTTACCATGGACAATGGCTTGCCCGAATCATCCATTATCTCGTTTTTGTTGAAGACGTAATCATTCAGTTCCATTTGCATGGAGAAAATCCTGCTTAACATATCACCGGTTTCAGGTTTGCTCATTATCTTTGCTTTTCCTTTCATTCAAGAGGTTTATTTTTTATCAGGGCTTCTTTTTCACTCCGGCTTAATTGTTTTATTTCAAACTCACGCCGCAATGCTCTGGAACGATCCCTGAATTCTTCAGCATAAACCGCTATGACAGGCCTTCTGCTCCGTGTATAAGTGGCTGCGAGCCTGTCATTTCTATTATGCTCATTAACACGGCGCTGCAAGTCAATGGTAATGCCGGTATAGAGGGTATTATCGGCACATCTCAACATATAGACCGACCATATCGTCTTTCTACGCATCATCCCCGTACCATTATACATACTGGTCCGCCCGCTGAATATTTAGCCGGTTATGTTTCCTGCGACGGTGAAATTCAACCGCGGAGAGGAAACGGATGCGGCAAAGGTATCCACCCTGATATACTCGATCACACTATGCGCGTTGATCTGCATACACATACTTGTTTCTCAGACGGGAAATTATCTCCCGAGGAACTGGTACAGCGCGCCCTCAAGAAGCAGGTCTCCATGCTCTCCATAACCGACCATGACACTGTGGCAGCCTATACAGCGCTGGAGGGCACGACAAGCAGGCTCACGATCATACCCGGCATAGAACTGTCAACCCACTGGAGCAAGATGGAAATCCATGTTGTGGGCCTGAATATACGGCCTGACAGTGATGCCATGGATGAAGCGGTGGACTCGCAGCAGCAGGCGCGGATGTCGCGCGCCCGGTATATCGCCGAGCGACTGGAAAAGGCAGGCATCCCCGATCCCCTGGCAGGGGCCGGAAAGATTGCGGGCAACCGTAACATCGGTCGGCCGCATTTTGCCCAGTACCTGGTGGAAAA
The DNA here is from genome assembly GCA_003250975.1 of Gammaproteobacteria bacterium. GTDB lineage: Bacteria > Pseudomonadota > Gammaproteobacteria > Eutrophobiales > Eutrophobiaceae > SZUA-592. Next base: position 41,724 of record QKIY01000007.1, on the reverse strand, counting down.
GGGGATATGCAAGTCACCCGCAGAGGCCTTTAAGAAATACCTGTCCAGCGGCAATCTCAGGCAACACTGGGCTGACCTGCCCACGGTTGTAAATTGGATCCGGGATGCCGGAGGGATCGCCGTGCTGGCCCACCCGTTGAAATACAAACTGACGTATACAAAACTGAAAGAGTTGGTGGATGATTTCATCCAGGCGGGCGGCCAGGGATTGGAGGTCATTTCAGGCAAACAGCCTACCTTTCAGGTCCGTAAGCTGGCGAGGCTGTGCGAGCAAACAGGCCTGCTCGCCTCCTGTGGCTCGGATTTTCACCAACCGGACTTGAGCTGGGCCGAGCTGGGACAGTATCCACCCCTGCCAAAAGACTGTATGCCCGTGTGGGAACAATTTCGCTGATTATTCGGACACCAACCACTCACAACGCGGCGGCCTCCCCGCCCCGCGATCCAGTGCCGGCACCAGCCATTTGAGCAAGGCCTCGATCTCCTCACTAAAATGCCAGGGTGGATTAATCACCAGCATGCCTGTACCGGCAAGGCGGTTGGGCTCGGTATCCGGGATCACGCTGAATTCATGGATGAATATCCTCCGCAGACCTGCTGTGCGCAGGTCATAGTGGAATTGCGGTACGGGCTGGTTTCCCTGTAGCGGGTACCACACGGCATAGATGCCGGTCGGCCATTTTCGCCAGGCCTTAACCAGGGCCTGTGTCAGCACCTGAAATTCGTTCTTTATTTCATAGGGCGGATCAATTAATACCAGTCCACGCCTTTCTTTCGGCGGTAGGTTCGCATTCAGGCTCACAAAGGCATCGCCGTGAAATACTGTCACCTGCCTGTCATCTCGAAAGCCTGACCGCAATATCGGTGCTTCCGTATTATGCAGTTCCATCAACAGCATGCGGTCCTGTTTCCTCAACAACTGCTTCGCAAACAGCGGTGAACCCGGATAATAACGAAACTCGCCCCGCTCCTTTACCTTGCGCGGGTTTACCGCCTTAACAGCTTCCAGGTACTCAGCCACTTCTGCAGGCGGGTCTTCCGCAGCTGCAATCCGGCTGATACCGGTTTCGTATTCCCTGTTCTTCTGCGCGTATTCGGATTGAAGATCGTAACTGCCCGCGCCGGCATGTGTATCGATATAACAAAAGGCGCTTTCTTTCTTCCGTAGTGCCTTAAGCAGCATCCTCAGAGTGATATGTTTATGCACATCAACGAAGCTACCTGCATGAAAGGCGTGGCGATAACTTAACATACGTTTTATTGGGGGCTAGGGTTAGGCATCAATTGCAAGTGGCCTATATTCGACGAAATAAAACCGATTAAAGCGTGGTTAATATTTTATCTTCTTTTCACCACTGCCTAATCCCTTATTAGTATTCACTGTATTTTTTGGACTTGCCTTTTACCAACTCAGGCGGGTATTTTTCCGCATTCTGCTCCAGCTTTGCCAGTGCCGCATTGTAGAGATCGACATCCAGCTTGTCTGCGATTCGTACAAGGTAAATCATTATGTCGGCGAGTTCCGCTTCAACTTCAGCTTTCTTCTCCGGTGAAAGTGCCCTGCTGTCCTCCTGCGTTATCCACTGAAAGTGCTCAACAAGTTCAGCCGCTTCGACTATAAGGGCCATGGCCAGATTTTTGGGTGAATGGAATTGATCCCAGTGGCGCTCATCGGCAAATTGCCGAAGACGCTGTTTCAGATCATCAATAGCATCAGGCATGGTATCAACGAAAAGGATTCAGGCCAGTCCAATCAAAGTGCGCAAGAGATATACAAACAGCAAGGTGACCAATAAACCGGCCAGATACAGTCCGACAAACCATGCCAGCCTTTTTGCTTTTGATGGTTCCGTATCAATGCCAGGAGAATGCTTATCAATGATATCCGGCATTCATGTCCACCTTACCGCGGAACACCCAGTAAATATAGGCAGTATAGGCAAGTATGACCGGCAGCAGTATGACCGCGCCAACTAAAAGGATGCCCTGTGAATCGGGCGAGGCTGCGGCTTGTTCGATGGTCAGGCTATAAGGCACGATGTAGGGAAAGAAACTGATAACCAGGCCGAGATAGGCCATTGCGAATATGCCGACTGAATACAGAAACGGTTTCAGGACCGTTGTCTTGCTGAAAACCGAGGTAATCAGCTGCCAGCAGAGGACCACTGTAATCAGCGGTATGGGCACAAATGGCAGCATCCGCTGCCAGTCAATCTCCGGATAGTGGATGCCCCAGCGATCAGCTGCTGCCACATCCAGTAAGGGAACGGCCAGGCTAACAATAATCAGGCAGAAGATGACAATAATCGTAGAGAATGCCGCAATCTTTCTCGACCAGGCCATTAAATCACCCTCTGTCTTCATGATCAGCCAGGTGGAGCCCAGCAGGACGTAACCCCAGACCACGGCGCAACCGGTAAAGAAACTGAAGGGAGTAAGCCATTCAAAACTGCCGCCCTGAAAACGCCCGTCTACCAGAGGAATGCCCTGGACCAGAGCTCCCAGTATCAGGCCCTGGCTGAAGGCAGCGACAACGGAACCCCAGTGAAAGGCCTGGTCCCAGAAGCGTTTCAAAATACCTGTGGATGAAAAACGGAATTCAAAGGCCACCCCACGGAAAATGAGGGCAATCAGCATGAAACCGATCGGCATGTAAACGGCAGGCATCATTGCTGCATAGGCCTTCGGGAAAACCGCGAACAATCCCCCGCCGCCGAGGACCAGCCAGGTTTCATTTCCATCCCAGACCGGCGCTACAGATGTCATCATGACATCACGGTCATGATCACTGTTGGCAAAGGGAAACATGATCCCGATACCCAGGTCGAATCCGTCCAGAAAGATATAAATAAATACAGCCAGTCCCAGCAGCCCTGCCCAGATATAGGGTAATAATGCTTCCATTATCTTCCTTCCCGGTTAATGGGGTTAGAAATCATCAGGTCATACCTCTTGTCGTCCGATCGATGAACGGTCACTGAGTCTGGGTTTTGACTCCATCTCGGATATTGGACCCAGCTGGGTTGCCGGACCATCGATTATCAACTTGCTGATGTAGTAAATCCCGGCAATGAAAACGATCAGATAGGTGAAGACAAATACAATAAGTGACATGCCAACGCTGTTAGCTGTTAACGGAGACACGGAATCAACAGTTCTCAACAGGCCGTAGACTGTATAGGGCTGGCGCCCCACTTCCGCAGTGAACCAGCCTGATAATACGGCCAGGAAGCCGGCAGGTATCATCAATACGCACAATCGCAAGAAATTCTTTTGCCGTTCCAGACCGCCCTTCCAGAACAACCAGATACCCCATACTGCCACCAGTAACATTAACATACCCAGGACCACCATGATCCGGAATGTCCAGAAGACGAGCGCAACAGGCGGCCGCTCGGATGCAGGCCATTCTTTAAGCCCCTTTATTTCCCCATCCAGGGTATGAGTAACAATCAGGCTGCCCAGTTTGGGAACTGCCAGTTCATAATGATTTTTTTCTGCCTCCTGATCAGGAAGCGCAAACATGATCATGGGGGCGCCGCTATGAGTTTCCCAGTGTCCTTCCATGGCCGCCAGCTTTACCGGCTGATGTTCATGGACATTTATACCGTGTTCATGACCAATGAACAGCTGCAGCGGCGCAACAATAGCAATAAATAGGACACCCATCTTTAGCATAACGACAATAGCTTCACGTTGCTGGCCGCGTAGTATCTGCAAGGCACTGGTACCGACCACTACGAATGCCGTAGTGAGGTAGGCAGCCAGAACCATATGCAAAAAGCGATAAGGAAAGGAGGGATTGAAAATTACCTCCGACCAGCTGGTCGTATAAAAGATCCCGTCCCTAATCTCGTATCCCGCCGGGGTATGCATCCAGCTGTTCGCCGCGAGGATCCAGAATGCGGATATCACGGTACCTACTGCAACTGCGCAGGTTGAAAAAAAATGTAATTTACGGCCAACCTTGTTCCAGCCGAACAGCATGATGGCCAGGAACGATGCTTCCAGGAAAAAGGCCGTCATAACCTCATACCCCAGCAGCGGACCGAGGACATTCCCGGTCTTCTCGGCAAACAGGCTCCAGTTGGTACCGAACTGGTAGCTCATCACCACACCCGACACCACACCCATACCGAAGGAGATGGCGAAAATCTTCACCCAATAACGATACAGTATCAGGTAGATGTCCTTGTTGGTCTTCAGCCAGAGGCCTTCCAGCATCGCGAGGTAACTGGCCAGGCCGATAGTAAATGCCGGAAAAATAATGTGAAATGACACTACGAAGGCAAACTGAATCCTTCCCAGTAGCAACATGTCTAGCGATTCTTGCATCAGAAGCCTGTATTCTTATTATTCAGGGGAATGTCCACGGGAGCCCTCTGCCTAGTATAGCAAACCAGCCTTTATACCTGACGATAGATTATTAATGTAAGCCGTCATAAATGCATTATGTACCGGCCCTGTTCCGGTAAATGGCGTCTTCAGCCGGCAACACCCTGGGTCATAACTCAGTGTGCATTAATATGTGATTCCTGTACAAGCACCCATGGCTTGACCACGACACACCATACCACGGTATCTTCCTCAGACCAGCGAGCGGCAAGTTCATCAAATTCCCTCAGGATTTCCCCCTTGTCAATCCATTGCTGGACCCTGGAGGTTTTATCACGGGAAATCTGGAAGGCCACGTCTATGAGGTCCAGGTTTTCAGCCACGTAAATCACCATGCCTTTGGCGAAATAGGGCTCTATCTCCTTCCATGAAATAGTAGCCGTCTCAGTATTGAGCTTGGCGCGTTCCAGCTTTTCAAGCTCATTCATGCAAAATTATTCCTTTTAATGTTTTGCTTCCAGTGCTGAAACACGTTTTTCAAGCGCGGTGATCCTCGCACTTAGATCTTCAGTCTCTACGTTTGTGGTCTTGGTTGATTTGGCTTCAAACCCGAGTATGGTACAGCCGGACAGCATTACCACAGTAACCATTGACCATATAAACATCATCAGTTTCATTTTCATAACAAATGCCCCTTTATTATCTGATTAAAAACTGGATTTAATCTATTTTCTGGAAATAATCTTGACCATCTTAAGACATATAAAATTTATACATGGTGTTGAACATAATTAAGTATTGATATGACTAAAATAGAACAAGCTTGTCAACATCACTCACTGCGATTTTTATCACTATTCTGCTTATCCTCATCGGTGCACGGATAGGAACGGGACAAAATTGTATTAGCCGCCATTTCTGCAGATACATTCTGAAGAGCGGGTTTTTCCAGTAACCCCTTGATTACCTCCTTCGCCAGCCATTCCGTTGGAATACCATGAGGCAGGCACACTCTTGGTATGCCGGGATCCTTTCCGGCATGACAATCACAGGGCGTCACATACCATTCACACATCTGACCCTCAATGTCCGTGAACCCGTCTTCCAGCGCTGCCTTGCAAGCATGCAATAATGCTTCACCAGTCGGGGCTGCAAACAGGCGTTGACTGCAAACCAACACAGACAATAGAGCGATGAAGATAAAACAAGTACGTAACATTAACTCTGATCTTTTGTCGATCGATCCCTCAGCACCTGTACAAGCCCACCTACATCGGAACGTGGCCTGTCCAGGGTCAGTGTAAGCAGTATCTCCTCTGCCCCAGCAAGCACACAGATAACCGTTGCTATATGAAACGGCCATGCAGGGCCATTTAAAAACAGGATAATAGCAGCGGGCGCCATTATCACGGACGCAAATTTTACCAGCCAGGTGTGATAACTCGTTGGCACATGAAACTTTGCCAGACCGATAATTGCAGGCAGTATCATGCTGCAAGCCAGTAATATTATGTATACGAGTTCCCGTTGTATGATCTCCGGCCATAACAGGCAGGCGCCTATCAGGAAAATAATGTAGACGGAAAAGTCAGCCCAGGTATCAAGCTTGGGTCCCAGTTCGGACACCTGGTTTATCCGCCGGGCAATGGGGCCATCAATAGCATCAAGGATAAATGCAATTATAAGGATAATCACAAACAGTTTCGCATTACCCATCAGCGCAATAATCAACATGATGAATGCAAGTAGCAATCTCAGGATGCTGAGCAAATTGGGGATGGTAAATGTCTTTTTTAATACCATTCACTCTAGCTCGAGTTGCGCATATAAAGGCGTATGATCTGACAAGCGGTTCCACGGTGTGCCGGTAAAACAGGCAGATTCACGCAATGTCATGCCGCGAAAATAGATACGATCCATTTTCAGGAGCGGCCAAACTGAAGGAAAAGTCCTTGCATGCACACCGTGTTGATGATGGAACGCTTCCTTGAGCCCCAGTTCCTTCTGGATGAACCTGTCAATGTGACCATCCCAGTCATTAAAATCACCCGCCAGTATCAGCGGATCATCAGCCGGAATATTTTCATTTAAATGGGTCTTGATGGTTTGCAATTGGCGTTTCTGTTCAAAACGCACTAACTCCATGTGAATACAGATTACATGAAGGTTTCTGCTGGCTGAAGGATAGTCTATAACCCCATGTAACAGGCTCCGGCTGGCACGCCGGAAAGAAGACAGGTTGATGTTCCTGGATTCCGTGATGGGGAACTTGCTGAGGATCGCATTACCATGATGACCGGCCTGGTAGATTGCATTTTTACCGTAGGCATAGTGTGACCAGATACTATCTGCAAGAAATTCAATGTGCGTTTCGCTGGGCCAGGTGTTAATCCTTTCCTGGTGAACCTGGTGTTCACCGTAGATTTCCTGCAGGAACACCAGGTCAACGGAAGTCTGTCTCAGTTGATCACGTATCTCATGTAACACAAACCTCCGGCTGCCAATACTGAAGCCCTTGTGAAGGTTATAGGTAATGATTTTTAATTCCAATGGGTAACCCCTGACAATATTAGGTTTCTGAAACAACGCCGGCAAACATCATCGTGACAAACCAGGTTTTTTACAGCTTATTCATCTCCATAAGAGCGGGCAAGAAATTGCCTCACGTTCTCTGCAGGAACACCCATATTAGATCCACCAAATTCCGGGATTATTGCTGCATTTACTGCAATAACTTTCCCATCAAGATCAAATACTGGCCCGCCGCTGCCTCCAAATGTAGTTTCAGCGTCATACACAATAAACTCATCTGTAACCTGGCTAACAATACCCCGGCTGGCAAGGGGCTTTATATAACCGGCGCCTGAAAGACGCTGGGTGACAAGCCGAAAATCCGCCGGGTCATAGTCAGCGATTGATTCAAGAAATTCACTGCTGCTCCTGGCAAGTAATGCACGTATACCAGTTGGATAGCCCATCAGGATTATCTCGTCTCCCGGTGACACTTGCTTCAGTTCGAATTGTAAAGGCAGTGCGGAAATAGGCGCACCAGTTGAGCGTAAGGTAACAAGGTCTGCCTCATCATCAACCCCGGAGACTTCAACTTCAAAAGGCGAAACTTCCCCGGGAAGGTAAACCAGTATTTCCCGTATTACGGGTTTAAGTTTCCTTCCCTGTGTCATTCCTGCAATGCCGTACTCGTCACGCCAAGGTTCAATAACATGGCGATTGGTAAGTAACAACCCTGACGCCGAAACAACAAAGGCGGTGCCGGTAAATGATACTTCCACGATCTTACCCCTGTTATCCAGCGTATATATCATTGTCCTTCCATCAGCAGAAGGTACTGAACGGAGGTAACGACCGCTCTCCGGATCAAAATAACCGTATGCACCGAGAATGAAAGCCACCGATGGCGTTGCTGTAGCAATAATCCTTTTTGCAGCAGCAGATCCCGCTTCAAGCTGGGCGAGTCGCGCTGCAGCCGCGTCAAGATGCGCCTTTATCTCGGCGTCCATGGTCAGGATATCATCTCGGCTCAGGGTCTCGGAACGATGTTTTTCGAGAAGTTCTGAAATTTCCTGTATACGGGTGTCTTCAAATGCGACTCGTTCCTTCAGACGTAAATTCTGAGCTGTGAGCATTATCATACTTGCAACCAGTATTGTGATAATTATCAGAAGCCAGACACGAAACCAACGTGTTGTCTGCGTTGCCATGTTCCAGTAAATATTACTGAAAAACGTCCCTATCCTTCCCATTCTGAAATGGCCATCAACCATTGTACTATCGAAAGAATCTACCAGAGCCTGGCTTAATGTTTTGGGAGGGACACCACCTCGGGGGCATAAACGAAAACGCGCCACTGGTCCCCCATGGCCCACTTCTAGAAGATCGTCAGGTTTCAGCTTCTGGCTTTCATTAACCCGGCGACCGTTTACCCAAACAGGGGAATCATGTGCTACCTCAATTTCATATGTGTCGGCAGCCCTGTGCAGCGTTGCCTGAAAATTTTCAGCCTTTTCATCATCGGGGGGAAGGGCCATCATGTCCTCGTCCGGCCCGATTACTATACGATAGGTTTTTTCAGTAAGCGTAATGTTATGTCCCCGATGAAGACCGGAAAGAACGGAAATCACTGGGATAAATCCTAAAGACTCGGTTTCGTTTGCCTGACTATTATTTTCCACGTTTAACCCCGCCGGGAATCACATTTTTTATACAGGCAGCTAGCCAATGGAATCCGGCTTACCAATATAATCGGGTTTCGTCAGTTCAACACCATTGTGCCTGAGAATATCGTAGGCCGTGGTAATATGAAAATAGAAATTCGGGAGGACGAAATTCAGTAGATAAGCCATGCCTGTAAATTTCAGGGTCATACCACGGATTTCAAGCGTAATCATCCTGTCTTCCGTTCCTTCAATGCCTTCGGCTGTAATCGTTTCAAGATAGGCTATTGTTTTGTCAATGCGGACATGTAGATCGGCAAAATCCTTTTCATCATCCTTGGTACTTGGAACATCCACACCCGTTAATCTGGCCACACTGCGGCTAGCAAGATCACAGGCAATCTGAATCTGCCGGTAAAAGGGAAACATATCGGGCGCGAGCCTGGCATTGAAAAACACATCAAGCTCGATTTCTTTCTGTTTTGCATGTTTCTCTGCTTTTTTCATGATTGCAGAAAGATTTTTCAGCATACGAATATAAACGGGGACCGAGGCATCATACATGGTGATATTCATCTCACTGCTCCTTGGTTTACAGCAAAACCTGTCAATCGCTTCCGTAACTCACGTAAAACCGCTTTTGTCATGTCGGCATTCTCCGGGCCGATACGAATCATGATCTTTTGTCCGGCTGATAGCGCTTCGAGGTCAGGATCGGCAAACTGGTAAAATACCTTGGGTCTTATCAATCTCACAGGTCCTTTTATTTCGGGACTCTCTAAAAGGTGATCAATGACCTCTATAAAACGGTCATTGAAATAACGATCGGGATAACCCAGATCTTTATAAGCCTCCTGAAAAAGCGGGTAATAATTCCGGTAGACCGCAGTTACCTTGTCTAGATCCGCATTATCAATCAGGGTAACAAACTGCCTGTAGCGTTCGTAATTTTCAGCAGAGAGGTATATTTCATCTACTGATCTTTTATCTACAATAAATCGATCCGGCGGTGGTGCGGTAAAAACGAAGCGTTGGGGCAATTTACGGGCAGTCATATTATCCACAGTGACCACAAAATGCCTGATCAGGGCCTTGACCAGAAACAGTTCGGCAACCGTTTCCTTGCCAAAAAGTTTTTCCATTTCCAGCTGCATTGCCTCATCGCTCTCATCCAGGGCGGGCAACGGGGGGAGTTCTGCAGTTGCTTTCGGTGCGGCGGAATCTGTCAGCACCCTAATCTCAGGCACCGGGTACCTCGCACCGGGGCCTCTGCCGTCAGCACCAAGTTCCTCCGGCATGGTGACAGGCTCCGTAGGTACGAATACGTTACCCTCAAGAGGTGACTCAGCCTGATGCCTGAGATAAAACCAGAGGCCAACGGCAATAATAATAATGAGTGCAGCAATGATAATGCGATATTTATTCATAAGAGTGTAGAATCTGAGCGTTTAATAAAAACTAAAATGAAGAATGTAACGAAATTTCCCGATAGTGTGGATTATAGACCAAACCTCGAGGGAACACCCATGACGCTGCTGCAGGATTTTTTAAAAAAACTGAAAGAGTCACCCGAATCGATCGAATTCGACGAATCCATAGCAGTTATTAAACGCCTTTACTCCTATACCCCTACAGCCTTTGACATCGGCGACGTGCACAACGAAGCGGGACAGAACGAGGGTTCCTGCAAGATTTTGTCTTTCGCCAGGCTGCAGGGCCTCAATGAACAACAGACTCTTGCCTGTTTTGGTTCTTTTTACCGGGATGATGTATTGAAACACCCCGACGGCGACAGCCATCAGAATATACGAAATTTCATGAAGACTGGCTGGCAGGGCGTAAGGTTTGCGGGCAACGCACTCACACTGAAACAGGATATAAATTCTGATACGCCGGTGACCATCATCGTAAAACGCCGGCCACGGCCCGGTCTGGAAAAGGAATTTGAGGAAGTTGTTGCCGGCATCAGCCGTGCAGCGATGGCTTTTGAGGGCCATCTCGGCGTTAATATCTTCCGGCCGACTTCGTCGACGCCATACTACCGTATCGTTTTTAAATTCGATTCACGACGCAACTTCATACGCTGGGAAACTTCGGATGAGCGCCAGCAATGGCTCGAGCGTTTTTCAGATGTGGACATGGGTGATCCGGAAATGGAAGTGCTCAGTGGCCTGGAGACCTGGTTCACGGCTAATAACGAAGAAGCCGTCGTTCCACCGCCAAGGCACAAGATGGTAATCGTGTTATGGATTTCGATCTCGATGCTGTCGATCCTGCTCTATCTTGGTGTCGAACCTTTCCTTGGGAATATTAATAGCATCTGGCGCATCATTGCCAGCACATTGATCGTTGTCCTCTTGATGACATATCTAGTCATGCCTATCCTGACAAGGATTCTTCATCGCTGGCTTCACACCGGAAAGTAAGGTGCTTACCTTTTTAATGAAACGGGCAATTGACTGAAAACTGGCACCGGTACACCTATGGCTTGCTTCAGTTCCACGTCACGGTCCCACTCGTTTTCAATACCCGATAATCGCCAGGCATCACCGAAGCCGATATGCCAAAGGTGATACCAGGGTGATACCACCGGGAAATACTGCAGGGGCCAGTCTGTTCCGTATATCATGCGTTCGGTCAGGCCGTTTACCTGCAGTGCCCTGGCCAGGTAGCCCAGCTTGTTGATCTGGGTCAGGCTGGAGATGTCCGCATACAGGTTGGGATATTCACTAAACATCGGCAGGATGCGTTCGAAGTTATCCTCGCCACCTGATTTACCCGTAGTAGAGATATGTGCTGCGATAACGGTTACGCCTAGTTTCAAAGGCAACTCAAGACGCCGCGGATCACACAGCTCATCACGTGTATTGGGAAAAGACTTCTCCATCCCAGTGTGTGTCAGGAGCGGAATTCCGAGTTCCGCCATCCTCCGGTAAAACGGGATGAAGCGCTCATCTGCCGGGTTTATATGCATGATTGAGGGAACCCACTTGATCAGCACCGCACCCTGCTGATGGACCTCATCCAGAAGCGCGAGACTGTCCTTGCGTTTCGGATTGATACTGGCGCCGAATAATAGGCGGGGATATTTTGCTGTCTCCCGGGCGACGTACTCGTTGGGAATATAGATCTGTGTGGCCGCCCTATCGAGTTTACCGTTGTGTTCATCAATTACTCCATCAAGCGCAAGGACCACTGCCTGATCGACATAACGAGACTTCTGCAGTTTACGGTCCAGGCGCTCGATAACGATCCGATCGCCATATTGCCGGAGCTCATCTTCGGTGACGCCCATCCACTTTATGAAAAAGCCGAAACGGAAATTGCCGCGCATTTCCTCATTGATAAATGCACCCGAACCGCCGTAACCAAGGCCGGCGATATGCACATGCCAGTCGATGATTTTTCGCTTTTCCAGTTCTTCATCTGCAAATAAAGATGTAATAACTCCGGAACACATTAATAAAATAAGGCAACAACTTTTACAGGAGAAAAATTTCATGGCCTGTGATATCAATCAGCAAGCCAGGTGGAATCCATGGCCTGATATTGATTACAACCAAGCTGTTGCAGGGTACGGATAATTTCATCCCTCAGGATTTCAATGGCCTGCCGGGCACCATCCTTACCAACACCCGCTATGCTATACATGAATGATCGCCCCGAAAAACAGGCTTGCGCCCCCAGCGCCCTGGCACGCACAACATCAAGTCCGGTACGTATTCCACTATCCATCATGATGGTCGTTTTCTGCCTGAGTTGTTCCGGAAGCTTTAGTAATGCCTGAACGCTGGAAGGTGCGGCGTCGAGTTGCCGCCCCGCATGATTTGAAACAATCACGCCGTCCGCACCCAGTTCGATCGCAGCCTCGATATCATCCGCGTGCAGCAATCCCTTGATCACCAGAGGACCCTGCCAGAGAGAGCGTATCATCCGAATCCTTTCTCTCGTGACACCACACATGAAGAACGACGTCAGGAACTCGCCCAAGTGCCGGATATCTGCCGAGTTGACATACGCATCCAAATTCACAAACCGGGGAACACCATTAATCAATGTTTCAAATACCCAGCGTGGGCGCATTGCTATCTGAATTAATAACGCAGGTGTGAGATTAAATGGCAGATTCAAACCATTTTTCAACTCACGATCCCGTTTTGCCCCAACAGGAATATCCACAGTTATCACGAGTATTTTATAACCTGCATTTTTAACACGGTTTATCAAATCCTGCATGATGTCCGGGTCTTTGGGTACATATAGTTGAAACCAGCTGACATCCGGTGCCATCCTGGCAATATCTTCCAGCGGGGTCGTGCTCATGGTGCTAAGGATGTAAGGAATGTTCATCTCCTGAGCTGTGCTGGACAGGACTTGCTCGGCACGGGGCCACATCATGTCACCAAGTCCCACCGGTGATACGCCGACTCCGAGGTCATAAGACCGGCCAAATAATTCGCAGGTCGTATCAACCGCCTCAACATTCTCCAGATAGCGTGGACATAAGATAATGTTATTCAGGTCATCACGGTTGCGTCGCAGACCCAACTCTTCGCCAATACCACCTTCCAGGTATTCCAGTGCAAACCTGGGAATCCGCTTCCTGGCCAAAAGGGCCATGTCTTTAATAGATGGAACTTTTGGATTGTATTTCATTGCAAATGGTCCTCAAATTCATGCCACATCTTCACCTATAAATCCGCCGGACTGGTGCGCCCATAGGCGCGCATAGATCCCGTTGCGGGCGATCAGTTCAGTGTGCGTCCCCTCTTCGATAATCCGTCCCTCATCGAGCACCACCAGTCGATCCAGGGCCGCGATGGTCGACAGGCGGTGGGCAATTGCGATCACGGTCTTGTGCCGCATGAGGTGATTCAGGTTTTCACGTATTGCCATTTCGACCTCTGAATCCAGCGCCGAAGTCGCTTCATCCAGGATCAATATCGGCGCATCCTTAAGCAGAACCCGTGCAATTGCGATGCGTTGACGTTGTCCCCCGGAAAGTTTCACGCCGCGTTCGCCGACATACGCATCATAACCCTGCCGGCCCTTGATATCGTGCAACTCGTTAATAAACTCGTGCGCCTTGGCCTGTTGCGCCGCCCTAAGCATATCAGCCTCGGATGCCTCCGGTTTGCCATACACGATATTGTCACGCACCGATCGGTGCAACAGGGCGGTGTCTTGCGTCACCATGGCGATATTCGCCCGCAGGCTTTCCTGAGTTACGTTTGCGATGTTCTGGCCGTCAATCAGAATCCTGCCGCCTTCAACGTCATAGAAACGCAATAACAGATTCACCAGCGTTGACTTGCCTGCACCGGAGCGACCGACAATACCGACTTTTTCCCCCGGCTTGATCGTCAGCGACAAGTCATCGAATACCCCGCTCCTCTTGCCATAGTGAAACATCACGTGATCAAACTCGATCTTCCCGGCATGCACCTGCAGTGGTTTCGCGGAAGGACTGTCCAGTACAGCACGTGGTTTTGAGATCGTCGCCATGCCATCATGCACCGTACCGATGTTTTCAAACAGGCTTGCCAGCTCCCACATGATCCACTGCGACATCCCATAGAGCCGTAATACCAGGCCAACGACGGCTGCGATGGCCCCCGCAGTAACAATATTTTGCATCCAGTAATGCACCGACAGACCGGTTACGAAAAAGATCAGCAGTGCATTGATGATCCAGACCGACATGACCAGGCCGTTGACCATGCGCATCTGCGCATACACTGTCTTGAGAAATCCTGCCATGCTTTCCCTGGCGTAGTCCGCCTCTCGCCGTGAATGGGAAAAGAGCTTGACGGTCATGATATTGGTATAAGTATCGACGACCCGGCCAGTCATTTCTGATCGGGCATCGGCCTGCCTCGAGGCCAGCAATTCAAGTCGCGGAAAGAAATACCACATGATGCCAACGTACGCGAACAACCAGACTATAAACGGGATCGTCAGGCGAATGTCGGCGGAAGAAACTACAACTAGTATGCCGCTGAAATACACGATGATGTATAGCATGACGTCGAGCAGCTTCATTACTGTTTCACGGACTGCCAGTGAGGTCTGCATGACCTTGGTTGCCACCCTCCCCGCCAGTTCATTCTGGTAAAACGACAGGCTCTGCCCCAGCAAGTAACGATGTGCATACCAGCGTATGACCATGGGGTAATTACCAAGCAGGGACTGGAACACGATCAGGGAATGCAGGTATACCAGCAATGGCAAACCGAGCAGGACGAGGGCACCCCACCAGGCCAGTTGCCGTCCCTGGGTTTCAATAAAGGTTGCGGGGTCGCTACTGGCAAGCCAGTCCACCAGCCTGCCCAGGAATCCAAAAAGGGAGACTTCCAGCACGGCAATCATGCCCGTAAGCAGCGCCATCAGTATAAGCCAGGGCTCTATGCCTCGAGTGTAATGAAGGCAGAACGCAAACAGTCCTTTTGGTGGCTGGGCCGGCTCTTCCGGGGGAAACGGTTTAATCAGTCTTTCAAAAAATGCAAACATAATAAGTGAAACAGTGTAACAGCAGGGATGAATAATTGATTAGCATTTGTTATATCCATTATGATGCGAAATTAAAACAACTTTTCTTGACTGGTATAAATCTACGTCCAATGAACCCTCCCCCGAGAAACCCGGACCACCGCTACAGCACGCGCCCGTTTCCGGCATACGCCTATGTGCCAGGGCAAAAGCCACACCCGATACGCGACCCAGAGGGTCATTCCTACAATCAGCATTTCGAAGACCCTGAAGTCTTCAATGCCCGGGAGTGGCAACAATGTGATGCCTATCTCTATGGCATCGACCTGTTCAATTACGGCTTCTGGTGGGAGGCACACGAATCCCTGGAGGCCGTCTGGCACACCGCCGGCAGGACGACTGAGACCGGCCAGTTCATCCAGGGCCTGATCCAGATCTCCGTGGCACACCTGAAAAAGCATCAGGGTTTTACGGACGTCGCCCAGCGCATGTCCACAGAAGGACTTACTAAGATGAAACAAATTAAAGGTATCTACCTGGGGATCGATGTGTCAACATTTCGCAATGGGGTCATCGATTACTTTAATGATAAAACACAAACGCCGGTAACCATCAAGCTTATCGGAATGGGACAAACTCAATAAATGCAACGCCTGAAGGTTTCACATCTCACGGAATATCAATTCACTGGTGAGGTAACGCTGGAACCCCACCGGCTGCTGATCCGTCCGCGCGAAGGACATGATACCCGCATAGAATCCTCTACCCTCGACATCTTCCCTACACACGATGTTCACTGGACGCGTGACGTATATAATAATTCCGTCGCAACAGTGAATTTTCATGAACCTGCAAACCGGCTTTCCATCTACACTGAGGTGATAATTGCTCATTACGATGAGGCACCTCTTGATTTCATCGTGGAAGATTATGCGGTCAATTTTCCATTCAAGTACCAGCCCTATGAAGAAACAGACCTGCTGCCGTTTCTGAAACCGAACTTCCCGAAACAGCGGGAGGTCATCAAGGACTGGCTCAAGCTGCTCGGTGTTGCCGGGACTACCATCGAGACCTATGTCCTGCTGGAACGCATGAGTAAGTGGCTGAATGAAAATATCCGCTATGTTATCCGCGAGGAAGCGGGCGTCCAATCCCCTTCCGTTACCCTGGCATCGGGCAGTGGCTCCTGCCGCGATTACGCCACACTTTTTATCGAGGCCTGCCGCCAACTGGGACTCGCCAGCCGGTTTGTCAGCGGTTATGTGCATGCTCCGCAGACCGAGATGGAGAATGCCGCCACGCATGCCTGGGCCGAGGTCTACCTGCCGGGGGCTGGCTGGAAGGGCTTTGACCCGACCACCGGAGAACTAACGGCAAGCAAGCATATCGCCGTTGCGGTATCACGCCATCCCGAAAGGATCCCGCCCGTATCCGGCAGTTTTGTCGGTGACTCACAAACCCCGACCCTGAATGTTAACGTCCAGGTAACTGCTCTATGAATAATGAACTCTGTGTTGGTCGGGGGTTCTAATACCAAAATTTTAAGGTGATATACCACATGCGATACATGATGACATTTTTACTCGCCTTACTGCCGCTCTCACCTGTACTGGCAGGAACATTAAAGATAGGTGATACCGCACCCGACTGGACATTAAAGGATAAGGATGGGAAGACTGTAGAGTATTACAAGGACAGCAAGGACCGCGTTTCTGTCATACTGTTCTGGGCAAGCGGGAGCCCCTATTGCGCCACGCTCATGCCGCACCTCGAAGTCATTTACCGCAAGTACCGGAGTAAAGGCCTGAAATTTTATGCCATCGATGCCTTCGAAGACGGTAAGCGCGATCCGGTTGCCCTGTTCGAGGAAAAGGACTTCTCTTACACCATGTTACTTGATGGCGATTTGGTAGCCGAAGAATGGGGAGTCAAGGCAACACCCGGTGTATATATTATCGACAAGGACAAAAAGGTGATCTACAAACGGCCCACCGGTGTGCCTGATATTCTTGTTAAACAGAACATGGATCTGAAGATCAAACAGGCCTTGTCCAGATAATTGCCTAAAGCGCGCCTGTCTCCCGCAATGTGGCATAGATTGCCTCGGCCATGCGCCGGTAACCGGCGCGATTTGGATGCACCGGGTCGGATTTCAACTCGCTTTCCCTGAGAATGCCAGGTACAAGATCCTCGAGGTAGACCACGCCGGTGCCATCGGCGATCGCACGGTATTGTTCCGCGGCCGATAATAACAGGCCAAACTTCGGTACACCGAGCAAGACTACCGGCACCCGCTCGGCCTGCGCCAGCCGAATCATCTGCCGGAGATTACCCTGCATCACGTTGAGGTCCTTTTTACGCAGGATGTCATTACCGCCGTGACACAGGATTAACAGGTCCGGCTGGTATTCCTCCAGCAGCGCAGGCAGACGCCGCAATCCGCTTGCCGACAATTCACCCGGCATACCGGCGTTTATCACTTCGCGTCCACTCAGCGCCTCCAGTATGGCAGGATAACTCTCGGCTTCCCGTGCGCCCGTGCCATAGGTGAGGCTGTCACCGAAGGCCAGGATTACGGCGTCGGCAGGCAGGGTCGCCAGCTGTGGCGTTTCATCGCCACAGGCCGTCAGCCACGCTGCAGACCAGACTACCGTGCTGAAAATCAGGAGCCGTAATTTTACCGCCATGTTATCAAAGTGCTTCTCTCTCAACTTCAGCATCACGGCCTCAAACCGGCGTAATTCGTGCCGCGGGCACAGGTCGTGGCGGCATGCGCTGCGCCTCCACGATCCGTGACAAGAGTGCTGGCCCGTATTTCTGCCGGGCCTCTGTGGTCACACTTTTTACCTCCGCGAGTGCATCTGCATCCGTTGGTAACAACCGCGCCATATCGATAATGGCCCTGTCCGGTAATACCCATTTACGCGGCAGGTTTTCACTGCGGGCCGTTTCCTCCCGCCAACTGGTGAGCTGTTGCAACACCGACAGGTTTGTGCCCGAAAATCGCTTCGCCTCGCGGATCTTCACCCACTGGTCCGCAGGGTCCGGGACATAGACCTCGGGCCGGGCCAGGGCCGCAAGCTGCTGCCCCAGTGATTCCAGTTGCCCGCTTGCAGCCAATTTCTCAAACATGATCTCGTAGATCCGACCCAGGTAAATCACATCGTCCGCCGCATAACGGAGTTGCTTTTCCTTCAGGGGCCGCCGTTTCCAGTTGGTACGTGTCTGCGACTTGCTCAGTTCTACTCCCAGCATCGCCTTGACCAGATTGGCGTAGCCCATGGTGGCATCATAATCGAGTAGTGGCGCCGCCAGCTGAGTATCAAACAATGGCAGGGGGACCTTCCCTTTGAGGTGAAAGAATAATTCAAGGTCCTGGCGGGCACTGTGAAAAACCTTGGTGATAGCGTTGTCATATAGCAGGGCAAACAATGGTTCCAGATCATCGATCGCCAGTGGGTCGATAATTACCACCTCTGTACCGTTCGCGATCTGCAGCAGGCACAGTTCCGGATAATAGGTGCTCACGCGTTCAAACTCTGTATCGATCGCCAACCAGGTCGAATATCTAAGCCGCTCACAGACACAGACCAGTGATGCAGCGTCATCCACATAAATATAATCACGCTTCACTGTGCTTTTAACATCCATCGGAGGACTGCATCTGTTTTTCAACCTTATGTCGAGCCCTGATCATCTCCCGGTGCGGCACATAGATCAGATCAGACAGGCGCCGGACCAGGTGTTCTTCTTGCGGGTCACAATGGCCGTCTGCATAGGCCACTGTCCAGAGGTATTCCACCACCTTGATCTTTTGCTCTGCTGAATAGTGACGGGCAATCAGATTGGTAAACTGATGAAAATCCGTTGCCTCCCCGGCTTCTTCCGCAGCCAATTCAAACAACTGATCAGTTTCTTCATCATCCAGGTCAAATTTTTGTTTCAATGAAGCCTTCACTGCCTCGCGTTCCTCCGGAAGCACCTTGTGATCCTGTTGCATCATCTCGATCAGCAGCGCCGCAGTCGCCAACTTCAGATCATGCCCGGTCTCCTGTACGCTTTCCGCTGACAGGTGTTCATCAAAAAAATTTTTTATTGCGTTAAACATTAATAAGTAATTAAAGCTATGCCTGCTGTCTAAAATGATACAACCTTGCTGTCGTCGCGCGAGGCGTGTTGGTAAAAATCATTCATGCCACCGACACGGCAGTTTTTCAACAGCATGTTTTCCGTAATACCACGCGCCTCGGCGCAGGGTTTGCAGACCAGGACCTCCGCATTGTTACTGGCGAAGACCTCTTCAAATCGCGGTGGCGGGCCAAACGGTACCATCTTCTGGTGCGAACCTTCCACGGCGATCGTCACTGCATCATGAAACAGCATGATCATCACCGTATCTCCGGCCTGCAGGGCCGACGTCGCAAAGATAAACGGTAGTGAGGCCCGGGTCGTGTCCGTTGGCCCCCAAGTTGCTGATATGACGTAATGCATATTGATTTCTCCTGTGTATATTATTGTCTAAAGTGAATTTTATATTAGCTGCCTGACGGTATTTACTTGCCGACCAACCAGAAGATTAGGCTAGCCACGATGCTGATCAATACGCACCATCCCAGGGGAAAGTAAAAGCTGAAATTTTCCTTCTTGATATAGATATCACCGGGTAGACGCGGAAGGCTGCCCTGCGGCAGGAACTGCACGATGATGCCCACCGCTACAAGTATCAGGCCTATGATGACTAGCGTTTTACCCATGGTATCAGGTTTTCATTCTATATCACGCAGCAGGCCATCAATTATCTTCACCATATGATCATAATGGCTGCCCTTCCAGTACACACGGGAACAAGTATCACAGCGGGTAAAGACATCAAGCTTCTCTGCCACCCGCTCCGGCACATGTTCCAGCACCTGTTGTTTATCTGCCGGTCTAATCAGACCGTTACACTGGGTGCAGCGCCTGAACGGTCTGACAGCGTTACGCAAATCAAAGCGGGACAATACCTCCTTTACCTGCTTTTCTGGTTTGTCTTCCCGCACAAAATAACCGTGGCTTACCATTTTGCGCTTCAGTAAGCCGTGATCGCGGGTGAGCAGGATCCGCTTGTCTCCCTTCGCTGCTATCTCCGCCAGTTCCGCATCGGTGTAATCATTATTGTACAAAGTATCAAAACCCAGCAGACGTAGGTAGCGGGCCAGCTTACCAAGATGGGTGTCGAGTACGAAGCGCGTCCTGCGCAGGGGTTCCGGCCGGAGATGATTCAGGCCGGAAATATCGAACGCCTCAAACACAGGGTAAACGCTGATGCGATCACCGGGACAGACAATATATGAAAAATCCACTGATTCACCATTCACCAGGATCAGGTCCACCTCGGTATGGGGGACCCCCACCGATTCGATCATGTCCTTGATCGAATTTGAGGGCCGGAAGGGAATGGTAAAATCCCGTTTTCTTCGCCTGGGAGGCAGAAAATCATTCAACTCTTCATAAAACCGGAAGCTGACAGATGACATCATGTGCTGTTCCTGGACGATATCATGAAGGCAGGTTGTTCACGATCCAGGAGAAACCTCTCTCCGGTTAAACTAGACCGGCCCGAGACCGAACGCCT
The DNA here is from genome assembly GCA_003250975.1 of Gammaproteobacteria bacterium. GTDB lineage: Bacteria > Pseudomonadota > Gammaproteobacteria > Eutrophobiales > Eutrophobiaceae > SZUA-592. The sequence goes on along the minus strand of QKIY01000007.1, from coordinate 21,114 downwards.
CCCGGACTCTGAAACTAACCATCTCGTTATAGGAACGGATGAGGTCATCCAGAGTATAGCCGGCATTGGCAGGGCTGGGGTTGGGTGTCACGAAGACGCGCGACCTGCCAATCAGGTCTTTCTGTGCACCGATGTTAACCTTCCTTTTGATACCCTCGGCATACTTCAGGTACTGCTGCCAGGTCCCCTTGCCGTGAAACCAGGCGATCACGGGTTGATACTGCATAATTTTCTCCCTGAGCAAGGCAGCCCCGTCCCGGTAATCGGATGCGCGCAATTCGTTTCCCATGCGGGTGGGCCTTTTGACCAGGTCGGTGAACCCGATATTGTACTGTTTGAACAACGTTTGCATGGCCGCCTCACCCGGCTCGAGTGGCGCATTGACAAGCCGTGAACCGTTCAGGGCCTTCCAGAAACGGTTCCTTGGATTAGCAAAATAGTACCCTGCCTTAACGGATACCGGTGAAGGATTAAGGCCGATGGAAATTATCGATAAATTATCACGGAGATAATCGGGGAGTGTCTTCATAATCTGGCTACCTATCTTAAGTCAGATAGAATCAAAATTCCCGTTAGTTTGTTGGTAGCTTACAGATACCCGGGCATGAACCATCATCACCGGTGAGAGTCAGAAATAAAAAAGGAGGAGAACAATGGGGAAAAAGCAATTGTCCATCGGCCAATGGCTGGCCGTGGCCGTTGTCGCGTCCATCATCCCAGCTTTTGGTCTCTGGATGGCCTATCACTTCTACTCCGCACGCCAGGCCAGCGATGCCACCAGCGCACCCTTACTGGTGCCTGCGCCATTACAAAATTCCCTGGCACTACCCCGGACCCGGGAAAGCGGTGAAATCTTGCTCTATTCATTCTCCCCCGAGCTGCGGGAGGCCTATATCCACGATATCGTCGTCGATAATGAGCGGATCTGGATCGGCTCAGGCAAGGGCCTGCTGGCCTATTCCGAGGGCGCGTACGCCATCCAGTACCGGCAATTCAGCCATGCGCCTTTCGAGTGGGTGCGGGAACTATCCCTGGAAAATGGCCTCCTGGCCACGGACGTCCTGGTTGCCCGGGACAGTACCGGCGGGACCTATGCCGGTAATTATCTGTTCGATGTCCATTCAAAAACCTGGCAGATACTCGGCCATAACGTCATCTCACAAACCTGGCTGAATGGCGTATTGTGGCAACGGCCGCTGGACAGGACGCTTAACAAGTTCTCACTAATCAACGACCAATGGGTATCCGAAGATATCCCTATCCAGAGCCGGCTTTGTTCAGAGGCCTACATGCGCGCCATCGACAATGAAATCTGGATTGCACAACAGGGTACAGTGCATTTTCACTTCGGCGTCGGCATACAAGGCACCAGTAGCGTCAAGGCCATTCCCTGCGGCGTATTACGTTACAAGCCGCAGACCGGAGAGGAAATTCTCTACGAGGAAGATGACGGTCTGAACAGTGGCTTTGGCCGTGATGTAGTGGGTGATGGAGACCAGGTCTGGGTCAGCCATTCCATCAAGCATGAAAAACTGAGCCTCTTTGATCCTCAGACAGGTCAATGGCAGTCCGCACGGCCTTATGGCAGCGGCAACCGCATTGCGCTTAGCAAAAGAGCTGTCTGGCTGGCCTCGCCCTCTTCCTCCTCCCCGCTCATCCGGATCGACAGGGCCACGCAAAGTCGAAGAGATATTAAAGGGATCCCCGGAGATTATTATGTCAGCGCCATCGCGGTTGAAGGTGATGAGGTCTGGCTCGGTCTCTACAAGAAGACCTATAGTGGTAAAACTTACTCGATTGATTCCTACCTGGCAAAATACATCGACCACGATGAAGCCCGGTAGCGATCAGGCAGCAAGGCTAGGATCAAAAAGGAGTCGTAGATAATTTTTGTAATGCCGCAGCTGGTTAATGGTGATATCCGCCTCCTTAAGGGACTTGGATAACACGAAAGCCCCTTCGAAGAGCGACATAAAACCGTCCGCCAGTGATTCGATATCCACTTCTAACCGGGGCGGGTATTTTTTCATAATCTCCCCGATGAGTTTGCCGAGTTCCCTGCGGGAAAGTAGGAATTCCCGGTTAATAATCTCAAGTGTATCTTCCCTGAACTGCTGTAACTCATAGACATAGGAGGCGAGCAGGCATCCCGGGTAGGGTTCTGTCAGACCCTCAAAGATCTCTTCATATTGCCCGATCAGGATCATCAACTGTTGCAGGGGATCGTCGCTGAATTTCCTGGCGCGCGCGAGGCTTTCATTAAACAGGTCCACCCCTTGCTGTGAGAAACGCTCAATCAACGCCGTTGCCAGTTCGTCCTTGTTTTTAAAATGATGGAAAAAGGCCCCCTTGGTCATCCCGAGATGGGAGATCAGTTTGTCGATGGACATCCCTGAATACCCCAGATCCAGGATCATGGCCTGGGCGGTATCCAGTATTCGTGTCCGGGTTGTTTCGCCTTTCTTGCCCATACCGCTATATAAACATACTTATTGGTACGTGTAAACTCCTGTCTGTTCTAAATTATTCCTGATTAACACATATATCTTATTGTAGTATATATATATTTACACATTATCAAAAAACATACTAATTAGTATTGTTTTTTTAAAAAAATGGTCTACAATGTATAAAACATACCATTTAGTATGTTTTATTAATGGGAGGCCAATACAATGACTGAGTTACTCGAAACACTGACACTTGCCCTGATACCGGGATTTCTCTTACTGGATTTTATCGTTCAGAAACGCCGCTACAACAAGACCCGCCACTGGCGGTTGCGTGGTGCGCTGGTCACCGCGGCAATCTTTTTCTTTACCGGTGAAGTCGCCCTTTTGTGGGGAAACTTGTTCGGCGATTACCATCTCTTTGATCTGCGTGGCCTGGGGATCTTCAGTGGCGCCATAATCGGTGTACTGGTATATGAATTCCTGCACTATGCTTATCACCGCGCCGCGCACAGCTGGAACTGGCTCTGGCGCGCCGGCCACCAGATGCACCACAGCGCCGAAAGTCTGGACGCCTTCGGGGCTTATTACCTGCACCCGTTTGATGCGGCCATGTTCACCAGCATCAGCAGCCTGGTGTTCTTTCCCTTGCTGGGGCTCTCGATCGAGTCGGCCGTGGTCGGTACGCTGTTCCTAACGTTCAACGCCATGTTCCAGCATGCGAACATTACCACCCCGCACTGGCTGGGCTACATCATCCAGCGCCCTGAAAGTCATAACATTCATCATGGCGCACAGATCCACCAGTACAATTACGCCGACCTGCCGTTCATCGACATGCTGTTCGGGACCTATATCAATCCGCAAACCCTGAACAACATCGAATGCGGTTTTTACAAGGGGGCATCCGCACGCATCATCGACATGCTGATCGGCAAGGAAGTCTCAAGGCCCGGACCGGAGGATGAACGCCCTACCGCGCCTCTTACATTGCCAAGGGCCGTCTGATACAGCTGCAATGGCCTTAACCGCTTTTGACCGGTTCCTCCTGGTCAAAAGCGGATTTTTTTTACAATGATTGTAAGTTTCCTTCCACCGCTACGACATATCTTAGAGGTATATCCTTGTCATCCCCACTGCCCGAAACTAGACTGGGGCCGTCAACAGGCGGGGAGATTAACTGGTTGGATCCGGAAAAGTGGCTGGACGAACACGGCGACGCACTGTATGCCTACGCCCTCCGACGGGTACGGGAGGCCAGTACGGCAGAGGACCTGGTGCAGGAAACACTGCTTACGGCGATTAAGGCAAAGGACACATTCCGTGGTGAATCGACGGAGCGAACCTGGTTGACAGGAATATTGAAACACAAGGTACTTGATCACTTCCGGCAAGCTGCGCGGGAACTACCCCTGCCTGAAGTACCACCACTATCTGATAGCCAGCAAGACTGGTTTGATCAGTCAGGCAACTGGTTGCGATGGCCGGGTGATTGGGCAGACCCGGAACGGTCCCTGGAACAGGATGAATTCTGGCATGCCATGAGCGATTGCATTGACAGGTTGCCAGATAAACTGCGTATCCCTTATATATTACGTGAGTTTGACGGCGTGGAGACAGAGGAACTGATCAGGACATTGAATATCAGCAGCCGGAATAATCTGTGGGCCATGCTCTCCAGAGCCCGCCTGCAATTGCGGCAATGTCTGGAAATCAAATGGTTTTCGAATTGATATGCTCAACGTATTCAAGTGCAAAGTAATCTCCCGGCGATTGTCCGAGTCACTGGACAGGCCGCTGAGCCTCCCGGAGCGAATCGCCCTCAGGATACACCTTAGGTTTTGTCCGCCCTGCACCAGTTACAGGAAACAACTAGATTTCATGCACAGTGCATCGGCCAGGGCGGACGATAACCTGCCGCGAAATCAGGACCAGTCTCTGGGTGACGAGGCCAGAGAACGGTTGAAACAGAAACTCGGTCCCCAATAAATTACAAACAGTCTGTAAGGTTTCCCCGTTTCATCCGACACACCAGGGACAATTAATAAACCTGATGATGGGGGTGTGTTATGCCTGTAGATCTGATATTACCCGTGAGCATTACCTTGTCACTACTTGCCTGGCTACTGATCGCCCGCTGGTATATCTGGCCGGAGATCAGCCGCTGGACTATCACCGCGGCCCTGAAGCCGTTAATCCTGTTTCACTGTTTTCGCTACGTCGGCCTCATGTTTCTGGTCCCCGGTGTGACAACCGAGGCACTCGATCCGCGGTTTGCCGATCCTGCGGCCTACGGCGATCTGATTGCCGCACTGCTGGCCTTCGCAGCATTGGCCGCCCTGCACATTAACCTCAAGACAGGCCTGCTAACGGTTTGGCTGTTTAACATCTGGGGACTGCTCGACCTGCTGAACGCGGTCGCAAGGGGGATTCTGTATACGCCCGATGGGCATCTGGGGGCTACCTTCTGGATTCCGGCTACCATCGTACCCTTCCTGGTAATGACCCATGTCCTGATCTTCATATTATTAATACGGCGCAATACCGTTACACAGGAAGGACTTGCGTGATGACTGTTGCGGTGATCCGGGTTCCCGGATCACCGCGAAACCGGACCATAATTAATGCTGATAGGTCCCCAGCAATACGGCCTTTTCAATCAAATGTCCCTCCATGGCTTTTATGAGTTTGGCCTTGTTGGGCCGTGACAGATCGGGTAGTTCCGTATCCAGGGCATAGAGTTTAAAAAAATAACGGTGCCGGCCGACTGGAGGACAGGGGCCATTGTAACCGGTACTGTTCCAGTTATTCAGCCCATGCAGCGTCCCCATCGGCAAGTCACCATCCCGAACGCCTTTCGCAAGCCCGATCGTGTGGACCGGCAGGTTATACAAAATCCAATGCACCCAGATTATCTTGGGAGCCGCCGGATCGGGTGCATCCGGGTCGTCCACGATCAGGACCAGGCTCTGGGCGTTATCGGGGATATCCTTCCAGTTTAGTTCGGGGGAAACATCCTTGCCGTCGCAGGTATATTCGGCAGGAATGCTGCCTTTATGTTCGAATGCAGGTGATGACAGGGACATACTCATGTTCTCTCTCCTTTCCGGTTCTGCCAACACGCCCGGAAAAATAATGCAGATAAGGCCACACAGGACAAGCAGGTTAATTAGGAGTCGTTGCAAGGCCATGATGGGTAAGCATAGAACAAAGCCGGATGGATTTTTAGCGGATTACAGCGCGGCCTTCCCTGGACATCATTTATGGTTCAGGGGCAGACTTTTCTAACGGTGCCTGCCCTTTTGGCCCCTGGAACGCTCTTCTTCAAATCTTACTTTTAGGTACTTGCCTTCATAGGACTTGCCGTCCAGTGCGCTGATGGCGGCGCGGGCCTCATGGCCTTCCATCTCGACAAATCCGAAGCCCCTGCACACACCTGAGAACAGGTCCTTGGCAATCTTGATGGAACGCACCCTGCCGTATTGCGAAAACATTTCCTGCAGAGAATCTTCAGTGGTAGTGGGCGGTAAGCTGCCGACAAAGATTTTTTTCATATTGACCCCCCCTCCTGAATTGATAAAAAACAAACCCTGCGATAGCTCGCAGGGCTTATTTGTGACACTGAAATAAAAGACCGTTAAGCCTGGACGTTCAGTGCCTGCGGGCCTTTGGGTCCATTCTCCACGTCGAAGGTCACCTGCTGGCCGTCAGCCAGCGTGCGGAAACCTGAAGCCGCGATAGCAGAAAAGTGAACAAAAACGTCCTTACTGCCATCGGAAGGAGTAATAAAGCCGAAGCCCTTGGATTCGTTAAACCATTTAACGGTTCCTGTAGCCATAATGATTACCTCATCAAAATTATTAAAAGAAAGTGTTACAAGTCTTACGAGGTAATTAACAGGAGAAACTTGGAAAGAACTTCTGACAAGAACCAGGATAGAATGTAGCCTTATCAGTCTAGCGGTTCCTTGATTAAAACACCACATATATTTTCAGAAGAGACCGGCTGGCCCGGCTGCCAGGGCTTATTCCCGATCGTATTGGTCTTTTCCCTGGCGGCGGCAGTGAGTATATCAAGCTGTGGAAATGCCCTGACAATAAGAATCACCAAGCACAAGGAAGGCAAGGCAATCAGATACGCCGTTTAGAATAAGTCTCATAAAATTTAACATATCAATAATTGATCCAAATCAAACAAGTGATTAATTTTCTAATTTAAAGTGCAATCTCACGTTTTTTCGACACCAATTATCTCCGAATAACAAGACATGAAACATAAAGGGGTTAGTTCTGCAGATATCCATTCGGACCCAGGCAGGGAAATTCCATATCAACCAGCCTCAATAGATATCTGGAATCAAAAATACCGCCTCAAGAAAAAAGACGGCACACCAATCGATAAAACCATCAATGATACTTACATGCGCATTGCGCATGCCCTGTCTGATCTGGAAAAGGGTGAAGAACAGCAAAAATATTGGTATGAGAAATTTTTATGGGCCTTGCAACACGGCGCCATTCCCGCAGGGAGAATAATTTCAAATGTAGGCGCCGATTATTACAAGCCAAATACCTCGACAATCAATTGCACGGTTTCCGGTACAATCCATGATTCCATGGATTCAATTCTGCAAAAACTGCATGATGCAGGGTTGACATTGAAAGCAGGCTGTGGAATCGGTTATGAATTTTCCACTCTTCGACCGAAAGGCGATTATGTAACAGGTCCAGGTGCCTATACTTCCGGTCCACTTTCCTTTATGGAGATCTATGACAAGATGTGCTGCACGGTTTCTTCCGCTGGTGGGCGCCGTGGTGCACAAATGGCCACTTTTGATATTAGCCATCCTGATGTACTGGATTTTATCCGAGCAAAGCGTGAAGACGGTCGTTTACGGCAATTCAACTTTTCCTTGCTTATCACAGAAGAATTTATGCAGGCAGTAGCAAATAATGCCCCGTGGAAACTGGTATTCCCTCTACATGATTCGGATTTGCAACGGGAAGACATTGATTTTGAAAATACGGATTGTATTGTCTGGCGTGACTGGCCAACAAAGGAAAATTATATCGTCAATACATCAGGCAAGGTTGCCTGCCGAGTTTACAAAACCATGCCTGCGCGTCAACTCTGGGAAGCAATCATGTCATCCACATACGATTATGCGGAGCCGGGGTTTATTCTGATTGACCGGGTAAACGAATTAAACAACAACTGGTTCTGTGAAAATATCCGGGCCACAAATCCCTGTGGCGAACAACCATTGCCTGAATATGGAGCCTGTTTGCTTGGCTCGATAAATTTGACGCAGTTTGTTATTGAGCCGTTTTCCGATGAAGCCCGTTTCGACTGGGATAAATTCAGGGAAGTTGTAAGAATCTTTACACGCATGCTGGACAATGTTGTCGAAATCAACGGCTTGCCGCTACCGGAACAACAAAAAGAAATATCATATAAACGCCGACATGGCATGGGTTTCCTCGGCCTGGGTTCTGCACTGACAATGATGAAAATGAAATACGGGGGACAGGCATCACTGGACTTCACTGAGGAAGTAAGCAAGGTGCTTGCCATTACCGGTTGGCAGGTGGGACTGGAACTTGCAAGAGAAAAAGGACCTGCCCCTATTCTGGAAGAAACATTTATTGTAACGGAGAGCATGTTACAACAACGCCCGGAAATGGCTGAAGATGGTTATATGGCAGGAGACGAGATTAAAGGAGCGGTGCTACATGCGCGTTACAGCCGGTATATGCAAAAAATAGGACAGCTAGATCCAAGCCTGATTAAAGAACTGGAAAATACAGGCGCACGTTTCACCCATCATAGCTCAATCGCACCGACAGGAACCATTTCATTGTCCATAGCCAATAATGCGAGCAATGGCATTGAACCCAGTTTTGCTCATCATTACTCACGTAATATTATTCGCCAGGGTAAAAAAACCAAGGAAAAGGTTGATGTATTTTCGTACGAGCTACTTGCTTATCGTCAGCTGATCAATTCACAAGTATCACCACATTCTGAATGCCCTGATGAGCGGTTGCCGGACTACTTTGTGACAAGCGATGATATTACTCCGAAACAGCATGTTGATATTCAGGCAGCAGCACAGTCATGGATCGATTCCTCCATATCCAAAACAGCAAATGTCTCAACAGATTATCCTTACAATGACTTCAAGGATATTTACCGTTATGCATATGAAAAGGGACTTAAAGGCTGTACAACATTTCGTTTTAACCCTGAGGTATTTCAGGGAGTACTCGTCAAAAACAGGGATTTGGAAAACACGACATATCAATTCACCCTGGAGAATGGGGACATCATTGAGGCAAAGGGTAATGAAGAAATTGAATATGATGGAGAGATACATACAGCGGCCAACCTGTATGATGCATTGAAGGAAGGGCAATACGGGAAATTATAACGGGGGAATCCGCATGGCCAAAAAGATTGATAAAAAGATTACCGGATACAATGTGGTAAAGGATAACGGGGAAAAACCATCGCAAAATGAAAATCAAAACAGGCGGGCAGAGGATAATAATAATGTAGTGCAAATGCATGAAAGGCTCGAGCGTCCACCTACCTTACATGGTTCAACTTACAAGATTACAACACCGTTATCCGAGCATGCACTATACGTCACAATCAACGATATCATTCTTAATCCCGGTACAGAACATGAGGTTCGGCGCCCTTTTGAAATGTTTATTAATTCGAAAAACATGGACCATTTCCAATGGATCGTCGCTTTGACCAGAATTATCTCCGCCGTTTTTCGCAAAGGTGGTGATGTCACCTTTATGGTAGAGGAATTACGATCAGTTTTTGATCCCCACGGCGGTTATTTCAAAAAAGGCGGGAAATTTATGCCATCACTGGTTGCCGAGATTGGCGATGTGCTGGAATATCATCTACGTACCATTGGTATCCTTAAAAAAGCCGAACTTGATGAACACCAGAAAAATTTAATTAAGGAAAAAACAAAAGAATACGCGCGGAAAACAGGGGTGACAGATAGCAGTTCCTCCGGTGATTTCCCTGAAGGTGCTGAATTATGTAATAAGTGTCTGACCAAGGCCATGATCATGCTGGACGGGTGCCTGACCTGCCTTAACTGTGGCGAATCTAAATGCGGTTAAGCTGAACACGTTACGTGGTAACGGCAATGGATTGACTACTGCTCGTACCACATTACATATGTATTTTCCCTGGCGGCGGCAGTTAGCATTTCAAGCAGTGGAAATGCCCGTAGACTCAGACTGATCGGGGGTTCCTCCTCATCATTATTCTCTTCAGCGGCCGGTATTTCCATTTCCGATTCTTCTGCCGACTCAATGGCCTGTTTCAACCGTGCCAGTGCTGCAGGTACATCCTCGGCACTGAGTGCACCGGGCACCGTACCGCTATGGCCCATCATCTTTATCAACTTATCGGCGACATCACCAAACATGGTAAATTCACCATAGGCCTTGCATTTGAATGTCACCAGCACAGGGTTTCTTTTTCCTCAGGCCGTTAATTCTTGTTCACGGTCCTGCCACAGTACATCACCCGGCCGGTTGATGTGGCGCAACTGGAATGCCTTTACGCACCATTCAATTCTGTTATGTGTTACCGGATAGCCGGGGATCCGTACCTTGTATGCCAGGCATATCTCTGAATCCGCAGGATTGGTAAGACTGTAAAGCAAGCGCCTCCGCAACCCGCCGGTCACCTCGGCAATCAGGCCATTCAACGCCGTGCGATTCATGTTTTGCAAGATCCCGATCTCTCCGGCCATTAACGGCCCGGATTCTGGTATGCCTGCATTTGCCTTCATCTTGCTTTACCAGGCAACTATTTCTTAGAGATCTTTTCAAAGAAGATCGTCAGTAGATCGATTGGCACAGGGAAGGCGATGGTCGAGTTTTTCTCGCCTGCGATCTCCGTCAGGGTCTGCAGGTAACGCAACTGTATGCTTTGCGGGTTTGTTGACAAAATATTAGCCGCCTCCAGCAGCTTGGTCGAGGCCTGCAGTTCACCTTCTGCATGTATGACCTTGGCGCGGCGTTCTCGCTCCGCCTCGGCCTGCCTGGCGATAGCACGGATCATGCTTTCATCAATATCGACGTGCTTGATCTCGACATTGGACACCTTGATACCCCAGGCGTCGGTTTGTTCATCCAGTATCTGCTGGATGTCCCTGTTCAATTTCTCTCTCTCGGCCAGCATCTCGTCCAGCTCATGCTGGCCCAGTACTGATCGCAGGGTAGTTTGCGCCAGCTGGCTGGTCGCATCATGGTAGTTCTCCACCTGGATAATGGCGCGTTCCGGGTCCATGACCCGAAAATAGACCACGGCGTTGACCTTTACTGAGACATTGTCCCGTGAAATGACGTCCTGGCTGGGGACGTCCATGACAATTGTTCGCAGGTCCACGCGCACGATCTGCTGGACCAGGGGGATGATGATTATCAGACCGGGACCCTTCACTGAGGTGAAACGGCCGAATGTGAAGACGACTGCACGTTCATACTCGCGCATGACCTTGATGATCATGGGCAGGATAAGAATTACCGCAAAGAAAATATAAGCAATCATGGTTATTGTCATTTAACTCCCTCCTCGACCGGTTCAACTTTCAGGGTCAACCCGTCTATTCCAGTTACTTTGACCCGGTTACCACGCTTGACGGGCACGCTTGTAATCACCCGCCAGGTCTCGCCATGGATCCGGATATGGCCTTTTTCATCGAAATCTTCCATCACCTCGCCGATACTGCCTACCATCTCTTCCGCCCCGCTGACGACCGGTTTCCGGTGTGCAGAAAACACCATCCTGATCGCAATCAGGAAAAACCCTGCCGTGACCGCGGAGACAGTAATGATTAAGGGGATGGCAACCCTGAGTTCGCTGCCGTCAGTATCAAACAGGATCACCGAACCGATAATGAATGAGACGACGCCACCTATACCCAGCGCTCCGAAACTCGGCGCGAAGAGTTCAGCCACCATGAAGATTATACCGAGCAGGATTAGCAACACGCCTGCATAGTTCACCGGCAAAACCTGCAGGGCAAAGAGGGCCAGTAACAGGCAGATGGCGCCCGTAACGCCCGGCACCAGGTAACCCGGATTGACGAATTCAAAGAACAATCCATAAATCCCTAGCAACATTAATATATAGGCAATATTCGGATCGGTGATTACAGAAAGCAATTCATTGCGCCAGTCCGGCTCGATCTTTTCTGTGATGAGGTTACTGGTATCCAGTACCTGCTCCCTGCCGTTGATAGTCACATTCCAGCCATTAACCTTTTCAAACAGGTCATCGATATCGTAGGCAATGACGTCAATAACGCCCTGGCTCAACGCCTGTTCCGAGGACAGGCTGGCTGCTTCCCTAACGGCCTTTTCCGCCCATTCGACATTGCGCCCGCGCATCTCCGCAAGACTCCGGATGTATGCGATGGAATCATTAATCATCTTTTTCGTCATGGCATCCGCCGTTTCCGGTACCGCACCATTTCCTTTGTCTGCTCCCTCCTCTTCTTCACTGGTCTTTTCCTCGTCTTTGGTGTCCTTTTTCTTCTGCTGTTCAGGCAGGGTGGGCGGTTTCAGATCGGGCATCCCGCCAATCTGTACGGGCGTCGCGGCGCCCAGATTGGTACCCGGTGCCATGGCGGCAATGTGTGAGGCATACATGATATAGGTGCCGGCGCTGGCGGCACGCGCACCGGAGGGCGCAACATAGACGATCACCGGGATCGGTGAGGCAACAATGTCACGGATAATGTCACGCATGGAGGTATCGAGCCCGCCGGGAGTATCCATGCGCAGGACGACGACCACCGCGCCCTTTTCAAAGGCCTCTGCAAGCCCACGGTGTACATAATCCTTGGTGGCCGGACTGACCGGGCCTTTTATATCGAGCAGAATGGCTCTGCGCTCCTCTGGCCCGGCAGCGTTAACAAGCAGGGACACACCCACTACAAATAGCAGAAATGAGAAAATCTTGTAGAAAGGCTTGCCTGTCATTTTAAAACGATTCTTCATAGCCGTCCGCCACGTACTAATGTTGCTTCGGTTCAGGTATTCCGTCCTGATCCTGATCAGTTTATCAAGTATAACGCCTTATGACGTTCCCATGCCAAGCCTTGTACAATGATCGATAATGACCAGTAACACCGCTTTATTATACCTGCTCTATAACAGGCGGGACCTGTTCAGGCGGTTTTGCCCCCGTTATTGTCAACATCACGAATGCGGCCTCAAGCAGTGCAGAAGTTGAAAAATAAATGGCGCGGTTAACATGAAACAGGCTGGAAATATCTTCATCTTCGAAACTGGCCTCGGCTGATGCATGGTAGATGGCCTGCAGAAAGCGTTCATAACCAGCGCGCAAATCCTTTCTGAGTTCTTCATAATGCTCCATGGCCAGTTCGGGATTTTTATTCAGAATCAATTCAGCCAGTTTACGATAGTTGAGTTTTACCTGGTTGCTTAAATCCGAGTAACTCGCCTCGATGACCGTCGAGACCGAATGGCGAAATTCCGCGAGATTATGGCGGATATCCTTGATAAATTTCGCCGCATACGTGATGTTGCGCATGGCATGGTTCAACTGTGTCAGTTTGCGGATATCCTCCTCATCCTGTGCGTGTTTCTGGACTGTGTAGGTATAGCCGAGCAATTCCCCACCGGTCCGCTTCAACATGGCATAACTGTCTTCATAAATCATGCGTGTGGTTTTCATAAACAGTTCATCCCTGGAAATGTTTTCTATACCGATCTTGAAACAATGTAAATTCAGCTTCATGGAATGGGCAAACATAAGCTGCAGTTCCTTGCGTATCGCTTCAATCGCCGCATCGGTCACCGTAGCTGGAACCTGTTTGATGAATACGCACATCCCCTCTTCCGTAACAGGCACCAGCCATTCCAGAAAACGCGCAAATTGCCCTACCAAAGGAAGAAACAACAGGATACCGATTACATTAAACAGGGAGTGAAATGCGACGGTGGCATAGAGGGGATCAGTCAGGCCGATAATGCCAGTAATAAAATAAAGCAGTACCGGCAATAACAGCAATGCAACAATAACTGTCACCACGTTAAAGAAGAAGTGTGAGAACGCAACCCGTCGTTTTTCACTGGGACCTCTCAATGATCCCAGCAATACGGTACTGGTCGTGCCGAGGTCGGCGCCGATGACAAACGGCGCAGCCTCATTCAAGCCGATAATCCCGGTGTACATGGCGCTTAGGATAATCATCAAGGAGACCGAGCTGGACTGGATGATCGCCGTGACAAACACACCTGCAAAGAGGTAATAAAACAGGTTACGGCCCTGGAAGACAGAGACATCGACGTTTTCCGCAAGCGCATTAAAGGCACCCGTCATCAATCCCAGCCCCATGAGCAACAGACCGATACCGAGCAGCAGATTACTGTAAAAATACGGTTTCTCCCCCTGCTTCAGAAAGACGGTGCCCAGCGCACCCAGCGCCAGCATGGGCTGGGCAAAGGTGCCAAGGTTCAGCTTGAAGCCAATCAGGGTAACAATCCAGCCGGTAAAGGTCGTGCCAAGATTACTGCCGAAGATGATCCCGAGGGCGTTGCGCAGCTCGAAGATCCCGGCACCGACAAAGGCGAGGACAATAAGGCCGACGAGTGAACTGCTTTGCAGGAAGGCGGTCACCAGGGTGCCGGTTATCACGCCCCGGATGGGGGAACTCGTCTGTTCGCGCAGGAATTTTTTCATCACGCGGGAACCCAGACCGCGCAGGCCCTGCTCGAGCATGTACATCCCCAACAGGAACAACCCAAGTCCTGCCAGGAAACCCCACAATTCTATCTGCTGCAACATGGAATTAAGCGGGTTTCTACAGACGCTTACCTGCGAGTGTCGGTGGTTTGTCCGTTCTGGTTTCGAGTTTCAGGAAACTTATCAGGCGGACGTTTCCTTCCCTGTGCAGTGTCTCGTGTATAACTCCGACAGCGGCAAGGATCTCTTCGAGCTCTCCCTCGATGTCGGTGCCAGCAGCATGGGTCTCAAGGATAAATCCTTGACCCTGGAGCAGTTCGACAACGCGGGCTATTTCTTTTCTGACAGATACGCCGGTGCCAATCGGCACCACCTGTAATTCAGCCGTAGCTTTCATGAATGGACTTCCTGTTAATTATCTTCCAACTCATTTTGTTTACACAAAGAAACTCTGGCGTATACCGTCTATCACGTATTGTACAGCCAGGGCGGCCAGGACCAGGCCGAGCAGGCGGCTGATCACATTTGCGCCGGTTTCCCCGAGCAATACGGAAATCGGCCGGGCAAGTAGTAATGACACCAAGGTAATGGAGCAGATCACGATGATCACGCCACTCATATAAAGCTGTTCCGTCACATTATCGACCTGCCCTGCCATCAACAACACGGTGGTCAGCGCCCCCGGTCCTGCAAGCAGGGGAAACGCCAACGGAAAAACGGAGATGTCCTGCCGCTGTTCAGCCTCCTGTTGCTCGCCCATTGTTGTTGATCGCAAACCTGACTGGCGTGCGAACACCATCTCGAGTGAGAGAAGAAACAGCAGGATGCCACCGGCGATACGGAAGGCCGGGAGAGAGATCCCCATCCATCTCAGCAAGCCGTCACCCAGGAAGAAAAAGACAAACATGATAATGGTTGCCAGCATGACACCGCGAACAGCCATGCGCCGTTGTCGGCCTGAATCGAGTCTCGCCGTCAGCAAGGTAAACATCCAGGCGACGCCGACGGGATCGAGGACAATGAACAGGACGACCAGGGCGTTTAATACATCAGGCATAAACTGGCAGCTTATGATTAATAACAGTCTTTACTTTGCATTCAGGACACGCGATGCTGCCCGGTAGTCCTTTGGCTTGACCCAAATTATCATGCCATAGCGGCCTGCACCCGCGGCAACGGCATCTACCGCGACAATATTGATCTTCGCATCCGCCATCCGTTTGATCACCTTGTGAATTGCTCCTGTCTCATCATTGCCCTGTACAAGGAAGGCCTTTTTGATATCACTAAGACGCCAGCCTTCCTTTTTCCCCAGTTTTCGGATAGGTGCCATTTTGTCAGCGATAAAATCAACCTGGGACTTGCCGCCACCCGCCGGAAAACCGGTGAAGGCCAACATGTTGATGCCTGCGTCCTTGATGGCGCCCAGAATCTTTTCGCCCTGGCCGGCACGGCTTGGCACCATCATCTTGCAATAATTTACCTTGCGAACCCGGTATGCCATTGTTTTTCTCCTCTATCGTGAGCGTATTTACATATTCAAGTCTAGTTCATACTGATGAAAATTCAGCACAAGGCAGGCTTGAGAAATAAATCGTACTTAATACAGCTCGATGTGTTAGAGTGCGCGTACCTGGTTATCCAAATACGGGAACCAGTGCGTCATCTCTAGTTGTAAGTTTGCCTCATCAGGTCTTGCCTGGCATCAATAGCAATCCCTGCACCGGGTCCAACTGTCCCTCCTTTCAGAGAGCCAATTATTGAATGCCGCATGTGTCTTATGGACACACGAACCGGCAAAGCTAACTCCATGCCCCGGATATAACGCGCTATAGCGCGCTTGAACAGGGACAGATTTCACTGGGCCACACTCAAGCCATCTGCATCGGAACTGCCTGACAAGGCGTCCGGCACAGTGGCAAACTTTTGAACTTCAGGAAAACAGAATGACTTTTGAAAAACTCGGACTCTCCGAATCACTGCTGCGCGCCGTGCGCGCTACCGGCTATACCACGCCAACACCGATCCAGGCACGGGCTATCCCCGCCGTATTGGAAGGCCGCGACTTAATGGCTGCAGCACAGACCGGCACGGGTAAGACTGCCGGCTTCATCTTGCCGGTGTTACAACGACTCGGCCACAAATCATCGGCAAGACCCAACCACGTGCGCGCACTGGTGCTGACACCCACGCGCGAACTCGCTGCACAGGTTCTGGACAGTGTCGTCAACTATGGCAAATACCAGCAAGTGCGATCGGCGACAGTGTTTGGCGGCGTAAGCATTAAACAGCAAATCATGAAACTACGTCATGGCGTGGATGTACTTGTCGCTACACCGGGCCGCCTGCTCGACCTTTATCAGCAGGGAGTTATCCGCTTCAACGACCTGGAGGTCCTTGTCCTTGACGAGGCCGACCGTATGCTGGACATGGGCTTTATCACCGATATCAAGAAGATCATGGGCCTGCTGCCAAAACAGCGCCAGACCCTGATGTTCTCCGCCACCTTCTCCAGCGAAATACGGCAACTTGCCAAAGGCATCATGAACAAACCGGTCGAGATTGATATCTCCCCCCGGAACAGCACGGTCGCAGCCATAATCCAGAAGGTCCATATTGTAGACAAGGCACGCAAGCCGGAATTACTCAGCCACCTGATCCGCTCAGAGAACTGGTTTCAGGCACTCGTCTTCAGCCGTACCAAGCACGGCGCCGATAAACTGGTCAAGCACCTGTCGCGTGACAACATCCAGGCGGCGGCCATACACGGTAATAAAAGCCAGGCACAGCGCACGAAGGTCCTGGCCGGTTTTAAAAAGAACAGGATTCAGATCCTGGTGGCAACGGATATCGCCTCAAGAGGAATAGATATTATCCAGCTCTCCAAGGTCGTTAACTTCGATTTACCGCATGTCGCGGAAGATTATATCCACCGTATAGGCCGCACCGGCCGCGCCGGCGCCAGCGGACATGCCATCTCCCTGGTCAGTGCCGATGAAGAAAAACAACTGCATGCCATTGAACAACTGATTAGCCGCAGGATCGAACGCGAGGAAATCGACGGCTTTACTCCGTATCAAGGTGTAAGTGAAACCACACCTGGCAGTGTGGCCCGCAACTCACACCGCACTCCGAAAAGAACCCCAAAAAGTCGCCATGGGAAAAACCGGCAAGGTACTGCCAATGAACAAACGGCGCGCGGCAGTTCGCGCAAGCCGAACGGTTCAGGAAAACGGAACAATAAGCCTGGCCAGGGGCCCAGGTCTGCGGGCAATGCTGGACTTGCCATGAGGCCGGTTTAAGCTTTTACTGCCGGCCAATATTAATAGAATGGAATCTGGCCACTTAAACAGACGGCCTACACAAAGCGGACCGTTCTTATACCCCTTAATGCCAGAAACACCTGCTGCATCACCTTGTCGAGAAGTGAGAAGTGGCCTTCACCGGGAAGAAATCTGGCGCGGCATCCCGGTATCGACGCCGCATAATAACGTCCCATCTCGACCGGCACCGTGTGATCGGCCTCACCATGCCAGAGTAAGGTTTCCACGCTGACGTCCTTGAGATCGAAATCCCAGTCACTGGTATAAAGATGAAGATCTACGGCCGGGCCCTCGCCACCCTGCCGGAAGGCCTCGCGAAATGATTCGACATAGACACTCCTTATGTGTTCATTATCGAAAACGCGATGATCACATTCAGGTGCGCCATGGTTGAGTATGGAAACGACCGATGCAGGAAACAAATGCATCAGGGGACCCACAATATGTGAATAGATTGACATCGCCATCGAGGGCGATGACCTTGAAAACTCAATGAACGCCCTGGCGGGCAGGCCCATGCCGGTAGCGGCGCCCTCCTGGTTGATGGGACCCAGGCCACAGACAATGCCGAGCCGCAGCAAGCGCCTGTCCGGCGTGATGCCACACACAGCAGCATAGGGCGCGCCACCGGAAATCCCCAACACGGCATAACGTCCCAGCAACAGGTGATCGGCCAATGCAGCAACATCACGTGGCCAGTCTGAAAAAGTCCGCCCTTCCTGGAAATCCGATTCACCGAATCCCGGCCTGTCCGGCGCAATTAAGCGGACGCCTGCCTTGCTTGCCACTGTATCGAAGAGACTGGCCTCAAGACGCGAGGAAGGGAATCCGTGACAATAGATGATCGGGAAACTCGAGCTGTCACCGTAGGTGTCGTATCTCAGGCGACGCCCGTCGGGCAATATTATTTCAGGCAAAGTTACATTCCTTGTCAGGTTTCACTTTTTATTTTTAACACGTGGTGTGTTACAGGAGATCGTCGGTCCTGGCGGCCATGATGAAGTCACTCACATGCAGACCCTTGATCTTGCGGCTCCACCAAGTAACGGTGACTTTGCCCCATTCCGTGGTAATGGTCGGGTGATGACCCTGGTCCTCGGCAATTTCGCCTACCTTCATCGTAAAGTCCAGTGCCTCCCTGAAATTCCCGAACTTGAAAGTACGCACCAGGCGTTGCATACCATCAAGTTCAAGAATCTCCCAGTCAGGGATCTGCGGCTTTAATTCCGCGATCTCCTCCGGCGTAACCAGTGGCGCGCCGACACGGCACGCCTCGCAGGTCCTGTCTTTCAATTCGATCATCGCTGTAAAACAATTTAATGGGAATTTATTCTGTAATTATTTTTTTCCTTGCTTACTTTTGTTTGCCTTCAATTATCTCGCCCAGCACTTTCTCAAGTACATCGACGGATTTTGCCAGCAGGTCTTCCTTCAGTTCCCCAATGACCGCGTCCTCTACCTCCGTCGGCAGGACCTTGTGCAGGGCCTTGAGCACTTTTCCCGGTGCGGCGAGCACCAGAGCGTCAAAGGCCTTCTTCTCGTATTCCTGTGCCAGGAAGTCCGCCAGCAACCCGTAATAATCCCATTTTTTGGTACTGCCTGCCTCTGTGGGTACCTGCCGTTTGCTAACTACCATGGCATAGGTCAGCTTGCTGGTGTGTTCAAAATCATCGGTCCGTAACGGCACAAGCCGATTTCCATTACCGGTATTGACCATGATCCGGATATAAATGCCGTCTGCCAGGACGGCCCATGTCGTGGTATCACTCATTGTTTTATTATTCTTCGCAGTCAGATTGTGGGAATCAAAAAAATAATATTATACGCTTTCTGCCATGAATAATTCATGCCCCTGTGCCCTCACTGTTATAATTCTAAAAAGGGGCACTCATGAATTCCTCGAAGATTCATCACCTGCCGGAGCTGGAAGACCGTGTTCACGTCTTCCATAACCGGGAAGATGCCGGTGAAAGACTCGCCGGTATGATGCGTGACTATCACCGCGAAGATGCTATCGTGCTGGGGATTCCGGCCGGTGGGGTGCCGGTCGCCGTGGTCATCGCGGCGCGGTTGCAACTCAGGTTTGACATCATGCCGGTCAGCAAGGTCCTGTATCCCTGGACGACGGAATCCGGTTTCGGGGCCGTCGCCTTTGACGGTACCGAATGGATCAATCCAGACCTCGCCGCGTCCACCAGGCTGGATGAGGCATCAATTCAATCGGCCATCAACACGGCGCGGGAAAAGGTCGAGCGGCGCGTACAACGTTTCCGAGGCGACAAACCCTTCCCAGAACTTGAAAACATGACCACCATCCTGGTAGATGACGGCATTGCCGCGGGTTCCACCATGCGCGCCGCCATCCTGGCGCTGCAAAAGGCAATGGCAAAAGCAATCATCCTCGCTGTACCCACCGCGCATGCCGATGCGCTTAACCGTCTCGTGGAAATGGTAGATGCCATATACTGCGCCAATCTGCGCAGCGGTTACAGCTTCGCCGTCGCCGATGCCTACGAGCACTGGACCGATGTTACGGAAGATGAGGTCATGGAGACCATCCAGCAGTTTCATTAATCTTTTTAATTTTCTTTCGCGGTCTTACTTGATCTTGTCAAGCAAACCCATATCCATGATCCACAGGCACAGTAAAAGTCGCAGGCCCGCTTCCTGTTTCTCCATCCATTGCCTTTGTTGTTCAGGCGAACCCTTCAACTGCTTTAAGTGTTTAATCCCGTCGCCTATCGCGGCAGTCATTTGATCGGTCATGTTCAGGTCGGCAATATCTACCATGCGCGCCTGTTCTACGATCGCCTCACCGAACAGCGCAGCCAGTTCCCGCGCCTGTGATGCGTCATCGGCGATGTCCTGTTCCAGGTTATCTTCGTGTTCTGTATCAGTCATTGCTCGTGACTACCTTCGTTCACCGTTTGTCTTGTTTGATCATTAATACAATTCCGGTAATCACCAGGATCGGGTAATAGACCAGGGTAAATAGATACGCGATCCCCATCATTGCCACGAACAGCATGTTTTCATTGTAGGCAATCTGCTTGAAAAAGATGATACATGGCGACAGGAACAGGACGGGACCGATGAACAACATCAACCAGCGTTGCCAGCCGCTGAACAGGAAGCTGACAATGATTGCGATTATGACCGCGGGAACCGGCCATATGCTCGCAAGCAGGATTAGGCTGTTTTTGAACTGCATAAATTAACTGCCAGGCATATGAGGTATCTCAGGACTGCTCTCGACGTGGCTATGATTTTTTATTTAACAAATCTTTCAACTTCTCGAAAGGCCTTGAAGTGGCGCGTTTTCGCTCAAGCTCGTTACTGGCGGTGACCTTTGAATTCTGAGCATCAAGATATTTCATATGTTCATTATCATGACAATAGAGACACAGCAATTCCCAGTTACTGCCATCCATTGGATTATTGTCGTGATCATGGTCCTTGTGATGGACTGTCAGTTCGCTGAGGTTCTCGCGGGTGAATTCTCGCTTACATCGCCCGCATACCCAGGGAAATAACTTGAGCGCCTGTTCGCGATAGGAATGGCCCCTGGCCTCGGCTTGTCGCCGTGC
>QKIY01000002.1 GCA_003250975.1 Gammaproteobacteria bacterium | reverse complement strand
CACCTTGTGTTGCCAGAGTATTTTCCCCGTACGAGTTGAAACAGATGTAAACACACCCCAGTCTTCCTCGCCGGTCGCACGGAAGATAGTGTAACTCTCCCAGGGTTTGCCCGGTTCCGGTGTTAATTTCCGGGTAATAAACAAGGAAGGTTGATAGATGCCGGAGATAAACACGGATTCCAACTGCGGGTTGTAGGCGACCGGGGACCAGGATGATGCACCCAGTGTGCCGGGGACGATGCGTACTCCTTCCTCTGTCGGCCGCGCGAACAGATTGTCCTGTTTAATAATGGGTTCAGACTTCAACAGCAGCTCCCCGGACTTTCGATCGTGGATGTAGAACCAGCCCAGCTTGCTGGCCTGGCCAACGGCCTTGATGGTTTTACCGTCCTTGTGAAAATCAAACAGGATAGGCGGACTGGCCACATCGTAGCCCCAACGGTCATGCGGGACCTGTTGAAAATGCCAGGCCGTTTTGCCGGTCTTGATGTCCAGTGCCACCAGGCTGACCGTGTGCAGGTTATCACCGGGGCGTGTGGCATCGTCCATCTGCGGCGAAGGGTTGCCGGTACCGATGTACATCAGGCCGAGGTCGGGATCGATGGCCGGCGTGGTGTAGATCGACCCGCCACCGTAGCGCCATGTGTCATTATATTTCAGCCAGGCTGATTTCTCTGCGGTGGTATCGCGATTCAGAGAGATACCGTCGGGCGTGTTTGTTCTCCATTCCCCTTCCCACCCGGATTCGGGGACCGTATACCAGCGCCAGATCTCTTCACCGGTCCCGGCATCATAGGCAACGATGAATCCTCTCAGCCCGTGACCGCCACCGGAAAATCCGCCGACGGATAATATGTGATCACCGCCTTCATCGAATTCCATGTGTAATCCGTAGCCGGCGCCGCTGATGCCCACGAAAATCTTGCCATCGTAAATCTGCGGGGCGAGATTGGTGGTGTAACCGGTCTGCCCGGTCTGTTCGGCGCCTTGCAGTTCCTTGACGCCGATTAAAGGTTCCAGGACCTCGCTGACACCGGCATTCGGATCTGTCACTTCCACGTCCCACAGCACTTCACCGCTGTTTTGGTCCAGGGCGATCAAGCGCGCATCGATCGTCACCGTGTAAACCATACCATACGCAATAGCAGGGCCTCGGTTGGCTGGACCGCAACAATAATTCTGATGCTTAAGCTCATGAACATAACGCCAGATGGTCTTTCCAGATGTGGCATCGACTGCAAGGACATCGTTGAATGGTGTCGTAAGGTACATGACACCGTCCTTGACAATAGGGGAGGTTTGAAATGTCCCTTTACGGCCTGTATTGATCTTCCAAGCCAGCTTCAGGTTGGCGACTGTCTTGTTATTGATCTGGTCTAGTGGACTGTAACGCTGATTGTTCAGGCTTTGTCCATACCAAGCCCAATCTGCATTTGTAACATTGCTTACAGGATTATCGCAGGCATTGATAAGCAACAGTAGTATAACAATCAATGAAAAGCGTTTCATTGCATGTATCCGTTTTTTTTATTAAATCAATCTATCATGTTTCATTGTAATCTGTCTTGCTTGACGCGTAATAAAGACTTTTTAAGGTGTGACTGAAATCTTAATGGGCAAATCATTTAACTTGAGCGCTAATTGCTTAAACCATGATTCAGGCAATTTTTTAATCTTATCAGCTTCAGGCTGCATGGAAGGTCGTTCAATGCCATAAAGGTAAACGCCTTTAACCGGGATTTCTTGCTTAACAATGTTATTGAGCAAATTTACATAAGCAGATATTTCCTTTTCAGACGGTTCTTTTCCGTTAAAAGAAAAAAAACATGATTGAATCCATGTTGGGCAAAGCTCTGTCGATGCTTTTAATCTTCGTAATATTCCAGATCGTGAACCTCTAGCCTGATTGATATGACTAATTCCTTCAGGTGTAGCGCTGTCTACCTTAAACCATATTTCACCATTCATTGTCGCCAGTTTTGCCAAGCCTTTTTGAATATGACGCCGCTCGACCATGCTGCCGTTGGTAATCAATACACACTTAATATCATTGATTAGCCCAAATTCTTTTAAAATAAGCTCAATCAGATCCACAACCTTATCGAAATCACGCGCTGTTGTGGATTCGCCATTACCTGATATTGCAATATCCTTGATTCCTCTTAGCGTAACGGGCACTTCTTCTCGTTCAAAAAAATCTCCATAAAGAACATCACTTATAAAATGACGTAACTCATTTCCAAGCAGATTTAGATTAACCGCTGGCGCACTTCCGCGCTTTAAACTAGGAACCTGGCAATAGATACACCGCCAATTACATGCATTATTTGTATTTAAATTAATGCCAATAGATAATCCGCATGAACGTCGTGACAGAACCGGATAAACGTAAGTCAAACCGGCTTTATTGCGGCTATGATTGGTTGTGGATAGCATGTTGAGTTATAACATGGAATGATTATGTTATCAGCTGAATAACAGGGTAGGTCTTCATCACTGTTCTGTATGATTAAGTATATCTGTTACTGTTCCTGTTCCTTGATTAAGTTTGATGTGTGCGGGTGGTTCACCTGCTGAAATGTTTCCTGATATTATCGAACAATGAAGTTGTTGCAAATACAGCTTAAGGCTGTAATAGGGTTATATGATGACTCTTCTTATTCGATTATTCCCGGTGCTGGCGGTGGTGGTTTCTGTCTTTGCGGTGCTCAACCCGCAATTTCTGACAGGCCTTAAGCCTGCCATTGTGCCTTTGCTGGGAATCGTAATGTTCGGCATGGGCATCACCCTGTTGCCGGATGATTTCCTCAAGGTCTTCAGGCGACCGTTACTGGTGCTGTTTGGCCTTGTCATGCAATTCACCATGATGCCACTGATTGCCTGGTTGCTGGGTACATTCCTTAACCTGCCACTTGAAGTCCTGGCGGGTCTTGTACTAGTGGGAGCCTGTCCCGGCGGCACGGCATCGAACGTGATTTGTTATTTGGCCAGGGGTGATGTTGCGCTGTCGATAACTCTTACAGCTGTCTCTACACTCTGTGCCGTGCTTTTTACGCCACTGCTAACCTGGGTCTATATTGGTCAGAACGTCGATGTCCCCGTAATGCCCATGATCAAGGATATCTTTCTTGTAGTTGTATTCCCAGTAGTATTGGGTGTCCTGGGTAACGTCTATGCCGGCAGGTATCTCGAGGGAGTAAAACACATCTTTCCCGTAGTCTCGATGGTGGTGATTGTGCTGATTATCGGCATCATCATGGCTCTTAATCAGTCACAACTAGTTAATCTTCTCTGGCCGGTAGTACTGGCGGTCGTTCTGCATAATTCGTTGGGACTTGCCTGTGGCTATGGCTTGCCGGCCTTGCTGGGTTATGACAAGCGGACCTGCCGAACCTTGGCAATCGAGGTCGGCATGCAGAATTCCGGACTAGGTGTGGCCCTGGCAGGTAAATATTTTACTGCTACCGCAGCCTTGCCGGGTGCAATCTTCAGTATCTGGCACAATTTATCAGGTGCCATACTGGCCGCGATCTGGACGGGGAGGAATGGCAATAAAACCTAATGTAATGACACTCAGCGGCCGGCTTAAGGGACTGCTGGTTTGCCTCTTTTGCTTGGCAGCCTGTGACCGCCCGGTTGATGAATATTTTCCACTGAGCCCCGGTCATTACTGGCGCTACGACATGTCATTCCAGACCATGGATGGCACGTTTGATGGCATATATGCTGTTGAAAACATTGCTGTCCAACAACAGGACGGGCACACGGTATATGTGCGCCGCTTGCTGGATGGTTCCCTAAATTATCTGCAAATAACCGAGGAAGGGATCCTACTAACCGGCCGGGAGAAGACCGTTGACCTCAAAACTATCAGGGAACCGGGAGCACAGTACATTTTCCGTTTCCCTCTGCGGGTAGGGGCGAAATGGGAAGAAATGACCACCTCAAAATTACTGATAAAGACCGGGCCGCCACAAAAGACCGAGTTTCATATCCGGGCCAGGGTCGCAGTGGATGCCGTGATCGAATCCATAACCGACGTGGTGCGTGTACCGGCCGGTACCTTCGAGGATTGCATGCGCGTTTCCTTCAAGGGCAAGGACTTTGTCAATGCCGGTAATTATGTGGGGATGACAGTGGTTACCGTGATGGGAACCGACTGGTATGCGCCGGGAGTGGGTCTGATCAAATCCATTCGTGAGGAGACCACGACCAGCAAAGCGCTGGACAAGGGCAGGTTGGTCATGGAACTGGAAAGCTACCACTAGTTTTTTTTCAGGGCCGGATGATCCGGTCTTCCGTAACAATGGCATCCACTGGCAGGTCTGTCTCTTCCAGGGGTAATTCTTTTACCAGTTGCGCCTCGAAGGCAAGGGCAATCTTGTGCTGCACGCTGTTGGTGGCAAACCACCTGTCGTAGTAACCCCGGCCGTAGCCGATCCGGTAACCCTCGGTGGTGAAGCCTAGTCCGGGGGTAATGGCCACATCAACCCCCCCGCGATAGGGTTCAGTGGCACTCGGCGTGAGGATGCCCATTGCGTCTTTTTCCAGGTCATCCCAGGACTGGAACGGCACTGCAATCATGGGTCTTGAGGGCAGGATCTTGGGTACGGCGAGGGTCTTGCCCCGCTCTAGAAAATACTTTAACAAACCATGGGTATCTACTTCATTTAAATAAGAAATAAAGATAAAAATAACCTGGGCCTGCTGGATCTCTTGCATGGTAAGCAGTCGTGCCTCTATGGCAGCAGACCGTGCAATCCTCTCGGACTCGGGAATCGCCGCGCGGATCGCCTTGAGCCGGCTCCGGACCGCCTTTTTCTGGTCTTGTAATGATGATTCAGGCAAAACGGCTTCCCCGGGCGGGTTTCCCTTTCTTTTTCAGTAATATTCCGTAGAATATGCGCCTTTTTCAGGTAGGCTAAACTGCCTCGGCATTTTAACGAAATAATTATTCAGAGGTCATCAACCGAATGGTAACAATCAGATTATCACGTACTGGCACCAAGGGCCGGCCTTTCTACCATATTGTGGTGGTCGACAGCCGTACCAAACGCGGTGGTCGTTCCTTGGAACGCGTGGGTTTCTTTAATCCAATCGCCACCGGCCAGGAAGAGAAGCTGCGGATTGACACAGCACGTATCGATTACTGGAAGGCAAATGGTGCGCAGGCATCGGATCGTGTGGCCAAGCTGCTTAAGGAATATACAGCCAACGCCTGAGTTACCAGGGTTGAAGGCGGCGCGGATCCGGACGCGAAATACCGATGTGTATCCCGGTTACGCCAGCGTTAGCCGGTAGAAAGAGATGCAGGAGGATTCGGAACAATTACTGGTTGGCCGGATATCCGGTATTTATGGTGTCAA
The DNA here is from genome assembly GCA_003250975.1 of Gammaproteobacteria bacterium. Classification (GTDB taxonomy): domain Bacteria; phylum Pseudomonadota; class Gammaproteobacteria; order Eutrophobiales; family Eutrophobiaceae; genus SZUA-592. The sequence goes on along the minus strand of QKIY01000002.1, from coordinate 154,547 downwards.
AGGCTGGTTCAGGGTCTTCTCCTATACTAGGCCACCGGAAAATATATTGAATTACACTCCCTGGCACCTTCGTCAGGGTGATATACAACAGGTTTATGCACTCAAGGATGGCAGGGTCCAGGGAAAAGGCCTTGTTGCCAGCGTGGAAGGAATAGATGATAGGGAGATTGCCCGAGCACTTATTGGTGCAGATATCCTGATTGATCGAAGCCTGTTACAGCCCCTGCCCGAGGGGGAATTTTATTGGGATGAATTGTTAGGACTTGAGGTCGTCAACCAGCAGGGCGAGAAACTGGGCAAGCTGGTTGAAATTTTGGAAACCGGCGCTAATGACGTGCTGGTGGTTAGCGGCAAGACTCGGGAATTGATCCCGTGGGTCTGGGGCAGGTACCTGCTGGATGTGGACTTGGTTGCCGGGAAGATAACAGTAGATTGGCAAGGGCAGGGTGAATGATGCATTTTTCGGTTATTACCCTGTTTCCGGAAATGTTGTCAGCGGTGACCCAATATGGGATCACGGGACGTGCCGTAAATGAGGGGTTAATCCAGGTCGAGGCCTGGAACCCGCGCGACTTTACTGAGGATAAACACCGGACAGTGGACGATCGTCCCTATGGTGGCGGCCCCGGCATGGTTATGATGGCGCCCCCTCTGGCCGCTGCAATTGAAGCGGCCTGCAAGGATCTGTCCGGAACCTGCCGGGTGATACATTTATCACCGCAGGGCAGGCGCCTTGACCAGGCCGGTGTCATGGAGCTGGCAGCTCTTGATAACCTGGTCCTGCTGGCAGGGCGCTATGAGGGGATTGATGAGCGCGTGATCAGTTCAGCCGTTGACGAGGAATGGTCAATCGGTGATTACGTTCTCAGTGGTGGTGAACTCGCAGCAATGGTGCTGATTGATGCCCTTACCCGGGTTATACCAGGTGCCCTGGGACATGAAGAATCGGCACCGAATGATTCGTTTTTTGGTGGCTTGCTGGATTTTCCGCATTTCACCCGGCCCGAGGAATTTGAAGGTCGGCGTGTACCTGAGGTATTGTTAAGCGGTGACCATGAGCGGATCAGACGCTGGCGGCTTAAGCAGGCACTGGGACGGACCTGGTTGCGTCGGCCCGAGCTCATCGAGGCGCTTGACCTGGATGAAGAGCAGCAGGATTTACTGGATGAATTTATACGCGAACAAAATGCGTAGAGATTCAAGGTATTGGACAAAATATTATTTCTGGAGCAGTGGCAATGAGTAACCTGATTGAACAGCTTGATAGCGAACAGATGAGCCGTAAAATCCCTGATTTTGCGCCGGGTGACACCGTGGTTGTGGATGTGAAGGTGAAGGAAGGGCAGCGGGAGCGTGTACAGGCCTATGAAGGCGTTGTCATCGCGAAAAAGAACCGTGGCTTGAACTCGTCCTTTACCGTCCGCAAGATTTCCTATGGTGAGGGCGTGGAGCGTGTGTTTCAGACCTACAGCCCGGCCATTGCCGATATCAAGGTCAAGCGCCGCGGTGATGTGTGCAGGTCCAAGCTCTATTACATGCGGGATCGTTCTGGCAAGTCCGCCAGGATCAAGGAAAAGATCAAGACTTCCTCATAACCGGTCTTTCACATTACGGCCCGCAAAATACGGGCAGTAGTGTTATCTTCAGGGCGTTGTCCTTGTATACTGTGCTACATATGCAAGGTCCCCAGGACAGCAATTATCTATACCATGCACCGTTTGGTCCCGTGGCATTCCGGATCAAGGGCGATAGGCTCGCTGGTATTGAGTTTTTGCCGGACCTATTTTTTAACCCTACATGCCCTGAGACACACTTAACACAAGCCGTCAGAGAGTATCTTGATAGCTATTTTGGCTGCGAGGAAGCATCCCCTTGCCCGCCGTTGTTAATTGAAGGCACTCCATTTCAGAAAAGGGTCTGGCGCGCGTTGATCAATATCCCGCCAGGTGAAGTCCGCACCTATGGACAGCTGGCTAAGGAACTGCGAACAAGCAGCCGGGCCGTAGCCCAGGCCTGCCGTCGTAATCGCTTGGCAATCATCATACCCTGCCACCGCGTGATTGCTGCTAACGGGATCGGCGGATTTATGGGCAGGGCCAACAAGGTGGAAATCAAATCGTGGTTACTGGGGCATGAAGGTGTCCATGTCCATTGAACAGGATGAGAAAGGACGTATAGAAGACATTATTTCGGCCTTTCTCGATGGCTTGTGGATGGAGCGAGGCGTCTCTGACAATACTCTAGCAGCATACCGTACTGACCTGATGCATTTTGCGAAATGGCTTTCGCAACATGGGGAGGGGCTGGAAACAGCCGGAGACAGCCATATTCGCCTGTACCTAGGCACATTAGGGCAATATTCTACCCGCACCCTTGCCAGACGGTTGTCCAGCATTCGGAATTTTTACAGTTATATGCTGCGGGAGGGTCGTCTTACGGTAAATCCCAGTACCCGTGTTGAGGCACCGCGGCTGGGCCGGCCCTTACCCAAGTCCCTGACCGAAGAAGAGGTTGAATCCCTGCTTGCAGCTCCGGATACGGAAACCCTGCTCGGGCTGCGAGACCGTACCATGCTCGAGGTCCTCTATGCCACGGGATTGCGGGTCAGTGAACTAGTAGGTCTGTCCCTGACACAGCTTAACCTGCGACAGGGCCTAGTACGCGTCACCGGCAAGGGCAATAAGGAACGGCTGGTGCCCCTCGGGGCAGAATCGCTGGACTGGTTGCAGCGTTATCTGCAAAACGGCCGGCCTGATTTGGTAGCTAATTCAGGTTCAGAGGCCGTGTTCCCCAACCGGCGAGGGACGCAAATGACGCGGCAGGCTTTCTGGCATGTTATTAAACGGTATGCCGGCCTTGCCGGGATCACTAAACCGCTGTCACCCCATGTCTTGCGCCATGCCTTTGCCACCCACCTGCTGAATCACGGGGCGGACCTGAGGGCCGTCCAGATGTTGCTGGGCCATACGGATATCTCTACCACCCAGATCTATACCCATGTCGCCAGGGAAAGGCTCAAGGGCCTGCATGCCGCGCACCATCCTAGGGGATGAACCCGTTAAGGGCTGTATTATCTAATCAATAAATATTGTTATGCGAGGTATAACCGTGCGGCGTGTATTACTGATAACGCTCATATCTTGTTTCGGGACGCTTACCAGCCATGCTGCGACCGAGGTATATAAATGGGTGGATGAGAATGGCCAGACCCATTATGGCGAAAAACCCAGTGACGAAAATGCGAGCAAGATCAAGATAAGGCGTCCAGCCGGGGCGGATAGTGAAACGGTGAGGCGGGTCGAACAAAGGGAAAAGTTGTTGCAGATATATGAAGAGGAACGCCAGCTGAAAAAACAGGAAGACCTGAAGGCCCGGCAGGAGCAGGAAAAAAGGAAGCGGCAGTGCAGCTATGCAAGGTCAAGAGTTGAAAAACTGGCGATAGACGTTCCGCTTTACCGACTTGATGAAAAGGGTGAACGGGTATATTTGTCAGACAAGGACAGGAGCAGTGAAAAGGCGTACTGGCAAGAACAGGTAACTAAATTTTGTGAGCCAAGTTAAGGAATTCCTTGAGGGAACAGGCGGCGGAGAAAATTGTCTGATATGATTATAAACAGGATATTCAAGCGGCTAGTAGGCCAAGCTACATGATGATGAAAACCGTATTTTACCGATTTATATTGTTATCTGTTTTCTATATTCCACTGGTGCATGCCATCGATGCCGATGTAGAAACCCGGATTAAACAGTTACTGGCCAATGTCGTTCCAGGAGAAGAAGTCACACGCATCAGGCCAACTCCATTCAAGGATCTCTATGAGGTGCTGCTAGGAACTGAAGTTCTTTATATTTCAGGCGATGGCCGTTATATCCTGAAAGGCGACATGCTTGATATGCAGGTGCGTGAAAACCTCAGTGAAAATCAGCGTTCCGTTGCCAGAAAGGAGATCCTTGATTCGCTGAGCAATAAGGATTTTATCGAGTTTAGCCCTGAACACCCAGAACATCTGATTTATGTATTCACTGACGTCGATTGTGCCTATTGTCGCAAATTACACCGTGATGTCCCCGTGTTGAATAAAAACGGTATCGGTGTACGTTATCTTGCCTATCCCAGGGGTGGAATGGATACAAATGCCTCGCGCGTCATGGAAGCGGTCTGGTGTGCAAATGATCGCCAGCAGGCTTTGACCGATGCCAAAAACGACAAGAGAATAGAGGCAAAGCAATGTAATAATCCGGTAGCACAGGAGTATGAATTGGGGAGAAAGTTAGGTATCAGGGGCACCCCGGCCATATTTACAGATCAGGGAGAAGCGCTACGCGGTTATGTCACGCCTTCCGAATTGATCAGTTTTTTGAAAGGGAATTACTGATCAGAGGCCTTTCAGTTTTTGCAATATCGCGGTCGTGACCGTGCCGTCCTCCGTGTGTTCAACCTTGACAGGCAGGTATTTGTATTTCGGCGCACACCAGATCATCAATAATCTGTCATCCTTGGATTTAATGTTTCTTACCTTGATGGTTTCAACCTTTCCCAGGGGGGTATTTACAACTTCCTTTCCAATACGCTGAAGGTGATAGGTTTTCATTTTGCCGCCATCTGCAACCGTGTAGGTCAGGTATTCCTTATCAGGCAGGTCTCTCATCACGGCATACTGATACAATAGTTTATCCAGTGTGCCGTCCTCGAGCGGCATCTTCCACAAGTTATCATTTACCCGATTAAAAATAATTTTGTTTGCCCAGTCAAAATCGATATCGACATGCTTGCTCTTTTTGTCCCTGGTACGGTCATACGTATATTTCAGGGGATACAATTGACCCTGCTCAAGTTTCCACCGCGATTCCTCAACGATTTTGTGCTTGTAAAACATTGCAACAATCCCAATGGTCCGGGTGTCGGAACGATAGAGATATTCGCCTGAAGGAAGCTGTTTGATACTGCGTTTCATTTCCGCAAGCACAAACCCGCTGCTGGAAAGTTGGTAAACGGCGTCAAATGTAACAACCCTATCCGAGGCGGCCAGATTGTCTGACAGCATCAGGCATAGGCCTAATAATAGTCCTGATTTGTTCATATACAGTCTTTTGACAATGACATTGTGTTAAAATTCACATGCTTGCGGAGCCTCTAGGTGAATATTAATTATAATACGATGACCTGCAAGCCAATTAACCATAATTTGTGAACGGAAAGAATATCTGGAGATATCATGCAGTCAGCTGACAGTTGATTCTGAATACCGTTCTCTCAAATAAGGAAAATCCGGAACTTGCGACATCTGTATACATTAATACTTTTTTTGCTGGTGCCCTATGCACTTCTCAGGCTTTTGTACTTATCATTACGAAACCCCAAATACAGGAAGCGCTGGCCGGAGCGATTTGGCTTTATTCCACCTCATAATGGTCTGCAAAATATTCTGTGGATTCATGCCGTTTCCGTTGGAGAAGTCAATGCAACCAGGCCGCTCGTCGAGTTGCTCAAGAGGGATTATTCCGACTACGGGATAGTTATCACAACAATGACGCCAACGGGCGCTGATACTGTATTGAATTTATATGGTCATTCGGTCACGCACTTTTATGTCCCCTATGACCTGCCGGCTGGTGTATGCAGTTTTATGAAGAGGGTCAGGCCGACGTTGTTGCTGGTGATGGAAACCGAGTTATGGCCAAATCTGTATCATTACTGTAACAAGTTCAACATACCTATAATAATTGCAAACGCACGAATGTCCGGGAAATCGTTTCGCGGGTATATGCGGTTCAGGAAATTAGTGTCAAACACTCTGCAAAAGGTTTCACTTATCGCCGCACAAACCAGGGAAGACGCAAATCGGTTTGAACAATTAGGAGGCAATCCCGCCAGGATCGAGGTCGTCGGCAATATGAAATTTGACATCCAGCCCGAGATACCTGCCACAGCTGAACTGGAAAAACTCCGCGCTGATTTTACACGGGGGAGACCCGTCTGGATTGCAGCAAGTACCCATGACAGGGAGGAGGAGATCATTATTTCAGCCTATAAGCAGGTATTGTCCATGCACCCTGATTGCCTGTTAATTCTGGCTCCCCGTCACCCTGAGCGATTTGATAAGGTCGCTGAATTGTCCACAGAGGCCGGTCTTCGGACAGCCCGGAAAAGTAATGGGATTACTATAGAGCCGGAGGTACAGGTCTTTATCCTGGACACGCTGGGTGAATTGCCCCTCTATTACGCCCTCAGCGATCTGGCCTTTGTTGGGGGCAGCCTTGTGCCGGCAGGTGGGCACAATATGCTGGAACCCGCTAGTCAGGGTCTGCCGATTATCACGGGGCCCTATAAACATAATTTTACTGAGATTTCTGATCGGCTTGAGGCTTGCGGCGCAGTTTTTATTGTAAATGACGAAACAGGGCTTGTTAACATTGTAAATCAGCTGGTTAACGACAGGGGATTAAGGAGCGCGGCAGGCAAGGCGGGTAGGCAACTCGTGGTATCAGGTCGTGGAAGCAGTCAACGGCTGATGCATAAACTCACCGCGTTTCTGGCGAAAAGTGCAACTTCTTGATTAGATTTAGTCTAATAATTGTACAACAGCGGACCCATTTAAGATAAGGTAATGCAATCGCAGGTATCCGCCGGAAAAATTTCGACTGAAATGTAATAATTAACACAGCATTAATATATATATATACGGAGAACGAAATATGAGACTAGTTAAGGCACTCCCGCTGGCAGTTATTATGCTTTCTGGCAGCGTGTATGCGGAGAATGACTATCCGACAATTGAAGTCGTGCGAGATGTCGTGGGATGCATGGCTGAATTGGGTGCGCAGAATGAACAAAATCTATACACCTGCACCTGTCGCCATGATTACATAGCCAGCAAAATGTCATTTGAGAAATTTGAAAATGGCACCATGATGGTGCGTTACGGCCAGATGCCCGGGGAAAAAGGCGGCGTCGTCAGGGATAATAAGAAAGGTAAGGAGGATATGAAGGAACTCCTGAAACTGAAGGAGGAGGCTGCCGGGCATTGCCCTGTAGTGAAAAATCTTTCAGCCCCGCCCCTCAAAGACAGATCTTAAATAGCATTTAGCTGACTGGGATTCCGCACGCAAAAAAGGGTGACCTAATTGGCCACCTTTTTTTGTCTGAATATTGCTCAGGATTTAAGGCGGATTTCGTGGCTTGAACTGAAGGTGTTATTCTTGGTGTCTGAGCCCTTGACTGTCATCACACCTTCTTTCTGCGGGACAAAATAGAACCGGAATGCGGGATCCATACTGACTGAAAAGGTCAGTTGAGCCTTCAGCAGGGTCTCTCCGTTGTAATCTACCTCGATCTCCTTTACAAAATGTGGTGGCGGAATAACTCGGGAACCGATTTTCAATGGTGCCATCCCGGTGATATTGGGATGGCGGATCATAAGTTGCATGAGATTGGGTTTGCCCAGTTCCAACTCACCTATGGTCCTCATCTTCATCTGACCGAGCAACTTCTTTGAGTCTTCCATACTGGCCGGCGGGGGGGCGGAACAGGCGCCCTTGGCACGGACAAAACTCTTGGACATATAGAGTTCACCATTATTCAGTTCGGCAATGGCCCTGACATAGCTGAAATCATCGACCCTGATCCGCATGGCCAGATCCGCCTTGCCAGCCTTAGGCGAAAATTCAAAGATACCTACCAGGGGGAGAGGGTTTTTATCTACAAAGACATGGATCTTTTTGATGTAGCGCTCCTCGGTCTGGGGGATCTTGGTGTGAATTGATATGGGAACGACGGTAGCGTCCTCTGCCGAGTAGGGTGCCTTGATATCTAGGATATCCTGTTCAGGTCCCTCAATAATTGCCCTGTCCTGGAAATTGGGTTTTCTCAGTTTTGTTTCCCAAAGTTCATCAGATTTTTGCTGCCGGTAATCCGCCGGCAAGACGTCTGCACTAGCTGGCATAAAATGGGTTATTAATGCCACTAGTAAAAAGGGGCTAAAGTACGAGGCCAGTTTCAAATTACCCAGATACATTTCTCTACTCCGTTTGGACAGCCGGGGCGTCGTTTTGCTGCCTTATATAGAAATATTATGATATATGCATATATCTAAAAACAAGCGATGAAATTTCAAGTTTTTAAACTGATTCTAACATGAAATTAGAAGGTAAATTGGGGTAATGGTTCAGCCGGAAAGCGGATTAATTTTTGGATGACTATTGTTGCGATGCCGCACCAGATTGATGTCAAAAATGGGTATATTAAAAATTTATAGAATTTGCCTTAATGTGTAAAGGTAATTACCTAATTGCAAGGCATTTATTAATTATGGTTGTTGTAAAATTATTTGCACTGTAATGGACGCGCTCCTTCGACTTGCTTGTTCAGTCTAAATTGCCTAGAATTCAACGACCCTAGGAGATGAACTTGGGAACTTAAATACTAAAAGTCTCCTAACTCTCATCAAAAAAATAACATAATAAGCGTATAAAGAAGTTTGTTGCTGGCGCCTGAAAACGGATATAATCAGCGAGCATAACGAGAATAAATTACAGGAAACGCAAAGGGGGTATGCCCTAGTGCCCGTGTCACTATTCACAATGAACTTCGGGGCAATTCGCCATTTAGGATGGCAAGTTGTTCCGCCTTGTGCAGGTATGATCCACTGTATTGGTTGGGTCGTTAAGTAATGGAAATATCTAATACACTCGTAACAGGCGCGGTCCTGCATAATCCTCTAATTACTGTAACTCCTACGGAAACATCCATTTCAACGATTTCTTCTAGCCTTCTGGCGCTTTTTGATCTCGAGGCGTCGGCGGGTTTTTGTGCACAACTAGAGATCACACATGATCAAATAATAAAAGAGGAGTGAGGTCATGAGTAAAATATCATTAAGTAAATGGCTATTAGCCGCCTTGGCTTTAATGGTATCGGCTCCCTCATTTGCGAACGATGAAGTTCGTAAACTGACGGAAAACCCGAACTATTGGGCCTACCCAGGGGGTAACTATTGGAACTGGCGTTATTCTGAGTTGAAGCAAATCAACAACAAGAACGTCGGCGACATCGTTGCTGCCTGGACGTTCTCTACAGGACGTCTGCAGGGCCACGAGGGTGGACCTCTGGTTCTGCCTAGCAGCGCTACTGGTCTGGGTTCAGATCATCTGTACATTCATTCATCCTTCCCGAACGATGTGTTCGCAATCAACCTTGATACCCTGAACATCACCTGGTACTACGAGCCACAGCAGGACGAGGCAGAAACCGTGCCTGTAATGTGCTGTGACATCGTGAACCGTGGTCTGGGTTACAGCATGGGTCAGATCTACCTGCAACAGGCCGATACGACCCTGGTCGCACTGGATGCCAAGTCTGGTAAGGTAAACTGGAAGGCAGAAAATGGCCGTGACATCGGTTATGGTCCTGCTGCTGGTGACACCAACACCAACGCCCCGCATCCTATCAAGGACAAGGTCTTCTCCGGTTGTTCCGGTGCTGAATTTGGTGTCCGTTGCTGGATGGCCGCCTTCAATGCGAAGGACGGCAGCCTGGCATGGCGTGCCTTTAGCATGGGTCCGGATAGCGATATCATCTTCGACCCCAATAAGACCACTTCGCTAGGCAAAGTGGTTGGTAAGGACTCTTCTCTGAAGACCTGGTGTGCTAACTCCGACTGGAAAGCACCTGCTACTGGTCCTAACAGCTGTAAGTCTCTCAGCGATCAGTGGAAATCAGGTGGTGGTTCAGTATGGGGCTGGTGGCCTGCTGACTTCGAAGAGAACCTGATGTACTACGGCTCCGGTAACCCATCAACCTGGAACCCGGTTGTTCGTCCTGGTGACAACAAGTGGTCCATGACCATGTTCGCCCGTGACATCGACACCGGTATGGCTCGTTGGGCCTATCAGATGACCCCACATGATGAGTGGGACTATGATGGCATCAACGAAATGATCCTGGTTGACATGAAGGTTAAGGGCAAGCAGACACCTGCTCTGGTCCACTTCGACCGTAACGGTTATGGCTACACCATGAACCGTAAGACCGGTGAACTGCTGGTTGCTGAAAAGTATGACCCGGCTGTTAACTGGTCAACCCATATTGACATGAAGACCGGCTATCCGCAGACCCTGAAGAAATACTCCACTCACTATAATGGTGAAGACGTTGTTTCCAAGGACATCTGCCCGGCCGCTCTGGGTACCAAGGACCAGCAGCCCGCTGCCTACAGCCCACGTACTGGCCTGTTCTATGTTCCTACAAACCACGTTTGTATGACCTATGAGCCTGTCAGCTACGCAGCTGGTGGTAACGAGTATGTTGCAGGTCAGGCCTATGTTAACGCTAACCTGACCATGTATCCGGCCGGTGCCGTTTGCCCAGAATGTCCTAACAACAATGCTGCTAAGGACAACATGGGTAACATGATCGCCTGGGACGCTGACAAGGGTAAGATCGTATGGTCTATCCCTGAACAGTGGTCAGTATGGTCTGGTGTTCTGGCTACTGCCGGTGACGTTGTCTTCTACGGTACCCTGGATGCCTATGCCAAGGCCGTTGACGCCAAGTCCGGCAAGCTGCTTTGGAAGTTCAAGGTACCTTCCGGTATCATTGGTAACTTCAACACCTGGGCCCATAAAGGCAAGCAGTACGTCGGTGTCCTCGCCGGTATCGGCGGTTGGGCTGGCGCTGTGGTTGCTATCCCGGGCCTGGCAGCAGCACCTGACACAGCTGCTCTTGGTGCGGTCGGTGGTTACAGAGCTCTTCTGAACTCCGCCCGTAACAGTGGTGTGCTGATGGTGTTCTCACTGCCGTAAGCAATAGCTAAGAACAATTCAGTTTGTTTAAAGCATGTCCCCGGCATCGGCTTCAAGATGCCGGGGATTTTTTATACGAGGGACACGGATTTTTTGATATGTGATTTGGTTGTTGTATTCTTGAATCTGAAATAATAAGCCAGACGAACTTCCTTGATAAAAGATTGTCATATTTGGAAGATTGTTTTTTTGCCAATAATTGATTGATTTTAGTAATAAACATGACTCACAAGTTTGGATCCAGGCTGAGCAGATTTAATAGTCTTTACTTTTTGGTTTTTTAAGTAGCTAAGGAGAATAATTGTTATGAAAATGTTTAAACAACTTTCTTTAATATTGGCATTTATCGCTTTTTCCATGCCAGCTATCAGCCAGGCAGCCGAGCACACAGTCAATGCCGAAGCACGCGTCTTTAATGCCGATATCATTTATATCGAGCTGGGTGACACCGTTAAATGGAATAATATGACCTCACATAATGCGGTCAGTTATGTAGCCCCGGAAGGATCAAAGGGATTTGGTGAACACGGGGCATTACCCGGAGGAAGTTTCAGTACCACACCGGATAAGGAAGGGATTTATGGCTATGCTTGTGAACCGCATGTCGGCTTCGGTATGGTTGGTGTCATAGTCGTAGGTAATGTGACGCAGGAAATGAAAGATGCAACCAAGAAAAAGGCAATGGAAACCCTGCAAGGGCCTTTTAAACGGATAATCGGTAAGATTAACAAGATTGAAGTTAAATAACATCAATATAAATACACAGTACTGGCCCGAATGGGGCCAGTACTGCGTTTTTAAATAGGTAAATAAATCCCGGCGCAACTGTGATGAAGTTATATGAATAATAAGCATTCTAGAAGATTTCTAAGAAAGATTTTGTTTCTCGTTCTGGCTTTGAGCGCATTCAATATCCCGATTGCCGCTGAAGAGGTGGCGAAACTGAAAGTATGCGCTGACCCGTTCATGTTGCCCTTTTCCAATAATGAGGAACAAGGGTATGAAAACAAGATCGCCGAGTTATTTGCTGAAAAGATGGGTGTGGAGCTCGAATATGTCTGGTTCCCCCAACGTATCGGGTTTATCAGAAACACGCTTAAGAAAGAAGAACCGGCCGGCAGCGGCAAATATGCCTGTGATCTGGTCATTACAGTTCCTTCTTCGTTCGAACTTGCGGCTACGACCAAACCCTACTACACAACCTCATATGTTCTTGTCTACAAGAAAGGCAGGGGGCTTGATGGTTTAACAGATCCGCAGAAGTTTTCAGAGTATACAAATGAACACAAGCCGCATATCAAGTTTGGTGTAACAGACAGAGGCCCTGCGCAGCTCTGGGCGTTCTATCAGGGAATGATGAGCAGTGATCATATGATCCCTTATCAGGGTCAGCCCGGAGACGCAAAGACCCATCCGGGCAAGAGGATGATGGATGATATTGTATCCGAGAAGATTGATGCGGCTGTTATCTGGGGTCCGACAGCAGGGTATTATGCCAAACAATACAAGGGCGATAGTGAGTTTGTCCTTTTGCCGCTTCCGGATGACAAGCGAAATAGGGAAATGAAATATACTTATAGCATGTCAATGGCTGTCCGCTATGGTGAAAAGGAATGGAAGGAAAAGATAAACCAGTTGATTGATGAAAACAGGAAAGAGATCAGACAGATTCTTGAGGATTTTGGTGTCCCGCTGACGGATTCTAAATAGTTGATTATATAAATTCAGAAGACTTGCTATGCAAAAGATGAAGAAAATACTGGCATTTTTATTATTTATATCGGTTTTCCATACAGGTATTTTGTCTGCTGAAGCAGAGAATGAAATTAAACGGGAATTAACCCCTGAAGAAATAGACGCAAGTATTGGCCGAATGGGCGATGTTGAGGAAATACCGGAAGGTTTCCAATTTTCAAAGGCCGAAAACTTATTATGGTTTACCAATCATCTGGAAAACATCAATAAACCCCTCAGGTTGTATTATGAGTTTTCCAAATCTGGATCATATGAAGAGGGTTTCGTAGATTCGATTTATCTCGATATCCTTGATGTAAATGCGGATGGAACAAAGAATGCTTCACTAGATTTCTTTACGGCAGAAAGAAAACAGGCAATACATCCGGATAATGTTACAAATATTACAGGAAACCCGGTGCTTGGTATTTATATGCAGGGTGATGTATATGAAATGAACCGTTTAACCGAGGGGCACTGGCGGCATTTTCAGAAGATGATCAAGATTGCTTTAAGGGAATCTGCAACTGTTGAGCCATTTGAATTCAAGTTTGATGGTAAGCAGATTAAGGGGCAGAAAATCCGCTTTTCACCCTATCTGAAAGATCCCCACAGGGAAGACTTCCGAAAATTTGCTGACAAATATTACGAATTTATTTTCAGTGAAGATATTCCGGGTATGTTATATAGCATCAATACGGTGATACCTGACGAGAGCGGCAAGAACAAGGAACCCCTTATTAAAGAGACGCTGACATTACATGAGGTGTCGCAACACTGATAGTGCGAGCATTTTATTTACAATAAATTTGTCGGTTTACTGGGTCATTGATGCTTCTTGTGATCGGAAGATCGTCTGCCTGGAATCAGTTTTACTGCACAGAATTTAAATTCAGGGATCTTGCCGAACGGATCCAGCGCTTCATTGGTGATGAGATTGGCAGCAGCCTCCCTGAAGCTGAAAGGCATCATAACCACCCCTTTTTGCATGTGTTCGTCAGCGCGGGTAGTTGCAGACAGCATTCCACGTCTTGATTGAACTACCAGTATATCTCCGGTTTTGAGCCCCATCTGTTGTAAGTCAGCAGGATTAATCATGACACAGGGACCGGGCTCAATGGCATCCAAGACCCTTGAATGACGTGTCATGGTGCCAGTATGCCAGTGTTCAAGCTGGCGGCCAGTAACGAAGATATAGGGATATTTTTCATCTGGCAGTTCTGCCGCCTCTACAAACTCTGCCGGCACGAATCGCCCCTTGCCATCGTCAGTGGGAAAAATCCCGTCCTTGAAAATAACCGGTTCACCCGGATCACCTTCGTTTAGTAATGGATAGGTCAATGAATCCTCATGTTCCAACCGATCCCAGGTGATCCCTGCCATACTGGGGACAGCCTTGCGGATCTCGGCAAATACGTCTGCGGGACCATCGTAGTTCCAGTTGAGGCCCAGGCGGTTTGCCATCTGCTGGATAATCCACAGGTCCTGTCTTGCATCGCCGGGAGGATCAATGGCCTGGCGCCCCATCTGTACGCGTCGATCGGTATTGGTAAAGGTTCCGGTCTTCTCGGGAAATGCTGAAGCTGGCAGTATCACATCGGCATAGCTGCAGGTTTCAGTGAAAAAGATATCCTGCACAACCAGATGGTCCAACATGGCCAGGGCCTCACGGGCATGGTTCAGATTGGGATCCGACATGGCGGGATTTTCCCCCATAATATAGAGGCCATTCAGGTCGCCATCATGGATGGCATGCATGATTTCAACAACAGTCTTGCCCACTTTCGGATTCAGTTTGGTACCCCAGAGCTTCTCAAATTTTGCCTGCACAGAGTGATCAGCAACGGCTTGATAATCGGGATAAACCATCGGGATCAGGCCAACATCCGATGCACCCTGGACATTATTCTGGCCGCGTAGCGGGTGCAGCCCTGTGCTTGGACGCCCGATCTGCCCTGTCATTAATGCCAAGGAAATAAGGCAGCGGGAATTGTCAGTTCCGTGGACATGTTGTGAGATCCCCATGCCCCAGAAGATAATGGCTGTCTTTGCAGTCGCATAAAGTCTTGCTACTGCCTTGATCTTATCCGGCGGTATACCGCAAATGGGTGCAACCTTCTCCGGGCTGTATTTTTCAACGGTCTTTTTGACTTCTTCAAAACCTTCCGTGTGCTCATCGATAAATTTCTGGTTTTGAAGATTTTCAGCCAGGATAGTATGCATCATGGCATTCAGGAGAAGGACATCCGTACCGGGCCTTAACTGGAGCAGATATTCCGCATGCAGGTACATCTCCGAGCCATAGGGCTCAATGAGGATTAATTTACTGCCGCGTTCTGTTGCATTTTTTATAAATGTAGCGGCGACCGGATGATTGTCATTGGGTCGTGCACCTATGACGATAATGACTTCAGCCTCAGCGCCATCGGCTACTTGATTGGATACGGCGCCGGAACCAATGGTTTCCAGCAGGGCAGCCACGGAAGAGGCATGGCAAAGCCGTGTACAATGATCGACATTATTGGTGCCGAAACCTGTCCTTACCAGTTTCTGGAAGAGATAGGCCTCTTCATTACTGCCCTTGGCACAACCAAATCCCGCCAGGGCTTCGGATCCGTGCTGGACACGGATCTTTTTCAGCCCTTCAGCTGCAAAATCCAAGGCCTCCTCCCAGGTAGCCTCCCTGAAATAGGAGGAGATCTCACTTTGATCCACCAGCATGGGCGTTTTGGGTGCATCTTCCCGCCGGATTAATGGCTTGGTGAGACGGTCCGGGTGGTGAACATAATCAAACCCGTAACGGCCTTTGACACAGAGTCGGCCCTTGTTGGCCGGGCCATCTCTTCCATTTACATATTGGATATAATTGTCTTTGATATTAAAGGTCAGCAAGCATCCCACGCCACAATACGGGCAGACTGATTCCACTTTTTTATCGGGTTCAACCAGTCCCACATTCTTTGCAGGCATCAGGGCGCCGGTAGGGCAGGCCTGCACGCACTCACCACAGGCAACACAAGTGCTTTCACCCATCGGTTCTGCCATATCAAAGACGATTTCCGCATGGCTACCGCGAAAAGCATAACCGATAACGTCATTGACCTGTTCCTCGCGGCAGGCGCGAACGCAACGGGTACATTGGATACAGGCATCCAGATTGACAGCGATCGCCGGGTGGCTCAGATCCGGTATGGGTTGGGTTCTTTGATGAAACCGCGGGTTATAGACCGAGAGTTTTCCGGCCCAGTAGTCAAGCTCGGAATCCAGTTTATACGGAGATTTTCCCTGTTGCGGCATATCGGACAGCAACAATTCCAGAATCATCTTTTGTGAGTGCAGGGCGCGCTCATTATCGCTGGTAACTTTCATGTCCTCAGTCGGTTTCCGGCAGCAGGATGGCGCGAGCACTCGCTCGCCTTCGATCTCCACCATGCAGGCACGGCAATTACCATCAGGCCGGTAGCCTTCCTTGTAGCAAAGATGGGGTATCTCGATACCCTGACGTTTAGCAGCTTCAAGGATGGTTTCCTCGCCAAAGGCCTCAATCTTTTTCCCATTGAGAGTGAACTTGGTCACCTTTTTATTCATGAATTTCGGGTTTGCAGCCATTATTCAAATTCCTCTGGAAAATACTTGATTGCACAACGCAGTGGATTTGGCGCGGCCTGTCCCAGACCACAAATGGAGGCATCTTCCATGGCCCGGGCCAGCTCTTCCAGCAGGCCCTCATCCCATTCTTCTTTCTCCATCAGGTGGACTGCCTTTGCTGTGCCGACCCGGCAAGGAGTGCATTGTCCACAGGATTCATCTTCAAAGAAACGCATCGCATTCAGGGCTATGTCCCGGACACGGTCTTTATCTGACAAGACAACAATCGCTGCCGAGCCAATGAAACAGCCGTGTGGTTGCAGGGTATCGAAATCTAGCGGTACATCTCCAAGGGATGCAGGTAATATGCCGCCAGAGGCGCCGCCGGGGAGATAACCATAGAATTCATGGCCATCCAGCATGCCATCGCAATATTCGTCAATCAGTTCTCTCATTGTAATGCCGGCAGGGGCGATATGCACGCCGGGTTTTTTTACCCGACCGCTGACCGAAAATGATCGCAGGCCCTTGCGGTCATGCCTGCCATGGGAGGCAAACCAGCCTGGGCCTTTTTCAATAATATCTCTCACCCAGTGCATGGATTCCATGTTTTGCTCCAGCGTGGGCCGTCCAAACAGGCCGACCTGGGCTACGTAGGGTGGGCGTAATCTCGGCATGCCTTTTTTGCCTTCAATAGACTCGATCATGGCCGATTCTTCACCGCAGATATAGGCGCCGGCCCCCCTCCTTAAATGGATTGGGGGCAGATCACAGGGCGGATCCTGCTTCAGCTTCTCAAGTTCAGCCTCAAGCATCTTGCGGCAACCGGCATATTCATCGCGTAAATAGATGTAAACGGCCTCCACATCTTCGATTGCCCAGCTGGCAATAAAGGTGCCTTCAATGAAGCGGTGCGGATCGCGTTCCAAGTAATAGCGATCCTTGAAGGTGCCGGGTTCACCTTCATCAATATTAATGGCCACCATTTTGGGAGCAGGTTGCTCACTGAGAATGCGCCATTTTCTGCCGGTCGGGAAACCTGCACCGCCCAGTCCACGAAGATTGGAATCCTCCATGATCTTGATGATGTCTTCCGGTTTATAATTGCCAGCCACGCAATCTATCAGGGTCTTATAACCACCATCTTTTCTATAGGCCTGGTAGTCAATACAGTCAGGTATTTCAGGTTCTGTTTGATTGTTGTTAACGACCTTGTTGACTTTTTCTGTCGTCGCCTGTTCAACAGGATTCATTCCCACCACAGCTACCGGTGCTCCTGCACACCTACCGACACAAGGGACTGGTTGTATGCGTATTTGACCATTACTTTTCTTTTTAAGATCTTCAATAAGTTGTCTGGCTCCAAACATTTCACAGGCCAGGGAATCGCAGACGCGTACAGTAAGGTGAGGTGGTGGTTTCCCTCCGGGTTTAATTACATCAAAGTGATGATAGAACGTGGCTGTTTCATAGACCTCTGCCATTGGCAGCTGCATGTCTATAGCTAGGGCGAGAATATGTCGGTTTGAGATGTGATGATACCGGTCCTGTATCTTGTGCAGATATTCAATAAGGTATTCGCGGGTTCGTGGTGCGTCTCCAAGTAAATCACGTACTTCTGCCAGGGCTTTCCATGGTGTTGTACGGCCTTCCACACGGCCTTTTTTTCCGCGCGTCCGTTTCATGCAGCTTTATTTCCGGTTTTTATCGCTTGTAATATTAGTATTTCACCCTTGCCCTTGTATGCAAGATCCCCTGCATAGCGGTGTACTTCAGGATCGATTCGTTTGAATACGGCAAACTGTTTACCCATATCAGCCAATTGCTTGAATAAAAGCCGCAAGAACTGCATTTTTAGGTTTCCGCAGCTCCTAAATGTTGCCGCGATATGTCTGGGTTTCTTGGCCAGAACGATGGTTCCACGCTTCATGTTGAATCCCACGTGTTCTCCGGCCTTGTCTAGGACAATTATGGTTCCTGCAGCCATCCTGCTGCCACAATAATCACCGGCACTGCCGTCGACGATAATCATTCCACGGCGCATGCGGTCACCCACACAGTTTCCTGCGTCGCCATAGATACAGATAAAACCGTCAGTCATGCCTTCAATATCGCCGGGCATGGCACCGCCGGGATAATCACCAACGTTGCCCTTTACAGTGATATGGCCGTTTCGCATGTTACAACCAAGCCATGAGCCAACGTTCCCGTTGATAAATATACTTCCACCCTTCATTCCCTGGCCAGCATAATCACCTACCGCTCCTTTAATGGTAATCGTCCCATGACTCATTTCATGCCCGATGCGCATAAGCTTGTCGACACTGCGTCTGATTTCAATATTCTCACAGTCGAAACCGGTCAAAGTAAACGCCTCGCCAACCGTGACCTTACCCTTTCCATAGTCGAGTTTTATACGCTTTATCTGACCCTGGTTCAGGCCTTGCAAGCGGTCAGGGGTTAATGGGGAGAGATCCAGTCCGAATTGTGGTTTGAAAGCGAGAGTAAAAGTCAGTCCTTTCATTTCATTAATTTCCTTAAATGGAAGTGATAAGGACCTAAGTTGCCACCGTAATTACCCGCACTTACACGGTAAATGCCTTTCGCGGATCCAAATTTGCAAACCTCTTGGATCCCTACACGCATAGCCTCGTTAATAGCTTCTTCACTCAGACCGTCGATAACGATTTCCAACACGGACCCGACTTCTTCACCAAGTGCGGATTTCACCTGGCCCTTCAGGGTCGGGCAATAGGCCTCGTTGGTTGAGGCGTTGATAAAATTGTATTTTGATCCGACTTTCGAACCGGAACCAACCACACCCCCAGGGAAAGCAGTAATTACATCGGGGACTTTCTGGATTGCTTCAACTGCCTTTTCACAGGCAGCCAATCCGTGTCTGGATGTCTTGGCTAGTACAAGAAAATTGCCGCCACCAACTGCAGGGGCGACACCTGTAGTTTCTTCACAGATAAATTCACCGTGCATAACCGGGATGCGCCAGTAACGACGATCATTAATTACCTTGGAAATTTGGTACCCATCGCCGAAATACCTGAGGCTTTTGCCAAGTGAAATCTTTTCCCCTGTATGAATTCCCGCATAGCAGGCCGTTGTTGCTGTTGTCATGACAGACTGACCAACCCTAGTTGGGACCTGCTTGTCCAGATCTTTTTTAGACATGGCAAACATCATGACAGATATACCGGGTCTGCCGTCAGGTGTTTCCTTGGGAGAAAGCTCACGTTCTATATCTGCTTCTATGCCGCAGGCGATTACGGATGAGGCAAATCCACGGATCGAATTTGCCGCACGGTAGGCCCATTTCAATGTCATGGCAGTAATAATCAGACGCGTGGCCTTCATGGGAAAGGCTTCGGCAAATGTATTATCAATTGTGACGCCGTTAATCTTCAAAATTTAACCTCAATTACAAGGTTGGATAATGATATCGCCACTGCCAAGTTCAATAATCTCGTCATCCTGTAGCTTGAAATTTTCCAGTTTGATACTCATATAACGATCAAAATAAGTGTTCAGGGATTTTTCAATACCCTTGTCATATTCAGGACGGAGTGTATGAGTGCTTCCTTTTGTTATCTTGACCACTTTACCGCTCTTCGCGACCAGTTCACCGTCCTTAAAAACGTAATCCGGTTTTGCAAACATCCGCTCCTTGTTCTTATGTTCAGTATAAACCGTGATATCCGCGGCAGCTCCGCTACCAAGATGACCTCTGTCCCGCAGGCCGAGACTGCGAGCAGGTGCGGCCCGGGTCATTATTGCTATTTCGTATAACGAGTATTCACGATCAAGGCTGGCCAGTATACTCGATTTTGCAGCGGCTTTGTTAACAGTCGAGAGCATGTCGTTGCGGAAGCTCCTGTCCATTAATAATCTGATCAAATGGGGATAGGTGGTAAAGGGTGCGCCATTGGGATGGTCAGTGGTTAGGAAAATGCGCCATGGATCATCAACAAGTAAAAACAATTCCAGACCGATTGCCCACTGCAGCGCATTCACAAAACTCTTGTCCTGGTACTGGAAGGGCACAACCCCGCAACCTGCATCACATTCTATATCCATCATTACCCACTTCTTGGGATGGGCATGCCAGTGTCCATCATACTGACGCATGGTGTCACCTGAAGCCGTAACAGTCTGACCGAATAATATCTGACCCACATCAATTGATATATTTTTGTTTTTATTAACAGCTTCAGCGATCTGTGCTGCACCTGATGAAAAATTCCGATCTCCTTCGGTCCCGTAACTGTGAAACTGGATATGCGTCAAATGCATGGGCAGACCTTCAATGCTCTTGATGGTATCCAGTGTTGTTCGCAGGTTACCGGGTACACCGAGGTTACAGCCATGAACATGTAATGGATGCGGAACACCCAGATCATGTACCGCTTTTGCTAGGGACTTCAGTATCTCTCTTGGAGTTACATTGTAATAGACATTGGTTTCATCCAGATCCAGCTTGCGCTGGTTGAATTTGAAAGCGCTGATACCGCCCGGGTTAACTACCTTGATACCGAGTGCCTGTGAAGCCTGTATGGTCCAGGCAACATAGTCACTTATGGCAGCCTGATCCTTTCGACCAGCAAGCATGCGAAGGAAGTAATCATCGTTTCCCAGTAATACATAGGCGCCCTTGTCTACAATTGGAGTATCCGCCATCTCCATATGGGCCTGGCGAGCATTGATGGGTAACATGGCTGGTTCAAAGCAGGCGGTATAACCCATTTCGGTATACCGGTAACCCGTGGTCAGGGTTGAAGGTGCGGCATGTCCGCATCCTGAGCGGGTAATAGATGTCTTTCTAACAGAGTCATGACGGTGGTCTTCTGGCAGCATAATCCGGGCAATATTGACCTTTCCTCCACCAATATGTGTGTGGATATCAATGGCGCCGGCCATCACCACTTTGCCTGCAATGTTATAGGTCTTGTCTATTTTACTCCCTGCAACAGGTTTATCGATGATCCTGCCATCACGGACATAAATATCCTGGCGTTTACCATTTATCCCATTAGCGGGGTCATAGACAATGCCTCCTGATAATTTAATTAACATTCAATGCTCACCTGTACTGATTTGTAATTTGGTTTAGTACCTCAGAGACGCTCGGGTGTTGACTCTCTTGAATCTTCCTTAATTTCAGCGACACAACACTGTCTGTCCGAATTATTTGCCCCACGTGGTTGATGCCGGGTGTGCTAACTGGAATGAATATATCGGGTGTAAAATTGATGCGAATTGATGGGGCGGCCAGCACTATGGTTGGTATTCTAGGTCTTGCGATCTCAATCGGCGCACTGAAACTGGAGATCCAGAGCAGCGCATCTATTTCCTTGTTTCGAAGCAGTTGCCATGCGGAAAACCTGTAAGGATCATATTCAGGATATCCCTTGGCAAAGCTGACGCGTGATGGGTAACCGGATTGCCAAGCAGTTACCTGGTTGGCAGTCATACCACCCTCATTGCCGCCGAGTGTGAAACCTGAAAAACGCGTTGTCCTGTTGAGGTATTTCACCAATTCGCTGATGGACTGGACAGTCAGTTCGGCGTAGGGGAAATTCAGTTCGCCAGGAGCCCATACAATTACACCATACTTTGCCTGTTGTATGAGTTCAGTCAGTTCTTTCAATTGTGCCAGTGTAATGCTTCCGATCGCATGCTTGACTATTTCCTGCCCGGCTGCAATGGCATGGATAGTAGAGGTAACTTCGCCAATTTTATCCTGCCTGCATTCCAGGTTAATAGGCTGTTTACCACCAGCTTTTTTTGCAGGTGCTATATTCAGATTTTCACCGATATAGACAATTTGCCGGTTTTTCTTGTTTGCATTTACCAGGCTGTCATTAGGATAGATAACCCGTTCAAAAAATCTGGGGTAATTAGTGTTGGCATCAGTGCCAGCGAAAATTATCAGATCCGCCCGGTTCTTGATCTCTGCCATGGTTGTCATAACCCAGCCATGATTTTGCATAACATCCAGATTTCGGAATGCCGCATCACTGTGCATGTGATCAATTATCGCTGAGGCCTTCTCGGTGAGTTGTAGGGCAGCACGTGCACCATTCACATCCGTGCCGAGTCCCCCGATGAGGGCCTGCTTTGAACGTTTCAGGATCTTTGCAGCAGCCCGGGTTGCATCTTCCAGGGTACAGTCTTTTTTTCCGATCCGTGGAGTTACTCCAGGTTGTTCTTGTTCGAATTGTTTTTTGGCAAGGTGACAACCGTGTTGGCTGACTTTGAGTTTTCCCTTGCGGTTTTCTATGACAAGGTCATCGCAGAGAAGATTACAGAACGGGCAGGGCACGTTCAAATGTCTTCTGCTTTCAGTATCTATGGTCATACGAACGCAATAATGATTACTTGGCCGAATTTATATTTATTTTAATTAACTGCGACGCACATATTACAGTAAACCATGCCCCTTATGAGCAAACCACCCTCAATTTCAATAACTTATCTATTATTATACGGGCGCTAACTATCATACCGTTTATCAGATATTTCGTCATCTAAAAAGAAGCGGGTACAAGCTTTGTCTGGCAGGATGGAGAACCTAATCCAAGATGTTGAGCATCTCCTCGATACGGGTAAATTTTTCCCTGGGTTTGCCTTTTTCTTGGCCTTGTTTTATCTCGACCGTGTCAATCTTCATCCATTCCGGGTAAGTTACGTAACGAACATTACGAGTCTCGAGGAGGGGAATCAGGAAGTCAGCCCCGTTCTTGGCATTATCGAAGGTCGAATTATGCAAGTCATTGAGCAATGATTCGACGGTAGCAACACTATCAGCGCGGTTGGTGCCGATGATGCCAGTCGGACCGCGCTTGATCCAGCCGGCAGTGTAGAGTTGTGGAACAATATTGCCGTCATCGATAATTCGGCCATCGTTGTTAGGAAAAATTCCGCGCCTCTCATCGAAAGGTACGCCCGTAATTGCTATGCCACGGTAACCAATACTGCGAAAGAGAATCCCGGTATCAATTTCCGTTATTTCACCGGTGCCAATGGCAGACTGGTTGAAGGGTTCACCGGTGAGCTGGTTTTTTTCAAGCCTGACTTTTTCAAGCCGATTTTTTCCTATTAGTTCCAGAGGACTTAATAAAAACATAAAATGACAGCGTTTATTTTTCCCGGATGGAGTACGCTGGGAAAATTCATTAAAAAGTTTATAAACTTTTGCATTCCCTGCATTAGATTTATCTTCCAGTTCAATCTGACTCTCGGAATTAAGAGCCAAATCTTCAGCATTGACTACAGGATCACAATCGTCCAGTTCACCGAACTCTCTAAGTTCCTTGGGGGTGAATTTCGCCTGTGCAGGTCCACGGCGACCGATTACATAGATATCACGGATCTTGCTTTCCGAAAGTACAGCTAGGGCATGCTCTGCAATGTCGGTATGTTTCAATTCATCTGTGGTTTTGGAGAGGATACGGCTGACATCTGCTGCAACATTACCCTGACCGATAATGACAGCGTTGGGATGTGACAGATCAAACTCACGGTCACGGTAGTCCGGGTGCCCGTTATACCAACCGACAAATTCTGTGGCCGTATGACTGCCTTTGAGGTCCTCTCCCGGAATATTCAGTTTTCTGTCCGATTCTGCCCCGCAAGCAAAGATAATCGCATGATGTGATTGCTTTAGCTCATCAACACTCAGATCGTGACCTACGGTGACATTACCCAGAAAACTGAAACCATCTGATTGAGCGATTTTGTCATACAATTGAATAGCCTGTTTGAGTTTTTGGTGATCCGGTGCAACTCCGCTTCGCACCAGCCCAAATGGGCAGGGCAGACGTTCCAGCATATCAATCCTGACAGAAGCGTCTGATTTAAGCAGGGCTTCGGTAGCATAAAACCCGCTCGGGCCACTTCCGACAATGGCCACACGCAAGGGATTATCCGGTGTACCGACGTTGCTCATACGAAATGATTTCTAGAAACCGAGCTCGGCCTTTCTCTCTTCTGCACCAGGAAGAGGATCCATCTTGTCTTCGCAGACTGGCAGATTGGGGGCACGCTCTGCGTTGATTGCTATCCAGTGTTCCTTATCTTCAGGAATGTCATCCCCTTCATAGATGGCCTGAACAGGACATTCCGGAATGCAGGCGCTGCAATCAATACATACATCGGGATCGATGTACAGCATTTCATCGTCATAGTGAAAACAGGATACTGGGCATACGGTAACACAATCAGTAAACCGACACCCCTTGCAATTATCAGTTACTATCGTAGTCATGGCTGTCTCCTGGTTTTTTCGGTAATGGAAAGAATGTATTTATTCTCTAAAAATCAGTATTTCCCCACGGTTCATTTCCACGCTGTCACCACTCCACCGTTGGTACTTACCTGTAATTTGTTTATCCTCTATATTGAAATTTTGAGATTGCAAAGCTCTTAACATGAGTCGCAGAAATATAGGATTAAAATCACAGTTATAACTGAAAGTCGGTAGCATTTCAGTCGGGTGCATACTAATGATAGTGCCACGTTTCATTCCTGCCCCTGATCGTATGCCCATTTCACCCAAAACAATAATGGTACCTGCCAGCATGTTTACACCAGTAAAGTCACCACTGTTTCCGCCTGCCACGATCAGTCCATTACGCATACCATGCCCGGTTTCATTTTTCACATTGCCATGGATGTAAATTTCTCCCCCGGTTATGCCCACGGCGCTACCCCGGTAGGCACTGCCGACGAGATGTTTGGCATCTCCCTTGATAATAATTCTGCCGCCGGACATCTCCGGGCCTACCCAGCTACCGGCGTTGCCATCAATGACTATCTTACCACCACTCATACCGGCGCCCAGATGCTCCCCGACATCCCCATGGATATATAAACTACCTGAGGACATTCCGCTGCCCAAGTGTTTGACCCGTGACAGATCGCCTTCCAGATGCAACTCGCCTTCGCCCTTGCCCTTTACTGTGAAAAAATCACCAACGGTGACCTGTCGGTTGCCATGTTGTATCGCTATTCCGGATACGGCATTGCTGTCCATGCCAACTGTCCTGTCCGGCGTCAGCAGTTCAGCCTCCAGGGGGACTTCTGGTGGGGTATGCATTGACAGTTCGAGACTCATGCTGCTTCTCCAACCAGGTCTTTCAGATGGATCTTGAACTGGCCAAGATTGCCACCGTAATTGCCCGCCGTGATCAGCTTGATTCCGGGTTTTGCCGCCGCTTGGAGCCCTACGCGCATGGCCTGTTCGACGGCTTCAACATCAAGCCCGTCGATGACAATCTCAAGGACACAATGGGCCCCATCAACCACATTGGATTCAGTAACTACACCGCGAAGAGTTGGGCAATAGGCGTCATTGGTCGAGGCAATTAGGGATTTGTATTTTGATCCTACCTTGCTGCCACTCCGGACTACGCCGTCCGGGAAGGGCAGTATGACCCCGTCAACCTGGCGCATGGCCTTGGTGGCAGCATTCGCAGCACGTAAAGTAGTTTTTAGGTCCTTTCCGATAAGAAGTATATTGCCACCACCAACAGCGGGCTGGACGGCAAAGGTCTCATCGACCATAAATTCACCGTCCATCACAGGAATACGCCAATAGCGCCGTTGCTGAATCTTTTTACTACTTTGGTAACCGTCGCCAAAATAGCGCAGCTGGCCGCCGACAACGACGTTGTTTTCGGCATCCAAACCGTTAAAACAGGCTGTCGTCGGACAGGTCATCACGCATTGTCCGATCCGTTCCACGAGCCGCTTGCCGAGACCCTCACTATCAGTTGCAAAGACCAGTACACTGACACCCGGTCGTTGATCCGGTGTCTCACTTGCAGCCAGTTCCTTCTCGATCCCGGCTTCACATTTGCAACCTATGACCGAAGTGGCGAAACCGGTCATGGACTGCGCCGCAGCAAGCGCCCATTGCCGCGTTTCAGCCGTTATTAAAACCCGCGCACCCCACATTTTGAAAGCCTCTGCAAATGTATCGTTAATTTTTGTCGACTTGATCTTCATGAGTTTTTGGCCGGAATGATTTCATGTTCATGCAGGTAGTTATCAGCAACGCCGTAGTTATCAAATTCAATTGAATAATAATCTTCAAAGAAGGGTCTGATGTTTTCAGCTATTGCCTCATCAAAAGCCGGGGCAGTATGCAGGATACGGCCGTAATAATCGTTCGTGAATTCGTGGTCCTGGATGATCATTTCCCCGGATTTGATGACATAACGGGGCGCATTGAACATCATTTCCTTGTCCTCCTGGTCATCATAGATGGTGATATCCGCATCTGCACCGGGACCCAGGTGTCCCTTGTTTTTCAAACTCAGCGCCCGGGCCGGTGCGGCACGGGTAATGATCGCTATCTCATTCAGGGTATATTCGCGATCGAGCGCCGGCAGGTTGGTCTTGGCAATGGCCTTCTGATTTACTTTGCCTATCTCTTCCTTGCGGAAAGTTTTGTCCATCAGCAGACGTATCAGTTTTGGGTAGCTCATAAATGAGCCACCGTTAGGATGGTCAGTGGACAGCATGATGCGCCATGGGTCACCGGATAAGAGAAATAATTCGAGACCGATTGCCCATTGCAAGGCATGCGTGAAGATATGTTCCTGATAGGAAAAGGGCAGGATCCCACACCCGCTTTCGCATTCGGTATCAGCATTGACCCACTTGC
Organism: Gammaproteobacteria bacterium; assembly: GCA_003250975.1. GTDB lineage: Bacteria > Pseudomonadota > Gammaproteobacteria > Eutrophobiales > Eutrophobiaceae > SZUA-592. The sequence continues at coordinate 127,747 of QKIY01000002.1, read as the reverse complement.
CCTTGTTGAAGCCACGCAAGAGATAGGCAAGTGGTGCATCTGCCGTCATGATAGTGGACTTGCCGAACATGACTTGGCCTACATCGCAACTTATATTCGGGTGGTTATTGATATACTCCGCGATCTCAGCGGCCTTCGAATCCGGGTTCTTACCAGGTTCACCCCCGTAACTGTGGAACTGGATATGGGCGAGGTGAATGCGCAGATCGCCAGCCGTTTTCATGGTCTCGAGTGTAGTCTTGTAATTTCCACTGTGACCAAGGTTGTTACAATGCACATGGGGCGGGTGTGGAAGTCCCATCTCATTGACAGTCTTCACAAAGGCCTCGATGATCTGGCGCGGGGACACGTTAAACAGGTCGCTCTTTTCATCAATATCAGTGACGTTAGAGTTACGTTTACCCTTCCAGGGTTCATCGCCACCGGGATTGACTAGCTTGGTGGTAAAAGCCTTGGTCCTGTTTATCCACCAGGCCACGGCATGCCGGAATTCCTCCTGTTTGCCTTCCTTCAGTAGGTTCTGTAGGTAAATATTGTTGCCAAGCAAAACATAAAATCCCTTGTCTATAACTGGCGTATCATGCAATTCCTCCACCGTGTGTAACGCCCCTAATGGCGTGACAGCGGCCTCCATGACGGTGGTATAGCCAAGGGTGGCATAGCGGTAACCGGTAGCGAAGGTAGAAGGTACCGTCCCACCACTACCGGAGCGGGTATAATCTGTTCCAGGATGCGGGTCGCGACGGTGATCTTCGGGCTGGAGTTTACGGGCCAGATTGACTTTGGGACCGGCAATATGACTGTGGATATCCACTCCACCGGGCATAATGACTGTACCACCGGCATCCAGACGGGGCGCATTTTCAGGCAGGCTGTCAACGATCTTGCCATCCTTGATACAGATATCGCGAACCTCACCATCTATGTCATTGGCAGGGTCATGTATTGACCCGTTAACGATGCGCAGCATAGCAGCCATGAGCAAACACCTTTCTCTTTATTATTATGGTCAGGTGCCATCCACGGGATGGCTCCTGAAATTACAGCACCTGTTTCGAGGCGACCTTAGCCTCTCCCGTGGCACCTCTGGCACCACGTCTGGATAAAATCAGTTCATGCACGCGTTTTCTTATCGCGGTCAGAATTTCCTCATCACTAGGATAGGGAGAATCAAAAGCAGGCCTTAGGGGGATGGGAACATCATCCATGCGGTACACTGTGCCCGTGGTATTGATGCCATAAGTGGCTGTTGCAAATGCCACATGGGCAATCTTACTGGTAAGGGTCTGCTTGGTATCCAGTGAAATTACAGGGATCGTCTTTAGATGCTCTATAGCGGCTTTCGGAAAATTGGAGGCGGGATCACTGGCAATAATCAATGCCGCATCGGCATCCCCGTGCGAGAGGGTGTCCACAGTGGTGAACTCTCCCGGGTTGAAACGGGGGAAGCCACGGCTGAAATTGACCCCGAAGGGATAGCCGGTCTGCCAGGATACAACATTGTCTGCGCCGGTGACATTGCCATGACCGCGCACCGGTTTGGCGACAAAATGGGTAAATTCATTAAGATCGGTTGCCAGAGCAAGCAGGGCTCCGGAGTTGAAATGTCTGCCACGAGTCATGGTCAGTCCCATACCGAAAAACAGCACACCGTAACGGCAGTTTTTCATTCTCTCAACTAGGTCATTTATTGTACTTAGCGGGACACCGGTGATCTCTTCGATTTTGGGATCGACTTTCTTTCCCTTGACCTTGGCCCTCAGTGCCCAGAGCAGTTCGAAGTCCTTACCCGGTTTGATCTGTATCAGAATATCGGCCACGGGTGCACTGGGTGTCTTCCTGACATCGATCATCACCACAGTCCGGTCTTTTTTGCCGTTGGGGATGAACATCCCCTTGGGAGTTACAGCATATCGAAAATGGCGGGGATGTGATTCAGCCGGATTACCTCCCCAGTAAATCACCAGGTCAGCACGGTTCTTGACCTCTCCCAGTGACATGGTACTTTCCCCGACTCCCTGGAAGGCCAAGCCGGAGGGACCATGGCAGACGGAAGTTGTAGTATCCAAAGTACCTCTGATGATATCGGTGATGGCGACGGCCTGGCGTTGCGCCTCGCAAGTAGTATCACTCAGACCGTAAGTGATCGGGAATTTGGCCCCGGCCAGGACTTGGGCCGCTTCCTCGATGGCCTCTTCAACGGTCACCTCTTTGCCGTCGATCATTGCAGCAGGACGATCTTCTATGTGATGCTCCGCGAACCAGGCACGACCGAGAACACAGGCATTCTTGGCCTTGGTGATTACCTTCTTGTCCATATCTACGGTAAGCTCCATATCATCACAGACACAGCCGCAGAATGTGCACGTGGCGTGTTTAACAGTACGTATATTGTCAGCCATTTTGCATTTCCGTCCGGATGTTTCGGTTGAGAACGATCATGCGGATACCTTTTCTACTGAGACCCGCATGTGCTTGGAAAGGGGCATGCCACTGCCGGCAGTATCACTGCCCATCAACTGGCTTGATGGAGGACCATAAGCTATAAACAGGATCCCTGCTGGCAGGTCTTCCGGTTTACGGCCCTTGCAACGGACAACCGTACTTCCAATCTCATTGCTGAGCCTGACCTGGTCTCCCTCTTGCAGTTTCAATCTGGTCATATCATCCAGGTTCATCTCAACAGTGGTGGACACCTCAATGTATTCATCCTTGAGCTTGCCTTTATTGAGCGACGTCCCCTGCTTACTGGTACGACCCGGGATTAATATCATCGATTCGGACTTAGCCATGAATACGCTATCTTCCTCAGGATAGTTATGGGATACTCATGACAACAATGGTGGTAAAAAAATGCCTGCGCCAAATTTTTATCAACACAATATTGTCTTGTGCTAATTTAAGTATACAGCACGACTCAACTGCATGTCTCCGGAAACGGCAAAAAAATCTAATGTTGTGGTGCAATAAACCCTGTGGTATATCTCAATTCCCGTTCATGCAGTATGATAATTGGTTGATCAGCTTGCGCCCTGAATTTGTCGACTTATTGGGTATTTAGCCGTGGCAAAACAACCACAATCCAACCAGTCAGATACTCAAAATATCATCCATATCAAGGCTCCGGGACGCCTGCATCTGGGCTTTATCGACATGCATGGCGGTCTGGGTCGTAGTTTCGGTAGTCTGGGTCTATGTCTGGAGGAGATATATACCCACATATCGGCGAAAACCTCCGGGGATGTCATTATCCATGGCCCTTCCAGTCACCGTGCGAGTGTCTATGCGGGGCGGATCCTGCAGCATCTCAATATCAGCAAGGGTGCGGAGATAAATATTCACGAAGCCATCCCTGAGCACGCAGGACTGGGTTCAGGTACGCAGTTATCACTAGCCGTGGGCAGTGCCATTTCTAGGCTTTATGGAAAGACCATCTCGCTCCAGGAAATCGCCAAGCTGATGGGACGCGGGGCCCGATCCGGGATCGGTATCGGAGCCTTTCTCTCGGGGGGCTTTTTGGTGGATGGTGGCCGTGGTTCGGACACCGATGTGCCGCCCGTCATCTGTCGTCTGCATTTTCCTGATTCCTGGCGAATCTTGTTGATATTTGATTCAGGCCGTCAGGGGATGCATGGCTCGTCGGAAACCCGGGCCTTTAGGGAGCTGCCGCCGATGTCTGAGGACCGCTCGGCCCAGATGTGCCGGTTGACGCTGATGCAGCTCTTGCCCGCGCTGGCGGAAGGTAATTGCAAGTTGTTTGGTAGCGCCATTTCCGAGATCCAGTGCCATGTGGGGGATCATTTCGCAGCCGCACAAGGTGGCCGCTATTATAGCCCCCGGGTCGCGGAGGTTTTACCCTGGTTATCTGAGCAGGGTGCGACGGGGATTGGGCAGAGCTCATGGGGACCCACCGGATTTGCCCTTTTCCCGAATGAAACCAAGGCCTATCAGGCCTTGAAAAAGGCACGTGAAGAGTGGCAGTATGAATCCAGTTTATCCTTCAAGGTCTGCCGTGCACGTAATCAGAAAGCTGAAATCTCGGCAGAGGATGTTGCTGGAAGCAGGCAATTTCTTATACACAAATAATAAGAAATAATAATTACAATCATACAGTAGGAAACCAGTCACAATGAAAAATCCGTATTTACTTCATATGTTTAATCCGACCGAGAATGTCAGTCCGTTTGATGTCAATATGGCCTATGAAGCTGAATTTGATGGCGTCATACCTTATGACAATGTGAGTCTAGAAGATATTCATGCCATGACACAGGATACTATTTTCTCCAGGGGACCCACCGGCGTTAAGCGCACCGGTATTTTTATCGGCGGCAGGGAATTTGGTCTTGCCATGGATATGCTGCAACGGGCCAAGGTTGCCATGGTCCCGCCATTTGAGGTATCGGTATTTGCCGATCCCAGTGGTGCGATCACAACAGCTGCTGCCTTGGTCGCCTGTGTTGAAGCTCAGTTGAAAAAGAAGACCGGTGACAGTCTTGAGAATAAGAATGTCCATATCCTCGGTGGCACCGGGCCTGTGGGAGTCTGTGCCGGAATTCTTTTGGCCAACTGCGGAGCCAATGTCTTTCTGGCCTCTCACCGGGGTAAGAAAGTGGGCGACGAGGTCGCCAATGAATATAACAAGCGTTTCAGCACCAATATGCAGGGTGAGGATTTCAGCTCCGATAAAGCCATTCTGAAGATGATGGAGATCTCTGATGTAGTAGTCGGTGCGGCAAAAGCAGGTATACAGGTTATGTCGAAAGCACATCTGAAAGCCGGCAAAAGGCTTCAGATAGCGGCAGATGTGAACGCCGTGCCGCCGCTGGGTATAGAGGGTGTTGATGTCCATGATATGGGCAAGGTCCTGGAAGACACCCCCCAGAAGGCACTGGGTATTGGAGCACTGGCCATTGGTAATGTGAAATACAAGGTCCATTACCATATGTTTGAGCTGATGAAGACGACCGACAAGCCACTCTATCTGGACCATGAAAGGGCGTTCGAATCAGCCAGAGAGTATGCCGCGAAATAGTCACTGCCTGATTATTTCCCAGTCTGCCCGGGCCCTGACTGTATCAGCAGCTAGGGCAGGGCTACAAGTTTACACAATCGATTATTTCGCCGACCAGGATACCCGTACGGTAGCACTCAAGACCGTACAGGCCAAAAGCCATCCCGATGGTTCTTTCAAGTCTTCGAGCCTCTTGCAGTGCATGGCCGAGTGTACACGCCTGCCAATTAGTGGCGTGGTAACAGGTAGTGGGCTTGAAACAGGCGATGCAGAAGTTTATGACTTTATCTCCCGGCATTGGTCCTTGTGGGGCAACTCACGGGAGACTGTACGTACCTGCAAGGACCCTGAAAATTTTGCCACCATGCTGGAAAAGCTGGGGATCCCGACCCCCGAAATCGCGCTGAAAGGTCCTCAACGAAGAGGGGAGTGGCTGCTGAAGAAAAAAGGTGGCTGTGGTGGCGGACACCTGCGTCATTATTCCAATGGAGATCCGGTTGCAGATGATGACTATCTGCAAGAGAAAATAAATGGGGTCATCCATTCTGTTGTATTCCTGGCAGACGGTCACTCTGCAATTATCATTGGCCTGAATGAGATCTGGTCTGTTGCCCCTGAAAAGGGGAATTACCGGTATGCGGGTGCTGTCACAGTGCCTCGGGCGCCCGAGTCATTAGTGCAAAGCTTGCAAGAGGCGGTCATGTCGCTGACCAAAGCATTGGGACTGAAAGGGCTCTGTGGGCTGGACATGGCGCTAACCGAAAGCGGGTCATGGTTTTTGCTCGAATTGAATCCCCGGCCCACCGCGACATTCGAGTTGCATGAGATTGATACCAGCCTGTTTTACGCCCATCTGCAGGCCTGCCAGGGGCGACTGGTGCCTGTCATAGTAACGGAGAAGCCGTTTAGGGCATACCGGATTATCTATGCGGACAAGTCGTTTATAATGCCGGAAGTGGACTGGCCTGACTGGGCCTGTGACAGGCCGGTCAATGGTCGAATTATTGAGGCGGGAGAGCCTGTTTGCTCTATTCAGGCACAGGCAGGGACGCGGGCCGAGATTAATCAATTGTTACACAACAGGCTGACATCCCTGCGGCAGCTAATGGGGATGGATAAGTTAGCTGCGTAAATAAAATAAGAATATAAAAATATAAAAGGATCCCTGACGATGCCAAATAATAATTTTCCGAGTGTCAATACTCTCAGCAAATCACTGGTTAGCTCATTAATTGAAAACGCCGTTCCCCTGAGAGTGGCTGTCAGCAAACTGCCCAATGGCACCACGGTGGTGGATGCCGGCATCAAGGCCCCCGGTGGACTGGAAGCTGGCAGGCATATCTCGGAGATATGCCTGGGTGGGCTTGGGATAGTCAAACTCCGTGCCTCCACCAATTTTGAAAACTGGTCATGGCATGTGGACATACATACCTCAAATCCGGTCATCGCCTGTCTGGCCAGCCAATATGCCGGCTGGAGCCTGTCACATGGCGAAGGCAAGGGGGCCTTTAATGCCCTCGGATCAGGACCGGGACGCGCCATTGGCAGCAAAGAGGAACTATTTGATGAATTGAATTACCGGGATAAGGCCGATGCTGCCTGCCTGGTTATCGAGGCCGACACCCTACCACCGGTCGAGATTGCCGACAAGATCAGCGAGATGTGTGGTCTAGCGGCGGATAAGCTGACCCTGATCATGACCCCAACATCCAGCCTGGCGGGTTCAGTACAGGTGGTAGCCAGGGTGCTGGAAACTGCCTTGCACAAGGTCCATGCCCTTCACTTCCCGTTGGAGGATGTTGTGGATGGGGCCGGCAGTGCACCGATCTGCCCCCCCTCAAAGGACTTCATGACGGCCATGAGCCGTACCAACGATGCTATTCTGTTTGCCGGACAGGTCCACCTGTTTATCAATGCGGACGATAATGATGCCGAGGAATTGGCGAATAAATTGCCCAGCAGCGCCTCCGGTGATTATGGTAAACCTTTCGGCAATGTCTTTAAGGATGTGGGTTACGATTTCTATAAGATTGACCCCATGTTGTTCAGTCCTGCCCGGGTGACAGTTTCCTCGCTGAAAACTGGTAATTCATTCCATGCCGGCAAGATTGACAAAGCCTTGCTGAATAAATCGTTCAGTCATAAATGTGGCTAACCTTGGCCCGCAAATAGCCATAATCACCGACGACCCGGGCTGGCATGGTCGGGAGTTGGTCAACGCCTTGGCCCAGCATGGCTTGGGTGCCCGCTATGTTTCTCTGACAGAATGTCAGTTCAGATTCGAAGATTCCGGCAGGCCGGTCAGTATGCCCGGTTTTGAGGACTATTATCCGATCGGTGTTTTCGTTAGGGGGGTCCCAGGGGGTACGCTAGAGCAGGTGATATTGCGGTTGGATATCCTGCATGCCCTTTCGTATATGGGCATCGTGGTCTATAACGAACCACGTTCCATTGAACGGACCGTTGACAAGGCCATGACCACACTGTTGCTCAAACAGGCCGGTTTGCCCACGCCCAGTACCTGGGTATTTGAGTCCATTGCCGAAGCACAGTCACTCTGTAATAGTGAAATAGCCTCGGGCCGTTCCCTGGTCATGAAACCCCTGTTTGGGTCTCAGGGGCTGGGTATCCACCGTGTCAGTAAGGATACGCCATTGGTGCATGATGAAAAATTTGCAGGGGTCTATTATCTGCAGTCATTTGTAGAACGCAGCAAATCGGAGTGGTCAGATATCAGAGTGTTCGTTATCGACGGCCAGTCAATCGCCGCAATGCACCGGCACGGCAACAGCTGGATTACCAACCGGGCCCAAGGTGCTCGTTGCGAAAACCTGCCACTGGACAAGCCACTCACTGAACTGGCGGAAGCGGCCGTCAGGGCCGTTGATATTAATTATGCGGGGGTCGATCTAATTGTGGATAAAGACGGTAAGCTCCAGATCATAGAAGTCAATAGCATCCCGGCCTGGTGGGGACTGCAGTCAGTCACGGACTTTAACCTGGCAGCGAGAATCATTGACGATTTTGTCAGTAAGATTGCAGGTTCCCAGCCGCTCACATCGCAGTCCTGAATGAGCCTGCAGTCGTACAGCCAGGGCGAGCTGGAAGAGCTCGTCTATTCAAGTTTCACAACAGAAGTTCATGCCTTAAAGCCTGGTAATGTAAGTCGCTATTCTGAAGGACACGACATGAGGGTCGAAGATTTCATCAAGAGTGCCGAATTGGTGACCCCCATTTTGTGCAGACGCACATCGCCGCTGGGAAAACGAATTCTGGAATCTGTCAAAATTACCCGGGCAGCAATCGGCTGTAACACGAACCTGGGCATGATCCTGCTATTTGCACCCATCGTCATGGCCGCAGAAGCAAAGGAATCGCGCGGGGATCTGGACACAATACAAAACAGGCTCGGATCAGTGGTTAAAAATTCGACAAAAAGTGATGTTGCGATGGTTTTTCAGGCAATTTGTGAGGCCAATCCCGGCGGACTTGGACATAGTGATAATTATGACGTACATTTATATCCCCGCTGCAGCCTGCAGGAAGCGATGGAGGCTGCTATGGACAGAGATAATATTGCAAAACAATATGTTACATTGTTTAGTGACATCTTTATCTTAGGTTTTAATACATTAAAAAGATTCACTGATCGATGGAATAGTGTAGAATGGGCGGCTGTAGCTTGTTATATGAATTTCCTGTCATCTATGACGGATTCACATATAGCCCGCAAATACGGAAACAAGCTTGCTGAACAGATAAAAGCCAGGGCTAATAAGGTATTTAATCTGTTTGAAAACAAAAATAACCCAGAGGATGCCTTTTCAATCCTCCTGGAATTTGACAAGGAACTCAAAAACGCGAACATCAACCCGGGCACCAGTGCAGACCTGACAGCTGCAAGTATTCTGGTTTATAAATTGGGTGAAGAGTGAATTGCAGGCATAGAGGACTTTCTTCTGTATGCCGCAAGGGTAATAAGGGGTAAACCTTATAAATTTACTTTCAAAAACAAAGGAAAGCAGCAATGTCAATTTTCAGCAAATTATTTGGCTTTCTAACTGGAGGAGATAATAAGATGGCAGTCATAGATAGAGTATTGGTTGGTGAATCTTTGGTTGGTGATGGGAACGAAGTTGCTCACATCGACTTGATTATGGGGCCCCGTGGCAGTGCTGTCGAAGCGGCTTTCTGTAATGCATTGACAAACAACAAGGATGGATTCAGCACATTACTGGCTGTTGTTGCTCCTAATCTGGCATGTAAACCAAGCACGATCCTGTTTAACAAGGTAACCATTAAAGGCGCAACCCAGGCTGTTCAGATGTTTGGTCCTGCACAGCGCGCGGTTGCCATGGCTGTGATGGATTGTGTTGAAGATGGCACTATCCCGGCTAACGAAGCTGATGACATCTTTGTTTGCGTTGGTGTCTTCATTCACTGGCTGGCTGAAGACAACGACAAGATCCAGGATTACAACTACCAGGCTACCAAAGAGTCTATAAAGCGTGCTGTTGCTCGTGAGCCCAAGGCAGCTGAAGTAGTTGCCAAGAAAGGATCAGCTGATCATCCTTTCCAGGCACATAGTTAATAAAAAAAAGAAGCTATATGCGGTCTGGCTGAATTAATTTCAGCCCTTGCTATGATAATGCCCCGCTTGGCGGGGCATTTTTTATGTATTGAGTAAGTCTTTAATCTGCTCACTTTTTAGCTTACCCGAGTGTAATGCAGTAGCCATCAATACACCGTCAATACCTCTGTGTTTGAGGGTCGTCAGGTCCTCCATGGATTGGATCCCCCCAGCAATATATAATTCTTTCGGATTTTTTTTCCGGATTACGGAATCAAGTAATTCTTTTTGAATACCTGAACCTGACCCAACACGATCCAGATTCATTAATATAATCTTGTCTGGCCAGACTTCAGGGGTTTCCCAAAGCGCGCTATCGCCAAGAAACAGGCCGTCCCTGAAATCAAGAGAGAGAGCCAGATCGGGATGCTTTTTATACAGGGATTTCAGTAACTTGGGTGAAATATTTGTCTCGCTGCCGAGGACAATGATTGTGTCATCTAGTACCGGTTGTTCGATATCCTGTTGACAGGATGCGCCATTATCAACCCAGAAGCGGATACCCGGAAAAGTATTTTTCAAGTGATTAATGATTGGGGTATTGTTGCCACGATTTGTAATCGCATTTAAATCAGCGGCATAGATTTTGTCAAAAGGATGAAGCTCCAAAAAAGCCTGTACAATTGCAACTGGTTCACTGCTATTGCATAAATCTGATTTCACAGCTTTGTATCTTTCGCGCTGTCCACGTATAGCATGGACAACTTGGCCATCAAGGATATCTATGACAGGAATAATGTTCATGTCGTTATCGAATTCGTGAATAGTAAAGAGATGACCGACTCCAGGTTTCCTATAATGCGAATCTTTGTTTATGAGTTTATCACGGGCGGTGGTTTCCGGGACAAAACGATCCCCGCATCATTGCTGGCAGAGGGTCAGTTGATGTTGACTGCACTTCTTTCGGATCTCATCGAGGCCGGTTATAAGGACATCGTCTGCATGCTGGACAAAAGGGCGAAAGTACCCGCTTTTCCAATAGAATTCATCTCCGCAGGTGCAGATCATCAACAGATGCGACAGCAGTGTCTGGCATCGGCGGATGCCGCCTGGATCATTGCACCTGAAACAGGAAATATACTCTATGACCTTGCTGTGGAAGCCAGCCAATTTCCCTGTATCCTGATCGGTTGTACTCCAGAATCTATTGAGCTTTGCGGCAGCAAGAAAAAGACCCTTAATTATCTATCAGACCAAGGCATTAATTGTGTCCCGGCACTTGATAAAATCGGGACAATGCCTGTGGCTGGTTGCGTTCTAAAGCCAGACGACGGAGTGGGAGGAGAGGATTGTTATCTGTTTCAGGAATTAGAACAACTTCAGAGCTACATGCAAGGACGGGATGAGGCGGGCTATCTTATCCAGGAATATATTCAGGGCATACCGGCCAGCCTCTCGCTTTTATGTCACGATGGAGAATGTGTCATCCTGTCGTGTAACCGGCAATTATTTGAATTTGAGAAAGGAAGGGGCAGGCTTAACGGGGTCATTGTTAGTGGTCTAAACAGCTACAGGGAGAATATGGAAGTACTGGCACGACAAATTGTCTCTGCAATCAAGGGACTGCAAGGCTATGTCGGTGTTGATTTCATATTAACGGATGAGGGGCCGCGGGTACTCGAGATCAATCCGCGGTTGACCACGGCCTATGCCGGGCTGCATCGATCAATAAAAGCCAACCCCGCTGCCATGATACTGGATTGCCTTGCCACTGGAGTCGTGCCAGATACAGCGGCTTTATCATGCCAAGCTATCCCGCTCAGGCTATAATGGCACATGGTTGGAGAGAGCTTCATAGGCTGGGATATTGGCGGAGCCCACCTGAAAATGGCGGAGGTGGGTCCAGCTGGCGAGATTATCAGTGCCAGCCAGATTGCTACACCACTCTGGCAAGGTCTGGACATACTTAAACAAACCATGTCTGACGCAAGGAGACTAATATGCAACATTCCTGTGTCCCACTCATTTACTACAACTGCGGAACTGGTCGATATATTTCCTGACCGCAGGACCGGGCTTCATACACTGTCGGCGTTGATTTCCTCGATATTTGGCGATGAACCCAAGCAGTTTTATGCTGGGAAATCCGGCTGGATTACTGCCAATCTGACTGATAGCTATTATGATCAGGTTGCCTCGGCTAACTGGCACGCAACGGCAACTTACCTGTCTGGAATCTTCAATCAAGGTATCCTGATTGATGTAGGTAGCACCACAACCGATATCGTCGCGTTCCGTGATGGTCAGTTGCTTAATCTGGGAAACAGTGATTTTGAGCGGTTGGCAAGCAGTGAATTGATTTATACCGGCGTTGTGCGCACACCGGTTATGGCCATTACAGACAACATTTTGCTGGGTGGGATACGACACCCTGTCGTTGCCGAAAATTTTGCGACGATGGCCGATGTCTACCGTTTAACCGGTGACTTGCTGGAGAAAGACGATATGCAGCCTACTGTTGATGGAGGAGCCAAGTCACAAATCTCCAGTGCACGGCGTCTGGCACGCATGGCAGGTACTGATCTGGATGACATGTCCATGCAGTACTGGCTTGAGGCAGCAAGTTTCATTGCCGACAGGCAGCTATATAGGATTCGAAAGGCGTTTGAAGTAGTCAGTAAGAGGGCGGGGATAAATTCAGATATTATCGGGGTAGGAGCAGGCCGGTTTCTGGCAGGTAAACTGGCAATTGAAACCGGTATTAATTATATTGATTTCACTGATTTGCTACAGACAAGGGAAGAGATAAAGCCCCTAGCGGCGCGCTCGGCCACGGCCGTTGCAGTAGCCCAACTTGCGAGGTTGTCGACTTGAATATCAAGCTAACAGAGTTACCCTATCAGCGGGATTCCTCACTGCTCTTCTCTAAGATCGCCCATGAGTCCTGGAGCATCTTTCTGGATAGTGGTTATCCAAATATTGATCTTGGTCGTTACGATATCCTTGTCGCACGCCCCTTTAAAACACTGATCACCCGCAACGGTATCACTACCGTGAGTGAAGCCGGGGGTCACATACAAGAATCTAAAGGCGATCCGTTTCAATTATTAAAAAGCTATCTTGGTGAAAAATGTGATAATTTTTCCAGCCTTCCTTTTTGTGGCGGTGCACTGGGTTATTTTGCCTATGATCTTGGAAGACGAATCGAGACATTGCCTGAATTAGCACAGAATGATGTAGAAATTCCTGATATGGCTATCGGTATTTATGACTGGGCAGTGATTGTTGATCACCATCAACGCCGTTCCTGGCTGGCTGGAAACAGCCGTAATACACTGACAATGGATCAATGGCAGGAATTGGTCAAGATGTTCCTGACCCCTGTAAAGAAGCAACCTGTTTATTTTACACCACGAACTGAAATCATTTCGAACCTGGACAAGACAGCGTATAAACATGCGTTTGAGAAGATTAAGCATTATATTCATGAGGGCGATTGTTATCAGGTAAACCTTGCACAGCGGTTCATGATAGAAGTCAGTGGCTCTCACTGGGATGCCTATACCAGGTTACGAAACATGAACCCGGCACCTTTTGCCGCCTATATGCATACCCCTGAAGGCGCGATTCTTAGCACCTCACCTGAACGATTTTTGAAAGTGACCGGCGGGCTGGTGGAAACCAAGCCAATCAAGGGAACCAGAAGGCGATCTGTTTTCGCCTATGAAGACAAGGCGCTGGCCGTGGAATTGCTTGAGAGTGATAAAGACCGGGCTGAAAATCTCATGATTGTAGATCTGTTAAGGAATGATCTCGGTAAAAACTGTATTAACGGCACGGTTTCTGTCCCCAAGCTATTTGCCCTCGAGAGTTATGCCACTGTACACCATCTGGTAAGCACTGTGACAGGTCAGCTTAAAAAAGACAGGCATGCGCTTGACCTGTTGCGAGGCTGTTTCCCTGGCGGTTCTATTACAGGCGCGCCTAAACTGAGGTCTATGGAAATAATAGAGGAATTAGAGCCGCACCGGCGTACGGTTTATTGCGGTTCGATAGGTTATATCGGCTTTGATGGTAATATGGATTGCAATATCGCGATTCGTACAATGGTGCATTATCAGGACAAGATGTACTGCTGGGCAGGAGGAGGGATCGTAAATGATTCAGTCATGGAAGCTGAGTATCAGGAATGTTATGACAAGGCGGCCGCTCTGTTAAAGCTACTGGAGAAAAAAGAGGTTAAGGGAGTAGCCAGTTGAATGTGGGTACTTAAACTGGGCGGCAGTCTGCTGAAAACTGAAGACCTGACTGATTCAGTAAAGCAATTGTCGGATCATGGAGCAGGGCAGCTTGTTATCGTTCCGGGCGGAGGTATTTACGCAGACCAAGTACGGCACCTTTATGAAACCTTGCAGCTGGATGAGGTTACTGCACATCGCCTTGCCCTCAGGGCTATGGAACAGTATGGAGAAATGCTGATTTCAATGGATCCGAGACTGCATGCTGCTATATCGATTGAATCAATTATTCACTGGCTTGAAAACCATCAGATCCCTGTGTGGTTCCCCTATGATATGATATTTGGTAACCCGGCAATCAAAGCCAGCTGGGAATTTACATCTGACAGTCTTTCATACTGGTTGGCCAAACAGCTGCGGTGTGAAAATTTGGTACTGGTTAAAGCTACAGAACCTGATGGGGACAACTATAGTGCAGATTATTTATCCAGCTCCGGTTTTCTTGATCAGGCGTTCAAGAATATGTTTAAAGATACTTTTGTACAACCATGGTGGCTTTATTACAGGAACCTGTCAGCGTTCTTTGATGTGCTAGGGAACAAGGTTCCAGATTCATCCAAATTAAAACGTATAACCGGATAACTATTAGCAAATCTATTGTATTTCGTTTTCCAGGATGTGCTGGTATTCTCTGATACGCTGTACATAACGGACTGGTTCATTCCCGCGCGCATAACCATAGTGCAGATTTTTATAATATTCCTTTCTTGCCAGCAAGGGTAATACAGTTCTGATATCACTCCATAGATCGGGATTCTTGCCCTGCTGTCTGGCGAGTGTCTGTGCATCACGAACATGGCCGCGGCCAATATTATAAGCGGCGAGTGAAAACCAGGTAAGGTCGGGTTCCTTCACCTTATCTGAGGCAAAACGCTGCTTAATTCTGGCTAGGTACTTGGCGCCGCCCATAATGCTTTGTTCAGGATCCAGTCTGTTATCAACCCCCATAGCATTCGCTGTATTAATAGTCAGCATCATAATGCCGCGCACTCCTGTGGGACTCTTAGCCTTCGGGTTCCAGTGTGATTCCTGATAAGCTTGGGCAGCTAGCAGTGTAAAGGGCAGGTTATATTTTTCACCGGCCACCTCGAAATAGCTGCGATATTTGGGAAATCGGCTATCAATTCTTTTTAAAAACTTGCGTATGTCAACATAATCAAATGCCCTGAAAAAACCGTAATATTTCTCCATTAACTGGGCAAGTTTGCCACTGTTTTCGAAAGTCTGTAACCATTTATCAATTTCCTGTTTCAGATCATCCTGTCCGGCTCTCATCAGCCAACCTACCTGTTGCTCTCTTGAAAGATTAAAGGGGGCTATGAGTTCGGGGTAATATCGGCGATTAATGTCCACGACATTGGAATCAGCCACAGTACAGTCAATCTCTCTTTCCCAGACCGATTCAAGCAACTGCACCGTTGTCAGATCACTGGTTTCATTCCAGGCGAGGTCAGGATGGGTCTTCTTAAGCTCTGTTAATAGCTCGCTGTAACTGCTTTTTGCAATAACCGTAATTTCAAGACCTGTAAGATCATTAACAGATTCAGGCTGGACATTGTCCCTGCGACATACAACCTGTTGAGTCACATCCTGATAAGGTTTGCTGAAAAGGTACTTCTTTTTTCTTTCGGCAGTGATAGTAATAGTGGCGGCAGCGAGGTCTCCTTTGCCTGCATCAATATCTTTAAAAATGTCCTTGAGGGAATCTTTGATTCTGAAATCGACTTCAACCCCTAGATGCCTGGCAAAGGCATACAGCATTTCATATTCCGGTCCGGTCGGGTTGCCTTCCCTGTCGATATACCAGATCGTTGGTGCGTTCTCGGAAAGGACAACAAGTTTTCCGGACTGTTTTATTTGTTCAAGAGTTCTTCCATGGTGGGGCGTAGTATCACATGCAGTGACGAGTAAAAATATGGCAAAGAGTAAGGCGGTAATTCTGCCGGCCATCAAGAATCCCCGGAATTATGATTATTTTATTGTCCAATGATGCCAGATAATAATAATATTCCAAGTATAATGCCAAATAGACCTCCTAATAGCTTAAATTGGCCGCTACCCTCGACAACCGGTTCAAGGCAGGATTCACCTGGATTTGAGGGATTGTAAAAAATCGTTTGTGTAGAATCCTGAGGATACCTTTCCTGCCATTTCTCGGCACGTATCCTTCCGGATCTGATTTCGTCGCCTATGGCTATTTTATTATTAATGTATTTTTTATCGCCTATCTGGTATTGATATTTAATCTTGAAGCGGAATTTGGCGTTAGCCCCGGCATCTTATGGACCTCGGATTGGATAATTTTTCCTTCAATCTTTGGCCAGTTTTTTACCAACCTGGCTTTTGCAAGGTTTTGCCGCCCAAGGTAAAGCATCCATATACCCATGGCGAGGATAAACAGCCCGAAGATTTGCGGCAGATAATCACCCATGCCAGGCAGGAATGATGCTAGAGTTTAACGAGGATCTCCCGGTTATTGACCAGCAGACGTTTGACCAGACCGAAAAGTTCATCGCTAAGTATCTGCACATCGTGTATGCGGTACCAGTCACCCTCTCTAGCTATACTCCCCTGTTCAATCAGGTCGGCAAGAGCGGAGGTTGTGCGTGATTTAGACAAATTCCAGATGGCAGATTTTGATGATTTTTTGCGTGTCATAACTACCTCGGTTACGAAGTCGAACTATAATTTTGTTAAGAGGCCCCAGCATGATGCAGGGGCCCCTCAACGGAATAAGAAGGCCTGGTACCCGGAAGAGGCTGGAGGTACCAGGCAATAGTCGAGCTTCCCTCTCGACTTCCCGCTACGGCGGTCACGGTAATTCTTTATACCTGCAGCAATGAATGTATTTCAGTCCCATTTCAATGCGCCCCCGGTCTGGTATTCCGTTACCCGAGTTTCAAAGAAATTCTTTTCCTTGCGCAGGTTGGCCTGTTCGTCCAGCCACGGCAAGGTAGCTTCCGCGCCAGGAAAAGGTTCCTTGTCCAGTCCTAACTGGTGAGCACGACGATTGGCGATATAACGGAATTGCCCCAGGTGCATATCAGCGGAGTAACCGAGTATTGGATCGCGAAGGATGTAACCGGTATATGCGGATTCTGCTTCGTGAGATTCCTCCCACATGTCACGAATTGCCTTGGGATCAAGTTTCAGTTTTTCTTCATGAATGATCTGTTTTACCACCCGGATGCCAAACGAGGCATGCATGACTTCATCACGCATGATGTATTGCAGCTGCTCGGCAGTTCCTTTCATCAGCCCGCGCCGCTGCAATGCGAAGATTGGGCTGAAGCCATTATAGAACCAGCAGCCTTCAAATACGGCAGCAAAGAACATGTAGGAAATTACAAAATTGTGCAGTTCGTCCGGATCTGTCAGGTCGATACCTGAGTGCAGAACGGAGTTCAGTCGGCGGTTGGCTACGGAAATCTTCTGATAGATTTCGGGCACCACGCGATAACGGTTATAAATTTCACTCTGGTGGAGTCCGATAGTTTCAATACAGTGTTGATAAGTCCAGGTATGCAGGGATTCTTCATACACCTGTCGGGCCTGGTAGATCTGTAACTCAGGCGCTGACATTTTTTCCATGACAGCTAGGCCGATGTTACGCATGGCGAGAATGTCTGACGTTGTCAGATAGGACAACACGTTTTCATAAACATGTTTTTCCTCAAGCGTCAGTTTGTAACGATAATCATGTACATCCTGCGCCATGTTGATATCAAGCGGCGTCCAGTGGTTCTTATTGGAATTCAGAAAATAATTCCATGCCCAGGGATATTTAAATGGCGCCAGCTGGTTAATGTCGGTATGACCATTGATGACGCGTTTATCCTCAGGATTTACCGGGTCCAGGCGTGGTTTGCTTGTTACTTCTTTTTTTTCTTCAGCAGGTCTGTCTTTATAGGCACGATAATCATTGTCGGATTGCCGTGGCTTGGTTAATGGATCGCTCCAATTCAAATCCAGCATTTACAATACTCCCCTCACTTTAACTCTTTTGTTTTTTAACTTGTTGTTTTTCACTGATGTTACTGACACGCTTCACAATCCGGATCGAGCAGTGAACAGACTTTTGGTGCATCGTTATCCATAGATGCCGCCTGTGATACCTTGCTACTGTCCTTGGTGCCTTTTTCCATATGTGTTGCGCCCAATGAACGTAAGTAATAGGTTGTTTTCAGGCCACGCACCCAGGCCAGCTTGTACAGGTTGTCGAGTTTCTTGCCACTGGGTTCGGCCATGTACAAATTCAGTGATTGCGCCTGATCGATCCATTTTTGTCGGCGTGATGCCGCTTCTACCAGCCAGCGCGGATCAATTTCGAATGCTGTGGCGTAGATGTCTTTCAGATCATCCGGAATGCGATCGATAGGTTGCACGCTACCGTCAAAATACTTGAGGTCATTGACCATGACGTCATCCCATAATCCGTGGCTCTTCAGATCACGCGCGAGATAGGGGTTAATCACGGTGAATTCACCGGACAGGTTCGATTTCACAAACAGGTTCTGGTAAGTCGGTTCGATGGATTGTGAAACGCCGCAAATGTTCGAAATGGTTGCAGTCGGCGCTATTGCCATGCAATTGGAATTGCGCATGCCGACTTTCTTTACCTGTTCCCTGAGCGCATCCCAGTCAAGCGTGCTACCGAGGTTCGTTTGCAGATAATCCTTACGTTCTTCCGCAAGTAATTGCATGGAATCAATCGGCAGAATGCCCTGGCTCCAGAGAGAACCAGGGAAGGAGGAATATACGCCACGTTCATCAGCCAACTGGCTTGAAGCCTTGATGGCGTAATAGCTCACTGTTTCCATGCTGGTGTCTGCAAACCTGATGGCATCTTCAGAGGTGTAGGGCAGACGCAGTTTATAGAGCGCATCCTGGAAGCCCATGATGCCAAGACCAACCGGGCGATGGCGCAAGTTTGCACGGCGCGCCTGTGGAACACTGTAGTAGTTGTAGTCAATTACGTTATCCAGCATGCGCATGGCGGTATTGATGGTCTTTTCAAGTTTTCCCGCATTCAGGCCGTTTTCATCCACATGCTGGGCAAGATTGACGGAGCCCAGGTTGCAGACAGCAATTTCTTCGGCGGAAGTGTTCAGCGTAATCTCAGTACAGAGATTGGATGAATGCACGACGCCGACATGACGCTGTGGTGAACGGATGTTGCAAGGGTCCTTGAATGTAAACCAGGGATGACCGGTTTCAAACAGCATCGATAACATCTTGCGCCAGAGATCAACGGCAACAACCGTTTTGTAATTTTTAATCTCGCCACGTGCTGCTTTTTCTTCGTATTCGACGTAACGTTTTTCAAATGCCTCGCCATAGAGATCATGCAGGTCGGGAACCTCGTCCGGCGAAAACAGGGTCCATTGTCCTTCTTCAGCCACCCGTTGCATAAACAGGTCCGGGATCCAGTTGGCGGTATTCATGTCGTGGGTACGGCGACGTTCATCCCCGGTGTTTTTTCGCAGTTCCAGGAATTCCTCAACATCAACATGCCAGGTCTCTAGGTAGGCGCACATGGCGCCCTTGCGTTTGCCACCCTGGTTCACGGCGACGGCGGTATCATTGGCGACCTTCAAGAAGGGTACGACGCCTTGGGACTTGCCATTGGTGCCCTTGATATGGGCGCCCATACCCCGTACCGAGGTCCAGTCATTGCCCAGGCCGCCGGCGTATTTGGACAGCAGGGCGTCATCCTTGATAGCGCCGAATATGCCATCCAGGTCATCCGGGACAGTGGACAGGTAACAGCTGGAGAGCTGTGGACGGCAGGTCCCGGAGTTAAACAGGGTGGGTGTTGAACTCATGAAATCAAAGGAAGACAGCAGCTCATAGAATTCGATGGCACGGCCCTCGCGGTCCATCTCGTTGATGGCTAAGCCCATGGCAACCCGCATAAAGAAGGCCTGAGGCAATTCAAAGCGCTGACTGTTGGAATGAATGAAATATCGGTCATACAGGGTCTGCAGGCCGAGATAGGTAAACAAGTTGTCGCGTTCGGGTCTCAGTGCCTGCCCCAGGCGTTGCAGGTCATATTTGCACAATTCATGGTCCAGCAGACCGAGATCCGCCCCTTGCTGGATATATTTGGCGAAATATTCCGGATAGAGGAACACCATTTCCTTCTGGGTCGCCTCCGTCGGCACACCGTGCAGGAAGGTCAGGGCCTCGCGGCGCAGATTGTCCAGTAACAAGCGGGCAGCGACATAGGTGTAATCCGGCTCTTTTTCAATCAGGGTTCGGGCACTCATCACCAGCGCCGGATTGACATCCTGCTCGTTGACCCCCTCGAACAGGTTCCGCAGGCTGCCCTCGATGATGAGCTGTGCGTCCACCCCTTCAAGCGACTGGCAGGCTTCAAGTACGACGGCCTTCAGGCGGGCAACATTCAGCGGGGCCTTGTTGCCATCCGCTAACGTGACACTGATTGGCGTGGCATTGGGCTGCTGGGGCACCACCGGGGCGGTGGCGGCCGCGGCTGCCGCCCGTTCACGGGAGCGTTCCTCGCGGTAGATGACATAGGCACGGGCAACCTTTTGCTCCCCGGCGCGCATCAGTGCGAGTTCGACCTGGTCTTGGATATCTTCTATATGGACGGTGCCGCCATTGGGCATGCGGCGGGTCAGGGCGGTATAGACTTGTTCTGTCAGCCCGGCAATCTTTTCGTGCACACGTCGCGAGGCCGCCGCCGAGCCGCCTTCCACCTCAAGGAAGGCCTTGGTCATGGCTATGCTGATCTTGCTGATATCGAACTGTGTGACTTTGCCGTTTCTGCGGATTACCCGGTATTCACCTCCTTGGTTTGCCTGTAGCTCCAGAACATCCGGGCCAGTGTGAGTTGACCCCGACTTGGGTTGATCGACGCCTTTGTTTGTATCATTGACGGATTCAACCAGTTTTTCAGCCTCCATTTACCCCTCCATACAGCGTTTTAATGTTTTTTTGTATTCCAAGATGCTTCAAGAATTCTTGGAAAGGTATTGATATTTGTAGTGTAAGGGCGATCTATAGCACCACAATAAAATGTGGTCAAGCGCTAATTAAACCACAAGATGATGTGTATTTCCCTGTTACTATCAGTTGAATTTTCTGTGGATAAGTCGGGTTTTTTACTATTGCTTTGCACCAAAGACTGCGTATTCAGAAGCTTACAAAGGCCGGCGCAATGCAGAAAAAACCTAATATGAGGTGAATAGATTTTAGGTATTGAGAAGGGATGAAAAAATCCCAACAAGAGAGAAATCTAAAAAAAACAAAATTTGAACTGGTTCACATATTGTCTATGTCATTCAGGGACCAGTCATAGGGAAGGTAGTGGATCCCCGGATCGGCGTCCAGCAGTTGTTGTTTTTCTGTATCATTATCAGTCAGATAGGGAGCCACAAAGGCCAGCACGCTGCCGGCGGAGGAAATGAAATCGGCCTTGTACCACTTGAACAAGGGGGAAAGTTGCAGGCGGTTGTCCGCCGCCAGATAGCGGTTGCGTTCTGGATCGGTCAGGAAACGGCGTGTCACTGCCTGCAATTGGGCATCCAGGCGGTCACCCTGGTATGGTTCGGTAACCAGAGGTGGGCAACTGACAGAGGCGCAGACAAGGGAGAAGTGGATGCGCGGTTCCATGAATTGTCCCCGGATCAGGTCGTGTTCGATATGGTCCAGATGGCTGCTTTCACCAAACAGGATGAAAAACCGTAACTTCCAGGGGTTGCCGAAAAAGCCGCCAATATCCCTGATGGAGTCAATGTCCGGGTAATGGCGACTTACCAGTTCCAAGGTCAGTGCATTATAGGCATTGATCAGGAAGGCCAGTTGCTCATCCCGGGACCAGCCCGAAAATTCTGCCTTGCTGACCGCGCCAAAGCCGGCAGTGATCTGTTCGAGTTGGTCTACATGTGACTTAAGCCGGCGGTAATCCACGCGGGTCTGGTGCCCTCGGGTTACTATCACGCTCTCCAGCAGGGCACCGTAATCCTCATATTTGTGGTCGAACGCCAGTACCGGCTGAATAATCAAGGTGCAGAAAAGAATGACGCAGCATTTTTGCAGCATGCCAGTTTGACAACCCCATTTGCCAGGGAGTTTCAATCCCTGGCATGAGTACCGTCACAGAGAGGCTGGTTGCCTGTCTTTTTACAGGCGCAAAACCAGACCGTGCCGGTCTCGGTAGCGGTATATTTCACAGGTGAAAATGGAGTGTCTTTATGGGAACCGTCACAGAAGGGCTGATTCCTGCTCTTACCACAGGCGCACCACCAATAGTCCTGTCCCGCCTGCACATCGACTGCGATAGGCTGTTTCTTTGTGAGCTCAGACATGACTAATCTCCTTGAAAACTAAGGATTAATTGGCTAATCCCGGCCAGTATATGCCCGTTATCATATAGCATGCCTAGCGATTCTCAAATCGGTGGGGGGCGTGTATAGTGGTTTTATTTCACATTTGTGCACCAAATCGATGCAAATAACAATTACAAGGGGGTAAGTATGTCTGCACAGATAAAACCGGGGCTTCAAGAATTTCATGGTGGTTGTCCTCATGACTGTCCCGATACCTGTTCCATGGTCTTCGAGGTCGAAGATGGCAAACTGGTCGGTGTTCGCGGTAACAAAGACCATCCCATGACCCGTGGTGGCTTGTGTGTAAAACTCAAGGATTACGAAAAACGACACTACCATCCCGATCGCATCCTGCACCCGATGAAACGGGTCGGTCCCAAAGGCTCCAAACAATTCGAACAAATCACCTGGGATGAAGCACTGGACACGATTACCACAAAATGGAAACAGATTATCGAAACCGATGGCCCGCAGGCTATCCTGCCGGTCAGTTACCTCGGTCACCAGGGACTGGTCCATGGTCTGAACGGTGGTGACGCCTTCTTTAACCGTATGGGTGCAACAGTCTGCGAACGCACCTATTGCGGGGAAGGTTCCTGTACCGCCTGGCTGTTAACCATCGGTCCGACCGCCGGTCTTGATCCCGAGAGTTACATCCATTCCAAGTACATTGTTATCTGGGCCTGCAACAGCATCAGCACCAACCTGCATCACTGGCATATCGTGAAAGATGCCCAAAAGAAAGGTGCGAAGGTTGTGGTGATTGATGCCTACAAATCGCGCACGGCAAAAGAGGCCGACTGGCATATCGCCCCGAAGCCGGCCACAGACGGTGCATTGGCGATGGCCATCATCCATAGCATCATTGAACAGGGTCTGATCGATAAGGACTATGTTGAAAATTACACCGTCGGTTTCGAGGACCTTGCCAAACATTCGAAAAAACACACGCCGGAATGGGCCGAGAAGATCACCGGTGTACCGGCGGCTGACATCCGCAAGCTCGCGAAAGAACTCGCCACTGAGCAACCGGCGGCGATTCGCATGGGTGTGGCACTGGAACGACACTACGGCGGTGGCCAGACCATCCGCGCCGTTACCAGCATCCCGGCCCTGACTGGTGCCTGGCGCCATGTCGGTGGCGGCATCACCCAGTTCCCGGTGTGGGAACACCCGTACAAGTTTGATGTCATCTGCCGCCCGGACTGGATCCCGGAAGGTACGCAGGTGGTCAGCATCCTGCAACTGGGCCGGGCCCTGACTGGCGAGCAAAACCTGAAGACGCCGATCAAGTCGGTCATGACCTGGAACACCAACCCGGTAACGCAATCCCCCGAGGCCGATAAGGTTGTTAAAGGTCTCGAACGCGAAGATATATTCCATGTCGCCGCGGATCATTTCATTTCCGATACCGCCTCCTATGCCGATATCGTCTTGCCGGCGGCGATGGGTGCGGAGATGGAAGACATCATCCTTTCCTGGGGACATTTGTATCTCACTTATAATGAGAAATGTATCGATGCCCCGGGCGAAGCCTTGTCCAATAACGAGATCTTCCGGCGGCTCGCCGAGAAGATGGGTTATGACGAGGATCGCCTGAAATGGTCCGATACGGAATGCCTGGAAAACTTCATCGATTGGGATGCCCCGGCCTGTGAAGGTGCAAGCATGGATTACATGCGCGAGCATGGTTTCTTCCGTTTGAATGTCGGTACCAAAGACGACCGTTGCCCACATAAGGAAGGTAACTTCCCGACCGAAACCGGTAAGTGTCATTTCCGGGTCGATGGTGCCAAGAACTTTGTCGCCCCGCCGTTCCGGCAAATGTACGAGGGCATGCAACCGGGACAGGACATCGATCCGTTACCGGATTACCTGCCGCCGTATGAACGGCCGGAGACCAACCCGGAACTGGCAAAGAAATACCCGCTCAATATCGTTACCCCCAAGAGCCATGCCTTTCTCAATTCCTGTTACGCAAACATGGAAGGCAAGCAGAAAGAGCAGGGCGACCAGTTCCTGTTGATCAACCCCGCCGATGCCAAATCACGCGGTGTGAAAGACGGCAGTAATGTCCGTGTCTTTAATGACCGCGGTGCATTTGAAGGTGTCGCGAAAGTAACCGATGATGTGAACGAGGGTGTTTGTGTTGCCACGCTGGGTTACTGGCGCCAACTCAACAAGGGCACGGTGAACATCACCAGTTCCGCCGAGTTTTGCGAAATGGGTAATGCGCCAACCTTTTTTGATAACCTGGTACAGGTTGAGCGTGTGAACTGATTATGCAGATCTGCCTGAGGGCGGGATTATTATAGCCAGTTTTTATTTCTTGCCTGAAACCTGAGTTCAGCATATTCTAAAATTAGTAATTAAATTATTTTTTACATTAAATAAATTGTTTAATTTATTGATTATAAACATATAAATTGTGTAGTTAATAAGGTTGATTTTTTGTAATACTTAACAGCGGCATAAAGCAGTAAAAAATTGTTTCACTTGGTATACGTTCACAATAAAGGGTTGCAGATCATGACATATTGTGTGGCTGCGTCGATTGATGCCGGCATCGTTTTCGTTTCTGATTCCCGTACCAATGCGGGAGTTGATAACGTCAGTACTTACAGCAAGATGTACAAATTCGGTGTCGATGGCGAACGTCAGTTCATTGTCCTCTGTGCCGGAAACCTTGCCACTACCCAGGGCGTAATCTCCCAGGTAAAACGGGACATCAAGCAGTTCATGCCGGTTAATCTTATGACCGTCTCCAGTATGGCGGACGCAGCTGATTATCTCGGCAATGTGAGCCGATCGGTGCAGGAAAAATATACGACCACAGGAACGAGCTACGAGGCCAGTTTTATCATCGGTGGTCAAATACTGGGGTCAAAACATTCCATCTATCTTGTTTATCCCCAAGGCAACTATATTACCACCTCGAGTGACACGCCTTATCTTCAAATAGGTGAAAGCAAGTACGGCAAGCCCATCCTGGACAGGATTTTGAACCCTGGTTCCAGTCTTGACACTGCTACATTGTGTTCACTCGTCTCAATGGACTCTACCATGCGCAGTAATCTTACTGTCGGGCCACCGATCGAGGTCATAGTTTATCAGACTGACAGTCTTCGACTGGAACGTTATTACCGATTCGAGGATGACAGTGATTATCTCAGGCAGCTCAAACGCAGTTGGGATAAAAACCTGAAGGATGCGTTCAACAATCTCCCTCCCATCGCCTGGAGCAGTAATTGGGATAAGTCATCCGGCGATGAAGGAATTGAAAGCAAGCAGTGAACCGATCGCCGGTCAAACCGGCATCACTTTTCTCTTTAATTCTAGACTGGATGGAATTCAAATTAATTAGTTCATTTGTATTCGCTATGCTCATTCTTCCGGAATAACCTGGCTTACAAACTAAAACCATACTATGACTATCAAGGTTGCCCTCAGGCATTACACGGAATATGAATATGACAGGCTGGTTACACTCTCACCTCATATCGTGCGCCTGCGTCCCGCACCGCATAGCCGCACACCCATAGAGGCCTATTCAATCAAGGTTCAGCCCGAAAAGCATTTTATTAACTGGCAGCAAGACCCATTTGGCAATTACCTCGCACGTTATGTGTTTCCCGAGAAGACCCGATCACTGAAGATTCACGTCGAACTGATTGCCGACATGACGGTGATTAATCCGTTTGATTTTTTCCTTGAAGAGTCCGCAGAACATTTTCCATTCAATTACGAAGAATATCTTTCCAGAGACCTGTTGCCTTACCTTGAGGTACAGGAGAGAGGTCCAAAATTACTCGGCTGGCTTGCATCGATAAAAAAAACTAAGCAACCTACCATCGATTTTCTGGTAAATATTAATCAGCAGCTCATGCAGGACGTCAAATACCTGATCAGGATGGAAGCAGGGGTACAGAGTTGTGAAGAAACCCTTGAGAAAAAATCGGGTTCCTGCCGTGACACTGCCTGGTTACTGGTACAGGTGCTGCGTCATCTGGGACTGGCGGCACGGTTTGTTTCGGGTTACCTAGTGCAGCTCACGGCGGATATAAAGGCGCTGGATGGCCCTTCGGGACCCGAACAGGATTTTACCGACCTGCATGCATGGGTCGAAGTGTTTTTGCCAGGGGCAGGGTGGGTTGGGCTGGATCCCACTTCGGGCCTGTTTGCAGGCGAAGGCCATATCCCGCTTGCCTGCACACCGAGTTACCTGACGGCTGCACCGGTTACCGGGGTGACCACTCCTGCAAAGGTGAGTTTTTATCACCTGAATCAGGTTGAGCGCATCCATGAAGACCCCAGGGTCACCAAACCGTATTCAGACAACCAGTGGCAGGGCATCATGACCCTGGGAGAAAAGGTGGATCAGCAGCTGGAAGAGGAAGATGTCCGTTTAACTATGGGAGGTGAACCGACTTTTGTCTCCATAGATGACATGGAAGGTGCCGAGTGGAACACCCGGTCACTGGGTAAACACAAACGTAAACTGGCCGGTGAATTATTGTTACGGTTGAAAAACAGGTTTTCCAGAGGAGGCTTGTTGCATATAGGACAGGGCAAGTGGTATCCCGGTGAACCATTGCCTCGCTGGGCACTCTCGGTCATCTGGCGTAAGGACGGTCAGGCGATCTGGCAAGATGAAAAAATGTTTGCGAAGGAAAACAGCGCGTATGGCTATACGAATGGCGATGCCGGTAAATTTATTCAATATCTTGCCGGACATATCGGGATTAGTAAGGACATGGTTGTGCCGGCTTACGAGGACAAAGCTCATTACAAGGCCATGGAAGCGGCCCTTCCAGACAATGCCAGCGTTGCCGAAAACAAGCTGAAAGACCCGCTGGAAAGCAAACGCCTGGCTGCCCTGTTTGAGAAGGGGCTGGATAGCGTCAGCGGTTATGCTCTGCCGCTTAAGTGGAAAGAAGAAAAAGAAGATGAAGGGATCTGGGTCAGCAGTCGCTGGTCATTCCGTTCCGGTATGATGTTACTTCTCCCGGGGGACTCTCCCATGGGCTTGCGTTTGCCGTTGGCTTCGCTGCCCTGGTCAGAGGAAGGCGAGACGAGTGACCCGCACGAAAAGGACCCTTTCGCTGAACGGGGTGATCTGCCGAACTATGCAGACGGGAAAAAACGCTCGAAGAAAACACATGCCGCCGATGAAGAACCGGCAAAGGAGATCGTTCATACGGCATTATGTATTGAAGCAAGAGGGGGCTGCCTCTATGGCTTCATGCCACCGTTAACACGGATCGAACCTTACCTGGAACTTGTCTCTGCAATTGAAACGACCGCCAAAAAGCTCAGCATACCAATCGTTATTGAAGGCTATGAACCACCCTGGGATCCCCGGGTTGCAAAGCTGCATATCACACCGGACCCGGGTGTCATCGAGGTCAATATTCACCCGGCAGCCAATTGGCAAGAGCTGGTGAAAAATACGAGTATCCTCTATGAAGAGGCCCACGCGGCCCGTTTGGGGACGGAGAAATTCATGATAGACGGCCGCCACACGGGTACCGGCGGCGGTAATCATGTTACCCTTGGCGGGCCAACACCGGCTGACAGCCCTTTTCTGCGCCGGCCGGAATTGCTACGCAGTCTTGTCACCTACTGGCAGAATCATCCAGCTCTTTCCTACCTGTTTTCCGGCATGTTCATCGGCCCGACCAGTCAGGCGCCGCGGGTAGATGAAGCCAGGGATGATAACCTTTATGAACTTGAGATTGCATTTGGATTACTCCCTGAAGGTGAATGTAAAAATCCATGGCTGGTTGACCGGGTTCTGAGAAATTTCCTGGTTGATCTAACCGGCAATACACATCGATCCGAGTTTTGTATTGACAAGCTCTATTCACCCGACAGCCCGACAGGCCGGCTGGGCCTAGTTGAATTAAGAGCCTTTGAGATGCCACCGCATTACCGGATGAGCCTGGTGCAGATGCTCCTGCTGCGTTGCCTAGTGGCCTGGTTCTGGAAACAACCTTATCGCCGACCGTTGATCCGGTGGGGGACTGAATTACATGATCGTTTCATGCTTAGACATTTTATCTGGGAAGATATGAAAACCATTATACGTGATCTCAGAGATGCCGGATATGAATTCGAACTAGAGTGGTTTGCACCGTTCCGTGAATTCCGTTTTCCCCATATTGGGACTATCCATGCCGCCGGTATGCAACTTGACCTGCACATGGCCCTGGAACCCTGGCATGTCCTGGGAGAGGAATCGACAGGACAAGGGTCAGCGCGTTATGTCGATTCATCGGTAGAACGGTTACAGGTCAGTGTGTATGGGATGATGGGCGATCGGTATATTGTTACCTGCAATGGACGCAAGGTTCCCTTGCGGCCTACCGGCATGCGTGGCAGTTTTATCGCGGGTGTGCGCTACAAGGCGTGGGAACCCTATTCCAGCCTGCATCCGACCATCAAGGCCCATACGCCACTGGTGTTTGATATAGTCGACACGCTGAATGATCGGTCTATCGGGGGATGTACGTACCATGTGTCGCATCCCGGTGGCAGGAACTATGAAACCTTTCCGGTCAATGCGAATGAGGCCGAGGCCAGGCGCATTGCACGATTCTGGAAGCAAGGAAACACTCAGGGTAGAATGGAAGTACCAATGGAGGAACCACATCCGGAACAGCCTATGACGCTGGACCTGCGGTTTTCAAAAAGGGTATAGGAGAAAGCCGTTCATGACTGAGTTTGAACTTGCTGGGTTTCTTCAGCATCTTCCAGGTAATCAAACCAGGCATGGCTGACAAGTTCGTGGATCCTGGCCAGTTCCACTTGCAGTTCATCAATCGCTTCATGTAATCCGCTTGCAAGCATCTTCTCAATATCTAATTCGCCCATAATCCGTTGCAGCCGGCTGATCTGGCGCAATGGGCGATCATTTTTCGGCAGCATGTTTACGCAGTGATTAAGTTCTGACAGGGCATAGGCCACCGTTCGTGGAAAATTCTCGTCCTGTAACAGGAAAGACACCACATCCTTGCTGTTTACCCGATCATGAACATGCTGCTTATACATCTGGTAAGCGCTAAGAGAACGCAGGACATTCATCCAGAGTATACTCTCAAAGGCCTCGGGAATATTTTCTTTCTGTCCCAGCAGATCCATGCAGCCGACATCAACGATCCTTGTTGTCATATCCGCACGTTCCAAGTTCATTCCAATCTTAATGAAATTATAGGTTTCATCGTGGCTCATGTTACTCATCAAAAGTCCGTTTATCTGATGACAGTGATGAATAATGTCATCAAGAAATTCATGTCGGCCGTCCCTGGTTAACGCATTCCGGACATTTTGTTTTACAAAAAGATTCAGTTCATTGATCTGTTCCCATGATTCACTGGGCATGATTTCACGCGTAGTCCGGACATTTTCCCTCAACATGCGGATCGAATAGATGATGGAGCCGGGGTTTAACTCATCAGCGAGCATAAAGCGTATAACATTCCGTTCTTCCGCTTTCTCATGATTTTCATAAAAGCAGTCGTTACACCCGGTGATTTGAATAAGGCTGCCCCAGATGTGCTTGACAGATTTGGGAAGATCGAGCAGGAGATTGGCATTGACATTGACCATACGTGCTGTGTTCTCAATGCGTTCCAGGTAACGGCCAAACCAGTACATTCTTTCAGCAACACGGGATAGCATTATTCAGTCCTTGTTTGGTGCAACGATCCAGGTGTCCTTGCTACCGCCGCCCTGGGAGGAATTGACAACCAGTGAGCCCTTGACAAGGGCAACGCGTGTCAGGCCTCCTGCGGTTACATGCATCCTGTCTCCCTGCAGAATGAATGGCCTGAGATCAACATGGCGGGGTTCTATCGAGTTATCGCACAATGTCGGTACAGTGGAAATGTTAATAACCGGTTGGGCAATATAATTTCTCGGTTTAGCCTTGATCAGTCGTGCCATCTCGGTTCGCTCTTTTTTGCTCGATTTTGGACCAATCAACATGCCATAACCACCGGATTCATTCGCTGGCTTGACAACCAGTTTGTCCAGATTAGCAAGAACATGTTTACGTTCTTTTTCATTATCGCAGGAATAGCTTGGCACATTAGGCAGGATCGGTTCCTCACCAAGGTAATAACGGATCATATCGGGGACATACGTGTAAACAACCTTGTCATCCGCCACGCCTGCACCGGGGGCGTTCGCAAGGGCAACTTTCCCCTTTTTCCAGGCACGGATGATGCCTGAAACACCTAACAAAGAGTCATTGTTAAAGACTTCCGGGTCGATAAATAAATCATCAATACGCCGGTAAATCACATCCACCCTTGAAAGCCCGTCTATCGTCTTCATATAGACACAATCATCATTTCCTACGACCAGATCAGAGCCTTCTACAAGCTCGGCACCCATCTGCTGGGCTAGGAAAGAGTGTTCAAAATAGGCTGAATTATAGATGCCCGGCGTAAGTACAGCGACTTCCGGATAGTCCTTGGGGCGGGGCGAAATAGAGCTCAGAATATCAAATAGCTGGTTTGGGTAGTCTCCCATGGGCAGGATATTGTAATCCTCAAACAATTCGGGAAATACACGCTTGGTTACTTTCCTGTTTTCTATCATGTATGAGACGCCGGAGGGAACACGCAAATTATCCTCGAGTACATAAATAGTGCCATCACTGTCACGGACCAGGTCACTTCCGCAGATATGCGCCCAAACTCCGTAGACAGGTTTAATCCCCTGGCATTGTTCGCGGTAGTTTTTCGAGCTTTTCAGGATTTCATTCGGAACAATCTTGTCTTTCAGAATTTTCTGATCATTATAAATATCATCAATAAAATGATTTAATGCGACTAGCCGTTGCTTCAGGCCAGATTCAACTCGTTGCCATTCCTTGAGAGATATGATGCGGGGTATTATGTCGTAGGGCCACTCCCGATCAATGTTCTTACCTTCACTGTAGACGGTGAAGGTAATGCCCATAGTCTTGATGGCTAGTTCTGCTGCAAGCTTGCGTCTCTGGAGATTATCGTTACTAGCGTGCTTGAGGTAATTAATAAGTTTGCCGGCACCTGGCCGTGCCTTGAGTGAGTCTGTCAATAACTCGTCATAAAAACCGTTAATATTATAATTCTTTAGGATCATCCGCTCCTATGCCAGGCGATATGTAATGGTGTCTATTTAACCATATTTTTATTTAATAGTCTGTTAATTTCATTAAATTTTCCCGGGTTTCCTCGCTTTAGATTTTGGACAGTGATTCCGGGATAAGATATGCTAATCAGGTTAACCGGGTCTTATACGGTTTAATTCCCGTTCATATAGGTGCTCATCTATGGAAGAGATTGCCAGCTTAAAGCTATATGTTTTTGAGAGTTTTAATAAATTCCTGGAAACATTAACTGCATACCTCCCCAATATCCTTTCCGCCATTATCATTATAGTCATCGGAATTATCCTGGCCTGGATATGTCGCTGGATTATATTGCATCTAGGGGCCGGGATAGACAGGCTGGCAAGCGCCGTAGGCATTTCAGCAGCACACATGCGCTTAAGATGGCCAATCGCCGTGATACTTGGGTCGGTAATTTACTGGGTTATTATTCTTCTATTTCTCAGGGCGGCTCTAGCGAGCCTGAAATTACCGTTGGTAGCTGAATTACTTGGTAAGCTGATAACCCATTTACCAAATCTGTTAATTGCTGCCCTGTTTATTACGGCAGGTATTTTCTTTGGCAATCTGTTCAAGGACAAGATAACCCATGGCGCACATATTGCCGGTATGCGCCAGGCAGTAGTGCTGGGTGAGTTATTGCGTATCAGCTTAATAATTCTCACAGTAGTTGTCGGGCTAGCTCAAATCGGGCTTGATGTGAGATTGTTTGAGCAGATATTTACTATTGTTATTGCAGCAATATCCGGAGCAATTGCGCTGGCCTTCGGCCTGGGCGCAGGCTCAACAGTTTCCAACATTATCTCGTCAAGGTATGTCAGGAAAAACTACAGTGAAGGCCAGCACATAAGGATAAAGGATTTGAGTGGTGAAATACTCGAAATTTTGCCTAATGGAATAATTCTTGATACAAAATCCGGACGCACTTTTATTCCTGCCAAACTGTTTGATGAAGAGGTATCCATATTGCTTGACGATGAGTCTCCCTGAATGGAATTAGACAGACTTTCCACATATCTGTTACAGCAGCATCCAAAATATTCCGCAAGGATACTGCAACAATACGACACTGAGGATGTCGCTGCTTTTTTTGAAAATATAAGCCCTGCAGTAGTTGCAAATGTTATCAAGGAAATGATCCCTACATTTTCCTCAGATTGCCTCAATCTGATGTCATTTGAGCATTCAAGTAAAGTGATCGTTACTCTCGGGATCGAAAAAGCATCATTGCTTATGAGAAAGATGAAAATAGGGCAACGTGTTAAATTTATAAGGTCCATGCCAACGGTTTTTGCAAATAGAATCAGACTGGTATTGAGGTATCCGGAAGGAACAGTGGGAAACGTCATGAACCCCAATGTTTTTAGTGTCAATCAGGATATGACTGTACATGAAGTAATAAATGCACTGAAAAAGAATGCCCATGAAGTATATGATCAGATATTTGTAGTTGATGAGGCTCAGAACCTGGCCGGTGTAGTTAGCGCAGGCCAGTTACTGGCAACTGAAAATGTGCAAATTAAAAGAATCATGAGGGAGCCTGATAATACAATTCCCGCCAGATCAAACCTGAAAATGATAATGGCGCTTCCTGAATGGGGTCACAGGGAATATTTTCCTGTCGTCGATCATACCGGTGTTTTTATTGGAACAATTAATAAGAGGAATGTTGATGATACTTTTCTGTATGAACGGAATAACAGAGATTTGGATGATGTAACCGGAACAGCATTGGTGCTCGCTGAACTGTTCTGGGATACTTGTGCGAATATTATTGCACCTGAAAACCAATTTAAACCAAAGGGCCAGGAGCATGAGTAAGAATACTAGTCACATTGCAATCGCCTTGCATGAAGAGTTATTTAACAAATATCCTGCTGAGGCCGTCAGGCAACTAGAACAGATGGATATAGATGAGGTGCGGGAAATCCTCTCCAGGATTCCTGTTATCAATTCAATAAAGATATGGGAGAGATATTCACCCCAGCTTGCAGCACAGGTGATGGAAAAAATGCCCTTGGATTTTATAACTGAGGTTATAAAGCATATCGATCCCAATCGCGCAGCCAGTATTATTCTTTCAATTACTAATCAGGACAAGAGAGACGAGATTATTAATGCTCTGGAGACTTCTGTCGCCAAGGATCTGAAGCGCGCTATAAATTATGAACCAGATTCCGCAGGTGCATTGATGGACTGGCGGGTAATTTTTTTCAGACCGGATATGAAGGTATCTGAAGTTATTAAAATATTACGTGAACGCCCCAAGAAGGCCTATAGAAAACTTTATACTGTCGATAATGAAAATCATCTAATAGGAATGATTGAAATAGAAGATCTGGCACTTTCCGATCATGAGGCCACGCTTGCTGACCTAGAAAGCACACCACCGGTTGTTGTAGATGTTAATACGGATCGTGAAGATATCGTATCCCTTTTTGAGAAAACAAGGGTATACGATTTACCTGTAGTTGACTTTGAAGGACGGTTTGTTGGTGTTGTGAGATACCATACATTGCTCGAAGCGGCTCTTGAAGAGAGCAGGGCAGATCTCCAGACCATGGTGGGTGTTAGCAAGGATGAACGTGCCTTGTCAGCTGCAAATTTTGCAGTCAGAAAAAGATTACCCTGGCTGCAGATAAATCTATTGACTGCCTTTATGGCAGCGGCAGTTGTTGGTTTGTTTGAACCAACCATAGCACAATATACAGCCCTAGCTGTTTTATTGCCGGTTGTTGCAGGTCAGTCAGGTAATACCGGTGCCCAGGCACTGGCTGTTACCATGCGTGGACTAGCTCTTAAGGAGATCTACCCCCGCATGTGGTCACGAGTGATTTTCAAGGAATTCAATGTAGGGTTATGGAATGGCATTCTTGTGGCATTAACGACCGCAATAGGTGTTTATTTATGGAGCCAGTCAGGAGGGTTAACCCTGATTATTTTCATGTCCATGATCCTGTCCATGGTTATTGCCAGTGTTGCGGGTGCAGTTATTCCGATATTTCTGACAGTGACCGGCCAGGATCCGGCCCAGTCATCATCGATATTTTTAACGACTATTACTGATATTGCAGGCTTTTTCAGCTTTCTTGGTATAGCAACCTTATTTATTTCCATTCTGTGATGCAGTGTCTCTTTTATAAGGTATGTTTCATATACCCTTTTTATATCATTGTAATAAGCCTCATTTAGGTTAAACTCAAAAGACTGTCTTTTTGTTTGTATCTCAGACAGTTATCCTGTATTCCAGGAAAGGAATTCAAAAATCGCATGACAGTTGGAATCATGCATGAATAAATATAAAGATAATTTATGAATAGCACGGCGGGTAAAATACTGGTTGTTGATGATAATGACGATAACCTGTATTTATTATGTAACCGACTGGCTAGGGATGATTATGTTACCGTGGCAGCAGATTCAGGCGAAAAGGCTCTTAATTTGCTTTGCAAGGAACCATTTGATCTCGTTCTGCTTGATATAAATATGCCAGACATTAATGGATTCCAGGTTTTGGAATCTATTAGAAACGACAAAGATCAATCTGAGTTGCCGGTAATAATGGTAACCGCAGATGAAAACAATAATTCAATCGCCAAATCCCTGTCACTTGGCGCAAATGATTATATCTCAAAACCGGTTGATTTTTCAGTTCTCATTGCGCGCGTGCGGACCCAGCTTGAAATCAAGCATGCTAATGAAAAATTGAATATATGGTCAAGGGATCTTGAAAAAATCACCAACGATCTTGCATATAAAATCACCCATGATCAACTGACTGGCTTGCCTAACCGCACCGATTTCGAGAAAAAACTGAATTTTATTTTTGGCTCGTCTGATATAAACAGATGTCAATATATCTTATCATATATAGATCTAGATCAGTTTAAGATAATAAATGAGGCATGCGGCCACGCTGCAGGCGATGAACTGATACGACAGGTAAGTGAAATTATAAAAAGCGTAGTTCGCGATGACGATCTGTTAGCCAGTATGGGTGCTGATGAATTTATAATTTTGATGAAAGACTCTTCTATAGCACAGGCACA
Organism: Gammaproteobacteria bacterium; assembly: GCA_003250975.1. Lineage (GTDB taxonomy): Bacteria > Pseudomonadota > Gammaproteobacteria > Eutrophobiales > Eutrophobiaceae > SZUA-592. The sequence goes on along the minus strand of QKIY01000002.1, from coordinate 92,305 downwards.
ATCATGTGCAGAGCGCATACAAACTGCGATAGCTGGCTATAGTTTCATTTGGGATGAAAAAAAATTCAGCCTGACTGCCAGCATAGGTATTGTAGAAATCAACAAATCCATCAAATCCGTATCGAAACTGATGAGTCAGGCTGATACAGCCTGTTATATGGCAAAAGAAGGTGGTAGAAACAGAATTCATATCCATAATCAGGAAAATACAGATATACAGCAGAGGCACACAGAAATACAGTGGATCAACAAGATTAATGAAAGCCTTGAGAATAACAATTTCGAATTATGGTGCCAACGCATTAAAGATTTGAAAGGCAATGGACACACGCAGCATTATGAAATACTGATTCGTATGCTTGATGATGGCATTGTAATTCCTCCTGGTAATTTTCTGCCCGCAGCCGAAAGGTATGGGTTGTCAGCCAGAATTGATCAATGGGTAATAGAACAGACTTTCCGCTGGATTGATACTAATTCTATTCTTGCAAAAGATATTCACTTTTCCATCAATTTATCTGGCCAGACATTATCAAACCATGATCTGCTTGAGTATATAAAGGAAAAGATGAGGGAGTTTAATGTAACACCGGGCAATATCTGCTTTGAGATTACAGAAACTGCGGCCATTGGCTGCCTTAAATCTGCACTTGATTTCATCCTGGATTTAAAATCATTTGGTTGTGAATTTGCCCTGGATGATTTCGGTTCTGGTATGTCTTCCCTGAGCTACCTTAAAAACCTTCCGGTAGATTATCTAAAAATTGATGGAGCCTTTGTTAAAAATATTGTCACGGATAACATTGATTTAACATTGGTGGAATCTGTCAATGATATTGGCCGCGCGATGGGTAAAAAGACAATTGCGGAATTTGTCAAGGATAACAAGATAATGAAGATACTCTGCAAGATAGGCGTGGATTACGCCCAAGGTTATGGTATCCAGAAGCCGCATCCGCTCAAAATGATATTTCCCTGATATTAGCCACATTTTTCCTTCCTGATGTTAAGCCAGGGCGGCTTCAGATCAACGATAGATAAATCAAATTGTCACCATAAAAATATTTTGTTTTACACCTCCTGATGAAAAATTCTATATAGCAATCGTTTCCAGCATATGGATAATTTAAATCTACTTATTCGCATATATATTTGATTCATTTAGATATTATTCTTGTCAGGTGCCTAAGATGAGAAACAAAGAACGCGATTATGATGATTATGATGAAGATGATGACTCAATTGTTGATGACGATATCCAGGATATAACAGACGATGAAATCGAGCTGGATGATACTGCTTTCCTTACCAAATCCCATCAGGAAGCACGAACCTGGAGAGATGCAGAAAAATATAAGGAAATGATGGAACTTAATAAGCTGATAAATGACGAATTGTATATAGGTTTTGATGCAGGAAAATACTTAAGAAATGAGGAAGAATAAACCAAAAAAGGTGAATTACTTTAAAGGCAGCAGTCAGGGCGTCTTTTCATTGCCTATTCAATACAGGAAGAAGAGGGTAAATCGCCTGAAACCCAGTAAGATGGATTAATTTAGGTCTATTACTGCGGCTCTATCAAGGATAACAACTCCGAGAAAAAACTCTGTTCAGAATTCTGTCGATAGACAGCAAATGATTTACGATTAATTGCAGGGGCGTCTTTTACCCTGTAGAGTTTCTTTTTTGCGATATCCTCCCTTATCATGGGTTCTGGAAGGTAGGCCGCTCCCCCTTTAATTTTTATCAAATGATAAGCGGTGTGTCCGAGATTTATTCTCAGATCAAGGGCCGGACATTCGGGGAAATATTTTGCGTGATCCCTTAAAAATGAGTTTCCCCAGTCCACATAAACATAATTATTTTCAAGGGCGGTTTCGGCGTGTTGATTTTTCTCAGTAGATACCATGATTAGTTCAAAGGTCATGGCCTCTCTTATAGCAAGATCGGGTATTTGGGGATAATCATAGGTAAAGGCAATATCGATTGATTGACCCAGTAGTGCCCTGATTAGGCTGTCAGTTGATGATGCTTCGGCGACAATAGCCAGTTCAGGATGATTTTCCCTCAGGGTTATAATCAGATTGCCTAGATAAACGTCCCAGAGACTAGGAACTGCGCCAATCACAAAAGGTGTCTTGCCTTCTTCTTGAATATTAATATCGAGGCAAGCCCTGTTCCAGACACTAAGAATGGATTCAGCATGTTTGAGAAATTTACGGCCGGCCGGAGTTAACTGGATGTTATTTCTGTTTCGCTTGAATAGTTGCACACCAAGTTCATTTTCCAGTTGCCTTATCCTAGCGCTTACAGTCGACTGGGTGACAAAAAGGTTATCAGCTGCCTTGCCGAAATGGCAAGTCCGATAGACTTCAATGAACGTCTTTAAAATTGTTATGTCCATTTTGCTATAGTCAGGCGCTGATACGGATTGAATATATAAATTGTTTTATCCCGGATTAACAGAAAAAAAAGTCTTCAGAAGCAGGGCATTAATTCAATGTATTAAACAATGATTCTAGTATTCCGTACCAGTGACTAAAACTGATTTTCAAGGGCGGCGATTCTTTCTTCAATCGGCGGGTGCGTCATGAAAAGGCGTTTCAGGCCGTGGGAAATACCACCCCTGATACCGAAGGCAGCCATGGAATCTGGCAACTGGCTGGGCATGTGTGCAATTTGCAGGCGTTTTAAGGCGTTTATCATCTTTTGCTTCCCGGCAAGTCCCGCGCCGCCGGCATCTGCCCTAAATTCACGCTGGCGCGAGAACCAGAATACGATAATACTGGCCAATACAGCAAGAACCATCTCGGCAATGATAGCTGTAATCCAGAAGGCAGGGCCATGACCACGTTCGACTTTAAAGACAACGCGATCCACCAAGTGACCGATTACACGTGAGAAGAAAATAACAAAGGTATTCACGACGCCCTGGATCAGCGACAAAGTAATCATATCGCCATTGGCCACGTGACTGACTTCATGACCCAATACAGCCTCCAGTTCATCGTGTGTCATGTTTTCAAGGATTCCTGTACTGACGGCAACAAGGGCGTTGTTACGGTTAGCGCCTGTTGCAAAGGCGTTTATATCTGGTGAGGGGTAGATCGCGACTTCAGGCATACCAATTCCCGCTGTCCTGGCCTGTCTGTGAACGGTGTTTAACAACCAATTTTCAGTCTCATTACGGGGCTGTTCGATAACCCTGGCGCCAGTAGTTTTCTTGGCCATCCACTTGGAAATCAAGAGAGATATGATGGATCCCGCCATGCCGAATACGGCAGAAAATATCAGCAGAGCATTAAAATCCAGTCCTGTGCCTTGTTCGTCAAGGATGCGTTCTACCCCGAGCAAACGCAGGGTAAAACTCATGACAATCAGGATGGCAAAGTTAGTTGCAAGAAACAGAACGATACGTTTCATAGATGTCTATTTTCCCGGGTAAAAATCAACGATACCAATATGCGGTTAATCTGATGGATTTCAAGGGCTAATGGCATGTGCGGGCAATATGCCTGACAGTCTGCTTGAGGGCATCCAGGCTGTGTGCAGGTGCCAGCAGGTCGAGTACTGGCACAATGTGTTGTTCAAAGTCCCTATCCAAGTTAAATCCTTCCCGGCCTAACATGGGATTCAGCCATAGGACTTGGCGGCAGCGGCCTTTCAGATCCGAGATAACCTTGTTGAGATAATATATTTCATTCGTATCGAATCCATCGCTGATGATGATGACTATGCTATCCGGCCGGATGGTTTTGCCGTAATGGCTGATAAAGTAATCTATGGATTCTGCAATACATGTGCCGCCCATCCAGAGATGATTCTTTTCTTCCAGCCGGTCTTTCATGGTGGCGATGGACTGTTCCCTGAAAAGTGAAGTCACACAAAAAAGCCGGATGTGAAAGACAAAGGCATCGCTTGTCCTGAAGGCACGGACCAGGCCACGGGTGAATCGAAAAAGCAGGGGATTATTCCACGCCATAGAATGAGAAACATCATGCAAGAGAATGATATGGGGTTCTTCCCGCTGTTTCTTGGCAAAGAGTGGTTTCAGTGGCAATCCGCCATATTTCATGTTCCCCCGCAAGGTTTTACGTATATCGATCCGGTTGCCCCTATTAGCAGTGATAGACCGGCGTTTCATTTTCTTGCGCAACATCAGGGCCAGTTGCTCAGCCAGACTTTCAATTTTTCTAGCTGCATTTCGATCGTTAAGAAATCTGAAATCGGCTTTACTGATGCTCTTTTGTTTTCCCGCGCCTGCCCCTGTGAATTCAGAAAGTTCTTCTGTGAAATGATTCGTATATTCTGTCGTGCCTGAGAGCCCTGTTTGGACTTTCTTCGGTTCTTTCTTCTTAAAAAACCAGAAATTGTTATTCTGATCTGGCTCCTGTTGATTCCGTTCAGGGTGCCAGTACCGGTCGAATAACTGGTCAAAACGTTTCCATTCATCAGGGTCTCTGCAGCTCAGGCTTCGAATGGTGTTGCGTGTGTATGTCTCATCGTGAATGAGTCCTTGGTTTATTGCCTTATAAGCATCTATAGTTTCACCGATGCCCAATATATAACCTTGTTGGCGGAGGTGATTCATGAAGCCAAGCAATCTTTCATGAGAAAATTGCAAGTTCATTGACTCTCTTTCAACAAGCCCCTGATATTGTTTTCGGTAAGAGTCAGGATGTCATCCTGGGTTTTCAAGAGGCAGGATCTTGTTTTGTACACGATATCACTCGTCAGTTCTTGGTTTTCCAGGTTGAGTCCCAGCAATGCTGCAGACCAGTCCAGCGTCTCGGCGACACCCGGCTTTTTCCTGAGTTCTGTGAGGCGAAGTTTTTGTACGAAGTTAACAATCTGCCTGGAGAGGTTCGAGGCGATCCCGGGTATTTTCCGGCGTATGATTTCCAGTTCTTTTTCTGCGTCCGGGTAATCCAGGTAATGGTAAACACAGCGCCGCCGAAGGGCGTCACTCAGTTCCCGTGTGCCATTGGACGTCAGTATTACCAGGGGAATGGTATGAGCCTTGATTGTGCCAAGTTCGGGAATACTAATCTGGAAATCCGAGAGTAATTCCAGCATGTAGGCCTCGAAAGCTTCATCCGCGCGGTCTACTTCATCAATAAGTAAAACCGGCCGGATGTCCTGACGTATGGCTTTCAAGAGTGGACGCTCAAGCAGATACTTTTCAGAAAAGATCCCTGACTCGTCTATGTTAGCCATTTTATCTAGGGATTCCTGTAGTTTGATAGAGAGTAACTGATGCGAATAATTCCACTCGTATACTGCGGCGTTCGTATCCAGACCTTCATAACACTGTAGGCGGATCAGGGGGCAACTGTGCACGGCCGCCAGACTTTTGGCGATTTCTGTCTTCCCGACGCCTGCTTCCCCCTCTATGAGGAGGGGGCGCTTGAGTTGTTCCATTAATAAGAGGGTCATCACCAGGGTATCCTCGGCAATATACCCCTGTTTCTCGAGGCTGCTGCGCAGATGATCTATAGATTTTTCCATGGGTACATCATGCATGAGAGTTATCGAAAAATAAATCCATCAAATCTCGGGGAAAGTAATTTGAGCGGTAATTTGGATAAAAACATTATAAATCAAATAGTTGAACATACATAACAAGACTGCAGCATAAACAGAACCAATGATTCACACAACTATGGCAGCTAGATTTAGCTGACCTCTCCGTACAGTATTCAACTCTGTATCAAAATTGCCAGAAAGATAGTGGAGTACCTGTATTTGTATAGATTACACGCCTGTTGCCGAATATCTCCGGCATGAATCAGACACTGCATTTAGTCTTAATAATATATGATGTATTGACATTTCAGGGCACTGTTTTAAGAATAGCAACCCGATACTAACCCGTACTGCCAGCAAGATGAATAACCCGAAACCAGTATTCGTTATCGCCACTTTTTACAGGTTTGTCAGTGTACAGGATACTGATGCACTCCATGACCGTCTGTATGAGCGATGCGAACAGGCCGGCATTAAAGGCACCATCATCGTAGCAAAAGAAGGAATTAACGGAACTATCGCCGGCAGCAGGGTTGGGATTGAATCTCTGCTGGCATTTTTCAGGAATGATGAAAGATTCCAAGACATGGAATATAAGGAATCTCATGCATTACAAATGCCTTTTCACAGGCTGAAGATCAGGATCAAAAAGGAAATTGTAACCATGGGACAGCCAGATATCGATCCAAGCCAGAAAACGGGCAGACATGTGAATGCAGATACCTGGAACAAGCTCCTGCTTGATCCGGAAGTCCTTGTTATTGATACACGCAACCGGTATGAGTACACAGTTGGCACCTTCAAAAACGCAATTTCGCCGGATACGGGAAACTTCCGGGAATTTCCGGAGTATGTCCGGAGATCGCTTGCTACCTGTAAACATAAAAAAATAGCCATGTTTTGTACCGGTGGCATCCGGTGTGAAAAGGCGACTTCCTATTTGCTGAACCAGGGCTTTGATGAGGTGTATCACCTTAAAGGGGGTATACTCAAATATCTTGAAGTGGTCACACCTGATGAAAATCTCTGGCAAGGTGAATGTTTTGTCTTTGATGGTCGGGTGGCGGTAAACAGGGATCTTGAAAAGGGCGAGCATATCATGTGTTATTCATGCCGGATGCCATTATCGGCAGTGGAACAGGCATCTGATAAATATGAAGAGGGGATATCCTGTCCCTATTGTTACGATGATCTAACGGATGAAAGGCGTCAAAGGCTGGCTGAGCGCCAGCGCCAGGTAAAACTCGCCGAGGCCCGTAATGATGATCATATCGGGAAAGAACAGAATAATTCCCGGCTAGAAAAAATCTGATGCCGGGAATCTTATTGCCTTCTTGGCTAATCGGTACGGCCGGTAATCTCAAGCAGATGGTAACCGAACTGGGTTTTTACCGGGCCATGTACTTGGTTTAACGCAGCACTGAAGACAACTTCGTCAAATTCCTTCACCATTTGCCCGGGGCTGAATTCACCCAGATCCCCGCCGCGCCTGCCCGAGGGGCATTTTGAATGCTGTTTGGCGATCTCGGCAAAATCTGCGCCGGATTCAATCTTTTTTTTAAGCTCCTCACACTGGGCTTCTGTATCAACTAGGATATGTCTTGCACTTGCTTTGGCCAATGTTATTCTCCATCTTTTGGTTTAAATACCGAACAATGATAACAATGATAATGTCATGATTAAATAATAATGCTGACTATGAACGAAGAGAAAGTGCAGGACAGGATACGTAATGCAGCACTGGTGATGGTGCTCCTGAACGCATTTGCCACGCCCTTGATGCTGTCTGCTGCGAACGTTGCCTTGCCGGAAATTGCCAAGGACCTGAATATCCATGCTGTGATGTTGAGCTGGATCCCTATGGCTTACCTCATGGCAAGTGCTACGTTTGTACTCATATTTGGACGGCTTGCCGATATGTACGGAAGGAAGCGCCTGTTTATGATGGGGACATCAAGCGTTATTCTGACTTCATTACTGGCCGCTGCTGCACCCGATGGAAATATATTGATTTTTGCCCGTTTTCTGCAGGGCGTTAGTGCTGCCATGTTGTACGCGACACAGATTGCAATAATTTCATCCATTTTTCCTCCGCAAAAGAGGGGGCGTGCAATAGGTCTGACAGTATCCATGATCTACCTGGGGCTGACTTTCGGACCAGTTGCAGGAGGATTTTTGATTGAATTTTTCGGCTGGCGGGCAAGTTTTATTTTTCATGTCCCGCTAGCTATCATTGTGTTGTTAATCGGTTTTTTCTGGGTGCCGGGTGAATGGATATCCGAAGATGCAGGGGCATTTGATATCAGGGGTGCAATACTTTACTCGGTATCAATTTTCTGTCTTTGCATCGGTGTGTCCGGCTTGCCTGAACTTTATGCCCTGGTTTCAGTGATGGCAGGGATTCTGGGAATGACAATATTTTTTAATGTTGCCCGGCACACTGCCGAACCTATATTTGATGTAAAGCTCTTTTTTACAAACAAAGTATTTACCCGTTCCAGTCTGGCATCATTGATGATCTATACGGCAACGTTTGCCAACGTAGTTCTGGTTAGCCTCTACTTGCAATATCTAAAAGGGATGTCGCCATCAAGCGCGGGCCTGTTTATGATGATTCAACCCCTGACCATGGCGGTTTTCTCGCCTTTCACCGGGAGGCTGTCAGATAGGATCGAGCCACGCATAATTGCCTCTGCCGGCATGTTATTGACAGCAACAGGACTAACTATGCTTGCAGTACTAAATGGAGTCAACTCCCTGCCTTATCTCGCATCCGCACTAATCATTACCGGTATGGGTTTCAGCCTTTTTTCGTCGCCAAATGTCAATGCAATCATGAGCTCAATTGAAAAACGTTATTACGGGAGTGCATCCGGTTCTATTGCGACGATGCGGGTACTCGGCCAGATGAGCAGCATGATGCTGGTAGCGCTGGTATTCGCTCTCTTTATTGGTCAGGTGGAAATAGTGCCAGAAAACTATGCCTTGTTACAGAAAGCCATACAGATATCTTTCAGTATCGCAGCTATGTTATGCCTTCCAGGGCTATATTTTTCAGTTGCGCGCGGGAAGATTCATGCTCCGTGATTCTCAGCGTTCAGTTATGGAAATTTCTCTGGATTATAATAATCATTATGATTTCGGGAAAAGTTTATAATAAACCAGAGTTTTTGTACTGGAAGAAAACATATGCATATTAATCATAATCAATATCTCCTGGGTTGGAGCATAATTTTTAGCATATGGTGGATTGTGCTGGCCATTAATCCCTATGACAGAGCGGATTGGGCGCTTGAAAATGCTCTGGTGTTTGTGGGAGCAATTTTAATTCTGATTTCCTGGAAGAAATTTCCACTTTCACGTGTCTCTTATACGATGATTTTTCTTTTTCTTTTTCTACATGAACTGGGGGCGCATTATACGTATTCAAAGACCCCCTACGATCAATGGATATTGAATGCTTTTGGATTCAGCCCCAATGACCTGTTTGGTTTTGAACGCAACCATTATGATCGCTTAATTCATTTTTGCTACGGTTTGCTACTCGCGTATCCTGTACGTGAACTTTTTGTCAGGATTGTGCAGGTAAGGGGTTTCTGGGGTTATTTTCTTCCCCTGGATTTGACGATGTCGACCTCTGCGTTCTTTGAATTAATCGAGTGGGGGGCTGCAGAAATTTTCGGAGGTGATCTGGGAATAGCTTATCTGGGCACACAGGGAGATGTCTGGGACGCACAAAAAGATATGGCATTGGCTAGCTTAGGGGCATTTTGTGCCATGTCAATTACGGCCATGATCAACATCAGGCTTCAACGTGATTTTGCCAAGGAATGGAATGAAAGCCTGAAAGTAAAGAGTATGGATCCGCTTGGAGAAGATGAAATAATCAAAATGTTGAAGGAAAAGTAGCGCACCGAATCAGATATCTTATCAACCCGACGAATCATTCCCGCCGTATTTCCCCTACCTTGTTCAGGGTATATTTCTCCTTTAATTACAATAGTTTGATACCTATTTCTCACTAATGCAAACACAGTATTGCTAAATTGACGGTCCTTAACTAGACAGTTATTTAATGAATATAAATATGCCAGAAACCATTTTTAACCAGTGCGGCGAATTTATGAGTGATCGCATAGGATCCTCAATGTCCCTGATGATGGAGAACGTTGAGGACACTCTTTATGATTTGGCTAAAAATGAAAAATCGAATGAAAAGGCATCCCAGTATCGTGACGCTGTACGTATAATACGTCTTAAAAAATATGAAATACTCGTCCGGTTCAAGAATCGATTTACCTCGATATATCAGTACCGTGTCAGGAACTGTGTAAAAAAACAATACGCGGACTGTACTCTATCAAAAGTTGGTCATATTTCCTTTACAGAAGAAAAGGATACTGTCGAAGGCAAGGCACTGGAATCAACTGTCGACAAGGTAAATGAAGACTGTCAATCAGCCCTTCTTAATCTCGATAAGAAACTGAATAATCTGCTTGAGGGAGTTGATATAAGCTATCTAGGAAACCCCTTAAGACCTGAATCAATTTTTGAAGCATTCTGGGAATCCTGCCGGGATATTGATATTAAGCCGGAAATCAGGTTGCTTCTCGTGAGGCTTTTTGAAAGGTATGTCGCCCTCGAGCTGAAATATCTTTATGAGGATTTAAATTCATACCTGTCAGACCAAGTAGAATTATTTCCCCCCTTTGTTTAAGCCGGGTTTCCGGATCATCCTTGTTTTTGCGTTTCTATAACAGCTTTTATTGATATTGATCACATACATGTGAATTATTTTTTTCCATATTCTCCGTAACCGAAGGCATATTATGCATCATTTGCCGGGCCATGGCGCCGCATTTCTGCAGTTCTTTCATTTGTCTTGAATTTGCTATTTCGGTTCCCAATTTTATGGCTCTCTTTTCTGCTTCTTTGCGATTGCCTGCCTCGCAAAGTTCTTTAATTTCAGCCTGCATCTTCTCACTCATGGCAGCAAGCTCATTGATGGCTGATTCATCAATACCTTGCATACATTGCCCCATTTTTTCTGCCTGTTCCATCATTTGCTGCATTTGTTCGTCAGACATTCTTTCATTGCTTCTGACATGAACCGGAGACAAAAAATATAATGAAATCATTACGATTAAGTAGCAATATGGTTTGGCAAACACTTGTAACCTCCGGGTATTATTATGTTTAGTAAATTCCTGACCTTGTATTATTCAGAAGTACGCCTTGAAAAATGGTAATTTATCCCTATATTTACCATTGTCTTGGCTGGGTAGCAAAATATCTTATGCAGCGATCTGCAACATCGCCCATGTTGGTTCGAATCCAACCCCAGCCTCCATATGGCCATTTTATTTGTTGCGATAAATCACAATAAACCCGTCTTTTTCTACACAACTTGGTCTATAATCAGTATGTTACGCAATCTCATGAACAATTGATTCTGGATATATTGCATGCATAACAAAAGCAATAAAAAAGAGGACAAATTCAAGTTCAGGCTGGGGGCCGCGAGAAAAACCAGTCTATTCGCACTAACTGGCATATTTCTTGTTTTAATGGGGCTGATTATCTATGGTGATTTGCCGCTTAATGTCAATGTTATTGCGGTAACGGTAATTATTGTATTTCTTGCTCTGCTCGTCGTAATCTATTTTTTCATAAAAGACATCCTGAGAAAGCTGCAGGAGGCATATGGCAAAATCCAGTTGATGTCCATAACAGATGAGCTGACACAGTTATATAACAGGAGACATTTTTTTTACCTGGCAGAAAAAGAACTGGCACGAAGCTACAGATACAAACGTGACCTGGGTTGTGTTGTCCTGGATATCGATCAATTTATACATATCAGGGATAAATACGGTTATAAATACAGCGACAGACTCATCAGGGATATTTCCGAAATACTGTCGGATAATTCCAGGGTCAATGACATTATTACTCGCTATGATAATGACAGATTTGTCACCTTTCTTCCGGAAACAAGCATTGATTCCGCATTGGTAATTTCAAAGCGAATCAGATCACTGATTGAAGGATTGAGCTTGAGTCATGATGAAAACCATAAACCGGTTCGAATAACAGCAAGCATCGGTGTAACTTCTTTTAAGCCTGTTTCTGACCATGGGGCAGCTGCGACTACAACTACAATAGATAATATCATTGCAATAGCTCTGAAAGCTGTAAAGGCAGCAAAGGAGCAGGGTGGCAACCGGGTTGAAAGCATATCCTATTAATTCAGGCTTGCTGCCCAACAAGGGATTCACCATCTATGTGATTTTATGGTATGAAAAAGCCTGTTTCTTGCCTTTTCGAGTCCCTGTCTGAATATTATTAGTGGTTTTTCTCTTCTGAGTGCATATCTGGACATTAAGATCTGCGTTCCGGATACAGTCAGGCCCGAAGCATGTCTTTTCTCAATTTCGCGACTTACGACGGCAAATAAATTATATTCCTCAAGCACTAGGCGCCTTGCTTCAATAAGGTAGGATAGCCTTTTTTCATATTCATCGTTTTTAATAGCCTGGGATATTTTTTTTACCGTCTGGTGAAAATTTTCAATATCAATCGGAATAAAGCTTTTTTCAGGGAAGTAATCAGTTATGTTCGGACAGCCGTAATAAAACGGCAAGGTAAAGCCTAGAAAGCAATCTGCCAATTTTTCCGTCCAGTGGTGAAGGGAAATATGATTTTCAATTGCGATATGATATTTATACTTGTCAAGTGCTTCTGCCTTGTCATCCATGGGACGTATGTCCCTGCCAAATAATTCCAGTTCAGGCATTGCTTTACGTATTTCGCGCATGAACCTGTACCGCTTCCAGTGCAGGGTAAATCTTTCTGATTTTCCGGACCAGACCATGGATATCAAGCCGGTCTTTTCAGGCGCAACACGTTTTTTCAATACGTTATAGTTAACTTGATGTTTAGAACCGGTGCCGTAAAACCAGTGATTTGCTGACTGGGAATAAATTTTGTCGGGGTGTGACAGGGCCCATTTTTCCTGCGAGGTTAATACACATCCAAATTGCGCAGTATAAGCTTGGCCATAGGCCTTGATAGAAGAGGGTTCGGTCGTTACTAACATTGTATGTTGCCTGGGACAGGCAAGGACTTCCTTCCTTAATGATCTTCTTTCCGTGCCACTGGGAGGGAGGTCATCATAAACCACCAACCAGTCATAATTCCGCTCATCTTTATCAAAAATGAACTTGCATTTTCCCCAGACAGGCTGTTCTTTCGGCAATTGCTTTCTCAGGTGCGCTACAGGTAACTTGCATAGCAGCTTGACCCGTATAAAGTCATTATTCACAATGATTTTATTATTCATTGCTTTTTAAATTACCATGAATATAAATATAAATTTCTGGCATTATATAATCTTGAATCACCAAACAAAAAAGCGAGTATTACGGGCATTATTATTCATATGAAAAAAGAAAATTTCCCAATTATTGCATCAGGACTAGGTTTAGTGCTTGTCATGATTCTCATTCAATCAGGAGCTGCAGGAGCAGAACTCAAGGCAGAAGTACCGGTGCTAACAATGTTATTTATATGTGAATTTGGATTTATTATATCTGCCGCTGGGACTGCTGTCAGCGCAAATATCTGCTATAGGCAACGCTCTGCATATGCGATGTATTTTGCCTTTTTTGCCTGCTTTATTCTGCTGGTTTTTTTCCTTATGACAGGGATCAATCTCTGGAATAATTATGTCTCATGAACGGTAAACTATTTATGATTTAGTATGTCCAAATATTTTGGATTTATTGCGAATAATGTCACAACCTTGTTGATGAACTCCTATGCAATCATTGCATTAGGGTTATTGGAATTTCATGATATTCAGTATATTAGTTATCTAATTACTTTAGGAAGCAAATGAATATGAAAAGAAAACCTTGCATTGTATTAACCGGCTTGTTTTTTAGTGTAATCCTGTCAGCGTGTACTACTTTAAATCCCGATACCGGTGAGTCAGAGATTAATCGCACTGGCACGGGGGCCTCGGTAGGTGCAGCCACGGGTGCTGTCCTCGGATTTATAATCGGAGATGATGTTAAATCAGCCATCATTGGAGCAGGTATCGGTGGTCTGACAGGTGCAGCTGTCGGGCATTATATGGATGAGCAGGAAAAGCAACTTCGCAGAGACCTGATAGGGACAGGTGTTGAAGTAACGCGTGCGGGTGACAATATTGAACTGAGAATGCCATCCAGCATTACCTTTGATTTTGGCAAGGCCATAGTCAAACCGGAATTTCATCAGGTTCTGGATGATATAGGGGATACGTTGGTCAAGTATGAATCAACAGTCATCCAGGTTGCCGGTCATACAGACAGTGTCGGTAGTGCTGAATATAACCAGCAATTGTCCATTAATCGTGCCAATAGCGTTAAGGATTTTCTTGTCCGTGACGGTGTAATTCCCCAGCGTTTGTTGACAACGGGTTATGGGGAATCGGCTCCAATTGCTGATAATTCAACAGAGGAGGGAAGGGCGCAAAACCGCCGGGTTGAGATTACCGTTCAGCCACTAAGGGAATAACACTCGCTCCGTCCGGCAGTAAACCCCGCAATATGCGGGGGTTTTTTATTGCACGTACAGGTGATCATATAAAAATATAAAAATCAATGTGCTATAACTTTTACTTGATACATTATGCATGTGTCAAAATCACCCTAAAGCTTGAAATTAGCATCGAATCAGGCTAAATACGAATGACCTGATAGAAATAAGGGGATAGCTATGGAAGACCTGATCGAGAGGCGCAATATCCAGAACGGATTGGCCGGACGCAGGAAGCTGGGTGACAGAAGGCTGGCACAATGCAATTCATATGGCGGGCCTGAGCGTCGTAGTGGCATGGAAAGGAGGGTTGTCATCGACAGAAGACCCACTGTCTGGTGAATATAAAAAACTGCATGACCGTCATACAAGCTGATCCTTCCCTGAATTGGTAATCAACGTATCAGCCCATGTGTGGCCGATATACCCTTCATAGTAAACCTGGAGTCTTGAGCAAGCATTTTGGTACAGTAGCTAGTCCGGAATTCAAGCCACGTTATAATATTGCCCCCTCCTCTTTATGTCCGGTTGTCAGGCTCAAAAATGACGCGAAAGAAATCATAATTTGCCACTGGGGACTGATTCCGCATTGGGCAAAGGATGATGCCAAGATCAAACCGATTAACGCCAAGGCTGAAACGCTCAGTGACAGGCCTTATTTCAGGCAAGCCTATAAAAACCGGAGATGCCTTGTCCCTGCGAACGGATTTTATGAATGGCAGGGGAAACGTGGCAGTAAAACGCCATTTTATATCCATCCCGTGAGGTCTGAATTTTTTGCCTTTGCGGGTCTCTGGGAGTCCTGGCAAGGTCCGGACAACACAATCGAGTCTTTCACCATCATAACCACCTCCGCCAATAAAACCATGTCGGCCATACATCCCCGGATGCCGGTCATTATCAGCAGTCAAGATTACGATTCCTGGCTTGAAAAGGGGGCAGACGGCCTTCTGAAACCTTGTGGGGAAGACAAGATCGCGGCTTATCCTGTCTCCGCCAGGGCCAATAATCCAGCCAATGATTCGGCTGAGCTCATTCAAATGGCATAAATTGAAAATATAACATATTGATTTTTATGAAAATAATATATATATATCCGTTTGATCTTGAAAAATGGCTTGCCAGTCTTGACATTAGGAGGTAATTGCACCAATATCGCGCGCCCATGAAAAATTACTACATGACAAAACAGGTATTCATTTGGCGTCACACCGTCCTGTGTGACGTTGACGCACACCTGCGTGTCAAGGGACCATCATGATCCGATAGTCTGAAATCTAGTCAGTATCCCGAAAGGCCGCAGGTGATGAACCTGCGGCCTTTTTTTTGCAGCAAAACCAACAGGAGGCTCATATAGACGTAAATGAGAAACGAAGATGAAACTGATAGTTGCCGTATTAATTGCAGGATTGTTGATTATTGCCCAACCCGTGCTGGGGCAGGACACTGATTATATGAACAGGAGCTATACAACCAATGCCTGTGAATTGTTTGCTAATGATGCCTATCTGGCTGCAGACAAATTCAGACGTGGTGCCATGCTCCCAATACTCCTGGGATCAATTGAGAATGCAGCGGTGTCTGATAATGAGAAGCACCGGGCATTCCAGGCAATTCAGTTCGTCTGGAAGAACCAGTTGGATAATCCGGTCCTGGCTTATACACTGGCAATGGGCCTGTGTTTGAAGCCCAGGCAGGAAATGGCGCCTATTGATGAACCCTGGGTGGTATCTCCCCGGACTATCAGCGGCCATTATTGAAATCCCGGCGGAAGATCATAACGCTCATGATCTTCCGCTCTGAATTGCCGTTCGTTCTGATTAATCTGGTACATTTTCTTCAAATAATTTATGAGTGATACGAAAAAGCTACTGGTGTTTCAACATCTCGCTGTAGAACATCCTGGAATTTTCAGGGATTTTTTTAATGCAGATGGCTTTGAATGGGACATTGTTGAACTGGATAAGGGTGAACCTATCCCGGAATTGTCAGATTATGATGCCCTCTGGGTGATGGGCGGCCCGATGGATGTCTGGGAAGAAGTACAGTATCCCTGGCTCGTTAAAGAAAAATTGGCCATACGCAGGGCTGTGCTGGAACTCAATATGCCTTTTGTAGGAATATGTCTTGGCCATCAATTACTCGCTGATGCTCTTGGCGGTGAAGTTGGCCCTGGGTTACAGCCTGAGGTCGGGGTCATGTATGTCCAGCTGTCGAAAGCAGGGCAGCAAAACCCTGTATTGAAGGATCTCCCCAAATTGTTGTTATGCCTCCAATGGCACAGTGCCGCGGTACACAAGCCGCCTGCTGGCCTGGATATCCTTGCCAGTTCGGAAGCATGCCAAATTCAAGCCCTGGGGAACCAGCGGGCAGTGTTTAGTTCCCAATTCCACGTTGAGATCACTGAATCGACTGTTACTGAATGGAGCAAGATACCGGCCTACCGGGAGGCGTTGGAAAAAACGTTGGGAAAAGGAGCAATCGGTGCCTTTGCGCAACAGGTTGAAGATAATATTCAGCTGTTTAACGATAATGCCAGGATAATGTATCTTAACTGGCGCAAGCAGGCCTTCGGTATGTAATAGGACCCCCTTATAGGGTGAAGAAGATATACCGTTACTAGACATGTTAGGATCAATGATGAAGTAACAATCTAGATCATGCGCATGTCTGTGACCATGATCCTTGCATTATTTTCAGGTATTTCGATGTAACATCTTAGAAAGAGAATAGCGTTATACTTATCGCTGTTAAGCTTTCCTCATGTCAGGTAAAACAACTGGATGTTTTGTCACTGGTCGCCCTCCTTTGGCTCGATAGCATCAATGTGATATATATCACAGTTATGCGAATTAATATTATCCTATTGAATTTAAGAGCAAAAAATCTACATACATTTGCAGGTGTAATGCTTGTTACGAACAGACTACATTATAAAAATAAATCAGGGATAATGTGCATATAATAATAACGATGTAATTTGTCAAAAAGGGGCTCAATATATGGAAGATAAAATAAAAGTAAAGCAGCTTGAATTGCTATATTCACATCTTCCAATTGCCATTCTGACGAGCTATATCGCCGCCTGTTTTATCTCAATAGTTATATGGAATAACGTAGATAATACATACTTCATTTCCTGGCTTGTTATCTTTAACCTCATCATGATTTTCCGGGTCACAATAATACTGATTTATAAACGAGTAGGTTTGGATGACGTTAATGTGTCATTGTGGGACAACCTGAATTTCTTCGTAATATTTTTGACAGGTCTCACATGGGGGGCTTTAACACTTCTTTATTCACCGTACTGGCCGGATGAAACACAAATTACATTCTGGGTTCTACTGATCGCACTTATGGCTGGCGCAAGCGCCAGCATTGCTATAATTCTGAAGTATTATCTAGCATTTTGCTTACCGATTGTCATGCTGTCCATTTATTCCCTGTATACAATTGAAAATTATCATTTAATGGCTATATTAATTTTCTATATATTATTATTGTCATTAACGACAATTGGTTTTCGAAAGAAAAGCAATATTATTATTGCACAGCAGCTGGAATTGCTCGAAGCTAATGTACAGCTTGAATCCCTCGCAACAAGAGACTCTCTTACAAATTTGCCAAATAGGAGGGCGTTCGAGGAATTTTTCGAAAATGAATGGGAAAGACATACACGATCAAAAAAATCCCTGTCACTTATGATGATAGATGTTGATTATTTCAAGGATTATAATGATCATTACGGACACACTAAGGGAGATGATTGCCTTCGAAGCATCGCCAGGATTATTCATCAATCGCTGCTAAGACCATCTGATAGAGCTGCGAGATATGGCGGAGAAGAGTTTATAATTACCTTGCCTGAAACACCAAGGCAGGGCGCTTTGGAAGTTGCATCGAGAATCCATGATAATTTGCGTAACAAATCCATACCTCATGAATATTCCAGTATCAGTAACCAACTTACAGTAAGCATTGGTGTTGCCACCCTGGTTCCATCAGCTACGCACGATTCAAAAGTGCTCCAATTACTCGCCGACAGGGAGCTCTATAAAGCAAAGGCTAGTGGCAGGAATTGCACCTCATATGATGAAGAAGAGGAGAAAAAAATAGACTGATATAGCCGGATATAATTTTATTTCCGTATTAACTGTTTAAAATCTTTACTTCGCGTTGCGGGTAGGGTATTTCGATATTGTTTTTCATCAGTTCCTTCCAGATCATATGTAGCAGGTCGGCGCCCACGCGGTTTACACCATCGTCAATTCCTTCCATCCAGAATTCAACCAGTATGTTTATGCCTGATTCACCAAAACCCGCGATTTCAGCATCAGGCCGTTCTTCTATTGGCACATCCGGACCACTGAGTACTTTCGGATGATTTGCGACAGTTTCCCGGATAATAGGAAATAAAATATCAAGATCGGTTTTATAGGACACAGAGAACTCAAGTGAATAACGCTGTCTCTTGTTTTTATGGGTCCAATTTATATAGCGTGTAGTTATAAACTGTTCATTGGGTACCATAATGTCCTTGCCGTCGAAGGTTTCAAGTATGGCATAACGCATGTTAAGTTCTCTTAGCGTTCCGGTTCGGCCATCTTCTAGTTCAATGTAATCTCCAATGGTAATTGAACGATCAAGCAGTATGATGATCCCGGATATAAAATTAGCGGCAATCTGCTGTAAACCAAAGGCCAGTCCTACACCCAGCGCTCCACCGAATACAGCCAATGCGGTGAGGTTAATGCCCATGATCTGCAGAAGTAGCAGGAAGAAGGCGATTACAATGGTGATTTCAAATAGTTTGGCCAGTACTTCACGCGTTCCCGCATCAAGAGTTTGACGCTGACGAATTGCCTGTGTGCCGATAGTATTTGAAACACGCCCCAGCCAGAACAGTATGGCGCCAAAGATAATGGTACGGATTATCGCATGTAACGTGAGATGTATATTTCCGAGATGGATATAAATAGTATCCAGATATGCAGTTACATTATCCAGCCATCCCAGTACATGTAAAATTGCAATGGGAATTACGATCCACTTGGCAAGCATCCTGGCTATTGCACTCTGAATAAATCGTGTGAATACAGAGTAGAGTAAAAAAACAATTGCAATTCCCAGCGCAATCGTGATTATCCAGCTTTGCCCCATGACCTGTTTGACGACATCAATGGATATAGTTAAAAGCAGGATTGCCAATAGAGGAAAGATTAGATCGCCAGTCCGAAACAGGAGCAGCCGGAAATTATAGAAAGCACCTGGTTGTGGCTCATTAGATAAGAGAGGAAAGCGATTTCTTAAAATAAAGGAAATTACCCAGGAGATGCCAATTGCTGCAAAAATAGCTGCCAGTTGGGCATAAAATGGTGGACTCACTGCCCACTGGCTGATGATCTCCCAGATTTCCTGGGCTTTGGCATTAAGAAATTCCATACCTCTCCCCGTTATTAAGGTTGAATTACCCAGGCAGTATACAGATCCTTAGCCGGTAATAAACATAAATTACCGGCAAGAAATCATGTATTAATGTATGGTAACAGTGTTGGGATAACTATCGGTGCTTTTGGCGATTAATGACAGGCGTTTCATATCAAGTATGCTGATATAGTGCTTATCAACTTTGAGGATCCCTTCTTTATCCAGACGGGTAAATTGGCGTGATACTGTCTCAGCGGTTAAACCCAGGTAATTTGCTATGTCATAACGTGACATACTGAGATTGATTTCCTGGTATGGTGTTGAGAAAATATTCATTCTTGAACAATAATCAAGCAAGAAGGCTGCCAGTCGTTCCCTCGCAGTTCTTTGGTTAATAAGAAGCAATAACCGATTTGCAGATGCAATTTTGTTGCTGACAAGTTGCAGGAATTGTTCTTGTAGGTGTGGCAATTTGGAACAAAGTGCACTGAATCGGCTGTAAGGGAGTATGCAGACCGTAGTAGTTTCCAGGGCGACAGCAGAGGAGAGGTATCTGCCATTTCCAATGGCTTCAAGCCCTGCAATTCCTCCAGGGAAAACAAATTCATTTATCTGTTCTGCACCATCATTTTCGGTACTCAGGTAGATTTTTACGCTCCCGGATTTGATGATATAAAGATTCCGGAAACTGTCACCTAGATAAAAGATATGTTGGCCGCGTTGGTATGATCTGGTATGAATAATCGCATCACAAAAGGGTTTCAGTTCATTGAGGTCCAGGCCTTCAGCCAAGCATCTGGATTTCAGGCAACAGTAAAGACATGAACTTTTCTGGATGATATGCCTAGTTTCCGTGATATTTTTCATTTTTTTTTCTAGATCTAATATCAGGAGTAATTGCGATGTATAAAAAAGTTTACCTTCCCCAGGAACAGAAAGTAATACGTAAAAATACGTAATTAAAAAATCGCTTTATATCTAAGCAGCTGATTTTAGAAACATTTTTATTAGCTGCGAGAGGTTTCTGACCTGCAGCTTTTCCTTGATATGGGCGCGGTGTAATTCAACAGTACGTGGGCTGATTTCCAGTTCAGCGGCTATGGCCTTGTTGGAGTACCCTTCTACCAGTAGCATCAGCACCTCCCGTTCACGATCGGTTAGTTGCTCGACTCTGAGTCTAAACTTTCTGATATCCTCCATGCCATTTTCACTTAATTGCAGGGATTTCAGGGCGTTTTGAACAGCAGAGATGATTTCACCTTCCTTGAATGGTTTTTCAATAAAATCAAATGCACCAAGTTTCATTGCCCTTACTGCTATCTTGATATCACCATGTCCAGTCATGATGATTACCGGGATATTAATTCCTCTTTCTATCAGTTTTTCCTGCAATTCCAGCCCTGACATTTCAGGCATGCGCACATCGAGTAGCAAGCAACCCTTCATATCAGACTGATATGAGTCCAAAAATGCCTTGCCCGAGTCAAAAGTTATAGTTGCAATGTTCTCCATATTTAGCAGAATGCGTACGGAATCAAGTATTGATTTATCGTCATCGACAATGTATACGGCAGTTTCAGTCAGCATGGGAATCCTTGATTATCAGTTTTTCAGGTAATGTGAAGTGAAATGTAGCTCCGCCACCAGGTGAAACCGTTGTCCATATGCGACCGCCATGCGCTTCTACTATCGATTTGCAGATAGTAAGCCCTAGTCCAAGCCCATGTTCCTTTGCGGAAAAAATATGTTTAAGCTGAAAGTCAAAGATATTATGAACAACACCAGGACCTGTATCCCGGATGAAAATTTCAATTGAATTATCAGAATTCTGCCTGGTGGAAATTGTGATCTCACGCTTTATGGTCTTGTCAAGCGCCTGGATGCTGTTGTTCAGCAAATTGTAGATGACCTGCTGGATCTGGATCTTGTCAATCAGTATTTGTGGTATGGAATCAGCCAAATCGAAATTTATTTTTATATCTTTTTGAGCAGCAACTGGAAGAAATAGATCAACGATTGATCTGATTAAATGATTTAGGTCTTCCGGTGTTTTATTTAATTCGCCTGTTTCAAGATAATCCCGTAAATGCTTTATTATCGATGCAACTCGATTTGCCTCTTCGACTGATTTTTCAATTAATACCATAATATCGGGGAATTCATCATCGCGGTGTTTTTTTAATGTCCTGTTACAGACGCTCAGATAATTCATCAATGCTGTCACAGGCTGGTTTAATTCATGTGCAAGAGTTGTTCCCAATTCGCCCAGGCTGCTTATACGTGAAGCTTTGAGTAATTCATTATGTTGATCGTGGATTTTTTCTCCGGTTTGTCTACGCTCTATTGCAATCCCGAGCAGAATGACCAGTGACTGTATAAAATTTATATCATTTTCGTTATATCCTTGCTCATCACTTGAATAGATGCAGAGAATGCCAAATGGTGATTCTATATTGCCTATAATTATGGTAATCCCACTAATCAGACCATACGAAGTCCAGAGCAGTGCGTCGGAAAAGCGTTTATCCTTTTCTAGGTTGGTTACAAGTACCGGTTGGCCGGTCTTTAATGCCTTATCTAGCGTGGAGTCTTTCTTAATGCTGATAATCTCCCTGCCCAGCATGGCGTATGGCCATCCGATACCAGCCCGCATTATCATACGTTCCTTGTCGGGCAGGAGTTCCAATATCTTTACATAATCCGCATGTATAGCCTCCAGAATCTTTTGTATGGCCAATTCCAGTACTTGTTCCAGTGAAATGTTTCTGAGCAACTCTTCGCCCATCTGATTCAGTATTTTCAGTTGCTTAGTAAGATTTTCCTTTTCCTTTTTCGTGCTTTGTTGATCGTTCTCACGATTATCCATTTTGCCAAGCACTTGCATATACTTATTAATATCAGAGATTATCTGTGACAGTATTTCCTTGTCGCTGTGTGACAGCTTTGCAGCGATGCGTTCAAGCTCATCTATATTCTGTTGGAAATTCATAAGCCTTATATAAGTTCTGCCGTCAATACAGGTAGCGTGTTTGTTGTACTTTCTTGTATATAATAATTACATTGGTCGGAATCGGATTCTTTTTCATAAAAAACAATAAAATAGAGATCGTTTGGGTGGTCATATAAAATTATTCTAGCAGTAATATTTTCTAATACAAATTGATACAGATCATGTCAGATTTTTATGAAAACTGGTTAACATGTTCAAAAGATAACAGGCTGGGCATGGAAATCCGTAATTTGCTATAACTCTAGACACAAGGGCGAAAAATCATTTTTTTGTGCCGTTAATTACATATTATTATGAAATCAGAGTTAAAACCGCTTTCACCCGATGCCCTGTATACGGTTTGTAATCCGAATGAATTGCCGTTCAAAACTACGACCGACTTGGAGGATATCGATATAACACTGGGCCAACAGCGTGCCTGTGACGCTGTTCAATTTGGTCTGCATATAAAGGGTAACGGGTATAATCTATTTGCTCTTGGACCAGCTGGAACCGGAAAGTTTTCAACTATACAGCAAATTATAAGGCAAATAGCCGCAGAGAGGCCTCCCGCATTTGATTGGTGTTATGTCAATAATTTTGCCAGGCCCTACCAGCCTATAGCATTAAAATTCCCTGCAGGCCAGGGAACACAATTCAGGGAAGATATGGAACATTTAATTGATGATGTCAGTGCCGCTATTCCGGCTGCCTTCGAAAGCGAGGAATACAGAACCAGGGCGGAAGAGTTGGAGGAAGAGCTTCATCAGCGGCAATCTGATGCATTAACAGCACTTCAGAATGAAGCGAGAAACCACCATATAGAGATGCTCAAGACGCCAGCCGGGTTTGCATTCGCACCGATGAACAAAAAAAATGAAGTACTGGACCCTGAGCAATTCAACCAGTTATCCGAAGATGAACGCAAAGAGATAAAAAATAATGTTGAAAAGCTACATGACAAACTGAAAAAACTTCTGGGTCAGTTTCCTATCTGGCGCAAGGAAATGGTGGAGAAAGTCAGAACATTTGAGAGAGAGATAGCACAGTCAGCAATCAGTCCGCTGGTTGAGATCCTGAAAAACCGTTATCAGCATTTGCCTGAAGTAATTGATTATATTGCAGCTGTGCAAAACGATATTATCGAATATGTCCATGACTTTCAGGTACAGTCAGATGAATCACCCCTTTTCTTACTCGGCAAGGGATCACGTGAACAGGTACTCCAGCGCTATAAGGTAAACCTGCTTGTAGGTAATAGTGAACATGATACAGCGCCGGTTATACATGAAAATATACCGAGTTATGGCAACCTGATTGGACGCTGTGAATATCAGGCACAAATGGGGGCCCTCGTCACAGATTTTACGCTTATTAAACCGGGAGCCCTGCACAAGGCCAATGGTGGATACCTGCTTCTGGAAGCGCGAAAGGTCCTGCAACAGCCATATGCCTGGGAAAGTCTCAAGCGCACGCTTGAGGCAGGAAAGATCCGTATTGAGTCTCTCGAACGGACATTTGGCCTGATAAGTACTGCCTCTCTGGAACCAGAACCCATACCTCTTGACGTCAAGGTCATCCTGATTGGTGAAAGATTTCTTTACTATTTGCTAGACCAATTTGATCCAGATTTTCCTGCCTTGTTCAAAGTGGCGGCAGATTTTGAAGATACCATGGATCGCAGCAGGGAAAATAACCTGTTATATGCCCGCATGATTGGCAGTCTTGCAAGACAGGAAAATCTTAAGCCATTGGAAAAAAAGGCGGTTGTCCGACTGATCGAACACAGTTCACGTCTGGCGAGTGATTCGGAAAAACTTACAACACATGTTCGTAGCATGACTGATTTACTACGTGAAGCGGATCACTGGGCCAGCCAATCAGGCCATCCTGATATAACTGTGGATGATGTGCAACAGGCTATCGACAAGCAGATTTATCGGGTTGATCGCGTTCGTGAAAGGATTAACGAAGAGATCCGCCGTGGGACAATACTTATCGATACAGAGGGTGAAGTTGTGGGGCAAGTTAATGGCCTGTCGGTTATTCAACTTGGAAATTTTTCTTTCGGTAAGCCGTCAAGGATTACCGCCACAATGCGGCTGGGAGAGGGAGAGGTTGTAGATATTGAGCGTGAGACTGAACTGGGCGGTGCTATCCATTCAAAGGGTGTACTGATACTTTCCAGTTTCCTGTCCTCAAATTATTCAAGAGATGAACCCTTGTCCATGACAGCGAGCATCGTTTTTGAACAGTCCTATGCGGGCGTGGAGGGTGATAGTGCCTCGTTGGCGGAGCTATGTGCATTATTATCGGCCCTGGCGCATGTCCCTATTCGCCAATCATTTGCGATTACCGGATCAGTTAATCAGCATGGCCAGGTACAGCCGATAGGAGGTGTTAATGAAAAGATCGAAGGCTTTTTTGATATTTGTAATGCCTTTGGCCTGACAGGCAAACAGGGTGTACTGATACCGCAAAGGAATGTCAAACACTTGATGTTGCGCCATGATGTAGTTAAAGCCGTTGAAGAAGACAAGTTTCACATCTATTCCGTCGAGACAGTGAATCAGACCCTTGAGTTGTTGACCGGGATGCCGGCGGGGGAAAAAGATGATAAGGGGGCTTTCCCTGTTGACAGTCTGAACTATCTGGTGGAAAAACAACTGCTTGAATTTGCCGCTTTGCGCAGGCGTTATGCGCATGGGCCCGATAGCAAAAAACTGGATTCATAATGAACACCGAGATCACAGGAACCCATGAATTCGGTCCAATCAGCAGGATCATTATTGCAGTCGATGCCCTGCATGAAAGCCTGAATGTGCTTGAGCTTGCGGCAAAGCTGGCAGCCAAAAAACATATAGAAATGTCTGTATTATTCATCGAGGATGTTAATTTAATCAATTATTCCGGCCTTCCCTTTGCACGAGAAGTAGACCTTGTCTCCGCTGCCGACCGGCAGCTTGATATGCTGCAAATGATGCGCACTCTTCAGTCGCAAGCGCAGAAAACCTTCCGTTTGCTGGAAAGGCTGGCATCACAGTTAAAAATTGACTATTCATTCAAGATATTAAGGGGTGACTATGCGACTGAAGTCCAATCAGTGGCCATGAAAACGGATGTGTTGTTTCTCAGCAAGCGGGTGGGAAGATACAGCAGCATGAGACTGGAACGTTCTTACAGATTTACACGCTCAACCATGCCTTCTGTAAAAATGCAAAATATATTATGTGTTGTTTATGATGGTTCTCCAGGTTCCTTAAGGGCTTTGGCATTAGCAAAGGAACTGGCCATTGCGACGGACAGGAATCTTTTGATTTTACTTCAATCTTCCAGGAATGAGAGCGCTGATGTTTTTCGCAAGCAGGTTGCTGAAATAACGAAGGATGAAGAAAACAGGGTGCGTTGTGTTGCACTTTCTGAAAGGGATAGTTCAAGCCTGGCCAGGGTATTGAAACGCGAAAAATGCGAGATGCTGATCGTGCACAAGAGTGACGAGGGTCAACTGGCCGGTATGCTACTGCAAGATCCGGGTTGCCCTCTGGTACTGGTTCAATAGCCGGTTTCGCCCCCTGTCTCTGCAGGTTATGACATTGTTTGCCTCAACAGGCGTTTCAGGCTTTTTAATGGGTGGGTATTTAATACATTTTTCTTTTCAAGCCAGCCGCGTCTTGCCTGATCAACCCCGAATTCGAGGTTGTTAAAATCGTTTTCATCATGAGCATCGCTGTTAATGCTGATTAATACACCTTCATTTTTAGCTTGCTGGCAATGTATGTCAATAAGATCAAGTCGTTGAGGCTGGCTGTTCAGTTCCAGAAAACAGCCGCGTTCACTAGCCTTGCGTATAATCTTCTCCATATCAAGATTGCAAGGTTCGCGTTCAAACAACAGCCGCCCTGAAGGATGGGCAAGTATTGAGAAATTGCGGTTATCCATGGCCCGCAGGATTCTTTCAGTCTGTTTCCTGCGGGTTAGGTGAAACTGGCTGTGTACAGCGGCGACGACAAGGTCAAGTCTCGAGAGAATATCATCAGGTAGATCAAGAGTACCGTTCTCAAGGATGTCAACTTCAATCCCTTTAAGCAAGGTTACACCCTTGAGGATAGTATTCAATTCATCAATTTCATCGATTTGCCTTGATAACCTTCCAGGATCTAGGCCGTGTGTGACTGCCAAATGCCTGGAGTGATCAGTAATGGCAAGATAATCCAGACCGTATTTTCGTGCGGCCAGCGCCATGTCTTTGATAGTTCCCTGTCCGTCAGTTGCAATAGTATGCACATGTAAATCACCCTTGAGATTGCCTGCTTCTATCAGTTGTGGTAATTGATGGTTGAGTGCGGCTCTGATTTCACCCCTGTCTTCCCTTAGCTCGGGGGGAATGAAAGGCAATCCAACTGCTTTGGAAACGGACTGCTCAGAATCTCCTGCAATTCGTTTACTTCCCCGGTAAACACCATATTCATTAATCTTCAATCCCTGTTGCTGGGCAAGACGTCGAATCCTGATGTTATGGGCCTTGCTACCGGTGAAATAATACAATGCCGATCCAAAACTTTTTTCCGCCACAACACGGAGATCAACCTGTAAGCCACATGCAAGTATTACGGTTGCCCTGGTTTGGCCACTGGAAACCACCTGGCTGATTTCTTCATACTTGATGAAGTGTTCCATAACCAATTCTTGATCCCCGGTGGTTATCAATATGTCCAGGTCGCCTACGCTTTCCCTGCCACGGCGGTAACTGCCGGCGATAACAGTCTCTCTGACTGACTTATGTTTTTTGAGGTAGTGCAATAGGGGTTCGGCATAGAAGGTGGCCTTATGCCGTAGAAAACGTTTTTCCTTTGTCTGGAGCGCGTGTATGTTTTCTAGGATGTTCTGTTCCATCCTTTTCCCGAAACCCGGTAAGGCTTGCAACTTTCCGCTGCGCGCGGCACTTTCTAGCTGCGCCAGGGTTTTAATGTCATGTTCATGGTAAAGTTGTTTGACCCTTTTGGGGCCGAGTCCGGGTAGCTTTAATATATCCTCAACACTAGCAGGTATTTCCCTGTGTAATTTGTCTAGGGCCGAGACATGGCCGCTCTCAAGTATTTCCTTGATCTTTGCAGCAAGGTCCTTGCCTATAGAAGGTAACGTGGTCAGGTCTTTACCTTCGGCGAGCAAATCGCCCAGCTCTCGGGATAATCCCCTAATAGTCCGGGCTGCGTTGCGATAAGCTCGTACCCTGAAAGGGTTGGCGTCCTCGATTTCCAGCAGATCAGCTATTTCTTCAAAGATGACGGCGATGTCTTCGTTATGTATGCCCATTCAGAGGGTTCTTTCAATGAAATCAATCAACCTTTAATACAAATGACCGGCTGGAGCTTTGCAACCTTGCGAGCGAGCCCGGCATGATCCGCCGCATCGACGACCGCATCAACATTTTTATAAGCGCCGGGTGCTTCTTCAGCGATTCCCCTTGATGTATGACTGCGGATAATAATTCCTCGCTCTGCCAGCTCATCTGATACCTGCCTTCCTCTCCAGGATTTGAAGGCCTGGCGCCGGCTCATGCTGCGGCCAGCACCGTGACACGCAGAGGAAAAGGAAAGCTGATCGTTGCCGGCATTACCCGCCAGGATGTGCGAGGCGGTTCCCATCGAACCACCGATCAAAACAGGTTGGCCTGAGTGCTGGAAAACATCGGGAAGATCCGGGTTTCCCGGACTAAAGGCTCGTGTGGCGCCCTTGCGATGCACGTAGAGCTTGCATTTCTTGCCATTTACAGTATGGGGTTCAAGTTTGCAGGTGTTATGGGACACATCAAAGAGCAGGTCCAGGTGTATTTGCGGAAAGAAATGGTGGAAAACATTGCGCGTGATATGGGTGATGATCTGCCGGTTTGCCAATGCGCAATTTATCGCTGCACGCATGGCACCCAGGTAACTTTTGCCTAGCGGGGATGTCAGGGGTGCACAGGCCAGCTCCCGATCAGGGAGTTTAATGCCATAATTCGCTGCAGATATCACCATACGTTTCAGGAATTCGGTGCCGATCTGGTGGCCCAGTCCACGTGAACCGCAATGGATGCTGATGATAATATCTCCCGTGGTTATTCCGAATATCCGGGCGGTTTCGTGATCATAAACTTCAATAACTTCCTGGATCTCAAGATAATGATTCCCTGATCCCAGGGTGCCCATTTCGTTACGCTGACGTTTTTTGGCATGATCAGAAACCTCGTCAGGCATGGCGTCGCTGACACGCCCATGTTCCTCAATGCGATCCAGGTCCTCTGCCATTCCATATCCTGATTTGACGGCCCATTCAGCGCCACCTTCGAGCATGGCGTCCATTCCGGTCTTGTCCAGGTGAATATGACCGGTGCTACCAACGCCTGCAGGAATATCGCGTAACAGGGAATTGGCGAGATTAATCTTGACGGGTTCGATGTCCGCCCGTGTCAGTCCTGTATGCAGGTCCCTGACCCCGCATGAAATATCAAAGCCGACCCCGCCGGCAGAAACAATACCGTCATCATTGGGATCAAAGGCCGCGACACCACCGATAGGGAATCCGTATCCCCAGTGCGCATCAGGCATTGCATAAGATGCGCTTACAATCCCCGGCAATTTGGCGACATTGGTGACCTGTTCATAAACTTTGTCGTCCATTTGCTCTATCAATTGCTGATCTGCATAAATTATCGCTGGCACACGCATCCCCCCCTCTGGATCAATCTGCCAGGAGTAATCAGTTAGCCGGGTCAATCGCGTGGTATCCATATTTCAGTCATTCAAACATTAGTCGATTTTAAACATCAATGACACACTGGGCGATCCAGGCGCCGTCATGTTCCCGGTTAACCTTCAATTCGGTATAGGTTGCACCTTTTACTTCAACTGCAGCCTGGTGCCGTGCCTGATCAACAGGTTCACCCCAGGCAGTCGCCCTAAGGGTTGATTTATTAATCTTTATATCGAACCGGCTGAATAGCATCTTGCTCACGGCCATTTCATAAACCAATGCATTTAACCAATCGACGAAAAGTAATTCCGGGTCAGGTGCCTCACATTCAATTTTCCGAGGAATCAATGGTATTACAGTGTTTAGCTCGCAGATCACCGCTGTCATGGCCAGCGCCGCTTGTGAAAATGCCTCCTCCAGGGTATTGCCATATCCTCTGATTCCCATGTCTGCCTCATGAGAGAAATGTTCCCAGCGGCATTCGTCATTTGTTTTCATATCGGGCCATGCATTAGTACTGTAATAGTAAATTTCATCAGAATTAACGAGTTATTGATCCAGATCATCTGAATCTCGTGATTTTTGGGTCGAGAGCAGACATAATAGTTAATAGCATAATTATGATAGTTTAATCTCCAGGGTACGGTTTAAAAGTATATATATAGGAGCCATAGCCATGCTGGACGTCAACAGTGAAACTATTTGCCGGCTAATTGTGCTTGCTAAGGAATTCCATGCCCAGGAAGAAGTTGTAATTCCTGAAGAGCCGGGTAACCCTAGTGACGACTGGGGACGGCAGATGCTTGCATCACATGTCGATGATTCCACTTTCCGTGAATTCAAGTCGATAGTGCTTGATATGGAACCTGATCAGCAACATCAACTGGTGGCCTTGATGTGGCTGGGACGAGGTGACTATACACTCGATGAATGGAACGAGGCGGTGGAATACGCCGAGGAAAATGCGACGTCCGCTACCGCTGAATATGTAATTGCCCATCCCCAGGTTGCTGATTACCTGGCTGAAGGGCTGGCATCTTATGGTATCAGTTGCGAAGAAGATTAAATGACCGGTGACGCCGGTGCTAGCCGACTTTATCATCTAATCCAGGCAATTCAGGAACATACTGAATTCGACCATCCCGTTGATCATATCGAATTGGTTGAAACCCATATCTCGTATGTATTACTCACTGGCCGCTATGCATACAAGTTCAAAAAACCTCTGGACCTAGGTTTTCTGGATTTCAGCACGCTGGATAAAAGGAAATTCTACTGCGAGGAAGAAGTGCGACTTAACCGGCGCTTCGCACCGGAAATCTACCTCGGGGTTATCGCCATTACGGAGCCGGAAGATCACCCTGTCATGGCAGGCACAGGTGAGCCTATCGAATATTCCGTTAAAATGATCCAGTTTCCCAAGGGTGTTGAATTTGATCACCTGCTGGAAAGCGGTCGCCTGATGCCCGTTCATATTGATGACCTGGCGCAGCAGATTGCAAATTTTCATGAAACCGCCGCCATTGCACCAAAGGGTGGCCCTTTTGGAACACCGGCGGATATCAGGGAGGCCACCCTTGCAAATTTCGCGGCTATCAGGCCGGCAAAACAGGCAGGGGATTTCACCGCATGTCTCAATCGATTGGAGCAATGGACCCTGGCCGCGCTGGATGATAACACGCCTCGTTTCATAGAACGCAGGGATACCGGCTTTATTAGGGAGTGTCACGGTGATCTGCACTTGGGTAATATCGCCCTCTACAGGAATAAACCGGTGGTTTTTGACTGTATCGAGTTTTCAGAGAAACTGCGTTGGATAGATGTAATAAGTGAAATCGCATTTCTGGTCATGGACCTCGACGCCCGTGATTGGTCTACACTGGCTTACCGGTTGTTGAATGACTACCTTGGAATAAGGGGAGATTATGAAGGGCTGCGATTGTTGCAGTTTTACCGTGTCTACAGGGCACTTGTGAGATGCAAGATAGCCTGTATCCGCATGACACAGGGTGATCTGGGGACGCTGGACAGGCGGAAGGAATCCAGACGCGCCCGCCATTATCTTGAACTTGCCGGATGCTACATTCAACCTGCAAGACCCGCCTTGTTTATTACCCATGGATTGTCTGGCAGTGGCAAGTCAACATGGTCACAACAGTTACTGGAGAGTATTGGAGCAATCCGTGTTCGCTCCGATGTCGAGCGCAAGCGGTTGCATGGACTGGATGCAGATGCAAAAAGTAATTCCGGCCTCCAGTCAAACATTTATTCCAGGGCGAGTACACAAGCGACCTATAACCGTCTGGAAGGACTGGCAAGAATTATAATTGAGGCCGGTTACCCGGCCATAGTCGATGCCACGTTTCTTGAAAAAGATACGCGTTCGCAATTCCAGCGCCTGGCAGAAATGCTCAATGTTCCTTTTTTGATCCTTGATTTTCGAGCTCAGGAAGATGTATTACGCAAGCGCGTCAAGGAGCGGAAAAAAAGCGGTAATGATGCCTCGGAGGCGGGGCTTGATGTACTTGAATACCAGATAAAAAATTTTGAACCATTAGGGAAGGGGGAGAACGCTTTTACAGTCACTGTGAATGAGCCACTTGCCATTGAGAAAAAAAACCTGAATCAGGCGCTGGAAAGAATAATGCAATTAACCGGAATAAAAGTAGTTAATTCTGTAAAAAAGGTATAACACTACCTTTCACCCTTACCAAAAGGGCAAATTACCTGTCGGACGTAAATCAGCCAGTATGCTTCCTGTATTCCTGCAGTTGTTCCCGTGAAAATAGCGATACGATGTTGCCCATTTCCTCATAAATCACGCCCAACAGATCGTCCGTGGTCAGAATACCGACCAGTATTCCGAGTGAATCCGTGACCGGAAGGCGCCGTACCCCCTTAACGCGCATTGTTTCCATTGTCATAAAAATATCGTCATCTTCCCGGGCTACAATAGGCGAACGGGTCATGATGTCCTCTACGGTGACAGATTCCATCGTTACTTCCTCCGCAAGGACCTCAATGACAATATCACGATCGGTAAGTATTCCAATCGGCCTTAATCCGTCAGCGTCCCTTGAGACAACGACTAAAGATCCAACATGATATTTGCGCATTAGCTTGGCCGCTTCAATCACGCTACTGTCCAAATCAGTCGTTATTACGTTTCGTGTGCAATATTTGCCAATGTTCAATGTTTTATCTCCTGGCTAACAGCTTGATATAGCAACAGAAGAATTCTTAACATGGATTAATAAAATTTCATTGATCCAGATCAGCATAATTTCAGTGTCAATTCTTATAGTTATATCAAAGACATGCCCGATCATCACCGTTCCATACACACGGGTTGATCCAGTTTTGCCGGCATGCAATCCAGTCATTCCAGACAGGAGGAAAGTAATTATGTCGATGTTAAAAGTCATTGAAATACTGGCCGAATCAGACAAGAGCTGGGAGGATGCGTCAAAAAATGCGGTCAAGCAGGCGGCAGCCACACTTAAAAATGTAAAATCTATTTACATTGATAACTTTGAGGCTACTGTGAACGGCGACAAAATTGCCAACTACCGTATCAATGCAAAGATCACCTTCTTACTTGAGTAAAAAGGCCTGAATAACCACTACTTAGCAATTACATTTGTATTCTGGAGGAATATATATGGCGTTAACACGTTATGATCCAACAACAAATGTTATCGGATATTTGCGTGAACAGTTGAACAAACTGGCGGAACCTGGCCTGTTTCCCTCGTTCTTGGAGGAAGAAAGCGATATTGCTACAAGCCAGTGGAGACCATCGGTTGATATCAAGGAGGATAAGGACAATTATGTCTTCTTGGCTGATCTCCCGGGTGTGGATACGAAGGACATTGATGTAAATGTTGAGGATGGAGCGCTTACTATAAAGGGTGAACGCAAGTCAGAAAGCAAGGAAGAACGTGAAGGCTACAAGCGCATAGAACGCATGCATGGTAGTTTCTACCGTCGTTTTAGCCTTCCGGACAATGCGGACACAAGCAAGATCAGTGCGGAAGCCAAAAACGGTGTCCTTGAGATCAAAATTCCCAAAACCGCCAAGTCAAAATCACAAAAGGTAACAATTAAATCGTGAAGCATCATGTGCACGCTTTGCGTGCACATGGTTATTCTTCAAAACACTGACCGGCTAATTTGGCCGAGAGGTGGTTGTGTATTTTTATTCCTGCCGGAGTTGTCCACGGTCCCTGATCGCACCTGTTTGTGTATCCACTACCAGAAGGACAAGCAGGGAAGATGGTCCTTCCTTAGAGAGGTATGCAAAGTTGTATTATAATATTCATACCTGCACTGTGAGAGGTTGCTGTTGCATTACTTGCCGGTTAACAAAACAAGCAGATGCGGGTATTTACATTCAATATACAAATAAAAAAAACACGCATGAATAAATACATAGTCCGTTTCTTCTGGGGTGCAGTGATACTGGCTGCCGCGGGTTCTCTTTTCTGGTACGCAACACGGACAAAACCGGTCGTTGTTACGCTTTATACGGTGGAACGTGGTCGGGTTGAAAAGACCGTGTCCAATACGCGGGTAGGCACAGTCAAGGCCTGCCGCCGGTCTATGGTTGCCCCTGCTATTGGCGGTGAAGTATCACGCCTGCCCGTGAAGGAGGGAGACAGAGTGGAACGGGGCCAGGTACTGCTCGAATTATGGAATGAGGACCTAAAGGCACAACTCAAGCTTGCCGAGGCCGAGAAAGTTGCCGCCGAGGCCCGTGTTGAGGAAGCATGCCATATTGCTGACGGTGCGGAACGTGAATTGAAAAGAGTGCGCCGTTTGTTGAAGAATAATCTTATCTCCGAAGAAGAAGTAGACAGGGCAAAGACTGAATTCGAGGCAACGGAAGCGGCGTGTACCGGTGCAAGCGCCCAGAGCAAGGTAAGCGATTCCCGTATTGCAGTTACGCAAGCCGCACTTGATCGGACAATTATCAAGGCGCCATTTGCCGGAGTGGTCGCAGAAGTCAATGCGGAACTAGGTGAATATGTCACTCCCTCACCACCCGGTATACCGACACTGCCCGCTATTGACCTGATAGATGCCAGTTGTCTGTATATCACTGCCCCAATTGATGAAGTTGATGCCCCGCCAATTAACACAGGGATGCATGCCTGTGTGCGGCTTGATGCCTTTCCAAAGCGGCGCTGTAACGGGACCGTGCGACGTATAGCGCCTTATGTACTGGATATAGAAAAACAGGCGCGCACCGTTGAGGTTGAGGTTGAACTGACCGATGCTGAGGATCTGCAAGGTCTGCTACCTGGATACAGTGCTGACATAGAGATATTTCTGGATGTAAAGGAAGATGTGATCCGTATTCCTACCGAGGCGGTCCTGGAGGGCTACCGTGTTTATCAGTATGACAATAAGACAGATTATCTTTCGGAACGCCAGTTTGAACCGGGGATCGCCAACTGGAATTACACCGAGGTGTTGTCAGGTTTGAACGTGGGCGACAAGATAGTACTTTCGGTAGGCAGGGAAGGTGTACAGGCTGGCGCCAGGGCGCAACCCGAGACAACTTCGGGACCCGGCACCAGTCAATGATTAGTCTGCGGGGAATTGGCAGGGATTTTCTCCTTGGCAGGCAGACAGTCCATGCACTGGCGGATATCGACATCGATATCCGGCAAGGTGAATATGTTTCAATCATGGGTCCTTCCGGTTCCGGTAAATCAACCTTGTTAAACGTTATTGCCCTGCTGGACAGGCCCACGCGTGGCAACTATACACTTGATGAACAGGATGTAACGGGCCTGCCGGATGAAAAACTGGCGAAGATAAGGCGGGAACACATCGGTTTCGTATTCCAGTTTTTCCACCTTATTCCCCGCCTTACTGCAACAGAAAACGTAGAAATCCCTCTGGTACTCTCAGGCATGGCGGCAGCGGAAAGACAAGACAGGGTGCGCTCAGCGCTTGTAACTTTTGGCCTGGAAGGACGTGCAGATCACCGGCCGGACCAATTATCCGGTGGTGAACGCCAGAGGGTTGCCATCGCGCGGGCAACGATCCTGCAACCCTCCGTAATCCTTGCTGATGAACCAACGGGCAACCTTGATCAGGCGACAGGCAACCAGGTCATTGACATGCTTGAAAAACTCAATGCAGAAAAAGTCACTTTGATTATAGTCACGCATGATGCCGATATTGGCAGGCGTGCAAAACGCCAGTTGAGACTTGTCGATGGCCGGATTATCGCAGACATTCACGGTGGGGATCATGAATAGCAGGGATAATCTGGTATTTGCATTCAAAGCGGTTATATCTCATCGCGTACGTACGGTGCTGATCCTGATTGGTATAGCCATTGGTGTCAGTTCAGTCGAATTACTGATCGCCCTGGGAGACAGCGCCCGCCGTTACATAACCGGTGAATTTGCCGCCTTGGGTACTAATCTTTTGATCGTTTTGCCCGGCCGGTCGGAAACCACGGGAGGCCCACCGCCGCTCCTCGGTGAGACCCCGCGAGACCTGACGATAGATGATGCACTAGCACTATTGCGTTCAGCCAATGTAAACCGAATTGCACCGATTACCGTTGGTTCGGCGCCAGTTGCATGGCGTGAGAGAGAAAGAGAGGTGAATATCCTCGGCACAACGGCCTCAATGAAGGAAGTTCGCCATCTTGATATAGCTCAGGGACGGTTTCTGCCACAAGCCGATCCCCATCAGGCAATTCCGGTCTGTGTTATTGGCGAGAAGATTCGCAAGGAACTCTTCGGGCCCGAGCAATCTTTGGGCGAGTGGCTGCGCATCGGCGACCGCCGTTTCCGTGTGATAGGGGTCATTAAATCTACCGGTGTGTCAATTGGTGTCGATATGGACGATATCGTAATAATTCCCGTTGCTTCGGCCCAGGTATTGTTCGATTCTCCTGCGCTATTCCGTGTCCTCGTTGAGGCAAAGGCCTCATCCAGGATTGATGCAGCGACAGAAAATATACGCAGTATTATCAGGGACAGGCATGAAGGTGAGGATGATGTCACCATTATTACCCAGGACAGCATAATAGCCACCTTCGACAAGATACTCAGGGCATTGACATTTGGTATTGGTGGGATCGCAGCGATCAGCCTTGCCGTTGCCGGCATATTGATAATGAACGTCATGCTGGTTTCAATTGCCCAGCGTCGCACCGAGATCGGATTGCTCAAGGCCATCGGCGCACCCAACCGCGAAATAATGAAACTGTTTATCAGCGAAGCCCTGTTGCTTTCACTGTCCGGCTCCTTTTTCGGTGTATTACTGGGTCTTGGTGCGGCCGAGCTCATGCAACGTGTTTACCCTACATTCCCCATTGGTGTACCGTTATGGGCCGTTGTATCCGCATGCGGGATCGCGATATCGACTGGCGTCCTCTTTGGTGTCATGCCGGCAAACAGAGCTGCACGGCTCGATCCGGTTCAGGCATTGGCAAAACGGTAATGTTATGCGCCTGATCGATCTGGTTCGATTCTCACTCGGTGCGGTCCTGGCTTACAAGCTGCGTTCCGCATTAACAATACTGGGCATACTTGTCGGGATAGGATCAGTAGTTCTGCTGACTTCTATCGGTGAAGGTATACGTGTCTATGTGCTGAATGAATTCACCCAGTTCGGTACTAACCTGGTTGCGGTTGTTCCGGGCAAGACTGAGACTTTCGGAATATCCGGGGCAACAATCAGCACTGTAAGACCATTATCGCTGGATGATCTGGAGGCCCTTAGGAGGTTAGACAATGTAGTTACAGCCGTGCCCGTAGTACAGGGTAATGCCAGCGTCGAGTTTGGATCGCGCGCACGGCGCACCATTGTGTTGGGTGTAAATTCGTTTGTACCCGAGGTCTGGAAGATGCCGGTCGCCACCGGGCGATTCTTGCCTGAAGACAGCCTACGGGCATCCCGTTCCTATGCAGTACTGGGATCAAAAATGAGGGACGAATTGTTTCGCACCACCAATCCCCTCGGTCAGCGTGTACGCGTAGGAGGTGATCGTTACAGGATCATCGGCACCATGGCGCCCAAGGGGCAGGTACTGGGTTTCGATCTGGATGACACAATTTACATACCGATAGACAAGGCACTGGAAATGTTTAACCGTGAAGGCTTGATGGAGATCGATGTCCTTTACGAGGCCGGCACGTCCGTAGAGCGCCTGTCGGAAAATATCCGCCGGATCCTGGTTGCCCGCCATGGAAGTGAAGACTTTACGATCATTACCCAGGACAAGATGCTTGATGCGCTTGGTTCTATCCTGGATATCCTGACCCTCGGCGTTGCTGCGATAGGCGGTATCTCCCTGCTGGTGGGTGCGGTGGGTATACTTACAATCATGACTATCTCCGTCACGGAAAGAACGTCGGAGATTGGTCTGCTTCGCGCCCTGGGGGCAGAACGCGGTCATATACTGCACGTGTTTCTCAGTGAAGCAATCGTGTTGAGCGTAATAGGCGGGATACTCGGGGCAGGGGCGGCAATGCTCCTGGTCTGGATACTGAAATTGTTTGTACCGGGCTTGCCCGTGGAGATTGCCTGG
Source organism: Gammaproteobacteria bacterium (assembly GCA_003250975.1). Classification (GTDB taxonomy): domain Bacteria; phylum Pseudomonadota; class Gammaproteobacteria; order Eutrophobiales; family Eutrophobiaceae; genus SZUA-592. The sequence continues at coordinate 54,485 of QKIY01000002.1, read as the reverse complement.
GTGTATGTCAGTGTGGCGTTGGTACTGGCGGTATTAATCGGTTTATTGACCGGGATTGTACCGGCATTACGTGCTGCTGGTATGCAGCCGCTGGAAGCCTTGAGAACCGAATAAAATATTTCCCGCTAAAAATCATTACATGATGAGGCAATTATGAATCTGAAAGTAACCTTTATGCTTATCCTGGCTATCATGTCCCTGATCTTTATCAGCCAGAACCTGGCAATCGTCGATGTGCATTTCCTGATATGGCAATTCAGCGTTTCCCGCGCGATGCTGATCATATTGCTTTTACTAGTGGGCTTTGTGCTCGGCTGGTTATTACGCAGTTATTTCCGCAACAGGTAAGATGAAGTTTAGGGCATCATGTTGTTCAAGACCCTTCATCAATGGAAGACTTGCTTTGTATGAACAGGCCGGGAAAATGTGAAGTACAAGCCATGACATGGGTAATTGCATTGGTATCGTATTCATCGCCCGACTTGTAATCATCGAAATACAAATTGAGTTTGTTTACTCGGTCAAGCCATTGCTTCCATGCCTGCAGGCCAAGTGAAATACCGTAATTGGTAAAGGCAAATCTCATTTCCCTCCAGCCGGTCTGCCGGCAGAAATAACCCGGCATATCGACCCAGAGGCGGCCAAGGTGCAAAAAACTCCTGTTCTTTTGCACCTTGGCCCATTGCTCATCGGGAAAAAAGTGGCACAACCACAACATCATGCCCAGGCCCAGGTCCTGGTCGATCATGAGCCTTTCATAGCTGCCCGCGATCAACTGTTCCATTTCCTCGATCTCAGCAGCAAGTTCTCCCGCATCCAGCAACTTGTAGGCCACATAGCCGTCGTAGGCGTCCATGGCACCGAGGCCGTAACCGGGGTAGGGGCCGGACAGGTCTTCTTCCATCTTCCAGATCACACCCATGTCCGGGATTACAAACCGGGAATGGATCTGCCTGACTAGGTTAATGGCCTCATCCTTGTAGGCGGGTCTTAGCTTTCCGAGAATGGTCAGGGCATAGAGCCACATGGCGAGATAGTGATAATACTGGCCGTCCCGGTCGGCCTCTTCACCGATACGTAGTCCTTTTTGTCGGCCAAGTACGCGATAGACATCGTTAACCAGGTCTTCTGCCTTGCTTAACCAGGAGATGTCACCGGTGTGCTCATAGAGTGAAACATAAAGAACGACACCGAAGGCATCCGTCCAGAGATAACGCATGCCATTGGGCCAGATCCCATTGTCTTCCATCCACTGGAGTTTTCTTTTTACGTAGTCGATCTCTTCCAGCGGCATGGTAATCAAGTTATGTTTTTTTATCAGGAATATCCCAATCCTGGCCTATAGTCCGAACGGAAAAGTTTCCGGCATGCCAATCCCTGCTTCCGGTCCCAGGGCATCGACGGCTCGTGTCTCGTCAAACCAGATATATTCATCAAACTGGCGGGGCAGGGAGGCGTTGAAGTAGTGACTTTGCAGTTCTGTCTCGGGACGGTATATCACGCCGATGGCGCGTTCCAGCCGCGGCCGCGAAAGTTCCTTTACTACCCGATGCCTGCGGTCCTGCAGTGGCAGCATAAAGGCATTGAGGCCGGATTCATGACAGAGCCGTTCATAACTGTCCGGGTGTGATGGACGTACTGTCTTGATCTCCATTGGTGCACCCCAGTCGGAAGCGGCGGCAACAGTTCCCGTGTGCGTGCCGAAGCCAATAAGGTAAGCCGAATCGCCGAATTTTTTACGGCAGAGATGCCCAACATTGATCTCACCCCTCGCGCCCATGTCAGTGGCCGCAGCATCGCCGATGTGCGAATTATGTTCCCATACTACCGCCCTGGCCTCCGGTCCGTGAAAATCCAAAAGACTTGTGAGAGTTTCAAACATGTGGTTATCACGGAAATTCCAGGACTCGCGCGATCCCATGTACATGATGCGATAATACTGTTCCGCATTTTTCACCAGCCGGGCGTTGGAGACCGCATCGAGGAACCGGCGGCCGTCCTGTTCTGCATAGGTCAGCCGTTTCTTCATCAATTCATTCAGCATGGCCACGACCTCTTCTTCGCAACTCTTGTGCTTGCCGGTCATGGCGACGGCGCCATAGGTAGCCGGGTCTGCTTCCCAGGGCGTCAGGCAACCGTAACGGCGGCGGGCAATCGCCGCGGTCTCTGCATCGATGCCCTCAAGGTAGTTGATCACTGAATTAATGGAGGAGTAGAGGCTATACAGGTCCAGACCGTAGAATCCCACCCTATTGTCTGTGTTTTTGAAACGCTCATTATAATGGCGTAGCCACTTTACGAACTCGAGCACCTGCACATTGGCCCACATCCAGGTGGGAAACCGGGAGAACGTTGTTTCCTGTGTTGGTTCGAGCCGTGTATCACGGACAAAGTGATCGATCTGGGCTGCATCCGGCCAGTCCGCCTCGACCGCAACGAATCTGAATCCTTTGTGCTGTATCAACTCCTGTGTAATTCGCGCACGCATCTGGTAAAACTCCGCTGTACCATGTGATGCCTCACCCAACAGGACGATTCGCGCATCACCGATACGTTTCATCAGGCTGGATAGATCAACTGATTCAATCGACGGGATATGAAGTGCTGCCTTTTCAATCAGTTCCGAGACCGGTTGCGGTTTTGTAATAGGTATCTTCTTCAGCCTGGGCCTGATCTCCTCTTCCATTTCTTCCCAGCCTTCTTCGCCTATCAGGGGCACGAAGCGGACGGCACCGAGTTCCTCTATTTCCACTTCTTCATGGTTGATGCGGGTGATGCGCAACAGAGTCTGTTCCCGTGTGGAGGGGCCTGTTGGGATGACCAGCCTGCCACCGATCGCTAGTTGTTCGATCAGGGAACGGGGTGCTTCCGGTCCGCCTGCGGCTACGACAATTCCTTCATATGGTGCGTGTTCGGGCCAGCCGAGTGTCCCGTCACCGCATAACACATGCACATTGTCATATTTTAATTGTTTCAGACGGGTTTCGGCCTGGAGGGCAAGGCTCTGGTGCCGTTCGATGGTATACACTTCCCGTGCGACTTTTGAGAGCACGGCGGCCGCATAACCTGACCCGGTACCGATCTCCAGTACACGGTCATTCGGTTCCAGTTGCAGGGCCTCAGCCATGAGCGCCACAATGTAGGGCTGAGATATGGTCTGACCTTCTTCAATGGGCAGTGGTGAGTCATCATAGGCAAATTCAAGTAAATGGACGCCCACGAATTTTTCCCGTGGTACGGTAGCCATTGCCTTCAGTACTGCGTCATCACGGATACCACGGCTTTTCAATAGATTGATAAATGCGGCCTTGTCATATTTAATCAATTTTTCCATTTACCATTGCCTCTGATTCGACAATTAATAATTATTGAAATCAAATAGATACAAGGTCTTTAGACTATCCGAAAATAAGCAAGGGAAGCCTGATCTAAATCAATATAAGTAATGAAAAAAATGTGTATGTTTATAAAAGGGAAATTCACTAAATTTCTATTTTAAAATAACAGGAAATAGGAAGGGAGAATCAGTATGCTGAAAACGCTATGTGATTTTCTGGACAACCATAATATTCGTTATCTTACCATGCGTCATTCACCAGCAATCACGGCGCAGGAAGTTGCCGAAGCGGCGCATATTCACGGGAATGAGTTTGCCAAGACTGTGATTGTAAATCTAGATGGAAAACTGGTCATGGCGGTATTGCCGGCATCGGAGAAACTCGATACGGAATTGCTGGCAACGGCTAGCCAGGCAAAAAAAGCCGAGTTGGCAAACGAAAATGAATTCAAGGAGCGTTTTTCGGATTGCGAGGTGGGTGCCATGCCGCCTTTCGGTAATCTTTTCGATATGGATGTCTATCTTGAGGAAGGTATGACTAAAAACAACAAAATCACATTCAATGCAGGCAACCATACCGAACTAATACAGATGTCAATGAAGGACTTTCAGGATATCTTGCAGCCCATGGTCGTTCGGATCTGTAAATCCTACGCTGAATAAATAATATTGAGCAGAGAAAATCTCTGGAACATATACGACAAGGAAACATTTGTGATTTGGAAAAACAGAGGGCGATAATTAAAAGTTAAGGACCTTAGTCAGTATAAGAAAATAATCAAACCCGGTATATGGCAACTGACAGGGGGAAAAAATGGTCGCAAGAGGTAACAGAGACCAGTAATGCGCTAGATCTGGACGCCGGTGTATTTGCGCTTGAAGACCCTCGAGAGATCGCTCGTTCATTGAAACGCTCCGCGGAAAAAAGTAGACGCCGCAAGGCGACGCCATTCCGCTCAGCCATGTCAATGCTTTCCTTTTATATCAACCGTGCCGGAAAGCAGTTGCCTGATGTACAGCGTGCCCGGTTGGAAGATGCCAAGGATGAACTAAGAGCGCTCTTCGGAAAACCACGCAAGAATGCGCCTCGAAAGATGAAATAACATTTAATAGAGAGCACAAACTTACAATATCGGTGTTTACAAAGCTTCTGTTTGGTGTTGATATAGATCTATAGAATTATTTTTTTCGGAATACCCTGAAATATTTAATCAGTAAGGAGTTGTCCATGTCACTCGTGTGTGTTGTTGCTGCGCAAAGCCAGGCCAGGTTTTTCATGCAGGAGAGTACAAGTAAGCCCCTGGAGGAAATGCCCGGCCTTGAAAACCCTGAAGGCCGCCTGCATGAACGGGACTTGACCAGCGATCGTCCAGGCCGCACCTTTGACAGTACGGGGTCTACGCGCCATGCAAAGGAGCAGAAAACTGATGTGAAGAAACAGTTGGCGATTAATTTTGCGAAACAGATTGCCGGCTATCTGGAAGATAGAAGGAATGAGTTCGATCAAGTGGTGTTGATCGCACCTCCGGCTTTTCTTGGCCTGTTACGGGAAAACCTGCCTGATACGCTGTCGAAACTCGTGATCAGAGAAGTAGACAAGGATATCGTGACCAAGGATGTAAAAGAGATCCAGCAGTATCTCAAGAGCTTCTGATTGCCAGTTTCTCATCATGGCTCCTCTTGCCGGCTGATTGTTTTCCATCAGGGCATACCTATACTTTGACTATGGGCAAAGATGCCGAACAATTCAGCCCCGATGACATCTCCGATTATATCTGGGATACAAAGTACCGTTATAAAGATGCTGATGGCACAGGAGACAAAAGCATTGTTGATACCTGGCGGCGGGTCGCGTCGGCCCTTGCCAGCGTAGAATCCGATCCCAAACTATGGCAACGCCGCTTTTACAACACGCTGAAGGGTTTCAGGTTCATTCCCGGCGGTCGCATCATGGCTGGCGCCGGAACGGACCGCAAGGTGACACTCTTTAACTGTTTTGTAATGGGCAACATCGATGATTCCATCGACGGAATCTTCAATGGCTTGAAGGAAGGCGCCCTGACCATGCAGCAGGGTGGCGGTGTGGGTTATGATTTTTCAACGCTGCGGCCCTACGGGACACAGGCCCGTCAGGTCAACCGGATGGCCTCCGGTCCGGTTTCGTTTATGCGGATATGGGATTCTATGTGCAGAACCCTGGTTTCTTCTGGACCGAGGCGCGGTGCCATGATGGCAACGTTACGCTGCGATCATCCCGATATCGAGAAGTTTATTAATAGCAAGCGTGACCGTCATGAATTACGCAACTTCAACATTTCAGTACTGGTCACGGATGAATTCATGGAAGCGGTTCAATGGGACCAGGACTGGCCGCTGGTATTCCCTGAACGTGGCTTGAATCAAAACGAAGACAAGCAGAGGCGGGAGATCGTCAAGCGTCAATGGTCCGGTTACCGCAGGGCCACTCCCTGCCGGGTGTTCCGTAGAGTCAGTGCACGTTCGTTATGGGAACAGATCATCCGCGCCAGTTATCATTCCGCCGAACCAGGCGTGTTGTTTATCGATCGGATTAACCGGCTGAATAACCTGTGGTACCGGGAGAACATCAGCGCGACGAATCCCTGTGGCGAGATCCCGTTGCCAGCCTACGGCGCCTGTGACCTGGGTTCGATTAACCTGACGCGCTTTGTAAATGATCCCTTTACAACCAATGCCAGCCTTGACTTGGCAGGGATCAGGAATATCGTCCCGCTGGCAGTGCGTATGCTGGACAACGTGATAGATGTCTCTCGATTTCCATTGCCGGCGCAGCAACGGCAGGCGAGAAATACGCGCCGTATTGGTCTGGGGATCACCGGTCTCGCCGATACCCTGATTATGCTGGGTCTGAGGTATGGCAATGAGGATGCCTGTGAGCTCACCGCCAGCATCATGCAGACAATCAACCAGGCGGCATACCGTGCCTCCATAAAGCTGGCGCAGGAAAAGGGGAGCTTTCCGCTGTTAGACAGCAATAAACACCTCGAGGGCGAGTTCATACAAGCCTTGCCTGCCGACATTACTCACGCTATCAAACAACACGGCATACGCAACAGTCACCTGACGGCGATCGCCCCTACCGGCACCATCAGCCTGCTGGCCGGTAACCTCTCCAGCGGCATTGAGCCGGTCTTCGCCTTCGAACACCAGCGATATATCCTGGAAGACGGCATACGCAAACCGTATCAACTCGAGGATTATGCCTGGCGCTTATGGCAGCAATTGGGAAAAGGGGAACCTCTGGCAAGGACCTTCGTCTGCGCCCATGAACTGGAACCGGAAGTTCATCTGCGGATGCAGGCTGCCGTGCAGGCACACGTGGACAATAGTATCTCCAAGACAATCAATATCCCGGTGGATTATGATTTCGCCGCATTCAACTCGGTCTATGAAATGGCGTATCAGCTTGGTTTGAAGAGCTGCACGGTATTTCGTCCCAACCCGGTGACTGGAGAGATATTGCATACCGGCAAGGAACCCGTAGAGGGCGAACATTGTTGTAACGTTTATTTATGATGCAGAGTGTATGATAAATGAAATTCTTGAGCGCTATGCGCGCACCACGGAAGGCAGAGTCATCATCGACATAACCGCGGACAAGGTTGAATATCTCTTTAACGACTTTGACCGTCACGCTCCATATATGCGCAAGGAACTGGACCAGGACCTCGTCGATTACCTAGTAGACAGTATGCGCGAGGTCGGTGACGAGGAAATACAGATGCAGTTCAGGTTTGCAGAACCCATTAATAACAATCAAAAGGAACGAGTGCGGACCAGCATCCATAATTACTTCATTTACTTGAAAGGCCTTGAGGTACTGGAGCTCAAAAAACTGATCCGGCGTTTCATGATCTTTCTTCTCATCGGCTTCAGCATTATGGCCGTCTCGGTCTGGGTCAACGATCACATTAATCACGCCTCTGCGCTCAGCCGCGTATTTGCAGAAGGGCTGACAGTCGCGGCCTGGGTGTCACTCTGGGAAGCCTGCTCGACATTGCTGATCAACTGGTCGCCACACAGGCGCCAGATCAAATGGTGCGAGAAACTCGCCTCGGCACCGGTGGATTTCAGTCATGTTTGATATTATCACGGCCGGTTGTATTGCCGGTCTGATCATCTTCGGTTACCTGTGGAAAAAGGCGTCACCGAAAGTCTGGTACTATGATTCGGATAACGAGCCGGTATCGATGAAGGCCGTGATCGGTTTACTCTGGATGGTCTGTTTTGTCACGCTGATCTATCAGCAATACGTGTATTTTTTGCAATAGATAGTCTTTGCCTGTTTTTTGTGTCTCAGAGGTATAATCAGGGCCATTCGATAAATTGTTTTTGATTTTCTGGAATTCAAAATGAAAAATGTCCTCGGTATCTTTGAAGAACCCCGGCGCCACTGGGTGGGTAACGGCTTCCCGGTACGTACTCTTTTTTCCTATAGTAGCCATGGCCAGCAGGTCAGCCCGTTCCTGCTGTTTGACTATGCAGGGCCGTTCGATTTTACACCTGGTGATAAGCCCCGCGGCGTCGGCCCGCACCCGCACCGCGGATTCGAGACCGTCACCATAGTTTATAAAGGCGAAGTAGCTCATAAGGATTCGACCGGGGAGGGCGGCGTGATAGGTCCCGGCGATGTGCAATGGATGACGGCTGGTTCGGGAATATTGCATGAAGAATTTCACTCCCCGGTATTTACAAAGACCGGTGGCACGCTGGAGATGGTGCAGCTCTGGGTCAACCTGCCGGCAAAGGACAAAATGGCCCCGCCGAGCTATCAGCCCATTCTCGACAAGGATATTCCGAGCGTGTCTCTGCCCGGAAATGCCGGCACGGTACGCGTGATCGCAGGGAAATTTGCCGGCAATAAAGGTCCGGCCCTGACCTTTACGCCCATGCACGTCTGGGATATGCGTCTGGCGCAGGGGAGCACCAGCGAATTAGCACTGCCCGAGGGATGGAACGTAACGCTGGTCGTTCTGCATGGCACAGTCCAGGTGAATGGCAGCGCGATCGCACGCGAGGCGCAATTTGTTGTGCTTGACCGGCCCGATCAGAACCTCACGATCGAGGCAAACACCGATGCCATACTGTTGCTCCTGAGTGGTGAACCGATCGATGAGCCCATCGCCGGTTACGGCCCGTTTGTGATGAACACTCAGGAAGAGGTAACGCAGGCCATCGACGATTTCAACAGCGGCCGCTTCGGGCAGATGGAAAGTTAACCAACATCAAGCGAGGGGAAACATACCGTTTAATACTTCACTGGCTTTTCCCAGTGCCACGATATCATACAAAGATTCGTCTCCCGGTGTCTCCGTGTTGATGTATACACACTTGGCGCCGGCGTCACTGGCGAGACGAGGGAACATGGCCGCAGGGTAAACGACACCGGAAGTACCGATGGTAATAAACAATTGGGCGTTGTTTATTAAATTATGCGCTTTCTCCATAACTACTGCATCCAACATATCATTAAACCACGTGATATCAGGCCGCAACCAGTTGCCACAGATACTACAACGCCGCGTTTGATACCGTACACTAGGATCCTCTGATATACCGTGCTGGCTGCATCGCATACGCCATAAACTGCCGTGTAGCTCAACGACGTTTCTGCTCCCCGAACGTTGATGCATGCCGTCTATATTTTGTGTGACGATCCAGCAACTCGGGTGCTTGCGCTGTATCCTGGTAATTATTTCATGTCCGATATGAGGGTTGCATTCGAGAACCTTAGGCCGTCTCAGTTCATGAAAATCGAGCACCTTTTCAGGATCAACATCAAAAGCATCCTGGCAGGCGTATTCTTCCCAACGGTATTCATGCCAGATCCCACCGGCGCCACGATAGGTCGGGATCCCGGATTCGGCAGACATGCCTGCACCGGTAAAAAAGACGATGGCGGAATAATCATCCGGATTTAATTCGGGTATGTTTTGCATGTAAATAAAGTTCAGACATCAGGAAAAAGAGGAAGGGGATGGTTTCCCGGCGGAGTAAAATGAATCTGGTTTGCTGAAGATGATCCGGAAAATGTTCGGGTTTTTGTGTTCGGTCATTTTCTGTATTTAGGCGGATGGATATAGCGCGATAGTAACATCACGGGTAATCAAAAAGCTACCGGCCAACAGATATGGCAATCTGGATGATCACAAATGCGGCTGATACCAATGTTCCGGAAACAGGTATCCACAAGGGGACGGTGAAAATTCCTTCAGCCGGCGTCCCGCGCAACTTGATAACCGCAAGAGAGAGATTAACCAGGGTAAATATGATCAGGATAAGATAACTGGTCGTCCTTGCCAGGGTTTCCACAGGTAACCAGAGTGCGAAAGCCAGAACAGAAGCTGCGCAGAGGAGGGTGGAGTTTATCGGCGTATGGGTAACTGTATTGACCTTGCCCAAAAATTGCGGCAACCACCCTTGTTTGCTGCTGCCGTAGAGGATCCTCGAGGCCATAATGATTTGTATCAATGCGCCGTTAATCACGGCAAACAGGCTGATCAGTGTAATCAAAACCGGTTTCTTGCCCGTGGCCACCTCGTAGACCAGTGCCAGTGGCGCCTCTGATTCATTTAATGTCTCCGGTGATACGGAAAGAATGGACATAAAGGTAACAAGACTGTAAAGCAATGTAGCCAGTATCAATGCGATCAGGATCGCGAAGGGCATGGTTCGGCTGGCGTCCTTAACTTCTTCTGCAATATTTACCATGTCCTCAAAACCAATATAGGCATAAAACGCCAGAAAGGCCCCCAGGAAGATACCCTGTAAAGCAATAGGGTCGAATGATGGCAATGCTTTAATTTTCTCATTGACTGTAGACAAATCAGGTGAGGTAACGCCAATAATGATAAAAAGCCCTACGATTTCAATAATAGTAATGAGGCTGGCAATACCGACCGAGATCCGGATGCCCCAGCAGGCAATGGCACCCAACACCGAAAGCAGGATAATCAGAATCAGGCTGTCAGGCAGATCCAGAAAGACCCTCGTGTAACCGGCAAACCCGCGAGCAATGGCGCCTGATGAGACACAACCTGCAAATACTATTAAAAGGCCAATGAACAGGGATAAGGGAGGGAAATTAAAGGCCTTTTGCAGATAAACTGCTTCACCCGCACTAACAGGATAACGGGAAGAAAGTTCTGCATAGGATAATGCACTTAATGCAGCGACAAGTGAGGCCAGCAGGAAGGCAAGGGGTGAATAATAACTACTGTAACCGGCGACTTTTCCTATCAGGACATAAATACCAGCACCCAGTATGTTGCCGAGGCCGTAAAATATCACCAGAGGTAATGTCAGAACGCGCTTGAGAGTGGCAGGGCTGTTCATATGTATATATGTTTTTAAGTGCTCGTGAAGTAAATTATAAAGGCATAATACTTTGCATATTTGTCATTAAGGCCATTTAAAAGCTATTATTGTATATATCTATCAATTAAGTGTAGATGATATATAAGTATTGCTGTTGCCAGCATTACTGAATCATTGGCACTTTTCTAAACATATTATTTCAACAATACGTTCCGGTTTCATGTTATACAGCGCAGTGACAGTGTTTTTGATATTGTCATGTTTTCGTGGTCCGGACTTGGGGCGAGTTTTGTGCCCTTGTTGATTATTTATGCTCTGGGAAAACGCCCGGACCAAATGACTATTATATTGATGATGCTGAGCGGAATGTTGATTGTGATTATCTGGCGCACACTTGGCTGACATAATATGATTTACGAAGCTATGCCAGGAATACTGGGAGGAATCTTGGTGTATTATCTCGTGACGTTTGTCAAACAGGATTTTCTAAAAATGGCTGCGAATTCTGTCATCCGTTGATTCCTGTTGGCCTCCGGAAGGTGCCGATGGCTTAACTACAGTATCAGGTAATTTGTTCTCTCTCTCTGTCCTGTCAGATCCACTGGCAAGTGCCGTGCCACAGGGATCATAATCAGTTGTTGCCAAATCAAAGAGACCCTGTGCAAGCAATGAAAGGCCACCAGTCATAAAGGCGGCGCCAACTGAGAGTCCTTTCTTGAATGCTTCAAGCGTATCCGGTGTGATCTTAGGATCAGAGATTGGTCCGGTTATTCTCACAAGATCGGCCAGACTGCCTGCACTGATACCCAATCCTTCCTTTGCCCTGGGTTTTATTCCTATATTTAATGTCTCTTCTTTCAGGTTAATAACTCCGCTACCCACCACGTCCATCCGGGTTGTAGATAATGCTATACCCTGATCAGAAACGGCAAGACCATCTTTAATATCCAGCTTTGTTACGGCACATATCATTTGACGGCCTGATTTGTCAGAAGGCAAGGGTAGCAGTGCATTCAGTGCCGACGATATAATTTCCGAGTCAAGGATGTTGAATTTTTCTGATCTGATGTTGCCTTTACCTACCTTGACCAGCAATTGCCCATCCAGGTTTGCCATTATCTCTGCGACACTCTTACCATTTCCTTTCGCGCGTATAAATATGTCTGTGCGCCCACCCGTTATCTCACCTTTCAGATTGGACAGCTTTTCAGGTAACAATTGGTAAATATTAATCAGGGTGTTTACCCAGATTTTCTGTGGCTTGCTTGCATCGACGATAATATTACCGCTGAGAGATCCTTCTGCCAGCACGGCTTTGAGGGATGTGGTCGTGAGGCGCCCATTTTCTATTGTCAGTTTGAGTGCAAGATTATCCAGAGTATTTTTTCTGGTTTTGAACTTTCTGGCATTTACTTCAAGCTTGGCGTCCAGCTTGTTCAACCAGGCAAGGGCCAGGGGTTTGCTAGAAAACAGTTTCCCCCCTTTTTTACCTGTTTTTTCTTTTGACAGGAACGGGGCAAGGTCTATATTGTTTGCATTGATCGTTGCATAAAGGGCAGGGCGCTTTTCCATGCTTATTTGTACAGTACCACGCAGGTCACTCTTATCGACTTGCATGTTAAATTTTGAAAATTTGATGCCGTTTTTTGTATCAGAAACAAGTGCAGAAGCCTGAACAGGTCCGGTAGGGGGTATTTTTTTCAGCTTGAACGGCCTGGTAAGGTCAGTCAGAGAATCCGCTTCCAGGCTTGTTTGCAGTTCCACCCCCTTCAATTTGTAAGGTTCCTTAATCTTTCCTTTGGCAGAGATCTTTATTTTGGCCAGCTCGCCCTGTAATTTTTCAAAATAAAGGATCTTCTTGTCCCTTGCGACGTCAGCCGTTAGGTGCACAGGTCCCACGTTGGGTAGGGGTTTCTTTGCAATCATGTCAAGACTGGAAAGGGACTTAAGATCTGTCTGCACTCTGGCCTTAATGCCCTGCAGTTGCAGGGGCCGTTTCACCTTGCCTGAAATACTGATTTTCGCTTTGCCCAACAGGCCTTCGATATTCACTGCATATTCTTCGTTTGCCGTAAGGCTTGTCAATGAACCGGTATTCCCTGCAATTACTATCGGTATAGAGTTGACACTGGCATTAAGGGATATGTCCATAGGCTCCTTCATGCCATCAGATACCGCTTTAAAATTTTTAATTACGATCTTTTGAGATGACTTGCTTGCAGCATCCCTGTGATTCAGAAGGCCATTGCTTATTTGAACCTCACTGATATTGAGTGTCGCAGGCAAGGTTGCCGGCATATTTTTTGATTTTTTTTCAGCGGTAGGCTGCTCTTTTTTTCCTTGTTCCGGTTTTTTGGTATCTAAGATCCAACTTCTTTTTCCCTGTTTATTGGTTTCCAGGAAAATCTCCGGTGAATCCAAGACTATTCGGTTGATACTGACATGCTTGTCCAGCAATGGCATCAACGCCATTTCAATTTCAAGGCGCTTGATTTTGACCATATCACGGGAAGAAGCCCATTCCGGATTACCGAAACTGGCTTTCTCAATTAACAGGGTCGGGATAAATGAATAAGCGAGTTTCAACTCGCCATCAATTTTGAAATGACGGCCTGTCTGTTTTTCAACAGTCTGGATTATCTGCTCCCTGTACTGGTTTATATCGACCGTGCTGATGATGATCGCCAGGACCAATGACAGACATAGTATGAGTATAAAAACCAGGGCGAGCAGTTTTTTAATTAGATTTATTATTAGTTTCGTCATGAATTAGGAGTGTATTGAATACAGCGACTTATTAAAACTATTTAAGCATATATATTAAGCTATATCCGTGTCTGTGCTCACAGATAATCTATTTAACATAATATATATTATGCGAAGTAATTGAGCCAGGCATGGCATATAAATATAGCAATCAAGGACCACTTACCTCGTCCTCCATCCGGGTATAAACAAAATAACTTCCCTGAGTGACGCGAAATCAGATGGTTATTGCCATGATTACCCCATTGACATCAAATGGTGCGGGGAGAGAGACACATTCCGTGACCAAAAGGCCGTGAAAACGGCCTTTTTTTATTGGGAACATCCACGGGAATATATATTTGATAATATCCTTGCCTTGTACGGCGAGTCTAAATTCTTAAATGCGTGATAAACCCCTTAATGTGCTGTTTCTTTGTACAGGTAACTCAGCCCGTAGCATTATGGCCGAAGCCTTATTGCAATACTGGGGCTCCGGGAGGTTCAAGGCCTTTAGCGCCGGAAGCCACCCCAGGGGCAAGGTGCACCCGATGGCACAGACTATCCTCCGTGAATACGGTCATGATATATCCCATTTGCGCAGCAAAAGTTGGGATGAGTTTACCGCTGGTGCGCCTGAAATGGATATTATTATTACCGTTTGTGACAACGCGGCTGGAGAAACCTGCCCTGTCTGGCCCGGCCGGCCGATAATGGTACATTGGGGTGTCGAAGACCCGGACAAGACCTACAGGGATGAAAATGAGGCCCGTAACAGTTTCCTGAAGGCCTATTGTAAATTGGAACACAGCATCAGGATTCTGACTGCCCTGCCACCGGAAAAACTGGACATGGAAAACTTACAGGCGCAGCTGGTTAAAATCGGTGTCGAAACAGAATCAGCAGATTAATAGCGTTAACGGATACTTTGACAGCTTACGGCTCAGCCTTGCTTGATTACCAAATGATTATTTAATCAATCCTGGCAGATAAGTACTTAACCAGGGTACAAACGTGATAACCAGCACACCAACCGCAAGGAAAAGAAACAGGGGGATGACAGACATACAGACTTCAAGCAGTGGTTTTTCAAACCTCGCAGATGAAAAGAAAAGGTTCATGCCCACTGGTGGTGTCAGGTAACCCAGTTCAAGATTGGCAAGAAAAACGATGCCAAGGTGTACAGGATGGATCCCGAATGCCAGGCCCATTGGTATGATTAACGGGGTAAGTACAACTATTGCTGAAAAAATGTCTATAAAAAAACCGACAATCAGGAGAAAACAGTTGAGGACGAGAAGAAACAGCCATGGAGATTTAATCGCATGCTGCACCCACTCAACTGCAATATCAGGGATCTGGGCATCGACCATATAATTGGTCAATCCGAGCGCGACACCCAGAATCAGTAGAATTCCACCAATAAGCAAACCGCATTTGACCAATGCCCGTGGCACATCGGCCCTTAATGACAGGTCCTTGTAGATGAAAACCTCTATTATGCAGGTATAAAATGCTGTTATTGCGGCAGCTTCGAGTGGCGTCATTAAACCACTGAACATTCCGGAAATTAACACTACTGGTATAAATAATTCCCATTTTGCATTCCATGCCGCGTCAAATATCCGTTTTTTGTCAAATGTGCGCGACTCTGCCTGTCTTGTTTTAGGCTGCCTGCTTATACCCCATGCTGCAGCAATAAGAAGGATTAACAGGGCCGGCAGAATTCCCCCCAGAAACATTTCTTTAATAGGGATCTGCGCAAGAATTGCATAAAGTATCAATGGTAATGCCGGCAGCAATAAAACACCTGCAGATCCGCCACCAGTTAATAACCCAAGTGCTGATTTTCCTGAATACCCTGCATTGATCAGCAAAGGTATTACCAGGCCTCCCAGTGCAAGTATGGTTACACCTGAAGCGCCGGTAAAACATGTGAAGAAAGTGCATGCCAGAACAGTAGCAATTGCAGGGCCGCCATTAATCTGGCCGAACAATGAATCGAATAATTTTACCAGGCGTTGAGGCGCCCTGCTTTCTGCCAGCAAATAGCCAGTCAATGTAAACAGGGGTATTGCAGGCAACGATGGATTTGAAACCAAGCTGTAATGGTCAAGTGTGATGGAAGCAATAGGGATACCTTCAGTCCAGATTAAAACCATTGCCGCGCCACCAACAATGACAAATACTGGCTGCCCGAATATTGCTGCAATTATCAGCAGCGTAACTGACAAGATGCGTAATACCGGGGTTGTAAAAGGCATATAATATATAAAAGCTATGATTGCTAAACTGACAAGTAGAGAACCTGCTATTATAACCGGATCGGTTGTTGATCTTTTCAAGAGCCTGTACGCGATTAATATAAATGCTACAGGAAATACAATTAAGACCGCCCAAACAGGTAATCCATAAGCAAGTTCAACGCCGCCTGTCCTTTCGAATTGCATGTATGTAATACTGCCGTATAGAAGCACCGCACATACTGATATAGATACTGTCGTTGAAAACAGGTTGGTTATATAGGCAGTCTTCCCTCTTAATAATTTTGCACCGGCAAATGCAAGTAATTTATCTTCCCGTGCAGCAATTGCGGCACCCAGAGTGCCTACAACAAGTGTCAAATGCAGTATGATGCCGTTAACATTGTCTATTCCAATATTGAATATTGCTCTCAAAAATATCTCAACAATCGGGAGTACGACCATTAATGAAAGTGCAAAGGCAAGCACAAGATCTTCAAAAGATATCAACAATGACTTGAATGTGGAAAGTGACCAAGTCATCTTGTTGTTGCCATCCGTCCTGAATATTTCAGTGTATATATTCATAGCAATCTAAAGTTGAAAAATTCGTCCTTATTCTCGTGGTATTCTATGAACATTGCTGCCTTTTCCTGTCCCATATATTTATCAAGCATCCTGCGATCAGTACGTGTCAGATCAACCATGATCAGGCCATCGACAACATCACTGAAATTATCGTCAACGTTAAAGCAAAGAAATTTCCCTCCCAGTTTTATGTATTGCCGAAATAATACAGGCAGTCCCTTGTTGTCTTTCTCAATTTGCGATACGACGTTAGAGACCAGGTTGATGTCACTGAACATCCTTAATTCAGAGGCACTCCAGAATTGTTTCCCTTCGCTGCGAAATGGGTTTCTTGGTTTTACAGAACCTGATAACTGATCCTCTGTAAGGTTAAGCTGCAGGCAATCAATCATGAACTTTCTGGACAAATGATCATATTTATCACTGATACTTACCGGGCCAAAGAGAACCGAATACTTTTTCAGACCTGCAACAAATACTCCGATTCCTTGCCACAGCAGATTTAATGCCAGGAAACTTTGCTGGTACTCTTTTCGTATAAAAGATCGGCCCAGTTCAATTGCAGGATTGATTTGCTTCAACAGATTTCGTCTGTAATTGAACAGAGAATAAGTATACAGACCATTGATGCCATATTTTTTAAGGATTTCATCGACTAGGCCCAGGCGGTATGCTCCAATAATTTCTTTCTTTTCATTATTCCATATGAACAGGTGGTAGTAATAACTGTCATAAAGTGAAAGATCTACATCCTTACCCGTTCCCTCCCCTATCTCTCTGAAGGTAATTTCACGCATGCGCCCTATTTCCTGTAATGTCCAGGGGATCTGGTTGGCCAGCGCATAATAGACCTGCAGGTTTCCCACCTGTACCAGGCACTGCTGACGCGGAAGATGTTTGATTTCAACGCTGTGCAGTTCTTTACTGGTCCTTTTCCTGTTGCAATAATTTTCTTTTACTTGTTTTAACTCTTTCTGCAGGCCCACTTCCCTGGGAATGATGCCTTCAAGTGTATAGGTGCAGAATCTTAGAAAATTAGTAATGCCATGATAGTCTCCCACACGACGCAGCGTGTTAACGGGGATACACTTGCCGATGGATAAATGCATCTCTTTACCTGTTTGTTTCAAAAATTCCCGTGGGAGCATGAATGTCCTTAACAGGGGATGAATCATACCCAGGAGCTGAAATGCCAGGCTGTTATGCCCATGAATGTAAACGGGTACAACTGGTGTACATGTCCTTAAGGCGATACGTGCCACCGTTTCATGCCAATCAGGGTCATTAATCTTCCATTTGCCTGGTCGGAAATGACTGACCACACCGGAAGGAAATACAAGTAGCAGGCCGCCCCGTTCCAGCCAGCGAATAGCACCACGCATGGAAGTCTGGTTGAGGGAAATGTCATTGTTAAAAACGTCAACCGGAAATATCAGACTGCGTATTCCCTCTATGCGCTGTAATACTTCATTTGCGAGTATTTTCAAATCTGGACGGAGTTTCGTTAGTAAATGCGCCATGATTAATCCGTCAGCAGCACCAAAAGGATGATTCGCAATGACAATTGTTCTACCGTTCCTAGGTATATTTCTTTCTGTTCCTCCCGTTTCATAGCTGATATTCATCTGGTCTACCAATTGTTCCAGGAAAACCCCGGGTTTGTCGGATGCGGGCAACTTTTCATATATTCCCTGTAATGCGTCAAGACAGGATAATTTTTCTATTGACCTGACAAAAAACCTTTTAAGTAGGCGACCCTCATTACCAGGCATCAACTTCAAGGGATTGTTTTCCAGCGTGTCATTCATGTTCTTACCGATTCCTTTTTAATCAGGGCATTTAATTAATGTTGAATACGGTATTCAGCAAGCAGGTTCTGAACCCTATCGAACATCTCTGCAGGAACAATATTTCCACGTACGAGCGGCCAAACTCTCTGGATCATGGTCATCCATTCCTGTTCTACTTCCGGAGATATTTCATGTACGACAAGCCCGTTTTCCTGCATTGCCATGATGCTTACTTCATCCTGGACATCCCTGTTGGACCGCAGTTTTTTTTCAGCTTCATGTGAAGCAATGCGCATTGCTTCACGTGCTTCAGGTGTCATTTTGTCCCAGGTTCTTTTTGTAATAATGGTCGCGCCAACAATCGGTGCATAATTCATGCGTAACATATGATTCGTGGTACCATAGAACTGGAAAGCAAGAGCCCATAAGGGTGAAGCGGGTACGGTATCTATCATGCCCGTCTGTAATGAAGCCAAAATATCAGAAAGGCCAAGCACGACCGGTTGATATCCAAGCGATTTCATCAAGTCAACTTGCGATGGCGTTCCAGCCCAGGTAAATATACGGGCCGTCTTGAAATCATCCGGGGTTAGTCTGGGTTCTGTAGAGAAAAATTGGACCCAGCCACCCTCCCCCCAGTACAGTACGACAAAACCCTTTTCGAGTAATTTGCGTTCGAGTTCAGGCCTTAAGTGTTTATGAACATAATCAAATTCATCCCACGAACGGAAAACCAGCGGCATAAGCTGGAGCGCAGACACGGATTCGTCGATTTCCTTGAGTCCTACAACTGACAACATGGCAACATCAAGTTGCCCGATACGCATTCTCCTTACTGTGTCCTGTTCACTGCCCTGCGTTCCATCAGGATAAATAATGTATTTTGAATCATTTCCCTGGGCATCACGCCATGCCGAACCGACATCTTGCAAAGTTCGGTAGTATATGTTTCCTTTTGGCATGCGCGTGGCGACTTTTAATGTCATGGATTTCCCTTCTGCCCAAACTGGTTGAATAATTCCGGAAAATACCAGGGCAATAACACTTAAATAAAAAAAATCCTTGTTTAGATTCATTTCCAACTCCCCCATCATTCAATAAAAAATTCGTCAATTCTTGATAACATGATGCGTGCACGCCTTTGCATAATCAGGTTGGCAAGACGCCATTCCTTGTGCTCATCAACATTAATTGCCAGCGCAATCTCCAGTGATTCAGAAAAACTGTCCCTGTCCTGCATGGGTATATAAAATGATTCTGCCATCGCTACATAAGGAGATGCCTGGAGTCCTTGCGACAACTCTACGGCTCTTTTGAAATGTTGCTGCGCGCGGTCACCGGCACCGTCAGAAATTGTTCTTCTGCTCATTTCATAGCTAATAAAAAATACATGAATAGCGCCGTGTTCAAATTTTTCATCAATTTCAAGTGCGCGCGTCATTAATGCCTCCATCGATGGTATGTCGGCAAGAAGATAAGGATTGTCTTTTCCAAGTGAAATCGCAGCCCCCCAGGCAGCTGCTGTCCAGTAAAGCAAGGCAACATCATCGCTACCTGTTTCTGAAAGTGTTGATACAGGATCCTGGCGCAGGTTAGCAGTAAAGCCAGGATGATCAGTTGAAAGTCCGTGCAAACCATAATCACGAGCTCTCAAATAGAGCTTTAATGCCCTTTCACGTTCTGCATTTGCCATAATAAGATCTTCCTGTTCCAATTCATCAGCAGGAAGCTGGACATAGGCATATGCATACTGCGTAAACCCTTTAGCAGCTGAGAGAAGAAGTCCTTTATGGTCTGGTACACTTGCAAGTAATGATTCGATCGTTTTAAGTGCAAAAGGTGTAGCTTCTGCCACAAGTTGTATATCATTGTCTGCCGCGTAAACGGTGCTGTTACCCGCCAGAGAATCAGCAACGGAATTGATGGCAATACGTTTGATTGAGCAGCCAGAAGCAGATATCAGAATAAACATGGTAAGCAACAGGATGACATGCGTTGAATTGCTTATGTAAATGGTAATTCCCTTGTTCACGTTTCATCCCCCTATATTTTCTTAATAAAAATAAATTTCATTTGTCGTCTGTTCACCGTATCTTTGCTCTATAAGTCTATGTGACTGATGTGAACCCGGATAGCTACTGATCGCTTACAATCACCTTACAAATTACTTACAAAATACAATTACGATAGATTAAATTGTCTTTTTGCAATCGCATTTTTTATATGTATTGAGAAGCCGGCGTATTGACTCCGGCATTGTTGAAATCAGCAGGGAGTTTTAAGTCAGGAATAAATCAAAGAAGAGGTTTTGCAGCGCCAGTAAACATGCGTGTTAGTTCCACGAGAATGATCTTTTTGCTGGCAGGTGGAACATCAGGGAACAGCCCTACATCACGATGTTCGATATAAAAATTCGGATCATTGGGTGATACTGTCTCCCCGTCTGATTCTGGTTCGTAAAGTGAGCTATAGCGAAGTGGCCAGATATCCAATGTGGTCGTATCCTGGGCAACAGCGTTAATTTGTTCAAAAAAATCATAAATAAAATCTAGCGGGAGTGCACGAGACTTACGTGCAACAACCCAGATGTTACCTGGACTCATCTGCCTTTCTATCATATTGCGTAATGCATTGGCGAATTGCTCATCCCAAATCACGATTCCTACCTCTGTATTATAATTTGCTGAGCGTGGGTCGAGATTATAGCTACCTACCATTGCTATTCGATCATCCTGAACAAGCGCTTTATTGTGTAAACAAAGCCGTGGTGGCTTCTCACTATATATATTCGTAATGCCAGTATTATTAAGCCAGCCAGGCACATAATCAGGCAATGCTTCCGGATATGGACGTATCTCGCGAACCTGAATTTCCAGATCATTTAAAACGAGCCTCCTTTGCCGTAATGCATGAGCATAGGTCAACCAACTGTCTGTAGACGCCAGTGAGTTTGTTGAAAGTGATACACGAACATTACGTCGGCGTAGATCACTAAATAAAAGCTGGGCATTATTCGACAAGACGAAGTACGGCGTCTGTATTACCAGTTCATCCTGAGCGGTGGCAACAAGTGAGGCAAGGCGCAGGGTAAAACTTCTTGGATCGCGTTTTGGATCCGGCTTACCAGGCGGATCAGCCCAGAAGGCCACTTTATTAACCTTGAACCATTCAAGTTTCATTTCTTCCTGGTCAAGTGAGGCATTAAGTGCCTCGATAATTCTGGATCTCTCATATGGTGTAATGATGATTTCATTGCCAACGTCAATATCAAGCTCATCGCCATGCAGCCAATAATCATCAAAGCTTGCCTTCATATCATCTACTGCAGCACCCTTGATAGCGATATCAAGATCGAGAAAATTGAGATTTTCATCAGCATCGTAGTATTCATCAGCCAAGTTGCGTCCTCCGGTCAAGGCTATGCGTTCATCAACTACCATAACCTTGTTGTGCATGCGCTGGTTCATACGGCTCAGGTCCATGTCCGGAACGGGGTTATACAGGCGGACCTCAAAATGTTCATTAAGCGAGGCACGGGCCAACAATTGCGCTGCGCTCTCGCCAAGTGGAATTGCATCCACTAGCAACTGTACATGTATTCCTCTCTGTGCGGCACGCTCGAGTGAATTGATAATCAATCGCGCGACAGGATCATCTCCGAGGATGAATGTTTGGATACGAACAGAGTGCCGTGCCGCGTTGATCAGATCCAATCGATATCTGAGCGCGACACGGCCATTTGAGAGGAGTGCGACTTGGTGAGGTGAGTTGTGAATACCCATAGCAACCTCAGTGCTCTGGGCCCTTTCCAGCCAGGGACGACTCGCATGTGCACTGCACCCGGACAGGGAAAAGATAAATACGATAGCCAATAACTTTAAAACTGTTGCTGGTCTAGCGCACCATCCGTTAAGTAAATTCAACATAATTTTTTTCCAGTTTTTAATAAATATGTTTTCAATTAGCAGCTTTAATTTTTCGGGTTCAGAAATGCTGCGTCTTTAACGGGAAAGTCTAGGGAGAGAAATTCGAGGCAGACAGCTACAAAGTGTTTACAGCTTACTTACAGGTTGCTTACAAAAATAAAATGCACTATAACATACTGATATATATATAATTATCCTGATAAGATAATATCAGGAACAAATACTTTATCTGGCCTCACAAGCCGATATACTGGCTTTTATGATGATTGAAAACCTGATTAAAGATGAATTTCCACTACAGAAGGACCTGATCTATCTCAATCACGCCGCTGTGGCACCCTGGCCCAGGCGAACCAGTGATGCAGTCCAACAATTTGCTATAGAAAATTGTACATATGGAGCGAGCCATTATCCCGATTGGGTCAAAAAAGAATCAGGGCTTAGAGAACAGATCAAATGTCTTATTAACGCACCTTCTTCAGATGATATTGCTTTACTAAAAAATACCTCCGAAGCGCTTTCTGTCGTTGCCAGCGGTCTGGACTGGCATCCGGGTGACAATATCGTCACCAGTAACCAGGAGTTTCCATCAAACAGCATTCCCTGGCAGGCTCAGGGCGATAAAGGCGTTGAATTCAGGGCGGTGGATATCCAGGGCAAATCTGATCCGGAAAAGGCCCTGATGGACGCCTGCGATAAAAATACGCGACTCTTGACTATCAGTTCAGTTCAATATGGCAGTGGCCTGCGCATGGATCTTATCCGACTGGGTGAATTTACGCGTAAGCGCGGGATTCTGTTTTGTGTTGATGCCATCCAGACTATCGGGGCCCAACCATTTGATGTGCAAGCTATCCATGCAGATTTCGCAATGGCAGACGCACATAAGTGGATGCTGGGTCCGGAAGGTATTGCCTTGTTCTATTGCAATGCCAAGATGAGAGATTGTTTGATTCTGCACGAATATGGCTGGCACATGGTCAGGGATGTAGGTGATTATGATAAGAAGAATTGGGAAATCGCACCCTCCTCCCGCCGGTTTGAATGCGGCAGCTCCAATATGCTTGGGATCCACGCGCTATCTGCCAGCCTGTCCCTGTTTGAAGAGATTGGAATGGTTACGATAGAAAAATATATCAGTGATAATGTCACGGCCTTGATGAATGAGCTTGAACAACACCCCCGGATTGAACTGGTCACACCCCGGGCTGCGAACCGGTACGCGGGCATTGTGACATTCAAAATTGATAAGAAAGATCCGGCGGACATACACAGGGCACTGCTGTCAAAGAACGTCGTGTGTGCCCAGCGATTTGGCGGGATACGTTTCTCCCCTCACTTTTACACTGGCCGGGACAAAATCATGGATTCACTTGAAATATTATTTTCAATAATCTGACTTAATCAGTTTTTATTGCGCTTGAAAATAACCTGAAGAAATTGTCTGTAGTTGCCTTTGCAATTTCATCATAGGATTCACCGCGGAGTTCAGAGAGGTATTTTGCCACATAGTGGACGTAGGCTGGCTGGTTCATCTTGCCACGGTACGGGACGGGTGCGAGATAGGGGGAATCCGTCTCTACCAGCAGCCTATCCAACGGCACTTTGCGTGCAACATCCTGCACCTCCCTGGCATTCTTGAAGGTAACGATGCCTGAAAATGAGATATAAAAATTCATAGTCATGGCCTGTTGCGCAGTTTCCCAGTCATCGACGAAGCAATGCATGACCCCGCCGACGTCCCTGGCCCTTTCTTCCTCCATGATTTGAATTAAATCTGTTTTTGCCTCACGGCTATGTATGATAAGCGGTTTCCTGATTTCTTTCGCCGCCCGGATATGTATTCTGAAACGGTCACGTTGCCATTCCAGGTTGCCGGTGGAGCGGTAATAATCCAGGCCGGTTTCCCCGATTGCCACAACCTCGGGTTCCTCTGCCAGCGCCACGAGTTCCTCTACAGTCGGTTCATGGTTTACTTTTTCATTGGGATGTACTCCAACTGAGGCAAAGACATGCTTATAATTTTTTGCCAGTTCCAGGATTTCCGGATAGCTATCCAGATCCACGGCCACGCAAAGCATATGACTGACTCCCAGTTCACTGGCCCGCTCAAATAGCCCCTTAAGCTCCGATTCAATCATCGGGATATGGCAATGGGAATCAACCAACATGAAAATCAGCCAGTATCAATCAACTATGGTGAATTAAAGAACATTGATCCTGGTATACAAAACCAGGACAGGTAGATTACATGGTATGTGTTGGCCTTTCCGAATTGAGTGCGCCGGCAAGCTGGTTTTCAATCTTGTTTCGGGTTGCTCCCTTGTCCAGCTCACTGAATTGTACACCAATGCCTGCAGTCCTGTTGCCCTGCGCGCCTACAGGCGTAACCCAGACGACTTTTCCTGCAATAGGCATTTTTTCCTTGGAGTCCATCAAGGAGAGCAACATGAAGACTTCATCGCCCACATTGTAGGATTTGTTGGTTGGAATAAAGAGCCCTCCATTCTTGATGAACGGCATATAGGATGCATAAAGGGCGCTTTTGTCACGTATGGTTAAAGACAGGATACCAGCACGGGGATCACGGCCACCAGGTACACTCATTATGTATTATCCTCGCTCTTTGAAAGTTCTTGCCACAAGATGATAAAGTCCTCAAATAAGCCCTGAACCGTGTAACTGACCTGTCCCAGGGCAAGGCCATAATTGTTCAATAATAGATCATAACAACGCATTAGCCTGTCTAAGTCTAATTGATTTGCCAGACCTTTCAAGGTTTCCCATGCATCAGAGGGGTAAAAAAGCCGTGCAGGAGCATTGACCTTGAAGCGGAGCATATCCCCAAATAGCCACAATAACCATTGAAATACATTCCTGGCACCGGTTTCATTCCATTTTTCTGCAATCTCAACAGGTGGCCGTTGTTGCCCGGTAATCAGTAATAGATCATTTAGCAAGTCATTGAGTTGCTCGATATGGTGATTCTCCGGGAGTTCAATTGCGGCTAATGGTGCACCACCGGCAAAACGTAGCAGGTATTCCGGCGATGTACCTTCCGGAATGTTTTCCGCAAGCCATGCCAGTGTATTCTTGGAGTAATCCGGCTGAAAATCCAGTCTCTGGCATCGGCTACGGATAGTTACTGGCAAAAGGCTTGGACGTTCTGTGATCAGAATTATCAACGAATCTCCGGGCGGTTCCTCAAGTGTCTTTAAAAGGGTATTAGCTGCGCTCCTGTTCATACTATGCGCCGGTGAAATGATCGCGATCTTATAGTGTTCATACTGGCTTTTGAGATGAATAAAATCGATCATATCTCTGATCTGTTCTACCCTGATTTGTTTACCGGTATCTTCCGGTTCAACGAACATGATATCCGGATTATTGCCGACAGAAAGTAGTTCACAGGCCCTGCATTGGCCACAGGGGCGCTGGTTTTCTGTTTTAGCATGACATAAGAGGCTGGCCGCAAGCTGCCGTGCAAAATGCTCCAGGCCAATACCTTCCGGTCCTGTCAATAACCAGGCATGTGCAAATCGCTTTTTTTCAATTGATGCCTGGATCTGATCCCATTGGGATTGGTGCCAGGGTAACACCTCTAGCATAATTTATGTTCCTGCAAGATAGATTTTATTTCCTGCTGGATATGATCGATATCCCGTATAGCATTTACCACTTTTACCCGTCCGGGATCAGCGATGGCAATATTCAGATAGACCTGCCTTGCCGACTCGAAGAATAGAACTGCCTCTGATTCAAACCGGTCAGCTTCCCCGTTTTTACTTGCACGTTCAAGCCCAATATCTACTGGCAGGTCAAGTAACAGTGTCAGGTCAGGTTTCAAATTAGGATGAACAAGATTCGCCAGCCGGTCTATTTTTTCGCTGACAACTCCCCTGCCACCGCCCTGGTATGCATAAGTTGAGTCGGTAAAGCGATCACACAACACGATTATTCCGTTGGCGAGTGCGGGTAATATCACTTGTTTCAGGTGTTGGGAGCGCGCTGCGAACATCAATAGAAGTTCTGATTCAGCATCGATATTCAGTTCATGCTGCATCAACAAAATATCACGAATCCTTTCTCCAAGATCTGTCCCGCCGGGTTCACGCGTGGTCAGTACCTTTTTGCCAGCCTGTGACAGTAATTCATGAATATACCTGATATGGGTGCTCTTGCCCGCACCTTCAATGCCTTCCAGCGTGATAAACGTACCCTTCTGTGTTTTATTTATCATCGTTAATGTCTTAACTGGTACTTTCTTACAGCCTTGTTATGTTCCATAAGGGTTTCAGAAAAATGATGGCTGCCATCCCCCCTGGCAACAAAATACAATTCCTTGCCCTCTTTCGGATGAAGGGCTGCATGAATTGCTTCACGTCCTGCCAGCGCAATCGGAGTGGGCGGCAGACCGGTATAGCGATAGGTATTATAGGGCGAATCGATATCGAGGTCCTTACGTCGTATGTTACCGTCGAAACTCTGGCCCATGGCATAGATCACAGTAGGGTCGGTCTGCAGGCGCATGCCTTTTTCAAGGCGCCTGACAAAGACACCCGCGATCCTGTCGCGTTCCTGCGACAAGCCGGTTTCTTTTTCAATCAGGGATGCCATGATTAATGCATCATAGGCATGTGCATAGGGCAGGTTTTCTGCACGCTGTTCCCATTCCTGTGACAGGACATCCTGTAATCTCTGGTGAGCACGTTGCAGGAACGCCAGTTCCGTAGTACCACGTGGAAAATGGTAGGTATCTGGGTAAAACTGTCCTTCAGGAGACAGTTCTGGTGAACCTATGGCCGTCATGATTGTTTCTGTACTGGTATCTGCAAGCGTCTTATCCAAGGCAGGATGATTGTATATGGCGGTCATGACCTCGGAAAAGGTCCAGCCTTCTATCAGGGTCAATAAATACTGTTTGACCTTGCCTTCGACAAACAACCCAAGCAACTGTAATGGTGTAATATCTGCTGGTATCAGATACTCACCGGCCTTGATCCGGTTTTCCATACCTTTCAATCTGCCAGACAGGGTGAAATAAAGCGGTTTTGAAATGATGCCCGCTTCCTGCAAATTCCTGCTAATGGCAGACAGGTTCATACCGGGCCGAATGGTATAGGTTGTATCTTCAGTCAGACTTACTGGCTGGTTCAGGTAACGCCGTATATCCATTCCGAGCCAGATTGCGGTAAGCATGGAAACAACGAGGAGGAGATAAAAAAGTGACAGGATTGTCTGCTTCATACCAGAATAATATTCTTTTTCAGCAATTGTTGGCGTACCTTTTCAGTATAGATTCCCGGCGCGAATTCACGCTTTTCGATATGACGTACCGGCCAAATACCGATAATGCTATTACATAAAAAAACTTCATCGGCGGTATTGAGTTCATCCTTGCTTATTTCACATACAACCGCATCGAGCCCAATATTTCCGGCGAGATTTAGTACATTTTTACGGATTATGCCTTCAATACCACATTCTGTGAGTTCAGGTGTCAAAAGTTTCTGGCCCTTGATAAGAAAGAGGTTGCTCATGGTGCCTTCGATCAGCTTATCGTGGCTGTCCAACATCAATCCTTCCGCAATACTATCGTCTTGCCATTCATTTCTCGCAATCACCTGCTCCAGACGATTCAAATGCTTTATACCGGCCAGGGCAGGATTGCGGACCAGGCGCGTCCGGCAGATCCTTATACGAACACCATCAGTGGCATATTGAACAGGATAATCAGGCCAGGGATACCGGCCCAGTATGCGACAAGGTTCAACTCCCTGCTTGGCACGGTAACCCCTGCCGCCTTCACCCCGTGTCACTATGATCTTGAGTACGCAGCGTTCCTTGTCCGTCAACAATCGGCTGGCTTCACCAAGTAATAATTCTGAAGGTGGACATGCCATGCCCAGCCTTTCACAGCCGTAATTGAGCCTTAGATAATGATCTTCCCAGCAGAGCGGGGCCTGATTGTGGATGGCGATGGTTTCAAATGCGCCATCGCCATAATGTAGCCCGCGATTGTTTGCGGAGATGGATTCACCAGGCTGGCCGTTGATCAGGAACATCTAGTTGCCCCATTGGGACGAGAGTTACCCGTAGTCAGGAGAGTTTCCTGAAAATTAATGTCCCGTTGGTACCACCAAACCCGAATGAGTTGGACAGGGACACATCAATCTTCATTTCGCGTGCTTCATTGGGCACATAATCAAGATCACATTCAGGATCCGGGTTATCGAGATTGATAGTCGGCGGAGCGACCTGTTCATAGATGGCGAGAATACTGAAGACTGCCTCAACTCCCCCTGCTGCGCCGAGAAGGTGACCGATCATGGATTTGGTTGAACTTATAGCAACTTTCTTGCTGTTATCACCAAATACCCGTTTGACGGCCCTGGTTTCAACCACATCACCAGCCGGAGTCGATGTGCCATGCGCATTGATGTAATCCACATCTTCAGGATTAAGGCTTGCATTCCTGATTGCATTTTGCATGCAGCGTGCTGCACCATCACCGTCTTCGGATGGTGCCGTCATATGGTAAGCATCGGCGCTCATGCCATAGCCTATCAACTCGGCGTAGATCCGTGCCCCGCGTGCCTTTGCATGCTCATATTCCTCCAGTACGACAACTCCTGCCCCGTCGCTCAGGACGAATCCGTCGCGATCCCGATCCCAGGGACGGCTGGCGCGTTCTGGCTCATCATTCCGTGTCGAAAGGGCCCTGGCTGCGGCGAACCCGCCGAGGCCGGTCGGTGAAGTGGCCATCTCGGCACCCCCGGCGACCATAACATCAGCATCGCCATATTCAATCAGTCGGGCTGCATCACCGATATTGTGTGTGCCTGTTGTACAGGCCGTTACAATGGCAAAGTTGGGACCTTTCAGCCCATACTGGATTGAAAGGTTGCCTGATACCATATTGATAATGTTACTAGGGACAAAAAAAGGCGATATCTTGCGGGGACCTCCCTCGAGAAACGTCTGGGTCCCCTTTTCAATCCCTGGCAGACCACCAATGCCGGAACCAATGGCGACACCGATACGGGTTGCATTTTCTTCCGTTACATCCAGCCCGGAATCTTTTATGGCTTGACTGCCGGCTGCGAGCCCATAATGAATGAACGGATCCATCTTTTTGGCATCTTTGGGAGAGACGTACTGGCTAACATCAAAATTCCGGACTGATCCTCCGAAACGTACACTGAATGCCGAGGTGTCAAAATGGGTTATTGGTGCGATACCGCTTTTCCCTGCCTTAATATTTGCCCAGCTTTCTGCCACATCATTACCAACGGGTGTTACCAGGCCCAGACCGGTGACTACAACGCGTCTTTTACTCACAGCAATCCTGTTCTTTTTTCAAACGTCTAAACGAAAAGGCCGCGTTTATTTTAACGCGGCCTGATTACAATCCCGGCTAAGGAAATTACTCAATATGGGCATTGATGTAATCGATTGCCTGCTGTACAGAGGTGATTTTTTCTGCTTCCTCATCAGGGATTTCTGTCTTGAATTCTTCTTCCAAGGCCATGACCAATTCAACTGTGTCCAGTGAATCTGCCCCTAGATCATCGACAAAAGAGGCCTCGTTGGTGACCTCCTCTTCCTTTACACCGAGTTGTTCTACGACGATTTTTTTTACTCGTTCTTCAATACTACTCATGATGGATAGTTCCTCCCTCTGTGGTCTCTGACCCATTGCGTGTGTAAGTTAAGTGAAATGAACATATCTTGCAACTTAGAAGTTAAGTTAACTGTTG
Organism: Gammaproteobacteria bacterium; assembly: GCA_003250975.1. Lineage (GTDB taxonomy): Bacteria > Pseudomonadota > Gammaproteobacteria > Eutrophobiales > Eutrophobiaceae > SZUA-592. The sequence goes on along the minus strand of QKIY01000002.1, from coordinate 24,740 downwards.
ATATACTTTTAATTCAATTAGTTATATTATGTTTATGATGCAAATTATAGATTATATCATCCCATATACATGCCGCCGTTTACGTGGATTGTCTGACCGGTAATATAGGCGGCACCAGCCGACGCTAGGAATACGGCGGTATTGGCGATTTCATCCACATGACCGAGCCGGTTAAGTGCGATCTGTTCCAGAATGGCCTGTTGTTGCTCGTCTGACAGGGCATCAGTCATATCGGTCTCAATAAAACCCGGTGCTATGGCATTAACTGTGATTTCGCGTGCCCCAATCTCCCTCGCAAGTGAACGGGTAAAGCCAATCATTCCGGCCTTTGCCGCGGCGTAATTACTCTGCCCCGGATTTCCTAAACAGCCTACGACAGAGGTGATATTGATAATGCGGCCATGGCGTGCCTTGGTCATATCCCGCAGACACAGCTTGGTGAGGCGATAGACTGAATTCAGGTTGGTGTTTATGACATCTTCCCATTCGTCGTCTTTCATTCTCAATAAGAGGTTATCACGAGTAATCCCGGCATTATTTACCAGTATGGTCGGAGATAACTCGTCGGATTTAAGTGACTTGCCTAGCGTTTCCACCGAGTCTGGATCAGCGACATTTAATACAAAGGCGGTGCCCTCGACATTCTCTGCCGCGAAATGATCTTTTATCGCCTGGACACCTGCATCGCTGGTGGCCGTGCCGATGACAAATGCCCCTTCATGCCCCAGTGCTGTAGCGATGGCCTTGCCAATCCCGCGGCTTGCACCAGTTACCAATGCAATTTCATTTTTAAGCTTCATCAATTTTTCCCCTCGCCGGTTACACTTGCCAGTGTCTTTTGGAGCGTATCGGGATCAAGTATGGGTAATGCGCCCAGATTCCGGTCAATCCTTTTAATCAAACCACAAAGGACCTTGCCGGGACCGCATTCTATAATCTGTTGAACGCCTTGTGCAGCCATAGCCTGGACAATCTCTACCCAGCGGACCGGCATATAGAGTTGTGCCACCAGGGCCTGTTTAATGGCTTCGGGTTCTGTCTTTGCGGTCACATCCACATTATGCAACACAGGTATATCACCGAGGGACAGCTCAATTGACGCAAGCCGGTTAGCAAGTCTGTCTGCAGCATCCCGCATGAGGGCACAATGCGAAGGGACGCTAACCGGCAGTACCACTGACCGTTTGGCGCCGGCAGAGGTTGCGGCTTCCACAACCCGATTTACCGCCTCCTTGTGACCGGCGATTACAACTTGACCCTCGGAATTGAAATTGGCGGCAGAGACAATCTGTCCCTGGGCCATCTCTTCACAGATCGCATCCAGTTTTTCATTATCCATGCCTAGGATAGCCGCCATGCTGCCCATTCCTTCTGGTACCGCTTCCTGCATATAACGGCCACGATCAGCGACTACTGACACGGCGTCTTCAAATTTCATAACACCCGAACAGACCAGGGCAGTGTATTCCCCCAGGCTATGGCCGGCCATAATAGCCGGTGAGGGACCACCTTCTTCCTGCCACAGCCGCCAGGTGGAAACACCGGCGGTCAGCAGGGCCGGCTGGGTATTGGCTGTCATGTTCAGCACCTCTTCAGGTCCGTTACGGGTCATTTCCCAGAGGTCAAAACCCAGGACTTCCGATGCGTTTTGGTAGGTTGCCAAAACCTGGGGATATTTTTCGGCCAGTTCGGATAACATTCCGACTGTTTGTGACCCCTGACCAGGAAAAACAAATGCAAAAGACATGATATTTCTGCTCTACTTTTTTAATAATTAATCAGTGTCGCACCCCAGGTAAATCCGCCACCAAAGGCCTCAAGTAACAGGGTGTCTCCCCGCTTGATGCGTCCATCACGCACGGCGGTATCAAGCGCCAAGGGAACTGATGCGGCAGAGGTGTTGCCATGCTTATCCACCGTTAATACCACCTTGTTCATCGGCATATCGAGCTTTTTTGCCGTAGCAGAAATAATCCGGGTATTGGCTTGGTGAGGCACCAGCCAGTCGATGTCTTTTTTCCCAAGCTTGTTATGTGCCAGAGTCTCATCCACGATCCTCCCCAGCGTGTTGACTGCCACCTTGAATACTTCGTTACCCTGCATTTCGACAAATGCGGTCCCATCCTTGAATCGTTCTGAGTTGTGTGAAATCCCCGCAGGAACATTTAACAGGTCCTCATATTCACCATCGGCATAGATATGAGAGGAAAGGATGCCGGGCTCGTCACCGGCCTGGAGTATAACGGCACCTGCACCATCGCCAAACAGGACACAGGTGCTTCGATCAGTCCAGTCGATGATTCGTGACATGGTCTCCGCGCCGATTACTAGCGCCGTCTTCGCTGATCCTGTCTGGATAAATTTTTCAGCAATTGTCAGGGCATAGATAAAGCCGGTGCAGACTGCCTGGATGTCAAAAGCGGGACAACCATGAATATCCAGTTTCTTTTGCAACAGGCATGCCGTACTGGGGAAGATAACATCCGGGGTAGTTGTGCCGATAATAATCAAATCTATCTGATCAAGTGAAACGTTTGCTGCCTCCATGGCGCGCCTGGCGGCCTGTTCGGCCATGTCACAGGTAGTTTCACCTTCTGCTGCAATATGTCGTTCACTGATACCGGTACGGGCCTTTATCCATTCATCAGTGGTATCGACCATGCGTTCCAGTTCAGCATTGGTCATTACCCTTTCCGGCAAGTAACTTCCGGTGCCTGTTATTCTTGAATAAATCACCGTTTGCTATCCATCTGGAAAAAGCATTTCAAGTTGGGTCGTGATTCTGGCGGGCACGTTCTTTTCTACTTCCAACATAGCCTCTTCAATAGCATGGGCAAAAGAAACCCTGTCAGCACTGCCATGACTCTTGATAACAATGCCGCGCAGCCCGAGAAGGCTTGCCCCATTATAATGCCGGGGATCAATTTTCTTACGTATGGCCTTTAATATGGGCATGCTGACCAGCGCAGCAAACTTGCCATAGAGTGAACTCTTGAACTGTAACCTGGCGTGATGCATTAGTAATGCTGCAACTCCCTCACTAGCCTTGAGAGCGATGTTACCTACAAAACCGTCACAAACGATGACGTCCGCCTTGCCTGTATAGATGTCATTGCCCTCGACAAAACCGATATAGTTAAGATGGCTTTCATTCAACAATGTGGCAGCTTGCTTGACACGGTCATTACCCTTGATCTCCTCTGCACCGACATTAAGAAGTGCGACGCTGGGTCTGGGAATATTACAGACGGCGCTGGTTAGTTCCGAGCCCATGACTGCAAACTGGAATAACTGTTCTGAAGAAGAATCGACATTGGCTCCTAGGTCCAGCAGGTGGGTCGATCCATGAATGCCGGGCATAGTAGTACAGATCGCGGGCCGATCAATACCCGGCAGCATTTTCAGTACAAATCGTGCGGTAGCCATCAGAGCACCGGTATTGCCTGCGCTGACACAGGCTTTTGCCGTGCCATCCTTCACCAGATTGATAGCCACCCGCATTGAGGAATCTTTCTTATTACGTAATGCAAGGGATGGAAGTTCATGCATCTCCACGACTTGAGAGGTGTGCCTGACATTGATTCGTTCATGATCCTGGGCATGGTGTTTTTCCAGAATAGGTTTTACCTGATCCTCAAGACCAACGAGAATCAGTTCCAGGTTTTCATGTTTCTTGAGTACATGCAGAGCAGCAGGCACGATCTCTTCAGGACCGTGGTCTCCTCCCATGGCATCTAGGGCAAGTGTAATTTTCAAGGTAGGTTCTGCTGCAGCTACAGCCGGATTAAAAGGCTCTTATTTACCGGAAATAGTGCGCGTTGACTAGTCTATATCTTCTTTTGTTTCGAGAACCTTGCGGCCACGATAATAACCATCTGTACTAATATGATGCCTTCTGTGAACTTCGCCTGTAGTTTGCTCTATAGACAGACTTGGTTCAGCCAGGGAATCATGCGAACGGCGCATGCCACGACGTGAAGTGGATTTTTTGGATTTTTGAACGGCCATGATGTTTATCTTCTCCTGTTGTTATTCGTCTGGTTTTTCACCAGTGTCTTGAGGACCGAGAACGGACTCTCTTTAACTGACTTGTTTACCTCATTTAGTAGTCCACCCGCTTCACAATCAACCATTTCGTGCATTGCTGACAAGGGTAATGCCAGAATCAACTCATCCTCTACCAGGTCTCGCAATGAAACCGGGCTATCATCTTCATAGAGCGGTTCACAACTATCAGGCAGGATAGACAAGTCTACCGAATTGTTTATCACACCGAGATAGACCGGACATTTCAAGGCCAGTGTCATGGGTTCAAGACATCGCTGGCATATCATGCTGACTTTTGCTGAAATTTCACCGGTAATGAAGGTTATGTCCAGTTCTTCATCCCGCTCGAATTCCAGCCTGAAATCTGCAAGGCCGGATTTGTCAAAGAGCCTTTCCCCTAGCCGCGACATTTCTTCTATAGCATACTGCCCGGCAAGTGTTTGACCCGCCCTGGCAAGCCGGGTCGGCTCAATAATATGCGGCAAGTCAGGTTGCATTAGGCGGCAAAGTTTAGCTATGCGGCAGGCGACTGTCAAAATACCGCTGATTATCGATATAAGCTATTAATTTATAAGTAATTTAATCATATACATAGGCGAGTTTTTTCAGTCACTATGACAAAAATAAGACCGGACAATCTTAAGCTGATCCTTGCCTCCTCATCTCCTTACCGGCGCGAATTGCTGGAACGATTATCCCTGGGGTTTATATGTGAAAGCCCTGATATAGATGAATCAGCCCAGGCTGGGGAGCCTGCAGAGGATATGGTAAAGCGCCTGGCCCGGCAAAAGGCGGAAAAGATAGCTGAAAAATACCAGGATGCCATTGTCATTGGTTCAGATCAATGCCTGGTATTAAATAATGAGATCCTGGGTAAGCCCGGCACTCACGATGTTGCAGTATCACAATTAAGCCGGCTTAGTGGCCAGACAGTGGAATTCCTCACCGGCTTGTGCGTAATCAACAGTGCGACGGAGGTGGCCCGGACGGATTGTATTTCCTTTCGGGTGACCTTTCGCAGACTGAGCCCGGAAGAGATTATCCGCTACCTTGATATAGAGAGGCCGTACCAATGCGCAGGAAGTTTCAGGTCAGAACGACTGGGTATCGCCCTGCTGGAAAAAATGGAAGGTACTGACCCAACGGCGCTCATTGGACTTCCCCTCATCAGGTTGTCAGAGATGCTGAGGGCCCAGGGAATAAAGATTCCCTGACTTACTGTAATTGAAATTTTTCGCCCAGGGTCCTGGCTACTGCTGTCCCAATCTGCTTGGCAAAGATATCAAGAAAGTCCTCCCGCTTTGTATAGTCAACAATGTCTTCTGCCCCTATTACTTCACGGGCCACATAGCTTGCGCTGCCCATGCCGTCGACAAGCCCGAGCTCGAGAGATTGCTTTCCTGTCCAGATTAATCCGGAAAAGATATTTTCATCCTCTTTCAGGCGCTCCCCCCTGCCCTCCTTGACTACAGTAATAAATTGCTGGTGCACATCCATCAGGAGCTTGTTGATATGTTTCACTTCCTCCTGTTTCAGGGGGGAAAAGGGATCGAGAAAGCCCTTATTTTCTCCAGCATGCAACAATCGCCTTTCTATGCCTAGTTTTTCCATCGCATCAACAAAACCGAAGCTCGACATCACCACGCCGATCGATCCGACGATACTGGACTCATTGGCATAGATTTCGTCAGCAGCGGCTGCAATATAATAGCCACCTGATGCACAGACGTCAGAGATCACAGCATAGAGGGGGATATCAGGGTACAGTCCCTTCAGTCGTTTGATCTCACTGTTAACATAAGCCGCCTGTACGGGGCTACCTCCAGGACTGTTTATACGCAGAATTACACCGGCTGTATTGGAATCTTCAAACGCAGCACGCAGACCTGTCACTATATAATCCGCACTCGCAAGTGCATCATTCGATATAACGCCCTCTATATCCACCAGTGCCGAATGTTTTTCTCCGGTAATCCCGGCTTCACGCCAGTCGACTGGCAGGTAAATGATTAAAAAGAGCAACAGATAGGCTGCAAAGAAAAACTTGAAAAAAATGCCCCAACGGCGGGCACGCCTCTGTTCGGCCACGGCCTCTTGGGCGATGCGATTGACGATATCCTGATCCATGCGAGTTGAATTACTGGCGGATGATGTAGTTTCCATTATTTAGTTACCTCATTGTATCCCGTTGACCAGCCAATCAAGTATACCTTCCGGACTATCCAGGCAGGCCAACGGGTCGTATTTTAGCAAATCTGCCTTGCTTTGTGTGCCGTAGCTTACTGCCAGGGCCTGCACACCGGCATTCCCCGCCATCTGTAAATCATGCTGGCTATCACCAATCATGAGAGTGTTTTCCGGTTCTACGGACAACTCATCCATAATTTCCCTTAACATCATAGGATGTGGTTTTGAAAGTGTCTCATCCGCACACCGTGAGGCATGAAACAGACCTACGAGCCCGGTTTCCTGCAATGAATGCTCAAGCCCCTTGCGACTCTTGCCTGTGGCGATCGCAAGGAGGTAATCAAGTTGATTGAGGTTATCCAGCAGCCTGTCCACGCCCGAAAAAAGATTGGTTTTACCACGGTTCTGCCGGACATAGATACGCCGGTATGTTTCTGTTAACGTCAGTCTCTCTGCTACCCCGAGTTCGGGGTAAAGGGTATGCGAAGCCTCCTCCAGGCCGAGGCCAATGACATCCCGAATCGCCCGATCATCCCTGGCGGGATAACCGCAAGCCGTGATTGCAGTCTGCATGGCCGTGACGATACAGGCTGCGGTATCGGCAAGCGTGCCATCCCAGTCAAATACCAGTAAGTTGATCTCGAGCCTGCGCATGGATGTCCGCTGCGCCTATAATTTTTCCAGAAACGCTTCCAGATCCTCCGGAAGCGGGGCCTTGAAGGTCATTTGTCTCGCGTAGTCAGGTAACTTGAACGCGAGTGATTCAGCGTGCAGAAACATGCGCTTTAGGCCCAGTTGCTTCATCTTCTTATTGAATTCACGATCACCGTATTTATCGTCCCCTGCAACAGGGTGTCCCATGGCCTCAGCATGGACACGGATCTGGTGGGTCCGCCCTGTATCGATTTCAACCCGTACCAGGGTCGCTCCATCAAACTGTTTCAGGGGTTTGAATCGTGAAACAGCAGCCTTGCCTGAACCGTGTACCTGCACACGATGCTGGCCCGAACGGAATGCTTGTTTAGCAAGTGAGAGAGAGACAGATTTATTTCGGGAAATTTTCCCTTTTAACAGAGCCAGGTAGGTTTTTTTAATGCGATGCCCTTTTAATAGCTTATGCAAGTTACGTAATACTCGGTGATGGCGTGCGATCAGTAGGCAACCCGAGGTTGATTTATCAAGCCTGTGCACGAGTTCCAGGAAACCATCTACCGGTCTCATGGAACGCAATATTTCGATAAGCCCAAACGGCTCATTGGTCCCCGAATGAACGGCCATGCCGGCCGGTTTATTGAGGACCAGCAGCATATCGTCTTCGTAGAGAATACTGTTATAAATCAAGCCCTGCAGGCCGGGAGAAGGAGAAGCACGCCGCGTTATTTCCCGTTCATGAAAGATGGGTGGGATGCGGACCACGTCCGTCTCAATCAACTTGTAATCTTGTTTTACCCTTGAGCGATTAACACGAACTTCTCCCTTGCGCAGCATCCTGTATATTCGCGTTTTGGGAACATCCTTGAGATAGGCCAGAAGATAATTATCAATCCTTCTACCGGCCTGATCGGCCGTAATTACCAGGTGCTCGACCGAGGATTTGATCTGTTGTTCTCGACCCATTTTTTATCTTTCTGCCAATTGCCGAAATTTGATAAGCTTGTTATATTATCGCCCTGATTTCAGGGGACATTCGTAGAGAAATCTCATCTTTGGGTGAGGTACGAACTAACTGGATTCTCCTGCTGAGTTGGTGCAGGCCCATTCGTGGGTGTCATTGCAGATTATTACACGCTGATACCCATCCCGCCACTCCAGTAGAATGCCCGGATCGTTCCCTGTGGAGACAGAACAGTTGCCTGTGGCTGTCAGCAATATCAAGCAACAGGCCAATGACAGGGTTTAATTGATAGCTCTACCCAGAGAATGAGCTGTCACCGCGCTCCTGCACACAAACAGTCGGTTACTATCAATCTTCAGATTGAACATGAGACTGACAGGATGATGCAGTCATGAGCGCAGAAAAGGAACAGTAATACAATGAAGAGAATGCTTATCAACGCAACTCAACAGGAGGAGTTGCGTATTGCTTTGGTTGATGGCCAGAAGCTCTATGATCTGGATATTGAGTCAACCACCAGGGAGCAGAAGAAATCAAACATCTACAAGGGCCGTGTCGTTCGCATAGAACCCAGCCTTGAAGCTGCCTTTATTGATTATGGTTCGGAACGTCATGGGTTCCTGCCCTTCAAGGAAATAGCCCACTCACTCTTCAAGAACGATCCCAACCTTCCCAAGGGTGGCCGGATCAACATCAAGGATGTGATCAAGCAGGACCAGGAATTCATTATCCAGGTTGAAAAGGAAGAACGTGGCAACAAGGGCGCCGCCCTGACCACCTTCGTTAGCCTGGCAGGCCGGTACCTGGTTCTAATGCCAAACAACCCCCGTGCCGGAGGCGTATCCCGGCAGATTGAAGGTAATGATCGCAATGAGGCGAGAGAGACCATGAGCCAGCTTGATATTCCTCAGGGTATGGGAATCATTCTACGTACAGCCGGCGTCGGGAAATCCAGTGAAGAGTTACAATGGGACCTCGATTACCTGTTGAGTCTCTGGGAAGCCATTTCCAAGGCAGCTGAAGCGCGCCCTGCCCCTTTCCTGATCTACCAGGAAAGTGAGGTCATTATCCGCGCCATACGAGATTACTTGAGAAAAGACGTATCGGAGATCTGGATCGATAACAAGGATGTATACCAGCGTGGCTATGATTTCATGCAACAGGTCATGCCGCGGAATCTGTCCAAACTCAAACTTTATGATGAACCGGATCCCCTGTTTACGCGGTATCAGATTGAAAGCCAGATTGAATCCGCCTTTTCCAGGGAAGTCAGGTTGCCATCCGGTGGCGCCCTGGTATTTGATCACACTGAAGCTTTGGTAACCATTGATATCAACTCATCCCGTTCAACGGCCGGCGGTGATATAGAGGAAACCGCGCTTAACACCAACCTTGAGGCGGCTGAGGAAATTGCCCGCCAGTTGCGACTGCGCGACCTCGGGGGCCTGATCGTGATTGATTTTATTGACATGATGAACAATCAGAACCAGCGTGAGGTTGAAAACTGCCTGCGTGAAAACCTGAAAATGGATCGCGCCAGGGTACAAATAGGCAAGATCTCCCGTTTTGGACTGCTTGAGATGTCAAGGCAGCGCCTGCGCGCTTCCCTGGGTGAGTCCAGCCACATTTTATGCCCGCGTTGCCAGGGCCAAGGGACCATAAGGGGGACCGAATCGCTGGCATTGTCCGTGCTTCGCATAATTGAAGAAGAAGCCATGAAGGACCTGACAGCCAAGGTCATTGCACAGCTGCCTACAGATGCTGCAACTTTCCTGTTGAATGAAAAACGTGAGGCAATCAGCAACATCGAACACCGTCATGATGTCGACATTATTCTGGTCCCCTCTCCCGCGCTTGAAACGCCCCAGTATCTTGTCCAGCGTGTGCGTCTTTCGGAGGCTTCCAACAGGGAATATGCGCGGCCCAGTTATCACATTCAACCGGAAGAAAAAGAGACGATTCTCGAATCCATACAGGAACAGAAGAAGCGCCGCATTGAAGAGGCCGCAATCAAGCAGATTATACCGGACCGCCCGGCACCAATTGCCAAGCCCGCTAGTACCCGGGGGCTAATCAGTCGCCTGTTTGGCAGCCTGTTTGGTGTTCCGGAAAAGGAAATTCAGACCGGGAAACCTGAAGAGATTGACACTAGTCAAACCGGCAGTAATAGACCCAAGGTCAAGTCAGACCGCGACAAGAGCGGCCGGAGTCAAAAAGCCGGTGGACGGCCACGAAATCGTAATAAAAATACCGGCGCCGGTGACGATACCACTAACCAGTCACAAAAACGTGGCCGCAGGGGCGGAAGGCGCCGGAACAGGGGTAGTGAAAACAATCCCCGGAACAAGGGCCAGAAAACTGCCCAGGAGAAAAATCCGTCTCAGAAATCAACGAGTGCCAATGAAACGGTCAATGGTAATAATCAAAATGAGTCAGGACGGGCTTTAATTGCCGCTGGCCCTGAACAGGATAGCAACTCACCGGATCAGGTAAACAGTCTTGCGGAATCATCAACTGTCAATGTGACCCCTGAAGTTCGTCCAGAGAGTAGCCAAACATCTATTGATTATTCGCCTGCGCAGGACAAGCCTGCCGAGAATCAGCCACTCGATACTGAACAGCAGGGCAAAACCGAATCAGCAAAACCCGTTGTTGTAAACCCGGAAGGCACGCAAAGCGACATACTGGACAAGGTTGGGGAAGACTGAACCTAGAAGATCATGGTCTGCATTACAGGGAGTGTTCGCAGGTGGCATTGAACCTGATTTCAGGCCATCTCTCCATGGTGAGATTAAGGTTAACCATGGAAGGCGCAAGATAAGCCAGGCGCTCTCCGCCATCTATTGCAAGGTTATTTGCGCACTTGTCCTGGAATTCCTTTAGCTTCTTTTGATCCTGGCATTCAATCCACCGCACCGTGACAACAGGGATATTTTCGTAACTGCATTTCACGCTATATTCTTCCTGTAACCGCCAGGCAACTACATCAAACTGCAAAACACCTACTGCACCCAGTATCAACTCATTACTGTATAGCGGCCTGAATACCTGGGTAGCGCCTTCTTCTCCCAATTGCAACAAACCTTTTAATAATGCTTTCGACTTTAACGGATCTTTTAACCTGACGCGTCTAAATAATTCGGGGGCAAAGAAAGGGATGCCAGTAAAAGTAATTTTTTCTCCTTGTGAAAATGAATCGCCTACCTGGATAGTGCCATGATTATGTAAGCCGATTATATCCCCTGCCCAGGCTTCCTCTGTATGCTCACGTTGCCCTGCCAGAAAGGTAAGGACATTTGAGGGCTGGATGTTCCTACCGATTCTAACATGGCGTATCTTCATGCCTTGCCTGAAGTTGCCCGAACATATTCTCAGAAAGGCAATTCTGTCAAAGTGTGCCGGATCCATGTTTGCCTGTATCTTGAATACAAAACCTGTAAACTTCTCTTCCTGGGGATCAACAAGCCTTTCAATAGCAACCCTTGGAGTCGGTGAAGGTGCATGTTGGACTAGGTAATTAAGAAATTCCTCAATCCCGAAATTTTGCAATGCTGAACCGAAAAACACTGGTGTTTGTCTTCCTTCCAGGAACTCAGTTTTACTGAAATCAACACCTGCTCCCTCCACCAGCTCAATTTCCTCCATCAAGTGGTCCCTGACAGAATTCATTTCGCTCTCTATATTAGCAGTCTGAAAATCATTAATAATTTCCTTGCCATGATCCGCAGCGAATTTGTCGTATTTTCGGAAATACCCCTCCTTAATGTGATATATACCCTGCAGCCTGCTACCCATACCTGCCGGCCAGGTCAGAGGAACACAACTGATACCGAGCTCCTTCTCAATTTCGTCTAGTAGTTCGATTGGTTCCTTGCCTTCCCTGTCAAGCTTGTTGATAAAAGTAATAATCGGCGTGTTTCGTAACCGGCACACATCCATCAGCTTCCTTGTACGCTCTTCAACGCCCTTCGCTACATCGATTACCATCAGGGCAGAATCAACTGCTGTTAAAGTCCGGTAAGTATCCTCGGAAAAATCAGCGTGCCCTGGAGTATCAAGCAGGTTGATAACCCTGTCCTTGTAAATAAACTGCATTACTGAACTGGTAATGGAAATACCCCGCTCTTTTTCCATCTTCATCCAATCGGATGTTGCATGACGGGACGACTTGCGTGCCTTGACCGTGCCTGCCATCTGGATGGCTCCGCCATATAACAACAGTTGCTCGGTCACCGTGGTTTTTCCCGCATCAGGATGCGAAATTATGGCGAATGTACGGCGCTTTAAAATTTCTTTTGACGGGTCCGGCATGGATAATGATGGTTGTTAATTACTGATAGTTATTGTTATGACTAATATTCCAGCACAACTACGGCGCAGGCATATTCATTCTCATCTGAAAGGCTCAGGTAACTATGATGAATATTATTTGCGGATAAAACCTGACTGATCTTACCTTCACAACTTAACTGGGGCCTGCCTTCACTGTCATGTGCGACGGTGATCTGGTTAAGGTGCATGCCATCCCTGAAACCTGTTCCCAGAGCCTTAGCAAGCGCTTCTTTTGCAGCGAAACGCTTGGCCAGAAAACGAGCGGGAAAATTGTTTGCGGTGAATTCTTCCAGTTCATTGCTGCTGAGTATTCTTTCCGAAAATCGTGAACCATAGCGAGTTAAATTTTCCTGGATGCGTTCAACAGAAACGATATCTATACCAATACCATGAATCATAACCGCGCCTGCAAGATAATTTGTTTAATTTCCCTGACCGCCCCACCAATCCCGAGAAATACAGAACGGGCTATAATACTATGGCCAATATTAAGTTCAATAATATCGTTAATCGCAGCAATGTCGGCCACATTATCAATATTAAGTCCATGGCCGGCGTTTACCTGCAATCCGAGTGATACTGCGGATTTCGTGGCACGTATTATTTTTTCAAGCTCTTTTTGTTGCTCTGTCCGGTTATCAGCATCAGCGTAATGGCCGGTATGAATCTCTATAACCCCTGCACCGGCTTTGGCAGATGCCTCGATTTGCCTTTCATCGGCATCGATAAACAGGGAAACCCTGACCCCTGATTCGTGCAGTCGCTGGCAGGTACGGGTGATCCGGTCCACCTGTCCTACCACATCAAGGCCGCCTTCGGTTGTCAATTCCTGCCGCTTTTCGGGAACAAGGCAACAATATTCAGGCTTCACCTGCTCGGCTATAGACACCATCTCATCAGTTACAGCCATCTCCAGGTTCATAGGGGTAGTCATGCGTTCTTTAAGTGTATAGACATCCTGTTCCTGTATATGCCTGCGGTCTTCTCTAAGATGTAGCGTGATTGAATCTGCCCCGGCAAGTTCTGCCTGCAGGGCAGCTTCCACCGGATCCGGATAAGACGTCAATCTCGCCTGCCGGAGTGTTGCGACATGATCAATATTGACGCCTAATAAGACAGGACTGTTTTTCATGTTCGGTTTTAAATTCTGGACTGGTGAATATAGGATTCATACAAATCTCGACTGGCTAAAGGCTTGTCACCAAGATGTTTCTTCAGGACATATCTCATCAGTTTTTTTATATTGTTCAGTTCATCTTCTGAACTGAAGTCCTCGCTCGCCAGTGAAATCAATACGCGACCGGTCACTCTAATATAGTCACCGGTATCCGGAATCATTCTCGAAGCTCCCCGGTCAGCCTGATAATAATATGTTACATCCGGCTCAATGGCCCGGTTTGAACCGCTTTCATATTCCATTGCAAGTCCATATCCCACAGATTCCATCAGTTTTTTCTCAAAGATTCGCAAGGCAACCTGCTCATTAACACTATCGTCGCCAAGCAAGCCAAGTGTTTTTTTATAACTGTCAAAGAGATCAGCATGGGCCTCGTGGGAATGCAACAGCCGCATTACCAGTTCATTAATATAAAATCCGGCAATTAGTTTATCCTTTTTTAGCCGATAAGGCATACCGTCCTGCTCTACAGAGACAAGATTCATTAAGTCGCTTTTCCCGCTCCATGACAGCAATAAAGGTTGATTGGGTTGCAACAGTTCTGATTTGGAGTTGCCGGCCTGTCTTACGCCCCTGGCAATGAGACTTACCCGTCCATATTCGCGGGAAAATATGTCAAGCAGGAGGCTGGTTTCCCTGTAAAGTCTGCGGTGCAGGACAAATGCCGGATTCAATTCGACTTTCATGAATAGTGTTTTGACCGTTATGTATCATAGCCAAACTGCTTGAGAGCCACAGGATTACTGGTCCATTTATCCTTGATTTTAACCCATGTCTCAAGAAACACTTTTTTTCCAAACATGGATTCCATGTCTTTCCTGGCCTGTGAGCCCGTTTTTTTGAGTATCCTCCCGGCTTTACCAATAACAATTTTCTTCTGCCCTGGCGTGGATACCCATATGGTGGCGCTTATTTCTATTATATTTTCCTTATCTTCGAATTTGTCTATTGTGACAGAAATATTATAAGGCAATTCTTCACCAAGCAATCGCGTCAGTTTTTCACGAATGAATTCAGAGGCAAAATAACGTTCACTGCGATTGCTGATTTGTTCACCGGGATAGATCATCTCCCCAGACGGCAGGAGATTTTTAATATGCTCTTCCAGTAGCTTCACATTTTTCCCTGATTTTGCAGAGAGCGGTACAATTTCCCGATATGCATCCTTCTTATCAATACTGCTTATAAAAGGTAGCAATTCTTCTTTTTCATTGATTTTATCAATCTTGTTAATGGCAAGTATCAGGGGCACATTCAGCTTGTTTATATGATCAAATACGACCTTGTCATTATGGTTCCATTGCAAAGCTTCAATTACATGGACTACGACATTTACATCGGCCAGGGCATTGAATATTTCCCTGTTCATATAACGATTGAAGAGGCTCGATGTTTTTTTCTGAAGACCCGGGGTATCCAGATAGAGTATCTGGCTGCTGCTGTCCGATTTGATACCAAGCAGATGGGATCGCGTAGTCTGCGGTTTGTGAGAGGTAATACTGATCTTCTGACCGACAAGCCGGTTCAAGAGTGTCGATTTACCGACATTGGGGCGGCCAACAATGGCGACAAAACCGCAATGATCAAGCAACTGGTCCATATTTTGTAAATTATACAATCAACTGATATTCAGTTTTTCAAGGGCAATCTGGGCAGCAGCCTGTTCAGCAACACGTTTGCTACGGCCGTGTGATTGTACCGAAATGTCGGTATCAGGCACGGTACAACGAACTATAAAAGTCTTTTGATGGGCCTCTCCTTCTTCCCTGATAACCGTATATTCCGGCAAGGGTTGCTGTCTTGCCTGTAGATATTCCTGTAGACGGGTCTTGGGGTCCTTGAGCAGCTTGTCCGGGGTCGTTTTATTCAGTAATTCATCATAGATTCGCAGGACGGTATCACGGCAAATATCCATTCCACCGTCAAGATACATCGCGCCAATCAAGGCTTCCATGCTATTGGCCAGAATGGAATTACGCCTCCACCCGCCGCTCTTGAGTTCACTGCCGCCCAGTCTGATAAAGCTGCCCAGATTGAGTTGCTTTGCGAGCATGGCGAGGGTATCTCCCTTGACTAGGCTTGCGCGCAGGCGTGTCAGTTCCCCCTCATTGGCGCCGGGATGGCGTGAATAGAGTGCCTCGGCAATGATAAATCCCAGAAGGGCATCACCCAGGTACTCCAAACGCTCGTAATTAGTGTGACCGAGGCTGCGATGTGTCAGCGCCTCATCCAGGTAGGATTGGTTTATAAATTGATATCCAAGAAGATTTTCAAGCTTGTCTATCGGGTCAGTTTTCACCCGTTCCCTCACCTGATAAAGGCACGCTCCTGTCGAATACGAGAACAAACTCTAAATCAGCGACAAACTTATTTCTCGCTTCATATTGAACGCGCATACTCTTTGGTTCACCAGCTCTTGACGCTTTCTCAATGGTGACATGATCCCTGACGTTAGCATCGTTAAATCTTCGAACACTGTTTATGTCGGTATTTCTCAGGAAGTATTTACGAACGTCATAGGCGGTTAACTTACCGGCATCAGTCCGGCTAGCGACTGAATTCATGGAAGCAATCACCCCCATCTTCTCGTTATATAGGGGGAACAAACGCAAACCAATAAGTACAAAAAAGCCAAAAACCGCAAAGATAATACACCAGCTCAGAAAGGTTATTCCACGTTGGTTTTTCATCATCGTTCTCATAACTTTTTCCTTAATTAATTACGCTTAATTACCTTATTGTAGTATCGTACCAATTCTTTGCCAGTCAATACCACCATTTCGGCTGTCCCAGTTCATCCAGATCATGAACGCCCTGCCTACAAGGTTTTGATCGGGTACAAAACCCCAGTAGCGGCTGTCCTTGCTGTTATCACGGTTATCTCCCAGGACAAAATACTGGCCCGGAGGCACCATGGTATCCACGTTCAAAGAATAGCTCTGTGGATCGATCAGGATGGGATGATCCACTGTTCCCAGGCCCTCTTCAAACAGAAGCGCGCCATCCATCATTTTACCTGCACCAACCGCATCATAACGCCCCACCTGGGTCCGGGACACCGGCTTCCCGTTAATATAGAGAACCTTGTCACGGTATACGATATGGTCACCAGGTAAACCGATCACACGTTTAATATAGGGAATACTGGGATTCTGGGGGTAGCGAAAGACTATGATTTCACCTCTTTGTGGTGTTTTATAGTCAATGACCTTGTTATTCAGTACGGGCAATCTGATACCGTATTCATATTTGTTAACCAGGATAAAATCACCTATCAGCAGGGTGGGCATCATGGATGCAGACGGGATTCTGAAGGGTTCGGCAACAAACGAGCGTAATATCAGAACAATCAGAAAAATTGGGAAAAAAGATCGGGCATAATCGACAATCAAAGGTTCCTTGGCCGTGACTTCTGCGCCTTCCGCTGATTCGGCCTGCCTCTTCCTGGAAAAAACTAGGCTGTCAAGCAACCAGATCATCCCGCTAAGAAATGTCAAAAGGACGAGGATAGTTGCAAAATCTATGTTCATGTATCTTTCCCTACATGTAATATCGCCATAAAGGCTTCCTGTGGTAATTCAACAGAGCCAAATTGCTTCATGCGTTTTTTCCCTGCTTTTTGTTTTTCAAGTAATTTGCGTTTGCGTGAAACATCACCACCATAACACTTTGCTGTAACGTTTTTGCGCAAGGCTTTGACGGTTTGACGGGCAAGTATTTTTGATCCTATAGCAGCCTGCACGGCAACCTCATACATCTGCCTGGGTATAAATTCCTTCATTTTCTCCACCAGTTCCCGTCCCCTGGACTGTGCAAGGCTGTCATGCACGATACAGGATAAGGCATCAATCCGCTCGCCATTAATCAGAATATCAAGCTTGACCAGCTTTGCGGGCCTGAAAGTAACGAAGTGATAATCAAAGGAAGCATAACCACGACTTGCCGATTTAAGCCGGTCAAAAAAATCGAGTACGACTTCATTTAATGGCATCTCGAAACCAAGTGAGATCTGCTTGCCCACGTATTGCATTTTTTTTTGAATGCCTCTTTTTTCAATACAGAGAGCAATCACGTTTCCAAGGTAATCCGCGGGCAGGAGGATGTCGGCATAGATGATTGGTTCCCTGATCTCCTTGATCTTGTCTGCTGGCGGGAGTTTGGAAGGGTTATCAACATGCAGGACATCTCCGGCAGTAGTTTCTACCTCGTAGATCACGGTTGGCGCCGTGGTAATAAGGTTCAGGTCATATTCCCGTTCAAGCCGCTCCTGGATGATTTCCATATGCAGCATACCTAGGAAGCCGCAACGGAATCCGAATCCGAGTGCCTGTGAAGTCTCCGGCTCGTAATGCAATGCCGAGTCATTCAATCTGAGTTTCGCGAGAGCCTCACGAAATGCCTCATAATCGGATGAATCCACGGGGTACAGGCCGGAAAAGACACGTGGCTGGATTGCCTGGAAACCAGCCAGGGGTTTATCTGCGGGCCTCTCTGTGAGCGTCAGGGTATCGCCTACCGGCGCACCGTCAATGTTCTTGATCCCGGCTATAACATAGCCAACTTCTCCGGTTGCGAGGCGGGCACACTTCTTCCGCTTGGGTGTAAAAATCCCAACTTCATCGACCAGCCAGTCACGATGCGTCGACATGACCCTCATCTTTTTCCCTGCTTCCAGTGCCCCGTCAACCACCCTGACCAGTGATACAACACCAAGGTAGTTATCAAACCAGGAATCGACGATCAGGGCCTTCAGTGGGGACTCCGGTTCCCCGCTTGGCGGCGGAATTACCTGCACAATCTGTTCAAGCAGGTCTTCCACACCCTGGCCAGTCTTGGCACTGATACGCACGGTATTATCTGCCGGGATACCGATAATCTCCTCGATTTCCTGGGTGACCCTATCCGGATCAGCGGAAGGTAAATCGATCTTGTTCAGTACGGGCAAAACCTCCAGATTCAGGTTTATTGCTGTCAGGCAATTAGCCACACTCTGGGCCTCGACACCCTGGGCAGCATCCACTACGAGCAAGGCTCCTTCACAGGCGGCCAGTGAGCGTGACACTTCGTAGCTGAAATCAACATGGCCGGGGGTATCTATGATATTCAGTTTATAAGTCTGGCCGTTTCTGGCCTTGTACGGCAGGGTCACACTCTGTGCCTTGATGGTAATGCCCCGCTCCCTCTCCAGGTCCATGGAGTCCAATACCTGTTCCGACATTTCTCTATCCGTCAACCCACCACAGAGCTGGATAAACCGGTCAGCAAGCGTGGATTTCCCGTGATCGATATGTGCGATGATCGAAAAATTCCTGATATTTTCCATAAATGCCGATGGTTTCCCGGTATTGGATAAATTGCCCTGAAAAAAGCGGCTAAATAGCGCGCGATTCTAGCTTATCCGGCCCTCGGTAAACAACCGGGCTATCAAAAGGGTGGAATTTATCCGTTAAAGAGGATGCTCAATTTCAAGATGCTTTAGAATGGACCGCCTGTCCAGCAGTTGTTCACAGATGATTTTGCCGGAGTCCGCATCCGTTAGGACCGGGATTCGTAGGGCGTATTCCCGTTGTATTTCAGGGTCGCTATCAATGTCGATGAGGTTGATACTGAAACTATCCGGATTCAGTAATTCAGACAGTTGCATCATCATCTCGTCACATAAATGGCAGCCCGAACGAGTATATAGAATAAACCGGGCCGTCACTTGCTTTCGGTCAGTTTCAGGGCGATGAATATCGGCCCGCCACGCCGTTGCAGGAGTATGGGAATGGATTTGTCCTTGGGGAGTTTCTTCACCATATCGGAAAAATGTTTGGCATCTTTAACCTTTTCGTTATCAATCAGGAGAATGACGTCCCCACGTCTGATCCCCGCCTTTTGACCGGGGCCCTCGGCTACGCTTTCGACAAGTACCCCGTGATCGGTAATACCCAGTTCACTGCGCTGTTCTGCATTCAGGTCCTTTACCGTAATATTCAGGGCATTAGATTGAAGTTTATTGTCCTTGCCCTGATCCGCGATGATTATTTCTTCCTCATCAGGCAATTCTGCAATCTTTACATAGAGGGTCTTGGATTTACCACGGCGGATAATTTCAACGGGAACACGCTCCCCGACCTTACTATCGCCCACCAAAGGTGGCAGGTCAGATGAATAGCGAACCTCTTCACCGTTAAATTTAACTACGATATCACCTACCTCCAGTCCGGCCTTTTCAGCAGGACCGTCAGACAGGACCTTGGCAATTAGGGCACCGTGCGGACGTTTCATACCGAATGATTCCGCCAGTTCCCGCGTGACGTCCTGAATTAACACGCCCAGCCAGCCGCGGGAGACATGCCCCTGTTCCTTTAACTGTTCATAAACATTAGTGACAACATTTATGGGTACGGCAAATGACAGTCCCATGAAACCGCCGGTACGACTATATATTTGTGAATTGACACCAACCACCTCGCCATCCATGTTGAACAGCGGGCCACCTGAATTCCCTGGGTTAATAGCGACGTCCGTCTGGATAAACGGAACATAATTTTCGTTTGGCAGACTACGGCCTATGGCGCTGACGATACCGGCCGTAACTGTGTGGTCAAACCCGAAGGGCGAACCTATCGCCAGAACCCATTCGCCTACCTTGAGATTATCGGAATTTCCTATCCTGATCACAGGCAAATTTTCGCCATCTATCTTCAGCACGGATATGTCGCTGCGTTCATCTGTACCAACGAGTTCTGCTACAAATTCGCGCCTATCCTGGAGAGTTACAACGATCTCATCGGCATCTTTAACGACATGATTATTGGTGATGACATAACCATCTCTGCTCAGGATAAACCCCGACCCCAGGGAAGAACGTTTTTCGAATGGATGCACGCCGTCACCGCCTGGGATGTCACCGAAAAATTTCTTGAAGAAATCGTAGAAAGGGCTGTCTTCCGGGATATCAGGCATATGGTATTCAAGGCCACCACCCAGCTCGGATTTTTTCAGGGTCGTGCTGATGTTAACCACAGCAGCAGAATTCTTTTCAACCAGGGGTGTGAAATCGGGAAGCGATACAACAGCAAGCGCGGAAGTGGACACAAAAACCAATACTAGAAGAAAAATATATTTAATATTCAAAAAAAGTGCATTACCGTACTTCATAAGTTTTACATCACTCCAGACTATTTATAATTTTATCAGGATTAAACAGGATAACTGACGCCTGTCAGAATGGAAAATGGGATCAATATTCGACTTTTTATCTATCCCGGATCACCGAACTTGCTATCAATCGAACAGTCTTCTGTGGCACTTCTCCCACTGCGGTGACCTGATAACCATCAGCATATACAGCATAGGTATTTACGCCACCAATGCGAGAAGCTTTTTTCAGTCGGCCTGGCTCATGATCAATTTTTTCCACAAAAACAGACACCATGGCCAGACCATCAGTATAAACCATGTGCTCAACCGGTGCGCTACCTGCCGACATGCTGCGCTTTTCATGCTCGCTCTTACTGAAGCCATCCGGCAATGTGTTGACCCTCCATTCATTCCCTGTTTCCGTTATAGGTTGGGTCTCGGCGGTACTGTTATACCAGGTATAATCCTGGCCGGATATGGCAGGTTTCAGCAGTTCGTCGGATATTTCCGGTAATACTGTGAGCTGGGTAAACAGAATCTGCTCAACCGGCCAACCCGAACCGTCCTTTAATTCGGATTTCACCAGGAGATTTGTCTCTTCATCTATCCATAACTGGTAACCAAAGCGGTAATCATCCCTGGGCACGATATTGACAATCCAGGCCGGTCGGCCAGCCACGCGGTCCCTGCCGGCGATTGAAAAATTATAATAGCCGGCAATGGTTTCAATCGGTTCGGGAAGCTGGGCAGCCAGGAATTTCTTTGGATGGCCTCTTTCCACCATTACGGCCTGGCTATCAGGAAAGATACAGGTTACCGATTCTCCATCACGGATCACTTCCCTGGCCGCGCCCGTCAGCGAGACCATACGTTCACGTTCGCCCCGTTCGTCATACTTGTGAATCAACCTCAGGGTATCCATCTGATTACCACGGCGGTAAACAAAGATGCCATCGTAATTCAATTCCTTGCTTGCACGTGACATGCTATTGATCAAATGCCTGGCGTCCACGAATGTATCGCCGGCAATGGCTGGGAAAGGTAGGCTCAGGAAAAAGAATGAAATTACCCAGGACCAGAACAGGTCTGGATGGCAGACATTATTGGTCAACTTCATGAGTCACGATTCTGACGTAAGGCAGCATACCTTGTACACCGGTATTGGTCCGATATTCATTGTAATTCAGTAAATACCGGTTCAGACGAGTCTCGGCATCCACTTGCGGCAAATAGGCTTTGGCATCAGGACTTACGCCGACGGTTGTCGTTACGGGAAACGCATTCGTCTGGTTACGCAAGACGTTTTCAGGCTGACCGGAAGCCAGGGTTTGTGCATTGGCAGGGATGGCCGGAGGGACAACATTATTCGTCTGGTTACGCAGTTTATTATCCGGTTGACCGGAGGCGACCACTTGTGTCTGGCCAGGTACTGCCGAGGGCCCTGTCACCTCACTCACCTGCCTTACACCGATGATGGCGATCACAGCCACCGAGGCCGCGATGGCAAAACCGACTACAGGTTTCATGAGGGGCGAGGCAGGCTGGACCCCTGGCGCATCAAACGCCGCTTCCTGTTCAATTGCGGCGCTGATCCTGTCTGATAATGACAGGTCAATGCGTTCGGGCAGAGCGCCGCGCATAGCCTCGCCGATCAGATGATAACGTTGCCAGAGGGACCGGTTTTCGGCGTCGTCAGTCATGGCATTGACAACAAACTGTGACCCGGATTCCAGTTCATCATCCATCAGGGCAGATATAAGTTCGCGTGTTTTATCACTCATGATGATTCACTCATTCCAGTAATGGTTTTAATTCCTTATCAATGGCCTCCCGGGCCCGAAATATTCGTGAACGTACTGTGCCAATCGGGCAATCCATGGCAACAGCAATGTCCTCATAGCTCAAGCCTTCCACCTCGCGTAAAGTAATAGCAACCCGCAGGTCTTCTGGCAAACCTTCTATGGCCTGAATCACAGTTTCCTGTATTTCGTCACGCAACAGCATGTGTTCCGGTGTTGCATACTCCTTTAGAGCATGATCCCCCTCAATTTGTTCAATTTCAGAGATATCTTGCTCCACGTCGGGGGGCCTGCGATTTTGCACTGCAAGGTAATTCTTGGCCGTATTGACGGCGATCCGGTACATCCAGGTATAAAAGGCGCTATCGCCCCTGAAATTGGGCAGCGCACGGTAGGCCTTTATAAAGGCATCCTGTGTGACATCTAGGGCATCCGCATGGTTCCGTACAAAACGTGAGACAAGGTTGACAATCCGTTGCTGGTATTTCATCACCAACAGATCAAAGGCTTTTTTATCACCGCTTTGAACCCGTTCTACCAGTTGTTGATCTGTTATCTTAGTGCCCATCAGGGCTGGCCCCTTGTGTTAATATGCCGTGCCCTGAAGTTGCCCTGGCACGGCTTCCTGGATAAATTCCTTAATATTTTGTCTTAATCAATAGCTTACATGTGAAACCAAGTATATTATCTTAAGTGAGATGGCTCACCAATACCAACATGACGTCTTGATTATAGGAAGCGGCGCATCGGGTCTTAGTCTGGCCCTGCAACTGGCCGAGCATGCCCGGGTTGCCGTGCTCTCGAAATCCGCCCTGACCGAAGGGGCGACTTACTATGCCCAGGGCGGTGTCTCTGCCGTGCTGGATACCTGCGATTCGATTGATTCCCACGTGGAAGACACGATTGCGTCCGGTGCGGGTCTCTGCAAACCGGATATTGTCCGTTTTGTCGTAGAACACGGCCGGGAAAGCATTCAGTGGCTGATCGATCTCGGCGTGAATTTCACCAAGACAAGAGATGCCGTAGGTAATTTTGAATACCACCTGAACCAGGAAGGGGGTCACAGCCACCGCCGCATTCTCCATGCATCGGATGCTACTGGCAGAGCTATCGAAACCACACTTGAATCCAGGGTCCGCGAACATTCAAATATCGAGCTTTTTGAACACCACTCTGCCATAGACCTGATTACAGCTGAGAAACTCGGCATGGCATCCAACCGCTGCCTGGGAGCCTATGTCTATGATCGGAAGCAGGGCCGTGTTCAGGTATTCGGTGCGCGGTTTATTGTTCTGGCCACAGGCGGTGCCGGTAAGGTCTATCTCTACACCAGCAATCCCGATACCTGCACCGGTGACGGGATTGCAATGGCCTGGCGGGCAGGTTGCGATATATCCAATATGGAGTTTGTACAGTTTCATCCAACCTGTCTCTATCACCCCGATGCCAAGTCATTTCTGATCTCGGAGGCCCTGCGCGGCGAAGGCGCCCGCCTCTTATTATCAAACGGCGAGCCATTTATGCAGAAATTCGATCCTCGTGGTGAACTGGCGCCACGAGATATCGTAGCCCGCGCTATTGACCATGAGATGAAACGACGGGGTGATGATTTTGTATACCTGGATATCAGCCATAAACCGCGCGAGTTTATCATCGAGCACTTTCCTACTATCTACGAACGATGCAGGAAATTCGGCTTTGACATTACCCGTGATCCCGTGCCGGTGGTTCCAGCTGCCCACTATACCTGTGGCGGGGTGGTCATCGACAAGCGCGGCCGGACCAATCTACCCGGCCTCTATACCATCGGTGAAGCGAGTTGCTCCGGCTTGCACGGCGCCAACCGGATGGCAAGCAACTCTCTCCTTGAATGCGTGGTATTTGCCCACTCGGCCTATCAGGATATTTGCCAACAGCTGCACGAAGTTAGCCTGCCCTGCTCCCTTCCCGAGTGGGATGAGAGCCAGGTCACAGATTCTGATGAAGAAGTTGTGGTATCTCATAACTGGGACGAAATCCGCCGTTTTATGTGGGACTATGTTGGCATTGTCCGAACCAGCAAACGGCTGCAAAGGGCGCTGAATAGGATCCGTTTACTACAGCAGGAGATCCTTGATTATTATGGTAACTTCCGTATTACTGATGATCTGATTGAATTGCGTAATGTGTCTACCGTTGCCATGCTCATAATTGAGTCAGCTATCCAGCGCAAGGAGAGCCGCGGCCTGCATTATTCGCTTGATTATCCAGAAACGGATAACAAGCATCCGCCAAGAGACACCGTCATGTCGATTTATACTTTTAAAGGCAGGCATGAGGCAGCATGAGCCATGATGGTCTCGGCAAATTTGCAGTAATCCTGGTAGATCATAAAAATAAATATAATTAATTCAATTAATTATAATATTAATATAATGTAATTTATAATACAGACTATGCAACGACTTCTGCCGCC
>QKIY01000020.1 GCA_003250975.1 Gammaproteobacteria bacterium | reverse complement strand
GACTACTTTGCAATCAATAGATTTTAGAGCATCACGTACTGATTCAGTGGCAGAATCGCAACCCAGAACTATCGCGGTATCGAATTGCTTTGCACGTTTTAGTAGTCTTTTGCGTTCGCCTGACGTCCACGCACAGGCTAGAAATTGCCTAGAAAGATAAATACCTGTTTTTAAACCCCTTGCTTCTAGACGAGTTTGTAATGTCTTGATGTGCTGTTCTAAAGGAGGAGACCTGAGGAAAGTTTTGAAGAATTCAAAGAGAGGTTTGTTGTTTCGCACGGCCAGGCTGGTTGCAGGACACGTTCTGCAGGGAACGATTAGGACAGACCTTGCATTTTCTACTTCAGCCGTTATATCCAAGTCATTAAGATAAAGAGGCATTTCTAGTACTTCCTTCAGTTTGTTATTAGCTAACTAATCCCTTTCTTATAAAAGTATAGTATATTCAACATATACTTGGATGCATGCGGAGAGCTCAAACCATGAATAACACAACGGCACAAGACATTTCCTATCCCAAGAAATTGCAGAACGTTAAGAGGAACATTCGAAGCCTTACATCGGCACAACCTGGGGTAATGGAGGCATTTACTAAACTTCACAAGACAGCAGTGGCTACCGGTGCCCTCGACACAAAAACCAAAGAGCTTATGGCCTTGGCAATCAGCATTACATCGCGCTGCGATGACTGCATTGCTCATCATATTTACGATGCAATCGAAGCAAATGCCACTAAGGAGGAAATTGCTGATGCGATTGGCTTGGCCATTCTCATGGGGGGCGGGACCAGTATGATCTATGCAACTCATGCAATCGAAGCATTGGATCAATTTTGTGAAGATGCTCGCTAAGTGGTTTTGACTGAGCAGGAAAGCTAAGCGCTAATAGTAATTACGAAGAAATATACTCTTTGAAAAATTGGCGCGCCCGGAGAGATTCGAACTCCCGACCGCCTGGTTCGTAGCCAGGTACTCTATCCAGCTGAGCTACGGGCGCGTATTAGAAAATCTAGATTGTAATAACTAACCGCTTACTAAAATAAACTGGCGGAGAGGGAGGGATTCGAACCCTCGATACGCTTTTGACGTATACTCCCTTAGCAGGGGAGCGCCTTCGACCACTCGGCCACCTCTCCAAACTATACAGTTACAAGCGACTAGCTACAGTTTATATATTCCAAATAAAATTGGTTGCCTCTACCGAATTTTAATTTCGGTACAGGTAAACTGTAACTTGCTATCAGAAATTATCCTTCCGAATCGGAACCTGTTTTTTCCTGCTGGATCCGATCGTAGATTTCCTCACGGTGGACAGAGACATCCTTAGGCGCATTAACTCCTATTCGCACCTGGTTACCTCTGATACCGAGCACGGTAACATTGATTTCGTCACCGATCATAAGGGATTCTCCAACCCTTCTCGTTAAAATTAACATCAGTAATCTCCTGTTTACATCATCTAAGCGAATATTCCATCGGCAATCCTGCCGTGGCCTTTTTATAGTAATGCTCCCTGATATTTTTAAGCGCTTTCCTGCTCCAATCCGAATTCGGAGTGCAGTGTCCTGACACCGAGTTCAAGATACTTTTCATCAACTACGACTGATATCTTTATTTCCGAGGTCGAGATCATCATGATGTTGATCCCTTCCTGTGCCAAAGCATTGAACATCTTGCTGGCAATGCCGGCATGAGAACGCATCCCGATGCCTACAACGGATATTTTAACAATGCCCTTATCACCCGTAACTTCTCTCGCGCCCAGGGTTTTAGCTGTCTTGTTCAGTATACCCAGAGCCTTGTCATAATCATTCCTGTGCACAGTAAATGTGAAATCTGTCGTATTGTCGACCCCGACGTTCTGCACAATCATGTCCACTTCAATATTTGCATCCGCGATAGGCCCAAGGATACTGTGGGCAATACCAGGTTTGTCAGGCACACCGACCACCGTCAGCTTGGCCTCGTCTTTGTTTTGCGCTATCCCGGAGATTAACGCTTGCTCCATACTCTCGTCCTCTTCCGTAATTAATGTTCCCGGGCCATCTTCAAAAGAAGATAGCACACGAAGCTGTACGTGAAATTTCTGGGCAAATTCGACAGAGCGGATCTGCAGTACCTTGGATCCCAGACTCGCCATTTCCAGCATTTCCTCATAAGTGACTGAATCCAGTCGCCTTGCCCTGGAAACAATCCGAGGATCAGCTGTATACACACCGTCCACGTCAGTATAGATATGGCATTCATGCGCCTTCATGGCCGCGGCCAAGGCCACGGCCGTCGTATCCGAACCGCCCCTGCCTAATGTGGTGATATTACCCTTCTCGTCAACCCCCTGAAACCCGGCTACCACCACTACCTTGCCTTCAGCCAAGTTGGCCCGGATATTATGGTCCTGGATATCCAGGATCCGCGCCTTGTTATGGGCATCATCGGTCAGAATCCTGACCTGGCTGCCCGTATAGGAGATAGCCGGGCAGCCCATTTCGTTCAAGGCGATGCACAACAGGGCAATTGTCACCTGTTCACCGGTGGACAACAGGACATCCAGCTCCCTGGCCGCCGGTGCCTGGGAGATTTCACTGGCGAGCCCCAACAGCCGGTCAGTCTCTCCGCTCATGGCGGAGACAACCACGACAATATCGTTCCCCGCCTTGCGGCTGGCCATAACCCTGTCCGCAACAGCATTGATCCGCTCGATACTGCCGACAGAAGTACCACCGTATTTCTGTACGATTAATGCCATAGATTCTTTCTAAAGTCCCAAAAAGCCGGGGATTCTAACGGAAAAGCTCTGGATATGAAATGGTGCCCTGTCAGTCGAGTTGCTGCCTGACCCAGTCCGGGACACCTGACAGGGCAGCCGGCAGGGCCGAAGGGTCGTTGCCGCCAGCCTGGGCAAGGTCCGCCCGCCCGCCGCCCTTGCCGCCCACCTGGCTGGCGACAAAGTTGACCAGGTCGCCCGCCTTGATCCTGCCGGTACTGTCGGCGGTCACACCCGCCACGAGATTGACCTTGTCACCCTGGACCGAGGCCAGAATCAGGGCCGCCGTACCCAGCTTATTCTTGAGTTGATCGACTGTTTCTCGCAGGGTCTTGGCATCGGCGCCATCCAGAGTGCAGGCCAGTACCTTGATTCCGCCAATATCTACGGCAGATTTCAGCATCTCGTCGCCTGCACTGCTGGCCTGCTTCGATTTGTACTGTTCCACTTCCTTTTCAAGCTTGCGCAATCGTTCTTGTTGCGTCTGTAGTTTTGACTCAACGTTTTCGCGATCAGTCTTCAGGGCCTGGGTGATCTGGTCCAAGGTCTGCTGGTTTGCATCCACCCAATCCAGCGCACCTTCACCGGTCACCGCCTCGACCCGTCGAACGCCCGAGGCGATTCCGCCCTCCGAGACAATCTTAAACAGGCCGATATCGCCGGCATGCTGTACGTGGGTGCCGCCACAGAGTTCGACAGAAAACTGGCCGCCGATCTTCAGAACCCGCACCGTGGCATCGTATTTCTCGCCGAACAGGGACATGGCCCCGGACTTGAGGGCGTCCTCCAGTGGCATCACTTCGACCTCGGTCGGCTGGTTTTCAAGTATGGTCCGGTTGATAAGCCGCTCAATGGTGTTGATCTCCTCAGCGGTCAGCGGGTCCGGATGGGAAAAATCGAACCGTAACCGGTCCGGCGCAACCAACGACCCCTTCTGCACCACATGATCACCCAGGACCTGGCGCAGGGCGGCATGCAGCAGGTGGGTGGCGGAGTGGTTTCGCATGATGTCACGGCGGCGGCGTCCATCCACCGAGGCAGTCAACACATCACCGACCTTGAGCTTGCCCGAGCGCAAGATCCCGAGGTGGACATGGGACTGACCCTGTTTCTTGGTGTCCTCGACCTCGAAGAAGACACCGGGTGACGTGAGCTCACCCTTGTCACCTACCTGGCCACCGGACTGGGCATAAAACGGTGTCTCCAGCAGGATGACGCCGCCAATATCACCCTGCCCCATCGACTGCACCTTGCGGCCGTCCTGGTACAGGGCAATGATGGTGGATTTCTGCTGCAGGCGGTCATAGCCGCTGAATTCACTGACCAGGTTGTCATCCGTGTTCACGGACGTGGCAACCTCAAACTTGCTGGCGGCGCGGGCGCGGCGGCGCTGTTCGGCCATAGCCTGGTGAAAGCCTCCCATGTCCACTTCAAGTCCCCTTTCCCGGGCGACATCAGCCGTCAGGTCAACCGGAAAGCCATAGGTATCATAGAGCCGAAAAACATCTTCTCCGGCTATTTTCTTGCCTTTCAGGTTCGCCATGACCTCGTCCAGCAGTTTCAGACCCTGTTCCAGGGTCTCTGCAAAGCGTTGTTCCTCGGCCAACAAGACTTTCTCGATATAAGCCCGCGACTTGCCCAGTTCCGGGTAGGCCTCACCCATTTCCTTCTCAAGGGCTGCCACCAGCTTGAAAAAGAAAGGTTCCTTGAAACCGAGCTTGTTCCCATGGCGGATGGCGCGGCGGATAATCCGCCGCAGCACGTAGCCACGGCCCTCATTGGAAGGGGAGACGCCATCGGAGATCAGGAAAGCGCAGGAGCGAATATGGTCTGCCACAACCCGGCAGGAGGTGACATCCAGATTTTTACGTCCGGCCAGGGACTTGATCTCCCCGATCAGGTGCTGGAACAGGTCGATATCATAATTATTGTGCACGTTTTGCATCACGGCCGTGATGCGCTCCAGCCCCATGCCGGTATCCACCGAGGGGTGTGGTATGGGGACCAGCTCGCCGGCGCTGTTCCGGTCATACTGGGTAAACACGAGGTTCCATATCTCGACATAGCGGTCACTCTCACCATTAGTGGAACCCGGCGGGCTACCGGGGATGGATTCCCCGTGGTCATAGAAGATCTCACTGCTCGGCCCGCAGGGACCGGTATCACCCATGGACCAGAAATTGTCCTTTTCGCCGCAGCGGTTGAAGCGCTGTTTCGAGACGCCGATTTCCTTTAGCCAGATATCGGCAGCCTCGTCATCATCCTCGAACACTGTGACCCACAGGCGGTCCTCAGGTATCTTCAGTTCAACGGTCAGAAATTCCCAGGCGTAGGCTATGGCCTCCCGCTTGAAATAGTCGCCGAAACTGAAATTGCCGAGCATCTCGAAGAAGGTATGGTGGCGCGCCGTATATCCCACATTCTCCAGGTCATTGTGCTTACCACCGGCGCGAACACAACGCTGCGAGGTGACAGCACGCTTGTAGGGGCGTTTCTCAAGCCCTAGAAAGACGTCCTTGAATTGCACCATGCCGGCATTGGTAAAGAGCAGGGTCGGATCATTCGCCGGCACCAGTGAACTGCTCGGGACCACCTCATGGCCCCTTTCCCGGAAATAATCCAGAAACTGCCTGCGTATATCAGTCGTAGTTTTCACTCGTCACCAGCTTTAATAATTTTCAATATCTGTTCAGTGGTAAAACCACGTTGCTGCAGGAATCTCGCCTGTTTTGCCTGTTCACTATATTCCCCAGGCAATGCCCGACCAAAGCGTTTTTCACGAGCTTGTACCGCTCGCGCCGTCCAGTCAGGGCCATTCATTTCCAGGTAATGAGAGATCAGCGAGTCACTGATACCACGTTCACGAAGCTCCTGCCGGATCCGAACCGGGCCATAACCCTTTTCAATACGGGTGCGAGCGTATTGTTCTGCAAAACGATTATCGCTTTGCAGTCCCTCGTCGATCAGAGATTCGATAACCGCCTGGATGGAAGCCTCGTCGTAGTTACGCAACCTGAGTTTGTGAGTGAGTTCCTGCACACTGTGCTCACGCCGGGCCAGAAGGCCCAGGGCCCGTTGACGTATATCAGACTGGTCGCTGCTCAGGCCTCGGCTTCCTCTTCACTCTCGGCAACCCTTGCCTTGGGCAGGACCTTGTCGCGGATCTTCTGTTCGATCTCCTGCGCAATGTCCGGGTTTTCCTTGAGGAAATTCCGGACATTGTCCCTACCCTGGCCGATACGTTCACCGTTGTAGCTGTACCAGGCCCCGGTTTTCTCTATCAGTTCATGTTGAACACCCAGGTTGATGATCTCGCCTTCGCGGGATATGCCCTCGCCATAGAGAATGTCAAAGATGACTTCCTTGAATGGCGGGGCCACCTTGTTCTTGACCACCTTGACCCGGGTTTCATTGCCGATAACTTCATCACCTTTCTTGATGGCACCGATGCGTCGGATATCCAGGCGTACAGAGGCATAGAATTTCAGGGCATTTCCCCCCGTTGTGGTCTCCGGGTTGCCAAACATGACCCCGATCTTCATGCGGATCTGGTTGATAAATATCACCAGGGTATTGGAGCGCTTGATATTGCCGGTCAGTTTGCGCAGGGCCTGCGACATGAGCCGGGCCTGCAAACCCATGTGACTGTCACCCATTTCCCCCTCGATCTCCGCCTTCGGCGTCAGGGCCGCGACGGAGTCGATAATAACCAGATCGACCGCACCTGAACGTACCAGCATATCGGTTATCTCCAGGGCCTGTTCTCCCGTGTCGGGTTGTGAGACCAGCAGGTCATCGATCTGAACCCCCAGTTTCTGTGCGTAAATCGGGTCGAGGGCATGCTCGGCGTCAACGAACGCCGCCGTGCCACCGGCCTTTTGTATCTCTGCAGCGACGTGCAGGGCCAAGGTCGTCTTGCCAGATGATTCAGGCCCATAGATTTCAACGACTCGCCCGCGCGGCAGGCCGCCGACACCCAGGGCAATATCAAGCCCCAGTGAGCCTGTAGAGACCGACTCCACATCGCGAACGGCACCAGCATCGCCCATACGCATGACAGATCCCTTGCCAAATTGCTTTTCTATCTGACTGAGTGCGACACCCAGTGCCTGTTTCTTTTTTTCATCCATAAACAGTCCACCAAACAAATTAAAATGTGGGCTAATTATCACACAAAATCGGACAAGATGAACGGCCGTCTTTTGTCTTTTGCAGAACTGGCCTGTCAGGGTTTAAGGCCGTCTCCCTGTGTCCACACGGGTGTGTACCTGACGCCCTCGGGCCGGGTGTCCGAGCGGACCAGGACCCATTTATGAACACGCCAAGTAACGGGTGTAATCTCCGGCAGGGATGGCAGCTGCCTGACCTTGCGAACCAATGTCATATGGGCGCGATAAGGCCGCTTATCGACCTCAATCCCACATTCATTAACCGACGTCCTTAGTTCACTTACCAGGTCCTCCAACTGTTCCGGGATACTGTTCGGGGCCAGCCACAGCACACGGGAATCCGGCCACCAGCCCAAGCGATCAAAAACCAGCTCTATCGGTTCACTTTCCAGCCCGTCTATTACTGGAAGCAACTGCTGTAACTGTATTGCATTAACCTGCCCCAGAAAGACAAGGGTCAGGTGCAGGTTGTCCGGTGCAACAGGCCGGCCCACCCTCGCCAGGCGATGGTCTATTAATTGAGTGATGCGCTCTCGCACCGGCTGGTTCGGCCAGTAGGCGAGGAACATTCTGCCAGGATCGGGCAATTTCATTTGTGTTTGAAAAAAATCAAAAGCCAAATAAATAAATTTTGTTTATAGTTTATAAACATAATTTAGAAACTATCTAAACATACCAGATAAATAGGGATACAATAACCAAAAGGAATAAATTAAATGGGTGTGGAGCAAAATTATACAGTCCTGGTCATTGAAGATGATGAAGACGTCCGTTCCCTCCTGCAGTCTGTGCTGAAGGGAGGAGGTTTCAATGTCGATTTTGCAGTGGACGGGCAAGAGGGGCTGGATATTATAAATTCTGGCAATCCACCGGATTTGATCCTGCTGGATATTATGCTGCCTTTTATCGACGGGCTTGAGTTGCTGGCAAAAATTCAAGCGCAGGATGACTGGGCGGATGTTCCTGTTGTGTTGTTAACGGCGCAGGATACTGCTGATGATATCAAGCAGGGTTTCAGGGCAGGCGCTGCTGACTATATCGTTAAACCCTTTATTCCTGGGGAACTCATTGAAAAGATCCTCAGTCTGCTGGAACCCGAGAGTTAAACGGCGGATCCTTTTCCAGTATTTCGAGTAATCCCTGAATGGCCATCAATATGGACAGGTGTCTGACTTGCTGGCGATCGCCATCAAACTTCACACTGCTGGACAAAGTATTGCCGTTGCGCAATGACCAGGCAAAACAGACCGTCCCCACCGGTTTCTCTTCTGTCCCACCCTCAGGCCCGGCAATGCCGGTGATAGCTACGGTGATGTCCACCTTGCTGCGGGCTAGAAGCCCTTCGGCCATCTCGATTGCCGTTGCAACGCTGACCGCACCTTCATTATCAAGCGTTGCCTGACTTACCCCCAGAAGGTCCTTCTTGGCTTCGTTTGAATAGGTCACTACCGTCCTGTCAAACCAGGTGGAACTACCCGGTATTGCGGTAATAGCATAGGCAAGTCCACCACCGGTACAGGATTCTGCCGTGGCAATCAGGTAACCCTTGGCTAGCAAGACCTCACCGAGCTGTTTGGCCAATGTTGCTGCTTCCGGGTATATGCTTTGTTCAGACATGGTTCAGTTGGCCTGCATAAACAGGAAATATCAGATCAGCCAGATTTACGGTGTTACATTGTAGATAAAAGTACGGCGACTTACCGCATAAATATTTTTACTGGATATCCAATCTATCTGGATTGGTTAATATTATTTCAGGAGGTCTGTCCAGATTATGGAAATCTGACCCTGATTATTATGTAGATTTTGCCCTATTTGATATAATTAGAGGCAGGATTAACGACCTTGCTAAGGGATAAGCGTTAATACCGAGTACAAAGCGTATGCATCCAGATGACAATACCCTCAATAAGGATGTATCACAAAAAAATATTCTAATTATCGAGGACGATGAAGACGTGCGCGCGCTGCTTGAGTTTTTGCTCAAGCGCGAGGGCTTCGGAATAGAGTTTGCTATTGACGGAGAACAGGCGTCTGAGAGAATCCGGAAAGGGGAAACACCTGATCTTATATTGCTGGATATATTAATGCCCTTCCGCGATGGCTTTGAAATCCTGCAAGAAATAAAGTCAAATGCCGAGTGGAAGGATATCCCTGTATTCATGCTCACCGGGAGTGATAAGGAAAACAATATCGTAAAAGGTTTTGAACATGGCATCAGTGATTATCTCACCAAACCCTTCAAACCCGGAGAGCTCGTAGCACGTATCCGCCGAGCCCTCAAACAGTGATAGTGAGCAAATCCATCGCCAACCACGAAAACATATTTCTACTGACAATTATTCTAATCCTTGGGTTATTTCCAGCTGTTACAACTGCTGAAAACACCGGTATCGGGCTTAGGGCCAGTGCTTTCCTGTCCCTTGGGACAGCAGCAGAATCAATTACTGAATTACAACGCTTGCTCGCATCTAATCCAGATAATGTTGACATCAAGTTCAGGCTTGCACGCGCCTATAATATTTCCAGGGAATTTGACAAGTCCATTCCCTTGTTTGAGGAATTATTACGAGCTGACACAGAAAATGCCGACTATTTTCTGGGTATAGGACAGGCATATCTTTGGAGTGACAGGCCATCTGCTGCTGTTATCTACCTGGAAAAAGCCGCTTCGCTTGATCCGGACTATGAGGATGTACATCGGACTCTTGCACTGGCCTATACGAATAACGGACAGCAAAAGGAAGCAGAAAAGGTTTACGCTTCATCAATTTCCAGATTTAACAACCCGGCATGGGCAACCAGTGGCAAGCGGGCACTTGAATCTAGCAAAATGTCCCCCGATTTAAGATTTGTTATTGATAACCGTTATGAAGATCTGAATTACAATCCTGATGACTGGAGAGATACACGCATTATGCTTATCACCGACCTCGCTGATAGGAAAAATATTTCTTTTTTTTATATCAATTCCGATCGGTTTGGAGAAACCGATCATACTTACGGGGCCATGGGGTATTTCCCCCTGACGGACAAAACCACTCTTCATGCCGAACTGGCTTACAGCCACACCCATGAGGTGTTGCCAGAATATACTGCTTACCTGCAGCTGGGACAGGCCTTTTACGAGGGGTGGGGGCTGCTAGGTGGTATCAGGATGCGGGACTATACGGAGGACACCGTCTACACAGGGGATATTACCCTGGAAAAATACATATCAGATTTTCGTGCCGCCTATACTGCTTATATAAGTGATTCAGATGCAGGGACGGCATGGAGCCACCGCATTCAGTTCGGCTATTTTTTCTCGGCTGAAAACAATATACAGATCGCTTTTTCCACAGGTACAGAAGTGGAAAAGACACTGAATGCCAATACTATACTTGAAACAGACTTCAATGATATTTCGCTCTGGGGTGAATACTGGTTGACACAGACACTGGGTCTCAAATACGGAGCTGGATTTACTGACCTGGACCTGCCGAACCAGCGTGATGGGAACCGGAAATCCATTTATATAGGCATTGAACAGCATTTCTGAAAACAGCACTCTGTTAACACAATGGCCGGTTACGGTTGATGCCGTGTACTGGACAACCATTCTATTGCTCATAACAAGCTTCGTATTATTTATGTATATCATAATCATGCGAATCCGTTACGAGCATGAACAATACTACAATGAGAAATTCAAGAAAAAATGGCGCCCTGTTATTTTCGACTGGATGAACAACCAGCCGGTAGAAATTCCAAAAATATCTTATAAAAACCGGCTTCTTATGATGCAACTTTGGTACAGTATTCGTGCACACATTCATGATGACAGCGCTCAGCGCATCAATGAATTTGCCATAAAGATCGGCCTTGAAGAAATTATTTCTACAATCCTGAAATACCGTAATGAAAATGATGCAAATAAAAAAGTCAGGCTGCAAATGCTTGCAGTACGTGCTGCCACCGCCCTAGGTACTGAAACTGCGATAGAAGCATTGACAAGGGCTGCTGCATCGCCGAATTTCCGGGTAAGTGTTGCTGCAACCTGTGGCCTTGTCTATCTTGATTATGAACATGCAGAACTTGCTGTGATTTCAACATTATTCAAGTTTAAACATTGGGCACGCCATGTTGCATTCCAAATCAGTAAGGCCGGAGGGGCCAAATTACTGCATCTAATTGGCGATCAACTGGATAATCTACCGGGCGAACAGGCCAGGAACCTGATCACCCTCGTGGAATTCAGTGATGACAAGACTCTGCTGCCATTTCTGGTCAAA
This sequence comes from Gammaproteobacteria bacterium, assembly GCA_003250975.1. GTDB lineage: Bacteria > Pseudomonadota > Gammaproteobacteria > Eutrophobiales > Eutrophobiaceae > SZUA-592. The sequence continues at coordinate 47,116 of QKIY01000020.1, read as the reverse complement.
CGCCTACATCGCTCGGATGATAGTGAAGAGCAAGCTATAATCTTACGAGCTATTACCCGAATCGGCGGGCCTCATTATAAAAGAGACATTGTGCCATTTCTGAAAAGCAAGGTCGGCTTCCTGCGGGTACAAGCAGCGGCCGCAATGGGTTCAATTGGTAACGAGGACGATCTCCACAGGCTTTTCCCATTGCTTTCCGATCCGGAATGGTGGGTTCGTTACCGCGCAACCCAATCAATCCTGATGATCCAACCCCTGACAGAATCGGGCATGAAAGAATTGCATTCCAAAATTACCGATCGTTACGGAAAAGACATGTTGACACATGTCTATATGGAGATGTCCCTTTGATCCCTATTAACGGCATCGAATATTTCCTGCTGTGGTTATTCATCATATATATGCTGATAACCACCGCCGTATATCTTTTCCTGAACGTGATAGCCTTCCATGCCTTAATCAAATATATGCAAAACAAGGTCAAGGAAGATGAAGATATTCACTTAACCGGATTTGAACCACCCATAAGCATAATCATACCCGCTTATAATGAGGAACAGACCATAGTCTCCTCGATCCGGTCTCTGATGCAGCTTTATTATTCTAATTTTGAACTTATCGTGGTTAACGATGGTTCCAATGACAAAACCATGCAGGCATTGATGGATGAATTCGACCTCGTCCCGTTTTCAGAAGCCTATTACAAACGCCTGGAAACCATGCCAGTAAAACAAATCTACGTATCTAGGCTTAAACCCAATCTTCGTGTTATCGACAAGGAAAATGGTGGCAAATCTGATGCACTGAACAGCGGGATCAATTTCAGCCGTTACCCACTTTTCTGTTGTATGGACGCTGATTCGATTCTGGAACAATTCAGCCTGATACGCGCTGTACAGCCTTTTATCGAGGATCCGCTCACGATAGCAAGCGGTGGTACAGTACGAATCGCCAATGGTTGCATAGTGCGATCAGGACATATTATCGAGAAGGGGATCCCCAGAAACATTCTTGCCCTGTTTCAGCTGGTTGAATATTTGCGGAGTTTCCTTTATGCCCGAATTGGATGGTCACAGCTTAATGCCTTGCTGATTATCTCCGGTGCATTCGGGATATTAAAAAAGGAACCGGTCATCAGAGTCGGCGGCTACAATACTAAAACAGTTGGTGAGGACATGGAATTGATCATCAGGCTACATCGCATGCATATCAGGGAAAATATTCCCTATCGTATAAGCTTTATCCCTGATCCGGTTTGCTGGACTGAGGCACCTGAATCTATGGGCACGTTCGGCACCCAGAGGATCCGTTGGCACCGCGGCCTGTCTGAGAGCCTGTGGCTTAACCGAAGTTTAATGTTTGCAAAAAAAAGTGGCGTAACAGGTCATTTTGCCATGCCTTTTTTTGTAATGTTTGAATGGTTCAGTCCGTTCGTTGAAATTGCCGGTTACCTGTTTACTGTCTATTTGCTTGTAATGGGAAAGATAAACCTGGAATTTGCAACAGTGTTTTTTATGTTTGCTATTTTTGTATCGGTTCTGTTATCGACCATTGCCTTGTTGCTTGACGAAATTACCTTCAAGGGAATATCGCACATAAGATATCTCCCGGTGCTGTTTTTCATTTCATTCTTTGAATGTTTAGGTTACCGTCAAATCAATGCCTGTTACCGAATCCTGGGGGTATTCAAATGGATAACCGGTCGTAAGAAAGACTGGGGAGATATGTCGCGCACTGGAAAATGGCAACAAGCTTCGGAATTCTGAAAACATACGATCATACCCGTTTTCATCGGGGAAAGGCGTGGCAACCTTGCTTGCGCCATATTTAATTCTTGTAGTTTATATTCGCATTATATAAAACGGGGTATTCAATTATGAATACAACACAAGATATTGATTTGCGCACAAAGGCAAAATTGTCTGAAGTATTGTTCGGTGACGCCCCTCTCTCACTTAGCGCAATGTTCATTATTGCGATACTGGTTTTTGTTATTTTGAGGGAATATATGAATCACGAGTATATTTCCTACTGGTTGGGAGGTATGCTTTTTGTGACTGTTGCTCGTGCAGTTATCACCAGCCTGCATTGGAAGAAAAAAAAGGCTTCCCCGGAATCACAGCCCTGGAAATATACATATCTATTACTGTTGTATCTCACCGCTGCACTCTGGGGTGTATTAATTTACATCCCACAGACATCAATTGCCACATGGCTACCCTCCTTTATAGCTTTTGTAATTGCCGGTGTGTCCGCGGGGGCATTATTAACATTGTCGTCAATGCTAACTGCTTCCGTACCTTACCTGACAATAATGATCCTCCCATTCTCCATCTCATTTGCTGTTGATGGAAGCCTGTCTCACCTGATAATGGCTATGTTACTGGTTTTCTATCTAATTTCATTGATCCGGATATCATTCAAGATAAACAGGATGCTGGTTAAAGCGATACACACCGAGCTTGAAAGCGATGACATGCTCGTACTTCTGAAAAAGGTCAAGAAAAACGCGGAAAATAAATTTCGCCAATACAAGGAAGAAATCAATAAATTTGATATTACGCTACAGATGCGTAATGCCTATTTTGAACATACTCATGAAATGATATGTATTATCGATTCTGATGGCGAGATAAAACAGATAAACCCGTCTTTACTAGAATTTATCGGACTGGAATATATAGATGCGATTGGGAAATCTTTTTTTGATTATGTGCTTACTGAAGATTTGCAAGAACTTAATGACAAGATTAAATCCGCGTTTATTGATGATATGAATTTCCGAGTGCTAGTCCATATACGAATGGCAAATGGTAATTACCAGCAATGCCAGTTTACTGCCACATTTGCAGGCGGTCTGTACTACTGTTACCTGCATAATCTGGATGAAACGAGCTTGCCATGACATATCATGGCACTAATTCATCAATTGCGCTTTTTTCTGAAAAAGCCCTGCAAGAGTTCAGAGCACTCATCCTTCAGGACGCCTTTTTTGATTTCGCACTGATGATTTAATTGATCCGATTGTAATATCTGGAAAACGCTGCCGGCCGCACCACTTTTCGGATCATCCGTTCCTATTACGACCCTGGCTACTCGTGCATGAACTATTGCCCCGGCACACATGACACAGGGTTCCAGCGTAACGTAGAGCGTGGTATCACACAGGCGGTAATTCCTGATCTTCTCACCGGCGGCCCTCAATACAATTATCTCGGCATGGGCGGAGGCATCATGCCGGTATATCGGCTGGTTCCATCCTTCGGCCAGGCATTCGTTATTCTGAACGAGAACGGCTCCCACCGGGACTTCTCCCCGTTCCTCTGCATGACGGGCCAGGTCCAGCGCCTTTTGCATCCAGAACTCGTCAGTGGTTCGTTGTTCATTTTCTATCGTCATCTGTTAGTGATCCGAAGTCCATTTTCGGTGGCCCATTGCACAAAGCGATCTCATCGAACTTTCGATCACTGGCCACTGACCATTAACAAATGTTATTCCCATTCGATCGTTGCCGGGGGCTTGCTGGAGATATCGTAGGTGACACGCGATATGCCATCGACCTCATTGATAATGCGGCTGGCGACATGTTCCAGAAACTCATAGGGGAGCCTGGCCCAGTGGGCCGTCATGAAGTCCACGGTCTCGACCGCTCGCAGGGTTACTATATAATCATATTTGCGGCTGTCGCCCATAACCCCGACAGAACGCACGGGCAGGAAAACCGTAAAGGCCTGGCTAACCCTGTCATAAAGATCATGCTTGCGTAATTCTTCAATATAGATGGCGTCTGCCCGCCGTAGGATATCGGCATACTCCTTTTTAACCTCTCCCAGAATGCGAACGCCAAGCCCCGGGCCGGGGAACGGATGACGATAGACCATCTCATGCGGCAGGCCGAGTTCAACGCCAATTTTACGAACCTCGTCCTTAAAGAGTTCGCGCAGGGGTTCAATCAATTCAAGTTGCATTGTCTCTGGCAATCCACCCACATTATGGTGCGACTTGATCACATGGGCCTTGCCGGTCTTCGCTCCGGCTGATTCAATGACATCCGGGTAGATAGTGCCTTGCGCCAGCCATTTTACATCGGTGAGTTTTTCCGATTCTTCCTCAAAGACCATTATAAATTCCCTGCCGATGATCTTGCGTTTCTCTTCCGGGTCCGTCTCACCCGCCAGTGCCTTCAGGAAGCGGTCTTCCGCATCAACCATGATGACCCGGATCCCCATGTGAGTAGCAAAGGTGGACATGACCTGTTCGGCCTCGTTAAGCCTGAGCAGTCCATTATCCACAAAGACACAAGTCAATTGATCGCCGATGGCGGCGTGCAGGAGTGCAGCCACTACCGAGGAATCCACTCCGCCGGACAGGGCCAGCAGGACCTTGTCACCGCCCACCTTGTCCTGCACCTGCTGTATGGCATCTTCCACTATATTCTCGGTTGTCCAGAGACCCTCGCAACCGGCAATTTCATGGATAAAACGGCTGAGAATGGCGGCGCCCTGAAGAGTGTGTGTAACCTCCGGGTGAAATTGAAGCCCGTAAAAAAACCTTTTGTCATCAGCCATCCCGGAAATCGGGGCGTTTGCCGTAGAGGCAATGACCTTGAAACCCTCAGGTAATTCAGTCACACGATCACCGTGGCTCATCCAGACATCCAGCAGACCATGACCTTCAGCGTTAACATGGTCCTGGATATCGGCCAGCAGGAGGGAATGTCCCCGGGCACGTACCTGGGCATAGCCAAACTCCCTTAAATCAGAGGATTCAACCTTGCCGCCAAGTTGCTCAGCCATGGTCTGCATGCCGTAACAGATCCCGAGTACCGGCACACCGAGTTCAAAGACAATGGCCGGGGCACGAATACCCTTACTGATGGTAACCGACTCAGGTCCGCCTGAGAGGATAATCGCACGGGGCTTGAAATCCCGGATAAAAGCTTCCGTGACATCAAACGGATGAATTTCACAATAGACCCGGGTCTCACGTACGCGCCGTGCGATGAGTTGGGTGTATTGGGAACCGAAATCCAGAATCAGGATTCGTTCTGTATGAATATTTACTGTCATGGCTCCGTCCCTGGTGACACGGGACTAATGTCCACAGACAAGATCAGTCTCTCCGGTAGTTCGGGGCTTCTTTGGTGATAGTAACATCATGGACATGGCTTTCCCGTACACCCGAATTAGTCAGACGTACAAACGAGGCCTTGGCGGCAATCTCGGCAACTGTCTGGCAACCTGTATATCCCATTGCGGCGCGGATGCCGCCGATTAACTGGTGAATAATGGCCCCCATACTACCTTTATAGGGCACCCGACCCTCGATACCTTCGGGGACCAGCTTTTCAATCTCGTCATTCTCCTGAAAATAACGGTCCGAGGAACCATGCTGCTGGGACATGGCACCCAGCGACCCCATGCCGCGGTAGGACTTGTAGGAACGGCCCTGGAACAGTTCCACCTCACCCGGTGCCTCTTCGGTCCCGGCCAGCAGCCCACCGATCATCACGGACGAAGCCCCTGCCGCCAAGGCCTTGGCGATATCACCGGAATAACGTATCCCTCCATCCGAGATCAGAGGAACACCTTTTTTCTTGAGGGCATCAGCAACGTTCATCACAGCCGTGATCTGAGGCATGCCGACACCGGTAACGATCCGCGTGGTGCAGATTGATCCTGGTCCGATCCCGACTTTAACTGCATCAACCCCGGCCTCTACCAGGGCCAGTGCGCCCTCACCCGTCGCGACATTACCGCCAATCACCTGGGCATCCGGGAAGGCCGACTTCACCTTCTTGACCATATTGATAACGCCGGCAGAATGACCATGGGCCGTATCGATCACCAGCACGTCCACCCCGGCCTGGACCAGCGCCTCCACACGTTCCATAGTGCCCTCACCCACGCCTACGGCTGCACCGACACGGAGGCGTTCTTCATCATCCTTGCAGGAATTGGGAAATTCATGCGCCTTCTGGATGTCTTTCACAGTAACAAGGCCCCTTAATTGGAATTTTTCATTGACCACCAGGACCTTTTCAATGCGGTGCTTGTGTAACAGGGCCTTTATCTCCTCGGCATCCGCATTCTCACCGACCGTAATCAGGCGATCCCTAGGCGTCATGATATTCTTCACGGGGTCCCCGTAACGCGTCTCAAAACGAAGGTCACGGCTTGTAACTATGCCCGCCAGTTCTTCGCCAGCAACGACCGGTACCCCGGATATATTATGTGCCCGTGTCAAATCAAGGACCTCACCGATACTGGTATTAGGCGTGACGGTAAAGGGGTCCTTGATCACACCGCTCTCAAACTTTTTAACCGTCCTGACCTCCTGGGCCTGGGATTCCGCGCTCATGTTCTTGTGAATAATGCCAATACCACCTTCCTGTGCCAGGGCGATCGCCAGTCGGGACTCTGTGACGGTATCCATTGCAGCCGACACGATCGGAATATTCAGTGTAATATCACGGGTCAGGCGGGTCGTGAGATCGACCTCGCGTGGCAATACCTGGGAATAGGCTGGAACGAGGAGGACATCATCGAAGGTGAGGGCTTGCTCTGTGACGCGCATGGATATCTTCTTACCGGGCCAATAAAATGACCGGCTATTATAGAGACTGCACTGCTGGGGGTAAACAACTCCCGCCCCGGATAACAACCCTGAAATATTAACCTGATGCAAAGCGGACCTGGCAATACACCGACCAATGCGGACATCTACAATGTAACCCGCCTGAATCGCGAGGTGCGTGCCGTGCTCGAGGGCAGCTTCCCAGCGGTCTGGGTACAGGCCGAGATCTCCAACCTGGCACAACCAGCCTCGGGCCATATTTACTTCACACTGAAGGATGAATACTCCCAGGTACGCTGTGCAATGTTCCGTAATCGCAGACAGTTCCTGAAGTTCGCACCCGAGAATGGCATGCTGGTACTGGTACGCGCCAATGTCAGTCTTTATGAAAACCGGGGCGACTTCCAGCTTATCATTGAACACATGGAGCCCGCGGGTGTCGGGGCCCTGCAGCGTGCATTTGAGGAATTGAAACAACGCCTGCTCAAGGAAGGCCTGTTCGATGAAATCCATAAAAAACCGGTACCCCATATGGCAAGCCGCATCGGCGTCATTACCTCACCCGCAGGCGCAGCAATCCGCGACATACTCAATATCCTCAGGCGCCGTTTCCCGTCAGCAGAAGTAATTATCTACCCCACTGCCGTACAGGGGGAAAAGTCGGCGGACGAGATATGCCGTATGGTGAAGGCAGCAGAGTCACGCAATGAGTGCGAAGTACTGATTCTGGCACGCGGCGGTGGATCACTGGAAGACCTGTGGGCGTTCAATAATGAAAAGCTCGCCCGTGTAATATTTGATTGCACGCTGCCCGTGGTCACTGGCATTGGCCATGAAATAGACTATACCATCGCAGACTTCGTCGCCGATCAGCGTGCACCCACTCCTTCCGCCGCTGCCGAACTCGTCAGCCCTGATCAGAGGCAACTGAACAACGATTTTCAACAGTACCGGAAAAAACTGCTGCAACGGATACAGCATATTGTTCAGGATAGGCGCCAGCATCTGCGTTACCTGGAACAGTGCATACCCCATCCCTTGCGGACCATTCAGATGATCAGCCAGCAGGTCGACAGTTATGCGATGCAGGTCCTTCACGCCCTGCGAAACAGGCTGGACAAGCGAGCAAAGGAAGTCGCTGATTTGAAATTCAGGCTGGGAAGCTATAATCCGGTACACCAGTTAAAGATGAACATGGCCCATTGCCAGGAATTAAGGCAGAGGCTCTCCCGGGCCTGCAGGCAGTCGTTGACTCAGCAAGGCAGTTATCTGTCGTCCCTCTCGCGCGCATTGAACACCGTAAGCCCGCTGTCGACCTTGAAACGGGGATACAGCATCGTCAGCCGCGTGGATGACAAGGCCATTATTCATGCCGCGAGCGAACTTAAAGCGGGTGAACTCATCAATACCCGGTTGGCTCAAGGCCATGTGCATAGCAGGATTGAAAAGATTTTTAAAAATGACTGACATAATCCGACCTATTGTCCTGATACTGCTCCCGGTATTCAGTGCGGTAAGTCACGCTGTTGATTTCCCGCGCAGCGAACATGTGCCTGGCGGAGTCGTAAAGATAACAATCAATTCAATCGACAGGCCTCTGGCCTGGTTTCAGGACAGGCCAGTGCTTGTCACCGGTAACGCGAACAGCTGGCAGGCCATTGTCGGTATACCGCTGGAAACCCCACCAGGCGAACATCACCTAAAAGTTTCCCAAAGTAATATCAACACGCGCTATGCATTCACGATAACCGGTAAAGATTATGAAACCCAGTACCTGGCGATCAAAAACAAGCGCCAGGTCAATCCGAATCCGGAAGACATGAGACGCATACAGAAAGAAACAAAACTGATTCAGGAAGCTAAATTTAACTGGCGGGACAAAGACGTTATAGATATGACCCTGATGCTGCCCGTTACCGGCCGCTTCAGCAGCCCGTTTGGCTTAAGGCGTTTTTTCAACCAGCAACCACGCAAACCGCATTCGGGGCTGGACATCGTCGCCGAGGAAGGCTCACCTGTAAAAGCGGCGGCTGATGGTATCGTCATTAACACCGGAAATTATTTCTTTAATGGTAACACCGTCTTTATCGACCACGGCCAGGGACTAATAACTATGTACTGCCATTTAAGCCGGGTAGATGTCAAGGAAGGTGATAAACTGAACCGTGGAGACCTGATTGGCGGAGTAGGCAGTACCGGACGAGTAACCGGCGCCCATCTGCACTGGGGCGTGTTACTAAACGGCACCATGGTCAATCCCGAACTGTTCCTGCCTGATAAAAACTAGATTGATAAATTTATCGTAAGTAATCTCACCAAGAGCCTAATTTTTCCGGCTGACGTTTTACTTTCCGAGTGCGGAACTGGCCTGCAGGTCAGCATGATAAGAGGAACGTACCATGGGTGCACTTGCAACGTTTCTGAAGCCCAGTGAACGCGCGTACTCACCAAGTGAACTGAACTCTTCAGGCGTGACAAAGCGTTCTACCGGCAGGTGATAACGGCTGGGTTGCAGATACTGTCCTAGGGTCAGCATGTCACAGTCGTGAGTCCGCAGGTCCTGAAGAACGGTCTTGACCTCATCAATCGTTTCGCCCAGTCCGAGCATCAGGCCGGATTTTACAGGAATACCAGGATTGTTAGCCTTGAACTGCTTCAACAGTTGCAGTGACCAGTTATAATCACTGCCCGGGCGAACCTTCCGGTAAAGCGAGGGGACAGATTCCAGATTATGATTGAAGACATCCGGCGGCATTTGCTGTAACTGCTCCAGCGCCACCTCCTTGCGGCCGCGGAAATCCGGCACCAGAATCTCTATGGCTATTCCCGGTGAGGCTTCACGCACGGCACGGATACAGTCCCTAAAGTGACCCGCACCCCCGTCTTTCAAATCATCCCGGTCGACCGAGGTGATGACAACGTACTTCAATTTCATTAACCGTACGGTCTCCGCCAGGTTTTGAGGTTCCGCCGGGTCAAGTGGCTTTGGCCGACCATGCGCAACATCACAAAAAGGGCAGCGACGTGTACACAGGTCACCCATGATCATGAATGTGGCCGTCCCCTTGGAGAAACATTCCCCGAGATTCGGACAGGCGGCCTCTTCACAAACGGTATGTAGTTGGTGGCTGCGCAACAAGGCCTTGAGCTCCACAACCCCGGGATCTGTTGGCGCCCTAGCCCTGATCCAGTGCGGCTTGCGCGGCAAGGGCCCAGCTGAAGGCGTCACCTTAATCGGGATCCTGGAGGTCTTAAATTCCCCCCGCTGCTTTCTGTCAGATCCTGTTTTTGTCTGTTCTTTCCGCATTAATCACTACTCAGGCTGCATTATTCCCTACTGCTACACTTGCCAGACTGCTTTCCATGAACACCCTGCAATCCCCGTACTCAAGGCAATTAATCAGGCAGGGTAAAAGGCCCTCGCAGGCCTGCTGCACATCCAGCCGGCAACCTTCGCTGGTTAATTGTGTCACCCCGAGACCGTAATAACCGCAGGGATTGATGTTAAGGAAAGGATCAAGGTCCATATCGACATTCAGCGCCAGACCATGATAGGCACGCCCATGCCTGACCCTAATTCCCAGCGCAGCAATTTTTTTCTCATTAACATAGACGCCGGGGGCACCTGCTATTCGTTTCGCTGGCACATCACACTGCTCACAAAAATCGATTACTGCCTGTTCTATCAAATGAACATAACGCTTGACTGGGATTCCCTTGCGTCGCAGATCGATTATCAAATATACAATCAGTTGGCCCGGCCCATGATAGGTTACCTGGCCACCCCGGTCCGTCCGGTATAATGGGGCCGATCCCTGTTTCAGTATATGTTCCCGCTTCCCTGCCATACCCAGTGTATAGACCGGGAGGTGTTGCAAGCACCAAAATTCGTCCGGCGTATCGGCACAACGCCGATCAGTAAACTGTTGCATGGCCAAGTACACACTCTCGTATTCCCTGACACCCAGCTGTCTGATATGAAGCGCGGAAGACACGGCTTACAAGGCAACCAGTACCTGTTCATTTGCCGTTAAATCCATGTAGATATTGTCCAGTTGTTCACGGCTCCGGGCATTGATCGTAATGGTAACGGAAAGATATCGGCCACCGCGACTCAAACGCGATTTGACCGTCGAATCAGAAAAGTCCGGCGCATGCCGGCGGATGATACTTACAACAAGGGCATCAAAGTCGTGCTCTGCGCGGCCCATGACCTTGATAGGAAACCTGCAGGGAAATTTCAATGCGGAATCTTCTTGAATAGGCATCTTGTATGGCATGTGTTTATTTTAAAAATACTAACATATTATGCCCGGTCCAGCGCTGTTTCGCTCAGAGCGGGAGCGTAATGCAGATTTTTCTCAAGAGAATAGTTATACTTTTTTCAGGTTCATGATTATCAACGTTGGGCCAAGATAAGGGAGGGGTTATGGACGTTAAAGAGAATGTACGCAATATTGATACCTGGCTAAGAGGCCTATTTATAGTAATCTTCGGCATTATTTTTTACTTCCTGGTCGGTATCATCTGGTTACTGGTTATTTTCCAGTTCCTAACTAAGGTCTTTACCGGTTCCCTCAACGAGCGCTTAGAGAGCTTCAGCCAGGGGCTCTCAGACTACGCCAACCAGATCCTGCAATATGTCACCTTTCAGTCAGAAATGCGGCCTTTTCCCTTCAGCCCCTTTCCGGGGACAGAGGTCCAGTCCCCGCCAGCAAGACAAGGAGGTGGGGGCGGTGATTCTGACTCGATGGACGTCACCGAGACCAGAAAGGACGCCTGATCCTATCCAAGCTATCATTTCCATATTTATTGTGCAGTGTGTCATAATACGGTGATTATTTCTATTTTTATTCTATTTATTTATAAAAATATAGAAAATAATTACTTTTAATCATAAACCGAGTTCGGCAACATGCCCGCCACTGAGGTTTTCTCTTATACGCACGGTTTTTTATACTCAACAAGGTCATACAGTTGTCACAGATTGCAAAGAACGAGGTAGTTGATGATCTCACCCTTGGCATCGACGGGTTTAGTTATGCTGATTTATACCAGCCTGAGCGGCTGAAAGACCTGCTCGGTGCATTTGACGAACAGTTGAGGGCCTCGCTCCCGGGCCTATATTCTGAGTACCTTTCCTACCGGGAAAGTAACGGCGAGGGCATGTCTCCCCAGGCCGTTTCAGAGCTGTTGATTCGCCTAGCCCCCCATATCGGTGAATTCGTGGCACGTCTCTTCAATGTAGAAGATGAGCGCGAGGTGCAGCGGGAAAAGATACGTGATGAAGTTGAGCATGTATTTGTCTTCCGCAATGAGTTGGTGGGCAAGCTGGCCAATTCCTTCAAGGATGCCGATATCAGTCAATGGGACATCCAGCAGATCCGGACCCGGCTCGACCTCCTGTTGCAGGCAGTTTTCCCCAGCTGCAAAGTAGAGAATGATCTTGAACTGACCATCAGCCGTGCGGCGGCAACTCTCATCAGTCTCCACAGGCACTATGCAACCCTCGCGAAGGGTGAAGACAGCGAGTATCAAAGTGCCGATCAGAAGGTGAGTGAAATTCGCCAGAGCCTGCAGGCAGATGTACAGGCGGCTCGTGAATTCAGTGCTACCCTATCTGAAAGTGACCCCGCTTCCTTTATTTCAGAATTACTTGATGTAATACGGCACTGGGCCTTTGCCGCACGTCATGATGACAAACTGAATACCGTCGTTGCCGGCTGGATGAGCTTCAAGACACCCGGCAAAAAAGATTTTGAAGAACTGGTGCATCACGATACCCGGCAACGGGACGGTTTCAGTACCTGGGTGTGTGAAGAGCATGCGCACCGCCGCAGGGATGGCTTTGCCCTGACAGACCCCCGCTACAACCAGCGCCAGATCCTGTATGAGGTTGATCACTGTATTTATTGCCACGAACGGGACACGGATTCCTGCTCCAAGGGCATGCGCAACAAGCGTAGCGGGGAGTTCAAAACAAATTCCCTGGGTACGCCCATCACCGGTTGTCCTCTCGGTGAAAAGATATCGGAAATGCACACGGTCAAGCGCCAAGGCGATAACATCGGGGCGCTGGCAATGATTATGATCGACAATCCGATGTGTCCCGGGACAGGTCACAGGATATGTAATGACTGCATGCGAGGTTGTATCTATCAGAAGACCGACCCGGTCAATATTCCGCAGATAGAGACCAACGTACTCACGGATGTGCTTTTCATGCCCTATGGTTTCGAGATTTACAGCCTGCTGACGCGCTGGAATCCCCTGAACATCAAGCGTCCTCATGCACTACCTTATAACGGTAAGAATGTACTGGTCGTCGGCATGGGACCTTCCGGTTATACCCTGTCCCATTATTTGTCCAATGAGGGTTTCGGTATAGTCGGTATCGACGCCCTGAAGATAGAACCGCTTCCCGGGTCGCTGGTAGGCAGTGATGGACAACCGCCTGAGCCGATAAGGGACTTCCGAGACCTCTATGAAGACCTCGACAAGCGGATTCTGACCGGTTTCGGCGGCGTGGCAGAATACGGTATTACCGTGCGTTGGGATAAAAATTTCCTCAAAGTTATCTACCTGAGCCTCGCCAGGCGGAATAATTTCCGCTGTTTCGGCGGGATACGCTTCGGCGGCACATTGACCATAGAGGATGCCTGGGGGTTGGGCATGGATCATATCGCCATTGCCAGTGGTGCCGGCAAGCCGACTATTATTGGCCTCAAAAACAACCTTATACGGGGCATTCGGAAGGCTTCAGATTTCCTCATGGCACTGCAGTTGACCGGTGCAGGAAAGGCGAACACGCTCGCCAACATACAGGTCCGCCTGCCCGCAGGCGTTATCGGTGGCGGACTGACAGCGATTGATACCACAACTGAAGTAACTGCTTACTATCCTATTCAGGTTGAAAAGATAATAAAACGCTATACCGCCCTGGCGGAAAAGCACGGTGAGGAGGCCATCCGTGCCCGGTATAACCCGGAGGAGTTGGAGATCCTTGATGAGTACCTGGACCACGGCAAACAGATCGTAGCGGAGCGGGAACGCGCCAGGGCGGCCGGAGAGAAGCCCAATTTTCAGCCACTTATTGAAAAGTGGGGGGGCGTCACCATGTTTTACCGCAAGGGCATCAAGGATTCTCCCGCCTATCGCCAGAACCACGAAGAGATCCATGAGGCTCTGGCCGAAGGGATACACCTAGCCGAGGGTATGAGCCCGCATGAGGCCATAGAAGATGAGCACGGCGCACTCAAGGCCGTCAAGTTTGAAAAGCTGGGACTAAAGGAAGGGAAATGGGTACCCAGCGAAAAAGTCGAGGTTCCTCTCAGAAGCCTGTTCATCGCCGCCGGGACATCACCCAACACCATTTATGAAAGTGAACACCCCTATACCTTCCGTATGGCAGCAAAATTCTTCCAGCGTTATGAACCTCACTGGGAGGATGACAGCGACCTGCCTGAACTGGTGCCCATGGATGACACGGCCCTGCCCAAGCTCGGAAAACCGGCGCCGTTCACTTCCTACCATAAGGATGGGCGTTATATTTCCTTTTACGGAGACAATCATCCAGTCTATGCCGGTAATGTAGTCAAGGCCATGGCAAGTGCCAAGGACGGTTATCCCTATGTGGTGAAACTGTTTGAGAAGGAGCTGGCATCACTTGACCCCGCTGATCAGACACAACGTGACAACGACTTGAGACGGCTCTTCAGCCACCTCGAAAATGAATTGCAGGCCAACGTGGTTAAGGTAAGCCGGCTGACACCGACCATCGTAGATGTTATCGTCAGGGCGCCCTTGCAGGCCCGAAAGTTCCAGCCGGGGCAGTTTTACAGGGTTCAGAATTATGAATCCCTGGCGACGGAGGTCGATGGCACCATTTTAGCAGCGGAAGGTCTGGCCCTGACTGGCGCCTGGGTGGACAAGGAAAAAGGACTGATCTCACTCATTGCACTGGAGATGGGCAGTTCTTCAAAACTCTGCCGCCTCTGGAAACCCGGTGATCCCCTGGTGGTCATGGGTGTTACGGGGACACCCACCGAGATTATGGAAAACAAGACCGTGATGCTGATCGGGGGCGGCCTTGGCAACGCCGTGCAGTTTTCAATAGGCAAGGCATTGCGGGCGGCGGGTAACAAGGTCATTTACTTTGCAGGCTATAAAAATCCTGAGGACGTATTCAAGGTCTCCGAGATCGAGGCGGCCTCGGATGTGATTGTCTGGTCTGTGGACCCTGCCCCTGGCATCATACCGATACAGCCAAATCGGCCACAGGATAAGACCTGTGTAGGCAATATTCTTGAGGCTATTGAGGCCTATGCCAGTGGTGATTTGGGAGCGACCTCCATCAGCCTACAGGATGTTGATCATACCATCGTAATCGGTTCAGACAGGATGATGGCGGCAGTGAAGGAAGCCCGTTACGGGCGCCTTAAGCCTTATCTTAAGCCCGGTCATACTGCTATAGGCTCGATAAACTCCCCCATGCAGTGCATGATGAAGGGCGTCTGCGCCCAGTGCCTGTGCAAACATGTCGATCCTAAGACGGGGGAAGAATATTTTGTCTATTCCTGCTACAACCAGGATCAGGACCTCGACAGGGTGGACTTCCCAAACCTGAATGCCCGCCTGAGACAGAACTCCGTCCAGGAAAAGCTCTCTAATATGTGGCTGGATAATCTGCTGGAGAACGGGTCAGACCAGGTAAATTAATGGATAATCGGGTGTTATGACTCCAAATGCTTAACTTAGTGATTTATATATCAGTTCAGGTTGTTCTGTTTTGCAAAAAAACGGGTACAGGATAATAATGTGTCCCAGAGAGAGTATTCCTCCCGAAGCACGAGGAATGAATAATAGGTCCATACCACTTGTAATCAGGCATGATAGATGGACGGTTTGAAACTACAGAAAGAGTTACTTAAAAATACACCGATATTCAGGTCTCTGCAGGATGATATTCTGCAAAAAATCCTCGAAGCGCCTGAAAACCGCATTGAAGAGTATGCTCCAAGGGATGTCATCATCCGGGAGTCCGAAATCGGTGATTGCATGTACATCATCCTGGAAGGCTCCGTCGAAATCCTGATTAAGGCCGAAGGCAGTAACCGTGAGATTTCCATTGCCACCCTGCGCACAGGCGATTTTTTTGGTGAGCGTTCATTACTCCCGGGAAGCACCGGCCGGCGAAATGCCAGCGTCAAGGTCCTTTATCCCGCCAAGGTCTTCAAAATAGATAAAAAATATGTATTGCTCAGTGTTAAACGGGACAGCTTCAAGCTAGAAGAAGACGAGGAAATTACCGCCATTAACAAGGCGGCAATGTCCCGGCCGAAACCTGCCCAACCCAAACCTGCCCAACCCAAACCTGCGGTGGGCAAAAAAGCCCCGGCAGCAGCTCCAGCCGCCACCAGGGCCCCGGCACCACAGCCGTTACCACCTAATCCTGTCCGCGACCTTATTACTATGATCCCGTTGTTCAGGAGCCTGAACCGTTCAGAACTCCTGTCCATCGATGAATGGACAGAAGTAATCAACGTGCCGCCGGGTAATTTTGTGTTAAAGGAAGCCCAAAAAGGCGATGCCATGTATGTGATTTTATCCGGCACGATCGAGATATTTACTACAGATTCGGATGGAAATGTCGTTATTCTGGCAAAATTGAAGAAAGGTGATTATTTTGGCGAGCAGGCGTTAATGCCTGACAGCAAGGGAACCCGTAATGCGTATGCCAGAACCAATGAACAATCAAGTCTTATACAAATTCCCAAGCAGTATTTTCGCCTGCTGTTAAAACGTGACAGTACCCTTGCCAAGATTCTTAAGGCAAAGCATGTACAGCAAAAAATCAAACTGAAAAATATCAGACAGACCTGATTCTGGTATACTTCTTTCCTGTATAAAGCCCGTTTGACAGGCTTTGTAATTTTCATAATTTATTCCCTGAACTAAATATCAGTGAAAGCTCTACGCATATCCAAGCTGGAAAAAACCTACGCCAATGGTCTGCATGCCCTGAAGGGCATTAACCTTGAAGTAGCTCAAGGAGATTTCTTTGCGTTGCTTGGCCCGAATGGGGCAGGCAAGTCCACAACAATAGGCATTATCACAACCCTGGTAAAAAAAACGGGCGGCAAGGTATTTGTCTATGATTACGATCTTGATAAAGACGTGGTCGAAGCCAAATCCATGATCGGGATAGTTCCCCAGGAAATAAATTTTTCCCAGTTCGAAACCTGCATGGAAATTGTTCTGAACCAAGCCGGATATTATGGGATCAGGAGACGCAAGGCCTATGAGCGTGCTGAAAAATACCTGACACAACTTGGTTTATGGAAAAAAAGAAACGATACCTCCAGAACACTGTCTGGTGGCCTGAAGCGCAGACTGATGATTGCAAGAGCCCTAATTCACGAACCCAGATTATTGATACTTGATGAGCCGACTGCAGGTGTAGATGTGGAGTTAAGGCGGTCAATGTGGCAGTTTCTGCGGGAAATCAACAGACAGGGGACAACTATTTTATTGACTACGCACTATCTTGAAGAAGCTGAATGCCTCTGCAGGAATATCGCAATTATTGATCATGGACAGATTATTGAACACAGTTCAATGAAATCACTGCTGGGCAAGCTCCATATAGAAAGGTTCGTGTTGGATCTTGACAGCCCCCTGAAGACATTACCTGTAATTGATGGCTTTAACCTGTACAAGGTGGAAGAAGATGATGCAATCATAGAGGTTGAGATATCAAGGGGTCAGAATCTGAATGATCTTTTCAGTATGCTATCGGACCGGGGTATCAACGTGATAAGCATGCGTAACAAATCAAACAGGCTCGAAGAACTTTTTGTCAGGCTACTCGATAAAGATACCAGGGAAAAGGTTTGATCATGTCACGTTCTCGCCTGTATCTAACTGCTTTTAGTACCATCGTCATAAAGGAAGTCGATCGCTTTACACGCATATGGGTACAAACAATCCTGCCGCCGGCTATCAGTATGGCATTATATTTCCTAATATTTGGCAACCTGATTGGAACGAGAATAGGAGAAATGCAGGGCTTTTCCTATGTCAAGTATATAGCGCCCGGTCTAATAATGATGTCTATAATCAATAATAGCTATGCCAATGTTGTCTCCTCGTTTTTCGGCGCCAAATTTCAAAAACACATTGAAGAGATGCTGGTGGCACCTATCCCGAATTTTATTATTTTGTTGGGTTATATTGTTGGTGGTGTTGCCCGTGGTATGCTTGTCGGACTTGTAGTAACACTCGTTGCACTTTTTTTTACCAAGTTGCACATCCACAGTTACACTATAGTGATTGCTGTAGTGATATTGACATCTATCCTGTTTTCACTCGGTGGCTTTATAAATGCAGTTTTTGCCCGCAAGTTTGATGATATTTCAATTATTCCGACTTTTATTCTTACACCACTCATTTATCTTGGCGGGGTGTTCTATTCCATTAATTTACTTCCGGAATTCTGGCAAGTGGCATCAAAACTGAACCCCATACTCTACATGGTAAATACTTTCAGATACGGAGTGCTTGGCGTTTCCGATATTAATATCGGCTATGCATTCTTTATTATTTCTGTTTTTATAATGATACTCTTTGTATTTAGCCTGTATTTGTTACATACAGGAAAGGGAATCAGATCATGAGGAACTGCCTGTGGGCCCGCGATAGACGCATCCTGACGTGCAGGTCTCCGCAATTGATATTGTCTTAAGACCCTTCAACCTCGCCTGCAGCTTCTGCCAGATCCACATGGCAAGATTTTCACTCGTAGGGTTTTCAAGACCCGGTATATCATTCAAATAGTAATGATCGAGTTGCTTAATGACAGGTTCAACGATTTTACTGATTTCGCCGAAATCCATTACCCAGCCCTTCTCATCGTCCATGTTACCTTCGATGCGTACTTCGATATGAAAGGAATGCCCATGCAAACGACTGCATTTATGAGTTTCTGGAAGGTTGGGCAAGCGGTGAGCCGCCTCAATAGTGAATATCTTGTAAATCTCCATTATGCAGGTAGAGGTAATATAAAAATGTTAATCAGACAATCTGCTGCCTGTTCTTGAATTGCTGGTAAATATCAACAACCCGCTTCCACACTTTGCCCGGACTGCCGTTACCTACTACCTGATCATCAAGTTTCACCACGGGAACTATTTCCCAGGTGGAACTGGTTATCCAGATTTCTTCAGCATTAAAAAGCTCTTCTTTGCTGATTTCAGTTTCATGGCAGCCTATACCTGAGTCATTTAACAATTCAACTACCAGATCACGGGTTATCCCAGGCAAAATACTCCCATCCTTTGGTGGGGTCTTGACTCTGCTGCCAGCGACGATAAAGACATTGCTGGCAGCGCCTTCGGTAACATGGCCATCTTTCAGAAGTATTGCCTCCTTTGCCCCTGCAAGGGCGGCCTGATGTCGTAATAAAACGCTTGGTAGGAGTGTGATGGCCTTGATATCACATAACTTCCAGCGAATATCATCACAACATATAGCGTTGACCCCACCGGACAGATTTCGCTCCGGCAAGGCCTTACTCATGGCGAAAACCGTGGGTTGATCTGTCAAGTCGATCGCATGATCACGGTCTGACATGCCTCGGGTAACCTGCAAATAAAGGGACTGGTTATCAGACGGATTATTCTCCACCAAAGTCATCAGCAGTTCACGCCATTGCTCGTCAGTATAAGGATTTTTTATATAGATTGCAGAAAGACTGTTATTCAGTCTCTGAAGGTGCTCTTCAAATCTGAATATGTTTCGATGATAAACGAGAAAAACTTCGTAGACACCATCGCCAAATGTGAATCCACGATCCAGTACTGAAACCTTGGCATTTTTTAACGGAAGATATTCCCCATTCAAAAAGACATTTTGCATTTTTATTTTAATATCATGAGGTGCAACTCATCCTTGATGCGTTTAAACAGTCCTCCCTCCGTCACAGTTTGCATAGCCACCAGAGGCTTATCGACAATCTTTTTATCATCCAGTAGAAGACTCAAGTGACCTACAAGCGCGCCCTCTTTCACAGGTGCGATAATTATATCCGGCACATCAAAAACTGTACTTATATTATCGAACTGACCCCTTGGAACAGTCACATAAAGATCTTTCCTCAGGCCCAGATTCAGACTATCAGTATTGCCTTTCCATATATCAGCAGTATGAATTTTTTCTCTTGCGCCATAAATCTTCTTGGTCTCAAAAAACCTGAAGCCATAATTTATTAAAACCTGGTTTGCTTTCGTTCTTGCGTTATCATTCTTGGTACCAAACACGACGGATATCAACCTCATATCATCCCGCTTTGCGGAAGTGACAAGACAAAAACCCGCGTCTTCTGTATGCCCCGTTTTTATTCCATCCACGCTCTCATCCAGCCACAAAAGGCGATTCCTGTTACTCTGTGTTATATCGTTATAGGTAAACTGCTTTTCTGAATGAATGCTATAGATGTCCGGGTAATCCCGGATCAGGGCTGAAGCAAGTATGGCTATATCCCTGGCAGTCATATAGTGACTTTCATGGGGCAAACCGGTTGCATTTATGAAGTGCGAATTTTTCATGCCCAGTCTTTCTGCATGCTTGTTCATTAATTGGGCAAAAATAGCTTCATCTCCGGAAATATATTCGGCCAATGCAACACTCGCATCATTTCCAGACTGGATAATAATCCCCCGAAATAAATCCCTGACCTTTACTCTTTTATTGACTTCAATAAACATCCTTGAGCCAGGCATCTTCCACGCCTTTTCACTGACTACTGTTTCATCATCCAGGGATATGTTGCCCTTGCTCAACTCATGAGCTGCGACATATATTGTCATTATTTTTGTAAGGCTTGCCGGGGGAAGCTTTTCATCAATGCCTTTCGATACCAGCAATTGTTGGCTGTCATAATCCATAAGCAGGTAACTTGACGCATCGATTTGAGGAGCTGCAGGTATTAATGAAACTGCTGCAAATAAATTCTGGTATACAAGCGAAATAGCCAATATATAAAACAATCTGATAATACGCATAATTACCCTTATTTACTCTTCTTAATTAAATAAAATCAATCAACAACAATACGATGATCATATATGCCCATATCAAGGAGCTGATCAACAATTCTATCTGAGGCCAGAACATCACTGATTGGCCCAATTCTTACCCGATATAGCATTTGCCCGTTCACTTTTGCCTGGTCAATTTTTACCAGGCCGGTATCCTCGAGCAAAACCTTCCTACGCAGATTTTCAGCATTCATAAATTCACTGAATGCGCCGATCTGTATATAAAATTCATCGACTGCCTTATTTGCCACAAGCTGGTAACCTGAAGGTGACGGCTTATTGACGGCATAAGTTCGGGGGTTTATAGCACGGACTTCAACGAGTCCTGTACCCCTGCCAATGATACCAAGTTTACTTGCGGCGGCGTAGGACAGATCAATTATCCTGTTTTCATGGAACGGGCCACGATCGTTTACCTTGACTACTACACTCCTTCGGTTTTCAAGATTGATAACTTCAACATAAGTCGGCAACGGAAGGCTCTTGTGTGCTGCCGTCATGGCGTACATATTATAAGTTTCCCCGCTAGATGTGCGTTTGCCATGAAACTTCTTCCCGTACCAGGAGGCAATGCCTCGCTCAACATAACCTTCGCTGTTATTCATCACATAATATCGTCTGCCAAGTACGACATAGGAATCAGGGTTCCCATATCGGCTTCGAGGCTCAACCCGGGGAACTGCGTCCGGAACAGATGAAATATCAACAGGTATTTCCCGTGGCGCACCATCCCCTTGTACCGGGGTCGAACCGCATCCACCCAGAAACGTAAATATTATGGATGAAATGAACAATCCTGATATCGTACTCTGCTGGTTCATATTATCTGGCAATCAGTTCATATTTTCTGTATTCATCTGCAATAAGCCCTGAAAGCTGGTAAACCGCCATGGCATACAGCGGACTGTGATTATAGCGTGTTATCACATAGAAGTTTTCAAAACAGATCCATAATTCCTCATCATTTTTTCCTGACTCAAGGCTTAACAGCTTTACCTTTTCCTCTCCATTGAGATCATTGGCACTGCTTATGCCATAGTCAGCAAGAGTGCTGGTATTGATATCAGGCTTGAGGTCAGAATTGATTAATTCCCTGTATTTAACGCCTGTGGCGCTAGCGGTGACAGCGACCGCACTTCCCTTTTTCCATCCATGTCTGTTGAAATAATTTGCCACGCTGCCAATTGCATCGACCGGATTCTTCCAGATATCAACCTTATTATCCTGATCAAAATCTACTGCATAATTCCTGTAGCTGCTCGGAATGAACTGTGGCATCCCCATAGCACCTGCATATGATCCCTTAATGGAAAGAGGATCAATATCCTGTTCCCTTGCCAACAATAGAAACTGTTCAAGCTCGTCCTTGAAGAAAGGGGCGCGATCAGGATAGTGGAATGCCAGAGTTGAAAGCGCATCCATCACCCGGTCAATACCCGTATTGCTTCCATAGAGCGTCTCCACACCTATTATGGAGACAATGATGTGTGGTGGCACTCCATATATTTCCTCAGCCCGTTTGAGGGTCTTTTCATTGCTACGCCAGAAATCAACTCCTGCCTTGACTCTGCCAGGTTGTATAAATATTTTTCTATATTGATACCATGGCAGTTTTTCAGCCGGTCTGGATATAGCGTTAAGAACCCTGTCTGATTTTACAGTTTGTTCAAACACACGGCTCAATTCACCGTAATCAAAATCATAGGCTTTTTGCATATACCTGATAAAATCACTGACAGCTGCCCTGTCCAGAGGTGCATTTGCTAGGCATATGCCGGATACGAGAAATAATAAAATTGAATTAATAAATATTCTGTACATTACAGGCGAAATCATCCCGATAACATTCTTCTATGTGTACTGATAGACATTAAAATTCCGAATCCTAACATTAATGTGACAATAGATGTACCACCATGACTAATCAACGGTAAGGGTACTCCGACAACCGGCAGCTGCCCAGTAACCATCCCTACGTTGACAAACACATATACAAAAAAAGTAAGGATTAATCCGGATGCCAGTAATTTACCGTAAGTCTGCTGTGCGTTCAGGGCTATAAGCAGCCCCCTAGCGATAATATAACTATAGGCCGTAAGTAATAAAATCACTCCCATCAACCCAAACTCTTCCGAGAAAACGGCAAAAATAAAATCTGTAGAACGTTCCGGTAAAAACTCAAGGTGTGACTGTGTACCGTTAAGCCATCCCTTACCAAAAAGGCCCCCGGAACCAATTGCTATTTTTGACTGTATGGTATGATAGCCGGCACCGAGAGGGTCTTGCTCGGGATTCAGGAATGTGAGTACCCTGCGTTTCTGGTAATCATGCATAAAATGCCATAAAACAGGTGCAGCCGAGGCAATTATTACCATTACCGATATGATAAACCTCCAGCTAATACCTGCAATAAACAGCACAGCGAATCCTGCAGTTGCAACCAGTAACGCTGTTCCAAGATCAGGTTGTTTGGCAATAAGAAGAACGGGAATCATGATCATCAGGCAACTTGTCAATACGCGCATAATTGCAGGTGGCAAGCTACTGCCCGAGATATACCACGCTATAACCATTGGCACACCAAGCTTCATGATCTCCGACGGTTGAAATTTGAATAGTCCAAGATTCAGCCACCGTTGCGCACCTTTGCCGATATGGCCTGCATAAAGAACGATGATCAATAAAATAATACTAAACAGATAAAACCATATTGACCACCGTTGAAGCTGGTATGGATTTATCTGGGCAACAGCAATCATTAACATGAGCGCTATTAACATAATAACTGCTTGTCTAAGCACCAGCTTGATATCCTGGCCTCCTGCACTGTAGATCATGATCAGCCCGATACCACATAACAGAAGTATTCCAAAGAGCAAATGCATATCGATATGCATTTTTTGAGCGAGCGATTTATCTTCCATCTACCCAGATCCTTTAACAGTGTCTTTCAGGTAATAATCAAACAAGCGTCTCGCAACAGGTGCCGCACTTCTTGAACCACTGCCGCCATTTTCAACAACCACTACAACTGCAATCATCGGTTTTTCAGCGGGTGCATAAGCTATAAATAGAGCATGATCCTGAAATTCTTCAGGGACATCGTCCTCCTTGTATTCTTCGTCCTGTGCTATGGCAATGACCTGTGCTGTCCCGGTCTTCCCGGCAAACATATATTTTGCATTATATCCACTGCCACGCGCAGTTCCGTGCTCATCGTGCACTACATCTACCATAGCTTTCTTAATTGTATTCCACTGCATCTGATTATAAATTTCGATATCTTCGGATTGTATAGACTGTAAAAGATCATGATTGTTGCTGATCTGGTCCGCTGACTCGAAAGCAAGATGCGGGGCAAACAAATGGCCATCATTGGCTAGGGATGCCGTTGCCCTGACCAGTTGCAATGGGGTAATCAGCAGGGAACCCTGGCCGATACCAGCAATCAGGGTTTCACCCGGAAACCATGGCTGATTGTAGACTTTCCTTTTCCATTCCGGAGAAGGAACAAGACCGACTGCTTCACCGCCGATATCAATCCCGGTCTTTTCGCCAAATCCAAAATATGTAAGGCCATCATGGAGGCGGTCAATGCCCAGATCATTGGCAAGGTCATAATAATAAACATCACAGGATTGCATAATGGCATAGTGAAGATCCACCTGCCCATGTCCCTGTTTTTTCCAGTCTCGATAAAGATGGCTGCTCCCTTTTAATGTGTACCAGCCCGGACACCATATATCATCATCGGGCCTGCGCACACTATAGCTGAGCGCAACCAGACCCATAAAAGGCTTGATAGTTGAGCCAGGCGGGTATGTCCCCTGCAGAACCCTGTTTACCAGAGGTGTATCCTTGGAAGATAGCAGCTTGTTATATGTCAGATGGTCTATGCCATTTACAAAAAGGTTTGGATCATAAGAGGGTGTACTGGCCAATGCGAGAATGTCCCCGTTATTCGGATCCATCGCCACTATGGCACCCCGTTTACCCTTAAGTGAATCCATGGCCTCCTTTTGCAAACCGGCATCAATGGTCAGATAGATATTCTTGCCAGGCTGCGGAGGCGTGCGCTCAAGAACACGGATTACCCTTCCCTGGGCATTGACTTCAACCTGCTGATGCCCGACCTGGCCATGGAGGATTTTTTCATAAGCTTTCTCTATCCCGATTTTTCCCGTGTGTGTCGAACCGAGATAATTTGACACATCGAGATTCTCAAGGTCATTTTCGTCAATTCTACCTACATACCCGAGTATATGAGCTGTCAGATCCTTGAGAGGATATCGGCGGTAAGGCCGCGCAACCACTTCAACCGCTGGAAAGCGATGGTTATCTACAGAGAACCTCGCCACCTCGGCTTCATCCAGGTTATATTTCAGCGGAACGCTTTCAAACCGCCTCTTCTCCTTAATGGCTTTCCTGAATCGCCTTATGTCGTCTTCCTCTATCATTACGATTGTTGATATCTCTGAAAGCAGGGCATCAAGATCCGTGACTTTTTCAGGTATTACCTCGAGGCTGAATGCAGGCTGGTTTTCTGCCAGCAATACACCGTCACGGCTGTAAATAAGACCACGAATTGGAGGAATAGGCACAACCTTTACACGGTTATTCTGTGAAAGCGTAATGAAGTGATCATGTTGCATGATCTGGAGATAAATGAGCCTCAGGAGAAGAAAAACTATCAGGAATGAAATTGCAATACCCGCAATCAGCACCCGCTTTTTTACAAGACGGGTTTCTTCAACACTATCCTTGAATGCAAATTTAACTGGCATGCCCGATATCAGGACACTTGGTACTTGCGGCGTATATCTCTAAGGATAATAAACAACCATGGCCACAGTAGCATACTTGTTATTGCCGGCGTCCAATAAGTCCATGATCTTGGCGGCACACCCATAAGGCCACGCACCCATAACGACAGCAATTGATATATCAGGATAAGAAACATGACAAAAAGCGCTTGCTGAGTCAGCGGGAACATTCTTATCCTCTGGTGTACCTTGACAGTAAAATAGGCAAGTACTGTCAGTCCCAGGGCATTTTGTCCCAGCAACGTCCCTTGCAGGACATCAAGAATTATTCCCGTACTCCAGGCCATGCCAATGCTTACCTTGTTAGGTAGCGCCATACACCAGTAAATCAATACCATGGCAACCCATGCAGGTCGCCAGTTTGCAGCCCATTCGGGCAATGGCAATGCTGTCATCATAAATGCAGCAATAAAACTGCAGACGATAATCACGCCACCTTTTTGTTTTTGCTCATTCATTTTGATATACGAAACTCTTTTTTTCAGATTCATTCCTGCCTTCAGAATATGGCCAGACCAGCAATACTTCCCTGCTCTGTTCCAGTTTGGCGCTCGGGACAACCTTGACCTTTGCAAACGGCTCTGCCGGATCAAGCTGAATATCAGAAATCACGCCAACCGGATAACCTGCAGGGAAACGGCTGCCGAGCCCCGAGGAAACAAGCAGATCACCCTCTTTTATATCAGCATTATTGGGAAGGTTAACCAGTTGTAGATTATTTCTTTCCCCTGTACCCAATGCGATGGCTCGCAAACCGTTACGGTTAATCTGGACCGGCAAGGCATGTGTCGGGTCCGTAATCAGAAGGACTGTACTGCTGAAAGGGCCGACATGGACGATCTGTCCCATAATGCCATTGGCATCTACAATTGGCTGGCCATCATAGGCGCCTGAATTCTTGCCCTTGTTAATAATAACGGTATGGCGGAATGGCTCCATATCAACGGCAAGTAGTTCTGCAATGACAACCCTGTCCTTCAACTTGAGAGACGATTCAAGTAACAGCCGAAGGCGTTCATTTTCCGTTTGCAACACATCATACTTCTGCAATTTGGAACTGAGTAGAAGATGTTCCTTGCGGAGCCGTTCGTTCTCCGTCAGTAATGTATTACGGCTTACAAGCGTTTCTCTCGTCCAGCTGGCAAGAGCTGCGGGAACATCAACAATATACTGTATTGGGTAAACAACTACGGAGAGTACAGATCGAAATGTTTTGAGATGGCTGTAGCGGTGATCCACTGTCATCAAAATAACAGACAACAATATAAATATGACTACTTTTACATTGGTAGACGGGCCTTTTAAAAATAAAGTTTTAATAAGCCATCACCCCTGCATCCGAATAATAATTATTCAATCACCAGAATTTCTGTACCATATTCATCTATCATTTCCAGATAGCGTCCGCCACCACGTGCAACACAGGTAAGGGGATCCTCTGCAACAATGACAGGCAGCCCTGTCTCTTCCATCAATAGGCGATCAAGATCCCTTAAGAGTGCACCACCCCCCGTCAGCACCAGACCACGTTCTGCTACATCTGAACCAAGTTCAGGTGGAGTTTTCTCGAGTGCATTCTTTACAGCTCCGACAATACCGGCCAGCGGTTCCTGTAATGCCTCAAGAATTTCATTACTGTTTAGCGTAAAGCTCCGGGGAATACCCTCTGCAAGATTACGGCCACGTAATTCAATTTCTCTGACCTCATTACCAGGATAGGCACATCCGATCTCGTGCTTGACTCTTTCTGCTGTAGCGTCACCAATAAGGCTCCCGTAATTACGCCGGACGTAATTGATAATGGCTTCATCAAACCTGTCACCGCCAATTCGTACTGAATCTGAATAAACAATACCGTTCAGTGAAATAACAGCAACCTCGGTGGTCCCTCCGCCTATATCCAGTACCATTGAGCCACGAGCATCACTGACAGGCATACCGGCACCTATCGCAGCAGCCATTGGTTCTTCAATCAAATGCACCGTCCGCGCGCCGGCACCTGCAGCCGATTCACGGATTGCCCGACGTTCCACCTGTGTTGAACCGCAAGGGACACAGACTAGGACCCTGGGACTCGGTTTAAACAGCGTTGAACCATGAACCCGGCGGATAAAATACTGCAACATTTTTTCAGTAACCGTGAAGTCAGCGATAACACCATCCTTTAACGGCCGGATCGCCGTAATATGGCCCGGGGTCCTGCCAAGCATGCGTTTGGCTTCGGCACCTACTGCGCATATAGACTTTGAGTTAATGCTGTCACCTTTCCGGATGGCTACCACTGAGGGTTCATTGAGTACGATGCCCTTGCCGCGGACATAAATAAGCGTATTGGCAGTACCGAGGTCGATCGAGAGATCGTTTGAAAATAATCCACGTATTGAGTTAAACATTAATGATCCAGCTTTCTGATAGTGTTAATGGGAATGGCAGCGGGACATGTTAAATTGACTTTTACAGTTCACGTGCCCCGGCGCCGGCAAATTGTCGCATTTTATACCTAATATCCGGTAGAATCCTGTCACGATATGAATTTTTATGCGGAATATCAAGCCGCTGCGGGAATATTTAGACCTAATACTGCAAATACCAAGGTCATCATTGGCTAAAAATTAGGCGATTATAAGTTATCTATTTGATATATATGGTTATTTTGGAGTTTTTTTATGTTGGATAAAACCGATGTGGAAAAAATTGCCTGGCTGGCAAGGCTATCAGTCTCGGAAGAAGATATCCCGAACTACTGTCGGGACCTGTCGAACATCCTGGGACTGGTCGAGCAAATGGACAAGGTCGATACCGGCCAAGTCAGCCCGCTGGCTCACCCCCTGGAACTCGGCGCAAGGCTGAGACCGGATGTGGTCACCGAGACCAATCAGCGGGATCATTTTCAGGATATTGCACCGGCTGTAGAGAGTGGACACTATCTGGTGCCCAAGGTAATCGAATAAAAAATTCAATGGCATTATCAGAACCCCAGTAGCGCAAAATGTATAACAAGACTCTTGCCGAGCTTTCACAGGCCTTGCAACAGCGGGATACATCCAGTGAGGAATTAACCGGGATGTATCTTCAGCGCTGCAGACAATTCATGGATAAACTCAACTGCTTCGTCACACTTACTGAGGAACATGCCATGGCACAGGCCAGGGCAGCCGATAAGAAGATCCAGGCGGGGAAAGCCGGTCCGTTAACCGGTATACCTATGGTACATAAGGATATTTTTTGTACCAATGGCATCAAGACATCCTGCGGTTCCAGGATGCTGGATAATTTTATCGCCCCCTATGACGCCACTGTTGTCAGACAACTCGATGATGCAGGCATGGTCATGCTAGGTAAGACCAATATGGATGAATTTGCCATGGGATCATCCAATGAAACCAGTTACTACGGTCCGGTCCTGAATCCCTGGGATCCGGACCGCGTGCCCGGCGGTTCTTCTGGCGGTTCAGCAGCCGTTGTCGCTGCGAGGCTGACACCCATGGCAACTGGTACTGATACCGGCGGTTCCATAAGGCAACCTGCCTCACTCTGTGGGATTACAGGACTTAAACCCACCTACGGCCGGGTTTCACGTTACGGCATGATCGCCTTTGCCTCCAGCCTGGACCAGGGTGGTCCCATGACGCGCACCGCGGAAGATGCTGCACTGGTATTGAATGCCATGGCAGGGTTTGATGAACATGATTCAACCTCTGCCAATGAACCCGTTGAAGACTATACCTCGCAACTCGAAAACCCGCTCGAGGGGTTGAAGATCGGCCTACCGGTTGAATACTTTGATGAACGGCTCAACCCAGATATCAGCCGAATCATCCATGACGGGATCGCAGAACTCAAGAAACTTGGTGCAAGCATACATGAGATCAACCTGCCCAGTTCCAAGCTATCCATTCCTGTTTACTATGTCGTCGCCCCGGCGGAATGTTCATCCAATCTGGCGCGTTACGATGGTGTCCGCTTTGGCTACCGTTGTGATGACCCGCGGGACCTGAATGACCTCTACTGCCGCTCACGTGGCGAGGGATTCGGGCGGGAGGTCAAGCGGCGGGTATTAATCGGCACCTATGTCCTATCAGCGGGTTACTATGATGCGTATTACCTGAAGGCTCAGAAGATACGCCGGCTGATTCGCAACGAGTTTCAACAGGCTCTTAAGGAAGTGGATGTAATTATCGGACCAACTGCCCCGGGAACCGCCTTTAAGCTGAATGAACTGATAGACGACCCGATCAATATGTATCTTTCGGACATCTATACCGTATCAATCAATCTTGCCGGCCTGCCCGCCATATCAGTCCCTGCCGGCATGCTAAACGGTCTGCCCGTGGGCATGCAGATCATCGGCGATTATTTCTCAGAGGCACGGCTCCTGAACGTAGCCCACCGCTTCCAGCAAGCAACAGACTGGCACCAGCATCAACCCGCGGAGTACAAGTGATGGCGTGGGAGACCATAATCGGGCTTGAAATTCATGCGCAGCTTGCAACCCAGAGCAAGATCTTTTCCGGTGCGGCAACTGCTTATGGTGCCGAGGCCAATACCCAGGCCTGCGCTGTGGATCTTGGCCTCCCCGGTGTATTGCCGGTCTTGAACAAGGAAGCGGTCAGAATGGCTATCATGTTTGGCCTGGCCATCAACGCCGAAATTCCGTCTCGCTCCGTATTTGCGCGTAAAAATTACTTCTACCCGGACTTGCCCAAGGGCTACCAGATTAGCCAATATGAACTCCCAATCGTAAGTCGCGGCAGTATAGATATTACCCTGGGAAACGGTGAAACAAAAACCATCGGGGTTACCCGCGCGCACCTTGAGGAAGACGCAGGCAAGTCCGTGCACGAAGGTTTTGGCAACCTGACAGGAATTGACCTCAACCGTGCCGGCACCCCCTTGATAGAAATAGTCTCGGAACCTGATATGCGTTCGGCAAAAGAGGCCGTCGCCTACATGAAAAAAATCCATGCCATTGTGACATACCTAGGCATTTGTGATGGCAATATGCAGGAAGGATCCTTTCGTTGCGATGCCAACGTGTCTGTCAGACCAAGGGGGGAAAAGAAATTCGGGACGCGGACCGAACTGAAGAACCTAAATTCATTCCGTTTTGTGGAAGCGGCGATCAACTACGAGGTTGAACGACAGATTGATGTTATCGAGTCAGGTGGTAAAGTCATTCAGGAAACACGGCTATACGATGCCAATAAGAATGAAACCCGGTCAATGCGCAGCAAGGAAGAGGCCAACGACTACCGTTACTTTCCGGACCCCGACCTATTACCAATTGAAATTGAGAAGAAAATCATCAACGAGATTAAACAGTCTTTGCCGGAGCTCCCTGATGCCATGAAAAGGCGTTTCATTGAAGAATATCATTTATCTGAATATGATGCCGATAACCTAACCGCTGGGCCTGCGCTCGCCCTTTTCTTTGAAACGACCGTCCAGCATTCCGGCGGTGAACCAAAACTCAGCGCCAACTGGGTCATGGGCGAAGTGGCCGCTGCACTTAACCGGGAAAACAAGGATTATAATCAAAGCCCGATAAAAGGTGAGATGCTCGGGGGGCTGATCAAGCGCATCAAGGACAATACCATCTCCAGCAATATTGCTAAAGAAGTCTTTACGGCCATGTGGAACGGCGAGGGATCTGCAGATGAAATCATCGAGAAAAAAGGCCTGAAGCAGGTCACCGATTCCGATGCCATAGAAAAGATGGTGGACGAAGTCATCGCCGAGAGCCCACAGCAGGTTGAACAGTATAAAAACAGCCCGCCGGAAAAACAGGGTAAGCTGATAGGTTTCTTTGTCGGCCAGATCATGAAAAAATCTAAGGGCAAGGCAAACCCAAAACAGGTCAACGAATTACTCAAGAACAAGCTGGCTGATTAACTGGAGGATTGAAAACAAGGGCCAAGTGAGTTCTATTTAATATTTCAAACCATGAGAGGTATACAAAATGACTGAGGAACTGAACTATCTGGCCTGGCTAACCGTCATTACAGCCTTAATCTGGATGCCCTATATCCTGAACATGATAGCCGTACGTGGCCTTAAAGATGCAGTCGGTTATCCGGAAAATCCAAAGCCAATGGCGCCCTGGGCCAATCGCATGAAGGCGGCCCACTACAATATGATCGAAAATCTGGTGATATTCGGTCTGTTGATATTACTGTTACATATCAGTGGTAACAGTAATGAAACCACTCTATATGCCACAGCTGTCTTTTTCTGGGCCAGGATTATCCATCTTGTAGCCTATACCTTTGCTATCCCCTGGGTTCGCACACTTATGTTTCTGGTCGGCTTTGGCTGCCAGATGGTCCTGGCCTGGGCGCTTCTGGCATGAGATGACATAATTAGGGCTGAACGCGCCCACATTCGAGGATATTCAGGTTGCCTTGAGTGCCGGATTAATCGTATGAAATTGTAAAAATAACGTTAACCGAGACGTATAAACATGCACGATTACCGGATTTACCTTGAAAACATTCCTGCAAACAATATAAACTTCGCCTGAATTTCTTAATTTATCGATCGGAGAGGGGTTATGGATAAATATAAACTGCTGTTTATTTGCCTGTTTGCACTGGTTTCACTAAATGTCCATGCTAAAGATTTCAGGGTGGAAGTCCAGGCAGGCGGGACAGATGGGGATACCGAAATAGAACCGGTCGGAGGCCCAAATGTTGAGAAAGGTGCTGAAACCGGTGCAGCTCTTGGCGGTGCTGTCTGGCTGGATGGAGTGCTGTTGCCTACTCTCTCCGTGGGTGCACAATACAGTTACATTTTCGGCAACGATCTTGAGGCTGATTTCACTTCTGACAAGATTGAGTTTGATACGCACGTTTTCATGGTAAACGTCGTCTTCAGGGATAACGAAGGCTCATTTGACGGTAAATTTCATCCATATGCTGGGGGCGGCATCGGGTTATCCCAGGTCAATGCACAATATTTTCTAGCTGGTGTAGAAGGGGATGATATCGACTTTGCCGGACAGTTTATGGCCGGATTCGATTATGACATTCTAAAAAATATCTATTTCGGAGTGAACTTTACCTATCTCTTTAATCAAGCAGAAATACAGGCTAGCGGCATACCCACAGCAACCTATGATTTCGAGACAATCAAGTTCATGGGTGTACTGGGCATGAAGTTCTGATACTCTTCGCATTATGGAAATTTAAAAACGCCGTCATAAGACGGCGTTTTTTTATTCCTGACAAGTTAATTCATGAGTTAAACAGGCTGCTGCCAACGGAGAGATGTAATTCTATTGCAGCATTCCCTTGATTCACACTGATTTCAATCAAACCAATAGAATTGCAGTACCAGAAGGCCTTTCCCTGGCCAATGGCGGAAAAGGTGCTTGCGTAAGGGATATTGAGCCCGTTGATTCTGAGTTCTGTATTGTTGCTGATTGATCCGGCCCTGAGTCCGGTCATGCAATTCCCGAATGTGTCGATATAGATCACTTCGGCCATTTCATCGGGCCAACCATGCTGATCTTTCCATGTGATCTTTTCTCCCGGGATATCCACACCCTTGGCCAGCATGGCGACAACCGGGGCATACAGGTCCCGGCCATGAAAGCTGTCCGATATCCTCTTGGGACGCCAGTTGATCTTCCAGCACTCGACTTGCCCCGCATGACGGCAGACGATATCAAACAGGCCGTTATCAGGACCGACATACCAGCGGTGATTTACACGTAGAATTACTGGCTGATCCCTAAACGAACCCACCCCTGGGTCGACGACACAAAAGAAAATGGCATCCTCGGGAAATTCATCTACCAAGGCCGCCAGCAGGTAGGCACAGGCCTTGGGATTTTGCCTGGGCAGGTCGGCTACTAAGTTAATGACCCGCTCGCCCCGTGCGTCCCGGTAGAACACAGCTTCTACCTGGCCTAGATAAGGCCCCTGCAGGCCATAATCAGTAAATAACAGGATCATTTGGCCAGTTTACGTGCAGTAGGGGCAGGGATAAAGAATGAAAAGGACAAAAAAACCGGGCCTTGCCCGGTTTTTAATGTGAGATGGTTTAGGTTCAGGCCTTTGCCGATTCCTTTTCGCCGGACTCGCCTGCCTCGCGGCCGACTAGTTCGACAATCGCCATAGGGGCCTTGTCACCTGGGCGAAAACCGCATTTGAGGATTCTAAGATAGCCTCCGGGGCGGTCCTTGTAGCGGGGCCCAAGCTCATTGAACAGTTTGGTCACGGCGTCGCGATCCCGCAACCTGGAAAAGGCCAGGCGCCGCTTTGCGACAGAATCATTCTTTGCGATCGTGATCAACGGTTCAGCAACACGGCGTAATTCTTTGGCCTTGGGTAAGGTGGTTTTAATCATCTCATGTTCCATCAGTGACACGGCCATGTTGCGAAACATGGCCTTCCTGTGACTGCTGTTCCTGTTCAGTTTTCTACCACTTTGACGATGACGCATAACTATTCTCTCTTAAATATCTGGACTGACTGTTAACTGTCCTTGTTTTCGTAGAGACCAGCAGGAGGCCAGTTCTCCAGCCGCATGCCCAGTGACAAGCCGCGTGAGGCCAGCACATCCTTGATCTCGGTCAGCGACTTCTTGCCGAGATTTGGGGTCTTCAACAATTCAACCTCGGTCCGCTGGATAAGATCACCGATATAGTAAATGCTCTCTGCCTTGAGACAATTGGCGGAACGGACAGTCAACTCAAGGTCATCGACCGGACGCAACAGAATAGGATCGACATCCGGTTCACTGGCAACGGTATCTGCCTGGGCCTCCTCGGCCTCAAGATCAACAAATACACTTAACTGATTGCGCAGTATCCTTGCAGCTTCACGAACCGCATCTTCAGGATCGATAGTACCGTTGGTTTCAATCTCAAGAATCAGCTTGTCGAGGTTAGTACGTTGTTCCACACGCGCGCTCTGTACCTCATAGGAGACCCTTTTAATCGGGCTGAAGGAGGCATCAAGCTTGAGTCTGCCTATCGCATGATCTTCCTCGCTATCACCAATTGTCACGGCATGGTAACCACGACCCCTGACAACCTTCATGGTCATATTGAGCTCACCTGACTTGGTCAAATTTGCAATCAGATGATCAGGATTGGCGATTTCCACATCGTGATCAACAGCGATGTCGCTGGCCCGTACTTCACCGGGGCCACTCTTTCTCAAGGTAAGCGTGGCTTCGTCCTTGGCATGCATACGAATAGCCAGACCCTTGAGGTTCAGGAGTATATCCGTGACATCTTCCTGTACGCCTTCAATAGTAGTGTACTCGTGCAGAACATTCTCAATTTCTGCCTCGACAACCGCACATCCCGGCATGGATGATAACAGGACACGGCGCAAGGCATTGCCCAAGGTATGTCCGAAGCCCCTGTCCAGGGGTTCTATGGTTATCTTTGCAGAAAAACCGCTGACTGGATTGACGTCGACACGGCGGGGTTTCAATAATTCATTAAATGCAACTGACATGCGTCTGGTTCCTCCCTCGGCTTACTTGGAGTAAAGCTCGACTACGAGTTGTTCATTGATATCAGGAGGTAAATCACTCCTTTCAGGCACAGACTTGAAAACACCTTCCATTTTCTTCGGGTTCACATCCACCCATTCAGGAAAACCGAACTGTTCAGCAACAGTCAGCGCATCCTGTATGCGCAACTGGTTTTTGGCCTTCTCCCTCACAGCAATCGTATCGGAGGGTCGTACCTGGTAAGACGGGATATTCACCGTCCTGCCGTTCACAAGAATTGATTTGTGACTGACAAGTTGGCGTGCTTCATTGCGTGTAGAACTGAAACCCATCCGGTAAACGACATTATCAAGACGCTGCTCAAGCAATCTCAGAAGGTTTTCACCGGTTGAGCCCTTGATGCGGGCGGCCTCAAAATAATAATTACGAAACTGCTTCTCGAGTATGCCATAAATTCGGCGCAATTTCTGTTTTTCACGCAACTGTAATCCATAATCCGAAAGACGCTTGGCCTTACCCGCCTGCTCTCCTGGAATTTTGTCTATCTGACATTTCGATTCGAGCGGACGCGCCCTGCTCTTGAGGAACAGGTCTGTGCCCTCACGCCGGCTCAGCTTGCATTTTGGTCCTAGATAACGTGCCATAAATAATTAACTCCGATCTTAAACGCGTCGTTTCTTTGGCGGACGACAACCATTGTGCGGTACAGGAGTCACGTCCGTAATATTCGTAATCTTGTAACCTACCGCATTAAGTGCCCGCACGGCCGATTCCCTGCCTGGTCCGGGGCCCTTGATAAACACTTCCAGATTTTTAAGTCCAAACTCCTTGGCAGCTTCACCAGCTTTCTGGGAAGCAACTTGAGCGGCGAAAGGTGTGCTCTTGCGTGAACCGCGGAATCCGCTGCCACCGGCTGTTGCCCAGGCAAGTGAATTACCTTGACGATCAGTAATAGTGATGATCGTATTGTTGAATGAAGCGTGAATATGCGCTACGCCGTCAACAACAGTTCGCTTAACACGTTTTTTACGAGTGGTTACTTTTGCCATAATTCCAACCTGTTACCATCCTATTTCTTGATACTGCGTCTTGGTCCCTTGCGCGTACGGGCATTCGTGCGGGTACGCTGACCCCTTAGAGGCAAGCCACGGCGATGGCGAATGCCGCGGTAACACCCCATATCCATAAGACGCTTAATGTTCATAGAGACCTCACGGCGCAAATCGCCTTCAACCAGCTCTTCAGCGACTATTGCCCTGATCTTGTCCAGATCCTCTTCTGACAGGGCATTGACCTTTGCCGCAGGATCCAGACTGGCTGTCTTGCATATATCTATGGCCCTGTTGCGGCCTATTCCGTAGATATAGGTCAGGGCAATATTCAAATGTTTGTTATCGGGTATATTTACACCGGCTATACGGGCCATATTAATTCTCCAATAATCCTCTCAAGCAATCAGCCCTGGCGCTGCTTGTGCCGTGGATCAGAACAAATCACACGCACGGCACCCTTGCGGCGAATAATCCGGCAATTCCGGCACATCTTTTTAACTGAGGCTCTTACTTTCATCATTATTCTCCCGTCAAATCTCTAACGCCTGCCATGACGCTTGAGGTTTGCCTTCTTCATCAGTCCCTCATACTGATGTGACATCAAATGGGCCTGAACCTGTGACATAAAATCCATAACAACTACAACAATAATCAACAAGGATGTGCCACCAAAATAAAACGGCACATTAAATTTCAGTATCAAAAACTCGGGCAGTAAACAGACTGCCGTAATATAAACCGCGCCAGCCAGGGTCAGTTTCGTCAACACGGTATCAAGATATCCGGCTGTCTGTTCACCCGGTCGCATTCCCGGTATGAATGCCCCTGACTTTTTCAGGTTTTCTGCTGTTTCCCTGGGATCAAATACGATCGCAGTGTAAAAAAAGCAGAAAAACACAATAAACCCTGCATACAACATCACATACAACGGTTGTCCCGGTGACAGGCTAGTTGCAAAATCCTGTAACCAGCGCATTCCTTCTCCCTGACCAAACAACCTACCCAGCGTGGCCGGAAACAGGATGATACTCGACGCAAATATCGGCGGTATCACGCCCGACATGTTCAGTTTCAACGGCAAATGGCTGGACTGTCCTGCATACATCTTTCTGCCCACCTGCCGCTTGGCATAATTAACCGTAATGCGACGCTGGCCCCTTTCCACAAAGACCACGAAGCCGGTAACCACAATGGCGAGTGCAAACAGGGCGATAACAGCCAGCAAATGCATTTCACCCGTGCGTGACAATTCA
Source organism: Gammaproteobacteria bacterium (assembly GCA_003250975.1). GTDB lineage: Bacteria > Pseudomonadota > Gammaproteobacteria > Eutrophobiales > Eutrophobiaceae > SZUA-592. The sequence goes on along the minus strand of QKIY01000020.1, from coordinate 9,848 downwards.
AGCGTGCCTCCAATCGCGGCAGGCAGCCCGGCCACAATACCGGCAAAGATGATCATGGAAATACCATTACCCACACCACGCTCGGTAATCTGTTCACCCAGCCACATCAGGAACATGGTCCCCGTTACCAGGGTAACTACAGCTGTAATCCTGAAACTCAGCCCGGGGGCCAGCACGACATTTTGCCCTTCCAGTGCCACTGCTACACCGATGGCCTGGAATGTCGCCAGTATGACTGTGCCATAACGCGTATACTGGGTAATCTTCCTTCTACCCATCTCACCTTCCTTGCGCAACTGCTTCAGTCTGGGATCAATAAATGACAGCAACTGCATAATAATCGATGCCGAAATATATGGCATGATCCCCAGGGCAACCACGGACAATCTGCGCAGTGCCCCGCCTGAAAACATGTTAAACATGTCCAGGATTGTCCCGGACTGGCGGTTAAACATATCGGCCAGAGCATCCGGATTCAGGCCCGGTACGGGAATAAAAGTACAAACCCGGAAGACAAACAGAGCAATCAGTACAAAAAGCAGCCGCTGACGCAGCTCCTTAAGCTTACCCAGTCCTGCCAGACCACCAGGGATTGCCGGAGTGACTGCCGACATTTATTCCTCTATGACCTTGCCGCCGACTGCCTCAATGGCAGCCCTTGCGCCCTTGGTAACGCCCAGACCCTTTACAGTCACTGCCTTTTGCAATTCACCCGAGCAGATAATCTTCGCGCGCTTAATACTTTTCACGACTAGGTTTGCCGCCTTCAGGGCCTCCAGATCAATTACATCGGCATCGATTTTCGCAAGTTCATTGAGACGAATTTCTGTCGTAGTCTGGCCAATCCTGGAACTGAAACCGTATTTAGGCAGACGCCTTTGAAGTGGCATCTGGCCACCCTCAAAGCCCACTTTATGAAAACCACCGGAACGTGATTTCTGGCCCTTGTGGCCCCGTCCTCCAGTTTTACCCAGTCCGGACCCAATGCCCCTTCCTGGACGCTTTCCTGCCGACTTTGAACCCGCCTGTGGTTTGATTGTATTCAAACGCATCTTATGCTTCCTCAACTGCAACCATGTAGGAAACCTTGTTGATCATGCCACGTACCGCCGGCGTATCATCAAGTGTTACTGTATGGCCGATTCGACGCAAACCCAGTCCTGAAACACAGGCCTTGTGGCCTGCCAGTCGTTTGCAGGTACTGCGTGTCAATGTAACTTTAATCTTTTTGCTCTTGCCTGCCATCTGACTATTCCACTATATCCTTGACCTTCTTGCCCCGCTTGGCCGCAATATGCTCAGGTGAAGCAACGTTCTGCAGACCCTTGATGGTTGCGCGTACTACATTAATAGGATTGGTCGAACCAATGGACTTGGCTAGGATGTTATGTATACCAACGACTTCAAATACGGCCCGCATCGCGCCACCAGCAATAATACCCGTACCCTCGGAGGCAGGCTGCATATAAACCTTTGCTGCGCCATGCCGTGCTGTAACAGCGTAATGCAGGGTTCCATCTTTTAACGGAACGGAAATCATGTTTCGGCGGGCATCTTCCATAGCCTTCTGTATAGCCACCGGCACCTCGCGTGACTTACCACGACCAAATCCCACCTTGCCGTTTCCATCGCCAACTACCGTCAATGCGGCAAAACCGAACTGGCGGCCACCCTTGACCACTTTCGCGACACGATTGACCGCAACCAGTTTTTCCTGGAGATCCTCATTACCTGTTATTGATTCAGAAACTGCCATTAATGACTACCTCTATAGTTCCATACCCTGTTCACGCGCGGCATCAGCCAGCGCCTTGACACGGCCATGATATTTAAAACCTGAACGATCAAAAGCAACTCGTGTAACGCCTGCCTTTTTGGCACGTTCAGCCAGGATCTTGCCCACGGCTGCTGCTGCTTCGACATTACCGGTATACTTAACCTTGCCTCGCAATTCCTTATCCAGTGTGGAGGCACTGGTAATCACCTGTGCGCCATTTGGTGCAATGATCTGGGCATAGATATGACGCGGAGTCTTATGGACACAGAGGCGATTATCCCCATGTTCCCTGATCCTGGCGCGTGTTCGCTGGGCCCGACGTAATCTTGCTGTTTTCTTGTTCATATCAATTAAGCCTTTTTGGCTTCCTTACGAATAATACGTTCATCAGAATAACGTACACCCTTCCCTTTATAGGGTTCCGGCGGACGATAGTCACGAATATTGGCTGCGACTTGCCCTACCTGCTGTTTATCCACACCTTTAACGACGATCTCTGTCTGGGAAGGAGTTTCAATCGTAATGCCCTCCGGGATATCAAATTTCACAGGATGCGAAAATCCAAGCGTAAGATTCAGCACTTTCCCCTGAGTCTGGGCGCGGTAGCCCACTCCGATGATTTCGAGTTTACGTTGAAAGCCTTCGCTTACTCCGGTCACCATATTCTGCACCAGAGCACGGGTTGTGCCAGACATGGCCTTGGCACTTTTCGAGTTGTTTGTTGCCTCAAATTTCAGAACACCATCCTCCTGTTTCACAGAAACAAGTGGATGGGCCTGATGCTTCATCTCACCGTTCTTGCCCTTGACCACCAGGGCACTGCCATTGATCGTGACCTCGACCCCAGCAGGGAGTGTAATCGGATTATTTGCTATTCTGGACATCAGTCTTATCTCATCAAGCCACAATACATAACACTTCGCCACCGATCCCTTCGGCACGTGCTGACCGGTCTGTCATAACACCTCTGGAGGTAGAAATAATGGCCGTTCCGAAGCCGCCAAGTATGCTGGGCAGGTCATCCGTGGCCTTGTACTGCCGCAGGCTCGGTCTGCTGACCCGTTGCAATTTTTCAATTACGGGTTTGCCTTCAAAATACTTGAGTTCAATCGCCAGCGTCGGTTTCGCATCGTTTTCCTGTACCTGGTAACCGGAGATATAACCTTCCTGTTTCAAGATCTCTGCAATCGCCACTTTCAGCTTGGAGGAAGGCATGACTACCTGTGCCCTCGACCTGGCCTGGCCATTACGGATCTGGCATAACATATCTGAAATTGGATCCTGCAAGCTCATTTAATCAATTCTCTCAATATTCATCATGTAACATGTGTTTCTTTTTTACCTGGTGGCAGCCTTGTTACCAGCTTGCCTTGACCAGTCCGGGTATATCCCCACGCATGGCAGCTTCGCGTAACTTGTTTCTACCCAGTCCAAATTTACGGTAATAGCCATGTGGTCTGCCAGTCAGATTACACCGGTTACGTAATCGCGAAGGGCTGGAATCCCGTGGCAGCATATTCAGCTTCTTGCGTGCTTCAGCACGCTCCTGCTCAGAAAGTGAGGAATCAACTATTTTGGCCTTCAATGCCTGACGTTTTGCAGAGTATTTTTGCACGAGCTTAATACGTCTGTTTTCGCGGTTTACCATAGAAGTTTTTGCCATAATCCGGTTCCCTTAACTACGTATTGGAAATTTAAATGCTGTTAATAATGCGCGAGCCTCATCATCCGTCCGCGCGGTCGTCGTAATCGTGATGTCCATCCCGCGCAAGGAATCGATCTTGTCATAATCAATTTCAGGAAAGATGATCTGTTCCTTCACTCCGATACTGTAATTGCCCCTTCCATCGAAAGACCGTGGGCTAAAACCACGAAAGTCCCTAATACGTGGGATTGCAACCGAGATCAATCGATCCAGGAATTCATACATGCGCTCGCGGCGAAGTGTTACCTTGCAACCTATCGGCCAGCCTTCACGCAGCTTAAAATTCGCAACAGACTTTCTTGATATAGTAACAACAGGTTTCTGGCCGCTGATCTTTGCTAGATCCTCGACCGCATGTTCAATTACTTTCCGATCAGCCACGGCTTCGCCAAGACCCATATTGAGCGTAATTTTACTAATACGCGGTATCTGCATAACAGTCTTGTATCCAAACTGCTCTCTGAGCTGGGGGGCGACCGTCTGCTTGTAAAATTCCTGTAATCTGCTCATATTTTATTACTTGTAAACAGTGCCTTTTCTAGACATCCACAACTTCATTATTTGACTTGTAAAAACGCACCTTGCGACCATCTTCAAGAACCCGAAAACCTACCCGATCGGCCTTCTTCGTTACAGGGTTGAAAATGGCTACATTGGATACATCAATAGGCATTTCTTTCTCTACAATTCCGCCCGCAGTACCCTGCATGGGATTACCCTTAGTATGTCGCTTAGCCATATTGACGTTTTCGACGATAAGCTTGTCTTCCTCGGTCAACACCTTTAACACGGTACCTGTCTTGCCTTTGTCCTTGCCGGTAAGAATTACAACTTCATCGCCTTTTCTGATCTTGTTCATTGCTTACAGAACCTCAGGCGCTAGGGAAACAATTTTCATAAACGTAGCGCTTCTCAGTTCACGGGTCACCGGGCCAAAAATACGAGTTCCAATCGGCTGCAGCTGATTGTTAAGCAGAACAGCCGCGTTCGAATCGAACCTTATCAGCGATCCGTCAGGCCTGCGCACGCCTTTGCGCGTACGCACTACAACCGCTTTGTAGACCTCGCCTTTTTTTACCTTGCCACGGGCTATTGCCTCTTTCACACTGACCTTAATAACATCTCCAACCCTTGCATAGCGGCGCTTGGAACCACCCAGCACTTTAACGCACATAAGGCGACGCGCACCGCTGTTGTCAGCGGCATCAAGTATTGTCTGCATTTGAATCATGCGCCGTTCTCCCTTGTGTTCCTATATAACAGGTGCCTTAGTGACAATCTTTTGCAACCTCCAGGACTTGTTCTTGGAAATCGGCCTTGAAGACTCGATAACCACAATATCACCTACTCCGCATTCATTGTTTTCATCATGTGCAAATAACTTGGTTGAACGCTTGATATATTTCCCGTAAAGGGGATGCTTGACGGTGCGTTCAATCATAACAGAGATGGTTTTATCCATCTTGTCGCTCACTACCTGACCGGTGAGAGTTTTCGGTTGTTTTTCGACTTCAGCCATTATTTCTTACCTGCAGCCGTTTCGGCCATAACAGTCTTGATTCTTGCGATATCACGACGAACACGTGCCACCTCACTTGGCTTGCTCAGTTGTCCTGTGCCTTTTTGCATACGCAAATTAAACTGTTCCCTGCGCAGCTCAAGGAGAAGCTTGTCCAGCTCGCCACCTTTTTTCTTTCTTAACTCAACTGCTTTCATCAAAGTAGTGTCCTGTTCACAAATGTTGTCTTGACAGGAAGCTTGGCAGCGGCAAGACGAAACGCATCTCTTGCCTGATCTTCAGGTATGCCTTCAATCTCATACAATACTCTGCCAGGCTGTATTTGTGCTACCCAGTATTCTACGTTGCCTTTCCCACCACCCATTCGTACTTCAAGTGGCTTCTTGCTGACCGGCTTGTCCGGGAAAATCCGGATCCAGACCTTGCCACCACGCTTCACGCTACGAGTAATGGCACGGCGTGCTGCCTCGATCTGCCGCGCAGTTATACGACCTCGTGAAGTTGCCTTAAGTGCATATTCACCGAAGCTTACCTTGGTACCGCCCTTTGCTGTACCACGGTTCCGCATTTTCATCTGTTTCCTATATTTCGTTTTCTTTGGTTGTAACACGTCAGTTCACCATCAGCTTGCGGTGGTTACTTCCGAAGTGGCTTCATCGTCTTCCTCTTCAGGACGGCCGAAGACTTCACCCTTGAAAATCCATACCTTGATGCCAATCACACCATAAGTGGTATGTGACTCGGCAATTCCATAATCAATATCAGCGCGCAGGGTATGCAAGGGCACACGGCCTTCGCGGTACCATTCGGACCGTGCAATTTCAGCACCATTCAGACGGCCACTGACATTGATCTTTATACCCAGTGCGCCCAACCTCATAGTATTGTTCACGGCACGCTTCATGGCACGGCGAAACATGATGCGTCGTTCAATCTGCTGGGCAACACTTTCTGCCACCAGATAGGCATCCAGTTCAGGCTTGCGTATTTCCTCCACGCTGACCTGCGCGGGCACGCCCATCATTCGAGAAACCTCCAGACGTAGACGCTCGATATCCTCACCCTTTTTTCCGATAACGATACCCGGCCTGGCGGTATGGATAATTACCCTGGCATTATTGGCCGGGCGTTCAATCTGAATCCTACTGACTGATGCATTGGCCAGTTTCTTTCTCAGATAATCCCTGACCTTGATATCTGTATGGAGATAATCCGCATAGTCCTTGGAACTGGCGTACCATGTGGATGTCCAGTCCTTGATAATGCCCAGCCTAATGCCTGTTGGATGTACTTTTTGACCCATTAGATTCTCACTTTTCGTTTTCCGCGACTGTCACGGTAACGTGACTGGTTCTTTTCAAAATTCTGTCAGCTCTGCCCCTGGCACGCGGTTGCAGGCGCTTAATGGTCGGACCCTGATCCACACATATTGACTTGATCTTCAGGGCATCAATATCAGCACCATCGTTATGTTCCGCATTGGCAATGGCGGATTCCAGCAGTTTCTTCAATATGCTTGCTGCTTTCTTGTTGCTGAATGAAAGCAGGTTCAATGCGCTGTCCACCGGCAAACCACGGATCTGATCGGCCACTAGCCGCATTTTCAGTGGCGATAATCTGCTAAATTTCAGTGTTGCTGATGTTGCCATAATTATTTCGTCTTCTTGTCAGCACTATGTCCACGGAATGTACGCGTTATTGCAAATTCACCCAGTTTATGTCCAACCATATTTTCAGAAATAAGTACAGGCACATGATCGCGTCCGTTATGAACGGCAATAGTCAGTCCTACCATATCAGGCAAAATCATCGAACGGCGGGACCAAGTTTTTACAGGCCGTTTGTCGTTGCTTGCTTTGGCAGTCTCTACCTTATTGATCAGGTGATGATCAACAAAAGGTCCTTTTTTAATTGAACGTGGCACAATTTTCCTCGTTTATTTCTTTCTTCTGTTAATGATCATGTTATCTGAACGTTTGTTGGTACGCGTCTTGTATCCCTTCGTCGGTTTGCCCCAGGGCGTGCATGGATGCCTGCCGCCGGAAGTACGGCCTTCACCACCACCGTGAGGATGGTCAACCGGGTTCATAGCCACACCACGGACCGTGGGACGGATACCACGCCAACGTTTAGCCCCGGCCTTGCCCAAGGCTCTCAGGGAATGTTCACCATTTCCCACTTCACCGATGGTCGCACGGCAGTCGGACAAGACCTTGCGCATCTCGCCTGAGCGAAGCCGAAGGGTGCTGTGGATACCCTCCCTCGCAACCAGCTGAACCGCTGCACCGGCGCTTCTTGCAATCTGTGCGCCCTTTCCCGGTTTCATTTCAATGCAATGCAGGGTCGTGCCCACCGGGATATTCCGCAGGGGCAGGCAGTTACCCGGCTTGATAGCAGCTTCAGTCCCTGACATAAGTTCTGAACCCTCGGATACTCCGTTGGGCGCAATGATGTAACGGCGTTCTCCATCCGCATACAGCAGCAAGGCAATATTGGCAGATCGGTTTGGGTCATACTCGATACGCTCAACCCTGGAAGGTATAGCATCTTTGTCACGCTTGAAATCAATAATGCGATAACGTTGCTTGGTTCCACCGCCACGATGCCTGATTGTAATCCGGCCCTTGTTATTGCGGCCGGAATTTTTAGCCTGTTTCTCAAGCAGTGGCTCATACGGACTACCCTTGTACAGGCCAGGTGTCACCACCTTGATCTGTGATCTGCGCCCGGCCGATGTAGGTTTTGGTTTTACAATCGCCATTGTTATCTACCGCTTTACTTCGCCCCCATAAAATCAATGTCGTGGCCCGGCTTCAGTTTCACGTAGGCCTTTTTCCAGCCGGAGCGCCTGCCCGGTTCATTCTTGAACATCTTGTTCTTGCCTTTCACATTGCTGATCTGCACGGAGGAGACTTCAACCTCAAACATCTTTTCCACTGCCTTCTTGATCTGTAATTTGTTTGCATGACTGGAGACCTTAAAGACGAATTGATTGTATTTATCAGCCACCATGGTGCTCTTCTCAGAGACACAGGGCTCATGCAGAAGGGTGATTAACTGTTCCTGGTTCATGCCAGCCATGCCTCCACCTTCTCAAGCGCTGGTTTGGTCATTAATACTTTTTCATAACCAATCAGCGTATAGGGATTAATCTCCTGCGTATTTACCACTTCTACACAGGGGATGTTCCTGGCTGCAAGATAGAGGTTCTCACTGATATCATCTGTAACAATCAACACATCTTGCAAATCCATACTATTCAGTTTTTCAAGTAATACCTTAGTTTTCGGGTTCTCAATCGTGACATCATCAACAAAGATTAGTCGCTCCTGGCGTGTGAGCTCGGCCAGGATTGAACGGATGGCGCCACGATACATTTTCTTGTTTACTTTCTTGCTGTGATCACGGGGCTTTGCAGCAAAGGTGACACCACCCGAACGCCATATCGGACTTCTGATGGTGCCGGCACGGGCACGCCCCAGACCTTTCTGCCGCCAAGGCTTTCTTCCGCCACCACGTACTTCAGAGCGTGTCTTTTGTGCCTTGGTCCCGGCGCGGCTGGCTGATAAATAGGATGTGACTACCTGGTGAATCAGAGCCTCGTTATAAGGTACATCAAAGATGCTGTCGGACACCTTTAATTTGGCCGTGCTCTTTTTTCCGAAACTGTGTAATTTAAGATTCATAACAGTTTCCTTAACCATGCGCCTTGACGGCCGGCCTGATTACCACTTTGCCACCCTTGGCACCGGGTACGGCACCTTTGATCAATAACAGGTTACGCTCATTGTCTACACGCACTACTTCAAGGTTCTGGGCGGAGCGTTGCTTGTTGCCCATTTGACCCGCCATCTTTTTGCCCTTGAAGACACGGCCAGGCGTCTGGTTTTGACCAATCGAGCCTGCCGACCGATGTGACAACGAATTACCGTGAGTCGCGCCACCCATGGAAAAATTATGCCGCTTGATAGCACCGGCATAACCTTTACCAATTGTTGTCCCGGTTACATCGACCTTCTGGCCTGGTTGAAAGATATCAACTTTGATCTCCGCACCTTGCGCCAGATCTTCCCCTTCACCGTCGTTCAAGCGGAACTCGATAAGACCATCCCCTGCAGAGACCTCAGCCTTGGCATAGATGCCGGCAAGAGCCTTGTTGATCCGTGAAGGTTTCTTGCTGCCCCAGGCAACCTGCACTGCTCGATAACCATCACCCTCAACTTCTTTCACACGCGTGACACGATTCGGTTCCGCCTCAATCACGGTAACAGGAACGGATTGGCCTTCTTCAGTGAAGACTCGTGTCATTCCTCGTTTGCGCCCTATAATTCCAATGGTCATCGTTCCAGAACCTTTATCAATTCAGTTTGATCTGCACATCTACACCAGCGGCCAGATCAAGTTTCATCAAGGCATCAACAGTCTTGTCCGTCGGATTAACGATATCCAGTAGACGCTTGTGGGTGCGGATCTCATACTGGTCACGCGCGTCCTTGTTAACGTGCGGTGATATCAACACCGTGAAGCGTTCCTTCTTGGTCGGCAGAGGGATCGGTCCCTTTACCTGTGCACCAGTACGGCGCGCAGTCTCAACAATTTCCCGCGTCGATTGATCTATCAATCGATGGTCAAATGCCTTGAGACGGATTCTTATATTCTGTTTTTCTGCCATTTATCCTTACTCAATGATTTTGGAGACGACACCGGCACCAACCGTACGACCACCTTCACGAATCGCAAAACGCAACCCGTCTTCCATCGCAATCGGTACAATCAGCTTCACCGTCATCTTCACGTTGTCGCCCGGCATCACCATCTCCGTCCCGCTCGGTAACTCCACCGCACCC
>QKIY01000014.1 GCA_003250975.1 Gammaproteobacteria bacterium | reverse complement strand
CAGATAATTGCAGCACCTTTCTTCGCCATTGTTTTTTTGCTGAGAAAAGCTTGGCGATTCTTGATTTTGAGATCCTGCCCGCTGTTATTAAGTAAAGTAAGTGACGAATCCGGAATTCAAGATAAACGCTACCTGGGTGAGACTGAACCCGTTGAATTAAAGCCCGAGTCGAGGAATCGTTTTCCGTCGGGCCTGAATATATTCAGTTTGAGATTGATCCATGAAATGAAGCCATTATCTATGAGATTAATGGTTGATCCCGGGACAGGGTTTACAAATGAATATGAAATACCACTGATTATTAATGATCAAGGGATTATAGACCAATTGATAGATCTCCCACCTTTTTGCAAGAGATTAAGACTCTGTTTTGAAGGTGTAAAACAATCAATACGGATTGATGAAGTAATACTCTGCGAAACCAATATTGTGCGCGCAGCATGGCGGCACCACCAAATCACCAATCAAAGCTTCTTTCAAAACCTGTATAGTATTTTTATCAGGGAATTACCTATCATTTATAAATCAACGATCTATAAGTATTCCTATCTGGAATGGATTTCTCAATTTGATCAACCAGGTTTTGTTGATCGCCAGGCAATCAAAAGACATATCTCAGTTTTTGAGCATCAGCCGGTTTTTTGTCTCTACCTGAAGGCTGATGAATCGAACCTGACTGGACTGAAGTTGACTATAAAATCACTGAACAGGCAGCTTTACACGAATTGGCGCCTGTTGATCCAGTTCAATGATGAACCGGGACCAAAGACCATTGCAGAAATAGCAACCCTGGATCGCTTCCACCGGCAGATAACCTATGTAAAGGCCCAGGATCTGAAAGAAACACTTGCGAGGACAATGGAAGAGTCGCAATTTTTTCTTACCCTGAAACAAGGGCTCATCTTGTCTGATCACGCTCTCTACCTGTTTGCAGCGAATCTACAGGATGCTAATGATTGCGGCATGATTTACGGTGACCATGATTATATCGATGATACCGGTTGTCGACACAGTCCCTGTTTCAAACCGGAATGGAACGAGGAATATTATCTGGCCAGCGGCTACATTGGAGAAATTGCTGCATATAGAGGTGACCTGCTGCAAACCGGGCTGGATTCTGTCTGCGAATTGATACAGTCGGGAAACTTGCTTGGTCTTCAGTTACTTTTGCTTAAACAGCTTGTGCCAGAGCAAGTAAAGCATAGCCCATTTATTGTTTATCACGATTATCATGAGAAAAATAATGGGGAAGAACCTGACTCGGATTTTCAGGATTTAATCGCTGACTACGTTCGCATGATCGAAAAGCCGTTTTCACTTGAGGCTAATCCTTATAATCAGAATAAACTCCGTTTAAAGAAATTGGTTTCAGATGTGAAACCCCTGGTGAGTATCATAGTGCCAACACGAAATGGTTTCCTCTTATTGTCCCAATGTATTAATGGACTGCTTGAAAAGACAGATTATGCGAATATCGAGATTATCCTGGTTGATAATGACAGTGACTGCGTTGATACGCTTGATTATATCCGTACTATTGAATCAGATCCTCGTGTAACCATCACTCCTCACCATGAGGATTTCAATTATTCCAGGATCAATAACAGGGCTGTTGAAATGGCACAGGGAGAGTATGTGTTGTTGATGAACAATGACGTAGCTGTCATCGAACCTTACTGGCTCGATGAGATGGTCAGCTGGATTCAGTCTGAAGATGTTGCCATTGTCGGGTCCAAGCTGCTTTATGCCAACGACACGATACAGCATGCCGGTGTCATAATTGGTATAGGCGGAGTTGCCGGCCATGCCTTTCGTCATTTTCCGCGATACAGTAGTGGCTATATGGATCGCCTGTACCACGTTCAGCAGATGTCCTGCGTCACGGGTGCTTGCCTGTTGACCAGGAAATCCATTTATCAGGAACTCGGGGGCCTGGACGAAGTGAATCTCAAGATTGCATTTAATGATGTGGATTTTTGTCTTAAAGCCCGCGAGAAGGATTATAAAATCATCTGGACACCGTTTGCGGAACTTTACCACCTGGAAACGGCCTCCCGTGGTTCTGACCTGGCACCTGAAAACCTGGCACGTTGGATGGCAGAATATGAATATATGAAAGAAAAATGGGGTGAAGTACTCTGTGATGACCCGTTTTATAACCCCAATCTGACGATAATAGAAGAAGACTTTTCACTTTCCAACAAGCCACGCGCCAACAAGCCCTGGGATCCCTACGTGTTTAATTGACTATGATTTAGTCTGGCACTTTAAACTTTTATTAAACAGGCCAATGAGCAAACGCTATTTTTACGATCTGACTGTACTCTATATCCGGCATGTGATGGTATCACCATCCGGAACGGATCGTGTTGATTTTCGCTATGCAAAATATCTGCATGATCATCATGCTGATGAAACCACATTTATTAAACAGCATCGGGGGAAGATCTGTGTTGTAAGTAATAAGGAAGCGGCCGGTCTGATCCGGTTTCTGGATGCCCATTGGTCTGTAAAAGGATCTGAAGAGGATACTCAAGGCATTGACTTCAGGGCCAAGTATCATGGTCTGTGGGAAGCGGAACTGGACCTGTTTTTCTCGATGCCGTACCAGGAACGTTATCAGTTCCTGATAAACAACCCACTGACAGTGAATGTGGGCGAGGAAGTTGAATGGGTTGAGAAAATGCCGAGTCCATTCATCATGGTTATCTACATGATCGCCTCGAGTTCAAAGATGCTTTGCAGCCTCCTGATAAGAATCGGGCGTTTTATTGGCATTATTGCCAAGACCCGGAATCTGTCATTGGCAGTGAATACCCTAAAACCGCGGAAAAGGCTGACCACATTAATTGATTACCTGAAAAACATAACTGCCGACGAGCTATATTATATTTATACGTGCTATACACGTGTTCATCCGATTGCTGAACTACGGAAACTTTCCCGTCATCACAGGATGCAATTCATATTTTTCATCCATGATTTTATTGGTGTTTCGTGCCCGGAATATTATGGGACCGGCTACAGGGCAGAGGCCATTAAGGCTTGTAACGGTCTATTGTCTCTGACTCCTCATATCATCGCGAATTCGAATTTCACCAAAACGTGTCTTGATGAGTATTGTTCTGAACGTAACAAGCAATACCGGACAGCCACGGTAGCGCATGTCGGGGTGGAAGAGAATTTCATTAATCCCGGGCCGGTTGGGAAACAGGCAATCAATGATAATTATTTTCTGATTGTCGCCACGATCGAGCCGCGAAAAAACCACCTTATGCTGCTGAATATCTGGCGTGATATGGTCAACCTGGGTATGGAACACATCCCGCATTTGTACATCGTCGGCAAACGGGGTTGGGAAAATGAGAACATCGTCGACATGTTGAACCGTTGTCAGCAAATCCAGCCCTACGTACATGAGGTCTCTGATATCAAGGACGAAAAGCTCATTTCATTATATAAACACGCAAGGGCGCTGCTCTATCCCTCATTTCTGGAGGGTTGGGGCATGCCTATCGTTGAGGCGCTCACATTGGGCACGCCGGTTGTTTGTTCCGATATTGCCGCCCACCGTGAATCCGGGCAGGGGATCCCGGACTATATCAATCCCATCGATGGCAAGGGTTGGTATGACACCATTCTTGATTATACAAAGGATGAATCTGAGCTGAGGTCAAGGCAATTGGAAAGGCTGGCGCAATTCGAACCACCCACCTGGCAGCAGCATTTTGAGATCGTTGAAAGGCGCCTGTTCTCGCCCGAGAATGCTGAGGCGAACAAGATGCACCAGAATTGATGTCTATATATTAATGGTGCCGGAGGTGGGACTCGAACCCACACTCTGTCGCCAGAACCGGATTTTGAGTCCGGCGCGTCTACCAGTTCCGCCACTCCGGCACGAATGGAATCTTACTAAAAGAGGGCGCAGTATAAGGAAACTCCGCCGTAGAGAAAACAGTTTATCCCGTCTATTCTCCGTATTTCTGTTAACATCGCGCGCCATGCAACGTGATGAATTCAGTTATGAACTGCCCAGGGAGCTGATTGCCCAACACCCTTCCCCGCACCGGGGTGATGACCGCCTGCTGTGCCTGGATAGCCAGGGGCAACTTGCCGACCGGCAGTTCGCTGACCTGCCTGAACTCCTGGACGAGGGGGACCTTCTGGTCTTCAACGATACCCGGGTGATCCCGGCCCGGCTTTATGGACAAAAGGCCACCGGCGGGCGTGGGGAGATCATGGTCGAACGGGTCATTGATGATCAGCACGTACTGGCCCAGCTGGGGTTCAGCAAATCCCCGAAGCCGGGCAGCATCATTCGTATCGATGAAGCAGCGGACCTCGAGGTTATCGAGAGGAACGATGACATGTATGTCCTGAAGCTTGCCGGGCCCGGCCGGGTCATGGACCTGGTTGAAAGGTGTGGCCATATGCCCCTGCCGCCTTATATCGAGAGGGCCGACGCCACGGAGGACAGGGAGCGCTACCAGACAATCTACGCACGTCGCCCCGGCGCCGTGGCCGCGCCCACGGCGGGACTGCATTTTACAGAGGAAATTCTGGAACGTTTGGAGGCAAAGGGGATCAGAAAAACCTTTGTGACCCTGCATGTGGGCGCTGGCACATTCCAGCCGGTGCGAACCGAGAACATCGAGGAACACCGCATGCACAGTGAATACATTGAGCTGGACCAGACGGTGTGTGATCTAGTTAAGGAGGCCGGCCAAGGGGGGAAACGAGTCATCGCCGTGGGGACCACGGCTGTACGTTGCCTCGAGACCGCGGTGCAAGCCGGGAAGCTGGAGCCTTATAGCGGGGAGACGGATATCTTTATCTACCCCGGTTACCGATTCCGTGTGGTGGACGCCTTGCTGACGAATTTTCACCTGCCGGAATCGACATTATTAATGTTGGTCTGCGCCTTTGCCGGCAAAGACCGGGTCCTTGCAGCCTACCGGCATGCCATTGCTGAAAAATACCACTTTTACAGCTATGGTGACGCGATGTTTATCACGAGATAGTTACGAAAAAGATTAGCTATGAAATTCGACTTACTGGCAAAGGACAATCAAGCACGGCGGGGGAGGTTGAGTTTCGATCGCGGGGAGGTGGAAACACCGGTCTTCATGCCGGTGGGCACCTATGGCGCGGTAAAGGGGATGACACCCGAGGAGTTACGTGAACTGGGTAGCCAGATCATACTCGGCAATACCTTTCACCTCATGTTGCGTCCCGGCCCCGAGATCATCAGCCGCCTGGGAGGCCTGCACGGTTTCATCCACTGGGACGGCCCGATACTGACGGATTCCGGCGGCTACCAGGTCTTCAGCCTGGCGCAGGCCCGGAAGATCTCCGAGGCCGGTGTGCATTTCAAATCGCCGATCAATGGTGAAACGGTCTTTCTGGACCCGGAAAAGGCCATCGCGATCCAGCATGCCCTGAACGCGGATATCATCATGATCTTCGATGACTGTACGCCGTATCCCGCGGACGAGAACACGACCCGCGAATCCATGGAACTTTCATTGCGCTGGGCACAGCGGTCCCATGCCGCCCACGCGGACCACCCGTCCGCCTTGTTCGGTATTATTCAGGGGGGGATGTATCCCGGCCTGCGCGAGGCATCATTGCAGGGCCTGCTCAAGATTGGGTTTGACGGTTATGCCATCGGCGGTCTTTCGGTGGGTGAGCCCCCCGAGCTGATGCGGGAGATACTGACCCATACGATTGAAGGAATGCCGGCCGACAAGCCGCGCTATCTCATGGGCGTGGGCACGCCTGAGGATATCGTGGAGTCCGTCAGGCGCGGGATCGATATGTTTGATTGCGTCATACCGACGCGCAATGCCCGTAACGGGCATCTCTTTACCCGTACCGGGGTTGTCAGGATACGCAATGCCATGCACCGGGACAGCGAGCAACCCATCGAAGCAGGTTGTGGCTGTTATTGCTGCCTGAATTACAGCAGGGCTTACCTGCACCACTTGGACAAGACCGGTGAGATGCTGGGGGCGAGACTGAACACCATACATAACCTGTACTATTACCATACCTTGATGCGGGAACTGCGCGAAGCCATTGAGCAGGGGCGGCTGGATGACTTTGTTGCAAATTTTTATGCAATGCGCACGCAAAACGCCGAGTCTGTGTCATAATAGCGCGCTTTAATATTCAGGGTGATCTCATGCTAGAGTTTTTCATCAACAATGCCTGGGCACAGGATGCCCCGCCGGCCGGCAGCGGTCTTATGGGGCTTTTGCCGCTGATCCTGATCTTCGTTGTCTTTTACCTCTTCCTGATCCGGCCACAGATGAAACAGGCCAAGGAACACAAGCAGATGGTGGAGGCCTTAAGCAAGGGTGATGAAGTCGTAACCAACGGCGGCATCGTGGGAAAGATTACCAGGATTGGTGACAGTTTTATCCAGATCGAGATCGCGCCGGAGATCGAGGTCAAGGTACAGAAGCATGCCGTATCGGCCACCTTGCCCAAGGGCACGATCAAGACGCTTTAATATCACAAAACAACAAGAAATAAATTAGTTCTATGAACCGTTATCCCAGTTGGAAGTATATCCTGATACTGATCATCATCTTCGTTGGCGCCATCTATGCCATGCCCAACCTCTATGGCAGTGATCCGGCGCTGCAGATTTCTTCCTCCCGCGGCAGCGGGATCAGCGAGCTGACCGAACTCGAGGTACAGGTTGCCCTGGACGGTGCCGGACTGAAGGCCATGAGCATGGAACTGCAGGAAAACGGTCTCCTGGTTCGCTTTGAGGATGAAGAGACCCAGTTACAGGCCCAGGATGCCATCAAGAAATCACTCGGCAGGGGATATGTGGTAGCACTGAATCTCGCGCCTTCCACACCGGCCTGGCTGGCTAGCCTGGGGGCGGCACCCATGTTCCTGGGCCTGGACCTGCGTGGTGGTGTGCATTTCCTCATGGAAGTGGACATGGATGCGGCCATCAGAAAAGCAGAAGAGAGTTATGTCTCCGAATTGCGCACCTTGTTAAGGGAAAACAAGGTCCGTTACAAAACCATCAGCCGGCGAGATGAAGGCGCCGTGCTGATCCGTTTCCAGGACGCAGCTCAGCAGGGAAACGGGTTAAAACTGATCGAAGATAATATGCGCGACATCTCACTGAGAAGTGATGATTCCGTCCCGGGTGAATACCGCACACTCCTGAGTCTTTCAGAACAGGCGGTCATCGAGACCCGCAAAAACGCCTTGCAACAGAACATTACCACCCTGCGTAAACGTGTGAATGAACTGGGCGTGGCAGAACCCGTGATCCAGCAACAGGGTGATCGCAGGGTCGTGGTTGAACTTCCCGGTGTCCAGGATACCGCCCGGGCAAAGGATATCCTCGGCGCGACGGCCACGCTTGAATTCCGCATGGTCGATGATGAACATTCTATCCAGGATGCGGTGGGTGGCCGAGTGCCGGCAGGTTCGAAGCTCTACAAGGACCGCAGCGGCAGCCCGATCCTTCTGGACAAGCGCGTTATGCTGACCGGTGACCATATTATTGATGCCGCCTCGGGTATTGACTCCCAGACCGGGGGACCTGATGTCACGATTACCCTAGATGGCAAGGGGGCCCTGATTTTCAGTAAAGAGACCCGCGAAGAAGTAGGCAAACGGATGGCGGTTGTCTTTATCGAGACCAAGACCGAAACGGTCGAGGAAAATGGGGAACTGGTCAAGAACAAGGTCACCATTGAAGAGGTAATCAACGCGGCGACCATTAAGGAACAGCTGGGTAAACGTTTCCATATTACCGGACTGGATTCGACCCAGGAAGCGCGCAACCTGGCCCTCTTGCTCAGGGCAGGCGCACTGGCAGCGCCGATCGAGATCATCGAGGAACGTACCGTGGGCCCCAGCCTCGGCAGGGACAACATCGACCAGGGCTACAAATCGGTAATCATCGGCTTTCTCCTGGTGCTGGTCTTCATGGCGGTCTATTACAAGCTGTTCGGCATGATTGCGAATATTGCCCTGGCTCTGAACGTGGTGTTACTGGTGGCCTTGATGTCCATGCTGCAGGCGACGCTGACCCTTCCGGGTATCGCCGGTATCGTGCTCACCGTGGGTATGGCGGTGGATGCGAATGTGTTGATATTTGAACGTATCCGTGAAGAGATCCGCAATGGAAACTCGCCACATGCAAGTATTCATGCCGGCTATGAAAAAGCCTTTTCGACGATCGCAGACGCCAATATCACGACTCTGATCGCGGCGCTGGTATTGTTCAGCTTTGGCACCGGCCCGATCAAGGGCTTCGCCGTGACCCTGTCACTTGGCATTATCTGTTCCATGTTCACTGCGATCATGGTCAGCCGTGCCCTGGTCAACGCCATCTATGGTGGCAGAAAAATTCAGAAATTGATGATTTAGTGAGCTGATATGAAACTGATTGCCAAGCAAACAAAAATTGACTTCATGGGCCTGCGCAAACAGGCTTATATAATCTCAGCCATATTCATCCTGGCTTCTGTGTTTTCATTTATGAGTAGGGGGCTGAATTTCGGTATCGATTTTACCGGCGGCACAATCGTCGAATTGTCATATGAACAGGGAGTTGACCTGGAACAGGTGCGCAAGAGCCTGATCGAGAGCGATTTCAGAAATGCGATCGTGCAGTATTTTGGTACGTCCACGGATGTCCTCGTACGCATCCCACCTCAGGAAGGAATGAACAGCGCGGAGATCAGCAGCAGGCTGATCCAGTTGCTGGGCAGCAGTGGTGACACGGTACAGATGCGTCGGGTCGAATTTGTTGGTCCTCAGGTGGGTGAAGAATTAAGAGAGGATGGCGGTCTGGCGATGATCTATGCTCTGCTTGGTATCCTCATCTACGTGGCTATACGTTTTCAGACCCGGTTTTCCATCGGCGCTATTGCCGCGCTGGTACACGACGTCCTGATCACCATTGGCTTTTTTTCAGTCACCCGGATGAATTTTGACTTGACCGTACTGGCCGCCGTGCTTGCTGTGATCGGTTATTCGCTGAATGATACGATTGTTGTCTTTGACCGCATACGCGAAAATTTTCACCAGATGCGCAAGGCTACCCCGATTGAAGTCATGAATGCATCCATAAACCAGACGCTCAGCAGGACAATAGTTACCGGTCTGACCACTTTGCTGGTTTTGCTGGCGCTGTTCATTTTCGGCGGTGAGATTATTCATGGTTTCGCCACGGCCCTTATCATTGGCATCCTGGTCGGTACCTATTCTTCGGTATTTATTGCGAGCCCGATTACACTGGCACTGGGTGTCAGCCGGCAAGACCTGATGCCGGTTGAGAAAGAGGGCGCCCGGCTCGATAACCTCCCGTAAGACCGCAATCCGGTAGTATCAGAACCGGTCGTTGTACAGATATCCGGCAGACTGCGCAGGACGTGGTTACCTTTAGATTATCCCGGAAAAGAACCTACAATATTACCGAGACAGATATGAAGATTATTGCCGATTCCCGGATCCCGGATGTTGCAGAAGCCTTCTCGTCCTGTGGTGAAGTTTTATTGTGTAATGGACGTGACCTCGACCGCAGGCTTTTATCTGATGCGGATGCCCTCTTGATCAGATCGGTCACAACTGCCGATGCAAACCTGCTCAAGGATACGCCTGTAAGATTTGTCGCTACCGCCACTAGCGGGACAGACCATGTTGACGTTGATTATTTGAATGAAGCAGGCATCGGTTTTGCTGACGCGGCAGGGAGTAACGCACAGGCTGTTGTTGAATATGTCCTTAGCAGTCTGTTTGTACTTGCATCACAGTATGATTTTAACCTGACTGACAAAACCGTTGGCATTATCGGTTGCGGTAATGTCGGGTCAAGATTGCAGGAGATGCTCCGGCTCCTGGATGTCAATTGTCTTATCAATGACCCTCCGCTTAGGGATCAGACCGGGGACTCACGTTATCTTGAGCTGGAAGCCCTTTGTGAGGCAGATATTATTTCCCTGCATGTGCCCCTGACGACAACAGGCATGTATCCAACACGCTATCTTATAGATAGACAATTTCTTTCTCGTATGAAGCCTGATGCGGTAATAGTGAATACTGCACGTGGCGGGGTAATAAATGAAAATGACCTCAAGGCCTATCTCGCTGCAAACAGTAATGCGTCTGCCGTGTTTGATGTCTGGGAAAACGAGCCGGATATTGATCAGGAACTGCTATCCGCTGCGGTAATCGGGACCCCGCATATCGCCGGTTACAGCATGGACGGAAAGATCAGGGCGACCAAGATGATATATGACAGGTTCTGTAAATTTTTCTCCTGTGAAAAGCAATGGAATCCTGTGTATCAGTATATGGATGCCGGCCTTCACAGCCTGAAGATCAGTGACGAAGTGGATGACCATGAGGCCCTGCAGTTTGCAGTATTGTCCCATTATGATGTCAGGAGTGATGCCGCAGCACTGAGACGGCTGCTTGAGCTTGACCCCGGCGAACAGGAATTTTATTTTGACGAGTTGAGAAACAATTATCCGGTACGCAGCGAGTTTGCGAGCATGGAGATTTGTATAGACAGGGAGAGGACAGAACTTGCCGCCAGGTTCCGGAAGCTGGGTTTCAGGGTAAGAGAGGATTGAAAGCACACAGACCACTCAGGCTTGGTTTTATGGCTTCCGGCAGGGGGAGCAATATGATGAATATCATATCTGCCTGCGAGGACGGGACCCTGGATGCGAGTCCGGTTGTGGTCATCAGTAATAACAGGGATTCGGGGGCATTGCAGATCGCAAACGCGAAAAATATTCCTGCTTTCTATCTCAGTTCACATACTCATGAAAATAGTGATGAACTGGACGAGGTAATCATGCAAACTCTTGAAGATCACAAGGTTGATCTGCTGGTACTTGCGGGTTACATGAAGAAGATTGGTCCAGGGGTTTTGAAGGCCTTCCATAACAGGATCATCAATATTCATCCATCTTTATTACCAGCATACGGTGGCGCCGGTATGTATGGTATGAAAGTACATGAGGCGGTTATTGCTGCAGGCGAAGCCGTCACTGGCGTAACGGTCCACATGGTTAATGAAAAATACGATGAGGGCAGGGTGCTGGACCAGGTAAAGGTGGAAGTGAAAGACTCTGATACGGCTGAAACACTGGCTGCGCGGGTGCTCAGGCAGGAACACCGTCTCTATACAAAGGTATTACGGGACATTATCACAGGCAAAATAAGCCTTGATGCATGAAACCAGTGCTGGAAATATCAGTTGTACCGCTAAAGATCAGGTTTACTTTACAGTAATTGTTATCCTGTCGGACACTACGGGTGGATTATGTGGTGTATGTGCATAATCACCAAATAACAACTGCAAGGTATGTTTGCCGGGGCTCAGGTTCAGCCGGGTTTCGGTCTGGCCCTTGCCGAAATGCATGTGTTTATCGTCAGAGGGAACAGGGCTGTTAAGGTCAGGCAGTTCGCTGTCAAGGATAAGGTGGTGATGACCGGTGTTCTCGACCTGGGTCCCTGCCGGTGCAACGCCCATGTTCCTGAGGCCGAAGCGTATGGTCACCGGATTTTCAACAACCGAGCCATCAGCCGGGGTAATGAAATACAATTCAGCGTTGTCAGGAGCGGTCGAAGCTGCATATGCCAGATTAAAGAATAACAGAACTGATAATGCAATTAATGGCATCTTTGACATTATTATTTCTCCCGTAGCTGATTCGGAAAGATTATAGCATAGCGCTCTTGGTCAGATGAAGACTATGAATGATTAATAAGACAGCGATAAAATTTGCATCAAAAGTAAAACAAGAATGCTGGTTAATATAAAAAATATTTATAAAAAAGCTGTTATAGAGAATCCGGTTATTGTGCTGGTTTTGCTTGCCTGCCTTTTCGTGTTTTTCAGTTATCATGCCAAGGATTTCAAACTGGACGCCTCTGCAGACTCACTCCTGCTTGAAGACGACGAGGATTTGCGGATTTTTCGAAATCTTATCGACAGGTATGGCTCCAAGGAATTCATGTTTGTTACCTTCACCCCCAGGGAAGAATTGTTTTCGGATAACTCCCTGCGGCAAATCAGAAGCCTGCGGGATGAGCTTGCAGAGATGGAGGCAGTGGATTCAGTCATTTCGATTATAGATGTGCCACTGGTAAAACAGATCGAAGGCTCTCTGACTGATGTGGCCAGGAACTACAGAACACTTGAAAGCCCGGATGTCGACAAGGAAAAGGCAAAGAAAGAACTGCTCGAGAGTCCCATCTATAGTGAAATGGTTATCAGTCCTGACGGTCAGACGACTGCTCTCCAGATAAACCTGAAAGACAAACCGGAATTCAGGGAATTGCAGCGCCAAAAAAATTCGCTCTTGTTATCCAGGAGAGAAGGCTCATTGACTGAGGAACAGGAAAGTGAGTTGTCCTCTGTTCTGGAAAAGTATGAATTAATGAAAAAAAGGCTGACCAATGCAAATCATGAGACGATCCTTAAAGTAAGAAACATCATGGAGCCATATCGTCATTACGGGACTTTGTATCTCGGCGGTGTCCCAATGATCACGGACGATATGATTACCTATATCAAGAATGATCTGGTTGTATTCGGCGTGGGGGTATTCATTTTTCTGGTGCTCATGCTCAGCATTATCTTCAGACGTAAACGCTGGGTACTGTTGCCTCTAATCAGTTGTGCCTATGCGGGGCTATTAATGATTGGGTTGCTGGGAATGATTGGCTGGCAAGTGACCGTCATTTCATCCAATTTCATTTCACTGATGCTGATAAGCACGATGGCAATGAATATTCACCTGGTCGTGCGATACAGGCAGCTCAGACAGGACCACCCGGATTTCACCCAGCGTGATCTGGTCCTGGAAATGACGAGAAAAATGGTATGGCCGTGTTTGTATACTGCGCTGACGACTATCATGGCGTTTACCTCTCTGGTTGTCAGTGATATCAAACCGGTGATTGATTTTGGCTGGATGATGACAATTGGCCTTTCAGTTACCTTTGCGACTTCCTTTCTTTTGTTTCCCTGTCTTCTGGTGCTGATGGAAAAGCCAGCTGCAAGCGGGGCGGAAACCCAGTTCCAGTTTACTTCCCTGTTGGCGAGGATCACCGAAAGGCAAGGCAATAAGGTTATCGCTGTTTCCGTTCTCCTGGCTGTGATAAGCATTTATGGCATGAGCCGGCTCGAAGTCGAAAACAGTTTTATCAACTTTTTTGATGAAAAGACTGAAATTTACCAGGGCCTTAAGCTGATCGATGACAAGCTGGGTGGGACAACCCCACTGGATGTCCTGATTAAATTCCCGGACCTGGAAGTGGCTGAAACAGAAGATGAAAGCGAGTTTGATTTGATCTTCGGTGCTTTTGATGAGGGCAGCGAGGAGGATTACTGGTTTACACCCGACAAGGTTGAAAGGGTGAAGGAAGTACATGATTACCTTGCCGGCCTGGAAGCTGTTGGCAAAGTGTTGTCCATGGCATCCCTAATCAGGGTGGGAGAGGATGTAAACAAGGGCACATTTGACGCCTTTGAGCTCGCTATTGTCTACAAGCGTATGCCGGATGAACTCAAGGACAGCATGATAAATCCCTATATTTCGATTCCCGATAATGAGGCCAGAGTAAACCTGAGGATCAAGGACTCCCTGCCAGACCTGCGTCGCAATGAATTGCTGAAACAAATAGACAGAGAGCTCAATGAGAAACTGGGCCTGGCAAGGGATGAATATCAGTTAAGCGGCTTGCTGGTTCTGTACAACAATATGTTGCAGAGCCTGTTTTCCTCACAGATTGAGACCCTTGGTGTGGTCATGGCGGGGATCTTCATGATGTTGCTGGTGCTCTTTCGATCATTTTCACTGGCTGTTATCGGCATCATTCCCAACCTGCTTGCTGCAGCAATTATTCTGGGGCTTATGGGTATACTCGGTATCCCGCTGGATATGATGACGATAACGATTGCGGCTATTACGATAGGGATTGCCGTGGACAACAGCATTCATTATATCTACCGCTTCCGAGAGGAATATGCCCGTCATGGCGACTATATCGACACCCTGCATTATTGCCATGCCAATATAGGCAATGCCGTGTTTTATACCGCCATTACCATTATCATTGGTTTCTCAATCCTGGTCCTGTCGAACTTTATTCCAACGATATATTTTGGCCTGTTGACCGCCCTGGCCATGTTTATCGCATTACTTGCCGCCCTTACCCTGCTGCCGAAGCTGATCCTTATCTGGCGTCCTTTTTGAGACCTTGTCTACAAAACGGTATGGGGCAAGCTGTTTATTCAGCATTTTCAGTCAGATATAGTATAGGTTCCGTCAATATGCACTGGAAACCTTTCTCTGAGGGTCTTATCTAATTAGAATGTGCACTTTATCTCTGTAACCGGGTATCGGGGGCTATGAGGAAAACTATCTGGAAATCCACAATCTTCATAATTGGCTGGAGTCTGGTCTTGCTGTCTTATAACGCGGCTGCTCTAGCTGAGTCTGCCGAAGAGATTGTCAAGACGACAACCGACCGGGTGATTGCGAGACTGATTAGCGACAAGGCCGCCCTTGAGGCAAATCCGGATGGTATCTACGACTTGGTGAATGAGCTGATCATCCCGCATTTTGATTTTGTGAGTATGTCAAAATGGGTGCTGGGCAAAGCCAACTGGCTGGCGGCCACCCCGGAGCAGCAGGAGAAGTTTGTTACCGAATTCCGGACCCTGCTTGTGAAGACCTATGCCAAGGCCCTGCTTGAATATTCGAATAACGAGATAATTTTCTTGCCGACCCAATCCAAACCGGGTTCCAAGCTTGCGAGGGTCAATACAGAGGTTCAACAGGCGGGCGGTGCCAAGCCGATCCCGATTAATTACACCATGCGTTCTGGAGAAGGGGGCTGGAAAGTCGTGGATATCAATGTTGATGGCATCAGCCTGGTGGCAACATACCGCGGGTCATTTGCAGCCGAGATAAAGAAGAACGGGATGGAGGCCCTCATTACGAAGCTGACTCAACGTAATGCCGGGCAGGATGACGTCTCTGCATCAAACTAGTATCCGTTTCATTCAGCAAGGGCGCCAGCCCGGCATCCATTAGCCGAAACATTCCTGTTCACAATTGTATATAATCGGCATTGATCCTATTGTCCCCCGGTAAATCATGGGCTCATATGCAATCGGCAGGCCCGGCCATCAAGCATTGTTGTACAGGAGTGGAAGGTGCGGATAGAAGATATCAAGACATTAATCAAGACTGGCCTTGTTGACGCCTGGATAGAACTGGACGGAGACGGGACTCACTTTCAGGCCACCATAGTCAGCGATCAGTTCGAAGGCAAGTCCATGGTGCAACGGCATCAATTGGTATATAAGGCCCTGGGTGAAAAAATGGGAACAGACATACATGCACTTTCCATGCAGACGTTTACCCCCTCTGAGTGGGAAGAGCGCAGGAACCTCAGCCTGATAAAATAAGAAAAACGATGGACAGATTAATTATTAAGGGCGGCATCCCGCTGTCTGGCGAGATCAACATTTCCGGCGCCAAAAATGCCGCACTGCCCATTCTCGCAGCGACACTCTTGGCCGAATCCCCGGTCACGATTTCGAATGTGCCACATTTGCATGACATTACCACCACGATGGAATTGCTGGGGAGAATGGGCGCCGTACTGACCATCGATGAACGCATGAAGATCGAGGTCGATAACAGCGATATCAACCAGTATTTCGCACCTTATGAACTGGTGAAGACCATGCGTTCATCCATCCTGGTACTGGGCCCCCTGCTCGCTCACTTTGGTAAAGCGGATGTCTCATTGCCCGGTGGTTGCGCGATCGGTACCCGGCCGGTCAACCTGCACCTTCGTGGACTGGCCAGCATGGGCGCAGACGTTGAGGTCGAGGGAGGGTATATCCGGGCCACGGCAAAACGTCTTAAGGGTGTCCGGCTGGTCATGGACATGGTAACGGTAACGGGGACAGAAAACCTCATGATGGCGGCAACACTGGCAAAAGGGACCACCATTATTGAAAATGCAGCCCGCGAGCCGGAAGTGGTTGACCTTGCAAATTGCCTGATCAGCATGGGGGCGAAGATCGAGGGCGCCGGTACGGACAAGATAGTCATCGAGGGCGTCGAGAGTCTCACAGGCACTGAATACAGCATCCTGCCTGACCGTATAGAGACGGGGACATATCTTGTCGCGGCGGCGATGACTGGTGGCAAGATTAAGCTGCGACACACCCGGCCGGAGTTACTGGACGCCATTCTCGTCAAGCTGGTCGAGGCCGGGGCCGAGATTACCGGTAATGATAACAATATTACCCTGGATATGGGCGGGCGCCGGCCGCGGGCAGTGGATGTCCATACCTCGCCTTTCCCGGGTTTCCCCACGGATATGCAGGCCCAGTTTACTGCAATGAATTCGATCGCCAGTGGTTCCGGTACCATCACGGAATCAGTATTTGAAAACCGGTTCATGCATTTGCAGGAACTTCAGCGCATGGGGGCCAATCTGAAGCAGGAAGGCAATACGGCAATCAGTACCGGTGTGGAGAAACTGACTGGTGCGCCGGTTATGGCCACCGATCTGCGCGCCTCCGCCAGCCTGGTTCTGGCCGGTTTAGTCGCTGAAGGTGAAACGGTGGTGGATCGCATTTATCATATCGACCGTGGCTACGAAACGATTGAAGAAAAGCTGGCTCTTCTGGGCGCACAGATAAGGCGTTTGCCATCAAAATAACATCCTGTCCCTTGTACAAAGGGTAGAGAGACCTTCGGAACGACTATTCATGAGCAAAACACAGAACCTGATGATCGCTGTGTCCAAGGGACGCATTCTTGCGGAATCCCTGCCCCTTTTGGCCGGACTGGATATCAGGCCGCTGGAAGATCCCGCGCTGACCCGCAAGCTGATCCTGGAGACGACACAGCCGGGGATTAAGCTGGTGATCGTCCGCGCGACGGATGTTCCGACCTACGTCGAGTACGGCGCTGCCGACATGGGTATCGTCGGCAAAGACGTCCTGCTGGAATATGGTGGCAAGGGGCTTTATGAGCCCCTGGATCTGAAGATCGCCCGTTGCAGGATGGTGCTGGCGGGCCCCAAAAAGGAACAGCAGATCAACCGGCGCTTGCGCGTGGCTACCAAATACACCAGGACAACCCGCGACTATTTTGCCACTCAGGGGAAACAGGTGGAGATCATCAAGCTCTACGGCTCAATGGAACTAGCGCCCATACTGGGACTGGCAGATCGGATCGTTGACTTGGTAGATACGGGGAATACGCTGAAGGCCAATGGCCTGGTCCCACTTGAGACCATTACGGATATCAGTTCGCGGCTGATCGTCAATACGGCGGCCATGAAGATGAAGCATGAGCAGATCAAACCAATGCTTGAGAGGCTGGCTCGTCAGGTTGGGCAATAATGATCAGGAGGCTGGATACAGAACAGGCGGATTTCGAGCAGCAGTTTGAGCAACTGTTGGCCGCTGGCAGCGAACCGGATGCGGAACTGATCAGTACCGTGCAGGACATCATCAGGGCTGTTCGTGAACGCGGCGACGAGGCCTTGCTTGATTACACCCGGCAATTTGACCGGCGTGAAGCGGTGACCATACCGGATCTCGAGATCCCGAATGAGACCTTGGCCCAGGCAGTGGAGCAGATCCCGGCCGGCTTGAAACAGGCCCTGCAGGAATCCATCACGCGCATACGCGACTATCATGAAAAGCAAAAACAGGTCTCTTGGGAATATCAGGATGCGGATGGCACCACGCTGGGACAGCAGGTGACGCCACTGGACAGCGTCGGGGTGTATGTACCCGGCGGTAAGGCGGCCTATCCGTCCTCTGTGCTCATGAATGTGGTACCTGCCAAGGTTGCCGGTGTCCCCGAGATCGTTATGGTGGTGCCCTGTCCGGGGGGAGAGATGAACCCCGTGGTTCTAGCGGCAGCTAGTCTGGCCGGTGTCGACCGGGCCTTTTCTATCGGGGGGGCGCAGGCTGTCGCGGCGTTGGCCTATGGCACGGAAAGCGTGCCCAGGGTCGACAAGATCGTAGGCCCAGGAAATATTTATGTCGCAACAGCAAAGCGGATGGTATTCGGAATAACGGGCATTGATATGATCGCAGGACCCTCCGAAGTCCTGATCATCAGCGATGGTGGCGGGGACCCTGACTGGACGGCCATGGATATGTTTGCCCAGTCTGAGCATGACGAAGATGCAAGTGCTCTGCTCCTGTGCCCGGACAAGGATTTCCTGGATCGGGTTGAGTCCAGTATTAATCAACTGCTTCCAGACATGGAACGGGCAGGAATTATTGAGGCGTCTATAAAAAATCATGGTGTCATGATACGAACACGTGACCTGGACGAGGCCATCGCCCTGGCCAACCGGGTCGCACCCGAGCATCTGGAACTGGCTATGGCCGATCCGGAAAACTGGTACCGTAAGATCCGTCATGCCGGGGCGATCTTCATGGGGCACTTTACGGCCGAGGTCTTGGGCGATTACTGTGCTGGCCCAAATCATGTCCTGCCCACAGCGAGGACCGCTCGGTTTTCATCACCACTGGGCGTCTATGATTTCCAGAAACGTTCGTCCATCATTCAATGTACGGCTGATTCGGTACACCCGCTCGCTGCCACGGCCTCGACCATGGCACGTGCCGAGGGGCTGACGGCGCATGCACGTTCCGCGGAATACCGACTGAAAAAATAGGGCAAAAAATCCATCCGCCTGACTTGCGGGTGGGTTCAGCCAGGGGATTGTTGTCGTGAATCGCATCAAGCAATTAATCAAACCCTCGATCCTTTCCATGAGCGCCTACCACGTGCCTCCCGCACAAGGGGCGATCAAACTGGATGCCATGGAGAATCCCTATACCTGGCCAGACGAGCTCAGGCGACTGTGGCTTGCGGAACTGGAGAGGGTTGAGGTCAACCGCTATCCATCTGCAACGGCAGACGTACTGAAGCAGGTGATGCGCGAGTCCCTGGACATCCCCGAGGGTGTGGCACTGATGCTGGGCAACGGCTCCGATGAACTCATCCAGGTCCTTGCCTTGGCACTTGGGGGTGCTGACAGAATATTCTTGGCGCCCGAACCTAGCTTTGTCATGTACCGCCAGATCAGCAGGGTGGTTGATACAGAGTTCGTCGGCGTCCCCCTGGCCTGGCCGGATTTTTCACTGGACCGCGAGTCCATGCTGGCAGCAGTACAGAGCCATCAACCGGCGCTGATATTCATCGCCTGGCCCAATAACCCCACGGGTAACCTCTTTGCTGAAGAACTCCTGCTCGAGATCATTAAGGAGGCTCCTGGCCTGGTCGTTATTGATGAGGCTTATCATGCCTTTTCCGGGACCAGTTTTGCTGGCCATCTGGGAGAATTCGACAACCTGCTGGTGATGAGGACACTATCAAAATCCGGTCTGGCCGGTCTGCGCCTGGGCTATTTGATGGGGCAGGAAGACTGGTTATCGGAACTTGAAAAGGTACGGCTGCCCTATAACATCAATTCACTGACGCAGAAGACTGCGGAATTTATACTCCGTCACCCGGACCTACTAGAAGAGCAAGCGGCGCAAATCCGTTCCGATAGGGAGCAGCTGTTTGCCGACATGCAAGCCCTTGACGGGATCACTGTCTGGCCCAGCGCAGCCAACTTCCTGTTGTTCAGGACGGAAGGTAAGCCCGCTATCGAGATATTCGAAGGCCTGGGGAAGCAAAGCGTGCTGATCAAGAATATGCACGGTAGTCATCCACAATTGCGGGATTGCCTGCGGGTGACAGTGGGCAGTGAAGATGAGAATGCCAAATTTCTGGAATCTTTGAAGCGATTACTCTGAAAGGTCAGCGCCCCAGCACTGGTCTTTCTGCCACCTCAGCCGTCACACCGACTTTTTCCCATCCACGTATGAGTTCTATATCGATCCTTTCTCCGGGCGTCATCCCCGAAATCATCTCAATAGCCTGCTGCGGGTTGCTGACAGGCTGACCCTCCACATTCAGAATAATGTCGCCGGGCATGATGCCGGCATTATGGGCCGGCCCGCCATTGAGGACCCCGGCCACCAGGACACCTCCACCCCCGTTGACACCACTGTCCCGGAGGACGTTGGGTGGCAGGATCTGGGCCTCGATGCCAAGCCAGCCACGGACGACGTGCCCCTTGGTAATCAATTGTTCCATGACATGCAGCGCTAGGTTGATGGGGGTAGCCAATCCGATCCCCTCGGATCCTCCGCTGCTGGAGACAATGGCGGTGTTGATCCCGATAAGCTCACCCCGCGCTGTGATCAAGGCGCCGCCCGAGTTGCCCGGATTGATGTCTGCATCAGTCTGGATAAAGTCCTCGAAGGTCGTGATCCCCATACGCTTGCGCCCCTTGGCGCTGACAATGCCCTGGGTGACGGTCTGTCCAAAGTCATAGGGGTTGCCGATGGCTAGTACGACATCGCCGACGCGCAGCTGATCTGAGTCGCCGACCTTGATCTGTGGCAGGTCAGGCAGATCAATCTTTAGTACGGCGAGGTCTGTATCTGGGTCTATGCCGATTAGACTGGCGCTGGTCTGGCGGCCGTTGTTGAAAGTAATACTGATCTCATCCTTGCCCAGGATCACATGGGCGTTCGTGAGGATATAACCTTCCGGATTCATCAGCACGCCTGAGCCCAGGTTGCTGTCACGGAGCGTGTTGGGTGCCGGTTGCCGGGGCTGGCCGAAAAAGCGCTGGAACAGGGGGTCCCGGAACAAGGGATTAACGGGTTGCTGGAATACCTTGCTCGCGTAAACGTTAACAACGGCCGGGGCTGCCTTATTGACGGCCTTGCTGTAAGAGTCAACGAACCGCCCACCGAATGAGGGCCGAATGCCACCGGGCCTCTGTATCAATTCTGGCCAGATCAGCAGGATGATGCCGGCTGCGAGCAGGCCCAGGAGCATATATCGCAATACGTATTTCAGGCTAGGGGTAATTTGCATTTCCTCTCTAATTGCAAACTAAGGTACGATAGCTACTTTTTTCACAGATGGCTTGACATGCCATGTTATAATACAGCCTTTGCAGTAAATACAGGTTAAGTTTTTGTGGGGAATGTGATTTATGCAAGACGGGGAAATCGATAAGCATCGTCGTCGGTTTTTGACGACCACAGCGACTGTGATTGGTGGGGTTGGCGTAGTAGCGAGCAGTATTCCATTCATCTCGGCAATGAAACCCAGTGAAAAGACCAAGGCCATCGGCGCCCCTATTGAAGTTGATATCAGCGAGTTGCAGCCCGGGGAATTGAAGATCGAAAAGTGGCAGGGGAAACCGATCTGGATACTGAGACGGACCAAGCAGGAACTGGATGATTTGCCTTCCATGAATACTTCATTACGTGATCCGGACTCTTCGGTAGATCAGCAACCTCCTTATGCAAAGAACGAGTATCGTTCTATTAAACCGGAATATCTTGTCGTGGTAGGAATCTGTACTCACCTTGGTTGTTCGCCCAAATACCTGCCTGATGGCGGGGAAGCTCTCGGGCCGGAGTGGAAAGGCGGATTTTTCTGCCCCTGCCATGGTTCCCGTTTCGACCTTGCCGGCCGTGTCTTCAAGGGTGTGCCTGCCCCTTCTAATCTAGTCGTGCCTCCATACAAGTTTTTGAGCGACACACGCATACTTGTTGGTGATGATTCCGGTGTGAACGCATGAACGTTATCACGAAAATGCTCTGTAGTTTCTTGTCATGGATAGATGCCCGTTTCCCGTTAACAAAACTTTGGAATGAACATCTGGCCAAATATTATGCACCGAAGAATTTTAATTTCTGGTATTTTTTTGGTTCGCTTGCATTATTGGTACTGGTAATCCAGATAGTTACCGGTATCTGGCTGACAATGAATTACAAACCATCTGCTGAACATGCGTTTGCCTCTGTAGAATATATTATGCGTGATGTTGAATGGGGTTGGTGGATACGCTACATGCATTCTACCGGTTCCTCCGCTTTTTTTATTGTGATTTACCTGCATATGTTCCGTGCCCTGCTATATGGATCATTCAAGAAACCGAGAGAATTACTTTGGCTCACGGGGATGTTTATTTATCTAACACTGATGGCTGAAGCATTTTTTGGATATTTATTACCATGGGGACAAATGTCCTATTGGGCTGCACAGGTTATAACCTCGTTATTTGGCGCTATACCTGTAGTTGGTGAAGATCTGGCATTATGGATCCGAGGGGATTATGTTGTTTCAGATGTTACCCTGAACCGGTTTTTTTCATTCCATGTTATTGCCATGCCATTAGTATTACTCGGTCTTGTTTTTGTTCATATCATTGCCTTGCATGAAGTGGGATCCAACAACCCAGATGGCATAGAGATAAAAAAGCACAAAGATGCCAATGGCATACCATTGGATGGAATTCCCTTTCACCCGTATTACACGGTCAAGGATATATATGGAGTTGTAATATTTTTGATCGTGTTTTCACTTGTGATTTTCTATTACCCGGAATTACACGGGTTTTTCCTGGAACACGCCAATTTTGTACCTGCTAATCCACTAAGTACACCTGAACATATCGTTCCTGCCTGGTACTTCACGCCCTATTATGCGATTTTGCGTGCTATACCCGATAAATTTGGCGGTTTGGTTGCCATGGGGTTTGCAGTAATATTGTTCTTTTTCCTGCCATGGCTAGATCGCAGCCCGGTAAAATCTATTCGTTATCGGGGCTGGTTTTATCGAATTGCTTTAACTGCCTTTGTTATTAGTTTCCTCTTCCTCGGGTGGC
Organism: Gammaproteobacteria bacterium; assembly: GCA_003250975.1. Taxonomy (GTDB): domain Bacteria; phylum Pseudomonadota; class Gammaproteobacteria; order Eutrophobiales; family Eutrophobiaceae; genus SZUA-592. Next base: position 144,546 of record QKIY01000014.1, on the reverse strand, counting down.
TGGGTATGCAGGTAGCCACCCCCCTGTACACCTGGCTGGCGAGAATATTTTCTGTAATTTATTTTCTATTTTTCCTGCTAATGCCGTTTTATACACGCAGGGATAATGACAAACCAGTGCCCGAGAGGGTGACAATGCCGTGAAAAAAGTAATATTATTTATCTGCCTCTTTCCATTGCTGACGTCCGTAGTACATGCCACCAGCAATGGTACGAATAGTTATAATATAGAAGTTGATCTCACTGACACCAAGTCATTGCAACGCGGAGCACGCATATTCATCAATTATTGCCTGAGCTGTCATTCTGCTTCCTATATGCGTTATAACCGGCTCGGTAAGGATCTAGGTATCTCCGAACAGACGCTGAAAGAAAATTTCATGTTTGGAACTGACAAATCAGGCGAAACAATGAAAATTGCAATGAAACCTTCTGAGAGCAAGGTTTTTTTCGGAGTAAGTCCACCGGATCTGTCAGTGATAGCCAGGGCACGCGGAGCTGATTGGTTATACTCCTATTTCCTGTCGTTTTACAGTGATCCTTCAAGGCCGTTCGGGGTCAATAATCTGCAGTTCAAGGATACAGCCATGCCGCATGTACTATGGGAACTGCAGGGTTTCCAACGTCCCGTGTATAACACTGTAACAAGGGGTGATGGCAGCAGTGTAAAAGTTATAGAAGGCCTTGAAACGGGTTCCCCCGGCAAACTCAGCCCACAAGAATACGAAGAAACGGTTTATGATCTGGTGAATTTTCTGGTCTATCTCTCTGAACCGGTAAAACTAAAGCGTGAAAAGATCGGTATTTGGGTGATTATTTATTTGCTTGTGCTTCTTCCTGTTGCCTATAAGTTGAAAAAGGAATACTGGCGGGATGTTAAATAGGGCTAGTCAAGCTTGTTGTTGTTGATTAGAAAGCCGGAGGGAAATTATGGCTAGCATTGCCAATAGGCGATCAGTTATGGTGTTATATACGGATTCTGTTACTCCGCTAAGCCATGCTGTTCGAATCGTACTGGCTGAAAAAGATATCAACGTTGATATCAATTATATCACCGATGAAAATAGGCCAGAGGAATTAAACGAACTTAATCCATACAATACTCTTTTGACCCTGATTGACAGGGAACTTGTATTGTATGAAGCACAGATCATTATGGAATATCTGGATGAGCGATTTCCCCATCCACCTCTGATGCCAGTTGATCCGGTTGCAAGGGCAAGTAATAGGCAGTTACGTTACCGCGTGATGAAGGATCTTTACTCACTTATAGATGATATTGAAGGTGATAATGAGATCGCGGCCGCAAATGCGAGTAAACATCTTAGGGATAATCTGACCTCAATATCACCTGTATTTGAGCAAAAACCTTTTTTTATGTCTGACGAGTATTCGTTAGTAGACTGCTGCATGTCAGCACTTTTATGGCGTCTTGAAAGTTATGGCATAAAGCTTCCCACGTCGGCCAAGGCTATTTCAAAATATGCTGATCGCCTGTTTGAAAGAGAGAGTTTCAAACAGAGTCTCTCTGACAAGGAAAGGGAATTGAGAAGCAGTTAAGTGGAATCTTCGATGACCTCAAACCGCCCTTATCTATTACGGGCACTCCATGAGTGGATACTTGACAATGCAATGACACCCTATCTGATAGTTAATACTACGGTTGCGGAAATAGATGTACCGGGTGAATTTATTGAAGATGACAGGATTATCCTGAATATTCATCCGGACGCAGTACATGATTTTAACATGTCAAATGATGACATTAGTTTCAGTGCACGTTTTAAGGGAGTGTCCCGTGATTTATATATTCCAATGTCTGCCGTACTGGCCATATATGCCAAGGAAAATGGCAAGGGCATGATCTTTCCCGAGGAAGATCAAGACAAGAGTGAAACTAATGAGCAGGCAGAGAAGAAAAGTAATAATCCAAGGGCACCACATTTGAAAATCATCAAGTAGGTCACAAGACGCATTACAATCCAAGTTGATTGAAATAATACAGTCAGATATCACAACTCTCAGAGTAGATGCAATTGTCAATGCGGCAAACAATTCACTGCTGGGAGGTGGAGGGGTTGATGGTGCAATTCACCGTGCTGCAGGACCGGAGTTGAGGGAATTTAACCGGACACTGGGTGGTTGTGAAACAGGTGAAGCCAAATTGTCACCGGGGTTCAAGCTCAATGCAAAGTGGATAATCCACACTGTGGGACCAGTTTGGCAAGGAGGAAACAAGAATGAAGCACGATTGTTACAGAGTTGCTACGAGAATTGCCTGAAGCTTGCCATAGCAAATGATATAAAAAGTATCGCCTTCCCCTGTATCAGCACGGGTATTTATGGCTACCCTAAAAATGAAGCGGCCCGTATAGCCCTGGAGGCATTAAAAAAACAGCAGGATAATTTTATTAATATAACTGTTTGTTGTTTTTCAACCGAAGACAGAAATATCTATCTCGAAAATCTATAGCCAGTTACTATTGCCTCAATCAATATATTGAAATAGTTTCACGACTCTCTGCACACCGCCTACCCGCCTGGCGGCATCTGTTGCCCTGTCGGACTCTTCATGGGTCAGTAGGCCCATGAGATAAACAATACCTTTCTCCGTTACCACCTTTACCCTCGTGCCGTCAAAGTTCTTGAGAGTTAGTAATTTTGTCTTGACCTTGGATGTAATAAGGCTGTCACTGCTGCGGCTGACCAGGGAGCTGGGTGCAGCAACGGTAAGCTCATTGTAGACGTGTGTTACCTTGGGTATTTCAGATACCATGTTACCGATTCGTTGCCGGGTTTCCTCGGACGGTGTTTCGCCGGTTATGAGAACCACCATATTATAACTGGTAACATTTACATGTGAGCTTTCATCTATTTCCTTATCTTCATAAAATGCGGTATTAGCCTTCAGCTCAATGGCCTGATCCTCGATTATCGTTCCAGTGGTTCGTCTGTCATGAGCTACTACGACGCCTGTGCCGGCTGCACCCACTACAATCGGTGTACACCCCTGAAGAAAGATCATTGCTGAGATGATAAGGAAAAATACAGAAATACTGAAAAAGCTTTTCATGAAACCTCCTGACCGAGTAATTGGTGATCAATCAGATCGCAAAGAGCATGTATTATCATGATATGAACCTCATGGATCCTTGATGTTGTCCAGTGAGGTACGCGTATTTCAAAATCCCCATTTTGCATGAGGTAGGCAACCTGGCCACCTTCCCGTCCGGTGAGGGCGATTACCTTCATGTCACGATCATGTGCAGCGTCTATTGCGTGAATAATGTTATGTGATTCTCCGCTAGATGTTAGCGCGAGAAGTATATCACCGGGTTGTCCCAGTGCTCTTATCTGCTTGGAAAAAATATCTGCAAACTGATAGTCATTCGCAATGGAAGTCAAGGTTGATGAGTCGGTAGTAAGTGTAATAGCGGGCAAACCGGGACGTTCCATCTCAAAGCGATTGAGCATCTCGGAAGAAAATCGTTGCGCATCAGCTGCCGATCCGCCATTGCCACAACAAAGTATCTTGTGCTCCTGCAATATCGCCTCTGCCATTGTCGCGGCAGCATCCGCTATCAGTGGTGCGAGTATATCCAGAGATTCTTCCTTGAGTCGTATACTTTCAAGAAAACAATGCCTTATGCGTTCTATAGAGTTCATAAAATCAAGCTGAATTAATTATGTTTGTGCATCGAATGCATTTTTTATCCATTTGATACTGGGTTTATGCCTATCACCTGAAATGGCAACGATATCAAAACGGCAGGTCAATTCGGAACCGGGTTTGGCAGATTGCTGGTAATACAATCCAGTTTTGATGATTCGATCACATTTTCTTTTATCAACAGCCTCAATGACATCATAATACAGGTCATTTTTACGGTATTTTACTTCTATAAATACTATCGTTTTTTTGTCTTGCATAATGAGATCAATTTCCCCGCCCGGACACCTGTAATTTCTTTCCAGAACAGCAAGTCCGCAGGAAGACAGGTATTCAAATGCAAGGTTTTCTGCCCATTTACCTGTTTCATTGGTGTTATTCGTGCCTGCCACACTATCTATCTCTGAATTTTGACAGGAACACCCTTAACAAACCTGGCCAGTACGGATTGACGGGTAACATGGCCATAATTATCAATAACAAGACTACCGGTATTCCCCGCATAGCTGTTGCCCTGAATATAGAGGCTGCCCAGGAAAGGTATTATCTGGTATGCATCAATACCAAGGGCAAAAAGACGCCGGTACGGCGAGTTATCCTGTTGCCATGTCTGGTTAAGTTGTTGCTGTAATAGTGATGACTGGTATTCAGGATCGACCACCCAGGGCATATCTGTAAATATGACGCCGTCGATATCACTGTCTTTAGACGGTGCATATATTCCGGTAAAAACATTTGATATGGAATAAGTATCAATATCCCCCGCGCCATAGAAGCGGAGTTGCGGCATAAGCTGCCTTGCCATTTCGGCAGTCGCAGCTATAAAAATAACATCGGCATCCTGGCGTGGTCTGGGTTCGAAATTCAGCTTTCGGCCCAGGGTTGTCATAAGATCCCTTGCACGTTTCTTACTTTCCGTAATATTAAGAAGTTGTTCAATCGGTATTGCGTAATTCCTGCTTGTGTCAAAGATCTTGACGTGATTAATAATTGTGCCGCCAAGTTTTAGCCAATTTGAACTAAAGGCATCGAAGATCCTGTCACCCCAGCTATTGTCAGGAGTGACAATCAGGGCATTTGAATGGCCGTCAAGCAAGATCTGCCCCGCAATCTGGTTTGCTTCATCCTCAGGCACTAGCCCGAATTGATAGATCATGGGGGTAATATCCGTACCAGGTCTCTGTGTGGAGATTGACTCGTCGGTACTTATTCGATTAAGAGTCAATGTCTTGGTAGTCACTGTATCAGATGTAAGCAGATCCTTAATAGATTCCTTTTCCAGTGGTCCGACTATAAATTCAGCACCTTCTTCAACAGCCTTTTGATAGATATCAGTAATGTTTCCCTGTGAACTATCGTAAATCCTTAATGCAGGTTTTTTACCGGAGGCGTTGTACCAAGCTGCAAGAAAACCATCTTGGATAGCATTTGAGAAATCGCGATATTGTTTGCTAAGCGGTAATAATAATGCGATCTGTTTCGGTAACTGGTTAACTTCCTTTCCCAGAGCCAGAATTATCTGTACTGTTTCCTTGCTTGCAGGGTGCTTCGGGTAGCGCTTTTCCCAGGAAATGATTGAAGATTCCAGGATTGGCAGATTATAAAGGCTTGTTTTGCTGATTATGCCCAGCTCCAGCCAGCCGGCCAGGTCAGATTTCCTATCGGCTGTTTGTAATGCCTCTTCGAGAGCTGTTAATTCCGTGTTTGCAATAAGTTGCCATATTCGTTTCCGGTTATTTATTTTGTCTTCTTCCTTGCTGATAAAGGGGCTGTATTTGATTCTTTCCTGAAAGGCATTCAGTGCCTGGTTATCTTTCTCATATGCAATGGATTTTGTTATATGGTACTCGGCCTTTAGCTCAGCTGGTGCATCAGCCGGTACTTCTGCTTTCAGGATATGGAGAGCCAATAAAGCATCGTCGCGCGAGAGATGGATCCTTGATATCAAAATCTGGCTTTCAAATTTCTGTATGGCATCCAGTTTCTCCGGCCTGAGTTTTTTGAGGGTGTTTTCAGACATATCTGTGGCATTTGCGACGAAATAATTACGTGCGGCTTTTATATAGAAATATTCAGCGTAATAATCATATTCCTGTGCGAGTTGCATATATTCCTCAGCAGCCGCAAGCGGGTTTCCGGCCTGTTGGAAGGCGATAGCCTGTTGTTCAACTTCCTTATCAGGTTTCGGCGGGACGATTGTGCATCCGGCAGAAATGGAAAATAAAACCAGGAAAACAGTAATCCGGAAATTTTTTATTGCGTGTAACATGGTAGCGAAATTATGACCAGTGCCGTCAGGCGGAGTTTCACATGTTAAAAGATTCGGGGACATTATATGTGGTAGCCACTCCTTTGGGTAATCTGGATGATTTCAGTCCCAGGGCAGTTACCATCCTGAGAGCCGTCGACCTGATCCTCGCAGAAGATACCCGCCACAGCAGGAAACTGTTAGATCACTTTGCTATCACGACACCTGTGCAATCCTACCATGAGCATAACGAGGCCGTCAGGGTCAATGAGGCAATTGCCAGAATAGGAAAAGGGCAATCCCTGGCATTGATATCCGATGCCGGGACTCCGCTGATCAATGATCCGGGTTACTGTCTCGTTCAGGCGGCCCACGCGGAAGGTATCAGCGTGGTACCGATTCCCGGCCCAGCGGCCGTTATCGCAGCGCTTTCAGTTGCAGGCTTGCCAACAGACCGTTTTATCTACGAAGGCTTTTTGCCTGCCAGACAGTCTGGACGTCTCCGGCGCCTGGGGGAATTGTCCCACGAGGAGCGGACTATGATCTTTTACGAGGCGCCACACCGGCTGCAGGGCTGCCTGGAGGATATGGTCAGCAGTTTCGGCGGGGAAAGACAGGCCGTTATTGCGAAGGAACTGACCAAGCAGCACGAAGCAGTACGCAAGGATAGCCTGCTGAACCTGAAAGCTTGGCTTGCAGAGGATAAACAGCGGTTGAAGGGAGAATTCGTCCTCATTGTTGCGGGCCGTCCCGAGTCCGGTGAAACGATCCCCCGCGACGAAGCAATCAGGGTTTTACAACTACTCATGAAAAATATGTCTCTGAAACAGGCAGTTAGCCTTGCGTCTGAGATACTGGGTGAAAACAAGAACAGGCTCTATCAGTTGGCCCTGGGTATCAAAGGGGATTGAATACCCGGTAGTTACCATTACGGGCTTGCATCTTTGCGCGGTTTCACAGAGACTTTGAATGAGAGTGTCGACCGGGCAATCGCTGCAGTCACCTGCAGAGGAAAGTCCGGGCTCCAAAGGGCAGGGTGCCAGATAACATCTGGGAAGCGTGAGCTTACGGAAAGTGCCACAGAAAATATACCGCCTTGCCTCCTCCAGGCAGGATCATATCTAGTAAGTACTTACTATCAATCTGTTCCTTCCCGGAGGAGGCAAGGTAAGGGTGAAATGGTGTGGTAAGAGCACACCGCGCTGGTAGTAATATCAGTGGCAGGGTAAACCCCACCTGGAGCAAGACTAAATAGAGGGGCTTGACGTCACAGTCTGAGCGCTGCCCGCGCTGCCCCTGGGTAAGTTGCTGGAGGTATACGGTGACGTATATCCTAGATGAATGATTGCCCGTGGTCGTAGATTACGGCCACGACAGAACCCGGCTTACAGGTCGACCTCTCATTTTTTTTATTTCTCAAACGAGTCCAAGTCTCATAGGAACCTAATCGCACACTACATTAACTTTGTTATGCAACCTCATGATATAAATAATTAAATAAATTACGTCCAAAACCATATCGGGCACCTTACTCAAGTTTTTCCCCTAAGTATCTGTAAAATAAGACAGAATCCCTCCCAAAAAGATCAAAGATTGCTTGACATAAACATTCCTGAGTACCTATAGTTCGCTGGTGGGTAATTGTGGGTAATTGTGGGTAAAAATAACAGTAATTCTGGGGAGTTTCAGTGTTTAGAGGGTGCACCAAACTCAGCGTGGACAACAAGGGCCGGATGGCGGTGCCAAGCCGCTATCGAGACCGTCTTGTGGGCCTGTCTGACGGTTGCCTGATTCTTACACTGAATCCACTGGATCGATCCCTGTGGCTCTATCCCCTGCCTGAGTGGGAAATCATTGAAGGCAAACTCGCTGCTCTTTCAGATTTTGATAAACAGGGTCGCCGCGCCAAACAGATGATGCGGGGCTACGCAACGGACTGCCAGCTGGACGGCCAGGGCAGGATATTGTTGCCGAATGAATTAAGGGAATACGCAAGTATCAATAAGCACATCATGTTACTCGGACAGGGAAACAAATTTGAACTCTGGGACGAGAAGACCTGGCAGAAGCTGCGTGAGGAATGGCTGGCAGAGGTGGGCAGCGAGTCAACCGAGCCGTCAGATTCCCTGAAATCCCTGTCACTCTAGTAAAGCAACGGGGTAATGAATATTAACGGGTATGAACATACACCGGTACTGCTACATGAAGTATTACAGGGCCTCAACATACAACCCGATGGCTGTTATGTGGACTGCACTTTCGGACGTGGCGGGCACAGTAAAATGATCTTGCAACAGCTTGATAATCGTGGACGAGTGTTTGCCATAGACAGGGATCCTCACGCGATTGAATCACTGGATGAGCAGCTGCGCAATGATCCCAGGTTTCGTTTGTTCCACGGTAGGTTCTCAACCCTTAGGGAGCTTGCTGTGGAAACCGGTATTACCGGCAAGGTCAACGGCCTGTTGTTCGATCTCGGCGTATCATCACCCCAACTTGACGATGCAGAACGCGGCTTCAGTTTTGGCAAGGATGCGCCACTGGATATGCGTATGGACAACAGTGGCGGACAGACTGCAGCAGAGTGGCTGGGATCCGCGAAAGAAGCCGAGATAGCTGAGGTTATTCGTGAATACGGTGAGGAAAAGTTCGCCAGGAGAATAGCTAGGGCTATAGTCCATAGCCGTGCAGAGCAAAAGATTGAGACTACCTCCCAGTTGTCCACTCTGGTTGCAGCAGTTATCCCGGTCCATGAAAAAGACAAACATCCTGCTACCAGGACCTTTCAGGCGATCAGGATTTTTATAAACCAGGAACTTGAAGAATTAAGAAATGTACTTGTGCAGACGCTTGATGTGCTGGCAGGTGGAGGCAGATTACTGGTTATCAGTTTTCATTCCCTTGAAGACAGGATCGTAAAACGATTTATGCGGGATGAGTCCAGGGGGGATAAATATCCGCCGGAGATTCCCGTCACGCAAGATCAAATGAAGCCAGCCCTGAAGATTATCAACAAGGTGATTTATCCAGCACCGGAAGAAATCGCCAGGAATCCCAGGGCACGTAGTGCGGTTCTGCGGATTGCAGAAAGGGTCCGGTCATGAAATATGTGTTCCTCGTGATCCTAGTACTAGCCGTATTCATTTCGGCATTGAGGATTGTTGTTGCACAAAACCAGGCAAGGATCCTGTTCGTGGAAATCCAGGAACTGGAAAACGATCGCAATCAATTAAATGAAGACTGGACGAGGTTGCTCCTGGAGCAGAGCACCTGGGCAACTGATTCGCGGGTAGAGGATATTGCCCGTACAAAGCTGGACATGCAGGCCCCTGAAAACAGCGGCCTGATAGTCATAAAGCAATGAGTGGGTTTGAGTTATCTACAGAGTTCGGAAAGCGAAGGGGATTATTACTTTGCCTTTACCTTCTGGCCATGTCTGCTCTTGTCTGGCGTGCGATCGACCTGCAGGTGCTAAACAAGGAGTTTTTGCAGGAGCACGGGAACGCCCGTGCCTTGCGTGTCGTGGAGATTCCTGCACACAGGGGCATCATAACCGACAGAAATGATGAACCGCTTGCGGTCAGTACTCCGGTGAAGTCAATCTGGGCAACGCCCAAAAAGGTATTGTATTCCGGCCATGACCTGACACAGCTGGCACGTCTTGTGGACCTCCCGCCGAGAGAACTCTTCAGCATGATGGAAGAACGTATTGGAAGGGAATTTATCTACATAAAGCGTCACGTTGAACCGGCACTGGCAGAAAAGGTTATGGAGCTAAATATCCCTGGAATTTCCGTGGAGCAGGAGTTCAAACGCTATTACCCCGCCGGCGAGGTGGCAGCCCATATTGTCGGCTTTACAAATATCGATGATGTGGGCCAGGAGGGTCTGGAACTGGCCTATGATCACTGGTTGCGTGGTACGCCCGGCAGCAAGCGCGTTATCAAGGACAGGCTGGGGCGAATCATTGAGGATGTAGAGAGTATCCAGACTCCCGACCCCGGGAAGATGTTACATCTGAGCATTGATCGCAGGATACAATACCTCGCCTACAGGGAATTGAAGTCAGCGGTCAAGGCATATCATGCCCGCGGCGGTTCGCTGGTCATGCTGGATGCGGAGACCGGGGAAGTACTGGCCATGGTGGGCCAGCCTTCCCACAATCCGAATAACCGCAGTGGGATGAGGAGTGAATTATTCAGGAACAGGGCGGTCACCGATGTATTTGAACCCGGTTCCACTATCAAACCTTTCACCATAGTTGCCGCCTTGCAGTCCGGCATCTATACCCCGGATTCCTATGTAGATACAAGGCCAGGTTATTTCAGGGTCGGTGCACATACCATAAGTGATCACAGAAACTTTGGTGTTATCGATATCCCCACCATCATAAAGAAATCGAGCAACGTCGGCGCATCCAAGATCGCATTGTCACTGGAACCGGAGATGATCAGAAATACTTTGTTGCGCGTAGGGTTCGGAATGACGACAGGCAGCGGATTCCCGGGCGAGTCATCAGGCTATCTCGGGTCAAGCACCTATTGGTCTGATATAGAGCTTGCAACGATTGCCTTTGGTTATGGTGTGTCTGTTACGGCCTTGCAACTTGCCCAGGCCTATCTGGTACTGGCGGCAGACGGGAAATTATTGCCGGTTACATTTATCAAGCAGGATTTCCCCGTGGAAGGGAAACGGGTTATTCCAGCCAAGATTACCAGGCAAGTAAGGCAAATGCTTGAAGAGGTCGTCAGCAGTGAGGGTACTGGCGTGCGTGCAGCGGTAAAGGGATACAGCGTGGCCGGGAAGACAGGCACTGTGCACAAGGCGGTTGAGGGTGGGTACTCCGATGACCGCTACATATCCCTGTTTGCAGGTATGGCACCGGTCAACAAGCCCAGGCTGGTCATGGTCGTTACCATTGATGAGCCAAGTGGTGATCAGTATTACGGTGGACAGGTTGCTGCACCTTTGTTTTCCACCGTCATGCAGGGCTCGCTGCGTTTACTGGATGTCCCACCTGACAAGCTGTCGGAGACCGGTGCAAGGCAAATAGTAGCCGGCACAGACATGATCAGCAGGGGGGCACAATAATGATGGTCGCCGAGAGGATAAAAAATCATGTCTTTCTGCGTGAATTGTTACAACCGCTCGGTATGGCATACAGGTCGCCCGATGTGCCTGTGCAGGGACTTGCGACTGACAGCCGCAAGATCAAACCAGGAGATCTCTTTATTGCGAGAGATGCAGCGACTGGATATATAAATGATGCAATAAGGGCCGGTGCTTGCGGGATACTTGCGAACGAAGCCGCGATTCCCAGTTCATTTATTTGCCCTGTTCCCCTTGTCCGCATCCCTGAACTTGAGAAAAAAATAGGCCTGATTGCCGCCTTGTTTTTTAACAAGCCCGCTTCCTCCATCCGGCTCGTGGGCATCACCGGCACCAACGGCAAGACATCAGTTAGTTATCTGCTGGCAAGGGCGCTTTCCGGTGCATCTGGTGACAAGTGTGGGCTAATCGGAACGCTCGGTTATGGTGATGTTAATCGGCTATTGCCTGGCACACACACAACGCCAGAGGCATTGTCCCTACAGATGATACTGTCCGATATGCGCGATCAGGAAATCCGGCAGGTAGTCATGGAAGTGTCTTCACACGGTATCGACCAGTATCGTATCGCCGGGCTAAGTTTCGAGTTGGCCATCTTTACTAACCTGAGCCGTGATCACCTAGATTATCATGAAACCTTCGAGGCCTATGCGGCGACGAAACGCCGGCTATTCACCGAATACCCAGTAAAAAATGCAGTACTGAATATTGATGATCCCTTTGGCCGGGAGGTCTTTGCACAGCTTTCCGGTGATATACGCAAGATGGGTTATACCACGGACCAGAACAGGTATGCGTCGTTTGCCGCGGCAGAAGTCGCGCTGGCTGAGATCATAGCAATGTCTGCAGACCGGATGGCCCTCAGAATCACTAGTCCCTGGGGCAAGGTAACACTCGAATCCAGTCTCATCGGACAGTATAACGCCCAGAATCTGCTGGCCTGCTTTTGCGGATTGTGCCTGTTGGGTTTCACGCTGGACGAGGCGGTTGAAATGCTCTCTCCGTGCGAGGGTGTCCCCGGTAGGTTGGAAAGTTTCAAAAAGCAGGGCATGCCCGTTGTTGTGATTGATTACGCGCATACACCGGATGCCCTAGAGCAGGTACTTAAGACACTCAAACAGGTCTGTGAAAACAGACTCTATTGTGTATTTGGTTGCGGAGGCGATCGCGACCAGGGCAAGCGCCCGATCATGGGTCGGATCGCAGGACAATATGCCGACAGGGTCATTATTACCAGTGATAACCCCCGGAACGAGGATCCCATCCGGATCATTCAACAAGTCGCGGCAGGGATTGAGAACGTCGGACAGGTACACATCGAAGAAGACAGGGAAGTAGCTATCAGGAAGGCGATAGAAATGGCGAATGACGGGGATATCGTGCTGGTAGCCGGTAAGGGCCATGAGTCATACCAGGAAATATCCGGTTTTCGTCATCCCTTCAGTGACCAGGATGTCGTTAACAGGATTCTGGCGGGCACCCAATGATAAGTATGTCTCTTAACGAAACGGCAAACGTACTTGGCACAAGTTATGACGGCCCAACCCTTCAGTTTGAAGGTTGCAGTACCGACAGCCGAACCCTTAAAGAGGGGCAATTGTTTATTGCAATAAGCGGTGAACGTTTCGATGGACATGATTTTATGGATGTGGCCCGGCAGCGTGGAGCGGTTGCGGCGATAGTGGAACGTGAGGCCGATCAGGGGTTGGCGCAAATCAAGGTCGAAAATACCCGCAAGGCTATGGGAGAGCTTGCACGTTACTGGCGTTCGAAATTCACGATACCGCTGGTGGCGATTACCGGCAGTAATGGCAAGACCACTGTAAAAGAGATGTTGAGTTCAATACTGGGGCTGGATGCCCCGGTGCTAGCTACACAGGGAAACCTTAATAATGATATCGGTGTCCCCCTCACACTGTTTGGTTTGGATCGGCAATACCGTTATGCCGTTATTGAGATGGGTGCCAATCATCCGGGGGAAATTTCCTGGCTGAGTCATATAGCCAGGCCGTCCGTTGCGGTGATTACACAGTGTGCTCCTGCCCATCTTGAAGGCTTTGGAAGTGTTGCAGGTGTTGCCAGAGCCAAGGCCGAGATATATGAAGGATTGGAACCGGAGGGTATCGCGGTTATCAATAATGATGATGAATTTGCTCCTTTCTGGTACGAACGCACGGAAAATTTCCAGTCGCTGGGTTTCGGGATCAAGACACCTGCGGATATCTCCGCAGACGATATCAGTTATATCAAGGGCGGTATCAGGCAAGAATTCAAACTACTGACACCGGCGGGCAAAGTCCGGATTGAGTTGGCATTGCCCGGTCGGCATAACATTATGAATGCTTTGGCAGCTGCGGCCTGTGCCCATGCACTGAACTTTGATCTGGCCCAGATCAAGCGCGGGCTTGAGAAGGTCATGCCCGTCAAGGGACGTCTACAGCCCAAGCCGGGCATGAACGGCTCAACCATTCTGGATGATACCTATAATGCAAATCCCGCCTCTTTACAGGCCGGCGTGGAAGTCCTGCAGCATTATAGCGGTAAGCACTGGTTGATACTCGGTGACATGGGAGAACTGGGAGAGGAGAGCGGTGAATTGCATTCCCGCGCGGGACAGATGGCAAAGGATAATGGAATTGAACGGTTATTTGCCCTTGGTCCGCTCAGTCGTGAGGCGGCACGTTCATTTGACGAAGGCGCAGAACATTTTAATTCATCTGATGCACTGATAGACCGAGTCAAGTCACTTGTAACCCCGGATGTTACGCTCCTGGTCAAAGGTTCCAGGGCGATGCAGATGGAGCGTATCGTGGATGCGCTTCAGGAGGCAGTAACATGCTGATCTGGCTTACAGAGTATCTCGCCCAGTATCACAGCGGTTTCAATGTATTTCAGTATATTACCCTGCGCATTATTCTGGGTGTTTTGACTGCCTTGTTTATCTCGTTGTTTGTTGGCCCTTCACTGATCAAGCGTTTAACCATTCATCAGATAGGTCAGAGCGTGAGAAGCGATGGCCCAAGTACTCACCTAGAAAAGTCCGGCACACCAACAATGGGTGGTCTCCTGATTATTATCTCCATCGTAGTTAGTACATTGTGCTGGGCCGATCTGGGTAGCCGGTTTATCTGGGTCGTGTTGCTTGTCACGGTGCTTTTTGCCGGAGTGGGGTGGATGGATGATTACAAGAAGGTGGTAAACCGGGATCCGAATGGTCTGGCGGCCCGTTACAAGTACCTGTTCCAATCCGTCATTGGGCTGGGGGCGGCCATTTTTCTTTACATGACAGCGAATGTGCCCGCAGAAACACAATTGATTCTCCCTTTCATCAAGACTGTGAGTATTAACCTGGGTGTGCTTTATATCATTCTGGCTTATTTCGTTATTGTCGGGAGCAGTAATGCAGTCAATCTTACTGACGGGCTGGATGGGCTTGCCATTATGCCAACGGTACTCGTTGCCGGAGCGCTGGCGATATTTGCCTATGCAACCGGTCATGTCCGTTTTTCCGGTTATCTTGGTATCCCGTATATCCCGGGTGTCGGTGAGGTTGCAATTATTTGTGGGGCAATCGTAGGGTCAGGCCTTGGTTTCCTCTGGTTCAACACCTATCCGGCGCAGGTCTTTATGGGAGATATCGGGGCGCTTGCGCTGGGAGCGGCGCTCGGTGTGATTGCCGTTCTAGTCAGGCAGGAACTGGTGCTGTTTATTATGGGAGGTATCTTTGTCATGGAGACCCTGTCCGTTATTTTGCAAGTGGCCTCTTACAAGCTGACCGGTCGCAGGATTTTTCACATGGCACCACTGCACCACCATTATGAATTGAAAGGCTGGCCGGAACCGCGTGTGATTGTCCGGTTCTGGATTATTACAGTGATCCTCGTACTTATTGGTCTTGCGAGTCTCAAGATCCGCTGAGGATATGAACATTGAATGGCTTAATTGCAAAGGCACATAGAATGACAGTAAACAGGTTGGATACGGACACGGTCATTGTCGGCATGGGCAAGACAGGCCTTTCCTGCGCACGTTACCTGACTCGCAGCGGGAAACGCTTTGCAATGGCTGATACCCGTGAGCACCCACCCATGATGGATATCATCAGAAATGAATTTCCCGGTATTGACCTGTATCCCGGCGAACTGGGTGAAGAAGTAATATTGCAGGCCGGGCAAATCATCATCAGTCCCGGCGTTTCAGTGAATGTGCCGGTTCTTGCAAAGGCAAAAGCTGCAGGCATTCCAGTTATCGGGGATATAGAGTTGTTCAGCCGTATAGCAACCGACCCGGTTATCGCGATCACGGGTTCCAATGGTAAAAGCACGGTCACCACACTTCTGGCAGAGATGGCGAGGGCCGATGGCCTGAAAGTTGCGGTCGGTGCGAACCTGGGCACGCCGGCTCTGGATTTATTAACCGAGGACAATGTCGACAGTTACATTCTCGAACTGTCGAGTTTCCAACTGGAGACAGTCACTTCCCTGAATGCGAAGGCAGCCGTGGTGCTGAATGTTACAGATGATCATATGGATCGCTATGACAGCCTTGAAGATTACGCCGCCGCAAAGGCAAGAATATTCAATGGAGATGGTGTGATCATACTCAACCGCGATGATCCACTGGTTATGAAAATGCAACGCAATGACAGGGCAGTGTATACCTTTTCCCTGGGAGAGCCGGAAGGCGATAACTATGGTGTAAGAGATTACGGTAATGAAGACTGGCTCGTAAAGGGCCAGGAAAAGATTATCCCCCGATCTGATCTGAAACTTGTTGGTAATCACAATATCAGCAATGCACTTGCTGCTATCGCCCTGGCTGATGTCATGAATATCAAGCGGTCATCAATCATCAAGATATTACAGGGATTTTCAGGCCTGCCGCACCGCTGCCAATGGGTTGCGAAAATTAACGGCGTCGACTGGTACAACGATTCAAAAGGCACAAATATCGGTGCCTCGATTGCCGCGATCAAGGGACTGGGGAAGAAAGGCAGGATAATCCTCATTGCTGGCGGTGATAGTAAGGGTGCGGATTTTTCCGTGCTATCGGAGATTGCAAGGGAATACCTGTGCGGGGTTGTACTGATCGGACGCGATGCCCACAGGATCCGTCAAGTCCTTGAAGGGCTAGTGCCTCTCGTCGATGCTATCGATATGCCCGCCGCCGTTAACGCTGCGAAAAACATGGCTGATTCGGGTGATGTTGTGCTCTTGTCACCCGCCTGCGCCAGCCTGGACATGTTTGAGAATTACCAGGCAAGGGGTGAAGCATTCATGAATGCTGTGAATGAGCTGAAGGTGAGTTGAATGAGACAAGCGGTCCCCAAGACAAATTCATTTATCAACAAACATCTGTTTTACGGGTACGATGTCTGGCTACTCGCCGTTATCGTCTTCCTGGTCTGCCTTGGCTTGTTAATGGTTGCCTCAGCTTCCATCAGTGTGGCAGAAAAGCACTTACATCAACCCCTGTATTATTTCTGGAGGCAATTGCTCTCCGTTGCCATAGGATTTTTTGTAGCATTCGTAATCCTGAAAATACCGATGGTCTTCTGGCAACGGATTAGCCCACTGCTGTTATTTTGTTCCTTTATCCTGCTGGTAATTGTCCTGATACCGGGTATTGGTTACGAGGTAAACGGCAGTATGCGCTGGATTAATACCACGCCGTTTCCCTTGCAAGCTTCGGAACCGGCCAAGTTTTGCATGATCGCCTATCTGGCAGGCTACATGGTAAGGCGTTCTGAAGAAGTGAAGACCAGCTTTGCCGGGTTTGTTAAGCCGATAATCATATTGACAGCCCTTTCCTCGCTGTTACTTCTTGAGCCGGATTACGGCGCCAGTGTTGTCCTGTTTGCTACTGCGCTGGGTATGCTGTTTCTGGGCGGAGTTCCCTTGAGCCGATTCTTTTCCTGGGTCTCCGTTGCCGTTGCCGCGCTCGGCGCAATCGCCATTCTCTCACCTTACAGAATGCAACGCCTGATCAGTTTTGTTGATCCCTGGCAGGATCCGTTTAATTCAGGTTTTCAGTTAACCCAGGCTTTAATCGCATTCGGGCGGGGAGACTGGTTCGGTGTCGGACTTGGCAGCAGTATACAGAAATTGTTTTACTTGCCTGAGGCACATACGGATTTTGTTTTTGCAGTACTTGCCGAAGAGCTAGGACTGATTGGTAGTCTGTTGTTGATCCTGCTGTTTTGTTTTCTAGTCTGGCGTGCCTTCATGATAGGGCAGGTCGCACAGGCCAGGGGTGACATGTTCTCCGCCTATTTTGCCTACGGCATAGGCCTCTTGCTGGGAGGTCAGGCCTTTATAAATCTCGGAGTAAATATGGGGGTGCTACCAACCAAGGGACTAACCCTGCCCCTGATTAGTTATGGCGGTAACAGCATGATAATTACCTGTTCATTACTCGCTATCCTGCTGCGAATTGAATATGAAAACAGGAATGGCCGGCGGCTGTTCAGGCGGGAGGCCGGTGTCTATGCAACATAGGCCTGTACTAATTATGGCGGGTGGCACCGGCGGGCACGTCTATCCTGCTCTCGCGGTTGCTGACTACTTGAAAGAGCATGATGTACCACTGTTCTGGCTTGGCACACGCAAAGGCCTGGAATCACGGGTTGTGCCTGAAAAAGGCTATACCTTGTTTACCATCAATGTCGGTGGCCTGCGTGGCAAGGGAATACTCAAGTGGTTAACTGCGCCTTTTATCCTTGCCTTGGCGGTCATTCAGTCCCTGGGGGTCTTGATCAAGACAAGACCGATGGTCGTATTGGGGATGGGCGGCTTTGCCAGTGGCCCTGGAGGAATCGCTGCTTCTGTACTGCGAATACCGTTGTGCGTGCATGAACAGAATGCCATTGCGGGACTCACCAATCGGTTGCTCGCCCCCTTTGCCAGGGTCGTGATGCAGGCGTTCCCGGGAGCCTTTGCGGAGAAGTTTGGTCCACAGACTATCGGCAACCCCGTACGTAAGGATATCGTTCTGATCAGCAAGCCTGCGGACAGGTATCAGCAGCGAACTGATCAACCCATGCGAATACTGATCCTGGGTGGCAGTCAGGGTGCCAGGGCTCTTAATCGGATCGCTCCCGAGGCCATAGCCACACTGCCGGAAGAGACCCGGATCGAAACTTGGCACCAGTGCGGCGAGCGGTTGTATGACGAGACTCAAGCTGTTTATGAGAAACTCGCAATTGATGGCAAGCTGGATGCTTTCATTGAGGACATGTCAGCGGCCTATGCCTGGGCAGACCTGGTGATCTGTCGTGCCGGCGCCCTGACCGTAGCGGAGCTGACTGCGGCTGGTGTTGCCTCGGTGCTAATCCCGTTCCCGTACGCCGTTGATGATCACCAGACAGCAAATGCCCGGTATCTTGCCGATGAAGGTGCCGCCATACTTATACCTGAAGAAGATCTGGATGCCACAAAACTAGGTCACCTGTTACAAGAACTTTCTGCAAATCGTCGCAAGCTCCAGTCCATGGCGGAGAAAGCCAGAGAACTGGCTTGTCCTGATGCGACAAGGCGGGTGGCTGAATTATGTTTGAAGGTGGCCTATGCCTGAAATCTGTGATCAACCAATGGGCAGGGTCAAGCACATCCACTTTGTGGGTATCGGCGGTGCGGGCATGAGCGGTATTGCCGAGGTATTGCATAATCTCGGGTATACCGTTTCAGGCACGGACAAGAATGAAAACAAGGTGACCACGAGGCTGGACTCACTTGGCATCCGTATCTCGCGCGGGCATGCACCCGAACATATCAAGGGCAGTGATGTCGTGGTTTATTCAAGTGCTGTCAAACAGGATAACCCCGAACTTCAGGAAGCCAGGCGGCAAAGGATACCCATCATCCCACGTGCGGAAATGCTCGCGGAATTGATGCGTTTCAAGCACGGGATTGCTGTCGCAGGCACACATGGAAAGACAACTACTACGAGCCTGGTCGCCAGTGTCCTCGGTGAAGGCGGTTTAGATCCGACCTATGTAATCGGAGGACTGCTAAACAGCTCCGGCTCGCATGCGCGCCTGGGCAAGGGCAAGTACCTGGTGGCAGAGGCCGATGAAAGTGATGCTTCATTCCTGCACCTGCAACCGATCATTGCCGTTCTGACCAATGTGGATGCTGATCACCTGGAAACCTACGGGGGCGATTATTTACTTTTGCAAAAAAACTTTTTGGATTTCCTGCAGAATCTCCCGTTTTACGGGCTGGCAGTCATCTGCATGGATGACAAGGGTAACCGTACCTTGCTCGAACAGCTGAGCAAACCGGTCTTGACTTATGGGGTGGATTACGAAGCGGATATTCATGCTCGGATTATCAAATATGAAAAAACAAAGACCCTGTTTTCAGTTTCACGGAAACACCAGCCGGACTGGATTGAAGTGGAGCTCAATCTGCCGGGCAAACACAATGTGCAGAATGCGCTGGCAGCAATAGCGGTTGGTCATGAATTGGGTGTTAATGAGAAAGCAATAATCAATGCCCTCGCCAGGTTTGAAGGTATAGCGAGACGATGCCAGGTATTAGGTTATATCACCGTCGAAGGTAACAGGGCGATGCTGGTTGATGATTATGCCCACCATCCACGCGAGATTGCGGCAACGTTGCGTGCAATAAAGGAAGGCTGGCCGGATCAAAGGCTGGTGGTGGTATTCCAGCCCCACCGGTATTCAAGAACCCGGGATTTATTCGAAGACTTTGTCCAGGTGTTATCCGATGTCGATGTCCTGTTTATTCTGGACATCTATTCTGCAGGAGAACAGCCCATCCCCGGTGCAGATAGCCGGTCGCTTTGCCGGGCCATACGTTTACGTGGCCAGGTTGACCCTATTTTTCTTGAAGAGAAGGAAGCATCTGGTGATTTGATCCAGGGCGTGGTGCAGGAAAATGACATCGTCCTGGTGCTCGGGGCCGGCGATGTGGGCACAGTCGCCGCATCATTAATGCAGCGTTATGGTGAGCAGGATGCAGGTTGATAATGACTTCCAGATACCCAAGACACTATGCGGACAGACTTACCAGCTTAACAGAGATATGTCGCAGCAAGATGTCATGAATAGAATGGATATTAAGGTAAGTGGCCTTTTGAAATTCGATGAGCCGATGTCTCAGCATACTTCGTGGCGGGCAGGCGGAAAGGCCAAGTATTACTTTGAACCCGCCGGCATGGATGACTTGTGCAGATATCTGCGTGCAGTTGAGCCTGATGAACCCGTATTGATGCTAGGCCTGGGCAGCAATCTGCTGGTCAGGGATGGCGGTTTTGCAGGGAGCGTCATTGCCCTCGGGAAATCATTTAGCAAGCTGGAGATTGATGAATTAAAAGGCCAGGTCTATGTGGAGGCCGGTGTGCCATGCGCAAAGGTTGCCAGAGCCAGCGCCCGGAAAGGACTGTGTAATGCAGAGTTTCTGGCAGGGATCCCCGGAACCATGGGAGGCGCACTGGCCATGAACGCCGGCGCATTCGGGGGTGAAACCTGGAACATTGTCCGTTCCGTCACTACAGTGGATCGATCAGGCCAGATTCACAAGCGAGTACCGCAGGAGTACACGATTGCCTACCGTCATGTGCAAATGCCCGCCGAAGAGTGGTTTATCTCCGCCGAATTACAACTGCAGAAGGATAAAGAAGGAAAATCGGAACAGTCGATCAAGCAGCTTCTGGAAAAACGTGCATCCACGCAGCCCATGGGCCTGCCCAGCTGCGGATCCGTGTTTCGCAATCCGCCCGGCGATCATGCCGCAAGATTGATTGAGGCCTCCGGGATCAAGGGCAAGCAAATCGGTAATGCCTGTATTTCGGAAAAGCATGCCAATTTCATTATTAACAAGGGTGATGCAACGGCGACAGATATTGAAACCCTTATCAAATTTGCCCGGGAGACCGTAAGAGAAAAATTCTCAATCGATTTGCAACCGGAAGTACGAATTGTCGGTAATGAAATAAATAGCAATCAATAAAGAATTGAACAGATGGGAAACACTGAAAAATATACATCAGAAGACTACGGCAAGGTAGCAGTCCTAATGGGCGGGCTTTCCGCAGAGCGTGATATATCGCTGGAAAGTGGCCAGGCTGTCTTTAAGGCACTGCTTAACAGGGGTGTGGACGCGCATGCCATCGATGTGAGGGAAGATATATGGCAAGTGTTGGGTCAGTCAAAGTATGACCGTGCCTTCATAGCCCTGCATGGCCGGGGTGGTGAGGACGGCGTGATGCAAGGTGCGTTGGAGATTATGGGTATTCCTTACAGCGGCAGCGGGGTGCTGGGTTCAGCCCTGGCGATGGACAAGGTCAGGACAAAGAGAATCTGGCAAAGCGAGGGGCTGCCTACTCCGGCTTTTGCTGCACTTAATGAGGACACCGACTGGCGAGTCGTAACACGCACGCTGGGGCTCCCCCTCATGGTCAAGCCTGTGCATGAAGGATCAAGTTTTGGCGCGAGCAAGGTTACGAAAGCAGATGATCTTGAGGAGGCATGGCATAACGCGAGTCAATATGACAGTGATGTCATGGCAGAGTCTTGGATAATCGGGCAGGAATATACTGCCCCCATCCTGGGCAACAAGGTATTACCAATGATACGTCTGGTAACGCCGAGGGAATTTTACGATTACGAAGCAAAGTATGTGGAAGAAACCACGCAATATATATGTCCCTGCGGACTCGATGCAGATTTTGAGAGAAAGCTCGGGAAACTGGCACTGTCTGCTTTCAAGGCCCTGGACGCCAGTGGTTGGGGAAGGGTTGATTTGTTACTGGATGAAAAGAAACAGCCGTGGTTGATAGAGGCAAACACCATTCCCGGTATGACCAGTCATAGTCTAGTCCCTATGGCAGCGAAACAGGCCGGAATGAGTTTTGATGATCTGGTTATATCCATTCTGGATTCAAGCATGAGTAAACAGATAAGGAAAGGTCAGACAGTATGAATGCTTCGGTTCATGTTTCAAGACAAATAAACCGGACTGAAAGCAGTACGCCCGGTAAAAGACGCGCCTTTTATGAGCTTGTATTGGTCATTCTGTTCGCCGGCCTGATGTCCTGGCTTATGTCCTGGATGTTGGATCCTGCAACCCTGCCAATCAAACATGTCAGGATAGAAGGTGAATTCGTTCATCTATCCCCCGATATGCTTCAGCAACGGATAAAAGGCCAGGTCAAGGGTGGCTTCTTTAATATCGATGTTTCGGCGGTGAGGGACAAGCTACTCGATGAGCCCTGGGTCCATGATGTGTCGGTACATCGTGTCTGGCCAGACAGCCTGCAGGTCTTTGTTAAAGAGCAGATTGCTGTTGCGGCATGGAAAAACACGGGACTCCTGAATAAAAAGGGGGACTATTTCGCACCGGAAAAATCCACCTTTCCAGATGGTCTGCCTGTGATTACAGGACCTGAAGGCCACTACCAGCAGATGATGGAAAAATATTATTCCCTGCAGTCGCTGTTCGCTCCGTTTTCCATGCAAATAAGTCACCTGGTACTGGATGAAAGACGTGCATGGACAGTCCATCTTGATAGCGGTTTGAAAATCCTGCTGGGAAGAAGGGACTTTGAGGTGCGTATCAACAGGTATATTGCGCTGATACCGCAGTTTTTCGGGGACAAGCTTGGCAATGTTGAAACAGTTGATATGCGTTATCCGAATGGGTTTGCCGTTAAATGGCGACCCGGTTTCACGCCGGTTAATGACGGGGATGGAGCATTATAGTTATGGCAAAAAAGAGTGAGAGAAAAATGATAGTTGGACTGGATATTGGCACATCGAAGGTTGTGGCAATTGTCGGCGAAATGACGGAAGACGATGAAGTTGAAATCATCGGTCTGGGATCAAGCCGTTCCAGAGGCTTAAAAAAAGGCGTGGTGGTCAATATTGAATCAACAGTACATTCGATTCAACGGGCAGTAGAAGAGGCTGAATTAATGGCCGGCTGCAACATCCATTCTGTATATGCCGGTATAGCGGGCAGCCATATAAGAAGTCTGAATTCCAATGGCATTGTCGCTATAAGGGACAATGAAGTGACATTCGGTGATGTAGATCGGGTTATCGACGCTGCAAGCGCCGTTGCCATCCCTGCTGACCAAAAAATTCTCCATATACTCCCGCAGGAATTTGTGATCGATAACCAGGAAGGTGTCCGGGAGCCTGTTGGCATGTCGGGAGTCAGGCTCGAGGTCAAGGTTCATATGGTTACCGGCGCAGTTAGCGCAGCCCAGAACATTATTAAATGTGTTCGTCGCTGTGGCCTTGAGGTCGATGACATTATCCTCGAACAACTCGCATCCAGTTTTTCGGTATTGACCGAGGACGAAAAGGAACTGGGAGTTTGTCTGGTAGACATAGGTGGCGGCACGACAGATATCGCAGTCTTCCGTGATGGTGCCATCCAGCATACGGCGGTCATACCTATTGCAGGCGACCAGGTAACCAATGATATAGCTGTCGCACTGAGAACCCCGACACAGCATGCAGAAGATATCAAGGTTCAATATGCCTGTGCGTTGACCCAGCTGGCTAATTCCGAAGAGACGATAGAAGTACCCAGTGTTGGTGATCGCGCACCCAGACGACTTGCAAGGCAAACGCTGGCAGAAGTTGTGGAGCCAAGATATGAGGAATTATTCACCTTGGTGCAGGCTGAGCTCAGACGGAGCGGATATGAAGACATGGTAGCAGCTGGAGTGGTGTTAACAGGTGGTAGCTCAAAGATGGAAGGCGTCGTAGAACTCGCAGAAGAAATATTCCATATGCCGGTAAGGATAGGTATGCCACAGCATGTTACCGGTTTGTCAGATGTCGTGAAGAACCCGATTTATTCAACAGGTGTGGGTCTGCTGCTGTATGGCCGTAAACATATCGGCGAAAACCTGCCACCTGTAGGCGTAGGTAAAGGTTTCAGAAATGTTTTTGAAAGAATGAAAAGTTGGTTTCAGGGTAATTTTTAAATCTAGGGGAATATAAACAGGAGGTAATAACCATGTTTGAACTGGTCGATGCAGAAAACTCAACTGCGATAATAAAGGTAATTGGTGTAGGTGGCGGCGGCGGCAATGCTGTCGAACATATGGTGAATGCCAATATAGAAGGGGTGGATTTTATCTGTGCCAATACTGATGCACAGGCATTGAAAAAATCACCTGCCAAAACAGTCTTACAGCTGGGTCATAACGTGACCAAGGGTCTGGGTGCTGGTGCCGATCCGGATATCGGTAGACAGGCCGCACTTGAAGACAGGGACCGGATTATGGACGTGCTTGATGGTTCTGACATGGTCTTTATCACCGTTGGCATGGGGGGTGGAACAGGTACCGGTGCGGCACCCATCGTTGCCCAGGTGGCAAAGGAGATGGGAATCCTGACGGTCGCCGTAGTTACCCGTCCCTTCGCATTCGAGGGCAAAAAGCGCGCCGCCGTTGCAGATCAGGGTATCAAGGAGATAACACAGTTTGTTGATTCATTAATTACGATACCGAATGAGAAACTGCTGAGTGTTCTTGGAAGAGAGATCAGCCTGCTCAATGCCTTCGGGGCGGCCAATGACGTACTGCTGGGTGCCGTGCAGGGCATTGCCGAGTTGATTACCTGTCCTGGCCTGATCAATGTCGATTTTGCCGATGTCAGAACCGTCATGTCGGAGATGGGCATGGCCATGATGGGGTCAGGCAAGGCAAAGGGGGAAGACAGGGCGAGGATCGCAGCTGAAGCGGCGATTTCCAGCCCCTTGCTTGAAGATATCAACCTCTCCGGAGCCAGGGGTATGCTGGTAAATATAACCGCCGGGATGGACATGTCCATCGGCGAGTTTGATGAGGTGGGTAATACAGTCAAACAATTTGCCTCCGATAATGCCACTGTTGTGGTCGGTACTGTCATTGACCCTGAAATGAGTGGTGAGATGCGTGTTACAATAGTGGCAACAGGCCTTGGCCAGGCGGCTAGGGAAGAGGCCTCCAGGGTCAAGCTCGTTAAGGCAGCCAGCGGAGGCGGGGTTGATTACCGGGACTATGACAGACCCACTGTCATGCGTAACCAACCTGCGGAAAAGCAGGATAAATCGGCAGCAGCGGCTATGGATAATGACACGGATTACCTTGATATCCCGGCGTTTCTGAGGAGGCAAGCAGATTGATATTTTGAGTGCTAGTTGGCATTTTTGCTGTGCTGCAACATTTTTTACTTGACAGTTGCCTGAAATCAGACTACAAAGACATGGTTAAGGTCGAATTTTCCCCTAAAAAGGACAATAAAATCAATGATAAGGCAGCGAACGCTAAAAAATGTTATACGTGCCACCGGCGTCGGTTTGCACACAGGTAAAAAGGTATTACTGGTACTAAGACCCGCGGCTGAAAATACAGGGATTATATTTCGGAGAATAGATCTTGACCCTGTTATAGAAATAAAAGCGACGCCCGAGAATGTCGGGGATACACGCCTTTCGACAACGATCACTAAAGGTTCGGTCAGGATTTCCACGATCGAGCATCTGCTATCCGCGCTTGCCGGCTTTGGTATCGACAATGCCTATATAGATCTGAGTTCCGACGAGGTGCCTATCATGGATGGCAGTGCGGGACCATTTGTATTCCTTATTCAGTCTGCTGGTGTGATGGAACAAAATGCGGCAAAACGGTTTATTCGGATCAAGCAACCTATCCGGGTAGAAGATGGTGACAAGTGGGCCATGTTTGAGCCATTCAGTGGTTTCAAGGTCGCCTTTACAATTGAATTTGACCATCCTGCGTTCAACGCAAGAAATTGCCAGGCCGAAATAGATTTTTCAACAACCTCCTTTGTCAAGGAAGTCAGCAGGGCCAGGACATTCGGTTTTATGCGGGAAGTCGAGTTGTTACGCGAAAGAAACCTTGCGCTGGGTGGCAGTCTGGATAATGCTGTTGTGGTAGACGATTATCGTATTCTTAATGAAGACGGATTGCGATACGAAGACGAATGCGTAAAGCACAAGATACTGGACGCTATTGGTGACCTGTATCTACTTGGCCATAGTCTCATTGGATCATTTTCGGGATTTAAGTCAGGTCATGAATTGAATAACCGGCTATTGAGAGCCCTGCTGGCAGAAGAGAATGCATGGGAACTGGTAAGCTTCAAGGATGAGGTAGAACTGCCGATTTCGTTTATTCAGCCTATTACAGCTGCTTAACACAGCTGTTCAGGGGCGGTTGTTTTTGGCCAGTTTCAAATAGCAGGAGCGAATTTGCTGATCTGAGGTTGATTCAGCAGCCTGCTTTAGAAAAGTGGCTGATTGTAAAGAAATGAAATTTTGCTTTGAGTTATAGGATTCAGACTCTGTCTGTCTGGGTTGGACCCGTATGCGTACGCTTTTAATTGAAGGGAGATCACACATATTACGCATATGATCCAGTATCGAAGGGGTTAGATACCTCAGTTTTGAGGCCCATGCAGATGAGTCAGTGTGTAATATAAGCATGTCATCTGTAATATTGGCAACACAGCAATGCTTTGAAGCTGGCAAGCCAAGACAGCTTGTCAATTCATTGTCCAGATGACGGAGTAGCTTGATATGCCGAAGGAGAGCGGCAATTCCATCTTGGCTTTTCTCAAGTATGGAATTGAACCTAGTTGGCATTTTCTCGCTATACATGATGCTATTATAATGTAGGTGAAAACTTAATAAATACTAAAACTTAGAACATTATGGAAATCATTATTCTGAAGAAGAGTCTTGAGGGGGCAAGCAAGATTCAGCTCAGTACTCTGAAGCTGATTTCAGCCATTTCATTGCTTATTGCCTTGTTTATAGGGGCTTTTTTGCTTGGTGGTCATTATGGTCTCAAATATTCAACTGACATGACCGCGGTGTTGTATCAGCAAGCCAGGAATATTCAACAGACAGAGCTGGATCAGCAGCGCCTTCTGGTAGAAGAGACAAAGCGGGAAGCACAGGAAAATCTTGATGCATTAGCTACCAGGATCAGTAAGTTACAGAGCCATATCATGCGGCTGGATGCGCTGGGCTCCCGTCTCGCCAAGATGGCAAACGTCAAGGATATTGATTTTAATACCTCAGAATCGGTCGGTGTTGGTGGCCCTCATGAACCAGCAATGGTACAGGATTCGCTTGGAGTTGCTGATTTTCTGAAGCAGCTTGATGACTTAAGCCAGGATATCGAAGATCGAAATGACAAGCTCGCTGCTATCGAAACCATGCTGATGAATAATGCATTGCATGACAAGACAAATCCTGCAGGTAGCCCGGCCCTGGGGGGGTGGATATCCTCATTGTTTGGCTGGCGCACAGACCCAATTAATGGAAAACGTGAATTTCATGAAGGCATAGATTACGCCGGCAAACCTAAAACGGTGGTAAAGGCAGTGGCTGCGGGAATAATTACCTGGTCGGCTAGGCGATCCGGTTATGGTAACATGGTTGAAATCAATCATGGAAATGGACATGTAACCCGCTATGCTCATAATCAACAGAACCTGGTCGCAGTGGGGGACAAGGTAGAAAAGGGTCAACCGATAGCTATAATGGGATCGACTGGTCGTTCAACTGGAACACATGTTCACTTTGAAGTTATCCATAATGGTAAACATGTAGATCCGATCAAATATATTTCCGTTAACTAAGACCGCTTCATTTGTATTTTCATTCCCCAAGTATGCGAGCAGATAATTCTGTTCGTCATCATTAAATACGTATTACATCAATATTCATGATCGCCGGTCTAATAAAGAAAATATTTGGTAGCCGTAATCAACGCCTTATCAAAAAACTCAGTAAGACTGTAAGTAAAATAAACAGTCTTGAACAGGCGTTTACCCTTTTATCTGATAGTGAATTCCCTACAAAGACACAGGAATATAGAAACAGGGTTAAGGAAGGTGAAACCCTGGATTCAATATTACCTGAAGCCTTTGCGCTGGTGCGAGAGGCAGCAAAGCGGGTGTTGGAAATGCGCCATTTTGATGTTCAGTTAATTGGCGGGATGGTATTGCATCATGGCGATATAGCGGAGATGAAAACAGGTGAAGGAAAAACCCTGGTGGCTACATTATCTGCCTATCTAAATTCTCTGGAAGGAAAAGGTGTTCATATTGTCACAGTTAATGATTACCTAGCCCAGCGAGATTCAGCCTGGATGGGGAAAGTATATTCATTTCTTGGTTTGAGCACGGGGGTCATTATTTCAGGGTTAACAACCGAAGAGAGGCGGAATGCATACAGCTGTGATATTACGTATGGCACCAATAACGAATTTGGATTTGATTATCTGCGGGATAATCTCGCATTCAGCAAAAATGAGCAGGTACAGCGCGAACTTAATTATGCAATTGTAGACGAGGTTGATTCAATATTAATAGATGAAGCACGTACGCCTTTAATCATTTCGGGAGCAGTCGATGATCGCACAGACCTTTACTTAAGTATAAATGAAATTATTCCGAAATTAAAAAGGCAGGAAAAAGAAGATGGACCTGGAGACTATAGTGTAGATGAAAAAACGAAACAGGCATACCTGACGGAAGAAGGTAATGAACATATAGAAGTATTATTGCGTGAAAACAGTATACTGGAGGAAGGCCAAAATCTATATGATCCGGCTAATATAAGCGTATTACATCACATTAATTCGGCCATCAGAGCGCATTCATTATATCACAAGGATGTCGATTACCTTATTAAAGATAATCAAATCCTGATTGTTGATGAATTTACCGGCAGAACCATGCCTGGGAGACGTTGGTCTGAAGGATTGCATCAGGCAATCGAAGCAAAGGAAGGTGTGCCAATACAGAATGAAAATCAGACATTAGCATCAATTACATATCAGAATTACTTCCGGTTGTATAATAAGTTGTCTGGAATGACAGGTACTGCTGATACCGAAGCATATGAATTTCAGCAAATATATGGGCTAGAAGTAATAGTTATCCCAACACATATGCCAATGATCCGTGAGGATTACAGTGACGCAGTTTACCTGAAAGCAGCAGATAAATTTAACGCAATAATTAATGGTATTAAAAAATGCAGGGAATCAAGGCAACCTGTATTAGTTGGGACCGCGTCCATTGAGGTTTCAGAATATATTTCGAATCGATTAAAGGCCGAAAAGATTCCGCATAATGTTCTGAATGCAAAATTTCACCAGAAAGAAGCAGAGATAATTGCGCAAGCAGGTCGCCCAGGTACTGTAACTATAGCCACAAACATGGCTGGTAGAGGTACAGATATTGTGCTTGGAGGCAATATTGAAAGTGAATTAAAGGAAATTGATGTCGGTGACAAAGATAAGATCGAGAGTAAAAAGTCAGACTGGGCTAGACGGCATAAAGAAGTTATTGAGAATGGTGGCCTTCATATAATTGGCACCGAAAGGCACGAATCCAGGAGAATTGACAACCAGTTAAGGGGAAGATCAGGAAGACAGGGTGACCCGGGTTCAAGCAGGTTTTATTTGTCACTGGAAGATAACCTCATGCGAATTTTTGCATCAGACAGAATTACTTCCATCATGCAACGACTCGGCATGGAAAGTAATGAAGCAATTGAATCTGGAATTGTAAGCAGGGCAATTGAAAATGCACAAAGAAAAGTCGAAGCACATAATTTTGATATAAGAAAACACTTGCTTGAATTTGATGATGTTGCCAATGACCAAAGAAAGGTTATATATGAACAAAGAAATGAATTACTTGAAGAAGAGGATATATCTGAAAATATCAAGTCCATGAGGGAGGATGTAATATCAGAGACTATAAATACTTTCATCCCTCCAGGTAGTATAGATGAAATGTGGGATGTTCAGGGTCTTAAAGAAGCATTAGAGAGAGACTTCGACCTTAATCTAGATATTGTAGAGTGGCTGGAAAATGATCATGAATTAACAGAAGAATCGTTAAGAAAAAAGATTCTCGATAATGCAGAAGAACAGGCAAGGAAGAAAGAAGTAGTAGTTGGTGCAGGCATAATGCGCAGACTTGAAAAGCAGGTTATGCTGGATTTTCTGGACAGGCATTGGAAAGAACACCTTATAGAAATGGATCATTTGCGGCAGGGTATCGGGTTACGCAGTTATGCAGCAAAGAATCCAAAGCAGGAATATAAAAGAGAGTCATTCCAGCTGTTTGTATCGATGCTTGAAAGTCTGAAATTTGATGTGATCAGATTTTTGTCAAAAGTCCAAGTAAGAACGGAAGAAGACGTCGAAAAAGCAGAGCAGCAGCACATGAGAAGTAAAGGGGTGAATTACAGTCATCCGGAAGCAAAATCAGCTCTCGCAGTTGAAGCCAATCAGGACGAAGCACCTGTAAAAGTACCTTTTGTAAGGGAGCAGAGGAAGATTGGCCGTAATGAACCATGCCCTTGTGGGTCAGGAAAAAAATACAAGCAATGCCATGGAAGACTTAACTGACTTTTAATCATGACTTGTTAGATGTCGAAAAAATTACGTGAAGCAGATGCATTAATGTCAGTAAAGGGCATTTCACTTAATGCGCTGTCAGCAGGAATTTACAAGAAAAAAAGACTTGATTTGGCGCTGTTACAATGCCATAAGGGATCAGTTGTCTCAGCTGTATTTACAAAAAACGTATTTTGTGCAGCACCTGTCATAATTTCAAGGAATCATCTCGCAACTATTTCACCCCAATATCTTCTGATTAATGCAGGGAACGCAAACGCAGGTACAGGTAAGGCAGGCCTTGAAAATGCATTAAGTACCGCTAAATATTTAGCTGATTATACGGGCTGTGTGAAGGAAGAAGTATTACTATTTTCTACGGGCGTGATTGGTGAAGACCTGCCTATTGATAGAATCAAGAGTGCAATTCCAGATTTAGTTGATGGCCTTGATAAGGATAAGTGGGATATTGTAGCTCAGGCGATTTTAACTACAGATACACGTATAAAGGGAATATCAAAAAGAGTATTAATTAACGACAAGGAAGTTACTATTACCGGCATTGTCAAGGGTTCAGGCATGATTAGACCGGATATGGCCACCATGCTGGCATTTATTGCGACAGATGCATCAGTAGAAAAGTCCTTATTGAACAATATGTTAAGTTATGCGGTCAATCGATCATTTAACCGTATTATAGTAGATGGTGATACTTCAACTAATGATGCCTGCGTGCTTTTATGCACTGGTAAATCAGGCATTGAAAGGGTAAGAGATGGTAATTCAGAAGAATACAGGCTATTAGCCAACACTGTCACTGATATCTGTATCTATCTGGCAAAGGAAATAGTTAGGGATGGTGAGGGTGCCACAAAGTTTGTAACCCTGGAAATAAATGGAGGAAATACTGAGAAAGAATGTATCGTCGTTGCTGAGTCAATCGCTATGTCACCATTGGTAAAAACAGCGTTGTTCGCATCAGACCCTAACTGGGGGAGAATTCTGGCTGCAATAGGTCGTTCCGGATTAAGAAATCTTGATATAAATCTGGTTGATATTTATATAAATGATCTGTGCATAGTATATAAAGGTGAGAAATCAGAACAATATACCGAGGAACAAGGTTCTGAAATATTCAAGAATGATGACATTTTTATAAAAATTAATCTTAATCGTGGTAATAATAATACTACAATATGGACATGTGACTTATCATATGATTATGTCAAAATAAATGCGGAGTATAGAACTTAGTTTATTGTTTGAAAGAAACGAGGGAAATATTACAGAGGAAATTAACGGTAAATGCTAAAGAAAAATATACATGCCGTCGTCGGCGTGTTGAAAAATTACAAGGATGAAATATTTTTAGCAAGGAGGCAGGCAAATAAATACGAAGGAGGCTTATGGGAATTCCCGGGCGGTAAAATAAAAACTAATGAGGAACCGATAGCCGCATTATGCAGGGAATTGAGGGAAGAAATCGGAATAAGAATAACGAATGCCAGACCTCTTATTAAACTACAACACGAATATCCGGAATACCATGTATATCTCGATGTGTGGTTGGTTAATGCATGGGAAGGTGAAGCTCATAGCAGAGAAGGGCAGCGCGTATGTTGGGTGAAATTAGATAAGCTGGATGAATACGCATTTCCCAACGCAAATTCCGGGATAATAAAATCGTTAAAATTGCCGGAATTCTATCTGATTAGTCCCCCACCTTCAGATAATGTGGAACAATATTTATCTGCAGTAAAGGAATTTGTAAAAAGGGGGACCAGGTTGATTCAGTTACGTTATGATGAAAAAACGATTGTAGAAAAGCCATATATAATTAATGAAGTAGCATCAATATGTCATGCTTGCGATGCTAAAATATTATTGAACTCATCTGCTGCAACTGCTGTAACGTTTAATGTTGACGGTGTACATCTTAATAGTTCAAGGCTATTACAATTGAACGAAAGACCACTCGATAACAATTACCTGGTGTCTGCTTCATGCCATAATCAAATGGAATTATCACACGCAGAACGGGTCAAAGTTGATTTCGCGGTGTTGTCACCGATTAATGAAACCGATAGCCACCCGGACGCCGCTCCTTTAGGTTGGGAAAAGTTTGCAAAGCTGGTATCAGATTGTAATATCCCAGTATTTGCACTTGGTGGAATGTTGCCATTTCATATGCAGAAAGCATGGCAGGAAGGTGCACAGGGAATTGCAATGTTGAGTGGTATCTGGGGAGCAAGTAAGCCAGGGGAGTTAATCAGTAAATGCCTGGTAAACTAATTTTAGTGGGGATTTACTCTTCTTCGTTCTAATACGATATCATCTTCATCAGAAATAGACTTCTTTTCATCAATCCATTCGCCAAGATCTATCATACGGCAGCGTTGACTGCAAAATGGCCTCCATTTATTAGCCTCATCAAATTTTGTAACTTTTCTACATTGCGGACATTTGACTTTCATAATTACAATATACAGCAATGTAATTCGAATTCTACATTATCTGATGTTTGTACAGGTCTTGAGTCACTGGTCAATTGTTGCATAAATCTTACTGTAAAGCGGTGTTTTCCACCGCTTATTTCAGGGTAATATTCACTATTGGAAGGTAATAAAATCCTGATTAATTGGCAAGAAAGCCCGGAGTCAATTGGTTTCTGGAAAAAACCGGAAGTAGCAATTTCATGAACTGGATTTGAACTATTTCTTACCATAGTTAACGTCAGCTTGACCCCCTCATACAGAATTTCCAGATCTTCATACCATTTCTGCAGATCTTTTTTCCTTTCTTCTGCTGACTTGTTTAACCAGTAATGATAATTTGGGAGATCAAAGTTACATGATCCGCTAGGCATAATACTACGTTGTTTGATAGATGAAATGAATTCATCCTGTCTTATAGTCTGCCCAGGTTGGCAGGATGAATTTCTCAATATTGATGAGACAGTTGATATATTTTCAAGAATTTCATTCAATCTTGACATATCAACATTCTTGTTATTTTTCAGACTTTCAAGGGTTGATGAATGCTTTTCCAATTCCTTGATCAAGTCCATTTTGATATCCGATCTGCTTATCTGATCGACGATATTAAGAAAATCTATTATCGCCGACCGGTTATCCCATTCGCTTGTGCCGGAAATATGGTATGAAGCGAACTTGAATAGATGCTCAAGACGCAAAAAAGCTCGAATGCGTTCATTTAAGGGTTGTTCGTAAGCTATTAAGTTCACTTTAGTTATTAATATATTTTCTAATACATGGAAATTATCTATTGACTGGAAAGAGAGGTATAGAATTCATGGAGTTTAATAACCTGCTCTCTTAAGGAATCAATGTCGCCTTCATTATTAATAATATCATCAGCCATTGAAATACGCTTTGTCCGTTCAATCTGAGTTTTAGTAATTTGCTTTATCGACTCGGGATCCGAGGAATCTCTCCAAGCCGCTCTCAAAATCTGCTTTTCCACGGGCAAATCCACAACCAGAATCCTATCAATCAAACCATCAGAATAGGTTTCAAGCAATAAGGGGATACTGATAATACAATATCCTGAAGTTACAAGCTTGAGTTTTTCCCTTATCTGATCGTAAACCAGAGGATGTAATAAATCCTCCAGCCAGGCGCGTGAAGACTCGTCTTCAAAAACTTTATTGCGCAAGAATTGCCTATCAATTTTGTCATCTGATGTGATTGCATCAGCTCCAAAATGGTGCTTTATTTGTTCAATAACCTTTTTATCCGTGTTTGTAATCTCGCGGGATATATCATCTGCGTCGATTACATTAACTCCTAATTCACTGAATAGTTTACTTACGGTGGTTTTCCCACTTCCGATTCCTCCTGTCAAGCCTACACGTAACATCTAACATCAATTAAATATATTGCATGTAAAAGGAGATGATCTGGTCTCCCCAGATCAGACTTATCCAGCCAGAAATCGCAAGATAGGGTCCAAATGGGATTGGCACGTTTTTATCCTGATGCCTGAATAATATCAGTAAGATTCCAATAACGGATCCAGCTAGAGATGAAATTAATATGATTAAAGGAAGTATCTGCCATCCCATCCAGGCACCCATCATTGAAAGGAGTTTAAAATCACCATATCCCATACCTTCCTTGCCTGTTAAGGTTTTAAAAATAATAAATATACACCATAAAATTACATAACCAAGCATGGCTCCAATTACGCTGGACTGTATATCAGTAAATATGCCAAACAAATTACATCCCAGTCCGATCCATATAAAAGGGAGTGTTATATCATCAGGTAATAATTGTTTATCTATGTCAATAAGTGACAAACAGATCAATGCCCAGGTAAAGAGACAGATGAAAAGGGTTTGTAGCGTAAAACCGAATTTCCATGCGATAAATACTGTAAGTATACCTGTCATGAGTTCAACGAGTGGATACCTGATAGATATCTTGTGCTTGCAATAACCACACCTGCCGCCAAGGATTAAATAGCTCAGAACGGGTATGTTATGAAGCGCAGGAATAGGGTGCTCACATTGAGGGCATCTGGAGCGGGGCGTAATAATATTATAGGTTTGCTTTTCCATTGTTGCAGGACCCATATCCAGAAGAACTCTGCATTGGTCTTTCCAGTCAGTTTCCATCATGATGGGCAGGCGGTATATAACAACATTCAGAAAACTGCCAATGGCCAGTCCCAGAAGCGCCATGGAGACCAGATATATCCCTGGGTAAATTTCAAAGAACATTGAAATCGACATACCGAAAGTCCAGGAGGAAAATTAACAGGAATCAGTGGGTGATTGTACTTGAATAATACAGGTCCTGATATGCCTGTCTGAACCATTCCGGCTCAGACAGGCATAGGATAAATTATACAACTGCACCAAGCTTGAAGATTGGCAGATACATACCAATTACCAGACCACCAATCACAACGCCCAGGAAAGCCATGATCATGGGTTCCAGGAGGCTCGTCAGAGCTTCCACAGCATCATCAACTTCCTGTTCATACCAGTCTGCAACCTTGCCAAGCATAGTATCTATTGCACCAGATTCCTCACCTATGGCAACCATCTGGATGACCATATTGGGAAACAAATTGGTATCTCTCATCGCTGTCTGTAACTGAGTTCCTGTGGTGATTTCATCGCGGATCTGCATACAGGCATTATAGAAAACTATATTACCAGTTGCTCCTGCAACAGAAGTCATGGCCTCAACTAGGGGTGTACCTGCAGAGAACATGGTTTCTAGAGTTCTGGAAAAGCGGGCAATCGCGGATTTTTCCAGGATTAAACCGATAATTGGTATCTTGAGGGACATTCGGTCTAGGTAGTCACCGAACTTCTTTGAACGTTTCCTCGCCTCAAAGAAACCGACCACAGAGCCAATGATAACCAAAAACAGTAACCACCAATACTGGGTGAACCATGTGGAAATATTGATAATCATCACTGTAAGAGCAGGCAATTCAGCTCCGAAACTTGCAAACAGTTCCCGAAACTGTGGTATTACGAAGATCATCAAAATAGTTACGATAATAAATGCAACGACTATTACAGCAGCAGGGTAAACCAGTGCGGACTTGACCTTGGATTTCAATGCCTCCGTTTTTTCCATGTATATGGCAATCTTGTGGAGGATCCCTTCCAGAATACCGGCATGTTCACCTGCCTGCACCAGGTTACAGTAAAGATCATTAAAATAGCGGGGACGCTTGCGCAATGCGTCTGTTAGGGTGCCGCCTGCTTCTACATCAGCCTTTACACCCAGAATGAGTTCCTGCATGGCGGCGTTTTCATGGCCGCGTCCTACGATTTCAAATGCCTGTACCAATGGCACACCTGCGGACATCATGGTAGCCAGCTGACGGCTGAATACGGTGATGTCTTTAGTGGTAATTTTTTTCCTGGCCCCGCCGCCAAAAAGAGGTTGAGGTTTCTTTTTAACCTTGGTTGGGTTGACACCCTGTCGACGTAGTACGGCCTTTACCAGGGCATCTGACTGGCCTGACATTTCTCCCGAGACACGTTTCCCCTGACGGTTCGTGCCTTCCCATATAAACAT
Organism: Gammaproteobacteria bacterium; assembly: GCA_003250975.1. Classification (GTDB taxonomy): domain Bacteria; phylum Pseudomonadota; class Gammaproteobacteria; order Eutrophobiales; family Eutrophobiaceae; genus SZUA-592. The sequence goes on along the minus strand of QKIY01000014.1, from coordinate 108,045 downwards.
TACTGATTTTGCAGCTTGTGCCATATTATTTTTACTCTAAGGTTACGCGATTGACTTCAGCCAGACTGGTAACACCATCCATTACTTTTTTAAGGCCTGAGAGGCGGATGTCCCAGACGCCTTCTTTTGCAGCCTGATCACCCAGCTTGACGGCGTTGGCTCCCTCGATAATGAGGCGTTTCATGGTCTCTGTTATGGGCAATACTTGATAGATACCTGTACGTCCCTTGTAGCCGCTGGGACAATCACTATTCCCCTCAACCGGGGCAAAGACAGTTATGCCTTTATCAACCCACTTCTGCGGGAAACCTTCATCCAGCAAGGCCTCCTTTGGCATATCAATGATCTGTTTCAAATCAGGGTGCAAGCGGCGGCACAGTCGTTGTGCCGTAATGATATTGATACTCGTTGCCACCGCAAACGACTGAATCCCCATGTCCTGCAGTCGGGTCAGTGTTTGCGGGCCGTCATTAGTATGCAGGGTCGACATAACCATATGTCCCGTTTGCGCTGCCTTTACAGCGATTGAGCCGGTTTCCAGGTCTCTAATCTCGCCAACAAGTATGATATCCGGGTCCTGGCGCAGGAATGCCTTGAGCGCCTTCGCAAAGGTCATTCCGGTGCGTTCATCAACCTGTACCTGATTGACGCCTGCAAGGTTGATTTCAACCGGGTCTTCAGCGGTTGAAATATTTACATCGATCTTGTTTAGGAGATTTATTCCTGTATAGAGAGAGACTGTTTTACCGCTACCGGTAGGACCAGTTACCAGAAACATGCCATAGGGCTTCATCAGGTTTTCGAGGAAAATCTTCTTTTGAAATTCCTCATATCCCAATTGATCGATTTGCAGTGAGGCAGCGTCAGAATTCAGGATACGCATCACGGCCTTTTCACCATACAGGGTTGGACAGGTGCTGACACGAAGATCAATGGCCTTGTTCTTGGATATCTTCAGCTTGATACGGCCATCCTGCGGGACACGCCGTTCGGAGACGTCCAGCCGCGACATGACCTTGATGCGGGCCGCCATTTTCTGGGAAAGAGCCAGGGGTGGTTTAGCGACTTCCTCAAGTACTCCGTCAATACGCAACCTGACGCGATAGTATTTTTCATAGGGTTCAAAATGCAGGTCCGAGGCGCCTTTTTTAATAGCATCCAGCAGGACCTTGTTAACGAAACGGACTACCGGCGCGTCATCTATGTCGGACTCCTCTATCCCGCCATCAGTCCGTTCCTCGGCAATGTCTAGGTCATTGAGGTCATCTAAATCGTCATCGGCCATGTCTCCTAGACTGGTATCGGCTTCGTCTAGGGCCTTGTCGATGGCCTTTTGCAGCTTGTCTTCCTCGACCAGAACCGCATCTGTCCCCATCCCAACTGCAAACTTGATCTCATCCAGCGCCATGAGGTTGGTCGGATCTGAAACTGCGATGAACATTCTTTTACCACGCTTGAATATCGGCAGGGCGTGGTGCTTCTTGACTAGGGATTCCTTGACCAGTTTCGTGATTTCGGGGTCAATCTCGATGGCATTGATATCAAGCAGGGGTACGCCGAATTCCTTGGCAGCCGAGAGAGCGATCTTGTTGGCGGGGGCGAGCTTGTTCTCTACAAGGTAAGAGACAAAAGGCGTCTTTTCCTTGAGTGCGCTCTGAAAAGCTTGGCCAGCTGTCGCTTCATCCAGAATCCCGTCGAGCACGAGTTTCCGGGCCAAGCCGGACAATTGTATTTTCTTGTTGGAGACCGCCATGCGTTATTTATCTAACTTTGCAAAGATTGACGCCTAAATATTAGATTATATAAGAGAAATAACCAACAATTTTCCTGAAATTATCCCCACGGTCCGGGCCGGAAAGCAGTAGTTCGTGATGGAATTCCAATTTTAGGCGGCAAGTATTCCATTCCTAGAATCTGATGATTCCCCATCCTGATGATGTTGCTTTGCACAAAAAAGTGCAATCTAATGGAATACTTACCTGAAAGTGAGGTAATCGCCTTTCATGTCTACCCGTATAACTGAGCCCGGTGCGTATTTCCCTGCCAGGATCTCTTTTGCCAATGGCGTCTCAATATGCTGCTGAATGGCGCGTTTGAGGGGACGTGCGCCGTATACAGGGTCATAGCCTACATTGCCCAGCCAGTTCATCGCAGCTGTAGATATCTCGATATCCATGTCTTGTTCACGCAGGCGATCCTTCAGATGTTTGACCTGGATTTCCGCAATAGCGCGGATCTGCTCGTCCCTCAGGCTGTGGAAGACGACGATATCATCTATCCGGTTGATAAATTCTGGTCTGAAATGGGCCCCCACCACGCCCATTACCGTGTCTTTCATCTTCTGGTAATCACTTTCGTCTGACATCTGCTGGATCCGTTCTGACCCAAGGTTGGAGGTCATGACAATCACGGTGTTCCTGAAGTCAACGGTTCGGCCATGGCCATCGGTCAGGCGGCCGTCATCCAGGACCTGCAGCAGGATATTAAATACCTCGGGATGTGCCTTTTCCACCTCATCGAGCAGGATCAGGCTGTAGGGTTTACGCCGGACAGCCTCGGTCAGGTAACCGCCCTGTTCGAAACCTACATATCCCGGTGGGGCACCTATCAGGCGTGCAACAGCATGCTTCTCCATGTATTCCGACATGTCTATACGGATCATCGCCTCTTCGGTATCGAATAAAAACTCAGCCAGGCTCTTGCACAGCTCGGTTTTTCCGACGCCGGTCGGTCCCAGAAACATAAATGTGCCATTCGGGCGATTCGGATCTGACAGGCCAGCACGTGACCGGCGGATGGCATCTGCAACTGAAGCAATGGCTTCGTCCTGGCCGATCACCCGTTTATGCAGTTCCTCTTCCATACGCAACAGCTTCTCGCGCTCTCCCTCCAGCATTTTTGCGACGGGAATGCCCGTCCAGCGTGAAACTACCTCGGCGATTTCGTTTTCCGTAACCTTGTTCCTGAGCAACTTCATGGTAGGCGATTCCTTCTTGTCGGCCTGCTCCAGCTGTTTTTCAAGCTCGGGGATGACCCCGTATTGCAGTTCGGACATGCGATTCAAATCACCGGCACGGCGGGCAGTTTCAAATTCCAGTTTTGCCCTTTCCAGGTTTTCCTTGATGTGATGAGTGCCCTGCAAGGCCGCCTTTTCACCCTTCCAGATCTCCTCGAGATCCGAAAATTCGCGTTCAACCTTCTTGATCTCATCCTCCAGGACCTGCAGGCGTTTCTTGGAGGCCTCGTCAGTTTCCTTTTTTAATGCCTCGCGTTCTATCTTCATCTGGATCAGGCGGCGTTCCAGCCTGTCCATGGCCTCTGGCTTGGAATTGATCTCTATCGAGATTCGGCTGGCGGATTCATCAATGAGATCAATGGCCTTGTCCGGTAACTGACGGTCTGTGATATAGCGTTGTGACAGTGTGGCTGCGGCAACAATTGCAGGGTCAGTGATCTGAACATTATGATGCACTTCATAGCGTTCCTTCAGACCACGCAGTATGGCAATGGTGTCTTCGATACTTGGCTCGTCTACCAGCACTTTCTGAAAACGTCGCTCCAGTGCGGCATCTTTTTCAATATGGTCCCTGTATTCGTTCAAGGTGGTAGCTCCGATACAATGAAGTTCGCCACGTGCCAGTGCGGGTTTCAGCATGTTACCGGCGTCCATGGCGCCCTCGGCCTTACCGGCGCCAACCATGGTATGTACCTCATCAATAAAAAGGATGATTTGACCTTCCTGCTTCGCCAGGTCATTGAGCACGGCCTTGAGTCGTTCCTCGAATTCACCCCTGAATTTCGCCCCCGCGATCAGGGCCCCCATGTCGAGTGCAAGGAGTCGCCTGCCCTTGAGGGCGTCGGGGACTTCTTCGTTGATAATGCGCTGGGCAAGTCCTTCAACGATTGCGGTTTTGCCTACGCCGGGTTCACCGATCAAAACGGGATTGTTCTTGGTCCGGCGTTGTAGCACCTGAATCGTTCGGCGAATTTCTTCATCTCGCCCGATGACAGGGTCCAGCTTGCCCTGCTCAGCGCGTGCCGTCAGGTCAATCGTGTATTTTTCAAGGGCCTGGCGGTTTTCCTCGGCATTCTGGTCATTCACCGACTGTCCGCCTCGCAGGTTATCAATGGCCTGCTCGATACTCGTTTTGTCAGCACCACAGGCACGCATCAGTTTGCCCAGTTCACCCTTGTCTTCCAGTGCGGCAAGGGCGAACAATTCACTAGAAATGTACTGATCGTTCCTGAGTTGGGCATATTTGTCAGTCAGGTTCAGGAGCTTTTCCAGGTCCTTCGAGATCAGGACATCACCGCCCGTCCCTTCGACGCGTGGCAGGCGATCAAGCGCCTCATCCAGCTTGCTGCGAAGTTGCCTGACATTAACACCGGCCTTGACCAGCAGGTTACTCATACTGCCGCCTTCCTGATCAAGCAGGGCCGCCATGACATGAACAGGCTCTATATACTGATGGTCCCGGCCAAGCGCCAGGCTTTGAGCCTCGGCTAGGGCCAGCTGGAATTTTGAGGTAAATTTATCGATTCTCATTAATGAAATCCCTGGGCATTAAATCATTATCAACTAGATATGGGCACAGGGTGCCATTTCAAGTGAAACCCGGTTTTAATTTGAATCAATAAACACCGATATCATAGTAGGAACGGGAAATCTTCTTGACCGCGACAACATAGGCAGCGGTACGAAGGTCTGTGATCCTGTCATCCGCCTTGAAGGTTTCCCGCATTTCCTGGTAGGCCAGCCGCATGGTGTCGTCCAAACCAGAGCGAACCAGATCGAATTCGTCTGCGCCGCGCGCCAGTTGTTTGTAGACAGATGTTGGGACCTCTTTTCCTGTCAGGTTTTCGAGTGCCGATAGTTCTATTTCGCCCCTGAGTTCTTCATAGCGCCTCTCCATGCGGCCGAACCGGATGTGTGCAAGGTTCCTTATCCATTCGAAGTACGAGACAGTCACGCCGCCTGCGTTGACATAGGCATCAGGCAGGATGGTAATTCCTTTATGATTAAGGATCTCGTCGGCATCAAAGGTCACCGGACCATTGGCTGCTTCTACAATCAGATGTGTTTTTATCCTATCGGCATTATCCGCGGTGATCTGGCTTTCCATCGCAGCTGGAATAAGAATGTCACATTCGTGCTCGAGCATTGAATTGCCGTCTTCTATAAACTGGGCATCGGGATAGCCGCGGATAGTCTTGTGCTCATTGATATATTGTTTGACACGTTCAACCTGCAGTCCCTTTTCATTATACAAGGCGCCATCACGTTCAATGATTGCTATGATCCTGACGCAGTCTTCCTCCTGTAACAGTTTTGCCGCATGATAACCGACATTTCCCAGTCCCTGGATGATTATGTGCTTGTCACCCAGGCCACCATTAAGCCCAACGCCCTTGACATCTTCCGGGTTGCGAAAAAATTCACGTATCGCATAAACTACACCACGTCCGGTGGCTTCCTTGCGTCCGCGAATACCGCCATGATGTACCGGTTTACCGGTCACACAGGCCGCGTAATTTATATCTTCAGGGTGCAGGTGCTTATAGGTATCGGCTATCCATGCCATTTCCCGTTCACCTGTACCCATGTCCGGGGCAGGGACGTTGGTCGAAGGGCTTAGGAAACCCTTGCGAACAAGCTCTCTCGAGAAACGCCGGGTTATCAACTCCATTTCATCACGGGAATAATCAGCCGGATTGATCTGTAATCCGCCTTTTGACCCACCAAAAGGGACATCCACGATAGCGCACTTGTAGGTCATCAAGGCAGCAAGTGCTTCAACCTCGTCCTGACTAACGATAGGTGCGTAGCGCATCCCCCCCTTGGCCGGCAGGCGATGGGTGCTATGAGTTGCACGCCAGCCTGTAAATACCTCAACCTTGCCCCGGATATCAACGGGAAACCTGACCTGAAGTATTGAATTGCAGGACATGATTGCCTTGGCAACGCCGGATTCCACATTCAGAACTTTCATGGCACGTTTGACCATGCGATTGACGTTGCTGCTGAAGGAAGGAGTCCTGTTCTTGCTATTCATACCAATACCCTTTATCGATTATTGTTTTGGGGTTAACCAGAAATATGTTTCTATTCGATAAGCTTAGCTTATGGAGTCTAACTATCCATCCATATAAGAGTTGCAATTCGCCCGCACACCGCTTCCCTGCGGTAGGAATAAAAGAGGGAATCATCGGCAAATGTGCAAAAACTGCTTTCGGAGATTTGATATATCCCCATGTTGGTTAGCTGTTGTCGCGCGAGTTTTTTCAGATCAGCATACCAATGACCTGGCCGGCTACTGGTAAAGGCATCTACACTTCCAGGGAGAATCTGCAAGCAGGCATCATGGACATTTACATCTATTTCATAATGAACTGGACATATACAGGGACCCATCCATGCCATCAGGTTTTCAGGCGCGCTTGTAAAACTAGAGATGGCGTTTTTAATAATATTTCTGCTGAAACCCCGCCACCCTACATGGATGGCTGCAATCTCAGTTCCCCTTTCGTTACAAAGGAGAATGGGGAGACAATCGGCGGTCATGACAACACATACCCGGCCGGTCTTGTTTGCGTAGGCTCCGTCAGCCTGTAGGTCATCAGCCGATTTCCCGTTCTGGATAATCCTGTTGCTGTGAATTTGTTGCAGCCAGAGTGGTTCAGCCGGTAACTTCAGTTCCTGTCTAAGGCGTCGCCGGTTTTCCCCAACATCATTCATGTCATCCCCGACATGGGCGGCAATATTGAATGAATAATATGATCCTTTGCTCACTCCTCCGAGGCGTGTGGTTGAGCCTGCCCTGATATTGGAGGGGGCAGGCCATTCAGCCCTGATCCAGCCAAGTGATTTATCTTCTTTTGTCATCTTTATCCAGTGCAGCCAGTAAGCCCTGCATGTCAGCGGGCAGAGGGAGTTCAAAGGAAACCTTCTCCCCTGTCTTTGGATGTATCAAGCTAAGGCCACTGGCATGGAGAGCCTGACGTGGAAAAGAACGTAGGGCGTTGATCAACCCGGCTGATAAATTTTTCGGGATTCGCGCACGTCCACCATAGACCGGATCGCCCACCAGGGGATGTTTCAATGCTGCCAGATGAACTCGGATCTGGTGGGTACGTCCTGTCTCAAGCTGAACACGTATATGTGTGTGTGCCCGGTACTTTTTGATGATGAGATAATGAGTCAGGGCAGGTTTGCCATGGGGCACGACGGCCATTTGTGTTCGTTTACGGGGATGGCGGCCGATGGGTTTGTCAATCGTACCACCCGCCGTCATGACGCCGGTGACAATGGCCTGATATTCTCTCTTGATCTTTCTGGCCTGAAGTTCCTCGACCAGGTACGTATGGGCTTCGGGCGTCCGCGCAACGACCATAATCCCCGAGGTCTCCTTGTCTAGTCGCTGGACAATGCCGGCGCGAGGCACGTATTCAAGGGCAGGGTCATGATGTAACAGGGCATTCAACAGGGTATGCTGTGGGTTGCCCGCCCCGGGATGGACCACCAATCCGGCCGGTTTATTGAGGATCAGGATTGCCTCGTCCTCGTAGACAATTTCCAGCGGGATTGCCTCAGCAGACCATTCCTCAGGGGTTTCGTAACAGGCATTAATCTCGATATACTCACCACCCCGGACAAGGGTGCGTTGGCTGACCGTCTTGTTGTCAACACTTACGGCACCGGACTTGATCCATGCCTGTAGTCTGGCGCGTGAATGGTCGGCAAACAAGGCTGCAAGGGCCTGATCCAGGCGTTTCCCCGCCAGATGGAGAGGGATCGTGGCAGTGAGGTGAACGGCTTTTGACATAATTATATGCGTAGCTTGGGTATAAGCGGTATTATTAAAAATTGAGCGATGTAAATCGATGATTTCAGTAACCGGACTCCATCTAAAACCACCTGCAAGATGATGTACAGAGTACTTCTTTTTATCCCCTTGTTCCTTACATTGTCGGCCTGCTCCTTCTTTGGTGAAAAGGAAGACCTGACCGAAGGTATGACCGCCGAGCAACTCTATGCCGAGGCCAGAGGGGCCCTGGATTCGGGCAATTACGAAAAGGCGGTTGAACTCTATGAGAAACTGGAGGGCCGTTTCCCCTTTGGGGTTTACGGACAGCAAGCCTTGCTGGACCTGGCCTATGCGCATTTCAAGGCGGATGAACCAGATTCATCCATATCGGCCGCCCAGCGCTTTATAAAGCTTTATCCGCAGAATCCACATGTGGATTATGCCTACTATATCAAGGGACTTGCCAATTTTAATCGCAGCTGGACTTTTACTAAGCGGTTTCTACCCCTGGATGAAACGCAGCGCGATTCCAGTTCGGCACTATTTGCGTTTCAGGACTTTGCGGAGTTGATCCGCCTTTTCCCTAACAGCATCTATGCGCAGGACGCCAAAAAGCGGATGGTTTATTTGCGTAATGTACTTGCAGAATATGAAATCAACGTCGCCAAATATTATATGCGGCGCAGTGCATTCATTGCAGCAGCCAACCGCGCCACGTACGTCATAGAAAAATATCCTCGGACTCCGTCCGTCCCGGATGCTCTGGTTATAATGGCCAAGGCATACAAGATCCTAGAGATGGATGATCTGGCCGAAGATGCCCTGCGGGTGCTGGAACTAAACTTTCCAAATCATCCCGGCCTGTTTGAAGTACGCCGCATAGTCGTGCGTTAGAAATATTTACTCACGGTAGCCAGAAGTAATCGGGTAGCGCCTATCCCGGCCAAACGCACGTTGTGAAATCCGGACCCCCGGTGCCACCTGCCGCCGTTTATACTCATTGCGGTCTATCATACTGACGACTTTCTCGACCATAGCACTGTCAAAACCTGCTCCCACGATTTCTTCCGGGCTTTGATCCTGTTCAATGTAACGTTCGAGGATGGGATCCAGTATTTCATAAGGAGGCAGGGTGTCCTGGTCAATCTGGTTTTTACGCAGTTCGGCCGAAGGGGGTCGGTCAATAATGCGCTGTGGGATCATCCTTGACTCAGTGTTGCGCCAATTACTCAATTCATAGACCATGGTTTTCGGTATATCCTTCAATGGTGCAAAACCGCCTGCCATGTCTCCGTACAGTGTGGCATAGCCTACCGACATCTCACTCTTGTTGCCGGTAGTCAGCACCAGTTTGCCGGTCTTGTTGGAGATTGCCATGAGAATTATGCCGCGGCAGCGGGCCTGAATGTTCTCTTCGGTGGTATTAGTCTTTGTATATCCGGTAAACACCGGCTCGAGCTGAGAGGTAAATGCCTTAAACGGCGGCTCGATTGAAACCGTATGGGACTTGATGCCTAGCAGATGACACATCTCGGTTGCATCTTCCATGCTCATCGATGATGTGTATCTCGAAGGCATGAGTACTGCCGTAATGTTTTCCGCGCCCAGGGCATCTACAGCTATGCAGATTGTTAATGCAGAATCAATCCCCCCAGAAAGACCAATGATGGCGCCCTCAAAACCATTTTTATAGGCATAGTCCCTGACACCAAGGACCAATGCCCTGTAAATTGCTTCATGTTTTTCAAGCAGCCTGGCAGGAGTTTTCTCGCAGCTCGTCATGGTGCCATCCGTGTAATCAAGAACAAATAGACCTTCCTCGAATTCGGGTGCCAGCAGGCAAATTTCCCCCGAAGAATCCATAGCCATTGAGGCACCATCAAAGACGAGTTCGTCCTGTCCACCTATCAGGTTGGTATAGATAATACCCAATCCTGATTCAGTGACACGTTGATGCAACACCTGCTTGCGCAATTCAATTTTATTGGTGTGATACGGGGAGGCGTTGATATTGAATATCAAGCGTGCACCGTCCTTGCTGGCCTGGCCACATACCGATTTGCCCCAGATATCTTCACATATGCTGAGGGCGACCGGTACGCCTTTCAAATCGAATACACAGCTGTCCGAGCCCGGTTGAAAGTAACGTTTCTCATCAAAAACACTGTAATTGGGCAGTTCCTGCTTATGGTAGCGGTGTTGTATTTTTCCGGCTGAAAGATGAGCACAGGTGTTAAAGAGCTTGTTATCAACCTTTTCCGGATAACCGATGATAAGATCGATGTCATGTGAGTGTTCGCTGATCTCCTCAAGCGCCCTGTCTATCGCCGGATAGAGCGCTGGCCGGTAAAGCAGATCTTCAGGCGGATAGCTTGTAATGGAAAGCTCAGGGAAGGCAATGACATCGGCATTGTGTTTACCCCGGGCATCGTTGATTGCCTGAATAATTTTTTTCGTATTGCCCTGAATGTCACCTACCAGAAAGTTGAGTTGTGCAAGTGCAATACGCATAAAAAATTAAAGCTTTTTCAGCATAGCCGAACCGAGTTCGGCAGGTGAACGCACGGTTATCACGTTGGCTGCTTCTAGTGCGGTGTATTTATCATTTGCTGTTCCCTTGCCGCCCGAGATAATGGCCCCGGCATGGCCCATGCGCTTGCCGGGCGGGGCCGTTACGCCGGCGATATAACCGATGACCGGCTTGGTGATATGTTGTTTTATAAACTCAGCCGCTTCCTCTTCTGCCGTGCCACCGATCTCACCCACCATGATAATGCCTTTCGTATCCGGATCATCCTGAAACAGGGCTAGACAATCAGTGAAATCCATACCATGTATAGGATCGCCCCCGATGCCAACGCAGGTACTTTGACCCAGCCCGTTGATGGTTGTTTGATGAACGGCCTCGTAGGTCAGGGTTCCTGACCGGGAGACTATGCCGATACTCCCTGGTTGGTGAATATTCCCGGGCATGATGCCAATTTTACACTGTCCAGGGCTAATAATACCGGGACAATTAGGTCCGATCAGCCTGACCGTGGGAAATCGTTCCAGATAGGCCCTGACTTTCAGCATGTCCAGTACCGGTATCCCTTCTGTAATACAGACAATAATCTCAATGCCCGCATCAATGGCTTCGACTATTGATTCTGCTGCAAACAGCGGGGGGACCATGATCATGCTGGCATTTGCACCGGTTTCGGTAACAGCCTCATGAACCGTGTTAAAGACTGGTCGATCCAGATGCATTTCACCACCGCGTCCCGGTGTAATGCCGCCGACGACCTGGGTGCCGTATTCTATGGCCTGTTGTGCGTGGAAAGTACCTTGCTTGCCGGTAAAACCCTGAACTATCAGTTTAGTATTATTATCGATCATTATTGCCATCAGTATACTTCCTTTGCAGCAGCCACGACCTTGGCAGCCGCATCAGCCAGATTATCCGCAATTTTAATTTTCAGTTTGCTTTCAGCCAGCAGTTTTTTCCCCTCATCTACGTTGGTGCCCTCAAGCCTGACCACGACGGGCACTTCAACCCCGACTTCCTCTACTGCCTTGATAATTCCTTCTGCTATCAGATCACAGCGGACGATGCCACCAAAAATATTGACCAGGATGGCCCTCACATTGCTGTCAGACACGATCAGCTTGAAGGCCTCGGCCACCCTCCCAGCCGTTGCACCGCCGCCGACATCCAGGAAATTGGCAGGCTCACCGCCAAAGAGTTTGATGATGTCCATGGTTGCCATGGCCAGTCCTGCGCCATTTACCATGCAGGCAATGTTGCCGTCCAGTGTTACATAATTAAGGTCATAGCGTTTGGCCAGGCTTTCCTTTTCATCCTCTTGTGAAGGGTCATGCCATTCTTCTAGGTTGGGTTGACGGAACAAGGCATTGTCATCGATTGAGATCTTCGCATCTAATGCCTGGAGCTTGCCTTCATCGCTAATTATCAACGGGTTGATTTCAATCAGGCTCAGGTCCTTGTCCAGGAACAGCTGATAGAGCGCTCGGATAATCTTGTCGAGCTGTTGCTGTTGCTTGCTATCCAAACCTAGCAGGTAGGATATGCGGCGGGTCTGGAAACCCTGAATACCGAGGATTGGATCGACAATAATACTTAGTATTTTTTCAGGGTGTGTCGCGGCCACTTCCTCAATGTCCATGCCACCGGCAGCGGACGCAATAATGGCAACCCTTCTCGATGCTCTGTCCACCAAAAGACCAAGGTAAAATTCTTTCTTGATTTCTACCATGCTTTGGACCAGCACACAGTTGACTGGCTGGCCATCCGGAGCGGATTGTTTGGTAACAAGCCGGGTTCCTAATATTGTTCGGACCAGGGTCTCGACTTCTTCAGTTGAATGGGCAAGTTTAACTCCGCCGGCTTTGCCCCTGCCGCCGGCATGGACCTGGGCCTTGATAACCCAGCCGTCTCCCCGGAGTTCAGAGGCATGCCGCAGGGCCTCTTTGACTGAATGAGCAGGATATCCAGGAGGAACAGGGATATCGTATTCAATGAAGAGTTTTTTGGCCTGATATTCGTGTAGATTCATAGTCCTTTCCGTTAATTCAATATAATTTAATCAGGTCGGTATGTGTTATCGTTAGCATACACAGATTTTCAGTTGTTATGAACAAGCCCGGTCCATATGATTATTATGTTTAAAGTTATAATATATTCCAGCTTGCTCTTATTGAGATATAGACAATGATCCTGACCCGGCTTCTGATCTTACTTTGTCTGATATGGTTACTGTTCAGGATTTATAGATGGATGAAACAAGGCTATGCCAATCATACAGGCAAGGAAAAGCGTGTGCCAACCGTCCGTTGCAGCTATTGTGAGACATATATAGACAGGGATGATGCCTATAGAAGTGGCGATATGTTTTTTTGTGATGAATTGCATTACAAGGCCTACAAGCAAAAGTCCCGCCAATGAAACATCTGACAGAAGATCATATTGAACTGGGTGATATGAACTGGCGTGCACTACGGTTCTTTAATCTCTATCGCATTCTCCTGTGCTTGCTGTTTATCTCTCTGATATGGATCGGGCAACTGCCATCACCGCTGGGTATATATAATGAGGCCCTTTTTTCAGCCACCATACATGGTTATCTTGTTCTCGCCGGAGTATTTGCCTGGACCATTCATATAAAAATCCCCCGCTTTAGCACACAGGTCAATATACATGTTCTAGCAGATATCATTGCAATAGGACTCTTGATGTACGCCAGCAATGGACTAAGTAGCGGTTTCGGCATGTTGCTCGTCATTGCAATTGCAGGCGGCAGTATCCTGAAGTCAGGCAGAATAGCCATTTTGTATGCAGCAATTGCGTCACTACTTATCTTAGTACAGGAGCTTAATGTCCAATTTTTCAGGGAAGGCCAGGAACCGAACTATATCCATGCTGGTTTTCTGGGGGTCACTTTTTTCATCACAGCCATTCTTGGCAGACTGCTAGCATCACGTGTAGAAAAAAGCGAAGCGCTGGCCATCCAGCATGCCATAGATCTTGAAAGTCTGGCACAGCTGAATGAGTTCATCGTCCAGCGGATGCGGGCTGGTATCATGGTACTTGATAATCAGTTGATAATTCGCCTGATCAATGAGTCCGGATGTTTATTGCTAGGCATGACAGAAGAGGTCAAAAATAAACGCCTTGAACAGGTTGCACCCGATATCGCCGTGAAACTTAATGACTGGTTACAGGGCGGGGGTGATCGTATAGCTATACTGACTTCACCAGCAGGTGATATAGACATCCAGTTATCATTTACCCAGCTGGTCCCGGGCACAAAATTCGGCATACTTGTCTTTATTGAGGATCTCGGTCTGATGCGTCAGCGCGCGCAGCATATGAAGCTGGCCTCGTTGGGGCGTTTGGCTGCCAGTATTGCCCATGAGGTCAGAAATCCTCTGGGAGCAATCATGCATGCGGGGCAATTGTTATCGGAGTCCGGAGAGGTAACACCGGAGAATTCTAGGCTGGTACAGATAATTACGGATCAGTCACGGCGTGTAAATACCATTATCAAGAATGTACAGGACATCAGCCGCAGGCGTGTAGCCAACCTCCAGGTGGTAAAGGTGTCGGATTGGCTGGATAATTTTGTGAATGAATTTATCATAAGCCACAATTTATCAGCCGGAGATATCACCTGTTCAATAGAATCAGAGGAACTACAAATCAAGGTTGATCCAGATCAGTTGTTTCAGGTCGTATCGAATCTCGTTGAAAATGCTATTCGCCACGGGGAGGGGGATCCGCTGGCGGAAATCAGGTGCGGTATAAAAAAAGATTCAGACAGGGTCTATATTGATATTATTGACCATGGACCGGGTATACCCGATGATAATAGGCAACATTTATTTGAACCATTTTTTACAACAAATTCTGGGGGAACCGGTCTGGGGCTGTATATTGCTAGGGAACTCTGTGAGGCGAATCAGGCCAGCCTGACTCTACAGGGAAACACGGAAAACGGCTGCTGTTTTCGTATCCAGTTTGCCCATATTGAAAAGCAGCATAATCTGGTTAATTAAATGAACAGGCCAATAGCATTAGTCATTGACGATGAACCGGATATCAGGGAGTTACTCGATATCACACTGAAACGCATGGACGTCGATTGTGTCTGCGCGGGTGATCTGGCTACGGCAAAGAAGATCTTAAAGGAACAGAAATTCGGTATCTGCCTGACGGACATGCGTCTCCCGGATGGTGATGGCGTGGATTTTGTTGCCTATTCCCAGGATCATTACCCCAATATGCCTGTTGCCGTTATAACAGCCCATGGCAGCATGGAGACGGCTATCCAGGCACTGAAATCCGGGGCTTTTGATTTTCTCACCAAACCTGTGGACCTTCCCACCCTGCGCACCCTGGTTCATAGCGCCCTCAAGCTTTCCGAAACGACAACACTGCCTGAACCTGAACTCAATCTGATTGGCACCAGTGAGTCGATGGCCAATATCAGGGAATCGATTAGCAAGCTGGCAAGGAGCCAGGCACCTGTTTATATCAGTGGTGAATCCGGTACAGGCAAGGAACTGGTGGCTCGGATGATACACGAGCAGGGATCACGGGCCGACAAACCCTTTGTACCGGTGAATTGTGGCGCTATTCCGCATGATCTGATGGAAAGTGAATTTTTTGGCCATAAAAAAGGAAGTTTTACCGGCGCAGTATCCGACAGTCAGGGCCTGTTTATGGCAGCACAGGGCGGGACCCTGTTTTTTGACGAGGTTGCAGAATTGCCATTGCATATGCAGGTCAAGCTGTTACGGGCCATTCAGGAAAAATCGATTCGTCCGGTTGGGGCAGCTGCCGAAATCCCTGTGGATGTCCGTATCCTCAGTGCCACACACAATGATCTGCTTGATATGGTCAATGAGGGGAAATTCCGTCATGATCTGTTTTACAGGATAAATGTTATAGAACTGCAAATCCCGCCACTGCGTCAGCGGCAGGAAGATATTCCTTTATTAACGGACTTCATTTTGGCGAAACTGGCGCAGGAAACCGGCATCAAGGCTCCCGAGATATCGGATGCAGCAAGAACAGCCCTACTTACCTACCCCTTCCCCGGCAATATACGTGAGCTTGAAAATATACTTGAAAGGGCCCTGACTCTCTGTAACGGGAAAATAATTAACAAGGATGACTTGCAATTACCTGATTCGAAAGTTGATACTGAATCTCAAGAAACTACTTCCAAGGAAGCTGCCCCGCTTGACAGTTATCTGGATGAAATCGAGCGGAAGAAGATTCTGGATGCACTGGAAAAGACCCGTTGGAACAAGACAGCCGCGGCAAAATTACTGGGGATAAGCCTCAGGGCACTGCGCTATCGCCTAGAAAAGCTGGAACTAGACTAGAACGAGATATGCGTCACATTAACATGACGGTCTACGTCAGAAAATGACGTCATTCGTCACAAATACAGATGTTACACCTGCTGCGTCATGAGATATTACTTGCCATATAACATAATAGAAACATATACTTAGACCTTCAAAATTGAGGAAAATATTATTTGGCACATTAAGTGCAGGTGGTATAGGGCAAATTTACAATCACTGTCAAGCCGAACTGGCTGGCAATATGAGCGTAATTCGAAGGAGTATGGCGAGTGCCATTTTCCTTAGTTTTAGCTAAATCAAAGGAGACTTAAAATGAAGCAATTACAGAAAGGTTTCACACTGATCGAATTGATGATCGTTGTGGCCATTATCGGTATCTTGGCAGCGATCGCGATTCCTTCCTACTCAGACTATACAGCTCGTTCGCAGGTGACTGAAGCTGTGGGTCTGTCCTCAGGTTTTAAGACCGGTTTTGCCGAGTTTTATGCTGATAACGGTGTCTGGCCTAACCACCTGACACAGATTGGTTCAACCACTGCCGGTAAGTATGTTTCATTCCTGACGATTCAGACAGGACGCGACACTGCCGGTGTTGTTATCATCCAGGCTACCATGAAGAATGTCGGTGTTAACCCGAACATCAAGGGTCAGACATATGCTCTGGCTTCTTCTGACGGTAACTTGTGGGAGTGTGGTAACTCAACTGACCTGGGTCTTGGTCAGGATGCCCAGACCTCACTTGACAGCAAGTATCTGCCGGGTGCCTGTAAATAATCATCCGACAGTCACAGGGTTGGTTTAGTATAGACTGTAATCATCCCTGAAAAGAGTAATAATAAAGGCCGCCATCAGGCGGCCTTTATTTTTGTGCATTAGAAATAGGGGGAGGAATGTACATATCTTGAATATCAGGATTTATCAGCACTGGCCATTACTTGTGATTATCTTCCTGATTGGTAGCGCATATGCTACCGGTCTGAACAGCCGTTTTCTTCTTGATGATTTTTCAAATCTCGTGTTGTTGGAGGATGTCAATCAAAGGGGATATCTTTACTATATATTAACAAATAATTCGGGGCCGTCCGGTCGCCCAGTCTCGTTGCTGAGTTTTGCTTTTCAGCACGCATATTGGCCTAATAATCCACAGGCCTTCAAACTGGTTAACGTGATCATACATCTCCTTAACGGAGTTTTGATCTATGCCAGTTGCCTCTTGCTGTCCGGGTTTACAGGAATAGAAAAAGCGCGGGCAAAAACATTCGCCTTGATGGTTGCAGCCATATGGCTGGTTCACCCGATCCACGTAAACACTGTTCTCTATGTAGTACAGCGTATGACCTTGCTTGCCAGTTTCTTTACACTCGCCGGTGTGTATACCTACCTTCGACTCTGGCATCCGGGGAATACTGAGGTAACGGTAAAGAGGATGATAGGAGGTGGTGTTGTCTTCAGTTGTTTCTTGGTGCTGGCAGTATTCAGTAAGGAAAACGGTATTCTGCTACCGGTGTTTGTTTTATGTATTGAGTTTACATTGTTTGCAGACGTCAAACGCCCAAATCAATGGAAAATTTGGTCAGGCTTGTGTTTATTCCTTCCGGTTTTAGCTGTAATAGTCTATCTGGCCATTGGCTTAGATGATGTTATGGAAAAATATTCGATCAGATCATTTACCATGTCAGAAAGATTGATGACTGAAGCAAGAATCCTAGTCATATATCTCAAGCATATCCTTTTACCGCACCCATCGGCATTCAGTCTATTCCATGATAACTTTCCAGTATCACATGGTTTATTGTCACCCCTGGTGACACTTTATTCCATTGCATTCCTGATGTTGGCTCTCATCATGAGTATTGCCTGCAGAAAAAGTTTACCGGTGATTTCATTCACCATACTTTGGTTCTTGGGCGCACATTTGCTTGAGTCGACCTATCTGAACCTTGAATTATATTTTGAACATAGAAATTATCTTGCCTCGATTGGAATACTGTTTCTTCTAATATGGTGTCTCTTGCTCATCAGACGATATTTCACTTCGAAACTATTGCCAGATTTACTAATTGCAATTTTTTACATCATAACATCATGGGTGACAATGAGTGAGATTAATCTGTGGTCCAGGCCGGTAGATCAGGCCATTGAATGGCAACGGCGTTCCCCTGAATCTGTTCGCGCAATATCTGAAGTTGGACATATTTATTTGTCATTTAAAAACTATGAAAAGGCACTATCGACCTTTGCATTGATAGAGAATATTTATCCGGATGATATCTACCCATATTTCAAAAAAATCAGTATCAAGTCATGTTTAATGGATCAGAAAATAGATGAACAACAGTGGAAGTTACTGTATCAAAAGGCCGCGCAAGCCAAATGGTATGGCGGGGCACCCGTTGTTGAACTCGATAGAATGGTAAGTAAGATTAAATCTGGCAAGTGTAAAAAAATTAATATTTACGCCTTAATTCGGTTCGTGCTTTTGCTTGCAAAAAATCCATCATACAAGACTCATTTTGCGCAATTGTACGAAATTTCGGCGCTACTTAACGGACATATTGGGGAAGCAGAAGTGGCCTTGAATAATGCCACTCGCGCACTTGAAGAAAAACAGTCTCCTCAAAGATATATATTAAAAATAAAATTATTAATAGAAACAAACCGATTAAAAGCTGCGGAAGAAGCAATAAAGGACTTCAATGAAAAGTACAGTAACAAACCAACCGTAAAACTGGCTTATAGAAAATTCATTACCTATTATGAAGACAAGCTGGAAGAACTCCAATCGCAATAATTGTTTAATTATATATTAAATAATGGAACCACAAAACAGAATCGCCAGCAGGGAATTTATCTATCTGGGCATAATTATATTGTGTTGTTTCATTATTTATTTCCCATCCAGCCTCGGTGGCTTCATATACGATGACTATCCTAATATTGTTAATAATAGCTCGATACAAATTCACTCGCTGTCGGCAGATCAACTAATCGCTGCTATTAAATCAGGTGAAAGTGGTCCTTTGGGAAGGCCAGTTAGTATGTTGTCTTTCAGTCTCAACTATTATTTCGCAGGGCTTGATGCCTTTTATTATAAATTAGTAAACATACTTATCCATTTGCTTAACGGAGTACTGGTTTATGTATTAACCCGAAAACTTCTTGCCCTAGGTGCTTTTACCGGTGAAAGCTGGCAAATTATCAAAGCCATCTCATTGGCTACCACAACAATTTGGCTTTTCCATCCTATCAATATAAGCAGTGTGGCATATGTTGTGCAGCGAATGAATGAACTATCTGCACTTTTTACCCTGGCAGGGCTTGCGTTTTTTATATATGGAAGAGAAAAAATACAGGCTGGTAATGGAGGTAGGCTTCAAATAGTTAGTGGATTTCTTATCTGCGGGTTACTGGCTGTCTTGTCAAAGGAGAACGGCGCCCTTTTTTATATATACGCTGGAATGATCGAACTCATATTTTTCAGATTTAGCGCACTTGGCTTAAGTAACAAGCGCTTTCTATCCGTACTGTATATATTTTTTATAGGGTTGCCATTCTTATTAATAATATTTGTACTTCTTGTTTCCCCTGAATTATTTCTTGCCGGCTATCAGCAAAGGGATTTCACTCTCATGCAGAGGATATTCACGGAATTCAGGGTTATCTGGTTTTATATCTATATGATATTGATACCAGATATACAACAATTATCCATGCATCATGATTCTTTTGACTTATCAAGTGGATGGATAAGCCCTCCATCAACCCTGCTGGCCATAGTAGGAATATTGGCGCTTGTCTTTATCGCAATCTTTTACAGAAAAACAAACAAGGTATTATCATTCGGTATTCTTTTTTTCCTGATCGGTCATAGTATTGAATCAACAATCCTACCGTTGCATATTGCATTTGAGCACAGAAATTACCTACCCGGTATGGGCCTGCTTTTTATCCTGTCTTTCTATATGCTGGATCCAGTCATTTCCCCTCGCACAATTAATGCAAGGAAGTTATTGCTGTTTTTATTGATTGGGGTGCTTGCCTTTAGTACATATATAAAGATAAAGCAATGGCACAATACTGAATTGTTGAATTTTTATGAACTAGAGCATAATCCTGAATCCTCCAACATAAATTATGAAATCGGACGATTTTATGCGAGTAAGCTTGACACGAATGAACTAATTAATAGGAAAAAAGTGTACGAGAGTGCCGATTATCATTTCAGACGCGCGATCACTCTCGATCCTGGAAAAATTGAAGCAATGACAGGTTTGCTAATCCTGGAATCATCTAACAACTCGGCAATTGATATGTCTGTTATCAGTTCATTGGAAACAGTCTTGCGTAATAATGTGATAACCACTACCGGTAGTAGTTCTCTAATAGCCTTATTGCGATGTAAGCTGAGAAATGAGTGTGTGATTGAGGAAGGAATCATAGATCCTCTTCTTTATGCAATTGCTGATAATACTAAACTTTCAGGAAACCGCTCGAATCTCCTATATCTTGAAATCTGCAATTATTATATAGCATTGGGCCAGAAAAAAATTGCCTTTGAATTTGCGGAGAAAGGACTATTAAGGGAACCGGAATATGTACCATTAAGAGTAATCCTAGCCAGCCTTCTAATTGATTTTGGCAGAATTGAAGAGGCAAAGTCGGAGCTTGTTGAGATCAGAAACGCTAGGGATGCTGACCGGTTTACTGATGATTTAAGCAATCTTGAAATACTACTTGATAATCTATGATATTCGCAAGACTCGAAAATATATTACAAAGGACGCAACTGTCGTTTAGTGTTGGCCTTGTAATATTTTTTTTAATTCTTTGTATTATTATCTACTGGAATGGATTGCAAGGCCCGCTGGTATTTGATGATTTTAATAACCTTAATCCGCTATTTAAAATAGAAGCGAACCCGTCAGTAGTATTGTTAAATATTCAACGCTATCTGTTAGAGATGAACAGGCCAGTAGCTTTTTCCACCTTTATTATTAATGCAATCGTAAATGGCGAAAACATTTTTTACTGGAAACTGACTAGCCTTATCCTTCATATATTTAATGGCTTATTATTATTTGTATTCTGTAATTTATTGCTTTCAAACAGAAAATATAATTATTTACTTTCTGCATTAATTGCAGGTATTTGGTTGTTACACCCTTTGCAGGTAAGTACCGTACTTTATATTGTTCAACGAATGACGATACTATCGGCATTTTTTGTTCTGTCTGCACTAGTACTTTATGTTTATGGAAGACGCAATCAACAATCGGGAGGTAATGGTTACACCCATATATTTATATCATTCCTTGTTCTGATGCCATTAGGCGCACTATCAAAAGAAAATGCATTGCTTTTCCCAATATTTACATTATTGCTTGAAGCATTTATTTTTCATTTCAAATCTGGACGTGGGGGGGAGAATGACAAGGCTCTTATATGGTTTTACCTTTCATTTTTCATAATCGGTTTGGTGGTTTTCTTCATTAAGTTTAATTCGATTGTTCTTTCCGGATACGAAATACGTGATTTCACTCTCTATGAAAGGTTATTAACCCAATCAAGGGTTATTGTCAGATACCTGTTCCTATTGTTAGTACCCATGCAACAATTAATGGGATTCATGCATGATGACCTTCAGATTTCTACAACTATTTTCCAGCCATTGACCACATTCTCGAGCATCATTTTCATATTTATATTGATATTTTTCTCCTGTTTTGCAAGAAGGGTGGATAAAATGCTGTCTTTCGGCGTCTTGTTTTTTTTCGCAGGCCACCTGATGGAATCAACAATAGTTCCCCTTGAATTAATGTTCGAACACAGAAACTATCTACCATCTGCTGGAATGATAATTGCCATTGTGCTGGCACTATCCAGTTTTCAATCAATAAAATCTATCACCCTGTTACTTTGTATATCTTTGATACTTGCGGTACTCACTTTTAACATGACAATGCGCTGGTCAACATGGCCCATGTTGTTTGAGTATATGTATTCCGTACATCCTGAATCAAAACGCCTTCGAAGCTTTATGGCAAAATATCTTACGGAACAAGAGATGTATCATGAGGCCGAAACCATGCTAATGACTATTGGTGATTTGAGAGCCGATATACAAAGACTTGAGGTCATGTGTATTGCAGATGGAGAACTCGAGAGTGATTCTATAATTAGAGTTGCTGATAAAATTAATAGACCGATTATATCTGATTCAATAATTGCATTAGGAAATCTTTCAAATGCAGGCTTAAAAGGAAGATGTGAGTATGACAATCAGGCATTTATACAGCTTATTGATAGGGCCCTTGCACAACGAATACAAAATGATTTTGAGGAACACAAGCTACTGGTATATAAAGGATATCATCTATGGGATGACGGGAGACATACGGAAGCCCTCAAGGCATTTGAGCTGGCACATCAACGATATCATAATGATCCAATACCGTTGCTAATGGCCATTAATTTGTCCTATAAAACTGATGACATTGACAGAGCCTTAGACTATCTAAAACAGGTCAGGAATATTCCCGAACCTTATACAATCAATTTCAATCAGGATATAGTAGGATTTGAAAAATTACTTATAAAAGAAAATAATTCAGGTGATTATTGATGGATACAATCAAACACAGCTTGAGCATTATAATTCCAGCAAAGAATGAGCGTGAGGGACTTACTAGATTATTGCCAATACTTAAATCAAAGTATTCAGCAGCTGAAATAATTGTTGTTAATGACGGATCAGATGATGATACAGTAGATGTATGTCATAACCATAATGTAAAAGTAATATCCCATCCATACAGCATGGGTAATGGCGCTGCCATAAAATCAGGCGCACGTGCTGCCAGAAATGAAATTCTGGTATTTATGGATGCAGATGGACAGCATGATCCGGATGATATCGAATTAATGCTGGATAAACTTGATCAAGGATATCAAATGGTGGTTGGTGCCAGAACATTGGACAGTCATGCATCACTATCAAGGCGCCTAGCCAATCAAATATACAATAACCTGGCATCATTCATGACGGGTTATAAGATAGAAGACCTTACATCAGGTTTTAGGCTTGCCAGAAGAGATGAATTTATTAAGTTTCTTTATTTATTGCCAAATGGATTTTCCTACCCTACTACAAGCACAATGGCTTTTTTCAGATCCGGCCTGCCAGTGGGATACGTAAATATCAAGGCAGGTGACAGGGAGGGCAAAAGCCATATTAAAATACTAAAAGATGGCGTGAGATTCTTTATCATCATTCTGAAAATTGGCGCACTTTTTTCTCCCATGAGATTATTTTTACCTATTAGTGCGTTGTTATTTGCTACAGGGATCTGCTACTACATTTATACTTATTTTTTCTATGGCCGTTTTACAAACATGAGCGCATTGATTATTCTCGCATCAATCATAATATTTTTAATGGGCATCATGGCAGAATTTGTATCATCCCTGCATTATAAGGATATTGAAGAAATAAATGTTCAAAAGGATGAGTAAATATAGTAAATGGAAAAAAGAATAATTCATTTCTTCAGGAAATTCCTTGCTAAAACACCATTTCACCCACAATGGATAGTATTCAGGAATAATTACGAGAGTATTGGCAATCTTGGTATGTATTTAAAAGGGAAAGTCCTGGACATAGGTTGTGGACAAAGTGAAGTGAAAAATTATCTAAGTCAAGATGTGGAATATATAGGGCTTGATTATTATTATACATCTGTTGACTGGTACCATTCATCACCTGATATTTATGCAAATGCCACACAAATCCCTATGGCCAATGGCAGCATGGATGCAGTATTACTGCTTGATGTATTAGAGCACATTCCTGATTCAGATAAATGTCTTGATGAAATATCGAGGGTTTTGCGTAAACAGGGCACTTTCCTCTTGCAGGTACCATTTATATATCCAATACATGATTCACCACTCGATTTCAAAAGATGGACAATATTCGGTTTGGAGAACACACTGGAGAAGCACGGGTTTAACATAGTAAAATTTTATTCTCAGGGACAACCTTTTGATACCTCAATGCTTATGTTCAATTTATCATTAGGGAAAATTCTGCTTAACAGCATCAAGAAAAAAAATCCACTTATGATATTAATTCCTGTATATCCTATTATTGTATTTATCTGTAATATTGTTGCATTACTTGGATCTATTGTAAGCCCGAAAGATGATTTTATGCCCTGGGGCTATCGCGTTATTGCAATTAAAAAATAATGCGTCATCTAGGTATTATCACTACATCATTTCCTTCAGGGGTGCCGGGCTCAGAAGCAGCCGGTTCATTTGTCCATGACTTTGCACAGGAAATTTCGAAGCACGTGAAGGTTACCCTGTTTGCTCCCGATTATAAGAATTGTCATGAAACCATGGGAAACATATCTATTTATAGATATGCTGTACCGAAATTACCTTTGTCAATTCTAAATCCAATTAATCCATTTCAGTGGTCAGCAATAATAAAAACACTTAAATCCGGGTATAAAATTACAAGCAATGTCGTATTGAAGGGTAAGATAGATCATATATTGGCATTATGGGCGATACCTTCTGGATATTGGGCAATGAAGCTCAAGGATGCCTATGGCATTAGTTACAGTGTCTGGGCTCTTGGGAGTGATATTTGGTCCATGCGCGATAAACCAATTGTTGGTAGTCTATTGAATAAAATTCTTGCTACAGCAGATCAGAGATTCGCGGATGGTCTTCAATTGGCAAGAGATGTAGGTGATATATGTGGATATGATTGCATGTTTATGCCAAGTTCAAGAATATTCGGTGGAGAGAGGCCGATAAACAAGAATACTGCACCACCATATAACCTGGCATATTTAGGCAGATGGCATCGCAATAAGGGAATTGACATTTTGCTTGAAAGTCTGAGGGATCTTTCTGATCAGGAATGGGATCTGATAAGGGAGGTACGCATATACGGGGGTGGACCACTGGAAGTTCATGTGAACGATGCTGTCACAGCATTGCATGAAAATAATAGGCCGGTAACACTCGGAGGCTACATTTCAAAGGAGGAAGCAATTAAATTACTGGATTGGGCAGACTATTTACTCATTCCATCAAGAATCGAAAGCATACCTGTGGTATTTTCAGATGCTATGCAATCAGGCACACCTGTAATTGCTTCACCGACAGGTGACTTGCCTGAATTGCTAAGGGATAGAAAATGCGGAATTCTGGCGGATGCAATAAGCGCAAAGGCATTCAGCAAGGCGATAAGGATGGCGTTATCTGGCAATCCAAATGAATATTATGATGGTATTACTGATATTAAGAATAGTTTTGATATTAAGTCTACAGTTATAAATTATCTTGCTGCTATAGAGAAATAGTTATTTGTAATGAAATTTCAGATTACCAGTGAAATGCCGCCAGATTGGCAGGAAGCATGCCGTAAAAGTGGCGCTTTTTTTCACGGCCATGTGTGGCATGATATTCTTAGAAACTCATTCAATATGGATACAGTATATGTTTGGGATAAAAATAATAGAAATGGCGTTATTATAGACATATTCAGGATATTCTTGTTCAGAATAGGATATATAACATTTCCGCAAGGAGCATACATCGACGGTAGTGCGCTAGATAATGACCTTATCCAGGAACTGTTAAATCAACATCTCGGGAAGAAAATACATTTACTCAGGTTCACAGACAAGGATATACATCTAACAGGAAATTATGATTACAATGTCAGTGAACTGCCTAACACTGTTATATATAATCTGCAGGAATGGAATATAAAGAAATTATCATCTTCAGTTCGATATAGTATAAATCGAGCAAAAAGGTCAGGATTTAACATTGTCGAATCATATGATAGCTCGCTTGCCGCTGATATATTTAACCTGTACGCCAGTGTAATAAGAAAAAACAGGGGGAATATAAGATACAGTGAAAACTATTTTTCGAAACTATTGGAATATGGAAGGAATGTCGAGAATATAAAATGTTATTTGTCCATGTTGAATAACAATTTAATAGGATTTATCGTGATTATAATACACAATGACAGTGCATATTATCTTCATGGAGCGAGTGATGACAATTACAGAAAAGACTGCCCGTCATACGGGTTGATGAATGAAGCCATTAACTGGGCGCAGGAAAAAGGCCTGCAGCAATTTGACATGATGACCTCACCCCCTGACCAACCATCATTGGTGAAATATAAAGAGAAGTGGGGCGGAATATCCTTTCCAACAAAATCATATAGCTTAAATCTAAACAAGCCCATGAGCTTACTATTTTCAGGCCTGGTCAAACTGAACAACCTAATCAGTTAGATACTATATCTTCATCTTTTGGAATTATCCTTCCTTCAAAGAGTAATAATATCAGAGCAGAAACTGCAACCCTCAGGGCAAACAGTATCGCGCCGGAAAGAATTCCAACTGAAATAGGCAAGGATAGATATGGAGCCAGAATACCTAGAATAGTTTCCCTGACACCGATGTTACCGGGAGTGATAGAAATCTGGGAAAGAGCGTTAATTGCTATTGCAAAATAAGATGCTTCATACATGGTAATATCATAACCAAGACCTAGCAGGATACACCATAATAATCCCAAAAAAATAAAATAGGAGACATATGCATAAAATAATATTAGAGGTAAATGCCGCATGTAGCTTATGCTAACTTGCCTGCCAAGGATGAATGATAAAAAAAATGTCAGCAATAGTATTGTTGAGAATATTAATGGGCTAAATAAAAGTGATGACAGAAAGACCAAACTTACAAGAACGGGGACCGGGCTGCAAAAAAGCATAAAATGTACATAATCTTTCCAAGTCAAATTATAGCGTTTTGTCAATGTATGCAATAATACAAGAGTGCCTGATTTTGCAGGTAAAAGAGTGTTAAGTATTCCCTTTCGAACAGTAAATTGAGTCATCCATTTCCAGTGTATTTCCTGTTCATGATGTTTCATGAAAATCTTCAGTTGTAAAACTTGAATAAATAAGGATGCAATAGTAAGCAAGGATGCAGGTATAAGCCATATTGGTTCTACATCCCAGATTTCTGATGGAGTTTTAGATAGGGCATATAGGATCGCAATAGCAAAAAGTGAATAACCTATAATTTGCTTAATTAAAATCAGACGGGGTTGAGAATTATTCGGTTCTATTATCCGCATCGAGTTCATCAAGTTTATTTTCTATCATATCTATTAAGCCTGAAGGCAGGGTAACTTCGTTATTGGCATTGAATGATGTTGGCAAATCAACATTTTGACGCTTTCTGTATCCATAATCGAATAACTGACTCTCCAATGTTTGCATAAAACTCAAGGGTGATTCGCATATAGTTTCATAATCAATAGAAAAAAAACGACCTTGTGCATATTTCTCAAGCCCCTTTTTTGTATAACTATCCGCTAGGTATATTTGGGTGGTAATCTGCTCCCATAAGGGCTTTCCCAGAAGCAATTTATAGGATGGAGGTTTGACAGACCACCAGTTATCTGGCGATCTGGATTGCCGGCCTTTGAGCATTGATTGAATATTCAGAATGATATCTCTTTTAACATGAATAAATCTTGCTTGAGGAAATATCTTTGCAATAAGTCCAGCTGTCATCGTGTGGTAAACGTTTTTGAAAACCATGGGCTTCTTATGCAGTTGCATAAGAGAAAAAATGATTTCACTCATTTTTTCATACTTTGTAATGTTCACATTTTCTGGAGATAAATAATGACCATTTTCCCCATCCCGAGGGAACCATCGGAACCAGAAATTTGCAGGTTCGCCGGGAGAAAATATGCCTTTTATATGGCCATAATTTGATTCATAGTTTGATACTGGATTGTTAATAAAAGGATGAATTAAATAACCAACTAAATTCGGAATGCCATAAAAATAATTATAGGCATTATTAAAATAGGCTACGTTAAAATACTGGGTTATCAACTGATATGTCAGTGTGGTACCTGATCTTGGGGCCCCTATAATAAAGAGAGGTTGACATGGAGTATCATGATTCTTTTTCATGAAAAGCAAATCGATGGGGGCAATACATTGATTAAAAAAATCAAGTAAAGTTACAGCAATATCGTTCCTTGATAAGGAATTCAGGGACATAATATTTTTTTTATTGCGGTGATAACATCATTTACATCTTTATCTGACATTGCCGCAGAGAGGGGAATACTTGCAGTTTCCCTTCCTGTTTTCATCGCATTTGGATAATCTTCCGGTGACCATCCGAATCTGGCTTGATAATATGGATGTTCCGGTATGCTCATATAATGCACACCTATCCCAATATTCTGCTCTGTCATGCCAATCAGAAATTCATCCCTGTTGATGCCACAACATTTCTTGTCAATCATGAGTGTATATAAATGCAAGGCATGTCTGTTTCCGCTCTCTGGCGGAGCGGGTAGGGTAATCCCCATGTCTGAAAGCTGCGAGGTATAATTATCCCATATTGATTTTCGTCTCTTCCAATAGTTTTCTATACGTTCCAGTTGATGAATACCAATTGCTGCCTGTAGATCCATCATATTGTATTTGAATCCGCATTCAGTGACCTGGTAGTGTTTATAACCTTCATCACTAAAACGCTTCCAGGCATCCTTTGACATTCCATGTAATGCCAGTACCTTGATTCTGTCTATATTCTCCTGCTCCCTAGCCAGCACCATGCCGCCCTCACCGGTGACTATATTTTTTGTGACATAGAAACTGAAGCAGCCGAAATCACCCATGGTTCCGGCCTTTTTACCCTTGTATTCGGTTTCTATAGCATGGGCGCAATCCTCAATTACCTTAAGGCCATTCCGATCAGCAATCGCCATGATGGCATCCATATCGCACGGCCTGCCAGCAAAGTGAACAGGCAGGATAGCCCTAGTCTTCGGTGTGATTACTGCCTCGATTCTTTCTGGATCGATATTTAACGTGTTCCTGTCTATATCCGCAAGGACCGGGGTAGCGCCACTGTGAATAATCGCATTGACTGTCGCGCAGAATGTCATAGGGGTAGTAATAACCTCATCACCGGGCCCTATGCCGGCGGCAATCATGCTGATATGCAGGGCGGCTGTGCAGGAATTAACGGCAGCCACATTGGTATCTTCAATACCCTTATATCTGGCAAAGTCGTGCTCAAATCGTGCGACCTTTGGACCTGTACCCAGCCAGCCTGAACGTAGGCTGGCAACCACTTCATTGATCTCGTCGTCTTCTATACGTGGTGACCCAAAGATCAGAAAATCATCTCGTACAGGCTTGAGAGGTCCTTTAGTAGTCATTAATGCGGCAAAATCCGGTTGTCATTTTCAAGTAATATTTTGCTGGCCTCAAACAACGACTCAATTGTGCCCGCATCGGTCCAGCGACCCTTGCAAATACTGTATTGCAACTGGTTATTGCCGATATAGACGTTGTTAACGGCCGTAATTTCCAGTTCACCTCTATCGGAAATTTCCGTATTCCTGATTATCTCGAAAACATCCGGACCATATAGATAAAGACCAACCACGGCAAAGGAGGATTTGGGATTGGCAGGTTTCTCCTCAATGTCCAGAATATGGTGTTCATCCATTGCAGCCACGCCATATCGTTCAGGATCACCTACTTCCTTGATGAGAACCCGTGCACCGTCTTTCTGATTGAGGAAGTCCTGAACATATGGCGCAATACTATATTCAAATATATTGTCACCCAGAAGAACGCATATCCTGTCACTGCCGGAAAAGTCTTCGGCCAGCGCAAGTGCATGTGCGATACCACCCGCCTCTTCCTGAACTTTGTAGCTGAGCCTGCAGCCGAATTCCTTGCCGCTGCCAAGGCATTGCACCACATCTCCCATGTGATCGGTGCTGGTGATAGTCAGGATGTCACGCATACCCGCGTTAATCAGTTGCTTGATTGAATGGTAAAGCATCGGCTCCCGGCCAACGGGGAGCAGGTGTTTATTGGTAGCCTTTGTTAAGGGATAGAGGCGGGTACCCAGTCCGCCCGCAAGAATAATACCTTTCATATTCAGATCAGTCCAAGACGCTCGCCATTATAGGAATTTTCCATTACTTTTTCACACCAGTGATTATTATCAAGATACCACATCACAGTTTTGCGCAATGCTTCCTTGAATTCATATTTTGGAGACCAGCCCAGTGTTTTATTAATGTGAGTTATATCCATGGCATAGCGCCGGTCATGCCCTGGTCTGTCAGTAACGTATCTGATAAGGCTTTTATGTGGTCTGTGTTTCGAGTCATGCAACAGTTCATCCAGTATACTGCATATGGATTGGACGACATCATTGTTGGACAATTCACAACACCCGCCAATATTATAAGTATCACCTGGTCTGCCATGCTTTATAATCTCGAAAAGGGCTGTAACATGATCCTCCACATATAACCAGTCGCGTACATTCCCGCCATCACCATAGACAGGCAGGGATTCACCCCTGACGGCCTTGATTATCATTAATGGGATCAATTTTTCAGGAAACTGGTGTGGCCCGTAATTATTGGAACAATTGCTGATAATGACAGGCAGGCCGTAGGTATGATGCCAGGCCCTGGCAAGATGGTCAGAACCGGCCTTGCTTGCCGAATAGGGTGAGTTGGGCTGATAGGGATGTGTTTCACTGAAAGGCGGGGCATCCAGGGAAAGGGAACCGAACACTTCGTCTGTTGACACATGCAGGAACTTGAACTCGTCCTTGCGCCCGGTTTCCAGATCGTCCCAGTAATGTTTTGCAGTATTGAGCAGTTGATATGTGCCGACAATATTGCTTTGTATGAAAGATTCCGGTGTTGCTATTGATCGATCGACATGAGATTCGGCGGCAAGATGCATGACAGCATCAGGAGAATACTCCCTGAATAAATCATTCAGTGCCTTGTAATCACAAATATCTATTGCAGCAAAACGGTATTTTGTTCCGGGCAACTTGTCGAGGTCTTCAATGGTGTGATAACTTCCCGGAAAGACAAGCTTATCAATATTAAGCACCGAGATGTCAGGCTGGTTGAGTAAATGCCTGATCAGGTTAGACCCGATAAATCCTGCGCCGCCTGTTACCAAGATCTTCAAGAAGCTGTTCCTTATATGGTCATTAATTCTTTATCACGGTTTTGATCTGTTTGCTCAGTTCTTCAAGCAGCGAGGGATTACCGGCGATGATATCGCCAGAATCCAGGTAATTCTGTTTACCTTCCATGCTGCTGACGATGCCACCCGCTTCTTCAATCAGCAGGGCGCCGGCGGCGATGTCCCAGGGTTGAAGGCCAAACTCCCAGAAGCCATCCAGCCTGCCGCAAGCCACATAGGCAAGGTCAAGCGCCGCTGCACCTGCTCGTCTCACGCCCGCAGTAACTGGAAACAGTATACGAAAGGTTTCAATGTATTGCTCAATCCGGGCGTTCTCCCTGAATGGAAAACCCGTGCCCAGCAGGGCACCGTTCAGGTGACGGCGTTTACTTACGCGGATCCTGCGATCATTGAGCTGGGCACCGGCACCGCGGCTGGCAGTGAACAGTTCCTGGCGCAGTGGATCGTAAACGACTGCCTGATTCAAAACACCTTTATGCTGAAGTGCAATCGATACGGCAAACTGCGGGAAACCATGCAGGAAATTGGTTGTCCCGTCTAGCGGGTCGATGATCCACTGGTATTCGTTTTCACCACGGCTGCCACTTTCTTCTGCAAGGATGGCGTGATCCGGATAAGCCTTCAGGATTGTGTCAATGATGACAGCCTCGGCCTTCCTGTCTACGTCCGTAACGAAATCATTGCGGCTTTTTTCGCTTACAGACATATCCTGGACATAATCGATCTGTCTTATAATTACATTGCCTGCAGCGCGCGCCGCACGGATGGCAATGTTAAGCATTGGATGCATGGTGTACCCCGGGCAAACAAAATAGTATTGTAAAACAAGTTATACCTGATTATTGCAATTAAAGCATGGCGGCCTTCTCGCTTTCAGAATAATTATCCAGATGCTGGAAAATATTGCAGAAAAAGTACGCATTGTTATGGTTGAAACCAGTCATCCTGGAAACATCGGTGCGGCCGCTCGCGCGATGAAAACTATGGGGCAAAAACAGCTCTATTTGGTTAAACCCAAAGTGTTTCCCTCAGCGGAAGTGACCGCACGTGCAGCTGGCGCTGATGATATCCTCGCATCTGCAGTTGTCTGTGATAGCCTGCATGAGGCGTTGGATAATTGTGTATTGGTCATCGCAACGACGGCGAGGCAGCGTAGCATACCCTGGCCGGTGTCCGGTCCGCGCCAGTGTGCGGAACAGATAATAAACACTGTTGCATCGGGCCAGGTTGCCATTGTCTTTGGCAGGGAAAGCGCAGGGTTGAGAAACGAGGAACTGGAACTCTGCAACGCTGTCCTCCAGATCCCGTCCAACCCAGAATTCAGTTCCCTCAATATCGCTTCGGCGATACAGATTATCTGCTATGAAATCCTGCAGGCAGCGAACCTGTATCAACCTGTGCAGGGTGAAGAAGGGATCCCCCTAGCATCCGCCGAGCAGATGGGGCAGTTATATGATCACCTCGAGACCTGCATGATTGATATTGGTTTTTATGATCCCAAGAAACCCCGGCGACTCATGCGCCGAATGAAACGCCTGTTTAACAGGGCCTTGCTGGATCAGAATGAGATGAATATCCTGCGCGGCCTCCTAGCTGCTGCCCAAGAAGCGGCGGGAAAGAAAAAAAAATAGTTACAGTGATGCAAACTGTACTTTTGAGATACCGGGTTCACCGGCCTCCAACCGGCCCAGTAGCCAGGCCGTCTCGCCTGATTGCACCAGTTGATTCAATGCCTGGTTTTTTTCCGACTCCGGCACACAAGCGACCATGCCGATGCCGCAATTAAATGTGCGGTACATCTCCTGCAGTGCCACGTTTCCCTGTTCCTGCAACCAGGCAAAGATTGCCGGCAGGGACCAGCTCTGCGGGTCAATGACGGCATCAATGCCATGGGGCAGTACGCGGGGAATATTTTCTACCAGACCGCCGCCGGTAATATGGGCAAGGGCCCTGACATCGACAGTTTCCATGAGTTTCAACAGGGGTCTAACATAGATCCGGGTCGGTGACAGCAGTAGCTCGCCAACCGGTTTGTTACCCACGATATGGTCATAGGAGGTATGACTGTCTTTCAGTATCTTGCGGATCAATGAGTAGCCGTTGGAATGCGGACCGCTCGAGGCAATCCCGATCAGGTAATCACCGGCGCGGGCCCCGCTGCCATCGATAATCCGGTTGCGTTCCACAGCACCGACACAGAAACCGGCCAGGTCGTAGTCACCCTCAGCATACATGCCGGGCATCTCTGCCGTTTCACCGCCAATCAGGGCGCAACCAGCCAGTTCGCAACCAGCTGCAATTCCCTGTATCACTCGGCTTGCGATATCCACATCCAGTCTTGCTGTTGCAAAATAGTCCAGGAAGAACAGGGGTTGTGCACCTTGCACCACCAGATCGTTGGCACACATGGCTACCAGATCAATACCAATGCTGTCATGCTGTCCCATATCGATGGCGAGTTTTATCTTCGTGCCGACACCATCGGTGCCCGAAACCAGCACCGGATCACTGAAGCCCATGGCAGCAAGATCGTACAGGGCGCCGAAACCGCCGAGATTACCCATTACGCCGCGGTTATGGGTGGCCTTGGCCGCCGCCTTGATCCGCTCCACCAGCAGGTTGCCGCGATCGATACTCACGCCGGCAGCTTCATAACTGGTTTTATTGTCCCGTTGTCTGGTCATGGGCCTGCATAGTATAGGGGTGCCGGGCGCGCCGCAATCCTTGACTTGTCAGCAACTCTTGCATAGCGTGCTTGTCATGCTGAAAAAAATACTACTCATCGTATTACTCTCAACTCTGTCCTGGTCTTGTCCCCGCGCTGCTGTTATTTCCAACCTTTACGAGGCGGAGGTAGCGGTGGAGGATCAATCCCAGGAAAGCTAT
Source organism: Gammaproteobacteria bacterium (assembly GCA_003250975.1). Taxonomy (GTDB): domain Bacteria; phylum Pseudomonadota; class Gammaproteobacteria; order Eutrophobiales; family Eutrophobiaceae; genus SZUA-592. The sequence goes on along the minus strand of QKIY01000014.1, from coordinate 74,364 downwards.
CAGGATGCGCTGACCAGGGCATTACACGCCGTGCTGGTCAAGCTCACCGGCGAGCGCGATGTCCAGGGCAGACAGGTCACTGCCTATTTGCTGAATAATCCGCAGCTTTATGTCCAGCAATACAAATACCGTAACAAGGCGGTGCAAGAAAAGGACCGCCTGACCCTGAAAAATGAACTGTATCTCTGGGTACGTTTTAATGAAGCAGCCCTGACGCGTGTTTTTAGGGATTATCAGGTTCCTGTTTGGGGCAATGTCAGACCCAACACACTGATATGGGTGTTGGTGGAGTCGGATGGCAAGCGCCAGTTTATCAGCCTGGAAGATGAACAGGGTTTTACAGGTTTTCTGGAAGACCGGGCCCGGCAACGGGGTGTCCCGCTTTCCTATCCCCTGTTTGACGAAGCGGATCGCGCTGCAGTTGAACAGGCCGATGTCTGGGGCGGGTTTGTCGAGCCTGTCAAGTGGGCCTCTCGGCGTTATAACCCGAACGCTATTTTGATGGGCAGTGTCTTTCAGGTATCGGCACGGGAGTGGGCAGGGCGCTGGACCGCGATTGTGGATGATCGCTCATTCAACTGGACACAGTCAGGTGAAGGTGTATCCCAAGTCCTGTCAGAGGCAGCGGATTATCTTGCAGACCTCCTGGCTGATCGCTATGTCCAGTCTGCCAGTGATTTGCAGGACACCCTGATTGAGGTCACTGTGAATGATATCTATAACTATGAACAGCATGCCAGGGTGCTGAAGTATTTCCGTTCACTTAGTAATGTCAGCGAGGTTAATATCAAATCCCTGCAGCCCGGCAGCGTGACCTTTACAATTGTCACAGCCGGTAGTGATGAGCAGGGTATCAGGCAAACCGTACAGCTCGGGAGGACCCTGGAACCCATCGCCGGCAGAAACGACCTGTACCGATTAATTCGTTGAATCAGGCATGAGTGACGCTCAGAAATGGCTGATACTTGGAAGCACCGTATTTTTCGGCTGGTTGCTTTATCTCCTCGCGCCTGTTTTGACCCCCTTCATCATTGCTGCCCTGTTGTCCTATCTTGGTGATCCGCTGGCTGATCGCCTAGAGTCCATGAAACTGTCGCGCACCATGGCGGTGATCATTGTCTTTATTATCATGTTGCTCGTTGGCCTACTGTTATTGTTATTTCTCATACCTTTGATCGAGCGGCAACTTATCAGTTTCATTGAGGCCTTCCCAGAATTTATCAACTGGATACAGGCCACCTTGATCCCCCGGCTTGCCGGTATCTTTGGGTTTGACGCCAATAGCATTAACCTGGACTTCTTCAAACAGACTGTTATGTCCAACTGGCAGGACGTCAGTAGTATTGCAGGTAAGGTGGTCATGAAACTCAGCCAGTCCGGCCAGACGCTCATTACCTGGTTTGCCTATCTCCTGCTGATCCCGGTGGTGACCTTTTACCTCCTGCGTGACTGGGATAAATTGGTTGCCAGTCTCAAGGGCCTTATCCCGCGTAGGCAGGTCGGGTTAGTCAGCCAGCTTGCCACCGAGTGTGATCAGGTACTGTCAGAATTCATGCGGGGACAACTGCTGGTCATGCTGGCGCTGGGTGTTATTTACACATCAGGGCTTTGGCTGGCTGGCCTGGAGTTTGCCCTTTTAATCGGCCTGCTAGCCGGTCTGGTCAGTTTTGTCCCCTATCTGGGCGTGCTGGTCGGCAGTTTGGCCGCGGTTGTTGCGGCGCTGGTGCAATACAATGATATCCTCCATCTGGTCTATGTAGGCGTGGTATTTGGTGTTGGTCAGGCGCTTGAGGGAATGGTGTTATCGCCCTTGTTGGTCGGGGAACGCATCGGCCTGCATCCTGTTGCCGTGATTTTTGCCGTGATGGCCGGCGGCCAGTTATTCGGTTTCTTCGGTGTCCTGCTGGCACTTCCGGCCGCAGCGGTAATTGTGGTCCTGTTGCGTCACATCCACGATTTCTATCTGCAGAGTGGTATGTACCAGCCATGAACAACTCGGTCTCTGGCAGGGGGCAACTGACCTTGCCGCTCGCCATCCGCGACAAGCCCGGCTTTGATCAATTCATTATCGGTGAAAATGTTGAGACCGTGGACCTCCTGAAATCGATTGCGAGGGGAGTCCGGCAGACTCGGCTTTACCTCTGGGGCGGAACCGGCAACGGTATAAGCCACTTGCTGCAGGCCTGTTGTATCCTTGCTGACAATCTGGGGCGGTCGGTGGCATACATCCCGCTGCGCGAATTTCCGCAACTTACGCCGGCAATGCTGGAGGGCCTGGATCGCATGGTGCTAGTCTGTATCGATGATATCGATGCCATTGCAGGTCATGGGGCCTGGGAGCAGGCGCTGTTTCACCTTTATAACCGTCTGCGGGACAACAACACCAGCCTGCTCATGGGTTCACATACGAATCCCCGTACATTGGGTTTCCAGCTGGCTGATCTGACGTCGCGGATGATCTGGGACCTGGTCTATCATGTAAAGCCACCGGATGATGCAGACAGGGTCGAGGCCCTGCAAAGGCGGGCCCATGCACGCGGGTTCAGATTGCCGGGAGAAGTCGCGGAATTCCTCGTAAAGCGGGTAAACCGAGATATGCCGAACCTTATTGATCTGCTGAATCAACTGGAGCAGGCGACGCTCGCCGAGCAGCGCAGGCTCACCATACCGTTTGTCAGGACATATCTGGAGAAAAAATAGAAGGGAGGTTGGTACCGGGTTGCCGGTCTAGATACGGGCCTTGCCCGCGATCAGCTGTTGTGTCGTCTCCGCAAGTCGTTTCCCCAGGGCCAAGCAGATCCGCTTCTCTTCCCCGCTCAGGGGCCTATTACTGTCGGGACCCGCGGTATGGCTTGGTCCATAAGGGGTGCCACCGGCGCTGGTCGTTGTCAGCTCCGGCACACTATAGGGGATACCAAGCAGGATCATGCCATGGTGCAACAGCGGCAGCATCATGGAGAGCAGGGTAGTTTCCTGGCCACCGTGCATACTGGATGTCGATGTAAAGACCGCAGCCGGTTTGCCGACAAGTTTGCCGGACAACCAGAGATCACCGGTGCTGTCCAGAAAGTATTTCATCGGCGCGGCCATATTGCCGAACCGTGTTGGGCTGCCCAGGGCAAGGCCGTCGCACTCCTCGAGGTCTGTACCGGTGGCGTAGGGTGGGCCGGATTCCGGGATACTGTCCTCCGTGCCCTCACATACAGTCGAAACCGGTGGCACAGTGCGTAGTTTTGCCGTGCAGCCACTGACAGATTCAATGCCTTGGCAGATTACTTCAGCCATGCTCGCCACATTACCGCTGCGGCTGTAATAAAGAACCAGGATCTCAGCCATCTCAGAGGATGTCCAGTACGCTTTCCGGCGGACGGCCGATTGCGGCCTTGCCGTTGGCCAACACGATCGGACGTTCAATCAGGACCGGGTTTTCGATCATGGCGGCAATCAGTTCATCTTTGCTCAGGCTGTCATCATCGAGGCCGGCCTCCTTGTAGGCACTTTCCTTTTTACGCATGAGATCGCGAGGTGCCATATCCAGTAATGACAGGATCTCCTTCAGCTTGGTTTTGTTGGGAGGTGTCTTCAGGTATTCGATGATTTCCGGTTCGATGCCTTTCTCCTGTAACAGGGCCAGGGTCTGTCTGGATTTTGAACATCGGGGATTGTGGTATATCGTAACTGTCATGTCATTTCTCATTCATAAGTTGACGGGTGTCATTCTACCGGTTAGCGGGGAAATCTGAAAACATGACGACAGACAACACTATCACAAACACCAGGCCCACCAGGATGCGAACGCTTTTTCAACGTGTCACACGGCGGCTTTATACCGGTGCCCTGTGGCTGGTTTATTTTGTTCGTTTTGTCATTCGTGAATTTATCGCCCGTCGTGGACTTCAAACCGCTTCTTCATTGGCTTATACGACACTGCTGTCGATTGTCCCCCTGATTGGCGTCATGTTCAGTTTTTTCGGCAATCTCTCGGTATTCAGGGAACTGAGCGAGGGCGTGCAGGAATTTGTCTTTGGTAACTTTGTGCCGGCTTTTGGTGAGACTATCAAGGATTATCTTATCGGATTTTCCGTCAAGGCCTCGCAACTGACGGCGACTGGGATAGCCGCCTTGATAATCATCGCCCTGTTGATGCTCTCAACTATTGAGAGCGCTCTCAATCATATCTGGAATGTCACTACGCGCCGCGGCACTGTGGGGCGATTCCTGGTTTACTGGGCCATCCTCACGCTGGGACCGGTGCTGGTCGGTGTCGGATTGTATTCCACGTCATACCTCCTGGCATTGCCCATGATTACCTCAGTGGATACCACATTGATGTTAAAGTCCCGCTTGCTGACGTTGATGCCGTTTTTTACCAGTACGTTGGCCTTCAGTATCCTCTATATCTTGGTACCCAATTGCGAAGTAAAAAAACGGGACGCCATTACTGGTGCCATCATTGCAGCCCTGTTTTTTGAACTTGCCAAGTATGCCTTTGGTGTCTACGTGCGCGCCGTACCCACCTATCAGTTGATCTACGGTGCTATCGCGATAATTCCGATGTTCCTGATCTGGATATATGTATCCTGGCTGGTGATCCTGCTGGGGGCACAGATTGCCTATTGTTTTTCCGTGTTCCGGCTCGATGATGCTGTACGCAAGCGTGGCCGGCACGACTGGACCTTCCTTGATGCTTTCCAGATCATCGCCGTACTCTGGGAGGCCCAGACGAGTGGTACCCAACTTAGTGCCTTTCAAATCCGCAAACGGGGCATAAAGATCCCACACTTGTTGATTACTCAGGTGCTGGAGATCCTCAAACAGGAAAACTGGGTCTATCGCACCACTTCGGGAAAGTGGATGCTGGCTCGTGATATCAGCGAACTCACTTTGCTGGATCTCTATCAGGCCCTGCCACGAAAACTGCCGGCTAGGATTAGTGACGAGTCCAACCGCTGGCAGCAACCTCTGCAGGCGGTTATTAATACCCATCAGGAAAACCTGACAGATGCCTTGTCCGTCAAGCTGGCCACCTTGTTCCGGCAGGCGAGCAAGGCGGAATGAAAAAGACCATGCATTGTTATGTCTCCGGCCGGGTCCAGGGCGTCTGTTTTCGCATGTACACTGAACAGCAGGCGCAGATGCTCGGGTTGGGTGGCTGGGTGCGTAACCTGCCGGACGGCCGGGTGGAGCTAAAGGCAAGTGGCGATGAGGAACAACTTAATCAGCTCAGGGCCTGGCTGAAACACGGCCCGGAACTTGCCATGGTACTGGATCTAGACTGTGAGGATCTTGAATACGAGGGTTTTGACGGCTTCATGACGCGGTATTGATTAATAATTTTTAAATAATACATTTGGAGGGAGTGCAATATGACACCCTGGGAAATCAAGGCACGTGAGCTGTCCAATTGCAACTGTTCGTACGGTTGCCCTTGCCAATTCAGTGACCTGCCAACACACGGCAACTGCGAGGCTGTGGTCTGCATGCAGATCGACGAAGGTCATTATGGCGATGTGAACCTGGGCGGCGTCCGTTTTGCCTGTATCGTCCAGTGGCCCGGTGCCGTTCATGAAGGCAGGGGCAAGTGCCAGCCGGTGGTCGATAGCCGGGCGAGTGAGGCACAACGCGAGGCGGTGTTGAAGATCGCCAGCGGTGAAGACACCGAAGCGGGCAAGACGGTATTCAATGTATTCGCTTCAACCTATGACGAGGTCTTTGAGCCCATCTTTGCCGAGATAGATTTCGAGGTGGATATCGACGGGCGCAGAGGACACATTCGGGTTGATGGATTGATTGATACAACCGCTGAACCGATTAAAAATCCTGTAACCGGGGAGGAACACCGTGCGCGTATCGACCTGCCAGACGGTTTTGAATACTCGTTGGCCGAAATAGGGAGTGGGACATCACAGACAAAGGGCAATATCCAACTCGATCTCAAGGACTCCTACGGGCAGTTCGCCCATATCCATCTCAATAATCACGGTGTCGTCAGGCAGTAATCAGGTCCTGGCATAGATGGAGGGCACCACCAGGATTGAGAGGCTGTTAAGTAATGATCGCCTGATCATCGTTAGTGGTCTGGTTTTGGTATCACTCCTGGCCTGGGCATACCTGCTAGCTGGGGCCGGTATGGATATGCCACCCTTGGTAGCAAACCCGTTTGTTCTTTCCCTTCACCCGACAGGCACGGCCATGGCAATGCCCTGGTCACTCGTGCGTGCCGTCATCGTGGTGTTTATGTGGTGGGTGATGATGATCGCCATGATGCTGCCAGGCGCAGCGCCTGTTTTGCTGCTTTATGCAAGGGTACAGCGTAATGGCCACGACAAGGGTGAAGACACCGTCGTTGGTATACTCGTTACGGTATTTGTAGCGGGATATCTTGCTGTGTGGCTGGGATTCTCGATTCTTGCTACCGTCCTGCAATGGCAACTGGAACAGGTGCAGTGGCTCTCCATGTCTATGAGCACCTCGTATCGTAGTTTGTCTGCTGTCTTATTGATCGTTGTGGGTATCTACCAGTTTACTCCACTGAAGGAGACCTGCCTGCGCCATTGCCGTTCACCAGCGGAGTTTATTGCCAGCCATATGAAACCCGGACGACGGGGGGCGTTTCGAATGGGCTTGGAACATGGCAAGTTTTGCCTGGGTTGTTGCTGGCTATTGATGGTCCTGTTGTTTGTCGGCGGGGTAATGAATATCCTCTGGATTGCCATACTGACACTGCTGGTCCTGGCTGAAAAACTGCTATCTCGCTTCAAAAATCTCCCAGATGTAATCGGTATCATATTAATCACCTGGGGGATCACCCTGTTGATATCGACATAGGATTATTACAGATTGTTGTTGAAAACCCGGAATCTGCCCACATTTAATAAAATAATACTTGTTTAAAGGCATACTGTAGCAATGCAAGACCTGAGTGTTTATTTTTCTAGGACCAGTATCGGAAAGGCGGTCGGTATACTGGTTGCCGTCTATGTAGCCGCTGTCCTCGGATTAATGTTTTACTGGGACAGTGAACCTGACCAGTTTAATGTGGTTACGAATGCGCAATCCATCGCCGGTCCAGATACGGAACTGGTGACAGGTTATATCACCACCGCAACTCTGATAAGTGTGATGGAAAGAGTTCTTCACAAGCGTGGCGGTTACCTGAGCAATGATGTCTCGCCTCCCGGCGTCCTGATGGACAATATCCCCAACTGGGAATTTGGCGTAATTACCCAGGTACGTGACCTAGCTCGGGCGCTGCGTAATGATTTCAGCCGCTCACAGACCCAGTCCACAGAAGACCCCGATCTCATGGTGGCCGACCCGCAGTTTCATTACGATACCGAATCCTGGATCCTTCCTGCTACGGAAGGAGAATATGAAACGGGCCTCAGGGCCATGCGCCGCTACCTGGATCGCCTGTCCGATCCCTCACAACAGAACGCCCAGTTTTATGCCCGTGCCGATAATCTGCGTGACTGGTTGGCCATCGTGGAAAAACGCCTGGGCAGCCTGTCCCAGCGCCTGAGTGCAAGCGTCGGCCAGCACCGGGTCAATATTGATCTGCAGGGCGACACCGCCGCTAGACAATCAACCGGGACACCGAGGGAATTATCCGTCAAGACACCTTGGCTGGAGATCGATGACGTCTTTTATGAAGCGCGTGGATCGACCTGGGCATTGATCCATTTTATGCGGGCGATCGAAAAGGACTTTGATCAGGTTCTGAGGAAAAAGAATGCGCTGGTCAGCCTGCGCCAGATCATCCGTGAGCTGGAAGCCACCCAGCATTTTGTCTGGAGCCCCATGATCCTGAACGGCACCGGTTTCGGATTCCTCGCAAATCACTCACTGGTCATGGGGTCTTATATATCCCGTGCCAATGCTGCGGTTATTGACCTGCGCAATCTTTTGGAGCAGGGCTGAGCAAGTCTTAGGAACGTTTGAGTTCCCTGTCAATCAGCCGTTTCAGATTACGGGAACTGTCGCTGTAGTCACCTTCCACAATCGAGGCGCTGATGACCCGGTGTGCCGTTTCATAATCTTTTTGCAGATAAGACAGCGTAGCGAGCATGAAGGCCTCGTCCGGACGTGTATATTTACCCAGTGTCAGCAACTCGTAGTCATGACTCAACTCGTTGATAGCAGGCTGCAGGCCGTTGGTGATCTTGATATAGCGTAATGAATCTGGATCGATCTCCAGCGCCTTGCGCATGGAACGGGCTCCCCGTTCCTTGTCCCCGTTAATGGCGGCGGCAATAGCAAATCCGATACGTGGTGTACCGGCGTTCAGGTCCTGTTGTGACTGTATGGCGAAGATATCCATGGCCTTTTCTGCATAGCCGCGTTCCAGCCAGTCCCAGCCTTCGTAATCGCTGAATTCTACCGGTTCGTCCTGCTTCGGTAGATACATCTCCTTTCCCGGCTGTTCATAGCGGGCCCTGCCATAGGGCTGGCGTCTCGGGACATCCTGGTAGCCATAATCACGCGGCCTGTCATATTGCGACTGATAAAGAATGCTGGTCAAAATGGCCCCGCCAATTAGGCCGAGGACAAGGTAACCAGCAGCATCGCCATGCCCGTGGTGACTGTAGTGCGCGCCGTAGCCTGAGTGACCATGACCGCTGTTATAGCCGTATCCGCCACCATAATGACCATAACCTCGTCCGCCGGCATGGACCCCGACCGAACTGAACACAAGACTGCAAACGAGCAGGTATTTACTGACTGTGATCATGCGATTCATGGTTTTTTCCGATATTCTCAATCTGAATAATTAATTTGACCCCGGCTTATGCCGAAAGTGCCTCATGAGTTGCATTAAGGCCATGCCTGTATTAATTATAGTGAATCATTTCTCATCTTATGGTGGTGGTTGTTATCCCATGACTTATCAGAAAGTTATTGTCTATTTGATTATATGCCTGGCTTCTCTGGCTCTGCTCGCCGAAGAACCGGTCCGTACGGGTGAAGAGGTCATTACCGTGAAATCGCCGGAAGCTATCCAGTCCGTTCAGAAGCTTCCTTATTTTGTTGGTATATCCACGGCGACCACTGGTGCCAGGTCCTTGTCTATGAATATGGTGATCATTCCCCCGGGTGGGCAGGCCGAGGCGCATTATCATGACGGGTTTGAGTCTGCCGTGTACCTGATCCAGGGGCTGGTGGAGACCTGTTACGGGGAAGGGCTGAAGAAATGCACGATTAATGAAGCGGGGGACTTTATCTTTATCCCGCCTAATGTGCCGCACCGGCCGCGTAACTTGAGCGAGACCGAAAAAGCGATTGCTATTGTCAGCCGCAATGATCCGAATGAACAGGAGAGTGTGGTGCCCTATACGCTGCCTAAATAAATTAAGTGTGGGCAGCCTTGATTACCCTTTGCCCAGTTGCTGTCTGATGTGGTCAGTAACGGCGTCGATTTTTATATCAGTATTATCCGGGTCGGTCCTTGCCTTGTATTCAATCGTGCCGGAATCCAGTCCTTTTTCACTGAAGGTCAGGCGGTAAGGTATGCCGATGAGTTCAGCGTCAGCAAACATCACGCCAGGCCGTTCCCTGCGGTCGTCGAGTAGGATTTCGATGCCCGCATCAGTCAGTTCATCGTAGAGCTTCGTAACAGCAGTGCGCAGGCGTTCCGACTTATACATATTGATGGGGATCAGGGAGACCTGGAACGGGGCGATATTCACGGGCCAGATGATGCCCCGGTCGTCATGGTTCTGTTCAATTGCTGCGGCGACGATGCGGGAAACACCGATACCATAACAACCCATCGTAAGGATCACGGAATTTCCATTTTCATCCAGGCAGGTGGCCTTCATGGCCTCGCTGTATTTTTTCCCCAGCTGGAAGATGTGACCAACCTCGATACCGCGGGCAAGCTTGACCGGGCCACTGCCATCAGGTGCCGGTTCTCCTTCCACGATATTACGGATATCGGCTGCCTGTGGGAGCGGCAGGTCACGGCTCCAGTTGACCCCCGTCAGGTGCTTGCCGTCGGAATTGGCACCACAGGTAAAGTCACTCATGACCAGCGCACTGTGATCAGCAATCAGGGTCATATCCAGTTTGACCGGCCCCAGCGATCCGACGCCGCAGCTGGTCAGTTTCATAATCTCTTCGTTACTGGCAAAGGTCAGTGGTGTTGCGACGGCCTCCAGTTTTTCCGCCTTGACCCGGTTTAACTCATGGTCGCCGCGCAATACCAGGGCCACCAGGGTATCGTTAACACCCTTTACCACTAGTGTCTTCAAACATTGCGCGGGTTTAATCTTAAGGAACTTGCAGACATCTTCAATGCTGTGTTGTCCTGGGGTATCGACAGTTTGCAGTTCTTGTGTAGGGGCTTCGGCCTTTGCTTTGGGTATTGGAGCCTCGGCCATTTCCATGTTGGCGGCATAGCTTCCATTCTCGGTGTAGACGATGACATCCTCTCCGGAATCGGCCAGCACATGGAATTCATGCGAGGCGCTTCCGCCGATGTTGCCGGTATCCGCCATGACCGCGCGGTACTTCAGGCCGAAGCGGTCGAAGATGCGGGCATAGGTGGCATACATCTGATTATAGGTTTCCTGGAGGGATGCCTCCGTCAGGTGAAAGGAATAGGCATCTTTCATCAAGAATTCACGCGCCCGCATAATGCCGAAGCGAGGGCGGATCTCATCTCGGAACTTGGTCTGGATCTGGTAGAAGTTGGCGGGGAGTTGTTTGTAGCTGCGGATCTCACGGCGAACTAGGTCGGTAATGATCTCCTCGTGGGTGGGGCCAAGGCAAAATTCCCGCTTGTGCCGGTCTTCAAGCCGAAGCAGTTCCGGACCGTATTGGTCCCAGCGTCCCGATTCCTGCCACAGTTCGGCCGGCTGGACCCCCGACATTAGTAACTCCTGTGCCCCGGCCCGGTCCATCTCTTCGCGCACAATGTCCTCGACCTTGCGCAGGACCCTGAGCCCCAGCGGCAACCAGGTATAAATCCCCGAGGCGATCTGCCGGATCATGCCGGCACGTAACATGAGGCGGTGACTGACAATCTCTGCGTCGGCCGGTGCCTCGCGCAGAGTCGTCAGCAAAAATTGGGAGATTCGCATTTATTATTATCCACGTGATTGATAGGGCGGGTATGGTAGCGCAATTTTGCCCCGAAATAGTAATCGCGCATGCATGATCAGCAGCTTATCAGGAAACGGCCCTATATAAGGCATGCCGCTTGACCTGTAAGACGATTGCCAGTAACTTCTCAAAGTTTACATTCAGCTCCGATGAATGTGCCCAAAAAAACCAGAAAAAGTAACGGAAGGACCAGTGGCAAAATCTAAAGAAATCCTGCGTGGCGCTGAGATATTTATCCGTGCCTTGAAAGATGAAGGGGTCAAACACCTGTTTGGCTATCCCGGTGGCGCGGTGTTGCACATCTATGATGAGCTCTACAAGCAGGAAGATGTGGAACATATCCTGGTACGTCATGAACAGGGCGCCGTACATGCCGCTGATGGTTACGCCAGGGCAACCGGCCTGCCGGGAGTCGTGTTGGTTACTTCGGGCCCAGGTGCTACCAACACCATTACGGGTATTGCCACTGCCTACATGGATTCTATTCCTCTGGTCGTGTTTACCGGCCAGGTCCCGACGCACCTGATAGGAAATGACGCATTTCAGGAAGTGGACGCGATCGGGATCACCCGCCCCTGTGTCAAACATAACTTCCTGGTGAAAGACGTACGCGATTTAGCGAGCACGATGAAGCGGGCCTTTTATGTGGCAACTACCGGGCGCCCCGGTCCAGTTGTGGTCGATATCCCTAAAGATATCACGGCTGATAGTTGTGAATATGAATATCCCGATACGGTTGATATGCGTTCGTACAGGCCGGTCGTCAGAGGTCATCCCGGTCAGATCAAACGCGCAGCGAGCCTGATCTTGTCCGCCAAGAAACCCATGATCTATGCAGGCGGAGGAGTCATCCTGTCCAATGCTAGTGAAGTACTTATCGCGTTTACCCGTTTACTGGGTTACCCGATTACCAATACCCTCATGGGGCTGGGCGGATACCCGGCCACAGATAAGCAGTTCATCGGAATGCTCGGCATGCACGGCACCTATGAGGCCAACATGGCTATGCATAATTGTGACGTACTAATTGCGATTGGTGCCCGCTTTGATGATCGTGTTACCGGTGATCTGGAACAATTTTGCCCTTACGCTAAAATTGTCCAGATCGATATCGATCCCTCGTCCATCGCCAAGAATGTCCCAGTAGATATCCCTATCGTGGGTGATGTGAAACATGTCCTGACCGATCTGACGGCACTGATCAAGGCAAGCAGGGAAAAGCCCGATGCCGAATCCCTGAAGATCTGGTGGGACCAGATCAAGGAATGGCAGAGTATCAATTGTCTTAAGTTTGATCGCTCGACCGAGGTCATCAAGCCCCAGTATGTTATTGAGAAACTCTATGAACTTACAAAAGGCGAGGCCTATGTGACTTCCGATGTCGGTCAGCATCAGATGTGGGCGGCACAGTTTTACAAGTTTGATAAACCCAGGCGCTGGATCAATTCTGGTGGCCTGGGCACCATGGGCTTCGGCCTGCCGGCGGCCATGGGCGTGAAGCTGGCGTTTCCCAACGATATTGTGGCCTGTATTACTGGTGAAGCCAGCCTCGTGATGTGCATCCAGGAACTCTCCACCTGCCTGCAATACGGACTGCCGGTCAAGGTCATCAATCTCAATAACCGTTACATGGGCATGGTCAGGCAGTGGCAGGAATTTTTCTATGCCGGCCGTTATTCACATTCCTATATGGAAGCGATCCCGGACTTCGTCAAACTGGCAGAAAGTTTTGGCCATACTGGTATGCGAATTGAAAAGACGGCAGATGTGGAAGCTGCCCTGAAAGAGGCACTGGCAATGGAAGACAAGTTGGTGTTGATGGATTTTATTACGGACCAGACCGAGAATGTATATCCCATGATTGCCTCCGGCAAGGGGCAGCATGAGATGCACCTTGCCCCCGAGCGAGAACTCGCCTAAATGCGCCACATACTTTCATTGCTTCTGGAAAATGAAGCCGGTGCCCTTTCGCGGGTCTCCGGGCTTTTTTCAGCACGCGCCTTTAATATTGAATCACTAACCGTGGCACCCACGGAAGACCCGACCGTATCACGCATGACATTGGTTACCTCGGGTTCGGACGAAATCATCGAGCAGATCACCAAGCATCTGAATAAGCTGGTAGATGTCATCAAAGTGATTGACCTCAGCGAAAGCCGTCATATTGAACGAGAGTTGTTGCTAATTAAGTTGTCGGCGAAAAATGAATCCCGTGATGAAATCAAACGACTGGTTGATATCTTCAGAGGCCACATCATTGATGTAACCGACAGCAGCTATACCATAGAAATGACGGGTAGCGGTGAAAAGCTCGATGCCTTTATCGACGCTCTGGACAGGAAGCTGATACTTGAAGTGGTAAGGTCTGGTGTGTCAGGGATTGCGCGCGGTGACAAGGCCATTTGAATCACACACAACGTTTACAATTTTTTCGAGAGTAGAGATATGAATATTTATTATGACAAAGATGCCGACCTGTCCCTTATCCAAGGAAAGAAAGTCACTATCATAGGTTATGGTTCGCAGGGTCATGCTCATGCCAATAACCTGAAGGATTCCGGCGTGGACGTCTGTGTGGGACTGCGCAAGGGTTCTGCATCCGAAAAGAAGGCCAAGAACGCGGGTATCAGTGTCAAGCCGATCGCCGATGCGGTTGCCTGGGCTGATGTAATCATGGTATTGGCTCCGGATGAACATCAGGCTGCACTTTATAGCGCGGAGATCGAACCCAATATCAAAAAAGGTGCCGTTTTGGCCTTTGCTCATGGTTTCAATATTCATTTCGAGCAGATTATGCCACGTGATGATCTTGATGTGATCATGATCGCGCCCAAGGGGCCGGGACACCTGGTCCGATCTACCTATACTCAGGGTGGAGGCGTTCCTTCACTGATTGCGGTTTATCAGGATGCCTCTGGGCAGGCCAGGGAACTTGCGTTGTCCTATGCCTCGGCCAATGGCGGAGGACGAGCCGGCATCATTGAAACAACCTTCAAGGAAGAAACTGAAACGGATCTCTTTGGTGAGCAGAGTGTATTATGCGGCGGGATCACCTCCCTGATTCAGGCCGGTTTCGAGACCCTGGTAGATGCTGGTTATGCACCTGAGATGGCCTACTTTGAGTGCCTGCATGAGACCAAGCTGATCGTTGACCTGATCTATGAAGGCGGGATTGCCAACATGCGCTATTCTATCTCAAACACCGCCGAGTACGGCGACTTTACACGCGGGCCACGCGTTATTACGAAAGAATCAAGGGACGCCATGAAGGAGATCCTCAGGGAAATACAGACCGGACAGTTTGCAAAGGAATTTATTCTGGAAAACCAGAGTGGTGCCGCCTCGCTGAAAGCCATGCGCCGAATCAGCCGTGAGCATCCGATTGAGGTGGTTGGTAACAAGCTTCGCTCCATGATGCCATGGATTAAAAATAACAAACTCGTTGATCAGGAAAAGAACTGATTCGAGAAACCTTATTACGGTAGTGCCTGAATCAGATCTGCCAGTGACAGTAGAAATTCATTAATGTTGTATGTCGAGTAATACCTATCCCATTATTGCCAGGGAAGGGTGGCCTCTGATTGCATTACTCGTGTTGATGCAGGTGGTTGCCTATTATTTTCTGGGTACAGTCATTACCGTCCTGGTTGCAGTAATCCTGTTCATATTCCTTTTCCTGTTGCGTGATCCTGCCAGGACCATACCTTCTTCCCCCCTGGCGATTGTCAGTCCGGTGTCCGGCAGGGTGCTGGCTGTAGAGGAGGTTGACGATCCCTGGATTGATCGCAGGGCCATTTCAATTCGTATCAAGACCTCCCTTCTTGATGTCTACTCCATTCGCAGCCCTTCTGAAGGCAAGATTGTAAACCAGTGGACACGCCGACAGGAGAATAATGATGGCAAAAGGCGGTTCGCCTATCGGCTGCGTACCGATGAGAATGACGAGATTGTCGTTGTGTTCAATCTTAATTTTCTTAACGCCTTCTTTCTGCGCTTCTATGTCCATTCAGGAGAGCGCATCGGTCACGGCCAACGTTGCGGTTATCTTTTCTTCGGCGGGCTTGTAGATGTCCTGATTCCACCTAATTCCAAGGTGACCGTGAAGGTATCTGAAGAGACTTGCTCAGGGTCTGGCATAATCGGTCATTTTGTTCATAATCAGTCAACAGCTTCCGGCGGGTCAGTTCCGACCTTTCAGGCCGGAGAATGATCCAAATCCCTCCCTGCTCTGTTATAGTTTTATCGTATGCAGCATTTATCCCTTTGCTGTAACCATATCCAGAAAAAACCGGGTGAATGAAGGATGGTTAATCGGCGTCGCGGTCTCTACCTCTTGCCCAACCTGTTTACCACGGGGGCTATGTTTGCGGGCTTTTATGCGATCATTGCCGGCATCAACGGTCATTTTGAAGCGGCGGCTATTGCTATATTCATTGCCATGGTACTTGACGGGATGGATGGTCGAATTGCCCGCATGACCAATACGCAGACCGATTTCGGAGTACAATATGATAGCTTGTCAGATCTGGTTTCATTCGGGTTGGCGCCGGCGCTGGTGATCTACCAGTGGTCGCTGTATGACCTTGGAAAGCTGGGCTGGCTTGGTGCCTTTGTCTATGCAGCAGCCACAGCCCTGCGGCTGGCCCGTTTCAATACTCAGGCCAGTACTGCAGACAAACGTTATTTTCAGGGACTGCCCAGTCCATCTGCGGCGGCACTGATTGCCGGGACGGTCTGGTGTGGTGAGTCTCTGCCGATTGACGGTGGCGATTCCTTTACCCTGTTTGCCTTTCCAGCGACGATGATTGCCGGCATACTCATGGTAAGCAATATCCGCTATCACAGCTTCAAACAGTTTGACATGAAGGGGCGCATGCCCTTTGTCGCCGGCCTGGTAGTAGTGATGGTTTTTGTATTAATCGCCATTGAACCGGCACTGGTGTTATTCCTGATTGCCCTTGTATATGCCACCTCCGGGCCGGTACTGACCCTCATCTATATCCGTAAGCACCGTGTCGCAAGAAAGATACAGGAGTCATTGCAGGACCCGGATTCATCGACAGGGTCTTGAAAATATCGGAATTGGCGCTATAGTTTGCACATGATGAAAAATCAGAACTTTCAATCCCTTAGTTCCTTCCGTTTGGCAGCCCTGCCGGGCGTGCTGTTCCTGCTGCCCTGAGCGGGCAAAAACTACCTATTTAAAAATCAGATCTGATCTTTCGCCCATGCGGCGAGAGCAATTCTAGTTGAGTCGTCCATAACTGCAATTTAGTATGGACAGTATCCGGAGCAGGAAAAATGAGTGAAAAATTAATTATTTTTGATACGACATTGAGGGACGGCGAGCAAAGTCCGGGTGCCTCGATGACAAAAGACGAGAAATTACGCATCGCCAAGGCACTTGAACGCCTGCGGGTCGATGTTATTGAGGCCGGTTTTCCGATTGCCAGCCCGGATGACTTCAAGGGTGTCCAGCTGGTGGCTGAGAATGTTAGGGAAAGTACGGTTTGTGGTCTGGCGCGCGCGACGGATAAGGATATTGATGCCGCGGCCGCGGCCCTGAAACCGGCAGTGTCCTCCCGTATCCATACCTTTATCGCCACCTCGCCAATCCATATGCGAGAGAAATTGCACATGGAACCGGATGAGGTGCTTAAACAGGCCGTATCTGCCGTCAAGCGTGCACGCCAATATACCGATAACATTGAGTTCTCGCCGGAAGATGCAGGCCGTTCCGAGATCGATTTCCTTTGCCGTGTGATTGAAGCGGTAATCGACGCCGGCGCGACGACGGTAAATATCCCCGATACGGTAGGATATAACCTGCCACACCAGTTTGGTGGATTGATCCGACAGTTGATCGAGAGAGTGCCAAATTCCGACAAAGCCGTTTTCTCCGTGCATTGTCATAATGATCTTGGTCTGGCCGTTGCCAATTCACTTTCTGCTGTCCTGAATGGTGCACGGCAGGTGGAATGTACGATCAATGGTCTGGGTGAACGTGCCGGGAATGCCGCACTGGAAGAAGTCGTAATGACCGTGCGTACGCGCCAGGACATGTTTCCCTGCGATACAGACCTGAACACGCAGGAGATACTTCATTGCTCGCGACTTGTCTCGACGATCACCGGATTCCCTGTACAGCCTAACAAGGCAATCGTCGGTGCCAATGCCTTCGCCCATGAGTCCGGTATCCACCAGGACGGTGTGTTAAAGAGTCGCGAAACTTACGAAATCATGCGGGCTCAAGATGTGGGCTGGCATGCCAATCGCATGGTGCTGGGCAAGCATTCGGGCCGAAATGCATTCCGTACCCGCTTGCTTGAACTGGGTTACGCCTTTGAAAGAGAGGAGGATCTGAACGCGGCCTTCAGCCGGTTCAAGGATCTCGCTGACAAGAAACACGAGATCTATGATGAAGACCTCCAGGCGCTGGTTTCCGAGACTATCCAGGAGGCAGCCGATGAGCGCATCAGGCTTGTGGCCATGAAAGTCTGTTGCGAAACTGGCGAAATACCAAACGCTCATGTGACCCTGTTGATTGATGGAATGGAGAGACAGGGCAATTCAACTGGCAGTGGCCCGGTTGATGCCACGTTCAGGGCGATCGAATCGATTGTCCATAGCGGTTCTGATCTGCAACTCTATTCCGTCAACAATATCACCACGGGGACAGACGCCCAGGGCGAGGTGACGGTGCGCATAGATAAGGCCGGTCGGATCGTCAATGGTCAGGGTTCAGATACCGATATTGTTATCGCCTCAGCCAAGGCCTACATCAATGCTATTAACAAGATCATGGAACCGGTTGAGCGGGCTCACCCACAGGTATGAGAATGGATAAGGCACAGCGATATTACCTTCAGCGGATGGGCATTGATGTCTATCTGGAAAGAGACGCTGTGTCCGTCCAACCTGTGCCGGTGGTCGCCGTGGACAAACACGTAACAGCGGACACCGAGGCAGCGTGGGAGGTACTACGCAACGAAGTGGCGCAATGTATTAAATGTGAACTTCACAAGAGCAGGACCCAGACTGTCTTCGGTGTCGGCAATCAGCAGGCCAACTGGCTGATTATCGGAGAGGCCCCGGGCGCGGAAGAGGACCGCCAGGGCGAACCCTTTGTAGGCAGGGCTGGCAAGCTGCTGAATGCCATGCTGCAGGCTGTGGGTCTGCAACGCGATGAAGTCTACATTGCCAATATACTGAAATGCCGCCCACCGAATAACCGCGACCCGCGCCCTGATGAAGTAAGTGCCTGCAGGAATTACCTGCGCCGGCAGATTGATCTGATTCAGCCGCATATCATCCTCGCTGTCGGAAGGGTGGCGGCTCAAAATTTGTTGCAAACCGAGACACCGATAGGCCGTATGCGTGGTCAGCGATACAGCTATGCCGATACCGGGATACCCGTGGTCGTGACCTACCACCCTGCCTATCTGCTACGTTCCCCGAGGGAAAAACGCAAGGCTTGGCAGGACCTGCAACTGGCAATGCAGATCTATAAGGAGTCTTTATGAGCGCTGTCTTGGAAACACCAGTACCGGATTTTCGTCCCATGCGGGAAGAAGATATTGCGGGCGTCCTGGCCATAGAGGATTCTGCCTATACCCACCCCTGGGGCGAGGGGATCTTTCTTGACTGTCTGCGGGTCGGTTACAGTTGCTGGCTGATGGAACGTGAAGAGGAGATCATTGCCTACGGTGTAATGTCTATTGCGGCGGGTGAAAGCCATTTGCTGAATCTTTGTGTCAAACCGCAGTTGCAGAACATGGGTTACGGCAGGATGATGCTGGATTATCTCCTGGACCTTGCGCGTCAGCACAAGGCCGATATGGCATTTCTTGAAGTCCGTCCTTCGAACCGTTACGCAATCAAACTCTATCGTAATTCCGGTTTCGATGAAGTCGGGATGCGCCGGAATTATTACCCCGCGATAATTGGCAGGGAAGATGCCATAATACTGGCCCGTAGTCTTGTCTGAGTTTTACCCCTGCAGTCATTCGGACAGGGAAGCCTGATCCATAATAATATTGATGATGAAAAAAGATATACCAACAATCGAAGCCTTTGTCGGCAATACCCCACTGGTCAGGTTGCAACGGTTGCCAGGAATGAGCAGTAATCTTTACCTGGCCAAGCTGGAAGGCAATAACCCGGCCGGTTCTGTTAAGGACAGACCCGCCATGAGCATGATTCATCACGCACAGGAACGCGGCGAGATAAAACCAGGCGATACACTAATAGAGGCGACCAGTGGTAATACCGGTATTGCCCTTGCCATGGCCGCCGCTATTCGTGGCTATCGCATGGTTCTGATTATGCCAGAGCACATGAGTGAGGAGCGGCGGGCGGCAATGACAGCCTTCGGCGCCGAGATCATTCCGGTCAGTCGCGAAGAGGGCATGGAGGGGGCCCGTGATCTCGCCGAGCGCATGGAACGCGAGGGTAAGGGCAGGGTGCTGGACCAGTTTGCCAACCCTGATAACCCGCGTTCCCATTATGAAGGTACCGGTCCCGAGATATGGCGGGACACAGCGGGTACGGTCACCCATTTTGTCAGCGCCATGGGGACAACCGGGACCATCATGGGAACATCGAAATACCTGAAGGAACAGAACCCGGAAATACAGATTATTGGTGTTCAACCGGCAGGCGATGAGAATATCCCGGGCATACGCCGCTGGCCGGAGGCGTACTTGCCAAAGATATTTGATCGCAGCCGGGTAGACATGACTATTGATATTACCCCCAAAGAAGCCGAGGATATGACCCGGCGTCTTGCCGCAGAGGAAGGGATCTTTGCAGGCATCTCATCCGGCGGCGCAATCTCTGCCGCCCTGCGGCTGGGCAGGGACCTTGATAGTGCTGTGATCGTGACCATTATCTGCGACCGTGGCGATCGCTATTTATCGACGGGCATATTCAATCCTAAATAGCATCCCTTTCTGGCCAAATGAATATCCTTGTGTTTGATATAGAAACCATCCCGGATATCGAGTCGGGCCGCAAGCTATACAAGTTGAATGATCTGTCTGACAAGGAGACCGCCGAGGTGATGTATACCCGGCGGCGCCAGGAAACCGGTGGCAGTGAGTTTCTCCGGCATTATTTGCAGCGGGTGGTTGCTATCTCGGTCGTATTGCGGACCAGCGAGCGGATCAGTGTCTGGTCTCTCGGGGACCCTGATTCACCGGAGGAAGAAATCATCCAGCGTTTCTATGATGGCATAGAACGCTTCAGTCCCATGCTGGTATCGTGGAACGGCCGCGGTTTTGACCTGCCGGTATTGCATTACCGCGCCTTGATCCATGGCATCAGTGCGCCACGATACTGGGAGACCGGTAACGAGGACCAGAGTTTCAAGTGGAATAATTACTTGAGCCGCTTTCATGAACGACATACCGACCTGATGGATGTTCTTTCAGGTTATGAAGGCCGTGCAGTAGCACCGCTGGATCAGATCGCCTCAGTCTGCGGCTTTCCCGGCAAGATGGGCATGAGTGGTGACAAGGTCTGGGACTGTTTCATGGCGGGTGACATCTTGGCCATTCGCAATTACTGCGAGACTGATGTGCTCAATACGTACCTGGTGTTCCTGCGGTATGAACTGATGCGTGGGCGCAAAACCCGCCAGGGTTATGAAGAGGGTTGTGAACAGTTGCGCAAGATGCTGAAGTCGGAAGGCAAGCCCCATTTGCAGGAATTCCTTGATGCTTGGAATGCGGCCTGATCACAGTCCGCCATGTCACGCCGCCGTAAAAGACCGCCCCGTGAACCGGTAACCGCGATCATTGAATCCCTCTCCCACGAAGGGCGAGGCATCGCCCGCGTGAACGGCAAGACAGTTTTTGTTAATGAAACTCTGCCCGGTGAAAGGGTCGTGTTTCAGTATACCCGCCGTCATTCCCGTTACGGCGAGGCAATGCCACTGGAGATCCTCGATCCCAGTCCCGAACGTATTGATGCGTGCTGTGTCCATTATAAAATCTGCGGCGGTTGCAGTTTCCAGCATGCCAGTCCAGCCTTCCAGCTAAAACACAAGCAAGAGGCCTTGCGTGAGCAATTCGAGCACATCAGCGGCCTGCAACCGATGGAATGGTTGCCTCCACTGACCGGTCCGGTCTGGGGTTACCGGCGACGTGCTCGCCTTGCGGTCAAATATGTCGAGAAGAAGGGTCGCCTTCTGATCGGTTTCCGAGAAAAATATTCGCCCTTTGTGGCCGACATCAGTCGCTGTGAAGTCCTGCACCCTAAGGTGGGTAAATTACTAGGAGACCTGCAGGCCCTGATCAGCAGCCTGTCGATTGTCAGGCACCTGCCACAAATAGAAGTTGCCGTTGCCGACAATGCTACGGCGCTGGTGCTGCGTCACCTGCAACCGTTAACTGAGGAAGACAAACAGATTCTGGATCAATTTGAAACCGCCCAAGAGGTACAGTTCTATCTGCAACCCGGCGGTCTCGATACGGTGGTACCCTTGTGCGCGGACCGCGCCGTCCCGCTGGTTTACCGCATGGAAGAACAATCCCTCGAATATTATTTTCAGCCGACTGATTTTATCCAGGTTAATGCCGCCATCAATCAGGCCATGGTGAGCCTGGCCGTAAACTTGCTGGGAATCGGAAAAGCGCATGCTATCCTCGATCTTTTCTGTGGCCTCGGCAATTTTTCATTGCCACTTGCAAAATACGGTGGCAGGGTTACGGCGGTTGAGGGTGATGCACTGTTGGTAGAACGCGCCCGCTTTAATGCCGAACACAACCGGGTTAAGAATGTTGAATTTCACGTTGCCAACCTGTCCAGTGAAGACCTATCTTCCCCCTTTTTGACTCAGACCTATGACAGGGTGTTACTGGATCCTCCACGTACCGGTGCACTGGATATCATCCGGCAACTCGATTTACGGCACACGGAGCGCCTAGTCTATGTGTCCTGCAATCCAGCCACATTGGCGCGTGATGCGGCGATACTGGTCAATGAAAAAGGCTTCTGCCTGCAACAGGCTGGCGTAATGGATATGTTCCCGCACACCGCCCATATAGAATCGATTACCTTGTTTACCCGCGAATGAAAATGTATACCGAAACGGCAAACCTGATCGGTTGCCTGCTGTTGTTACTCTGTTTGTGTATCATCTCGGCCTGTGATGAAACAGGAGATGAACGTATACGTTTCGGTTTGAGTACGGCACCGGTTACCCTGGATCCGCGATATGCGACAGATGCAGTCTCTCACCGGATCAACCGGCTGATTTACCGGCAACTGGTCGATTTTGATCAACAGCAACGCATGCAACCTTCACTTGCTAACTGGCAGGTTATATCAGATACGCATTATCGTTTCAGCCTGGGCAATGACGGCCGGCAGTTTCATGATGGCAGTCGACTTACTGCGGCGGATGTCAAGGCGAGTTACGAGGCGGTACTGGATGAACAGGCAGTGTCACCTCATCGTGGCAACCTACTTAATATCAGCACGATCCGTGTCGTTGATGAAAATACAGTGGATTTCCAACTTCACCGGGTCGATCCCCTGTTCCCGGGCCGCCTAGTGATCGGTATCATGCCGGCAGCGCTGCTCGATGCGGGACATCCCTTTAATCAACAACCGGTTGGCAGTGGCCTCTTCCGGTTTATAGCCTGGCCACGGGAAGATCAATTGCTCCTTGAGCGCATTAGTGATCGACAATTAATAGAATTCAACACGGTCAGGGATTCAACCGTGCGCGTGCTTAAACTGCTGCGCGGGGAACTGGATCTTGTGCAAAATGACCTGCCATTTGAACTGTTGGACTGGCTTAGTGGACAGGATGCGATCGTGGTCGAAAATGGACGCAGCAATACATTTTCCTATCTTGGCTTCAATTTGCGTGATCCTGCCTTGCGCCAAGAAAAAGTACGGATGGCGATAGCTCACGGCATCGATCGCGAGAATATTATCCGTCATGTTCTGGGCAATGCGGCGAATATTGCAACGGGAATGTTGCCGCCTTCCCATTGGGCTGGCCATCCCGACCTTAAGCCCTATGGCTATGATCCGAAACTCGCAGGGAAATTATTGCGGCAGGCGGGTTATGGAGAAGGTCGGCGCCTCAGACTGGAATACAAGACATCCAGCAATCCCCTGCGGTTGCGTCTGGCAACGATTATCCAGTACCAATTGAAACAGATCGGGATCGATATTGAACTGAAGAGTTACGATTGGGGAACATATTATGGTGATATCAAAACCGGCCGGTTCCAGATGTACAGCCTATCCTGGGTAGGCTTGAAGATGCCTGACATCTTCCGCTATGCTTTTCACAGCGACGCAATGCCCCCGCAGGGGGCCAACCGCGGATATTTTTCCGATAAAGTAGTCGATACCCTGATAGAGGAGGCCGAGTTGGAAAAAGATCCCAAAAGACAGGCCTCCCTTTACCGTCAGCTACAACAACGCCTGCATGACTTGTTACCCTATGTACCCTTGTGGTATGAACATAATGTGCTTGCAAGACAGAAAGACATCAGGGGTTACCGGCTCTCGGTTGATGGCGAGTATGATGGCTTGGGCTCGGTGTATCGCGAAAGGTAAAGTGTTATGGGCAACAATACGCGTATAGAAATCAGTATTGGCGAACAGACACTCACATTGTTTAACGGCCCCGATACCGTAAAGACCTGGCCAATCTCTACTGCAAAGAACGGCCCGGGCGAGTACATGGACAGTGAATGCACGCCGCGTGGCCGACATGTGATCGCAGAAAAGATCGGTGAAATGTTTGCACCCAATACCGTGCTTGTCGGCAGACAGCCGACAGGTGAGATATACCATCCCGATCTGCGTCGGCAACACTCTGATCGCGACTGGATACTGACGCGTATCCTCTGGTTAAAGGGCATGGAACCCGGAATAAATCAGGGAGGTGATCGCGATAGTTACCATCGTTTTATCTATATTCACGGCTGTCCGGATGATGTAGACATAGGCACACCCGGTTCCCGGGGTTGTATACGCATGCATAACGCGGACGTAATAGAGTTATTTGACCAGGTGGAAGAGGGGACGGAAGTCCTGATCCTGGAAGGATAGTATTAATTAAACCTGTAAAAGCAGAACTACACTGGCCCCTAGATCGAGAGGATCTTTTCGATCTCGCTTATACGGGCGATGTTCTGAAGTTTTTGCGGGACATTAAGTAATTGAAGAGTCTTTCCCTCCAGCAGTGCCTGGCGTTTCCATTCAAGTAACAGCACCAATGCAGCGCTGTTAACATAGCTCACACTGGAAAGGTCAATACTGATCTCGCTGAAATCCCGGAAAAGTTCACGGGCGTGCTGGTTAAGGGTGCTTACACTGTCGAAATTAAGCACACCTTTGATACGGAACTTGCCGGTAGAGCCATTCCTTTCCAGTAGTTCCAGGCTGTATGCGGGTTCAATTGTCATCGGGTGGTTAAGAAGGCAGTTCTTATTTGGAGATTATCTCGGAGATTACACGTCCGACAAGGTTCTCCAGTATCAATGCAGAATCAGCCATAATAATATCGCTACCTTCCTCCAGATAGGTTTCTTCAATACCCGGGACTAGCTCAATATATTGTTCCCCCAGCAGACCGGCAGTATAAATGCTGGCGCGAGAATCACTGGGAAAGCGATCAAACCTTTTTTGAATGCTGAGTGTAACCACAGCAACGTTGTAATCCTTGTCATATTTGATATCGCTGACCCGGCCAACCAGTACGCCACTAGCCTTGACCGGTGAGCGTATACTCAAGCCACCGATATTATCAAACTGGGCGGTTACTTCATAAGTGTCCCCGGTGTTGACGGTGCTCAGATTACTTACCTTCATGGCAAGCATGAACAGGGCAGCTATACCCGCTGCCACGAATACGCCAACCCAGATCTCCAGTGTTTGTCGAGTCATAATCAGCTGGTCTCCAACATTAATGCGGTTAATATAAAGTTCAGGGCAAGTACTGCCAGTGAGGCATTTACAACGCTCTGTGTCGTCGCTCTCCCGATGCCTTCCGAGGTCGGTACCGAATCATATCCTTCAAAAAGCGCAATCCAGGTTGCTACGAATCCGAATACGATGCTTTTCCATACCCCGTTCATGAAGTCTTCATGAAAATCCACCGATTTCTGCATCTGGGCCCAGTAAGCACCATCATCCACACCAAGTAAGTAAACGCCGACATAATATCCTCCATAAATACCCACGGCACTGAAAATTGCCGCAAGCAGGGGCATGGAAAAAAAACCGGCAAGGAAGCGCGGGGCAATAACACGTTTGAAAGGGTCAACTGCCATCATCTCCAGCGCAGAGAACTGGTCAGTGGTTTTCATCAGGCCCAGTTCAGCGGTAAGGGCGGAACCGGCGCGGCCGGCAAACAAAAGGGCAGTGACGACTGGGCCGAGTTCGCGTACTAGGGTCAGGCCAACCATGGTGCCGAGCGAGGATTCCGAGTTGAAGCGTACTAGGATATTGTAGCCCTGCAGACCAAGCACCATGCCGACGAACGTGCCGGCCACAAATATTATTATAATTGTCAGAACCCCGACAGAATACAATTGCTGGATAAACAGCCAGGGCCGCAGGAAAACAAACGGAATGCTTTGAAACACCCGCAACAGGAACAGGGCGCTGCGTCCCAGCCGTTCAAACGAAACGATACCTTTTTTACCCAGAGGTCCAAAATTGTCGGCGATTTTATTCAGATAAGACAGCATTTATTCAGTTTCAAACAGGTCGGTGTTGTAATCCGGAGCCGGATAATGGAAATGAACGGGGCCGTCGGGAAGGCCCTTGAGAAATTGTCTTGCCCATGCAGAAGTCGTTTCCTCGAGAGCGGGCGGTGTGCCCTGTTCCATGATCCGTCCATTACTGATGATATAGATATAATCCGCGATTGCCGATACTTCTTTAACATCGTGGGAAACTATTATGCTGGTTAGGTCCATGTTATCGTTCATTGTCTTGATGAGCTTTATCAGTACGCCCATGGAGATAGGGTCCTGACCGGAGAACGGTTCATCATACATTATCATCATGGGATCAAGGACAATGGCACGTGCCAGCGCGACACGTCGCGCCATGCCTCCGGAGAGTTCCGATGGCATCAGTTGCGCCGCTCCCCGTAACCCCACAGCATGCAGTTTGATCAGCACGAGGTAACGGATCATGCGTTCATCAAGGGTAGTATGTTCTCTGAGTGGATAGGCAACATTTTCAAATACATTGAGGTCTGTCAAAAGCGCGCCGGATTGAAACAGCATGCCCATGCGCTTTCTCATTTCGTACAGATCAGCCTGGCCAAGATCATGGATGTTCTGGCCTTCCACCAGGACCTTGCCGGACCTGGGTGTCAATTGGGCGCTGATCAATTTCAGGAGGGTGGTCTTACCGGTACCGCTCGGACCCATAATTGCGGTAATCTTTCCACGCTCAATATCCAGATCAACGTTATCAAATATGACCCGGAAGCCGTGGTTAAAACTCAATCCCCTGATCTCTATAAGGTTGCTCATTACGGTTTATAAAGGAAGTGTTCCTGACTACTTGTGATTGAGATACTGGCATGTAGGGAGTGTTTCCAGGAAGTTATCTAGTCCCCTAATCTTTGCTTCAATACTGAACATGTTCCTGTAGCTTTTGACCAGACTGATGCTGTCTATCACCAGGTCAACCACCTGCCAGCCAGCTTCAGTTTTGTGCATAGGGTAATCAACGGGAAGCGGCGGCGCACCTACACGCGTAATTATTTGCCTGACAGAAACATAGCCGAGTTCACCAATTTCCCTGGCAGGTTCATAGCTGATGGAATGATTGTCATAACTTAGGAGAACATAGGCATAGCGTTCCACCAGCAAGCTGCGAAAGGCGTGAGTAAAGCAGGTCTTTCTGGATGAGTCCAGCAAGTTCCAGTAATCTTCAAGGACAAGCTCTGCCATTTTTTCAAAATCGAAATGGGGAACGATGATCTCTTTAACAATATCCTTTATATAAAGCGGGTTGTCTTCAAGCCTGCTTCTTTCCATATTCAGCCGCTTCAGTACCGAGACGGTTGTTTCCCTTACGGTATTCTCCGCGGAAAGCGGGGCTGCCTGGAGGTTGAGGCTGATTAAAAAGGCGATTATCAGGCCCAGGCAGGATTTCATGGATTAATACCCCCAATAGATTATCTGTTATTATTACTTTAACGATACTGCAGCGTTGAGGGAACCCCTGTTTTATGACTTTGTTGGCATAAGGATTGTTGCCGGGTTTTTAATTCAGGCAAATGCTGCTACTTTTTAATGATGAAATTCAGTTTAATACGGAGAGAACCATGAAAATACAGCGCTTGTTAATTAACTGCCTTGCGACGCTGGTACTGTTTTTCGGGATTTCAATGCAGGTACTTGCCGAGGATCAGTCCTCGGAAGGGCTTACTCCCCTGGATGATTTTGAGATTCAGTTAATGCAGCGTCAACAGGAAGCGTTTGAACAGATGACTCCGGCGGAAAAGGAAGCCTATCGTGAAAGACAGCGACTCCTGAGTGAGGAGTGGAACAGACTGTCGCCAGAGCAGCAAGAACGACTTCGCAGTGACAAACGCAATATGCAGGAAAAATGGAGAACCATGAGCCCGGCAGAAAAGGAGCAACTTCGGCAACACCGGACAGCCATGAGGGAAAGGCTGATTCTCATGAGCCCTGAGGAAAGGCAGGAGTATCTGAGAAATTATAAGGATGAGGAGATGAATGCAATGTGGCGTGATGCTTTCAAGGAGTCCGGGGGAAGCGGGGAAGAATAAAGCTTATATCTCTATCGAGGATGATCTTTATCTGTCCTGCTTACCAACCTCCTTGAGTAGCATTTTGGCAAATTGTTTTATCTGGACGTCATAGAGCACGAGTTCGCCTCCGGTTTTCATTGCCGATAGAGAGATCCTAGCGATCATCAAGAGAAGAAGTAGAACAATAATCCAGGCCAGGAAATAGGAGATACGGAATTCATCCTCGGGTTTTTTCCCGGTTTTAGCTGGTGTTGCAGGAAAGTCAGATAAGCTGGCATCCGAATCCACTCTGGTTTTCGGGGTCTGTAAGGCACCAAGACTCTTGTCTATATTTGAACCCTTCTCGATAGCCGCGGCGAAGCGCTCTATGCGTTGCGGGTCGTTATAGAGATTGAGTGCCTCCGTGAGTACCTGAAAAGCTATCCACAGTCCGGCAAATAGCAGCACAAGCCCGGAAAATCGCACGATAACACTCATCATTTTCCTGCCTGCCTCTTCGAGTTTTGAATTTTCTTCCATTGGAAATCCCCGGCGTTTTTTCCTGCTATGCTTGTAATTTTTTTATATAGTTGCAAGTAGATAACAGGCGCAGTCATTCGTCAATCATCAAACCCGAAAATGTTGACCTATCTCATTAAAAGGATCATTACTGCTTTTTTTGTCCTACTGGGAGTATCCACGATGGTCTTTTTGCTGATTCATATTGTGCCGGGCGACCCGGTACAGGCCATGCTGGGTGAGTCAGCACAACCGGCTGATCTTGAAGCAATGAGAATCGCTCTCGGTCTGCATCTGCCACTCCTGCAACAATGGCTGGAGTTCATGAATAATCTTTTGCACCTTGATTTGGGCGAGTCGTTTTATTCACGCCGAGATATCAGTCTGCTTCTGGCTGAGCACCTCGGCCCCACTGCAATACTGGCGGTGGCTAGCCTGTTAATCGCGATTTGCATTGCTGTACCACTGGGCTCGCTGGCAGCGATGAACAGGGGCAGCCACTGGGACAGGATTGCAATGGGTTTTTCCACACTGGGGATTGCCATACCGAATTTCTGGATGGGACCATTGTTAATACTCATCTTCTCTATAGCGCTGGGCTGGCTGCCTGTAAGTGGTAGCAAGGGACTGTCTTCCCTGATCCTGCCGGCCATTACCCTGGGCACTGCCCTGGCAGCGTTGTTGAGCAGGATGGTCAGGTCTTCGCTACTTGAGGTATTGACGGAAGATTACATCACGGCAGCAAGGGCCCGCGGCATGTCGTCGGCCAGAGTTATCCTGCGTCACGCCATGCCAAATGCCGCATTGCCGGTGATCACGGTGCTAGGGATGCAACTGGGCGGATTACTGGCGGGGGCGGTAATCACCGAAACAATCTTTTCCTGGCCGGGAATCGGACAGCTAACCATTGAATCGATACAGCGCAGGGATTATCCGGTCGTACAGGCATGTGTACTGGTCATCAGTTTCACGTATGTGTTCGTAAACCTGCTAACAGATCTCTGTTACGGGATGCTTGACCCGCGGGTGAGACTGGAACAATGACAGTACGGTTTTCTATTGCCACAACGGTTATCATCCTTTGGTGCCTGCTCGCCCTGCTGGCCAGTGTCCTGCCTCTGGATCCGGACAGGATAGTATTACAGAAAATCCTTGTTGCCCCCGAGTGGCAGTCATGGCTGGGGTATGATGATCTGGGCCGGTCCATCGTGGATCGCATCATCATAGGGGCCAGGACATCCCTGCTGGTTGCGGTTTGCGTGGTCCTTGTGTCAGCCGTGACGGGAACGTTGCTGGGTATGCTGGCGGGATGGCTGGGAGGCTGGTGTGATCATTTGATGGTTGTAGTGCTTGATATCTTCATGGCATTTCCGGGTATCCTGCTCGCCATCGCCATGGCCGGTCTGCTGGGGCCGGGTATTATAAATGCCGTGATTGCCCTGACGCTGGTCGGGTGGGTTGGATTTGCACGTCTTGCTCGTGCCCAGACCCTGGGGATCAAACAGCGTGAACACATAACCGCGGCACATGCACTAGGTACCCGTGGCTGGCGTATCGGCAGGCAGCACATACTTCCATTGATTGCCGCACCACTGATTATAGAGGCCACATTTGCCGTTTCAGCTACGGTGATTGCCGAGGCAAGCCTGTCTTTCCTGGGGCTGGGTGTACAGGCACCCGGGTCTTCCTGGGGAAGTATGATTAGGGAGGGAACACGCTACATGCTGGTTGCTCCCCATATGGTACTTGCGCCGGGAATTGCCATATGCCTGGTGGTATTATCAATCAATTTACTTGGTGATCGTTTGCGGGACATACTGGATGTGCGGCAAACGGTACGTGGATGAGAAAGGGGAGTAAATTTTGTCACTAGGTCCGATCATGATGGATTTGCAGGGCACTAGCCTGACAGATGAAGAGCGTGAATTGCTTTGTCATCCTCTGGTGGGTGGCCTGATCCTGTTTTCAAGAAATTATGAATCAACTGATCAGCTCAGGGGATTGATTGGATCAGTTCATGCGCTTCGTAAACCGAGCCTCTTAATCTCCGTGGATCACGAAGGTGGGCGCGTCCAGCGTTTCCGGGAGGGATTTACCCGGCTGCCAGCCGCGTCGTTGATAGGCGAATGTTGCCAGAAAGATGATCGTGCCGGGCTGTTGCTGGCGGAGAGGGCCGGCTGGTTGATGGCAATTGAATTACGGGCCGTTGGTATTGATTTCAGTTTTGCACCAGTGCTGGATCTGAACAAGGGTATTAGCCAGGTCATTGGTGACCGGGCCTTTGACAGGGACCCAGAGCAGGTTGCGAGAATCGCTAAGGCCTACATGCTGGGTATGAAGCGTGCGGGGATGTCGGCGGTTGGCAAACATTTCCCCGGTCATGGAGCTGTCAGCGAAGACTCGCATCATGCCGTTCCTGTGGACAGGCGCCGTTACGAGGACATTGAAATGGATGACCTGATACCCTTTGAACGTTTGATACATGCAGGGTTGCCGGCGATCATGCCTGCGCATGTTATCTATCCAGCCGTAGACAGCCTACCTGCGGGTTTCTCTCCAGTCTGGCTGAAGAAAATTTTACGTCAGCAACTCGGTTTCCAGGGCACGATCTTCAGCGATGATATCAGCATGGCAGGCGCGGAGGTTGCCGGCGACTATATCCAGCGTACTACTGCTGCCCTCCGGGCTGGTTGTGATATGGTTCTGGTATGTAATAATCGTGATGCCGTCAGGATGGTACTGGATGGTTTTGAATACTGCCCTGACCCTGCACTACAGGCGCGCTTGATAAGAATGCATGGCAAACAAACCATCGACCTGGCTGGCATTCGACAAAATCCCGAGTGGCAGGCCGTATCAGAAGAAATCGTGGCCCTTGATATAACACCCGAACTGGACCTTGGCAATGACGAAGCTGTTTGAGCATATAAAATCCATTTATATCATTCTCCTTGCACTTACATTGCTGGTCTTCAATTGTCTGGCAAGGGCGGAAGAACTTAGCCTGGATGATTGCCGACCCCTGGAGATGTCGCAGGAAACTCTTGAAGAACCCCTTGAATATTCAAATGCAATCTTGTGGCAGATTTCCAAATCAGGCCAGTCACCCAGTTATGTATTCGGTACGATCCATGTTTCTGACCCAGAGATAACCAGATTACCGGATGATGTACGCAAGGCATTGCTGGGGGCCAGAACCTTTGTCATGGAGGCCCTGCCGGACGAGGAACAGTTATTGGCGTTTTCACAGACAATGTTTTTTAATGATGGCACAACCCTGCGGGATTTTATTGATCAATACTTGTTTGAACGGACCGCGAAAATCCTTGCCGAATACCAGTACACCACTGAAATGGTCCTGTTTCTCAAGCCATGGGCCGCGTTCCTAATCATGAATTACCCAGTGGATGGCGGATTGCCACTGGATATGCAGCTGCTCAATAAAGCGCAGGAAAACGGCGCGCAGGTTACCGCCCTGGAAACACTTGAGGAGCAGGGCGGTATCTTCGGAGACATGGCGCTAGAGTCGCAGCTCAGGTTGCTGCTCGATACGGTCTGTCATTACGAAATGTTGGAAGAGGACTTTGAAGTAATGAAATCCTATTATCTCAAGCGGGACATGCAGGGGCTTTATGTCTATAGCAACCAGTACACGATTTCCAGTGAGGGCCTTTATCAGGAACTAATCAAACGTTTGTTGACAGACAGGAATCATCGCATGGTTGAACGTATGCAGGATATCCTGCAAGAAGGTAATGCCTTTATTGCCATTGGTGCCATGCATTTGCCGGGTGACGATGGCGTACTGGCATTGCTTGAGGGTATGGGGTACAAGATAACTGCCATTTATTAAAAATTTTACTTATAGGCCATATGACGTTTATGGAAATTATTACCGGATTAAAAACATTCTTTGAAAAACTGATGTCATTCATGCATCTCGATACCTGGGTCATACAGGTGTTTGTCATCGTCTTCCTTGCACTCCTGCTGAGTTTTATTGCAAAGAGGGTGTTGATCAGGCTGCGCGAGGCGGCAAGGAAAACACGATCAAACTGGGATGATGCGGTTTTCGAATCGCTGAGATCCCCGCTGAGTCTGTTCATCTGGGTGCTTGGTTTTGCACTGGCCGCGAATGTAGTGGGAAAAGAAACAGACGCCGCAATATTTTCGGCTGTGCCCACCTTACGCACGGTCGGCGTAATCTTTTGCATTGCCTGGTTCCTCTTCAAGTTTATTTACAATGTTGAAGAGAATATCATCAACAGCAAACGGGAAGCGGACCCATCCTATGACCGTACCACGGCCGATGCCATTGCCAAGCTATTGCGCGTCTCGGTCGTTATCACCGCGTTTCTGGTTGCATTGCAGTCCCTGGGTTACAGCATTTCCGGTGTCCTGGCCTTCGGTGGAATTGGCGGAATTGCCGTGGGTTTTGCCGCGCGCGATTTACTGGCAAACTTTTTTGGCGGATTGATGATCTATCTGGACCGGCCTTTCTCGGTGGGTGACTGGATTCGATCTCCAGACAGGGATATTGAAGGTACCGTTGAGGTGATCGGCTGGCGCCTGACTGTTATCAGGACGTTTGACAAGCGTCCCCTGTACTTGCCCAATTCGATCTTTAACACCATCGCAGTTGAAAATCCTTCACGCATGAGCAATCGGCGTATTTATGAAACCATTGGCATTCGTTACGCAGATGCCGCCAAGATGGCTGTGATTGTTAATGATGTAAAACAGATGTTGCAGTCACACGAGGAGATTGATACTGACAAAACCCTGATAGTGAACTTCAACAAGTTTGCCGCCTCCTCGCTGGATTTCTTTATCTATGCTTACACCAAAACAACCGATTGGGTGAAATATCACGAGGTCAAGCAGGATGTGCTGCTGAGGATAATAGGGATAATAGAGGGCCAAGGGGCCGAATGCGCCTTCCCGACATCCACCGTGCATATCCCTGAAGGGGTCCGTGTTGAACAGAATTAAAACGGCTTATTACACTTTTCCTCCTTGTAACTCTGTAAACTGCGGGTAAGCTGGCGCCCATGGAAATTTCATTCACAAAGATGCACGGCCTCGGTAATGATTTCATTGTCATTAATACCTTCGATGGACCTGTGGAACTCAAGGCCGAGCAGATCAGGCAGCTTGCCGATCGCCATTTCGGTGTAGGTTTCGATCAACTCCTACTGGTAGGGCCGCCTCAACGGGACGGGGCTGATGTCAATTATCGTATTTATAACAGCGATGGTGGCGAAGTCGCCCAATGCGGTAATGGCGCGCGTTGTATCGCTGCCTATCTTCATGATCGAGGCATAGTAACCAGTCCGGAGATCAGGGCGGAAACTTATAACGGTCTGCTGATACTCCATCGGCTCGATGACGGACAGGTGCGTGTCAATATGGGTGTCCCGCGCCTGGAACCAGGGGACATCCCAATGAAGGCTGTGCAACGTGCATCGAGCTACCAGATTAATATTGAAGGTGAATCTTTGGAATTCATGGCAGTCTCCATGGGTAATCCCCATGCCGTGTTGGTCGTCGAGGACGTTTTAACAACACCGGTCGGAGAGCTTGGGCCGAAGATCCAGCGGGATACCATGTTCCCCGAGGGGGTGAATGTCGGCTTCATGCAGATCATCGACCCCGCGAACATTCGTCTGCGCGTCTATGAGCGTGGTGCCGGCGAGACGTTGGCCTGTGGCAGCGGCGCTTGCGCCGCGGTTGTTGCGGGATGTCTTCAGGGAAAGCTGGATGAGAATGTCAATGTCGCTCTCAACGGCGGCCATTTACTGGTATCATGGCGTGGTGAGGGTGAGCCCGTGTACATAACCGGGCCAGCGACTTTTGTATATGAAGGGCGGCTGAATCTATGACGACGCAAAAAGAAAACAATGCAACCATCTCCCCGGTCTCGGACGAAGATGTGGTGGAATTCCTGTGCAAGCATCCAGATTTTTTTCGCGACCATATCGATTTGTTGAGCCAGTTGGAAATACCACATATCGACAGCGGTGTGGCCGTTTCACTGGTTGAACGCCAGGTACAGGTTCTGCGCGAACAAAACCAGCATGCGCGTCAAAAACTGCATGAACTGATAGAGATTGCACGGCAAAACGAGGAACTCGCCCGTCGCATGCACAAGCTCTCGTTGACGCTCATGGATGCAGCAGAACCGAAGGATATTTTTTCCACGCTTTACGATAACCTCATGAAAAACTTCCATGCTGACAAGGTGGCAGTACGCTTGTTCGCCGATCCCGCTTTTATCGATACCTACAGCGGGGATGAGTTTGCCGGCAGTGACGCTGAAGAAAAGGCCCTCTTCAAGACCATAATCGATAAGCTGGAGCCAATGTGTGGCAGGATGAAGCAGCAACAACAGGTCTTCCTGTTTGGTGATGACGGTAACGAGATTGCCTCATCAATCATGCTGCCCCTGCACGGCAAGGGCTGGAGCGGTATTCTCTCGATCGCCAGTTTCGACCCGGAACGTTTCCAGCCCGGAATGGGCGTAGAATTGCTCGCGAACCTCGGGGAAGTGCTCAGTTTCATCCTCAAACCCTGGATCGTCGAGAAATGAACCGCTGAGCGGGTATCGGCTGGTCCACGAGCCACATGAAGGATACCGACCGCAAAAAACTCGATGATTTCCTCGCCCGCCTGAGGCACCTTTCTGTCCACACTCAAAGGGCCTATGCTCATGACCTGGGGCTGTTGCTCAGCCATTGTCAGCAACAGGGGATCGAATCCTGGCAGGCCATGGACAGTCGCCAGTTGCGCGGGTTTATCGCCTCGCGCTTCCGTCAGGGGATCGCAGGCAAGTCACTGCAACGCCAGCTCTCCGCAATCCGCGCCTTTTACCGTTACCTGCTAGATGCGGGCGTATGCCGGAATAATCCGGCGCAGGGGGTGAGCGCGCCGAAGACCGCCCGGAAATTACCCAAGACCCTGGATGTCGATCAGGCGGCGCAGTTACTGAATATCAGTGACAGTGACCCACTGGCCGTCCGGGACCGGGCCATGCTGGAATTGCTGTATTCCTCCGGTCTGCGCGTGTCAGAGCTGACCCGCCTGAATATTGGTGACTTGGACCTGCGCGATGCACTGGTAACGGTGACGGGCAAGGGGAAAAAGACTCGCACCATTCCCGTCGGACGTTACGCGATCGATGCTCTGAAAGACTGGCTGCAACTGCGGCAGGACATGGCCGCCACAGATGAGACAGCCGTATTCACTAGCCGCAACGGAGGCCGCCTTTCGGCCCGGTCCCTGCAGCTACGCCTGCGGCACTGGGCTATACGCCGGGGGTTGCCGGCCAATGTACATCCCCATATGCTGCGACACTCTTTTGCCAGCCACCTGCTGGAATCGAGTGGCGATCTGAGGGCTGTCCAGGAACTCCTCGGGCATGCCGATATCAGTACCACCCAGATCTATACGCACCTGGATTTCCAGCACCTCGCACGCGTCTACGATCAGGCCCATCCACGGGCAAAGAAGAGATAGGCCCGTCCATTAATTGTTATCCGGGGCTTGTTTTTTTCCGACCCAGCACAATCTTATGTACAATGCCGCTTCCACAACGACCAGGGAGAAATCATTTGCAGCAGTTCAGAGGTACAACCATCCTTTCCGTGAGACGAGGTAAAGCCGTGGCCATGGGGGGTGATGGCCAGGTCTCATTGGGTGATACGGTCATGAAGGGCAATGCGCGCAAGGTCCGGCGCCTTTACAAGGATCAGATACTGGCCGGTTTTGCAGGTGGAACCGCTGATGCCTTTACCCTCTTCGAACGGTTTGAAGGCAAGCTGGAAAAGCACCAAGGCAATTTGATGCGTTCCGCCGTCGAACTCGCTAAGGATTGGCGCAGTGACAAGATCCTGCGGCGGCTCGAGGCCATGTTATGTGTGGCAGACAAACATTCCTCGCTCATTATTTCGGGAAACGGTGATGTCATCGAGCCAGAGGACAATATAATGGCCATCGGTTCGGGTGGTGCATTTGCAAAGTCTGCCGCACTTGCCCTGTTGCAGAATACTGAGTTACCGGCCCGTGACATCGTCGAAAAGGCTCTAAATATCGCCGCGGATATCTGTATCTATACCAATCATTCGTTGACGATTGATGATCTGTCAGCCGAGTAATCAATTAATCTTTTCGGAAGTTTTTTATGCCAGAGTTAACCCCATCAGAGATCGTCAGCGAGCTGAATAAACACATAATTGGACAGGACGATGCCAAGCGCGCCGTTGCTGTCGCCCTTCGCAACCGCTGGCGAAGAATGCAGGTCAGGGAAGAACTGCGTAACGAGATCACGCCAAAGAACATCCTCATGATCGGACCGACCGGTGTCGGCAAGACCGAAATCGCGCGCCGGCTGGCTAAGCTTGCCAATGCACCTTTCATCAAGATCGAGGCGACTAAGTTTACCGAAGTCGGCTATGTAGGGCGTGACGTGGAATCCATCATTCGCGATCTCGTGGATGTCTCTATCAAGATGACACGCGAGAACGAGCTGGCAAAGGTCAAAGACCGCGCAGAGTATGCGGCAGAGGCGCGGATCCTGGACATCCTGTTACCCAAGGCACGCACGTTTGAGGAAACCGGCACTGAAGATATCAATACAACTCGCGCCAAGTTCCGCAGCATGTTGCGGGAAGGCAAGTTGGATGACAAGGAGATAGAAGTGGAGTTAAACATGCCATCAATCGGAGTGGAAATTATGGCGCCTCCGGGCATGGAAGAGATGACCAGCCAGTTGCAGAACATGTTTCAGAACATTTCTGGCGGCAAGAAGACCACGCGTACCCTGAAGGTCAGGGAGGCCCTTAAGCTGCTGGCTGAGGAGGAGGCCGCAAAAATGGTGAATGAAGAGGATATCAAGGCACAGGCGATCAAAAATGCCGAGCAGAATGGCCTGGTATTCCTTGATGAGATCGACAAGGTAACACGCCGTTCCGAGACCAGCGGACCGGATGTCTCCAGAGAGGGCGTGCAGCGCGACCTGCTGCCACTGGTGGAAGGTTCCACAGTTACCACCAAGTATGGCATGGTTAAGACGGATCATATCCTGTTCATTGCCTCGGGTGCGTTCCACCTGGCAAGGCCTTCTGACCTGATCCCGGAACTGCAGGGCAGGCTCCCGATCCGCGTCGAACTTAATGCATTGACCGTAGATGATTTTGTCCGGATCCTGACCGAGCCCGATGCCTCGCTCACGGAACAGTATACGGCGCTGATGGCCACCGAAGGTGTGACCCTTGAGTTCAGTAAAGACGGGATCGCACGTATTGCCGAAATTGCCTGGCAGGTCAACGAGAGTACTGAAAACATCGGCGCCCGGCGCTTGCATACCGTCATGGAACGCCTGCTTGAATCCATTTCCTATGAAGCAACAGACAAGACCGGCGAGAGAGTGACGATCGATGCAGCGTACGTTAATAGCAAACTCGGTGCCCTTGCAGAAGATCAGGATCTGGCACGCTATATTCTTTGATCATTTCGCCGGCCTTATACTGATGAGTCAATCGTCCAAACCTGTTGCCATAAATCTGCACAAGCGATCACGCCGGCTGGAAATTGAATTTGATGATGGCAATAAGTTTGAATACAGTTGCGAATTCTTGCGGGTCTATTCGCCGTCTGCCGACGTGCGCGGCCATGGTCCGGGGCAGGAGGTCCTGCAGATAGGCAAGCAGGGCGTGGGCATTGAGTCAATTGAGCCTGTCGGGAATTATGCCGTCAAACTGCTGTTTGATGACGGACATCATACCGGTATCTATTCATGGACATATCTGTATGATCTGGGGAAAGATATGGAAAAATATTGGACAGAGTATCTTGAGAAACTGAAAAAGGCAGGCCATTCTCGGTAGCAAAGGCCATGAGTAACATGACAACGGATTTTGGTTTCCGGCGAGTCCCTCCCGGCCAGAAGACACGGCTGGTGGCAGAGGTATTCTCTTCCGTGGCGTCCCGTTATGATCTGATGAATGACCTGATGTCGTTCGGGGCACATCGCCTCTGGAAGCGTTTTGCCGTGCATCTCTCGGGTGTCAGGAAGGGCCAGAAGGTGCTCGATGTTGCCGGCGGTACCGGCGACATGGCTGCCCTGTTTCACAAGCGTACCGGTAATGAAGGGCTGGTGCTGGTTACTGATATCAATCATGACATGTTGCAAGAGGGGCGTAACAAGTTACTAGACAGGGGAATCGTCCAGGGACTGGAATATGTACAGTCCAATGCCGAATGCCTACCCTTTGCAGACAATTACTTCGATTGTGTCTCCATCGCCTTTGGCCTGCGCAACATCACGGACAAGCAGGCCGCCCTGCGTTCCATGTACGAGAAAACGAAATTCGGTGGTTGCTTGATCATCCTCGAGTTTTCTTCAGTGGTATTGCCATACCTTAAACGGCTTTACGATCTCTATTCTTTCAGACTCATCCCCTTCATGGGCAGGGTCGTTGCCGGTGACGAAGACAGTTACCGTTACCTGGTTGAATCCATACGCATGCATCCTGACCAGGATGCCTTGAAGGGAATGATAGAAGACGCCGGTTACAGCCGAGTGTCATACCATAACCTGACCGGCGGCGTGGTCGCCATACACCGTGCCTGGAAGCTTTGATCGCATGATAACCATCAAGATCGGGAAAAAATTGCAAACGCTGGTAAACAACCTGTTACAAGAGGATTCAGCGGCACTAGAAAAAGTAAGGTCGATGCGCGGCAAGATCGCTGCCGTGGAGGTGGAAGGGCCAGAGATTACCACAGTCGTCCAGTTTAGCGACCAAGGGATCCTGATATTGGACGACTATGCTGGTGAACCGCACGTCCGGATTTCGGCCCGACCGTTGACATTTGTTTCCGTGTTGTTGAGCCGGGCGGGCGCTGGCCGCCTTCCGGCCGAGATGAAGATCCACGGCGACGTGGGACTGGCCCAGGATTTCCAGCAGCTTTTAATGGACCTCGATATCGACTGGGAAGAACAGCTGTCCCGCTGGACGGGCGATATGGCGGCCAGGCAAATCGGCCGGCTGTTCAGGACCCTGTATGGTTATTTCGGTGAGGTTCGGCAGACTGCCCTAATGAATATCAGTGAATACCTGCTTTATGAAAGGGAGGTCGTGCCAGCGCAGGAAGAAGTGAATTCGTTCATCGAGGCGGTGGGCGCATTGCGCAATGATTCTGAACGCTTGATGCAACGTGTGGAGAGACTGGAAAAACATATAACGGGGATAGAGTCCTGATTCATGGGTCGCTTTGGGGAACTATTCAGGTTGTTAAATATTCAGCGGATACTGATCCGCCATGGTCTCGATGAGATCGTCTTTGCCACCCACCTATTTCGTCCAGTTCGATTCCTTTTTTACCTACTGCCCTGGAACTGGTTTGGTAACCGCGCAAAGGGGACCCATGCCCAGCGCCTGCGTCGCGCCCTGGAGGACTTGGGGCCAGTCTTCGTCAAGCTCGGCCAGTTATTGTCGACGCGCCGGGATATGTTGCCTGAGGACTTGGCTGACGAGCTCGCCAGCCTGCAAGACAGTGTGCCTCCCTTCCCGGGTGTCGTTGCCCGCAGGATCATAGAAGAAGCGTTTGAAAAACCGATCGATGAACTATTCTTGGAATTTAACGAGAAACCGCTGGCCTCCGCCTCCATCGCTCAGGTGCATGCAGCCACTCTGAAAGATGGCCGCAGGATGATCGTCAAGGTTCTGCGCCCTGATATCGAGGTTACGATTAAACGTGACCTGGGACTCATGCTGTTTCTGGCTAGGCAGGCAGAACGTTACTCCGAGGACGGCAGGCGTCTGCGTCCTACCAATGTGGTGCTGGAGTTACGCAAGACAATCCTTGCTGAATTGGATTTCATGCGGGAGGCAGCCAATGCCTGCCAGTTGCGCAGGAACTTCGCGGGTTCCGATAAGCTGCACATCCCGGACATCGAGTGGCCGTTGACCTGTGACCGGGTCATGGTGATGGAGCACATTAGTGGTATCCCCGTGAGTGATGTCTCCTCGCTGAATGCTGCAGGGATCGACCTAAAATGGCTGGCCGAATCGGGGGTCGAGATCTTTTTCACCATGGTATTCCGAGACAGTTTTTTTCATGCCGACATGCATCCGGGCAATATCTTCGTTTCTGTGCCGGACGACGGCAAGCAACCGGTGATACAGCTCGTTGATTTCGGGATCGCGAGCTCGCTAAGCGAGTTTGATCAACGTTACCTTGCGGAAAATTTTATCGCTTTCCTGGACAGAGACTACCAGCGCGTGGCTGAACTGCACGTCGAATCCGGTTGGGTCCCGCGCGGGACACGTGTCGATGAATTTGAAATGGCGATTCGCACGGTGTGTGAGCCCTTGTTCGACCGCACGATCCAGCAGATTTCCTTCGGTACTCTTCTTTTGCGGCTGTTCCAGACCGCGCGACAGTTCGGCATGGTCATTCTGCCGCAACTGTTGTTGCTGCAAAAGACGCTGGTTAATATTGAGGGCATGGGCAGGCAGCTGTATCCGGAACTGGATATCTGGAAGACGGCGCGTCCCTTGATGGAACGCTGGATGAGTGAACGGGTGGGTCTCAGGGGTCTTTACCGCGGCACGAGGAAAAATATTCCCCACTGGCTAGACCGACTACCGGAACTGCCGGGCAAGGCAATCGACCTGATGGAACGATTGAGGGACGGCCGTATTGAGTTCCAGACCCGGTCGGAAGACATAGATGAATTGCGGAATGAGATCCGCCGGTCCAACCGGCGTACGGTGGTGGCTATCACCGGTTCAACGTTTGTATTGGCTGCCGCAATTATCTATGGGCTCGATGGGTTCTCTCCTGTTATGCTGAATGGTGCGCCGTTGTTGACTTGGGTGCTCGGGATAGCCGGGTTGGGGTTGCTGGTGTTTTCAACGGGAGAGTAGTTTTTACTCTCACAAGAAAGATTGTGTATCTCCGTTACTTTTAAAAATTGGTTTCGCCTGAGGGTGAGTTTCTTTCCCTTGTATGCCCAAGTGTAAGGAACCAAAGAGAAGGGCACCCTGGATGACATGGCTTACAGCTTCTCTCCTTGCTCGTTGCGCTCACGCGCCGCTCAAATTCGCCTCCCCACCCAGCTGAGCTAATAATCACATCCCTGTGATTTTTGCGCTACCTTTGCATCGCAACTCGGCAAGTCACACGGGGATAAAAACACCGACAAAAAGCAATGTAACCATCTTGGTGATTGTCTATGTAATGTGAGCTGTTTTGCATTTTTTCTGGAAACTTGTCCATTATGACTGGTTGTCTACTATATCTGTCAGGAAAGCAAATGATCGGCAGAGAGATGATTTCACGACACCGATACCGTATTAGCTGTTTATTTTTGCTTGCAGTATTCTTTTTCCTGCATGCCTGTGGTGGTCCATCGGAAACCGTCAAGAAGCCAGTGCCGGGACATCAGCGGACCAAGCCTGTACCATCCCAGGAGAGGCGGGACCGCAACCCTGCCGCACTGGCCTTTTACCCGATTCAGTGTCGCGGCAGGCAGAAGGATGTCGCATTGCCACTCAAGCAGATTACCTCGCGTCTCGAGGCGCAGGCCATTCCCTATAATTCCATCCCACTCAGTGATTGTTCGGGCATGTTCCACCGCGTATTGCTGATGCTCGACAGCACCTGCCCCGGCAATGCGTTCCCTTCCCACAAGCAATACCGGAGCACCCGGCAACTGGCACAGTGGTATCACCTGAGAGGCAGTCTGGTGCTGGTGCATGATGCCCTCTCAAGTTCAGACCTGATCAAGCCTGGAGCGGTAATGTTTTTTGGCAAGCGGGGGAGGCACTACAAGAATTTCACTGCGAATGACCTGTTTCTCCGCTCCAGGGGAATTGAACACATGGGCGTGG
This sequence comes from Gammaproteobacteria bacterium, assembly GCA_003250975.1. Lineage (GTDB taxonomy): Bacteria > Pseudomonadota > Gammaproteobacteria > Eutrophobiales > Eutrophobiaceae > SZUA-592. Next base: position 32,097 of record QKIY01000014.1, on the reverse strand, counting down.
TGGTGGATGTCCAGAAAGACAGAAAGGGCAGAGTGGTGAGTTACCGCATGTTTCATGGCAGGAAGACCGGCAGCATTGCCAAGGTGACACTGCACAAGCGCCAGTACAGTAGCAAGTCCTATCCAGCTTATGGAAATGGGTCGCAGCAGTGGGTAGCGATGGCGAGGATAGTGAATTAATCCCGTTATTCTTGAACTACTAAATCTCTCCCTGAGAATTTGTCTATTGGCACCTGAGCCCAATTTGTCAGGAATAAATTGCTTTAATTTGCGCACAAATTGCTGAGGTGCTGTAAATTAGCCGTATACCGCGATAAACTACAAATACAAGCCTGCGCGCAAAGCCGGGTGACTTTAAAAACAATATTCAATTCTAATAATTACTAAGCCTATTAAGGAGTTATTATGACTATTTATCCTCCCCTGGAGATTCCACAAACTCTTGCGGCGGGTCCAGGACCTGGAAACACCGATCCCAGAGTACTTGAGCGTTTTTGCAAGACTGGTGTGGCCGATCACATGCAAAAGGATGTCCTGCGTGGCATGGTCGAAGCGAAGGAGATGCTACGTGCTGCATTCGGAACAAAAAATACCTATACCTTTGGCGTCGGGGGCACTGGCTGGAGTGGACTGGATTGTGCATTTAGCCCGATATTACCTGGTGACAAGGTCGTAGCTTTTGTAAACGGGACATTTAGTGGCATTGATGGCCTTAATGTTCGTATGAAGGCTGCAACCCGCGAAGAACTGGCAGCCAATCCACTGGACCCTAAACCTGCCAGCGTCACAATCATCGATGTACCCCACGGCCAGTCTGTCACAGGTGAGGTCGTTGAAAAAGCATTGGCAGAACACAAGCCGATGTGGGCTGTCATGGCTCACTGGGAGACTGGTAGCGGGCGTATCAATGATCTGCAGGGCTTCAATGATGCATGTGTGAAACATGGCGCGGTGGGAATCATTGACGCAGTTTCCAGCCTGGGTGTCAGTGATTTTGATATTGATGACTATCCCGGCGTTAAGATCTGGGCTTCCTGTCCGCAAAAGGGCGTACTCAGCTTGCCACTGACCTACGCACCAGTCAGTTTCACCGATGAGGCCATTGATATGGTTGCCAAGCGTGGCTGTTACACATATGTACACCATCCAATTCTTGAAGCACGTCACTGGGGTATATCAGTAGACGGTAAGGATGGCAGCCCGGCAGGATACCATCGCACACATTCTGCTTATGCCGTAGCAGCCTTTCACGAAGCTCTCCGCATTCTGCTAACTCATGGCAGGGCTCAGAAAGCGGCTGACTATGCCTTCCACGAGAAAGCGCTCAGGCAGGCAGTAGAAGCAATGGGCTGTGAGGTCACCTCCAATATGACCAGTTTGGTGGTATGTAACCTCCCAGGGAAACTGGCAGGTAAGGAAAAAGAACTGGTAGTAGGATGCCGTGAAGAGAATTTCTGCATCTGGCCGACCCTCTCAGAACCGGTTCAGGTTCGCATCGGCATTCTCAATCAGCTCAACGAGAAAGCGATCACGGACATCGTCAGCCGTTTCGCAGATGCAATGTTAAAAATGGGCGCGGACTTCAATAAGGATAAAATATTGAAGGACCTTAAGGCCTATTTCGCAGGTTGATAACGGAACTAATCCGGCACGGGGAGTAATCCGGAAAAGATTTCTCCCCGGAGCCGGTGTGTGTTTCTCACATCCACTAGCACTGACCCGACGCAGTTTAGTACTGATCCCTCTATTATTCCCATATGAGCCGTTCATCGCACATCTTGAAATTTAGCACGCTACTGGCTTTGGTGATAATTCTTAACGCTTGTGCGCCGATTCCCCATCATGAAATTATCTCACCCTCTATAACGGGACAAGTTCACCGTAATGGGCATCCTGTCCAAGATGCAGTTGTATATTTAGAGCATCCGTTAGATGAAACCTGTTCTTTCGAAAGTGAGGTATCGACACGCACGGATGGCAATGGACAGTTCAGTTTCGAGGTAAGGGAGGAATTCAGTTTTTTTGTTTTCATGGATCGATTCAGTAACTGGCAACTATGCATTGAAGACGGTACTGCGGGTTACCAGGGCTGGTACGAACAAAAACTTGGGGGCCCGGATCCGGAACTTACACTGGATTGTAATTTGGAAAATATGCCGCAGGTGCAGATTGATACGCCAAGCAGCAAGGTAATGGGATTGTGTCGTTCCAGTTCGGAGTGATTAGAAATCTAGAAAGGCACTGCCAGTTGGGCCTTGGAGAATGAGATTGTGACTGATGCAAATGTAATTACGCAGCACTACACGCTGGGTAATTTAATCAACGTGATCCGCGATGGTGTCGAGCAACTAGGGAAATCCATTGATGAGGTGACCATTGATGATCTGGCCCCGGTTGATGAATTTCATATCGGTGGCCGCATCGCAACCGAGGCTTTCCTCGACCAGCTTGGCATTACTAGTGAACACCATGTGCTCGATGTCGGATGCGGCCTGGGCGGCAGTAGCCGATTCGCCGCGCAAAGATACGGGTGCCGCGTGACGGGGGTTGATTTGACGCCTGAATACGTCGAGACCGGAAATGTGCTCTGTAAATGGGTCGGGCTGGATAAACTCATCCGCCTTCAGGTTGAAGATGCTACGGCGTTACCGCATCCGGCTGGCTCTTTCGACAGGGTTTACATGATGCATGTCGGAATGAACGTCGCTGATAAGGCGTCGCTCGTTTCTGAACTTTACCGCGTAGTACGCCCAGGTGGAAAAGTAGGGATCTATGACATTATGCAGATCAGCGAAGGGGACTTGGCGTTTCCAGTGCCCTGGGCGACGGAGCCTGGCGGGAGTTCGGTTTCCCCACCCGGGGTTTATCGTAGTGCCCTGGAATCTGCGGGCTTCAATATCATTGCAGAACGAAACCGGCGCGAGTTTGCCATCGAATTCTTTGCGCAACTTCAGGCAAGGGTCTCGGGTGCCGGCGGCCTGCCTCAACTCGGCCTGCATATCCTGATGGGTGACTCGGCACCGGTGAAAGTAAAGAACATGATCGAGAATGTCTCTCTTAACCTGGTTGCCCCGGTTGAACTAATCGTCGAGAAGAATGCGTGATAATTAAAGAGCTCAATGCATAAAGAATTCGTGATTATGCAGGCCTGGTATATTTGAGAAATTAAAAGGGTCAGAGCCTTTATTTTTGCAAATAATCACTCTTTGTTACCAAAATTTACTAATTTTCTGCCGATAATCATTGAGTTACCATCACCCCATAGGCGTATGGCTAAAGTAATTGTCTTGTGACTATTATCCACAGACTCGATGATTGCATCTTGGCTTTCAGCCCTGATGGTATCTGCATCTTTTCTTACCTGTTCCGGATCCAGGTCATCCATTTGAAACGCGATCTTGTAGGTTTTATTAAATAGGTTCAGCCTGTAAATCTTTCCTGTTCCATAGACAGAACTTGTTGCAACATACAAAAAATGATCTATTGGGTCCCATGCGAAGCTGGTTACATCAGAAGCCCAATCATTATCCTGCCAGAATCTGTTTACAGGGCCCCATTGGTGGTAATCATATTCTACATCGAGGTCCTTTAGTATGATCCCGATGTTTGTCCCCAAAGCAGAATCACAGAATACATAGACAGAAAATACCTGCTGAGGCTGATGATGGAGACCTTCAGTGCACTGCTCTCCTAATATGATAATGTGCAGCGGCGAAGCTTGAACTGCACTGTAATTTAACGTTAATGCAAATAATACAGAGTAGATTAATGACGTGTTTCTCATGACGTGAATACTTATGCTGCGATTGCAGGGATATAATTGAGCAGTGCACATACCATCAGGCGTACATGATGTTAAAACTAATGCGAGGATTAAACCCTTGTCCCATTATCGTCATGCAGTTTTGGATGATTTAATAAATAATACCTTCATCAGTACAACCCCTGTGAACACTACGATTGACGCGACGGCAAGTATAGGATCCATGGTTTCCTCAGCGACAAAGTGTCCGTATATTAAAAACAAACCAATTGCCAGGAAAGCCGTCCCGATCTGGTGAACATAGTACTGGATCATTGCCAGCTTTGAGGTGCAGTTATTCAGCCACAGTTTATGGCACAGGCCGTAAATGAATGTCAAAACAAAACCGACCAGCATGATGTGTGCATGGGTAACAAACTGGCCGTGATCCTTGGATGCAGCCATAAAAATTCCAAGTATCAGGCCAAGGATTGCATAGCCCAGTGCTGTCATTACAAATTTTCTATCCATAGAATTCTCCTCGGTTTGTTAAACATTTGTAGGTTTTTCATTAAGCCATGTTTTTCAGTGCGATACGGGGCAAATTAATATAGTGTGAGTAGCCCGTGTTCCAATTGACATTTTAAGCCAGTGACAATCAAGATAAAAATTTCCTGACTTCCCATGGTCGTTACCACTTTTGGACTATAATACTCTCTTTAAGAGTATAGTTTCTGGGGTAATGGATATTATGGCGCCTGCCTTTAAATCCGTCTGCTTTATTTATCCTGATGATGGTAACGGTTCCCGATTCGACCGGATGTTTCCTCCACTAGGCCTGGAACTTGTCGCCGCAAGCGTGCGCGACCGTATTCCCTACCGGTATTTAATCGACCGGCGTTTCGATAAAGACTGGGAAAAACAGTTGCCGGAAAATACCGATCTGGTGGCCTTCAGTTTTCTCTGGGATATACCGCTTACCAAGATTTTTGAAATGGTTACGAAAATCAAGAAGCTACTCCCTGGCGTAACCGTAGTGGGCGGAGGGCGATTTGCGGAGGTCAACAAAGAGGCATTGCTTACCGCACCGGAGGAGGAACGACTGGACGTGGTATTTTCGGGACCGGATGACGGGCGTTTCCGGACACTCGTGGAAAGTGGATCCCCCGAAAATGTGACTGGGGTTTCTTTTTTCAGGGAAGGGGAATATCGTGCAACACCAATGCCGCGTTATGGCCCGATTCCTGACCAGCCACTGCCGGATCGCTCGCTTCGCCGGGCCCGATACGGGATGATCAGGAAAGATGGTCTTGACCTGGGTCTTGCCACGGATGCCATTCAGAGTTCACGGGGTTGTCCCTTTCACTGTGCGTTTTGTACCTTTAATAAGGATTCGGAAGGGCGGCAAATTACCTATACAGCCCGCTCTCCGGAATCCGTTGCGGATGAACTGGAACAGATTGAGGCCCCCTTTGTTACATTCGTCGATGATCTTGCATTTCACCGGCCCGATCGCATGGACGAACTGTGTGATGTCTTGATCGAGCGGGGGATAAAGAAGACTTATGCCATTGAAACCCGGATCAATATGGGGATGCGCCCGGAGATAGTCGAGAAGATGTCAAGAGTAGGCTTCCGGTATGTTACCTTCGGCATAGAATCTATGCATGATCATGTCCTTGACTTCCTTAACAAGGGACTCACCCGGCATAGGATCGAAACCGCCTTTGCAAATATTAAACATGTCCCCATGTTTTTCATTTCAAACTTTATTATCGGCAGTGTGGGGGAAACACGGGAACAAATGCTGCAAATACCCGAGTTTGCCCGAAAGATTGGACTTGATTCGATCTTGATTCATCCCCTGCGGTGTCGCGGACCTGAACCACTTACAGAGAAAGTGCTGGCTGCCCCGGGTTATTACATCGATCCTGAAAGCAAGAGGGTTTACTCGGATGAACTCAGTGTCAGTGATATCCTCCGGATCGCCAAGCAGATCAAACGCAATTTCTGGACGCCAAAGCAAAAGATTAGATCAGCATTGAAATTTCAACGGTTATTGAAGCCCAACCTTCCATCCATCGCATGGCACTGGGCCAACTGGCGGTTGCATGGTGAGCCCGACCCGTGGGGTGAGGTAAGACGGGTATAGAATAATTACCGGCCTGAACGGTGATTTAAAACGTTAACTTCCTTAAAAGTGATTCCGGTTAATAAGGTGTTGAACGCCAGCTGATTGCTCAGTTTCTCACGAGTGCCTTTTCCACTTCGTCCCGTTTGTCCTTGCCATCTAATGACTCTATCAACGCTAGGGCGAAGTCCATCGCGGTGCCGGGGCCGCGCGAGGTGATCACATTGCCGTCAATAACGACCGCATCGGTCTTTAACTCGGTGTCAGGCAGGTCCAGGTTTTCAAGAAAGCCGGGATAACTGGTGGCCTTCTTGCCGCTGAGGACACCGGCATTGGCGAGCACCTTGGGCGCTGCGCAGATGGCGGCCGTGTACTTTTCATCATTGGCCATCTTTTTCAGCAGGGTCTTGATACGGGGGTCATTGTCGAGGTGTTCTGCACCGGGCAGTCCGCCGGGTAATACGATCATGTCGAAGTCCTGTCCGAGAGCGGTATCCAGGTCGATATCCGGTATCAGTCTGACACCACGGCTGGCTGTTACGGTCTTGCCATCCAGCCCAGCAGTGACGACCTCGATCTTCGCACGACGCAGGAGGTCGATAATGGTTACTGCCTCGAGTTCCTCGCAACCCTGTGCAAGCGGGATTAATACCCTTTTAACAGCTCTCATTATTCCGGCTTGCGATGGGTAAGGGCCATGCCCTTGAGGATATTGAGCGCCTCGTAGAGTTCATAGTCCGTGACGGAGAGCGGCCGTTCAACCTCTTTTTCCTCTTCCGCCTTTTCTGCATTCTTATTTGTAGTGGTATCCCCGTTGTCCTGGGGGTTTTCAAGGTGACCACTGAGATCTGCTTCTTTGACGATGCCATTGCCGTCATCTTCCAGCTTTTCCACCGCGAGCTTGTCGATAATGATGTCCGGCGTAATCCCGGAGGCCTGGATTGATCGTCCTGACGGTGTAAAGTAACGCGCCGTGGTGAGTTTGACCGCGGCTTCGTTGGCCATGGGCAATATCGTTTGAACCGAGCCCTTGCCAAAAGTTTGTTGGCCCGCGATTACGGCCCGTCGATGGTCCTGCAGGGCTCCCGCGACGATCTCGGAGGCCGATGCCGATCCTTCATTGACCAGTACCACGATAGGCAGGTCCCTGATCACGTTCAGGGGTTTAGCGTTGAATTTCAATTGTGAATTTCTGATGCGGCCCTCGGTGTAGACAATCAGGCCCTTATCCAGGAACAGGTCGGACACCTCGACCGCGGCATTCAGTACGCCGCCCGGGTTATTACGCAGGTCCAGAACGACGCCCTTAAGCTTGTAATCATTCTCTTCCGATAACTTGTCGAGTTGCTTGCGCAGGTCATGGCCGGTATTGGCCTGGAAGCTTGAGATACGCAGGTAACCAAAGCCGGGCTCCAGGGTCCTCCCCCGGACACTGTTGACGCGGATAATGGCGCGGGTAATGGTAATGACAAGTGGCTTTTCCTCGCCGTCGCGGATAATCGTCAATGTGATATCCGTGCCCGGTTTGCCGCGCATGCGGCTTATGGCATCATTCAGGGACAGGCCCTTGACCGGTGTATCGTCCAGCTTGATGATGAGATCACCCGCCTTGATGCCGGCCTTTTTCGCAGGCGTGTCATCTATAGGGGCAATAACCTTGACGAACCCGTCTTCCATACCGACCTCTATACCCAAACCGCCGAATTCACCTGTCGTACCTTCCTGCAGTTCCTTGTAGGATTCCTTGTCCAGGTAGGTAGAGTGTGGGTCCAGACCTGCCAGCATGCCGCGGATGGCGTCTTCCAGCAGCTTGCGATCATCAACATCCTCAACATAATCGTTCTTGATCTTGGCGAACACCTCGGTAAACGTACGCAGTTCATCAAGCGGCAAGGTTTCTCCATTACCGTTAGTGGTCGAGTCGTCACCAACAGCCAGTTGCAGGCCAAAGCCGGTTATAAATAGCAGGATTAGAAGATTACGCATAAAGCTGTTCATGATTTACTCCATGAGATCATCCCCTCTAGGGCGCAGGGATTCATAATATTAAATCGGTAATGTCTCTCAATATCGTGGGTAGTGTTGCTCAATGGGGTGAAAGCATACAGGCGCGGGGTAGTTACTGACAAGCCAAAGCACCCGGGCAATCATCTTTTACACCACAATGAGGGGTTGAGAGGCTTGCCGTTATGGCGGATTTCGAAGTAAACGCCCGGTATATCCTGTCCTCCGCTATTGCCGGCATATGCAATGGTCTCGCCGGCCAGCACCCAGTCGCCGGGTTTTTTCAGCAGGCTCTGGTTATAGCCATAGAGGCTCATATAGCCCTCGCCGTGGTCGAGGATGATCAACAGGCCAAGGTTGCGGAACCAGTCTGCAAACAGGACCCGTCCGGAATGGATGGCCCGGACATCCTTGCCGGCATCGGTCCCGATCTTTACGCCTTGCCATTTGAGGTTTCCGGCCCGGCGCTCGCTACCGAAGCGGGTCAGCAACTTGCCCTTTGCCGGCCAGTCAAGCTGGCCCTTGAGTGTTCCAAAGGGAGGTATATCCTCAAAAAAATCTGCACTAGTTTCTTCCTGCTCGAGTTTATTAAGCAGGGCGGATAGCTTTTGTTCCTGCTCCAGCAGTTTCTGGAGTTCTAGGTCCTTCTGGGCTATATCGGTTTCGAGTTGTACCAGGACCATGTTGCGAGATTCCCGGTAGGCGGCCAGTTCCCTATTCTTTGCCAATTGTTGGGCCTTCAGTTTTTCCAGGCCCTGCGTCTCTGATTCTATCTTGGCAGTTAAGGTGTTAATCAGGTCGACCTTTTCCTTGATCTCGTAGATAGAGGCAATCCGCGCGCGGTTATAGTAATCATAATAGGCCAGCACGCGTCCCACCTTGGCCGGGTCTTCCTGATTGAGCAAAAGCTTCAGGTAATTGCTGCGCCCCGCCATGTAGGCGGAGCGTACCTGCATGGCTAGGTAACGGCGTTCTTCCGCAAGGGTCTGTTCGTGTCCGTCCAGAACCGTGGCCAGATGTCTCAGCCGGTCATTCTGCCGTTTTATCTTGCCATCAATCTCCTTGAGTTTTAGTGACTCCCTACCAATGGCAATCTCGGTTCGGCGAAGTTCCTGCTGCAGTTTCTCAGAGCGGGACCGGGCCGACAGCAGGTCGGAACTGATACTTTGGATACGATCCCTGACGGCATCAAGCATGGAGGGATCTTCCATTTCGTCAGTATCGTTTTCTGCAAGCAATAGAGGGGGGAGTGTCATCAGGGCGAATGCAAGCATACCGTGGTAGATTGTCAACGGTATTTTCAGCGCGTTATTTTGCAACGACGGCCTGTTCAGTTTCTTCATGCAGTTTAATCAGCGAGCTACCGGTCATCTCATCAGGGATGTCCAGGCCCATCAGGTAGAGCATGGTGGGCGCGATATCCGACAGGATACCTTCATCATGAATGAATTCAGCGGGGCGTCCGATATAGATCATAGGGACCAGATTGCTGGTATGGGCCGTGTGGGCCTGTGATTTAATCTTTTCAGTGGTGTAGGCGCGCATCTGTTCCGCGTTCCCGTGGTCAGCAGTGATAATGATTTCGCCACTGACCTTTTTTGTCGCTTCTATAACTTTGCCGAGGCATTTGTCAATTGCCTGCACGGCCTGTATAGCGGCCTGAAAGTTACCAGTGTGCCCCACCATATCCGCATTGGCATAGTTGCAAATGATGGCATCATATTTCTTGCTTTCTATTGCCTCAATCAGCTTGTCGGTAATTTCAAAGGCGCTCATCTCCGGTTTCCTGTCATAAGTTGAGACATGCGGTGACGGAATCAGAATGCGATCCTCACCGGCAAAGACGCGTTCCTCCCCTCCGTTGAAGAAGAAGGTCACGTGGGCGTATTTTTCCGTTTCCGCGATCCGTAATTGTTTCAGCCCGAGGCTTGCAATGTATTCACCAAATACATTCTTGAGGTGTTCCGGCGGAAAGGCGACAGGGAACTCGTAGTTGGCCTTGTATTCCGTCAGGCTAATGAATGCCTCCAGCTTCGGGAAGCGTTCTCTGGGAAAACTCCTGAAGTCGGGTTTGGTGAACGCCCGTGCCAGTTGCCTGGCGCGGTCCGCGCGGTAATTGGCAAACACGATTACATCACCATCTTCCACCTGCACCGGCGGTTCGCCAGCTTTCGTGATGGCGGTCGGTTTGATGAATTCATCCGTCTCACCGCGGGCATAGGCCATGTCAACGGCAATGAAGACGTCATCCGTGCGGAACTCGGCCTTGCCCTGGCTTATCAGATCATAGGCCACCTGGGTCCTGTCCCAGCGTTTGTTACGGTCCATGGCATAATAGCGGCCGATAATACTGGCAAACCTGCCCCTGCCGAGTTCACGCATCTTGAGATGCGTCGCATGCAGGTATTCTGCTGCGCTTTTAGGTGGTGTGTCCCTGCCATCCAGAAAGGCATGCAGGTAGATTTTTTCCACACTATACTGGGCTGCCAGTTTCATCAGTGCAAATATGTGGTCCTGATGACTGTGGACGCCGCCAGGCGAAAGCAGGCCAAGGATGTGGACGGCCTTGTTATTGGCGGCGGCCTTTTTAAATGGCTGGATTAGGGTCTGGTTCTCGAAAAACGAACCGTCTTTCAGGGCACGGGTAATGCGGGAAAACTCCTGGTCCACGATGCGGCCTGAGCCGATGTTCATGTGGCCAACTTCCGAATTGCCCATTTGACTGCCCGGCAACCCGACCGCCGTGCCGGAGGCGTCGATCAATGTGTGCAGTTGTTCCACCCAAATCCGTTCCCAGTTGGGCTTGTTGGCACTGTATATCGCGTTATAGACAATGTTCTCGGAATATCCCCAGCCATCGAGAATAATGAGTAACATTGGTCGGTGCTTGGGTCGCATCGGCAGTTAATCAGGTTAGCTGTAAGGTTCTGGTAAATAAATTGGGTTATGGGAATTATCAGGGGACACCGGATTATGTTTCCATGTTCAATGATCTATTGAATCCTGAGTCATACGCCCGGTACCATCTTCATATATGACACGCATAGTTTAGCATGAATTGCCTTCTTGCTGATAAGATCATCGCGATTCAGGATTTTTAATCCGGGAAGTATTCACGTATTATTCACGCCAGTTTGACGCCCCGGCCCGAAGGCCTGAATATAACAGTATTCGACTATGGAAAAGATCCCGGAATTTATTGCCAACCACCTGTTCCTGTTCTCCCTGCTGATCGGGCTGTCTGCCTTGTTGTTATGGAATATCTTCGGCCATGCCGCCGGGGGTATTATGGCAGTGAATCCCGCTGAAACGACGCGCCTGATGAATCATGAAAAAGGCATTGTACTGGACCTGCGCAAGGAGGAAGATTTCAATGCAGGTCATATTCTGAACGCTGTCAATATCCCGGAAGAAAGGATCAGCGAACAAAAAGAGACCTGGTCCAAATATAACAACAAACCTGTAATCCTGTGCTGTACGCACGGGAACACATCGCCCCGCATTGCACGCATCCTGAAACAGGGCGGCTTGGAGAAACTGTATTTCCTCAGGGGCGGCGTGCATGCCTGGCGGCAGGCGAACCTGCCGCTGGCCAGCGTCAGCAAGGATGCAGCAGAAGCGTAGTTTGTGAGATGCAGCAATGACAGATAAAGCAAACACAGAGGAAGATATCACCGATATAAACGCCAAAAGCGGCAAGTTTCTGCTGCAAAAGGTCTACGTAAAAGATCTCTCCTTTGAGACACCGTACTCACCTGAAATCTTCATGGAGGCCTGGGCGCCGAAGGTTGACATGCACCTGTCCAACGAGGCCAAAAAGGTAAACGAGGACCATACCGAGGCGGTGTTGAAGATCACCATCACCGTGAAGATCAATGAAAAAACGGCCTACCTGGTGGAAGTCCAGATGGCAGGAATATTTCTCATTAAGCAATTCCCTCCCGAGGTGATGGAGCATGTTACTGCAACCCTATGCCCGAATATGCTGTTCCCTTTCGCTCGGGAAGTGGTCTGCGACCTGGTCGTGCGCGGCGGTTTTCCGCAGTTGTTACTGGCACCGGTCAATTTCGAGGCCCTGTATGCCCAGCAAAAAAAAGCCGCGGCTCAGGCCTCGAATCCGGATGAAAAAAGCAAGGCACACTGAGGGCTGATCGTCCTTCCGGGGAACTCAGGATATGTCGACGAAACCTATACTTGTCATTGGCGCGGGGTCCTGGGGGACCGCCCTCGCAATCATCCTGGCACGCAATAATTTCACGGTACATCTCTGGGACAACAATACCGGCCACATCCAGCAACTTATACAGGACCGCACCAATGAACAGTATGTCCCCGGCGTGGAATTCCCCGAGTGCCTGCAACCGGTGGAAGACCTGGTGACATCTCTGCGCCAGACCAATGATGTTGTTCTGGCGGTGCCGTGTGCCGCGCTTGAAACTGTCGTGGGGCAGCTAGCCGAGATGCAACAGGAATACAATATCTGCCTGACCTGCAAGGGACTGGCGCCCGGCAAACATATTCTGAATCACAAGGTCGTTGATGAGTGCCTGCCTGATAACGCCAACGTGGCCGTGCTATCGGGACCATCCTTTGCAATAGAGGTTGCCAAGGGACTGCCGACCGCGGTGACTATCGCGTCCAGCAACCACAGCGTGGCGGAGTTATTTGCGCGTTATTTCCATAATGAATTCTTCCGTGTCTATACTCAGGACGACATCGTTGGTGTACAAGTAGGCGGGGCCGTCAAGAATGTGATGGCGATAGCAGCAGGGATTGCCGACGGGCTGGGATTCGGCGCCAATACCCGGGCCGCATTGATTACCCGTGGTCTTGCTGAGATCATGCGCCTAGGTGTAGCGTTGGGGGGGAGGCAGGAGACCTTCATGGGCCTGGCCGGGCTGGGTGATCTAGTACTGACCTGCACGGACAACCAATCTCGCAACCGGCGCTTCGGCATCTTGCTGGCACAGGGCAAGGGCGTGGAAGCCGCCTTGGAGGAAATCCAGCAGACCGTTGAAGGTATACGCACGGTAAAGGAACTGGTCAGGCTGGCTAGGGAATTTGTCATTGATATGCCGATTTCCGAGCAAGTCTATAATGTTTTATATAAGGATATTCCGCCGCTGGAAGCCGTGCAGCTGTTGCTTTCAAGGGAACAGAAATCCGAAATTGATTAAACTCTCGCCCGGACAATTTAGGTCACCTGTCCTGATAAATCTTCGAAATTATTCTGGCGCCAGGCTTCGTAAACAATCACTGCGGCTGCATTGGACAGGTTCATACTGCGGCTGTTATCCCGCATCGGGATCCGGAGAATGGCGTTCTCTTCGAAGCCCTCGAGGACCTCTTCTGGGAGGCCGCGGGTCTCCGGACCGAAGAGGAAACTGTCGCCTACCGTAAACCTGCAACCGGCATAATGTTGCCGGCCCTTTGTGGAGATGGCATAGAGCTTATTAAACGATGAATTCGCCCTGTAAGTGGGCAGGTCCGGCCAGACCATCAGGCGTGACCATTCGATATAATCAAGGCCGGCACGTTTCAGTTTTTTATCTTCCAGCGTAAAACCCAGCGGCTCAATCAGGTGAAGACTGGCGCCCGTGTTGGCGCAAAGACGTATAATGTTACCGGTATTGGGTGGGATCTCCGGCTGATAAAGTACGATGTTAAACATGTATGTATAATCTGGATGATGAACCGGCAAGACAGTAATTTGCTTAAACTGGAATTCTGCGGCATGCAGTTCAACTCGCCGCTGGTCCTTTTGTCCGGTTGCGTCGGTTTCGGGGAAGAATATACACGAGTCAAGGGCTTTTCCAATACCGATGTCGGTGCCGTCTGTCTGAAGGGGACGACCCTGCAACCCCGTCTCGGCAATCCTCCGCACCGGATCGCCGAGACGTACATGGGAATGCTCAACGCGATTGGTCTGCAAAACCCGGGCGCAGAGAAAGTCGTGAAGGAGTATTTGCCGAAACTCGATTTCTCAGAGACCCGCTTTATCGCCAACCTGTCCGGCTCCACGGTGGAAGAATATGCGGAGGTTACCCGTGTCTTCGATGATTCTCCTATCGATGCCATGGAGATCAATATCTCCTGCCCGAACGTCAAAGAAGGAGGAGTCACCTTTGGCAATGACCCCGATATGTCGGCCCGTGTGGTAGAGGCCTGCCGTCGTATGACGGATAAGCCCCTGATAACCAAACTTTCGCCTAACCAGACGGATATCGCCGAGAATGCACGCCGTTGTATCGAGGCGGGCACGGACGCCTTTGCAGTAATCAACACCCTCATGGGGATGGCGATCGACACGGAGATCCGGGAGCCGGTCATCGGTAATAACCAGGGTGGTCTGTCCGGGCCCGCGATCAAGCCGATTGCCCTGCTCAAGGTCCACCAGGTCTACCAGGTCAGTAAACCACATAATATACCGATCATCGGTCAGGGTGGGGTAACGACCGGGAAGGATGCAATTGAGTTTATAATTGCGGGTGCGGATGCAGTTGGTATCGGCACGGCGCTTTTTTACGATCCATTGCTGTGTCCGAAGATTAACGGGGAGATCGCGGATTACCTAAGACGCCACGAGATGAACCATGTCAGTGATCTGGTTGGCACGCTCCGCCTGCATGGTGATGGTAACCAGCCTCCCTGCGCCAATTGAGAAATTATACAGTCAGTCTTTTTCAAGTCGCTTCAGGTACACCTGCATCTCGCGCAGTGCCTGCATATCGCCTTTCTCTCTCGCGACATCGATCCCTTTCAACAGGACTTCCCGGGCCTCGGGATCCTGGCGATTTGCGTGCAGGGCTTTGCCTAGGGTCTTCCAAGCAGCGGAATAGCGAGGATCGAGCTCTACGGCTTTCCTGAGATGGCTAATGGCCGCGCCGGCCTTTTTCTGATCCAAATAGGCCTTGCCCAGGCTGAACCGCAACAGGGCATTATCCTTGCCGCTGGCCAGCATGGCCTCGAGATTATCCGTCAAACTCATGATGGGTCACCGCCGTTGCCCAATCAGCATGGCTTGATCCCTGAAACCCTTGGCGGTATTGCCGATCCGTCCTTCCTCCCGGTAGTAAACAATGTGCAGCGGCATGCAAAGTGATAGTAATTCGTTTTCAGTTAGGCGGTAGGCCGGGTTGGATGGGCCTGTCGCAGATACCTGTTCCCTGATAAAGGTCTGGTAATACAGCAGGCCGCCTGTTCTTAAGGCAAGACAGAGGGCGGGGAAGATGGCACGTTCGAGGAAATGGCTCACAACAATGACATCAAAAGAGTCCTGTTTAGGTGGGCGCTCGATCACATCACGGACCTCAGTATCTAATCTAAGGCGAAGTTCTCTTGCGGATTGTTCCAGCAATGCGATTGCCTGATCCGAGACATCCCAGGCCGAGGTTTCCAGGCCGTGGTGCGCCAGAAAGAGGGCATTGGCACCACGGCCGCAAGCCAGGTCCAGGGCCTTGCCGGTTTGTGGCAGAAGGTGATTATGTTCCCTGAGGACTTTTGCAGCCTCAGCCTGATCGTGTTTGCCAGCCCGGTAAATGGCATTCCATTTTTCCGCATCCTTCGGGGACATGATTACTTACGCCAAAATGCAGGGGTCAGTAATACCAGCAGTGTGAATATTTCAAGCCGTCCAAGCAGCATGGCAAAACAGAGCAGCAATTTTGGCACCTCTGAAAGATTGCCATAGTTCTGGCTGACGTCACCCAGTCCCGGGCCCAGGTTGTTCATACAGGCGGCGATGGCTGAGAACGCTGTCACCTGGTCCAGTCCGGCAGTCATCAACAGCAGCATTAGCAGGCCGAAGGTGCTGATATAGGTTGCAAAGAATCCCCAGACCGCATTAATGACCCGCTCCTGTACAGGTTTTTTATTGACCTTGATGGTGATAACGGCACTGGGATATATCAAGCGCCGGATCTCGCGCAGACCCTGTTTGAATAACAGCAGGGCGCGTATTACCTTAAGACCTCCGCCAGTGGAGCCGGCACAGGCGCCTATAAAGCTGGCAAACAACAGCAAGACCGGGAGCATGGACGGCCAGAGATGGTATTGTGTTGTTGTAAAACCGGTTGTGGTAGCGATCGACACAGTCTGAAATATACCGTCCTTGAACAGGTCTTGGTAATCAGAATAGGCGTTTGTATAAAACAGATAGGCACAGGTAATCACACTCACTGCCAGCAGGATGGTGAAATAGGCTTTGAGTTCCGTATCGTAACGGTAGGGCTTGAGGCTGGTATGTTGCCAGGCGAGAAAGTGAAGGGTGAAATTAATTCCGGCAATCAACATGAAAACGACGGCGATGATATCTATCAGGGCGCTGTTGAAGTATCCCATGCTGGCATCGTGGGTTGAAAATCCTCCGATGGAGATTGTAGAAAAACTGTGCGAGATGGCATCAAAAACGGTCATCCCTGCGAGCCAGTATAACAGTGCACACAAAATGGTCAGGGAAAGGTAAATATACCAGAGTGCCTTGGCCGTCTCAGTGATGCGCGGTGTCAGCTTAGAGTCCTTCAAGGGGCCGGGTGTTTCCGCCTTGTAAAGCTGCATTCCACCTATCCCGAGAATGGGCAAAATTGCAACAGCAAGGACGATGATCCCCATACCACCCAGCCATTGAAGTTCCTGCCGGTAAAACAGGATGGATTTCGGGAGGTTATCGATGCCCGTGATTACAGTAGCACCTGTCGTGGTAAGACCCGACAGAGATTCAAAGATAGCGTCCACCGGGGGCAGGTGAGGGGTATCCGATAGGATCAAGGGTATTGAACCGGTAAGCCCAAGGCCTGCCCAGAACAGCACAACGATAATAAATCCGTCCCTCAGTCGAAGTTCCTTTTTAATTGTCCGTACCGGTGCCCAGAGTAATAGGCCGGTGAAAAGGATGATGCAAAACGAAACCAGAAAGGCATTTAGCGAGGATTCCCCCAGCCACCAGGCAATGGATAATGGCGGTAGCTGGGTAAGGCTGAATAAGGATAACAGGATTCCCAGGACACGTTGTATGACAGTGTATTGCATGGCGCTGGCCCGCTGTTTATAGGAAAGTGATGTCTACCTGGAATAGTTTTTCGACTTCGCTTACCTGTTTCTTGTCAGCAACAAGTAAAATAATGTGGTCTTCTGCCTCTATAACTGTATCGTGATGGGCAATGATGACATCTTCATTCCTCACGATAGCACCAATACTGGCCGAAGAGGGAAGCTTGATTTCATCAATCTTTCTTCCAACCACCTTTGAAGAAGATGCATCACCATGGGCGATGGCCTCTATGGCCTCGGCCGCACCTTTACGCAAGGCGTGAACGACAACAACATCAGCTTTTCTTATATGTGCAAGCAAAGAACCGATGGTTGTTTGCTGGGGAGATATGGCAACATCGATCATATTGCTCTGTACCAGGTCGACATAGGATGCACGATTGATTAATGCCATAACCTTGCTTGCACCCAGGCGTTTTGCAAGCATGGCGGAAATGATATTCGCCTCATCCGCATTGGTCATCGCGCAGAACACATCGGTATTTTCAATGTTCTCTTCCAACAGCAGCTCCTCGTCGGCCACATCTCCCTGCAACACAACCGTTTTTATCAGCTCCTCCGATACTGCCTGTGCACGCTGGCTGTTGATTTCGATGAGTTTTACCTGGAACCGGTTCTCTAGTACCTTTGCCAGCCGTAAGCCGATATGCCCTCCGCCCGCAATAATGATGCGTTTCGCCATTTTTTCCATATTACGAATGGTCTTCAGCAGGGATCGGATATGTTTGGGCGCGCCGATAAAAAACACTTCGTCATTAACCCTGATTTCAGTATTACCGTCCGGAATGATGGACTCACCCGAACGGAAGATAGCGACCACCCTGATTTCAATTCCCGGCAGGATGGTGGTGAGTTCTGAAAGCCTTTTGCCAGCCAGTGGCCCGTTGGAATGTGTTGAGACGGCCACCATCTGGGCCTTGCCATCGGCAAAATCTAGGACCTGCAGTGCGCCTGGAAAGGTGATTAAACGTTCTACGTATTGCGTGACGATCTCTTCTGGGCTTATCAATACATCGATGGGCAAAGCTTCCTGGCTAAAGAGAGCAGTGCTATTAAGATATTCATTGTTGCGCACACGGGCGATTTTTGTCGGTGTATGAAAGAGCGTATAGGCCACTTGGCAGGCGATCATATTGATCTCATCGCTGTTTGTAACCGCGATGATCATATCCGCATCCTTTGCGCCAGCCTTGGCCAGTACGGAAGGGTAAGACGCAATTCCGACAATCGTCCTCAGGTCATAACGTTCGCTGAGGCTCAACAGATGCTCGGGATTGGAATCTACAACAGTGATATCGTTTGCTTCGCTGACAAGGTTTGCTGCGACAGAATGGCCAACTTGGCCCGCTCCCAGGATTATTATTTTCATAAGACAGAATTATCCATGATATTTATATGGAAAGTAACCTTCAAAGTATTCAGCTTCATAAGCTAGATTTAATCCGGGTTAATCTCGATACCCAGGGATTTGAGTTTTCTGTAAAGGTGCGTCCTTTCCATACCGACGTCACTCGCTACCTTACTGACACTTCCGTTTGCGCGTTCCAGCTTGTATTCCAGATAGGCCTTCTCGAATTGTTCCCTGGCCTGGCGCAGTGGTAGCTCGAAATTTGCATTATAGACCTTGTCCAGCGCCTTGTTGTGCTGAGTTCCTAGTGCAAATTGCAGTTCCTCAACATCAATTGTCTCTTTTATGCCAAGAATAAGGAGTCTCTGTACGAGATTTTTCAATTCACGGATATTCCCCGGCCAGTCATAACTCTTCAGGTAGTTATTTGCGGCGCTTGTAAATTTTCTGGCGGAGAGGCCCTGTTGCTCGGTGAAGTGGTCTATGAAAAACTTGAGCAGACCCGGGACATCATCGCGATGATCACGTAAAGGTGGTATTTTAAGTGGCAGGACATTAAGCTGATAATACAGATCATCACGGAATTTTCCTTCTTTTACCATTGTCTCCAGATCCTGACTGCTGGCCGTAATAAAGCGAACATCTATACCAAGTGGTTGCTTCTCGTTGACTCTTGTTATGGATCTGTTTTCAAGGGTATCCTGAAGTCTGGCCTGCAAGGCCGGTTCGAGGTCAGCAATATCCTTGAGAAAAAGGATACCACCATCCGCATTCTCGATAATCCCCTTGTGTATGTTGCCATTCTCTTCACTGCCATAAATTGTTTCAAGTGCATTGTCACTTGATAATGCGGAAATATTAATTGAGATAAAGGGAGCCTCTGCACGGTTGCTGTTTTTGTGTATATAGCGTGCATATGATTCTTTTTCCGTACCGGGCTCGCCGGTAATTATGATCGGCGTGTCATGATTGGCTATGCGATCCATCTGCGCATAGAGTTGTTCCATAACCGGGCTTTCGCCGGTTGGAAGGTTAATAAAATCTCGCTGGCTTCGAAGCTGAAGGTTTTCGTTTTGGAGCCGGACTTTCTCCAGTGCATGATTGATGGTGAGAAGGAGCTTGGCCAGTGACAGGGGTTTCTCAATAAAATCGTAGGCTCCGAGCTTGATTGCCTCCACTGCAGTTTCCACAGTCCCATGACCGGACATCATGATTATCGGAAGGTTTAGTTCATTTCGATCCTTCCATTTTTTTAACAGGGTGATGCCGTCAGTATCAGGCATCCATATATCAAGAAGAACCAGATCTGGCTGGAATTTATTACGGGTTTCCATGCCCCCGTCTGCGTCTTCAGCGGTCTGGACATTGAATCCCTCATCATCAAGGATTTCCTTGACCAGATCTCTTATGTCAGGTTCATCATCAATAACCAGAATTTTCTCATTCATCATCATTTGCCCTGGTCATGATATTTTTTCCGGTGATACTTCGTAAATTTCCGCTACTGGTAATCTTACTATCGCACAGGCCCCGCTTTCAGCAGTATTGTTTTCTATCCAGACAATGCCCTTGTGTTCCTCGACGATTTTCTTGACGATAGCAAGTCCAAGGCCGGTACCTTTTGACTTGGTGGTCGTATACGGTTCAAACACCTGGTTCAATATATCTTCAGGTAGTCCCGTCCCGTAATCCTTAATACTAACTTCAACAAATTTCTGCTTTCCTTTTCGCAAAAGTTGGGTGCTGATCTCCAGTTTGAAATTATTGTACTTTTCGCAGGCATCAAGTGCATTTTTGAGCAAATTGTTGAATACCTGTCGCAGTCGTCCTTTATCGACTGGTATGGCAGGGATATTGTCCGCAAATGAGGTGATAATTTCCGCATCGCGATTCAGGTTTGAGTATAGGTCGACCACTTCAGAGATCAATTCATTTATATCTGACATTTGCAGGTTGATTTCCGGAATCCTGGAAAAGTCCGTGAAGGAGTTGACCATGTCTTTCATGGTTTCAACCTGTTGAATGATTGTATTGGTGAGACGATCGAATTGATCGGTCTGATCTTCATTCATCAAGGAAAGATATTTGTGCCGCAGCCTTTCGGTTGCCAGTTGGATCGGTGTTAGGGGATTCTTGATTTCATGCGCAAGTCTCCTCGCCATTTCGCTCCATGCGGCATTACGCTGCCCCTGTATCACGGCTGTAATATCATCGATAACAATCACATGTCCCTGTTGAATGTTATGCGAGGGCGGCAGTATGGTGCCGCTACACATCAAGGTGGTCCGGATATTTGCCTGTGTAATCGTAATCTGTTCACGCCAGTCAGTAACCGATGAACGGAGTTTTGAGGTCAGCATTTCATCGAACTTGTCCAGAAACGTATAGCTCGATGCAACTTCGCTGATACTGTGTCCTATTAATTCTTTTACAGGGACACCTAGGACCTGGGCGGAGCTGTGGTTGGCCGTGCGAATGATATTGTCCTGATCAAGTACCAGCACACCGGATGAAAGGCGGCTGAGTACTGTTTCCAGATAGGATCGCTGGGTTTCCGCCTCATTCCTGCTGCGGCTCGCCTCTTCCTGTGCCAGGGCGATCTTGCGGGTCATATCGTTGAATGAAGCGACGAGGAAACCGAGTTCATCATTGCTTGGCACGGGCAGTTGTGTGTCATAGTCTCCATCCGCGACAGCTAGTGTTCCCTTGGCCAGATTACGCACGGGTTCCGCCAGGCGTCTTGCAGAATAGAAGGCAGCCCATACAGTACTGAAAATACTGAACAACAAGACCAGTGTCAGAACAATAACAAAACTCTTTTTGAGCTGTTCCCGCAAATAGGCCAGTTCCTTGTATTTGACAAAGGAATTTTGCACGTTGTTGGCTAGCTCATTAACCCGCTCAGATATCGAATAAAGCCCCTGGATGATTCTTGCCTCACCAATTCCGGTATCGGGGACGTTTGCCACAACCCGGATGCTCAGTCCGGTATTACGAATAGTGTCCAGCCCGACATAGCTGTTTCCCTGTTGTAACTGTAAAATAATGGTTTCATTTGGACGGTCCGGTACCAGTTGCGTCGGATCATCTGTGCTGGATGCGATAATCCCTCCCTGTCGAGTCAAGAGAGTTATTTCCCTGGCACCAGTCTGTACACGGAGATCATCAAGATCAAAAGGAATGGAGGTTTCTGTTGTGCCTGCAATCTTTTCCGCAGCCTGTTCGGTTTTTTTCAGCAAATCACGCATTCTCCTGTCTAGTGAAAGCCGGCTTAGTTCCAGTGAATCGTCAAGCGCCTGTTCAACCCTGAGGTCAAACCAGTTATCAATACCACGGATCAGAAAGTCGAGTGAAAAATAATAAACAATCAACACAGGAGTTACAGACAGGATGGTAAACATGGCGACCATACGTATCGTCATGCGCGCACCCGCAAGCCGTTTCTGTAGCTGCTGAATAAGGCGTCTTAAGTTAATTGAAATAAGTACGACAAGTACTAGCAGACCAAGCGTGTTGAAGAACAACAAGCCAAGATAAAATTCACTGAAGTGGCTAGAGGTCTGCAGGGCATTACTCATCATCAGAAGTGATGAGAGCATGAAGAGAAACAGGAGTATCCCTGCAAAAAATATTAACTGGCCGCCCTTTTTCATCATTCGAACTTCCATTCGTACCACGGACTGGATAAATGCCACTGTGAAGATATATAGGCAAGCGGCCTGAGAGGGGTAGGTAATGACTGGATATTCAGTTTTGCCCTGAACAGGCCGGTATAGTGATTATCCTGCGGTATTTGTTCAAATTCCACCAGCTTGTAATCCCTGATTTCACCCAGGTAATTCAGTACGTCATCAAGATTCGAAAATTGCTGGCGACGCCCGTTACTAATATTAGTGACGATATAGTAGCTGGTAAGAGGCTGGTAACTGAGCCGGAAGACTATCATCCTGGATAACAGGGTCTTGTCCCAAAGCCATTTGCGTTTTTCTATGACCTTGATCTCGATGTCAATTCGCAAGGGAATGCCATGGACGAGCGCCTTCTTGGATTCTTCGCTGAGTTCAACACGCATACCCGCATCCAGCATATAAAATCCCTCGTTAAGATCGCAGTTAACATAATTAATCTCAATTCCCGGGATGGCTGTCTGCGCTGAACCCGGAAAGAGGAGCGAATTTGCCAGTAATATGATTATCACCACAAGCAGAAAATGAGAGTGCTCAGATTTTTTGCAGGCATGCATAATAAAAGCCATCCATATCTGATTCGCCTGGCAGGATCTGTCTGCCGTATCCGGTGTTATGCCCCCAGTTTGCCTTTATATCTATCACACTCGCATTACCATGGTTTTCGAGGAATCCGGCAATCTGTTGATCATTCTCGCGAGATAGTATCGAGCATGTCACATACAGGAGCTTACCGCCAGAGCGCAGCAACGGCCAGAGCGCAGCGAGTAATTCCCTCTGAAGTCGGCAGATTGCCACAATATCATCTGGTTGACGCAGGTACTTGATATCCGGGTGTCGGCGGACGACACCGGTGGCACTGCATGGCGCGTCCAGCAAGATACGGTCGAACGGTATACTGTCCCACCATGCTCCCACATCCCGCGCATCAGCCAGTTTCAGTATCACCTTCAGCCCCAGGCGGTCTACGGTCTCCTGCAGACGCTCGAAGCGATGTGGCTCGGATTCAATGGCAACGAGTTCTGCGAGCCCGGGTTCTGACTCCTGAAGGTGGGCCAGCTTCCCGCCCGGTGCTGCACACGCATCCAGTACCCGTTGCCCTGCGATCAGGTCCATGATCTTTGGAGCGAACTGGGCGGCTAGGTCCTGCACGGAAACATGCCCTTCACTGAAAAAAGGCAGCCTATCCACGTCTACTGGCCGTTCTAGTTTGATGGCCTGGGGCGAGTCGGTCCCTGTGGGCGTGGCGTGGATGCCGGCTTCATCCAGGGCCCGTAAGTAGGTATCCAACGTGGTCTTTAGCGGATTGATCCGCAGGTACATGGGGGCCTTCTGGTTATTGGCCTCAACGATCGCCTGCCACTGCCGGGGATAGTCCTTTTGCAGCAGTTCCAGGAACCACGAAGGGTGGGAAAAGCGCACAGTAGGCTCGCCATCAATTTTTTCAAGTATGTGCTCACTTTCATTTTGATATCTTCGAAGTATGGCGTTGACCAGACCCTTGGCCCAGGGTTTGCGGAGTTCCTGGCAGGCATCAACCGTGCCGGAGACAACCGCGTGAACCGGAATCCGGGTATGCTGAAACTGATAGAGACCGATCAGGAGAAGGGCCTTGATGTCGTTGTCCTTGTGCTTAACCGGCCTTTCCAGCATGTGTGCTAGAAGGACATCCAGTTTGAAGTACCAGCGCATCACGCCATAGCTCAATTCCTGGGCCAGTGCCCGGTCCCGTTTATCACCGAGACGGGCCAGATACACGGGCATAACGACAGAAAGATTCTTTTTCTCGTTAAAAAGGGTGCTAAGGATCAGGGCTGCACAGGTCCGGGCTTGCATGGGGGAGTATTCGTAATCGCCGGTGTTGAAATAAGACAATAACTTATTGTTCTAATTAAAAAAATCTGGTTGCCCGTTAATGAATTCTGCGACTGTCATGGTACGTTTACCGGCAGGCTGGATCTGCAATAAACGAAGCACGCCATCCCCGGTACAGACATCAATTCCCTGCCTGCTGCATGTAAGAATAGTCCCGGGGTCTTCCATGCAACTTAGCCCTATGGCCTCCGCTTCCCAAATACGGAAAACCTGGCCCTTAAGATCACCATAGGCGATGGGGTGAGGGTTGAACGCGCGAATGGTGCGTTCGAGATCCGCCGCCGGTCGGGACCAGTCAAGCCGCGCCTCGGCCTTGGTGATCTTATGGGCGTAGCTTGCTTGCCGATTGTCCTGTGGGACGGGAGTTATCGCACCTGCCGCCATCAGGTCCAGTGTCTTGGCAAGGCAGTCTGCGCCTAAACTGGCCAACCGGTCTTGCAGGTCACTACTTGTATCCCGCGGTCCTATCGGGCAGCTTGCCTGGGCCAGGACAGGGCCCGTATCCAGACCCGCGTCCATTTGCATGATACTGACGCCAGTTTCCCGGTCACCGGCCTCGATTGCACGCTGGATGGGAGCCGCCCCACGCCAACGGGGTAGCAGCGAAGTGTGGATATTGATACTGCCCAGCCTGGGGCGTTTGATGATATCGGCTGGCAGGAGCATGCCATAGGCCACAACGACAAGCAGGTCCAGTTCCTGTAATTGATAGTCTGGGTCCATCCCGGCGGCTGTCTCGGGTTGGTATAGCGTCAGCCCCCGCTCCAGTGCCAGTTCCTTGACCGGGCTGGGTTTGAGTTTCCTGCCACGGCCAGCGGGTCGATCCGGTTGAGTATAGACGCATTCGACAGAATGACGGCCCGCATCCAGTAAGGCCCTGAGTACCGTCGCTGCCAACTCGGGCGTGCCGGCGAAGGCCAGGCGTAGTTTCACTCTAGAGGACCTGCGCCTGATGTCGCTCCAGCCTTTCCTGCTTTTCCAGTTTTTTTCGCAATCGCTGCTGCTTCAGGGGGGAGAGGTAGTCAATGAATAACTTACCATCGAGATGATCAATCTCATGCTGTACACAGACAGCAAGCAGGCCATCTGCCTCACGTTCGATCGTATTTCCGTCAAGGTCTAGATAACGGAAGCGGATTTTTTCTGCCCTTTCCACCAAGTCATAATATCCGGGCACAGAAAGGCATCCCTCCTTCATTTGCTCACTTCCTTCAAGTTCAGTAATTTCCGGGTTAATCAAGTAGATAGGTTCATTCCTGTCTTCTGAAAGGTCGATCACGATCACCCTTTTTTGGGCATCAACCTGGGTCGCTGCCAGGCCGATGCCGCCCTCTGTATACATCGTCTCAAGCATGTCTCGTGCCAGGGTCCTGATAGATTCGTCCACCGACTCGACCGCCTGTGCCTTCAGCCGTAATCTTGGGTTGGGGAAATGTAATACCTCAAGTAACGCCATACGGGATTCTCAAAAGATTAATAACTTACTGATAGTATACAAAAAAAAACTAGTTCACACATATTACATAAGAAAGTGTGTACTCTAGCCGATATTTTGCTAGACTTTTTGCTAATCTACATTAAGGAATGAGTGTAAGGTAATAGACATGCTGAATAAATTCTTAATAATTATTACATTAATATCAGCCGCTGTTGTCTGCCAGGCGGAAGAGGTTCAGGTCAGACCTGATCACCCGGATCTCTATGTCGTCGTTAAGGGGGATACCTTATGGGATATTTCCGACCGGTTTTTGGCAAATCCATGGGTGTGGCCCAAGGTCTGGAGGGTGAATCCACATATAGAAAATCCCCACCTGATTTATCCCGGGGACATCGTTGCTCTGGATTATATTGATGGCAAGCCCTATCTGCTTATCAAGGAGAGGGGTGTAGTAGAGGAAGGCAAAGAGCGTGAGGTTGTCGAAGGCGCAGGGGATGACCGGTATGTCAGACTCGAGCCGCAGATTCGTGTCTATGATCGAGAAAGTGCAATACCCACCATTCCTATCGATATCATTGAGCAATTTCTGACGCGGCCCCTGGTTGTGGGCGAGAATGAAATGGATGATTGGCCTTATGTGGTCTCCAGCTATGACCAGCACCTGATTGCTGGTTCTGGCAACAAGATATATGTGCGTGGCATGCCTGATGAATCAGAAGGTAAACGTTATGCGATATACCGAAAAGGTCCGGCCTATATCAACCCTGTGAAAGATGAGAAAAAGATCTTGGGCTATGAGGCCCTCTATGTAGGAGATGCGTACGTTACGAGAACAGGTGATCCTGCATCATTTATTGTTTCGGAATCAAACCGGGAAGTTCTGATTGGTGACCGCCTCGCCGAGGAATCCGGCGATGAGCTAAACAGAGATTTTATTCCTGTAACGCCTGACCACGAGGTCAGTGGTAATGTTATTTCTGTTATAGATGGCGTTTCGGAGATCGGGCAATTCCAGATAATCGTGGTGGACCTCGGTCATGAAGACGGGATGCAGGCGGGTACAGTACTCGGTGTATACCAGAGCGGTGAAACGGTCGAGGATTATATTGCAACCGGGGCAGATACAAATACCACCAAGAAATATAAATATCGGGAAACAATCGAAGATACGGACTTAATTGGTTATCTTGGTAGACAGGCGGCCAAGAGTGAAACAGTACAGTTACCTGCAGAGTACGCCGGTGTCATCATGGTCTTTCGTACCTTTGATAATCTGAGTTATGCCCTGGTAATGGAGGCTGTTGCCCCCATGCATCTCTATGACAGCGTGAGAAATCTTTGATATAAAGCAAATCACTCAGTGAATGTATAAGCAGCGCCTTGTGGCGCTGTTTTTTTTCCGGGCTTGCAAGGCATGCATATATATCTGCAAAATGAATATATAAATTAACAGGGAGAAACGTCATGGATGACATGCAGAGAAGTCTGCTGGTTCTTGCGAGAGCGCCCGGCCTGGGTCCCTCACATATCAACAAGTTGATTGAATTATACGGTTCACCGGAAAATATTCTTGCCGCCCTGGAACCGGAACTGAAAGCCCTTGGCATACCAGACAGGTCCGTCTGTTATTTAAAAGAACCTGAAGTGAAGGATATCGAGCAGGATCTCAGGTGGCTGGAGCAGCCTGGCCATTTTCTGGTTTCACAGGCGGATGCATGTTATCCGCCCTTGTTGAAAGAGATCTCCGATGCTCCACCGGTGTTATTTGTAAGTGGTGATCGTGATGTTTTGCTGCGACCCCAGATTGCAATCGTTGGCAGCCGCAATCCCTCTCATATGGGGAGACAAACTGCGCGATCATTTGCGGGACACTTGGTGAATACGGGATTAACGATCACAAGCGGTCTTGCACTGGGCATTGATTATTGCGCACACAAGGGGGCGCTGGATGCCGGTGGTCACACTATAGCTGTGCTGGGCAGCGGCCCTGACAAGGTCTATCCTGCCAGGCATAAATCGCTTGCGAATGAGATCCAAGTGCAAGGTGCAGTAATTTCGGAGTTTGCCACCGGCATGCCGCCAAAACCGGAAAATTTTCCCCGGCGAAACCGCATTATCAGTGGTATGAGTTTGGGGGTTATTATTGTGGAAGCAGCGGTAAAAAGCGGCTCTCTTATAACTGCCCGCCATGCAATAGAGCAGGGACGTGAGGTCTTCGCCGTGCCGGGTTCGATCTACAATCCCCTGGCCAGGGGAAGCCATTATATGATCAAGCAGGGTGCGAAGCTGATAGAATCAAATGAGGACGTACTTGAAGAATTGAAATACCGGTTTGACCCTGTATTAACGGGGAATTCGGCTGAATCAACTTGGCATGCTCCCATTTCGGGGCTTGACCCCGACAGCAAATTATTGCTGGAATGTATAGGGTATGAACCCATTTCCCCCGATAGATTGATTGAACTTAGCGGATTGACGGCAGATGCTGTTTCCTCCATGCTTTCACAACTTGAGGTTAAGGGCGTGGTGAAATCTGATCCATGCGGCCTTTATACAAGAACAAATCAGAGACTATTTTAATGAAAGAAACTGTTTTGGATGTATTAATGTATATATTTGATAACTATGTAGGAGATGAACTTGAGTTTGTCCCCGATCAAGAGTCACTCAAGACCCAGCTTATAGAAGCCGGTTTCGTAGAATCACAGATCGACAAGGCATTTTCCTGGCTTGAAGGGCTGGCCAGCCAGAGAGAGTATGTTGATACATCAACATTGTCATCAGAGCTATCTTCAATACGTCTTTTCAGTGATCAGGAACTGGAGAGACTGGATGCAGAGTGTCGGGGTTTTCTGTTGTTTCTTGAACAGGCAAAGGTATTAAATACAAAGGAACGTGAGTTGGTAATTGACCGGATTATGGCACTTGAAAGCTGTGAAATTGATTTACAACGTCTGAAGTGGGTGGTTCTTATGGTCCTGTTTAACCAGCCTGACAAGGAGGCTGCTATTACCTGGATGGAAGACATTGTCATGGACGATTTAAGCACAAGCCTTCATTAAACGGCGTCTCCCCATCGGGTTGTTTTAAATTCCTGCGAAATTAATTTTGTCCTGTAATTCAATATGAGCAAATCTCTAGTCATTGTAGAATCGCCGGCAAAGGCAAAGACACTAAATCGTTATCTTGGAAAGGACTACGAAGTTCTTGCCTCGTATGGTCATGTGCGTGATTTGCTGCCCAAGGCCGGCGCAGTGGATACGGAACATGATTTTGCAATGAAGTACGAACCTATAGAGAAAAGCAGCAAGCAGGTTGATGCCATAGCCAAGGCGCTTAAAAAGGCAGACACACTTTATCTGGCGACTGACCCCGACCGTGAAGGTGAAGCCATTTCCTGGCATTTATATGAGTTGCTCAAGGAAAGAAACGCTTTGAAGGGGAAAGATGTTCATCGAGTAGTATTTTATGAAGTAACCAAGTCGGCGATTGAGCAATCCATTGCGCATCCAAGGGAACTGTCTATAGAACTCATTAATGCACAACAGGCCAGACGGGCGCTTGATTACCTTGTTGGTTTCAACCTTTCCCCATTATTATGGAAAAAAATACGCCGTGGTCTTTCTGCCGGCAGGGTACAAAGTCCTGCCTTGCGTATGATTGTCGAGCGGGAAGAGGAAATCGAAAAATTTGAATCAAGGGAATACTGGACAATTGAAGCAGACCTGCAACGTGAGAATTCGGAATTTTCATCAAAACTGACGCATCTTGATAATGAAAAGCTTAAGCAGTTTAGTATTACCGATGCTGATACTGCCAATGCAGCAAGAGATAAACTATTAAAGTTGGCTAATGGCAAACTGACAGTCAGTACGATCGAAAAGAAGCAACGCAAAAGGCAGCCATCGGCACCCTTTATTACATCAACTATGCAGCAGGAGGCCATCCGGAAACTTGGTTTCACTGCACAGCGTACGATGCGTGTCGCACAGCAGCTGTATGAAGGTATTGATATAGGAGATGGTGCGGTCGGTCTTATAACCTACATGAGGACGGATTCTGTTACGCTTGCCGAGGAAGCCCTTGAAGAGATCAGGGCATTTATTGCCGAGCGATACGGAGCGGATAACCGGCCGGTCAAGTCTCGAGAGTTTAAGACAAAATCGAAAAATGCGCAGGAGGCTCATGAAGGAATCCGGCCAACATCCGTATATCGGATTCCAAAGGAGATCAAAACGAAGCTCACTAGTGATCAGTTCAAATTGTACGAATTGATATGGAAACGCACGGTCGCCAGCCAGATGAAACATGCGACAATTAATACAGTTTCTGTGGATTTTGATTGCGGCAAGGGCAATATTTTTCGTGCCACCGGATCAACGATCGCAGATCCGGGTTTTATGGCAGTCTACCTCGAAGGCCAGGATGATTCAGGACAGGAAACGGATCAGGGTACGCTACCTCCCCTGAAAAAAGGCGATATTGTTGATTTGAAGGAGATACGCTCGGAACAGCATTTTACCGAACCTCCCCCCAGGTATACCGAGGCCAGCCTGGTCAAGTCTCTGGAAGAATTTGGCATAGGGCGTCCCTCCACGTATGCCAGCATTATCTCCACGCTGCTGCAGAGGGAATATGTTGAACTCGATAACAAGCGGTTTATCCCCACAGATGTTGGCCGGATCGTGAATAAATTTCTGACAGAACACTTTACTGATTATGTCGATTACGAGTTTACTGCCCGTCTTGAGGATGAACTGGACGCCGTGTCACGGGGAGAGAAGGACTGGATCCCGCTTCTGCGGAAATTCTGGAAGGCCTTTGAGAAAAAGGTAAAAGACAAGGAGGAAAATGTCAGCCGTAAGGAGGCGACCCAGGCCCGTGAACTCGGCATCGACCCCAAAAGCGGTTTGCCAGTATCTGTCAGGATGGGTCGATACGGACCCTATGTCCAGATCGGTACCCGTGAAGATGACGAAAAACCCAAATTTGCTGGCCTGCGGCCAGGTCAACGGATGGACACTATTGAACTGGACGAGGCCCTGGAACTCTTTAAACTACCCCGCCTGCTGGGTGAAACACCTGAGGGTGAAGAGGTTGCGGCCAATATCGGGCGATTCGGCCCTTATATCCGTTATGGCAGCAAATTCGTCTCGCTGAAAAAGGAGGATGACCCTTATACCGTCGGCCTGGAACGAGCCCTCGAACTCATTGCGGAAAAGAAAAAGGCCGATGCCGAAAAAGAAATCAAGGTCTTCAAGGATGCCGGCATTTCCATCCTCAATGGCCGTTACGGGCCTTATATTACGGATGGAAAGAAGAACGCGAAGATTCCCAAGGATCGTGAGCCTGCCAGCTTGACTCTTGAAGAGTCTCAGACCATCCTTGCTGAGGCTCCGGCCCGGGGTGGGAGAAGGGTTCGCCGCAAAACGGGGTAACCCGATACTGGCCAAAGCCGCTTGAATTCCTGGCATTTACGCATGGCAATCAGGGCCCTCCAAGCGGGGGGGGTGATTGCCTATCCTACCGAGGCTGTCTATGGACTGGGTTGTCTGCCCCACTGCTGGCCTGCCGTTTTACGGATCCTGGAACTGAAATACCGATCTATCCGCAAGGGCCTGATCCTGGTGGCGTCCTCTCTGGAACAACTGTTGCCATATATCGTCATCCCGGACGAGGGGATCAGGGATAGGGTGATATCTACCTGGCCTGGACCCGTTACCTGGGTATTACCTGCCAGGCCGGCAGTCCCCGCCTGGATAAGGGGGGACCATGAATCTGTGGCCGTTCGCGTCAGCAACCATGAAATCGTCATGTCCCTGTGTGCGGAGGCCGGACCCCTGGTTTCCACCAGCGCCAATCCCTCCCTCTTACCGCCCGCCAGGTCCATATTGAAGGTCAGACAATATTTTGACGGGGAGCTGGACTATATTGTGCCAGGAGAGTTGGGTGGGCTGGCCCATACGACCCCGATCAGGGATGGGTTAACCGGAAAAATCCTTCGCTCAGGGGGATAAATTCACCGGCAAGGTTGTTGACAGGGTTTTCTAATTCATTGAAAATCGTCGGCTTACTTTTCGGAGGGGTACCCAAGCGGCCAACGGGGGCAGACTGTAAATCTGCTGACTTATGTCTTCGTAGGTTCGAATCCTACCCCCTCCACCAGAAATTGAAAAGGTGCGGGGGAAAAGGTGGGTATTTGGCTGGTAGGGTCGCGTGGAAAACATGTCAGCAGGCTTGGAAATAAGGGTATGAGCGAGTCATAGGCGGAGCGAAGCGAAAATGACGAGCGGGCAGCCCCCCACTAGGGATAGATAAAAGCTCGTGGCTTGGAAGAGAGATATCGCGGGTGTAGTTCAATGGTAGAACCTCAGCCTTCCAAGCTGATGATGTGGGTTCGATTCCCATCACCCGCTCCAAAAAATGCAGTCAAAAGCCATAAGTCATAAGATACAAGATAGTTCAGGAATCATCTTTATTATGACTCATACTTGTGACTTAAAACTTGTAGCTATGTTTGGCCCATATAGCTCAGTCGGTAGAGCACTTCCTTGGTAAGGAAGAGGTCACCGGTTCAAATCCGGTTATGGGCTCCAGTGTTGTCAGGCGTTGTACCGGAAATTGAATCGATTATTGTCTTACATTGCTATTGTTAAATTGTTTCGCTGAGGAGAAAAGTTAATGTCCAAGGAGAAATTTGAACGTAAGAAGCCGCATGTAAATGTGGGAACGATTGGTCACGTAGACCATGGCAAGACGACCCTGACGGCAGCGATCACCAAGGTCATGGGCGAGAAATTTGGTGGTGAGTTCAAGGCCTACGACC
>QKIY01000003.1 GCA_003250975.1 Gammaproteobacteria bacterium | reverse complement strand
ACTCCTTTCAGGTTAATTGGTGACCCTCACCATTTGAGACAAGTGTTTATAAACTTGATAGGCAATGCTATCAAATTCACCGAATCTGGAAGTGTAGAAATACGAGTCAGTACAGTTTCGGAAGACAAAGACACAGCCACACTGCGGTTTGAAGTTATTGACACTGGTATCGGCATACCTCTCGAGTCGCAAAAGACTGTTTTTAACAGCTTCACACAGGCCGACAGTTCAACTACACGCAAATATGGTGGCACAGGTCTTGGCACAACAATATCAAAGCAGATTGTTGAGCTTATGAACGGAGAAATAGGCGTCCATAGTGTGGTCGATATTGGCAGCACATTCTGGCTGCAAGTTCCATTTAAAAAGCAGCCTAACCAAGAAAGTATTGATGAAAATAAAGTCTTAAATAAATTACACGTACTCATTACAGGAGATAATACCGAAAACGAAATCATCACCTCGATCCGGGATTGGAATATCACCTATAAAATCATTGAATCCTGCGAGAGCATATTCACGGAACTGACAGCGGATTATTCAACCGATCCATTTACTGCAGTAATTATTGATACAAAATACAATGAAGGTGTTGATCTTAATTTGCTAGATGCGATTCGGTCAGACAATAGAACGAAAAACATAACAGTAATTCTAATATCTGATCAATTTAATGAGGAAACGATCGAAGAATACTACAAACGTGGCGTAACGAATGTTCTAAATCGTCCAGTTGACAGATCTGCATTATTTAATGCAATGCATGCTGCAGGAATTGATGACATTCAAACAAACAGTAACGTAACTGTATCAAATGCATGCGACCCCAAGGAATTGACTGCATTAAATATATTAGTCGCAGAAGATAACCAAACAAACCGCCTTGTAATTTCGAAGATACTTGATCGAGCCGGTCACAACTGCGTACTGGTTGAGAATGGCCAACTTGCACTAGATAAACTGGAAAATGGCAATTTTGACCTCGTTATCATGGATATGCAAATGCCCGTTATGGGGGGGATTGAGGCCGCCAAGATTTATAAGTTCACTACCCCTCTCGAATCCAGACCTCCAATAATCATTCTTACAGCTAACGCGACAATCGAGGCAAAACGCGAGTGCCAAGAAGCTAATATTGATGCTTACCTCACGAAGCCTATTGTAGCTTCGAAACTGATATCGACAATCAACGACCTTTGCTCCGGCGTAAACAAGCGTCCTGGTAATTCTCCTGAATGTTTGCCATCAAATGATAAGCCTGCTAGAAATAACATCGAAAATGAACAGTTAATAAACCTTGACGTACTAAGTAGCTTAAAAGATCTTTCTGGCGACGAAAACTTTATTCGCGACCTAATCGCAGTATTTAGAGAGGATGGCAAGAAATTATTATCTGCAATGGAATCTGCTGTTGCGGAAAAGGATTACGAATCCTATCTTGAAAACATCCACGCATTAAAAGGTAGCGCAGGAAGCATGGGAGCACAAAGGCTTTTTTTGCATTGCAAACAAACATTACTACAGGAATCATGCACACAGAACTTTATCGAGAATCTGAAAGCTGTTAATTTGCTTTTCAAGCAAACCGAGGAAACATTGTCAGAATACACAGAAGCGGACAGACCATCCTATGCTGTAGCAAACGGAGAATCAGGTTAAAGCTTTCTCAGGAATCACACGTGATTTTCACTATCACAAGACAGCTATCTAGATAATACTCCTTGCATTTTCCCTACAGATTCAGCTGAAATCAGTGACTTAGCCATCCTGTCTTGTGACCGCACAAGCCTTTGCATTGTTTTAAGTTCCTTGGCTGACAATGACATTGCGGATTCAACCCAGACTTCACCAATATTCAGCATCTCTTCGAAACTTACCGGGTTTATCATATTTCTCATTTTAAGCACAGCAAGCCTGGTATTTCTTGATTTCTCGAGTTTTTTAATGAAGTTTTCGACTTCGACTTCACCATGTCCAGTTTCAGCGACAGCATCTATCAGGTACATATCATGCAGCTCTTGTGATGTGTAGATTCTTCCGCTAAGGATCATCTTCTCAACACGTACTGGATCAATTCTTCGAGCGAGAAAACTGTATGCGCCCATACCAGGAAACATATTGAACAGAACTTCAGGAAAACCTAGCTGAACATTTTTTTCTGCGATCATGTAGTCGCATGACAATGCTCCTTCAAATCCCGCACCAAGTGCATTCCCGCGAATGAGTGATATTGTCGTGATAGGAATATCCATGTTCGTATAGATACTGTACATCACCTCAATACTCAGCCTCATGTACTTACTAAGTTTGTCCCTATCGCCTGAATTTATACATTCTGTAAATAACGCAAGATCTCCACCAAGGCTGAACACACCCGGTTTATATGACCCAAATACAATATATTTTATTGCTGAACATCCACCTAGACGTATATCGCTACTCACCTTATTCCGCATGACATGCAGGAAGCCACTGAGATCATTAAGGAGTTGCGGTGTAAAACAGGGACGAGGATATGGGTTCATGTAGCACCACATAATCCCAAGTTCTTCATTGAAATCGGTAACAAGTTGATCGTAAAACTGGGTGAGTGAATTGTTGGAAGTTTTTTGCACTTGTTATCTCCTCCATCAACAAAATCAGAGCACTTAGATCTGCTCCATTAAAAACTGCACTATTTATAGGTTTTTTGTTTTATACCCGTATATCTACTTAGAATCAAGATGTTATGTGCGTCAAATTTTTAACACACAATATCTTGTGTCAGGACAGAAAGCTTATCTCAGTATTTGCACCCGGAACCCGATGCGTTTCTGACAATTAAATGTCATGCAAGTGGACGTATATCACGACGCAGGCTTGATCCACATCGCACCTGCGCTGTGTATGCCGGTATACCCCCCAGCACAAAACTCAGAAATCACGTAAACGCTTAACTTTGCAACCATACATACCTGGCTACTGAGCTAGATCCGACTCCTGTCCACCTCCACCCTCGTCAGAACCAGGGCACCTGCGATAAACAGTATCAGCAACGACAAGATCCCGGTACGTGGACTGGCGGATAGTGCACCGGCCCAGCCCATCATGACCGGACCGATGACGGCAGCAAATTTGCCCAGCATGTTGTAGAAACCGAAAAATTCGGCAGTACGGTTACCCGGGATCATCCGTGCATACAGGGATCGGCTCAATGCCTGGACTCCGCCCTGCGCCAGGCCGATCGCAAATGCCAGCATGTAGAACTCATCCGGGGATGACATAACAGAAGCCCTGATGGTGACCACCGTATATATCAGCAACCCGAGCAGGATGCCTGCCCTGGGACCGAACCGGCTGCCCAGGAAACCGAACGCGATCGCGGCTGGAAAACCCGTGAATTGCGTTATCAGCAGCGCCATGAGCAGGCTCTTGTGATCAAATCCCAGCGACAGACCGTAGTCGACCGCCATGCGTACGATCGTATCGACGCCATCGATGTACAACCAGTAGGCGACAAGGAACAGCCACACATGCCGCAATCTTCTGATTTCATGCAAGGTATGCCAGACTCGCACAAAGCCTTCCCTGACAACGTTCAGCGATGGACCCTTGATCGATCCATCCGGCTCCCCCACCAGGAGCAACAAGGGCAGCGAAAAAACCAGCCACCATACTGCGACCATCAGAAATGACGCGCGCACAGCCGCGTCACCGTCAGCCAGTCCGAACCAGTCAGGATGCAGGACCATGAGGATGTTGCATGCGAACAGCAAACCACCGCCCAGGTAGCCAAATGCAAATCCGAATGCCGATGTACGATCCAGTTCATCGCTGGTGGATATAAATGGAAGCAACGAGTCATAGAAAATGTTGCTGCCGGAGAACCCTATCACCGCAAGAATGTATAGCAGTGCGGCAATGAACCAGTCACCCTCGGCGACGAGGTACAGCCCTCCGGTCATCAGCCAGCCGAGGCATGCAAAGACAAACAGCATGGCCTTGCGACGGCTCATGCAATCAGCCATCGCACCAAGCACCGGCGCCAGCAGTACAATCAGCAAACTGGCAACGGAATTGGCCAGCCCGAGACGAAACGTACTCTCGGTCGGGTCCAGGCCGGTATTCCAGTATGCCTTGAAGTAAACCGGGAAAAACCCTGCCATGACTGTCGTCGCAAACGCGGAATTGGCCCAGTCATAGAAGACCCAGCCCCATCTTTCGCGGGTATGCCTCATTTACGCTTCATCCGGAAAAAGCACCTGTTTTCATGGATAATGGTCTCGCCATGGTTACAGAAGCGCGCGCATTTTGGAATACAAAAACACTCCGCGAGATGACGCGCGTGGAGTGGGAATCACTATGCGACGGCTGTGGACGATGCTGCCTGCACAAACTCGAGGATGTCGATACCGGACTGCTTTACTATACCAACGTGGCATGCCGCCTGCTTGATACACACAGCTGCCGCTGCAACAACTACGCTGAGCGCAAGCGCATTGTGGCAGACTGCCTCGACCTGTCGCAGTCCGGGGAAGACCAGTTTGACTGGCTGCCTGCCAGCTGCGCGTATCGCCGCCTGTACCATGGCCAACCATTGGCATGGTGGCACCCGCTGGTTTCCGGAGACCCTGGAACGGTCCATACAGCGGGGATTTCGGTGCGCGGGCGTACCGCGGACGAGCAACAGATCAGTCATGACCAGCTCGAGGAATACATCATTGACTGGATTGAGTTTTAACCGCGCCTGTTATGCATTGCCAGTCACTGCAGGCGTGAACCCGGCAGTTGTTCTGATTGCCGGCTAGTGCTCTCGTGTGGCCAGAAACCTGATATCCGGCCATTTCTCCATAGCGAGGTCCAGGTTAACCCGTGTCGGCGCTATATAGACCAGCGCCCCGCTCTGGTCTTCAGCCAGGTTTTCATAGGCCTTGTCGCGGAACCGTGCTTCAAGCCCGCCGTCATCGCATTCGATCCAGCGCGCGGTCGCAACTGATACCGGCTCAAACCGGCAGTCGACGCCATATTCGTCTTTCAGGCGATGCGCGACCACGTCGAACTGCAGGATGCCCACCGCCCCCAGAATCAGGTCATTGTTTTTCAATGGCCGAAACAGCTGGGTAGCGCCCTCCTCGCACAACTGGTCCAGGCCCTTCTGCAGAGCCTTCATGCGCAGCGGGTCATTCAGCATCGCGCGACGAAACAGTTCCGGTGCAAAATTCGGGATCCCCGTGTACCTGAGATCCTCACCCTGGGTGAAGGTGTCTCCGATGCGAATCGTGCCGTGATTGTGCAGGCCGATGATATCACCGGGATAAGCCTCTTCGACATGTCCCCTGTCGGAAGCCAGGAAAGTCAGGGCATTGGAAACCTGGACATCGCGACCGAGACGCACATGCCGCATT
This sequence comes from Gammaproteobacteria bacterium, assembly GCA_003250975.1. Lineage (GTDB taxonomy): Bacteria > Pseudomonadota > Gammaproteobacteria > Eutrophobiales > Eutrophobiaceae > SZUA-592. The sequence continues at coordinate 53 of QKIY01000003.1, read as the reverse complement.
TTCATGCCCTTGTGGTAACTGCCGGAACATACCCGCAGAAAGGCTATCCGGTC
>QKIY01000028.1 GCA_003250975.1 Gammaproteobacteria bacterium | reverse complement strand
GACAGTTCCATCGCCAAAGTTGTCGCCGCCGATTATGACGTCATCGCCGGCCATTGCGGAATTACGCAACTCGTTCCCGTCGCCACTTAAGATATTGGTAACTGAGCTGTTGTCATACGCATTGCCACCGGTCAAGGTATCGTTACCACCCTTCGCCATGCCTGTCATGACATACGCATCGCCGTATAATGCATTTGTAATGTCGCCCGAACCGTAATTACTTCCCCCGGTTATCGTGTCAGACCCGCCTTTGCTGTTACCGGACATTACGCCTGCGTCACCATACATATGATTTTCTACTCGACCGTCGCTGGTGTTATCACCCCCCACCAGGGTGTCATGGCCACCCCGGGACTTGTCTTGTATTGTGTCGGCATCGCCGTAAATGAAATTGGTAACTGTCCCGCTGCCGCTGTTGCTGCCACCATAAATCGTATCGTCACCGCCGCGGGCAAAATCCGTCAGGCTCGACTCTGCATCACCATAGAGACTGTTCCCGATAATGCTGCCATCGGTGACATTACCGCCGAAAATCATATCGTTACCACCCCAGCCGTGATCGATAATAGAAACGACATCGCCAATGATGAGGTTGTCCGAGTTATCGGTGCCGATGAGATCGAATTGATCGTCCGCCTTTTGGTTGCTAAGAAGCGTAGGCAAGAAGAGGGGATCACCGTAAATGGTAGCCATAGTTACACCTCCTAAATGATTGGGGAGGCGCGTGCCTGCGTGTCACTCCCGTCTTCTGCGCAAGGGCTTCAATGCCCACCCGCAGTTAACAAGTTCACGCCCTGGTCACGATAGAGGGTATCGCTACCTGCCTGGCTGAAACCGTCTAGTCGACGATACCGCCACAGGGCTTATTATTATTGCTACTTGTACCCTGTGAAAACCAAGCACAGGAATAAAACAGAGATCTGATATATTACTAAAAAAGAAACAATGATTAAAACACGAATTATAAGAAAAGTATCATTAACTTAGTGATTACTTGATATCTATTGCGGTGCAATATTTGACTGTTTGCCCACATAAATCGGTACCCATATTCACAGCAATAATGCCCTTACTATTAACCATGCAAGACCCTCAAACAACCTGCTCATTACCTCGACGTATGGCGGCTATCTTTTATGATTGCCTGCTGCTGCTGTCAGTGTTCTTTTTCTTTACTTTGATCCTGCTGCCCGCTACCGGCGGGGAGGCCATAGAAAGCGGTAATATACCTTATGAGATCTATCTCGTTTTAATCAGTTACTTCTATTTTCTCTGGCAGTGGACGCATGGTGGACAAACCCTGGGGATGCGCGCCTGGAACATAAAACTTGTCGGAGACAAGGATATAACCGTGACTTGGCCGGATGCCAGCAGACGCTTTTTCCTTGCAATGATCTCCTGGCTGATGTTCGGCGCGGGCTTCCTATGGGCACTTTTCGATCAAAATCGTGCAGCCTTCCATGACCGATATTCCAGGACGCGGCTGGTAATCAATTCGAAATGACACTTTTTTCCTAAGCGCTTCTGCGCATCAGGTAAACTGTAACCAAGATGACCAGAATAGTCGGTGCTGTAGCACTAATTAAAGAATTAATCGCGTAGACCACGCCCATTTGTGCTGCGATCTCGTTAAGGATATGAATGGCGATACCAATAAAACTACCTATAAAGACACGCTGACTGACGGTGATCGTATGGGAATGGCTTTTTACCAGGGGAACCGCCAGTATAATCATTGCGATAATAGTGAATGGCTTGATCAGTTTCGACCAGAGGGCCTGCTGATATTGCAGACTGTTCTGGTTATTCTCTTCAAGGTAAGTGATATACCGGTACAATTCCCGAAGTGTCAGATATTGCGGCCTGATGGTTACCAAACTTACCAGTTCGGGGCTCAGTAATGATTCCCATATTGCAGATTCCTGTCGTTCCCCGGTAACACCGTCACTGGATATGACAGATTTTTGTATATCTTCAAGCCGCCATTTGTCCTCGATATATTCTGCACGCCTGGCATAGGTACTGCTATGCAATTTGTTGTATTCATCAAACTCATAGATATAAATATCTTCTATCTGGTTACCTGGTAATATTTTTCTTATATTGATAAAACTTGAGTCATCACGCGACCAGAAACCATTCCGGGTCTTGAGTGCAATTTGCTGTGAAATGGCAACTGAACGCAGATGCTTTGCTGTTTGTTCAAAGGTGGGCGCAACGAATTCACCGATCAGCATTGCGAAAAGCACAATAATCATCCCGCCTTTTGCCAATGACCATGCCAAACGGTACAACGATATACCGGAGGTACGCAGGATTACCAGCTCGCTATTATGTGAAAGTATTCCAAGCGTCGCCATGGAGCCAATCACGGCAGCGATAGGAATCAACTCATAGGCTAGGCGAGGGATACTCAGAAATACATACTGGATAGCAGTTACTGTATTGTAATTACCTTTACCAGTATCTCCCAGCTCCTCTAGCATATACTGAAAGACAAACAATGCGAGAAAAGCCAGCAAGCTGACCGTGAATGATTTGATCAGGGTAAGGATAATATAACGATCAATGATCTTCATGGCTTGTTAAGCTTGCTTGCAAAGCGCAATCGCCAGTGTTTCGAAATTAGGGGATAGTGATAGATCATGACAAGTATCATGATTAACAGGACATGAACCCACCACAAACCAATATAGGGTGTCAGTTGATCCCTCTCCACCAGATTTTTTGAGATACCCAACAGATTGTTATAAATGAAATAGGCCAGTATACCCAGCAGGATTAGTGAGAATGTTTTCTGGCCAAACGGGTACTGGTTCAGCAGCACTGCCAGCAGGCCCAGTAGCATGCAAATAATAATTGAAGATACCCTCCATTGTAATTCTGCCTGATGCCGGGGCAATGGTGATACCATTAATACACGCATCGGTAATGCCTCTGTACTCTGGAAAACAATGTCACCCGTGCCTGACTGTATCAATACACCGTATTTTTCATAGTCAGTGATCTGGTACTCAAGTGAACCAGGTTTTCCAAGGTAACGTGTACCATTTTCGAATACGATGTAGCGGTTGCCGCTATTCTCATCTACCTCGAATCGTGCAGAACCTGAGCGCAGTACACTGTTCTTGCCTTCATGATTGAGTTGTAAAAAAACATTTTCCATGACTTCCTTGTCATCCGACAATTTTTCGATATAGACAACTCCATTACCCTTGTCCAGCTCCTTGAACTTGCCCGAGACAATGCCGGTAATATTTGCAGAATGCCAGGCCTCATTTTTCAACTCATCCATCTTGGATATAGCCCAAGGGGCAACCATAAATGAAATAACACCGATGATGATAGAAAAAAACAGGCAGTATTTGCCAACAATATAAAGAAGGTGTTTCTTGCCCACTCCCGCCACGGCCATCATGACCAGTTCGTTATCCTGATTGAGTCTTGCAAGGGCAAGCAATATGGAGAGAAACAGTATTGCCGGCAACATCTCGGTCTGCATAGAGACAAGCCTAAGCGTCAACATCTTGATGACAAAGTCCGTAGGAATCTTGCCGGCTGCTGCGTCCCCCAGGTAATCCACAAACTTGTCCGTCGAAAATACCAGTATCAGGATCCCGGCGATCCAGAAAATGCGTTGTGTGATTTCAAGATAGATGTAGCGTTCCAGGATCAATGTTTATCGCCTTTGCGCGTCTTTTCGTAAATGAATAAACTAGCGAAAATAACAAATACTGACACATCCAGCCATCAAAACCAGACAATAACAAAATTTCAGGGAAATTAACTTTCAAATCAACGAGGTAACTATGCAATACCTGATAAAAAGCGGCGCCCCGGAGAAACAGCGTACTGCCTGTATTGTCGTGGGGGTGTTTGAATCACGCAAATTGTCTCCGTCTGCCAGTGCCATAGACAAAACCAGTAAAAAATTCCTCTCCAGCATCATCCGCCGCGGCGACATTGAAGGCAAAGCCGGGCAGTGGCTGATGGTATATAACGTACCGGGAATACTCGCAGATCGGGTCCTCTTGATCGGTTGCGGAAAGGAACGCGAAATCAAGGATAACGCTTACCGTAATATTATTTCTCACAGTATGAAGCAGCTTATCGGCACCGGAATTACCGATGCCATCAGTTTCCTGCCGGAACTCAATATAAAAGATCGCGATTGGTACTGGAAAATCAGACAGGCCATAGAAGCAGCCGAATCAGCTATTTATGAATTTAATGAATTCAAGACCCGGAACAAACCCGGCCGCAGGAAACTTAAAAAGCTGGCGCTGGCCGTCCCTACACGTAGGGAACAGTCAGCCGGTGAAAAGGCCTTGAAACATGCCGTTGCTATCAGCAAGGGCATGGAGCTGGCGCGCAATCTGGCAAATCGCCCGTCTAATGTGTGTACCCCGACCCACCTCGCCAATCAGGCCAGACAACTGGGCAAAACTTACAAGAAATTCAGGGTCAAGGTATTGAACGAGGAACAGATGGCCAGGCTGGGCATGAACACTCTGCTGTCGGTTGCCCGGGGCAGCCGGGAACCCGCCAAGCTGATCATAATGGAATACAAGGGTGGCAAGGCCGGTAGCAAACCCTATGTTCTGGTCGGCAAGGGCGTGACCTTTGACACTGGCGGTATTTCCATCAAGCCTGCAGCGGCCATGGACGAGATGAAATTCGATATGTGCGGTGCGGCCAGTGTATTCGGAACCCTGGTTGCTGCGGCTGATATAGGCCTGCCCCTGAACATCACCGGTGTAATCCCGGCAACCGAGAACATGCCGGGTGGTCTCGCTACAAAACCCGGTGACATTATAAAGAGTATGTCCGGACAAACAGTCGAGATACTCAACACCGACGCCGAGGGCCGCCTGATCCTGTGCGATGCGCTGACCTATTCAGAGCGCTTCAAGCCGGCCACCGTGATCGACATCGCCACCCTGACCGGCGCCTGTGTCGTTGCATTGGGCAGCCATGCATCCGGCCTGTTAAGTAACCACGACCCTCTGACCAGGGACCTGCTGGGCGCAGGAGAGTTCACCGGTGATCGTGCCTGGCAGATGCCACTCTGGGAAGAATATGACAAACAACTTAACAGCCCCTTTGCTGATATGGCCAATGTTGGTGGCCGCGAGGCAGGTACAATTACTGCAGCCTGCTTTCTGGCAAGATTCACCAAGAAATTCCACTGGGCCCACCTCGACATAGCGGGTACGGCATGGCTGTCAGGGAAAAAGAAGGGCGCAACCGGCCGGCCAGTGCCACTGCTTACCCAGTACTTGTTGGACAAGAGTAAATAGCCTGGTTTTATTGCTTCATGCCACGTGTTGATTTTTATATCCTGCCAGCCAACAGTACACAGCAGCGCTTTGCCTGCCTGATGGCCAACAAGGCCTGGCAACAAGGGCATTCGATTTACCTGCACGTTGCTTCGCGGGATCAGGCAGCAATGATGGATGATCTGCTGTGGACATTCAGGGACATCAGCTTCTTGCCCCACGCCATGGCAGATGATGGCCAACGGGATGCGGTCCCGGTACATATCGGCTGGCAGGAAGATCACATTGGCCAGCAGGATGTCTTCATTAACCTGTCACCAAGCATACCCACGGCAGTGGAAAGGTTTGCTAGAATCGTAGAGATAGTGAGCGGTAATGAACCAGAAAGAAACCAGGCGCGCCAACGTTACCGCGACTATCGCGAACGCGGCTATGAATTACACAACCACACCATAGATACAGACAATGAACACGCCTGACCCACCAGAAGACGAATCGCAGAACGGAGCAACACCGGACCCGGCTGAGTTGGATGAGAGCATTGATGCCCTGGAAAACATTATCACCACCCAAGTAAAGACAACAAAGCGGCAAGACTTGCCTGATATCCCCGTCCTTGACGATATAGTTGAGTCAGGGTTGGATGAAGAATTGCCTGATGATGATGAAGTGGTTGACCTGGAAATAGGGGAAGATATTGGCGATATCGGCTATCCTGGAGCGACCATGCCGGCAAGTCCTGGGGTAACCCAGGGTCAACTTGACGCGTTGCTGGAAGTAGTTGATGAAAAGCTCGCCACCGAACTGGATTCGCTGCTGGACCTGCTGAAAGGCGCCATTAAGGACAGCGTCATCACCGAGTTAAGATTGCAACTCCAATCGAAACCGATCAAACGGTCCCCGTCCGGATCTAAAGAGGATCAGGAAGACAAAGCCGATTGACGCCAAATCACCTCGCAGCAAGGTCCCATTTCAACTGTTAATACAGACGACATTACTGGCATAATGCCCGACTTTCGTTAATGTGTGCCCGGAAAGTCCGTCAACATGGAAAAGACCTACGACCCTCAATCAATAGAATCGCGCCTGTACCGCAACTGGGAAGAAAATGATTATTTTGCCCCCAGGGGCGATGGCCCGGGATATTGCATTATGCTGCCGCCACCCAACGTGACCGGCAGCCTGCACATGGGTCATGCCTTTCAACATACCTTGATGGACATACTGATCCGATACCATCGTATGCTGGGTGACCGGACCCTGTGGCAATGTGGAACTGACCATGCCGGTATCGCGACCCAGATGGTTGTGGAACGGCAACTCGAACAAGAAGGCTTGAGCCGTCACGACCTGGGGCGGGAGAAATTTATTGAAAAGGTCTGGGACTGGAAATACCACTCGGGCAACACCATTACCCAGCAGTTACGGCGACTGGGCACTTCCATGGACTGGTCCCGGGAACGCTTCACCATGGATGAAGGCCTCTCGCACGCCGTCCAGAAGGTGTTTATTGATCTATATAACGAGGGCCTGATCTACCGGGGCAAGCGCCTGGTCAACTGGGATCCCGTGCTGCACACCGCCATTTCCGACCTTGAAGTCATTTCAGAAGAGGAAAATGGCCATCTGTGGCATATCCGCTACCCTACCCAGGGCGAATCAGGATATGTTGTGGTCGCGACTACTCGACCCGAGACCATGCTGGGAGATGCGGCCGTGGCTGTCCATCCGGATGATGAACGCTATCGTTCGCTGATCGGCAAGCAACTTGAACTGCCCCTGACGGGCAGGACTATACCCGTCATTGCAGACGATTATGTGGACCCGGAATTTGGTACCGGTTGTGTAAAGATCACCCCCGCCCATGACTTTAATGACTATGCGGTTGGAATGCGTCATGACCTGCCACTTCATAACATCTTCACCGTGGATGCCGCAATAAATGATGCCGCCCCGGAGAAATACCGGGGTCTAGATCGCTTTGCTGCGCGCAAACGGATCGTCGCCGACCTGGAGGCAGCCGGCCTATTGGAAAGGACCGACGCCCACAAGCTGATGGTGCCGCGGGGAGACCGATCCGGCGCAGTGATTGAACCCTACCTGACGGACCAGTGGTATGTGAAGATTGGGCCGCTGGCCAAGCCAGCGATTAAAGCTGTCAAAAAAGGCGATATCCGTTTTGTCCCGGAAAACTGGGCCAAGACCTATTTCGAGTGGATGCGCAATATCGAGGACTGGTGCATCAGCCGCCAGTTGTGGTGGGGTCATCAGATCCCGGCCTGGTATGACAGCGAAGGCAACATTTATGTCGGCGAGTCAGAAGCGGCCATTCGCCAACATGAAGGACTGGGTAAGGAGGTGCAACTGGTCCAGGATGAAGATGTGCTGGATACCTGGTTCTCCTCTGCCCTCTGGCCCTTTTCCACCCTGGACTGGCCCGAGGATAGTGAAGAACTGAAACAATTCTATCCCACCAGCGTGCTGGTGACCGGGTTCGACATCATCTTCTTCTGGGTGGCGCGCATGATCATGATGGGCCTGAAATTCACAGGCGATGTCCCTTTCAGGGAAGTCTATGTGCATGGCCTGATTCGGGATGCCGAGGGTCAGAAGATGTCCAAGTCCAAGGGTAATATTCTCGACCCGATTGATCTGATCGACGGTATCGATCTCAAGGACCTGATTAGGAAACGGACCACCGGGCTGATGCGGCCGCAGGATGCCGGCAAGATCGAAAAGGCTACGCGTGATCACTTCCCCAATGGTATTGATGCCTATGGGACAGACTCCCTGCGCTTCACCTTCGCCTCACTGGCAACGCAAGGGCGTGACATCCGGTTTGATACCGGCCGAATACAGGGCTACCGCAATTTCTGCAACAAGCTCTGGAACGCGACACGCTATGTCATGATGAACGTCGAGTCCCAGCCTCTGGATCCTAATAAGGGTGATAAGGTCTACGGGCTCGCTGAACGCTGGATCATGACACGCGCTGTGCAGGCAATCGAAGAGGTGACGGCTGCCATAAATGGCTACCGTTTTGACCTGGCGGCACAGGCCCTCTATGAATTTACCTGGGATGAATTCTGTGACTGGTATCTGGAACTCTCCAAGACTACTCTTATTGATACAGAGGCAACAGATGAAGCAAAACGCGGCACGTTGTATACCTTGCTTACTGTACTTGAGACATTATTACGCCTGATGCACCCCTTTATCCCCTTTATTACCGAGGAACTCTGGCTGAAGGTAGTGCCCTTTTTGAACAGGACAGGCACAACAATTATGCTGGAACCCTATCCGGGGACAAGTGATTTCAAAGTTGATAAGGAAAGTACTGCGACGATAGATTGGATCAAATCATTTATACTGGGTGTCCGGCGGATTCGCGCGGAACGCGACATTCCCCCGGGCAAACCACTGGCAGTTCAGGTCAAGGGTGGCAGCACTAAGGAAAAGGCCTGGCTCAGGGAACATGAAAGCTATCTCAAGACTCTGGCACGGATTGACTCCATCAAGCCCTCCGTAACCGAAAGCGATGATGCCGTGATTGCCATCGCTGGTGATATGACACTGCTTGTCCCACTGGCGGATCTGATCGATCCGGCGGTCGAAATTGAACGCCTGGGCAAGGAAATTGAGAAAAAGAATGCCGAGAAACAACGGTTACAGGGCAAGCTCGGTAATGAAAACTTTGTCTCTCGCGCACCCGCCGATGTCGTTGACAAGGAAAAGCAAAGGCTGGAAGAGACCTTGGCCATACTGGACAAACTGAACCAGCAACTGGAAAAAATGCAAAATCTAGACAGGTAATATGCCCTATGTTTGATACCTTAAAAGAAGATATTCAGGTTGTATTTGAACGCGATCCTGCGGCCCGTTCTGTCATGGAGACTATCCTTACCTGCCCGGGTTTTCAGGCGATCTTTTTTCACCGTATCAATCACTGGTTCTGGACAAAAAAACTTTACCTGTTGGCACGGCTTGGCGCCCACATGGCACGCTTCATGACCGGCATCGAAATCCATCCAGGTGCCAGGATCGGAAAGCGGTTCTTTATCGATCATGGTATGGGGATTGTTGTCGGCGAGACCTCAGAGGTCGGGGATGATTGCTCTATTTACCACGGCGTGACCCTTGGCGGGACAACTTGGCAAAAGGTCAAACGCCATCCTACCCTGGAAAACAACGTGGTCATTGGCGCTGGTGCCAAGATCCTGGGTCCCATTACAATCGGCACTGGGGCACGCATCGGCTGCAACGCCGTAGTGGTCAAGGATGTGCCGGCCGGCGCAACGGTCGTTGGTGTACCCGGCCATGTCGTAGTCAAGAAGGAGGTCAAGGACCAGATGCTCGCCCAGCGCGAGGCCATGGCGAAGAAGATCGGTTTCGACGCTTACGCCGAACGCCAGGACATGCCGGACCCCATCCAGAATGCACTGGATTCTATCCTCGATCACCTGCACAAGGTGGATGAAGAGATTGAGCATCTAAGGCAGAAAAAGGACTAGTCCCGAACGATTTTCCAGGCTTACTGCATATAAAAAGTTATAATAATCAAACGCTTATCTCTTATCTAGCTCACTGCTAACCCAAACTGACGGACCCAACCAATTGTGACGGTCTGTCCCCTTCTGATTTATAAGTAAAATAGTAAGATATATACTTGACTAAAATAGTCAGATATGTGATGCTTTGCCACCCTAATATACCGCAATGCAACAAGGTTGAGCTATGAAACTGACTACCAAAGGACGTTATGCCGTTACCGCCATGCTGGACCTCTGCCTTCATGATGCAGTGGGACCGGTCAACCTGGCGGATATTGCCGGTCGGCAAGGGATCTCCCTCGCTTACCTGGAGCAGTTATTTGCAAAGCTGAGGAAAAAGGGCCTGGTCGAGAGCAGCCGTGGTCCGGGCGGTGGTTACCGCCTGAAAAGCGGTCCCGCGAAAATATCCGTGGCCGATGTGATCAATGCGGTTGATGAACAGGTGGATGCAACGCGCTGCGGTGGTCAGGAAAATTGTCAGGGTGAATTGCGCTGCCTGACCCACGACCTGTGGGAGGACCTCAGTAATCATATCTACGCCTATCTCGGCGGGATTACCCTAGCCGAGCTGGTCCAGCGCAAGGAGGTCAAGCAGGTATCAGAGAGACAGGACGCCATTGTCCTGCAACTACGCACACACTGAGAGAGCATGAATTTATATGAGTACTTTAACAATTAATCTGACCGAACGGGCCGCACAGCACGTCAGGGATTATCTGGGCAAGCAGGACGGAATGATCGGGTTGCGTGTCGGCGTCAAGCCGACCGGCTGCTCAGGCTACCAATACGTAATTGAAGCTGCGCAGCAAGTTAATGAACAGGACACGGTATTTGAAAGCAATGGTGTAAAGGTGATTACTGATCCGCAAAGCCTGCGCTACCTGGCAGGCACCGAACTGGACTATGTGCGTGAAGGACTCAATTCGGGTTTCAGGTTCAATAACCCCAATGTCCAGGAAACCTGTGGCTGCGGCGAGAGTTTCAGTCTCAAGGACACAGGCTGAACTGGAATACAGAGATAATTATGGCAACGAAAACGCATGACGTTGAAACGCTGGTAAAGAAGGAATACGAACACGGCTTCTTTACCGATATTGAATCAGACACCGTCGCCCCGGGCCTGAACGAGGACGTCATTGCATTTATTTCACGGAAAAAGAATGAACCCGACTGGTTGTTGGAGTGGCGGCTCAAAGCCTACCGGCACTGGCTGGAAATGGAAGAGCCCCGCTGGGCACATGTGCATTACCCACCGATCGATTTTCAAGACATATCCTACTATTCAGCGCCCAAAACGAAACAGGACGGCCCCAAGAGCCTCGATGAGGTTGACCCGAAACTGCTGGAGACCTACGAAAAACTGGGTATCCCCCTGCATGAGCAGAAGCTGCTGGCTGGTGTTGCGGTCGATGCGGTGTTCGACAGCGTCTCAGTGGCCACCACCTTCAAGGAAAAGCTGGCGGATGCCGGCGTGATCTTCTGTTCGTTTTCCGAAGCAGTGCAGGAGCACCCGGAACTGGTCAGACAGTACCTGGGTTCCGTTGTGCCGGCGGCCGATAATTTCTATGCAGCACTGAACTCCGCGGTATTTACCGATGGCTCGTTCTGCTACATCCCCAAGAACACACGATGCCCGATGGAATTGTCCACCTATTTCCGAATCAATGCTTCAAAGACCGGCCAGTTTGAACGCACCCTGATCGTTGCCGACGAAGGCAGTTATGTCAGCTATCTTGAGGGTTGCACAGCACCCATGCGCGATGAAAACCAGTTGCATGCTGCGGTCGTAGAACTGGTAGCGCTGGATAATGCCAGCATCAAATACTCCACCGTGCAAAACTGGTATCCCGGCGACGAAGAAGGCAAGGGTGGTATCTATAACTTCGTTACCAAGCGGGGCGATTGCCGTGGCGTTAACTCGAGAATCTCATGGACCCAGGTGGAGACTGGCTCAGCCATTACATGGAAGTACCCAAGCTGCCTGTTAAAGGGTGATAACTCGGTTGGCGAATTCTATTCCGTTGCAGTCACCAATAACTACCAGCAAGCGGATACCGGTACCAAGATGATCCATATCGGTAAAAATACCCGCAGCACGATCATCTCCAAGGGGATCTCTGCCGGTCACGCGGAAAACGCCTACCGGGGTCTCGTCAGGATCACAGCGAAGGCGGAAAACGCCCGTAATTATACCCAGTGCGATTCATTGCTGATGGGCGACAAGTGTGGCGCCCACACCTTCCCTTATATCGAGGCAAAAAATGCCAGCGCCCAGGTGGAACATGAGGCAACCACCTCCAAGATTGGTGATGATCAGTTGTTCTACTGCATGCAACGCGGCATCTCCGAAGAAGACGCCGTCAACATGATCGTCAACGGCTTCTGCAAGGAAGTCTTCAAGGAACTGCCGATGGAGTTTGCCGTAGAGGCGCAGAAACTGCTGGGCGTCACACTGGAAGGCGCGGTTGGCTAAAAGATTTCAATACAGGTTATGACAATGCTGAATATTAAAAACTTACACGTTACCGTAGATGACAAGGAAATACTCAAGGGACTCGACCTGACCGTCAACGCCGGCGAGGTGCATGCCATCATGGGGCCGAACGGTTCCGGCAAGAGTACCCTGGCCAATGTCCTGGCCGGTCGTGAGGGTTATACGATCACGAAAGGCTCCATCGATTATGAAGGCAAGGACCTGTCCGGGATGGCGCCGGAGGTACGGGCCCGGGAAGGCATATTTCTCGCCTTCCAGTACCCGGTGGAGATCCCAGGCGTCAACAATATCTACATGTTGAAGGCCGCAGTGAATGCGAAGCGCGAATACATAGGAGAACCCCCGCTTGATGCAGTGGAGTTTCTCAACCTCGTCAAGGAAAAGGTCAAGCTGGTTAAGCTGAAAGAAGAGCTCCTGAACCGCTCGGTCAACGAAGGCTTCTCGGGCGGTGAAAAGAAACGCAATGAAATCTTCCAAATGGCCGTGCTGGAACCCAGACTTGCTATCCTGGACGAAACGGATTCCGGTCTGGATATCGATGCCCTTAAGATCGTTGCCGAGGGGGTGAACAGCCTCAGAAACCGCGACCGCGCCATTATTCTGGTCACGCACTATCAACGGTTGCTGAACTATATCGTCCCAGACCAAGTGCATGTTCTGTTTGACGGCAGGATTATCAAATCAGGTCACAGGGAACTCGCACTGAAACTCGAAGAGAAGGGATACGACTGGGTCAAGTCAGAGGCGGCTGCATGAGCGACACGGCTGTCAATCACTACGTCAGTGAACTCCACCGGCTGCAGAAGGAGATGGGTTGTGACAACCTTGCCCGGCTTCGTGAAGCGGCAATCGGCCGGTTCCAGTCCCAAGGCTTTCCCAGCACCCGCCAGGAAAACTGGAAATACACCGACGTCCGTCCACTAACACGGATGCCTTTTAGCCTGCCGGAGACCGGTATGGTGGCTGATCACGAGGCCTGGCTAAACGAGGCGCGGCTCCCGGGCCTGGATTGCCATGAACTGGTATTTGTAAACGGGCGCTTTTCAGCGGAACTATCGCGAACAGATGGTCTGCCCGAATATGTTGTCCTGAAAAACCTGGCTGTGGCACTCGAAGAGGACCGTACCCTGATTGAATCCCTGATTGGCGAGGATAACGCGGACAGCAATCCATTCAATACCCTGAATACGGCCTTTATCCTGGACGGTGTCCTGCTCTCCGTGCCAACCGATTGTATCATTGATATACCCGTTCACCTGATCTACCTATCCGGTTTTTCTGACGAGGGTTTCGCGGCCCACCCGCGAAACATCATCGCGTTGGAGGCAAATGCAAGTGTCACGGTGATCGAGAACTACGTGGGTGCCGACAACAGCAGATATTTTACCAATACCGTGACTGATGCCTTCCTGCAGGAAAATTCCTCGCTTACGCATTACAAGCTGCAACAGGAAGGACGGGGAAGCTATCACATCGGCAACTTCAATATTCTGCAGGCCGCCAGCAGCCGGGTTTATTCACACTCCATTTCCCTGGGTGGCTCCCTGGTGCGTAACGATATTCATGCCGAACTCAAGGCCGAAGGCGCGGAGATCGCCCTGCAGGGCCTGTATATGGGCACGGGGAAACAGCATATCGATAATCACACCCGTATCGATCACCTCAGCCCAAGTACGCAAAGCCGTGAAAACTACCGTGGCGTACTCAATGACCAGGCCAGGGGTGTATTTAATGGCAAGGTAGTCGTCCACAAGGACGCCCAGAAAACCGATGCGGCCCAGTCCAACGCCAACCTGCTCCTGTCCGATTTTGCTGAAGTCGATACCAAACCCGAGCTTGAAATCTACGCGGACGACGTGAAATGTTCACACGGCACTACGGTGGGCCAGCTGGACCAGGACATGCTGTTTTACCTGCGTTCACGTGCCATCGACGAGGAAACGGCAAGAAGCATACTGACCTATGCCTTTGCCGAAGAGATCATCACTCAGATCGACCTGCAACCTGTCAGGGAATACCTGGAATACCGGGTGATCGGCCGGTTACCGGACGCCGATCTGATCAAGGAATTTACAGTATGAGCGAGATCACAGCAGAAAGAGTTTCTACGCCTGCCACCAAGCTCGATGTAGAGGCCGTACGTTCAGACTTCCCGCTACTTCATCAGGAAGTGTACGGCAAACCACTGGTTTACCTGGACAATGCCGCCACCACCCAGAAACCGCGGCAGGTGATAGAAACAGTGGACGATTATTACCGTCATTACAATTCAAATATTCACCGCGGCGTCCACAACCTGAGCGAGAAGGCGACCGCCGCCTATGAAGAGGCACGGGAGAAGGTCCGACGGTTTATCAACGCCACGGATCTGAAAGAGATCATCTTTGTGCGCGGTGCGACAGAGGGCATCAACCTGGTTGCTCACAGTTACGGCGTGTCAAGCCTCAAGACCGGTGATGAGATCATCATCTCGGAGATGGAGCATCATTCCAATATCGTGCCGTGGCAGATACTGTGCGAACAGACAGGCGCCATACTTAAGGTGATCCCGATTAACGATGCGGGTGAACTGGATATGGCAGCCTACGAGCAGCTCCTTGGCCCACGTACCCGGCTGGTCAGCATCGTGCATATTTCCAATGCCCTGGGCACGATAAACCCTGTCAAACAGATCGTCGAGATGGCGCATGCCCATAATGCCATTGTACTGGTGGATGGTGCGCAGGCCACCGCGCATACCGCCATAGATGTGCAGGCGCTGGATTGCGATTTTTATGTATTCTCCGCCCACAAGGCATTCGGGCCGACCGGTACGGGGGTCCTTTATGGCAAGGCTGAGTTGCTCGATGCCATGCCGCCCTACCAGTCCGGTGGCGACATGATCAAGATGGTGACTTTCAAGAAGACATTGTTTAATGAGTTGCCCTACAAATTCGAGGCGGGCACACCACATATCGCCGGTGTAATCGGGATGGGTGCTGCGATTGATTATATCTCCGGGCTCGGACTGGACAATATCGCCGCATACGAACATGAACTATTGGGCTACGCCACATCAGCAGTCCAGGAGGTAAAGGGACTCAGGTTGGTCGGTACGGCGCATCACAAGACCAGTATCCTCTCCTTTATCCTAGGTTCGATCCATGCCCACGATATCGGCACAATCCTGGATCATGAGGGTATCGCGGTCCGCGCAGGTCACCATTGCGCCATGCCGGTCATGGAACGCTTTTCCATCCCGGCAACCGCACGTGCATCCTTTGCCATCTACAACACCCGCGAGGAAGTCAATACGCTGGTGCGCGCACTGGATAAATGCAGGGAGATATTTGCCTGATGTTTGATCTGAAAGACCTGTACCAGGAAGTGATCGTGGACCATAACCGTAGCCCGAGGAACTTCGGCAAACTGGAGGACGCAGACCGGGTCGCTGAGGGCTTCAACCCCCTGTGTGGCGACCGCCTGAACCTCTATTTGAAGATGGAGGATGACCGGATCTCCGATATCAGGTTCGATGGCAGCGGTTGCGCTATTTCCGTTGCCTCGGCCTCACTGATGACTGAGGCCCTTAAAGGCAAGACGCGAGACGAGGCCGAACAGGTATTCAATGAATTTCATGACCTAGTGACTGAGAAGAAGCCTGAGGATACGGACAGCATTACCCATCTGGGAAAACTCGCCGCCTTACTTGGCGTCAAGGACTACCCGACCCGCGTGAAATGCGCCACCTTATGCTGGCATACCCTGCATTCCGCCCTCGAAGGTAATACCACGCCGGTCACCACAGAGTAATGCCATGCAGACCAATGAAGCAATTACCATAGAACGTGACTGCGATGCCATCCTGATCCCTGCTGGTACACCGATCATCCTACCTGCAGGCAGCGTGGTATTCATCACCCAGGCCCTGGGGGGCTCCTATACCGTGAACATTAATGGCAATCTGGCCCGTATCGCGGCAAAGGACGCCGACGCCCTTGGCTTTGAGGTAGAAGACACAGAGCAAGGCGGGCAGAGGCCTGCCAGGGAAGACGGAACTGTTGATGAAGACATGGTCTGGGACCAGTTACGTACCTGTTATGACCCGGAGATCCCGATCAATATCGTCGATCTGGGTCTTATCTATAACTGCGAGATCGTGCCGCTGGAAGGCGACGGCAACCGGGTCGATATCACCATGACCCTTACCGCGCCGGGCTGTGGCATGGGCGAGTTCCTGGCACAGGACGTACGCAACAAGGTAGCCATAATACCCAACGTAACCGAGGTCAATGTTGACCTCACCTTTGACCCACCCTGGGACCAGAGCATGATGTCCGAGGCCGCCAGGCTGGAAGCCGGGCTTTATTAACCACTGCAGCAAATATGTCTGATTGGCTGGATGTGGCGCCTGAAGAGGAATTCGGCATCGGACAAGCGAGGCTGGTCCATGCAGACGGCCTGGATATCGCTGTCTTCAATCTAAACGGGAATTACTACGCCCTCGAGGACCGCTGCACACACGAAGATGCGCCCTTGCTGGGCTGCGGCCTGCCTGTCGAGGATCTCATGGAAGGGGACCAGATTATCTGTCCGCGCCATGGTGCGCATTTTTGCATCAGGACCGGTGCCGCTTTAACCCCCCCTGCCTATGAAGACATGACCTGTTTCCCTGTGAGGGTGGAGAACGGCATGGTCCAGACCCGTGATGACCGCTGGGATTGATATCCTTACTGTAACCGGCGTGGTGGTCTGATTGCTTTACCCCTTTACGCAGTGCAACAAGCACGTATAATCGCGCGCATAATTTTTCCTAAATTATTATCCCTGGAGTTAAAGTGCATGGCCATCGAGCAGACATTATCCATTATTAAACCGGATGCTGTGGCAAAAAACCTAATCGGAGAGATCTATTCAAGGTTTGAAAAAAATCAGCTGCATATCATCGCCACCAAGATGCTGCGCCTGACCCGGGAACAGGCCGAGGAGTTCTATGCCGTGCACGCTGGGCGTTCATTTTATAGCAAGCTCACCAACTTCATGTCCTCCGGACCCATCATTGTACAAGTGCTCGAGGGAGAGGATGCCATCAGCCGGCACCGTGCCATCATGGGTGCCACCTGCCCGAAGGATGCCGCCCCGGGAACCATTCGTCGCGACCTTGCCTTTGACCCGTCCAATCCAGAATGCCATGACAATGCCGTACATGGATCGGATAGTACGGAGAATGCCCAAAAGGAGATTGATTTCTTTTTCAGACCCGACGAGATATTCCCAAGAACCGGATAATCTATGTAATATATTGAGGTGAAAGAAAAAATCAATCTGCTGGACATGGATCGTGCGAACCTAGCGGCCTGGTTCGACTCGCTGGGCGAAAGGGTTTTCCGCGCCGATCAGCTGCTTAAATGGATTTACCAGCAGGGGGTCACCGATGTCCGGCAGATGACCAATCTCAGCAAGGCCCTCCGTGAGGCACTCTCTGAAACAACCTGCATCAGACTCCCTGAAATCGTAACTGAAAAACGCTCAGCCGACGGCACCCGGAAATGGTTGATCCGGGTCGATGAACAAAACTGTATCGAGACCGTGTTTATCCCGGAAAAAGACCGGGGAACACTCTGTATTTCATCGCAAGTCGGATGTCCGCTGGACTGTAATTTCTGTTCGACGGCCAAGCAGGGTTTCAACCGCAATCTCTCCCTCTCTGAAATCATCGGCCAGGTGTGGCTGGCCAACCAGGCACTGGGTCATTTCCAGGACGGAGAACGTCCAATCTCGAATATCGTATTAATGGGCATGGGTGAACCCCTGCTGAATTATGATAATGTGCTCAAGGCTATCAACCTGATGATGGATGACCGTGCCTTTGGCCTCTCGCGCAAGCGCGTCACGCTTAGCACCGCAGGAGTTGTACCAGGCCTGATGAAGCTATCCCGGGATTCCAGCGTCAGCCTTGCCATTTCATTACATGCAGCATACGACGAATTGCGTGACGTCCTGGTACCCATCAACAGGAAATACCCGATAGCTGCATTGATGGAAGCGATCAGGCATTTCGCCGACAGTCACCCGGGTGACACCATCACATTTGAATATGTGATGCTGGATGGCGTCAATGACCATATTGAGGATGCCAACAGACTGGTAAAACTCATCAGGTCCCTGCCGGCCAAGGTTAACCTGATACCGTTTAACCCCTTCCCTGGCGCAGATTACCAGCGTTCCAGCACCGAGACGATCGATCGCTTTAGGGAAATTCTCATGAAAGCTGGCATAATAACCATCACACGTAAAACCAGAGGGGGTGATATTGACGCGGCCTGTGGCCAGCTGGCCGGTCAGGTGATCTCCCGCGCACGCAAATTCCAGGACAAACAGATAGGTATTAGTGTATGAATCGCTGCCACATATTCTGTCTTATTCTGTTGGCGCTCATCATAGGCGGCTGTGCACAGAACCCTGAATCAGAAATCGGGGTGACGGGCCAGACGAATGAAGTGGCAGAAGCCAACCTGAGGCTTGGCATCGAATATCTCAAGCGCGGTAATTATGAAAAATCCCTGGTCAAGCTGAACAAGGCCCTTGAAGCAGACCCTAAATATCCACCCACCCATAATGCCCTTGGCCTGCTCTACCAGAAAATGGACAGGCCGGTGAAAGCGGAGGAATATTTTAAGCGCGCCCTCAGCCTCAGCCCGAATGATCCGCATACATTAAATAACTACGGCCAATTTCTCTGCACCAATGATCGCTATGACGAGGCCGAGAAAACCTTTTTAACGGCAGCTAAAAACCCTATTTACGAAACCCCCGAGATATCACTGACCAATGCGGGCACCTGTGCAGTGAAAAACAATCGCCCCGATATTGCTGAAGAACACTTCCGCGAAGCCCTGAAGACTAATCCAAAGGTTCCTCTGGCCTTGATCCAGATGTCGCAGATTTCCTACGATAAGGGAAATTACCTTTCGGCCAGGGGATATTTACAGCGTTATCTGGAAGTAGGCAATCACACGGCCAGCAGTCTGTGGCTTGGGATTCGTATCGAGAAGGAACTGGGTGACAAGGACACATTATCCAGCTATGCACTCCTGTTAAGAAACAACTTCCCCAAATCAGAGGAAGCCAGATTGCTCAGTGAGTCCGGAATCAAGTAATCCTAATGAGTGAAGACAGCGAACAATTCGATTACTCAGGCCAGATGTCTGCAGGTTCACTGCTACGACGGGGGCGTGAACGCAAGGAACTGGAAATCAAGGACGTCGCACACCGGCTGAATCTGCAACAGGAAATTATCCATGCGCTGGAAGCAGATGAATTTCACAAATTGCCGTCATCACTGTATGTGCGCGGTTATTTACGTAGTTACGCGAAACTTGTCGGCCTCGATCCCGTCATGATAGTCCAGATTTTCGACAGTGCCCGGGAACCTACGGAAAGGACACCGGAGATCATTGCCGAGGTCAATAAAACTGAGCAGATCCGCAGCAAGGACCTACCCGTCAAGGCGGTAACCTATCTCGTTACATTTATCTTTGCCCTGCTGGTTCTGGCCTGGTTACAGAGCCATTACGTAGTGGATGATTCATCCTCTCCGAAAGGCCCTGCCACAGCGTCTTCGAGCGAGCCTGCTGGCACGACTGCCCGTCCTGGTAATGAAGAACACTCCGTCTATTATTATCCCGGTTATGAACCCGAGCCTGATGTTGAAGAGGGGATATCAGAAGGTGATTCGGGCAATTCGGCAGACAGCATGATCAGCACCATTGATTTGCCCGGCAGCCGGCCGCATAACATAAGTTCGGTTCAAAGGCAGGTCATCACTGGCAATAACTCCGACGGCCCTGATTCAATCAGCCTGAGCCTGACCGAAGAATCCTGGATAGAGGTCTATGACGCCAATAATGAACGGCTTTACATGGGGCTGGCGCAAGCGGGAGAGGAAATCCGTCTCAAGGGTACCGCACCGCTGAGCCTGTTGCTCGGCTATACCCCTGGAGTCAAGATCAACTATAACGGGAAAGAGATTGAACCAGAGCATTATTCGAGTTCCGGGGTATCCCGCCTGATACTGGGCGGTAACCCGGCCAGTGAATAACCGGTAATTTTTTCACCCCTAGCCCCGGCCTTATTTACATACAAACGTATTTTAGGAGACAACCTTGTCCGGCAAAATTCAGGCTATCCGTGGCATGCACGATATCCTGCCAGAGCAGTCCCCTTACTGGCGCCAGCTTGAAAATACGATAATCGGGGTCATCAAGCAGTATGACTACAGGGAGATTCGTCTCCCAATCGTGGAAAAGACTGAATTGTTCCAGCGCTCCATTGGTGAATACACCGATATCGTCTCCAAGGAGATGTACAGTTTCACGGACCGCAATGATGAATCCCTGACACTGCGACCTGAGGGGACGGCAGGTTGTGTCCGTGCCGGGATGGAACACGGCCTGCTTTATAACCAGATGCAGAAACTCTGGTATATCGGCCCGATGTTCAGACACGAGCGACCACAGAAGGGGCGGCAACGCCAGTTCCACCAGATTGGTATCGAGGCCTTTGGCATGGCAGGACCGGATATCGACGCCGAGATGATTCTGATCTGCGCCCGCATCTTCAAGGTACTGCACCTGAATGATGTGCAACTGGAACTCAATACCCTGGGCACCCCTGAGGCACGGCGAGCCTATCGGGACATCCTGGTGGATTACTTCAATGACCACCTGGACAAACTGGATGATGACAGCAGAAACAGGCTCGAAACAAATCCCTTACGGATACTAGACAACAAAAACCCGGCGATGCGCGATTTAATAGAATCCGCGCCGTCCCTGCTGGAATATATTGACAGTGACTCGGTCGAACATTTCGAGCAATTAAAGTCGCTGCTGGATGATGGCGGTATCAGCTATACCATCAACCCGCACCTGGTCCGTGGCCTGGATTATTACTGCAGGACAGTCTTTGAATGGACCACGGATCAGCTGGGCGCGCAGGGTGCAGTTTGTGCAGGTGGGCGTTTTGATGGTCTGGTCGAGCTCTTTGGCGGCAAACCTACGCCGGCTATTGGTTGTGCGATGGGACTCGAACGTCTAGTAGAGCTGGTTATACTACAGGACAAGCTCACGGATGAGCCGCCGCATGCCTGCATGATCATGGCTGAAGGCCTGCCTGTCAGGCACGGACTGAAACTGGCAGAGACCTTGCGCGATAAACTCCCCGACCTGCGTCTGATGACACTCAGTGGCGGCGGCAGTTTCAAATCACAATTTAAAAGGGCCGACAAATCTGGTGCCCTTGTCGCGCTGGTGATTGGTGATGATGAACTTGAAAATCAAACAATTGGGATCAAGACACTGCGGGATAAAGAGCCTCAGTTCAGCCTGCCTGTAGGAGAGTTAAGTGACTGGCTCAAAAAGACCCTGGCTGCCGAATTGAACTTGTCCTGATGCAACATTATGATTGCACGCCTTAAACGACCTTAATAAACAGATACAGGAGATGAGCTTGGACGTTACCAGAACAGAAGAAGAACAAATCGAGGCCCTGAAAAAATGGTGGGCTGAAAACGGCTGGGCCTTGGTCGGTGGCGTTGTTATCGGGCTGGGGGCAATATTTGGCTGGCGTGGCTGGCAGGCTCACCAGGCCCAGCTGGCTGAAGAGGCCTCCGATATATATGTTCAGATAGTCAGTGATGTGCGTGTACAACAGTATGCTTCTGCACGCGACCATGCCGAGGAACTGATTCAGAATTATGGTTCGACGACTTATGCCCAATTTGCCACCTTGATGCTGGCAAAACTGGATTCCGAGGCGGGCGATATTGATTCTGCACTCAATCACCTGCAAAGGGTCCTGGACGAGGCGGACGAGGAGGCACTGAAATACCTGGCCAAGATCCGGATGGGCCGTTTACTGCTGGACAGCGGCAAGCCGGAAGAGGCACTTGCCCTTGTTGAAAATTCGGGGCCGGGAAAGTATGTCGTTGCCTATGAAGAACTCAAGGGTGATATCTACACACGTCTCGGCCGTACGGCCGATGCCCATAATGCCTATAAATTGGCACTGGCAGCCGTCGGTGGCAATATTAAAGAGGGTTCCCTTTTACAGCTGAAATTTGACGCCAGCAAACAAGTGGACTAGATCAATGGTCCGCGCAGCGCTTGTTTTTCTCGCTTTTCTGGTTCTGCCTGCCTGCAGTTACTTCGGTGATACAGACAATGCTATTCCACCAACACCACTGGAAGATATCCAGGAGACCGTCAAGATCCAGAAAAGCTGGTCCAAGGATGTGGGTGGCGGGACCGACGAGGAATATCTGAAACTCAATCCCGTGTATTCAGAAGATAGGATCTTTGTTCCAGATAGCGATGGCCAGATCTATGCCCTGAATTTAGAGTCCGGAAAGACGCTGTGGCGCCAAGACACGGATGCCTACCTGACTGGTGGCCTCGATGCAGGGGAGTCACTTGTACTGGTGGGGACAGGCGAGGCCGAGGTTATTGCATTGAGTTCAGAGGATGGTCAACCCGTATGGCGTACCCGCGTATCCAGTGAAGTGCTCGCAGCACCCCGGATCTCAAAAGGTATCGTCGTGGTCCGGACAATCGATGGCAAGACCTTCGCATTGAATGCGACCAATGGTGAGAAAATGTGGATCTATGACCAGTCGGTCCCGGCCCTGAGCTTGCGGGGGACTAGCGCGCCCGCCATCAATAATGAACTGGCCATTATCGGCTTTGATGAAGGTCGGCTGGCGGCTATCGAGATTCAGACCGGCAAGCTGGTCTGGGAGACACGGATTGCCCTCGGTTCAGGCCGTTCGGAGCTGGAACGCATGGTAGATATCGACGCGGAGCCCGTAATAGACGGCGGTGTCATCTTCGTTGCTACATTCCAGGGACGGCTCGCAGCTTTGCTTGTCGACACAGGCAGCATACTCTGGACACGCGAGATCTCGTCCCATACGGGACTTACTGTAGACGGTGATAATGTCTATATTACCGATGATGAAAGCAATGTCTGGGCGCTTGATCGCTTCACGGGTAATTCCGTCTGGAAGTCTGAAAAGCTGCAGGCCCGTGAAGCCACTGCCCCTACGGCCCACGGCAATATGATTGTTGTAGGTGACCAGGAAGGTTATTTGCACTGGTTTGATAAATATACGGGTGAGATAGTTGCAAGAAAGCGGCTTTCAAGCAGCAGGATAATTGCCCAGCCGATCGTCCATGCAGATACCGTATATATTTATGCCACTGATGGTACCCTAGCTGCCTACATGTATAACCTGGAATAGTTCCCCGGAAATAATTATGAAGTCTGTTATTGCCATCGTTGGACGGCCCAACGTCGGCAAGTCCACCCTGTTTAATTACCTCACCGGCAGCCGCGACGCCCTGGTCGCTGATGTACCAGGAATCACGCGTGACCGCCAGTATGGTATCGGCTCCTACAAGGGCCGGTCCTTTATCCTGATCGATACGGGGGGGCTCGAGGAAGATAATAGGGACAGCAAGATTGCCGAGGCAATCGGTCGGCAGTCAGTGCTGGCGGCGAAGGAGGCCGATGCAGTCATCTGGATGGTCGATGGTCGCGAAGGGCTTACCGTTGCAGATGAAAACCTGGCTAGGACACTGCGCGCTTCCTGTAAATCGCTCTACCTCGCGGTGAATAAATGCGAGGGGTTGGATACCGATATGGCACTTGCCGATTTCCACATCCTGGGCCTTGAACACCTACAGGCCATTTCTGCACAGCGTGGCTCCGGAATCGGTGCCCTGATGGATACGATATTCGCCGCGCTCCCCGCCCCTGGGACGCCCATGCTTGAGGGCGCAGACAGCGGGTTACGCATCACTGTGATTGGCCGGCCCAACGTCGGCAAGTCCACCCTGGTAAACCGTATGTTGGGTGAAGAGCGTATGATTACATATGACCAGCCCGGAACCACCCGTGACAGCATCGCCATCCCTTTTGAGCGGGACGGCACGCCCTATACCCTGATAGATACGGCCGGTGTCAGGCGGCGCGCCCGGATCAGCGATCACGTGGAGAAGATCAGCGTAATTAAGACCCTGCAGGCCATTGATGAAACCGAGATCACTATCCTGGTCGTCGATGCTCATGATTGTATCAGTGAGCAGGACGCCAGCCTCCTCGGCCTGGCCGTGGACAGTGGCAAGGCCCTGATAATCGCCGTCAACAAATGGGACGGTCTGGACCCCGCTGAACGGACACAGATCAAGGCACAGCTCGACAGAAAACTCGGCTTCATCGACTACGCCTGTCTCCATTTCATTTCCGCCCTGCATGGTAGCGGCGTTGGCAACCTGTTCAACTCGATCGACCAAATCGGGAAGTGTATTGCTGTCGATCCGGCTACCTCACAATTAAACAGAATCTTGCAGGACTGCGTGGAGCGGCACATGCCGCCGCTGGTCCATGGCCGTCGGATCAAGCTCCGTTATGTCCATGTTGGTGGGCATAACCCCCTGCGCCTGATCATCCATGGTAACCAGACCGGGCAGGTGCCGGATGCCTATCGGCGCTATCTCGCCAACAGTTTTCGAAAGGCGCTGAAACTGATCGGTACTCCGGTGTTCATTGAATTCCGACAGGGGGATAATCCCTTCAAGGGCAGAAAGAATACCTTAACGAAAAGACAGGAACAGAAACGTAAACGCGTAATGCGTCATAACAAGGCTCGCTGAACAAGGCGCCCCAGTCTAGCGCCGCAGGGAATTATAGTAGGACTGTAAAACCGCAAGGATATGTGAAGCCTCGTCCGGGCCCGCCAGGTCTCCGTTTTCATCCAGCACCATAAGCTCAGTCTGTCCACCGGATCGGGTCAAAGAAAGCTGGTAGGGAACGCCCTCTGATCCATCATCACCCCAGAATTTCAGCTTGGAGAGCATCCCTTCTTCTTTCGGCTGATCGAAATACAGTATGTCATAGGTGCCGTTCGCCTCATCCTCCCCCTGTATCACAAATCCAGCCTGATTAAGGGCCTTGCCCGTCAACCGCCAGGCCATCGAATACTCATCGGGCATGGCCAGCATCATCCTGTCATCCGACAGGTTGCGGATCTCCGCACGTCCGCCCGCAGGGCTACGTGAACCTGCTGACGTCGACACAATGCCCCCACCGGTAAAATACTGCTTTATTAGTGCGGCTACTTCCCGTTCAAAGGCCACGTCCTTTTCGGCGTCATTCCAGCTTCCCTCGCTGTCCGCGGTGATCAACCTTTCCTGACGCACGCTGGAAATAAATAACATAGTTGTATCGGGCTGGGACCCCGGTTCAGCGATGATGCTGATCCTGTCCCGGCTGGAGGATACACCGTCATTGCCGGTCTCCAGCCAGTGGGTCTCCATGACACCCAGTTCCGCGTCATCGAGGTCCAGTTCGTAGCTTGTTTCCGTCCAGAATTGCCTGAGCCTGGGCCAAATATCCAGAGTAGAGCCGGACAGTACAACCACCTGCTCATCATCAAGTGCGGCAATCTCGGCACCGCCCTCGGCACCGGTGGCATGCAGGCTTCGGCGGCGCTGGTATTCGGTATAAGTGGCCGCCTCTTCATTGGGGATCAGGAGTGGGTCCACATCCGCTTCAAGGGTCAGGTCCGGCGGGATTTCCAGGTCAGGTAGTGATTCACTCTTGCGATACTCTTTGCGGCGATCTGTAACGACCTCATCCATACCCGGCAAAAATCCACAGGATGCCAGTATCGCGGAGCAGATTAACAACAGGATAGCTCTTTTCAACATCTTAAAAATACCAACTAAAAGTAATTAATTAACTCGGGCCTGTTTCATGGCCTCGAGCACGGCGTCTTCGTACTGCGCGGACATCCAGGTCAGCGGCAGGCGTATGCCTTTTTCTATCAGTCCCATCTTATTCAGTGCCCATTTTGTTGGAATCGGGTTGGATTCCACAAACAGGTTTTTGTGCAAACCAGCCAGGGTCTTGTCGATTTCCAGCGCGCCCTCTACATCACCCTTTAACGCCAGTGTGACCATATCATGCATGGCTCTCGGCGCGACATTTGCCGTCACTGAAATGACGCCGTTGCCACCGCGGAGTACAAACTCACGAGTGGTGGCATCATCGCCGCTCACCAGCATAAAGTCATCGCCGCATAATTCTCTGATCCTACCGACCCGGCCCAGTTCTGCCGTTGCCTCCTTGATACCAATAATATTGGATATTTTTGCCAGACGACCTACCGTTTCGGGCAACATATCGCAGGCGGTCCGTCCCGGAACGTTGTACAGGATCTGCGGTATGGCAACAGCCTCTGCCACGGCCTTGTGGTGCAAGTAAAGTCCTTCCTGGGTGGGCTTGTTGTAATACGGTGTAACCAGGAGGCAGGCTTCGGCCCCGGCCTCCTTGGCACAGCGGGTCAGAGTAATTGCCTCGGTGGTCGAGTTGGCGCCCGTGCCCGCGATTACCGGGATCCTGCCTGCGACCATCCCGACGACAGCACGGATCACATCACAATGCTCTTTTTCATCCAGGGTGGCGGATTCTCCGGTCGTCCCGACCGCGACAATAGCGTCTGTCTTGTTTTTGATATGAAACTCAACCAAATGTTCAAGACTCTCCATGTCCAACGGCGTCCCGGGTCCAACCCCGTTATGCATTGGTGTAGCAATAGCTACCATACTGCCTTGAAACATCGGTTAACCCTTTAAATTTATGAAAGAGGAACAGCCGTAGTGGCATGACATTAGCGCCAGGAAGCGAAATTTCGACCCCGCCAGCAGGGTGGCTAGTATACACCAGCTCGGCAGGATGGCTAAAACTCATATTTCGTCTAAAATTCGGCTTATCTTGCAGTCAGGGGGCTAGGATATACAATGACCCCGTCAACCTACCCGGCCGATAAACAGAAATTACCATGAATAATGATCACCTCATCGTCACAGCATTGGGGAAAAACACACCGGAATCCCTGAAGCAGTTTACCTCTGCCATCAAGGGCTGCGGCTGCAATATACAGCAGAGCCGAACCACAGTATTGAGCGAGGACCTGTGCCTGTACATGCTGCTCTCCGGGAGCTGGGACGCCATCGCCAAGTTCGAGAGCATGTTGCCCAGGATGGAAAAACGCCTAGATATGTCGATTTCCAGCAAACGCTCAAAGCCAGTCAGGAACAATACCCGGATGGTCCCGTATGCCATAGAAGTTGTGGCCTATGATCAGTCAGGCATTGTGCACGATATTGTTAATTTCATGGTGGACAATAACCTGATCATACATGACATGTATACCTATACCTACAGTTCACACCTCACCGGAGCTCCTATGTTTTCAATGCATATGACAGTAAATATACCTTCGGATGTATCGATTGCCGGTGTAAGGGGTGACTTTATTGATTTCTGTGATCAATTAAACCTTGATGCCATAATGGAACCTGTTAAATAATATCCCGCACAGCTCCGTAGAAACCAACAACTTCCTGAAGGATAAAAATAATTACATGAGCAAAATCAGTATCGGGAAAAAAGTACCTTTATTCAAACTGCCCGCCACAGGCGACCAAACCATCAAACTCTCGGACCTCAAAGGCAAAAATATTGTCCTCTATTTCTATCCCAAGGACAGTACACCGGGTTGCACGAGGGAAGGACAGGATTTCAGAGACAATATAAAGAAATTCCGGGCAAGGAACACAGTGGTGCTTGGCGTATCACGAGACTCGCTCAATTCCCATGAAAATTTTAAGAGCAAACAATGCTTCCCGTTTGACCTCCTTTCTGACAGCGAAGAGGAGTTGTGCTCCCTGTTTGATGTCATAAAAGATAAAAACATGTACGGGAAAAAAGTGCGGGGCATTGAGCGCAGCACCTTCCTTATAGATGATAAGGGAGTGCTCCGCAAGGAATGGCGCAAAGTCAAGGTGGACGGTCATGCCGACGAAGTGCTGGAAGCCATAAAAGAGCTCTGAACCAACATCGATGACTTCCCAATCTCAAGAGCGGTTGTTCTTGCTCGATACCAATGTACTGATGCATGACCCGGGCGCCCTGTTCAGGTTCCAGGAGCATGATATCTATCTGCCCATGGTGGTGCTTGAAGAACTAGATTCCGCCAAGAAAGGTTTGTCCGAACTCTCACGTAATGTCCGCCAGGTCAGCCGTTTCCTTGACCAGATCATCGGTGATGCGGACACGTCTCGAATCAGCCAGGGCCTGAGGCTCAGTAATGTCACCCACACCAACGGCGGACCCAAACCCAATGGCTGCCTGTTCCTTCAGACCCAGTTGATGGCGGACCAGCTACCGGACACGCTGCCGGGAAAAAACGCGGATAACTCCATACTGGGCACCGCCCTGTCTTTACAAAAGGAATTCCCTGACAAGGAGATAACACTGGTCTCCAAAGACATCAATCTGCGCATCAAGGCCAGGATACTGGGGATTCACACCGAGGATTACTATAACGACAAGGTGCTGGATGATGCTGACCTCCTCTATAACGGGATTCAGCTTTTGCCCGAGGACTTCTGGGAAAAGCACTCGGACAACCTTGCGTCATGGCAGAAGAACAAACACACCTATTACAAGCTGGAAACAAAACCGGTGGAAGACTGTTATCCCCACCAATGCCTCTATGCAGAAGGTAACAACCAACTTGAAGCCCTGGTTGAATCGATAGATGAGGATACGACGAAACTAAGGCTTGCAACCAATTACCGTGCCGGACATAACTCCATATGGGGCATCAATGCACGCAACCTGGAACAGAACTTTGCCATTAATCTCCTGATGGACCCGGAGGTCGAACTGGTTACCCTGCTGGGCGCGGCCGGCACCGGCAAAACGCTGCTCGCCCTGGCAGCGGGCTTGCAACAAACCATGGAAACCAAGCTCTACCGGGAAATTATAATTACCCGCGTCACCGTTCCCGTGGGAGAAGACATCGGCTTCCTGCCTGGCACGGAAGAGGAAAAAATGGCCCCCTGGATGGGTGCTTTGCTGGATAACCTCGAGGTACTTACCAATCACGAAGAACATAATGAATGGGGACGTGCAGCTACCGCTGACCTGTTGAATAAACGGATCAAGATCCGTTCGCTGAATTTCATGCGCGGACGGACTTTCCTGAATCGGTACATTATTGTCGACGAGGCTCAGAACCTGACGTCGAAACAGATGAAAACATTGATCAGCCGCGTCGGGCCCGACAGCAAAATGATCTGTCTTGGCAATATCGCGCAGATCGACACGCCTTATCTGACCGAAACCACCTCCGGTCTGACCTATGTCGTCGACCGGTCAAAGGTCTGGAAATACAGTGGCCATATCACCCTCAAGCGAGGGGAGCGATCCCGACTGGCGGATTTCGCCAGCGATCACCTCTAGTCTGCTACTGTTTCAACAGCCGTCTTGTCCACTGTCGTTGGCCAGACATTGATCAACGCCTTGACCAACGTTGCCAGAGGAATGGCAAAGAACACACCCCAGAACCCCCACAGCCCTCCGAATACGAGAATGGCCGAAATGATGGCAACGGGGTGCAGGTTGACAGCATCTGAAAACAGGATGGGTACCAGGACATTGCCATCCAGGAACTGCAAGACAGCGTACGAGACTATCAACCAGATAAAGTCCGGATTAAACCCCCACTGGACATACCCGACGAAGGCGATGGGTAATGTGACGACAGCCGCACCGATATAGGGAATCAATACTGACAAGCCCACAATGATCGCAAGCAGCGGTGCATAATTCAGGTCCATGACCTGGAACAGGACAAAAGCGGTGCAACCAACAATGATAATTTCGTTGGCCTTGCCGCGCACATAGTTGCCGATCTGTGCGTCCATCTCTCTCCATACCTCAGTGACCAGTTGTCGCTCACTTGGCAGGAACCGGCTTAACCAGTCAAGGATAGGACGTTTGTCCTTGAGGAAAAAGAAGATCAGCAAAGGCACCAGGATAAGGTAGACCAGCACAGTAACGATGGCCGGTATCGAGGATACCGAGAGTGAAAGGAACTCTTGCCCCAGGTCTGAAAGCCCGGTGCGGATCGCCGTGATAATTGTCTCTATGAATTCCCTGGTAACGTATTGCGGGTACTGCTCAGGCAATCGTAACAGGAGTTCCTGACCATTATTGATCATCTGCGGTAGTTCCTGAAAAAACTGGCTCAACTGGCGGGAGACGATTGGGAACAGCCCGAGTAACAGGAAAAATACAAAGGCCAGGAACACCAGGTAGATGATGTATACCGCCACGTCACGGGGCATTTTCTTCTCCTCGAGTTTGCATACCCCGCCCTCCAGCAGATATGCGATGATAACAGCTGCGATCAGGGGCGCCAGCATCTTGCCCAGCGTCAGGACGATGACAAAACCAAGGATTAAAAGGACAAACAGGAGCGCCGCTTGCGGATCAGTAAAGTAGCGACGGTACCAGGCACTGAGAAAATCAAACATCGGGATTCTGGTTGCTTATTATTCTGACAGTGGTTCAGTGCTCATGATAACCTGTGTCGACGGTATCTTGCGAGGCATTTAGGTTTGCTGCGACATTTTTATAGGGGTAAAAAAATGGGCACTGGGGAAGTGCCCTAAAGTTAGCTCCGATGCTGAGGAAAAATCATCACTTTACACGAGGAGGTTTTGCCTACATTGGTAGCATAATGCGTGCCAAGCCCATTCACCCTGCAATTCAATAAGTTACAAATCGACCTCACTGCTTTGGTTGATTTTGGGGCACCAATTCTGGATTTGCAGCACTTTAATTGTGCGGATATAACCTGTACACAATTGAAAATGTGAAATGAGTCACACTTATTCCAATATCGATCTTCATGCCTTGGCCCATGAAATAAAAAGGCGCGGCAAGGCACTTGGTTTTCAACAGATTGGGATCACCAAAACCGTGCTGGACGATGATGAGGCGCGGTTTCTAAGCTGGCTCGACAGTGGCAGGCACGGCGAGATGGACTACATGAAACGGCATGGCGTCAAGCGCTGCCGCCCGGAGGAACTCCTGCCCGGTACAATCCGGGTCATATCAGCCCGTATGGATTACATGCCGCCTGACACAGTACTCCCCGGCAAGGTCCTCAGCCACCCTGAGCTCGCCTACGTTTCACGTTATGCCCTGGGGCGTGATTATCACAAGCTCATCCGCTCAAGACTGCAAAAACTTGCAAACTGCATAGAAGCGGTCACCGGTAAATTCGGTTACCGCGTTTTTGTTGACAGCGCCCCGGTGCTGGAAAAGGCACTGGCCCGTAACGCCGGCCTGGGCTGGCTGGGTAAGCATACCAACCTGATCCATCCAAAGGCCGGTTCCTGGTTTTTCCTCGGCGAACTTTACACCGACCTGCCTCTGCCAGCAGATGCCGTATTTAGTACAAACCATTGTGGTACCTGCCAGGCCTGCATTGAGGTCTGCCCGACGAAGGCGATCGTGGCGCCATATGAGCTCGATGCCCGGCGTTGTATTTCCTATTTAACAATCGAATTGCGTGGTTCGATACCGGAAGAATTCCGCAAGCCGATCGGTAACCGGATCTACGGTTGTGATGATTGCCAACTCGTCTGCCCCTGGAACAAATATGCACAGAATACAATTGAGATGGATTTCCTCGTGAGGCACGGACTGGATCGCGCATCATTGATTGAATTGTTCAACTGGAGCGAAGAGGAATTCAATAATAAAACAGAGGGCTCGGCGATCAGACGCATCGGCTACGAATGCTGGCTGAGAAATATTGCCGTTGCCCTGGGCAATGCACCAAAAAGTAATGCAGTGATCCATGCATTAATGGCAAAAAAAGAGCATCCTTCTGAACTGGTGCGTGAACATGTTGACTGGGCTTTGAGTCAGCATAAATGACTTCCAACTATTCTAACCCGTTAGGCAAATACGAATTAGCTAACATTAGCCCGAATAATTGATGAATAATCTCAAACTACAAAAAAACTATAGAATCCATGATCCAGTGACATTATATATTTGGATCTTCCTTCAATTCAGTACCATATGGTTATGCTTGAGTTATACTTTCTGATGTGAAACGAGTCCCCGAACCCGAACTAATGGATGACAAGGCACAGGCCGCAGCATATGCCGC
The DNA here is from genome assembly GCA_003250975.1 of Gammaproteobacteria bacterium. Lineage (GTDB taxonomy): Bacteria > Pseudomonadota > Gammaproteobacteria > Eutrophobiales > Eutrophobiaceae > SZUA-592. The sequence goes on along the minus strand of QKIY01000028.1, from coordinate 375,647 downwards.
TGCGAATTTTGATGAGCCCCATAACCTTTTTATCGAACTGTTCAGGGAGCGTTTCCCAGACAGGATTTCCAGGGAGACTATACTGGACCTGGGATGCGGTCCTGCTGATATTACTATTCGTTTTGCCAGGGCCTATCCAGATTGTCACCTGATTGGCGTGGATGGCGCCACCAGCATGCTGACGGAGGCAAGGAAGATCATAGATGATGAAAAACTGGGGGATCGGATCACGCTCATTCATGCCAGGCTGCCACGCATCAGATTACCGCAAGATTATTACAACACCATCATCAGTAACAGTCTGCTGCACCACCTGCATAACCCAGCCGTGCTATGGAGAACCATAATCCAATACAGTACTGATGAATCGCGAGTTTTTGTCATGGACCTCATGCGACCGGATTCAGATGAGGTTGCACAGCAACTGGTAAAAACTTATGCATCAGAAGAACCCGAGATCCTGCAACGGGATTTTTATAATTCACTTAAAGCCGCATTCACAGAAGAAGAAATACGAGAACAACTGGAGGATGCGAATCTTGATTACTGGAACATCGAGCCTGTCTCGGATCGCCACCTTGTAATTTATAACAACAACGTCGGCCTGGCGGCATGATTACAGTCAGTCTGTCACCATTCTTGTAATACAGGTATGGTAATAATCAATGTGATGATACGGCGCGTTTATACTCGCGAATCGGGTAGCTGCCAGCCCGTATCCGGAATTTCCAGCGTTGTGGAAACTCGATGATTCCCTGAGAACGCCGGACCCGGCGCAGATAGAGTTTTGCGGCCCTGACCCCCATCCGGAATGAAAACCGCAAGCAGTCAGTTTGTTCGAGCGAGCCGCCTTCAAGCCCATGGCGGAATCCCGCGTTGAAGAGTTGTTCGCGCACCTGCGGCGGGATATCAACACCCGCCTCGCAGGGTGTAGGATAATGATACGGCATACACATATCCCTCCTGTTTGGTATCCATGCCCGCTATAACTACGCCGCTTCTGCCCTGAAGCCGGAACGGATTTTATCAGGTGTTATATAAAGACTAGCAGGTTGTGCAATGTTTGACAGAGTGTGTACCGTGAATCAGTCGATGTATTATGCGGTGCAATAGCACTTATTAGGGCAGACAAGATCACTCCGCAAGCGGACCGAAACGTCTTTCAGAAAGGCGTAGTGTAAAAAACTGTGGAATCTGTCCCCAGGTGGACACTCGAGGCCTTTGCGCTAAATTGAACTTTGTCAGTCCTTTACCTTATGAGTCGTTCCTTGTGCCTGTTTCATTCAGGCGACTACAGTCAAAGTTTGTTACATTTTTGTGTTACTTAATAAACCTGATGGTGTATGGATAACGGTATTTCACGCCGTCATTAGACTTTATGGAGGCAATGATCAGTACCACGATCACATATACCACCAATATGGGTAGCAAAAGGAAGCCAATTAGCACTATGCAAAGTAATCCTGCGACGACAAATGCAATCAGCATCGTAAGCTGGAAATTGAGAGACTCCTTGCCCTGGTCATCGACAAATGGCATCTCGTCCTTTTTGATAAGCCAGATAACCAATGGCCCGATAATGGTGCCGAACGGCACGATAAAACCTGAAAACGCGACCAAATGACAAAGCATGCCCCAAGTGCGTTCATCCTTGTCTGGGCCTTCGATTGTCTCTACTTCCTGGTTCATAGTTTCCCCTCTCTGAAAATAACTTCTTGTAATTGTATTCTAATGCCTGATCTTTTCCGGATAATATAACAATTTTTATTCAGTGGTCCTTTTCCCCGACTCAACCTGGTTCAGCCTTGCAGCGAATTCCACGCTCCTTAGCCAGTCGGCAATATAAGCTGTTAGTCTATCGGTGCTTTTGCTATAGGATTGCCTTGCACCGGTCACTTCAATTTGTGAATAACGTGAACTTTTATTTTTACCGGCTGCCTTGCGTCTGGCGGACGCGGTTTCGACGATACTCTTAAGGTCATACTCGGCAAATATATCCAGCACCGGAATGCTGATGGACTGCAAGTAACGATAGATATCCGGCCTTGGATTGAGGAATTTCTGTGCGAGGATGCTGATGGCAACAAAGGCGTTTACCCCGGATGAGTCTTTATCCGTAATATAAGCAGCAACTGTCGCCGCGCCAAATCCATAACCTACTATGTACACACCGGTATAGCCGTTTTCCTTCAGGAACAGGATGCCCCGACCAATCCTTTGTATCGCGGCCGGGATTGTCTCGCCATAATCAGCAGGGGGCGTAGTTTGAGACAATATCGGCATCTGCAGAGAAAGTGTCGGGTAGCCATTTTCATACATGAAGGCCCGAAGCGGGGATATGACATCCGGCCAGTCGGGATGACCGCCCATCCCGTGCACCAAGATCACAGCCCTGTGCTCTTCCTTGCCAAACCGCGGATAAGTCATCAGTGCGGGGAAGGTCTCCCCTTCCTCCCCCGCCTCCAGCCAGACCATGTCACCATAGGCCAGGTCGCGCTGGAGACGATCACCGATCAGGCGTTCCCTGGCATGATCGAAAACCACGGCAGCATGTGCCGATGTAAACAGGATCAGCCACAACAGGCAAGCTACAGAGGTTAAATTTGAATACCACATGAATTAATAATAAAAAATCGTTATCCCGAACACCAGGCAAGTAGCGATCAGGGACATGATCGGGTAAAGTGCGGGCACAAATATTTCACCTGTAAGGTGCTGATTTTTTATGACAGATTTCCTGATTGCGCCATCCATCCTGTCAGCCAATATGGCCAGGTTGGGTGAGGATACGAGCAAAGTACTTGCGGCCGGGGCTGACATCGTCCATGTGGACGTTATGGACAATCATTATGTCCCCAACCTGACTTTTGGCCCGGTTGTGGTACAGGCGCTGCGGGATTACGGCATCTCTGCGCCACTGGATGTACACCTGATGATCAAGCCCGTAGACAGGATTATCCCGGACTTCGCCAGGGCCGGCGCAAGTTACATTACCTTTCATCCGGAGGCCTCTGAACATATCGACAGGACCCTGCAGATTATCCGTGACAATGGCTGCAAGGCTGGCCTGGTCTTCAACCCGGCTACGCCCCTGGATTATCTTGATCATGTGCTCGACAAGCTGGACATGATCCTGCTCATGTCGGTAAACCCCGGGTTTGGCGGACAATCCTTTATTCCCTCCAGTCTTGATAAGCTCTGGGAGGCTCGCAAAATTATTGACCAGTTCAATCCGGATATCCGTCTGGAGATCGACGGCGGAGTCAAGGTTGATAATATTCGCAGTATCGCCGAGGCCGGCGCTGATATCTTCGTGGCGGGCTCAGCAATCTTCGGCAGCAAGGACTACAAGGCAACCATCCGCAAGATGCGGGAAGAACTGGCCAAGGCCCGGATCTAAAAATAGCTTTTTCTTTAACGAGCAAAGCATGGCATTAAATCTCCCGGAAATGATCCTGTTTGACCTGGATGGCACACTGGTCGACTCGGTCCCAGATCTGACTTATTCCCTCGATACCACAATGGAAAAACTTGGGCACCCCACCTGTGGCGAGGAAAAGGTCAGGCTGTGGATAGGCAACGGAATCCGCCGGCTCGTCAAACGGGCCCTTACCGGTGAAATGGATGCCGAACCCGATCCCGACCTGTATGAAAAGGCCTTTTCAATCTTCTCCGACATTTACCTGGAAAATGCATGCAGGAGAACGTATATCTATGAAGGTGCAGAAGACTGCCTTAATTACCTGCGGGATAAAAAGTACAAAATGGGCTGCGTTACCAACAAGCATGAGAAGTTTACCTATATTGTTCTAAAGACACTCGGCATTGATAAACATTTCGGCATTATTATCTGTGGTGACACCCTTGCCAAAAGCAAGCCCGACCCATTGCCATTGCTGCATGCCGCAGACTTTTTTGGTGTCGAACCGGCAAATTGCCTAATGGTTGGAGATTCCGCCAGTGATATAAAGGCCGCTCGAGCCGCCGGCTTCCAATCACTGGCCGTCACTTATGGTTATAACCACGGCCATGATATACGCGAGAATAATCCGGATGCAGTCGCTGACTCGCTGTCAGAACTCCCTTCAATGATGGAACCCTGCAACGCATGACACCCGAACTCTACAATCAACTCGTAGGTGAAAACTACAACCGTATCCCGTTCATGCGCGAAGTACTGGCCGACCTCGAAACGCCCCTGAGCGCCTATATGAAGCTGGCCAATTCTCCTTACACCTACCTGTTCGAATCGGTACAGGGCGGCGAGAAATGGGGTCGGTACTCTATCATCGGCCTGACCTCGAATACGCTCGTCAAGGTATATGGGAAACTATTGACTATCGAGAAGAATGGAGAGGTTATACGGCAACTGGAAACCACCGATCCTTTACAAGCAATTGAAGAGTATTTGCAGCAATTCCGAGTCCCCTTGCTCCCTGGAATCCCGCGCTTTGCCGGTGGCCTAGTCGGTTATTTTGGTTATGACACCATCCGCTATATCGAGCCCAGGCTGAACTATGAGAAGGAAGACCCTCTGAAGTGCCCGGATATTCTGCTAATGGTCTCCGACCAGCTCGTGGTATTTGATAACCTTGCTGGCAAGCTCTATATCATCGTCCATGCCGATGCGGAACAGGAAAATGCCTATGTTCAGGCCGAACAGACTCTGGATAGCATTATTGAGAAACTCAACAACAGTTCAATAGAACATCATGCCCATCCGCCTCACGAGGTAAACGAGGGAGACTTCATTTCCGGGTTTACACAATCAAGATTCGAGAAGGCCGTTAACCGGATCAAGGACTATATTGTTGATGGTGATGTTATGCAGGTCGTTCTGTCACAACGCCTGTCTATTCCCTTCACTGCCCCGCCGATCAACCTGTACCGCGCACTTCGTTGCCTGAACCCTTCGCCATACATGTTCTACATGCATCTGGATGACTTCCAGATCGTGGGGTCCTCGCCCGAGATACTGGTACGTCTCGAGGACGGCATGGTTACCGTAAGGCCCATTGCCGGGACAAGGCCGCGGGGCAAGACAGAAAAGGAAGACAAGGCTCTGGAACAGGACCTGCTCCAGGATCCCAAGGAGCTGGCGGAGCACTTGATGCTAATCGACCTCGGCCGTAACGATGTCGGCAGGGTAGCCGGGATCGGCAGTGTCTCTGTGACGGACAAGATGATCATAGAGCGCTACTCGCATGTGATGCACATCGTATCGAACGTCATCGGCAAATTGAACGGCAAGCAATCTGCCATGGATGTCCTGCGCGCAACCTTTCCGGCGGGGACGGTATCCGGTGCACCCAAGATTCGAGCCATGGAGATCATCAACGAACTTGAACCGGTAAAGCGAGGCGTGTATGCCGGCGCAGTCGGATACTTGTCCTGGTCAGGCAATATGGATACTGCCATCGCCATTCGCACCGCTGTCATCAAGGGAAATACCCTGCATATCCAAGCCGGCGCAGGTATAGTGGCGGATTCCGTCCCGCGAAATGAATGGGACGAGACCATGAACAAGGGAAGAGCCATATTCCGGGCCGTAAGCTTGGCAGAGAATGGCCTGGATTACACTAACAAGGCATAGCAAAATCGAACTATGTTATTAATGATCGATAATTACGATTCCTTTACCTACAACCTGGTGCAGTATTTCGGAGAGTTGGGACAGGACGTGCGTGTCTATCGTAATGATCAGATCACGCTGGATGAAATAAGCAAACTCTCACCCGGCCACATAGTCATCTCACCTGGTCCCTGCACACCGAATGAAGCAGGTATCTCGCTGGATGTGATTGAACACTTCAAAGGCAGGGTCCCTGTCCTAGGGGTCTGTCTCGGTCATCAATGCATTGGCCAGGCATTTGGCGGCCGCATTGTCCATGCCAACCGGATCATGCATGGCAAGACATCTGAAATTTACCATACCGGCGCAGATGTATTCACCAATCTTGACATGCCGTTCATCGCCACACGCTACCATTCACTGGTCATTGAGAAAGAGACCCTGCCCGATTGTCTGGAGATTACTGCCTGGACCCTTGATGAGAATGGCAACATGGATGAGATCATGGGAGTGCATCATAAGGAATATTCCATATCCGGCGTTCAGTTTCATCCCGAATCCATTTTGACTTCCTACGGCCATGAACTGCTAAGTAATTTCCTGAAGATAAATTAATGTATTGAATCGACATATGGATATTCAAACCGGACTTCAGCGCCTGCTGGAAAGAAAAGATCTTAAAGGCAATGAAATGCAACAGATTATGCACGCCATCATGACGGGGGAATGTACCCCTGCACAGATCGCGGGGTTTTTGATCGCACTGCGTATGAAGGGCGAAACTATTGACGAAATTGCCGCTGCGGCAGCCGTAATGCGGCAGTTGTCAACACGCGTGGAAGTTGATGTTGAGCATCTTGTGGATACCTGCGGAACAGGTGGTGATTGCACGAACACTTTTAATATCTCGACTACGTCGGCTTTCGTTGCTGCCGGTGCTGGTGCGCGCGTTGCAAAGCATGGTAACCGATCCGTATCCAGCAAATGTGGCAGTGCTGATATTCTCGAAGCTGCAGGGATCAGGCTGGACCTGGAGCCAGATCAGATTGCGGAGTCTATTGACAGTATCGGCATTGGTTTCATGTTCGCGCCTATGCATCACAGCGCCATGAAACATGCTATCGGCCCGCGCAAAGAACTGGGTGTCAGAACCCTGTTCAACCTGCTGGGTCCGTTGACCAATCCGGCCGGTGCGCCGAACCAGGTACTGGGGGTATTCGGTTCTGAGTGGCTTGAAAAACTGGCTCGGGTACTCCAGCAACTCGGCAGTAAGCATGTCCTTGTTGTACATTCACACGACGGTATGGACGAAATCAGTATCTCTGCACCAACCGATATCTGTGAATTAAACAACGGTACGATAAAAACCTATACTGTTTCACCGGAAGAATTTGGCCTCCCCCTGCAAGACATTACCAAACTGGCAGTCGAGGGTGTAAACGACAGCCTGCACATGATGCAGGGAGTACTCGACAATAAACCCGGTCCCGCGCGTGATATTGTCATCATGAATGCCGGTGCGGCGATCTATACAGCCGGCGTAGCCGGCAGCCTGGTAGAAGGCGTAGCGTTGGCGAAGCGATCCATCGAAGAAGGTGCCGCAAAATCCAAACTGGAATTACTCATCAGCCTGTCCAATTCTTTTTAAATTACGGCCATGCAAGATACAGCAGATATACTCAAACGGATCCTCGCGCACAAGAAAGAGGAAGTCGAGACACGTAAACAGGCAAGGCCCGAGTCCGAGGTTGTTACCGCGATAAAGGATTGCTCCCCGGTACGCGGTTTTGAAAAGGAGTTGCAACGGGTCCTCAGCACCGGAAGGCCCGCGGTGATTGCCGAGATAAAAAGGGCCTCCCCCAGCAAGGGCGTGATCCGCGAGGACTTTGACCCGGTAGCTATCGCTAAGAGCTATGCCAAAGCTGGCGCCGCCTGTTTGTCAGTACTTACTGACAAAGAATTTTTTCAGGGGGATGACGAGTACCTGAAACAGGCGCGCAGTGCTTGTGAACTGCCTGTGCTGCGTAAGGACTTCATGATCGAACCATACCAGATCTATGAATCACGCCTCCTGGGAGCCGATTGTATCCTGCTGATCATTTCCGCACTGGATGACACTAACCTGCATGAACTGGCAGGACTCGCAACAGAACTGGGCATGGATGTATTACTGGAGGTCCATAACCGCGAGGAACTGGAACGGGCACTGGTCCTTAGGTTGCCATTGATAGGGATCAATAACCGTAACCTGCATACCTTTGAGACTGATATAAATACCACTATCAGATTACTTCCAGACGTATTTCCAGATCGGACGGTGATTACCGAGAGCGGAATTCACAGCAGGGAGGATGTTGCCCTGATGCGTAAACACAATGTCAACGTCTTTTTGGTTGGAGAGGCCTTCATGAGCGCGCCGGATCCTGGCAAACAACTCAAGGCATTATTTGATTAACCACGGAGTATTTACTATGCAAAACCGATCCGCTGCAAAACTTTTCTCAAATCTTCTGATGATTCTTGCGGCTTCGGCCCTCATGGCAGGTGGGCCGCCTCTAGATCTGGTATGGGAAACGGGCGGCCTCAATAATCCGGAATCGGTGATCTACCATAGAAACACTAATGCCCTGTATGTATCCAATGTCAATGGGACACCAAACGAAAAGGACGGTAATGGTTATATCGCAAAGTTGTCACTCGATGGTGAGATTCTTGAACAGCAGTGGATAACCGGATTCGACGCACCCAAGGGCCTTGCCATCAGTGGCAACAAACTCTATGTCGCCGATATCGATACGCTGGTTGAGATCGATATCCAGAGTGCCAGGATCACCAACCAATATACCGTTGAAGATGCAAAGTTTCTTAACGATGTAGCCGCCGCTGCAAACGGTGATATCTATGTCTCTGATATGATACTCAACCGCATTCACCGGTTGCATCGGGGAAAATTCAACATCTGGCTGGAAAGCCCGGATCTGTTAAATCCCAACGGCCTGTTGGTTCAGGATGACCAACTCATCGTCGGGGCATGGGGTATCATGAAAGAAGGATTCGCCACAGAGATCCCGGGACATATGCTGTCGGTTACAATCAGTAGCAAGGCGATTTCATCAATGGGAGATGGTTCCTCTATCGGTAATCTTGATGGAGTCGAGGGCGACGGAATGGGAGGGTATTACGTCACTGACTGGATGGCTGGCAGGTTGTTTCATATCGATAACGCGGGTAATCCCTGGCTGATTTTGCAACTGGAACAGGGCATGGCTGATCATGAAGTGTTGCTGGATCAAAAGTTGATTCTGTTGCCCATGATGATGAACGATAAATTGCTCGCTTACAGGATTCGTTAACCCCTTCACATTGTCCAAGAAACTAGGGCAAAAAAAAGCCGCCCAGTGGGCGGCTTCCCGTGACATTTGGAGTAAGGTCACTACCCGGATTAGGCAGCAATAGCTGTTTCCAGGATCTTTTTAACGCTGGCCGGATAAGCCTGAACAATCTCAGCAACAGACTTGCCACGGGCAACTGCGCTCTCAACTGCAGACTTGGCAACTTCAGTCTGGCCAACGAAGTAGCTCTTGGCGCCTTCCAGGTCCTTGACAGAAACAGCCTTCTTCAGAGAATCAACACCGGTGTTAATACCTTCTTCCAGTGCCTCGATCTGGATAGAGGCCAGCTTCTCAACATTTTCAACGTACAGGGAGTTGAGTTCCTGTAAGGGTGCAACAAATTTTTCAAACTGTTCGTTCATGATTTATCTCCTAAAAAATGGTTTATTACTAAATGTTGCATTGCAGTATAGACTAATGATTTGTGCAATGCAACATCATTATTTAAAAAGTTCGAAAAATATTGGTAAATTTCTTAACTTATTGTTTTAGCGACATATTTATTGCATCCATAGTAGCGACTCGGCTATGATCTCAGTCCTTAAGCGGCAAAAAATCGGTTAAAATTTAACCAGATTAGCCCTGGAGTCCGTCAGGAATAACCGGCATTGATCCGCTCGCAAGGCTTTTGTGGAACTTCCATGATGGGCCCGGATAATAAACCGTATGCCAGGTGAATTAAGAGGAGGAATGCATGAAAGAAGATACCTTTAATATGACGGTACGCAAGTTTCTGAAGAAGGTCGGAGTTACCTCCCAGCGTGAGATCGAAAAGCACGTCGATGAGGCAATTCGATCAGGGAAGTTAAAGGGTAATGAATCGCTCGACGCCAGGGTCACGCTGGAAGTTGGCGAGCTTGGGTTAAAGGAAATGATAGAAGGCTCAATAGAGCTTGAGTAAGTACCACCTGCAAAAAAGCATATAGTCGGCTATTGGGCTGGCCCCGACAAGCGACTGTAAACCTCAGCTTCGCTGAGTAACGGGATTTCAATGACCTTGTTTACTGATGTCTTGCCCTTGACTATGGATACCGAACCACGTGGCAAGCCGAGCGCATTTTCCATGACCCGTTGCACTGACAGGTTAGCCCTGCCCTTTTCAGGCGGTGCACTCACCTTGACCTTCAGGGTGTTTTCAAGCCAGCCCGCGATACAGTCTCTTGATGAAGAAGGAATGACCTTGATAGAAAGCATCATGGTTTGTTCAACAAAATGGTGTTTTCATAGCCACACCCTGTGTTCAGTCCCTCGCAAACAGGTTCGCATTATTTTTGAACGATTTGAACTCCAGGGCATTTCCACTGGGATCCCTGATAAATAGCGTGGCCTGTTCACCGGCCTTATCCTTAAATCGGATAGTGGGTTTAATGAGATACTCCATACCCATACTGTTCAGTCGTTCTCTAAAAGCCTGCCAGTCCTCCCAGTTCATGACGATCCCAAAGTGACGTACCGGCACCTGTTCACCATCGACGGGATTCGTGAGTATCTGCGAAATCTCGTCCGGCCTGACATGTGCTGAAACCTGGTGACCAAAGAAATCAAAATCAATCCATCGTTCGGCCTCTCGCCCTACCTTGCAACCGAGTAATTCGACATAAAACCTTCGGGTTTCGGCAATATTCAGAACCGGTATGGCAAGATGGAAAGGGTGTAATGTATCAGGCATGAAAACTGATCACCGGTCCTGTTTGCCGTAGGTCTTGAATTTCTCGATATTCATCTTCATTTCATCTTCACTGAGCAGGACAGGGCCACCAGCCTGGAGACTGAGGATAAACTGGCGGGCAAGGTTTTCTACTTCACCGGCATATTGAAATGCCATGGCCAGATCTTCACCTACTGCGACCTGCCCGTGGTTCGCGAGTAAACAGGCCATACTATCCTCCATGGCAATGACGGCGTTTTCAGCCAGTTCCTCCGTTCCGAAGGTCGCATAATCAGCACAGGGTATCGAATCACTGCCCAGGATGGTAACCATATAGTGAAATGCCGGGATTGGTTGGCGAGTACAGGCCACTGCCGTGGCGTAAGGTGAGTGTACATGCGCGATCGCGTTGATGTCTTCGCGTGCCTGGTAGATTCCACGATGCATGGGCCACTCGCTGGACGGTTTTAAAGTCCCGTCGATCACGTTTCCTGCGTAATCAAGCTCGATTATATCCTCTGTTCCGAGATTATCGTACGGGACCCCGGTGGGAGTAATCAGAAAACCCTGAGCGGAGCGTGCGCTGAGATTGCCGGAACAGCCAAAGCTCAGGCCGGAGCTATTGAATCGCCCGACTATGCTAATAATCTCCTGGCGTAAGGCTTCGTTACTCATGATCAGATTGTAACGCGTATGAACTGATTTTCAGACATTAAAGCGGAACAAGATGACATCACCATCTTGGACAATATATTCCTTGCCTTCCGAACGCCACTTGCCAGCCTCTTTGGCACCCTGTTCACCACCGTAGCTGATGTAATCATCAAAGGCCACGACCTCGGCGCGGATAAAACCTCGTTCAAAATCACTGTGGATTACTCCGGCAGCCCTGGGCGCGGTATCTCCGACCCGGATAGTCCAGGCCCTTACCTCTTTCGGCCCGGCCGTGAAAAAGGTTTGCAGACCGAGTAGCTCGAAACCGGCCCGGATAATGCGGTTCAGTCCCGGTTCGTGCAGGCCGATGGATTCAAGGAATTCCAGCTTGCTTTCCTCATCCAGTTCGGCAATCTCGGACTCGATCGCCGCACACACCGGGATGACCTCCGATCCCTCGGCCGCCGCAAGCGCACGAAGCCTTTCCAGCCAGGGGTTGTCCTCTATCCCGTCCTCCTCGACATTCGCGATATACAGTGTTGGCTTGTCGGTAAGGAGTTGCAGCGCTTTGACAGCGACTTGCTCTTCCTCGTTCAGTGCTAGCGAGCGTACCGGCTGACCCTGGTCGAGATGGGCCATGACCTTTTCCAAAATAGCCTGTAGCTTTTTACCCTCCTTGTCACCACTGCGAGCCTGCTTTGTGCTCTTCTGCAAGGCCCGCTCCACCGTTTCCTGGTCGGCCAGGCAGAGTTCGGTATTGATGACCTCGATATCAGACAGGGGATCGACCTTGCCTGCCACGTGGACGACATTGTCGTTCTCAAAACAGCGTACTACCTGGGCAATGGCATGTGTCTCGCGTATGTGGGCGAGGAACTTGTTACCCAGACCTTCACCCTTCGAGGCACCTTCCACAAGCCCTGCGATATCCACGAACTCCATATGTGCAGGTACGACCTTCGCGGGCTTAACGATCTCCGCCAGTTGCTGCAGGCGCGGATCAGGCACGGGAACGATACCGACATTGGGATCAATAGTGCAGAAAGGATAATTCTCCGCATCGATTCCGGAATTGGTCAGAGCGTTGAACAAGGTGGATTTACCTACATTCGGCAAGCCGACAATTCCGCATTTGAAGCCCATAAACTTCAGCCAAAAGCTACAAGCATCAAGACACAATAAAATGAGGAATCAGTTATTATTGTTTTCATCATCTTGTATCTTGTTTTCTGTGGCTTGTTTCTGTTTCGTGTGCAGCTCCGTCATCGCCTTTTGTATCTCTCCATTGATTATCTGTGGCAACAACATCATAACCTCGCTGACAGCGTCCAAGATCTTTTCCTGGTCTTCTGCGCTGGGCTTGCAGAGAACATAATTGACGACCTGGCTGCTGTCACCAGGGTGTCCGATACCAAGCCGGATGCGACTGAAGTCATTTGTTCCCAGTTTTTCGATAATGTCGCGCAGGCCATTATTACCGCCGTGACCACCGCCTGTTTTGACTCGCACTACACCCGCGGCCAGGTCGATATCGTCATGTACTACGAGGATCTCTTCGGGCTTTAATTTGTAGAATGCAGCGATGGCCTGAACTGCTTGACCACTGTTGTTCATGAACGTCATAGGCTTGCATACATAACAATCCATGCCCTCTGCATTAAGACGTGCAATCTCGGCATAAAATTTTGATTCATGGTGAAAGGTCAGTGAATACCTCTCAGCCAGCATGTCGGCAAACCAGAAACCAGCATTATGACGCGTTAATAAATGTTCGGGGCCCGGATTACCCAGGCCCACAACAAGTTTTATAATTGATGACACGATAAATGTCGGTCAGCAGGATGGTTAGTCCTCGGACTCCTCGTCCTTCTTGTCCTCGGTGGGTGCGGCCTTCTTGACTTCTTCTTCCTCGGCAGCGGCGGCCTCTGCTTCTTCTTCCTCTACCTCACCCAACTCTTCTTCCTCAATCATCACGCGTGGCATATGGACGGAGACAACAGGCGCTGATCCGTCTCCGCCATGTTCCATGGCATAGGACTGTACGCCTTCAGGTAACTGCAGATCTTCAATATGTATGGCATCGCCGACATTGAGATTAAGCACGTCAATCTCGATGAACTCCGGCAGATCTTTCGGCAGACAGCTGATTTCTAGCTCAGTCATGTTATGGCTGACGACACCACCACCCTGCTTGACACCGATACACTTCTCTTCATTAATGAAGTGCAGTGGGACGCGCATAGTCAGTTTTTCCTTATCACTCACGCGCTGCAGATCAATATGTAGGATATTGGGCTTGTAGGGATGGCGTTGCAGATCCTTGAGGACCACCTTCTGTTTGTCCTTGCCAATAGTGAGATTAAGTATATGGGAATAAAAGACCTCGTGTTCGAGGTGATGAAAAACATCATCATGGTTCAGGGCAATAGGCGTAGCCTCCTTGTCCCCGCCATAAAGGATACCCGGTAATTTGCCGGCTTTGCGCAGGCGGCGGCTCGCACCTCGACCTGAATCTTCACGCAGCTCGGCAGTAAGATCAAATTCGTGCATTTTACTGCTCCTTTTCTATGTTTAATTACAGAAACAACACCCGCGACCAGGTGTTATTCCCAGTTTAAAAAAGCATGCTTCGCATGCCGTATTATCAGGAGGGGGGCTCCCTCTGAAATTCTGTCAAATCTCAGTCTACAAACATGGAGCTGAGTGACTCGCCCTCATTAACACGGCGAACACTTTCAGCCAGCATGGCGGCAACGCTTAGTTGCCTGATACGGCTGCAGGTGGCAGCCTCGGATCGCAGGGGGATGGTATCGGTAACCACCAGCTCATCCAGTTGCGATGCCTCAATGTTCTTCACTGCATTCCCTGAAAGGACAGGATGCGTGCAATAAGCCACTACCTTTTGCGCCCCGTTTTTCTTCAGCGCGCCGGCTGCATTACACAACGTCCCCGCGGTATCCACCAGGTCATCGATAATGACACAGGTGCGATCTTCCACATCACCGATGATGTTCATGACCTCGGACGCATTGGGGCGGGGACGACGCTTGTCGATGATAGCCAGTTCGGTATCATCCAGCCGCTTTGCCAGGGCCCGCGCCCTGACCACGCCACCCACGTCCGGCGACACCACCACCAGGTTGGGGTATTCATGCTTCCATATATCCCCCAGCAATACTGGGGAGGAATACACATTATCCAACGGGATATCAAAAAAACCCTGGATCTGATCCGCATGCAGATCTACTGTTAGCACCCGGTCCACACCCGCCACCGCGATCATATTGGCCACGACCTTTGCCGTAATCGGTACGCGCGCCGAACGCGTGCGCCTATCCTGCCTGGCATATCCCATATAGGGAATTACAGCGGTAATCCTTGCCGCGGAGGCCCGCCGCATGGCGTCGGTCATAACCAGTAATTCCATCAGGTTGTCGTTGGCTGGCGTACAGATGGACTGGATGATATAGATATCGCGCCCACGCACATTCTCGCCAATGTCAACCATGATCTCGCCGTCGCTGAAGCGACCGACATTAATCTTACCCAGAGGCATATTCAGGCAACCGGCAATATCCAGCGCCAGGCGCGGATTGGCGTTACCCGTAAAAAGCATCAAATTGGCTAATGACATAACGTTCCCGGTGTTTGTTACTCTAGCCGGTTCCCGGATTTCTCCAGACCCCTCGACAAGTTATGTATACAGATCCCCTTTTTTTCTTGTAACGTCAGGGTCTCCAGTAAATTCGCATAATGGCTGGGGTGCCAGGATTCGAACCTGGGAATGCGGGGATCAAAACCCCGTGCCTTAACCAACTTGGCTACACCCCAATTAACCTGTTCAATCCTGATGCTCCTCCTCCGCCAGCCTGTCCAGCAAGGGAGAGCGGTTTGTCCCCCGGGCAACGAAACTCCGCCAGTTTCCCGGTAATTTACTGCACAGGTCCTCTGCCTCGGCCTGGTTATCAAATCCGGCAAAAATACAGGCACCGGTCCCCGTCATCTGCGCCCTGGCAAACTGGCCCAGCCACTCAAGGGCCTCGCCAACCTCCGGGTAGAGGCGCCGTACCACCGCTTCACAGTCATTATGGCCGCCTGACCTCAGGAAGTCGCGTATTGTGATTGCAGGTGTATTACGTGTCAAATCCTCGGCGGCAAATATCTCTGCCGTGGAGATATGGCAATCTGGACAAATAATCAGGTACCAAGGCTCGCCGGGTTCCACGGCCGTCAATCTTTCCCCTACACCCTCAGCCCAGGCTGCATGACCGTGAATGAAAATGGGAATATCCGCTCCCAGCCCGAGCCCGATTTTAGCCAGCCTTTGCTGTGAAAGGCCAAGAGACCAGATCCGGTTCAGAGCAACCAGGACCGTGGCGGCATCGGAACTGCCACCCCCCAGCCCGCCCCCCATCGGCAAACGCTTCTCTATGTGAATCTCCACGCCCTGTCGGCTCCCCGTTTCGGCCTGTAATGCCTGCGCGGCACGGATAGTCAGGTCCTGAGCGTAGGGAATATCCGTATAGCTCGTCTGCCGGGTAATCTTGCCATCGTTGCGGTGTGTAAAGTCCAGCAGGTCACAGTAGTCAATGAACTGGAACAGGGTCTGCAATTCATGGTAACCATCTGCGCGGCGGCCGGTGACATGTAGGAAAAGATTGAGTTTGGCCGGTGCCGGCCAGTTGCCTGACTTCAAGTTTGCCAGTCCTTTATTACCAGTTTCAGCGTGAAATGATCATTGGACATATATACTTTACCGGGCAGGTCAGTGCCCCCAATATTGTCATACTTCAGGATGGTGATCTGCCAGCCTGCCTGTTGCAGATTGATCATACGGCCCTGCCTGTCAAAGGCAATCTGCTCCATAGGGATGTCAGGTTGCGGGATCCCCCTGATCCAGTATTCCAGACCCTGCAAGGGGAGCTCCCAACCCAGAGTTTGGCGTAACAGGGCCTCTGCGTTGACAGCTTCATATTGCTCATTATCTTCCGTCGTCAACCGGACATGGCTCTGATCACCTGTCAGCTCCCAGGTCCCCTGGCCGAGGGGGGCAATCATCCGGATCTGGAACCTGTCCGCCTCTTTTTGCCAGTGTAATGTAACCGTCCAGCTTTCTTTGTCGGTATTAAAGGCCATGCGGCCCTTTATCGACCATCGCTCTAATTGCCTTAATGCCGACTGCCTGAGTTCCCAGGCCCTGGTATCAATTGCTGTAGTGGTTTGTAAGGGGCTGACGGCACAACCGGCCAACAACATGGCCAGTAAATAAAGAAGGGGTCTTATCACGGATTGAAACGCTTGATCACATCCAGCAGGTGGCTGTCTTCCGGGGTTTCCTGCAATGCGGTTTCCCAGATCTTGCGCGCAGCTTCCTTGTCGCCCTTGACCCAGAGCACTTCGCCGAGATGCGCAGCGATCTCGGGGTCTGCGCGTAACTGTAAGGCACGCTTGAGATAGTCCACGGATTCATCCAGCCTGCCCATGCGATACAGGACCCACCCCATGCTATCCAGGATATAAAAATCATTGGGTTTCAGTTCCAATGCCATCTGGATCAGCTCGAGGGCCTCCTCATAACGATCCGTGCGGTCCGCCAGAGTATAACCCAGTGCATTCAGCGCCTGTACATGGGTGGGATCCCTTTCGATAATCGCCCGCAGGTCATTTTCCAGAACATCCAGCCGATCCATTTTTTCAGCCAGCATGGCCCTAGAATAAAGCAGGTCGAGATTATAGTTATTCTCAAGCGCAAGGTCATAGACCTTCATGGCCTCTTCGTAACGCTTTTCCGTGATCAGAAGTTCGCCTTCGGCCTGCACCTGTATGGTTTTTTGTTCAGGGGTCTGGCTGCGGATACTGCGAAGATGCTCAAGCGCCTCATCAAGCATGCCCTGTTTGCCCATGATAAAACCTATACGTACCTGGGCATCAAAATAATTACTGCCATCAGGCTTAAGGTTGCCATACCATATGATGGCGCGTTCGTAGTCAGCATTTTCTTCGGCAATACGACCCAGATAGTAACTGGTCTCCTCCGTGCGCTCTCCCAGTTCCGACAATTTTGCAAAATAGAATTCAGCCTGGTCCAGTTCATTGTCCTGCAGGTGCAGCAGTCCCAGAGCATAAAGTACGTCTATATTTTCCGGGGCCTCCTTATAGAGTTTTCCGAACTGTGTCTTAGCCTCTGCGTAGTATTTGATATCTGTTAAAAAGCGTGCGTAAAACAGTCGCAGATCAAAATTATCCGGATTCTTTTTGATCGATTTCTGCAACCAGATCAGGGCAGCCTCGGTTTCTCCAGCCTTATGCAACAGGGTGACATAACTGATATTGGCGTTGACATTATCGGGCACAATCTCCAGCAGATGCCTGAGAATGTCGCGCGCCTTCTCGTCATCCCCCATCCGTGACATGACGTGGGCGTAGGCATAAAGCGCTTCCGGGTCATCCTGGTGTGCCTGCATTAGACGCTCCATGACCCGTTTTACGTTTTCCTGGTCTTCCTCCTTGCCCAGCAGATTGGCGATCACCCAGAGTTTCTGATCTATGGCGCCTGCGGACTGGCCCAGAATAATCTCGAAATGGCGCATGGCCGTATCCAGATTACCCTTGCGCACTGCCAGCACAGCCAGCACTTGGTGCGCATCGATATTAGATGGATCCAGGCTGGCCCATATTGTTGCGGCCTTGAAGGCCGCCTCGTCATCCCTGGCATAGACGGCTATCCGGGTGGCCCGGCTAGCGACCTCCGGATCACGGGTTTCCTCGGCCACCTCCAGGTAATTGCGGACAGAGATATCCAGGTGTCCACGCTGGCCGGCCACCTCCGCCACGAGAAGTTTGTAAAGGATCTCCTGGCTAAGCTCAACCCTAGGCCTTACCGGTACTGGTTGGACGGATATGTCCGATGGCTGTTCTCCGATGCTGTCGGGTGGCATTGCCTGTGTCCCGGTATCTGTCTGTTGCCAAGGCAGCCCACCGCAGCCAGCCGCCAAGAGAAGCAGCAGAAAGGGTAAAATCCGGAAAATTATCCTCCGGGGGCATAAAGCAAAAATTTTATACATAATATAATGTGTCTTGGTTTAAGTCAGAGAGGTTGACCCACAGCCTGTGGAGTTCGTTCCCTGTCCCAGCAAACTGTTTGAAAATACTGTTTTTTATCCTAGCACCTAATCCCGGTCTTTACTAAGATGCAATGCGCAAAATCACTTGTTTTCCGGCGGAGCTTCGCTCAGAATTTTATTAAGTATCACTAGATTACCGGATTGTATGTCACTTCTCGCCTTTGGTGTTAATCATGTTACCGCCCCCGTCGAGCTGCGGGAGAGGATCAGTTTTGTCGATGAGACCGTACCCGAGGCCTTGTCGCAGCTGACCCATGAGAAAGGGGTGTCAGAAGCGGCCATATTATCAACCTGTAACCGGACCGAGATCTATTGCAATCTGGACCAGTTTGACGGGCGCCGCCTGCTTCACTGGTTTTCAGATTATCACGGGCTCAGGCAGGAGCAGTTAAGGCCATTTGTCTATCACCACCCGGATGCCAATGCCGTCAAACACATGCTTCGGGTGGCCTCCGGGCTGGATTCAATGGTTCTCGGCGAACCCCAGGTCCTCGGGCAGTTGAAACGGGCCTACGAGATTGCTGTCAGGTCCGGCAGTATCGGCAAGTACCTGAACAGGCTATTTCAGCACTCTTTTCGGGTAGCCAAGGAAATCCGCACCAGCACCCTGATCGGCGCCCATCCGGTATCTGTGGCCTTCGCTGCGGTACGCCTAGCACAACAGATCTTTGGCGACCTCTCCCAGCGCACTGCCTTGCTGATCGGTGCCGGCGAGACGATAGAGCTTGCGGCCAGGCACTTGCACGATAATGGCCTGCAACGCATGATCATCGCAAACCGCACGCTGGAACGATCGCAAAAACTTGCACAGGAATTTTCCGCCTATGCCATTCCACTGGCTGATATCCCCAGCCACCTTGCAGAGGTGGACATCGTCTTCTCTTCAACCGCCAGCCCTCTGCCCATCCTGGGTAAGGGAGCAATTGAGCGCGCCATAAAGGCTCGCAAGCATAGACCGATATTCATGGTGGACATCGCCGTCCCCCGCGATATAGAACCAGAGGCGGGTGAACTAGATGATATATACCTGTACACAGTGGATGATCTGCAGGGCGTGATCCAGGAAAACATGCGTAACCGCAAGCAGGCCGCTATACAGGCCGAGGAGATCATTAATACTCAGGTGGTCCATTTCATGGACTGGCTGAATTCGCTTGATGCCGTTTCAACCATCTGTGCGCTCAGAGACCAGGCCAACGATATACACCAGGATGTCCTGAATGAGGCCCGACAAAAACTGCGTGCCGGTGCCGATCCAGAAAAGATACTACAGGAACTCAGTCATTCCCTTACCAACAAGATGATCCATCTGCCAACCACACAACTACGGCTTGCCGGCACTGAAGGACGGAAGGAACTACTACTCGCCGCCCAGGAACTATTTGATCTTAAGCTGGACAAACCCCGCCATAAGTCAGACAAATAGCGTCCCGGTTATCTGATATCCGGATCACCCGTTGAACTGCCTTTTCGTTTATAATTGTCATGAAAGAATCCCTTGTAAAAAAACTTGAATCTCTAGCAGAGCGCATGCAGGAGCTGGACGCCCTGCTGGCCGACCCTTCAACGATCAGCAACCAGGAGAAATTCCGCAACCTGTCCAGGGAATATGCCGAGCTAAGACCCGTTGTCACCTGTTTCAGCGATTACAGGAAGAACCAAGACGATATATTCTCCGCGCGCAATATGCTAAATGAGGCCGACAGGGACCTGCGCCAGCTGGCAGAAGAAGAGCTGCAACATGCGCAGCAGAAAAACGAGGAACTGGAACTGGAGTTACAGCGCCTGCTTTTACCCAAAGACCCTGCCGACCAGAGCAACATCTATCTGGAAATCCGGGCTGGCACCGGCGGCGAAGAGGCCGCCCTTTTTGCCGGGGTCCTGATGCGGATGTATTCAAAATACTCCGAGGCAAGGGGCTGGAAGATCGAAGTCATGAGCTCTTCCCCCGGTGACCTGGCAGGCAGTTTCCGCGAGGTAATCATGCGTGTGATCGGCGAGGGGGCTTATTCTAGACTGAAATTTGAATCCGGTGCCCACCGTGTCCAGCGCGTGCCAGAGACTGAATCTCAGGGCCGAATTCATACCTCCGCCTGCACCGTCGCCGTAATGCCTGAGATCGATGAGATTGAAGATATCGAGATCAACCCTGCAGATCTGCGCATTGACACCTTTCGCGCCTCCGGTGCCGGAGGTCAGCATGTCAACAAGACAGATTCCGCCATACGTATTACCCACCTGCCCACCAGTATCGTTGTGGAATGCCAGGATGAGCGTTCCCAGCATAAAAACAGGGCACGGGCAATGTCTTTACTCAAGGCGCGGCTGTTAAATACCGAACGGGAAAAACAGATAGCCGAACAGGCCGAGAACCGCCGCAATCTGGTCGGTAGTGGTGATCGTTCCGAACGTATCCGTACCTATAATTACCCCCAGGGGCGTGTTACTGATCACCGTATCAATCTTTCACTCTACAGCCTCGAGGAAATACTCGAAGGTGACCTGGACCAGGTTATTGAACCCCTGATCAATGAATACCAGGCAGACCAGCTATCGGCGCTGAATGAATAAACATGTCTGATATGGCTACAATAAGAGAGTTACTTGAACAGGGCAGAAGCCGGCTTGTCGGGCTTGATTCCGCACAGCTCGACGCGGAGGTCTTGCTCTGCCACGTACTGCAATCTGACAGGGGCCTCCTGTATGCCAGACCGGAGAAAAGAATAGGCACCGCTCAGCAATCTTCCTATGCGAGATTGATATCAGCACGGTGCACGGGCACGCCCGTAGCCTATCTCACTGGAAAGAAGGAATTCTGGTCCATTGAACTGCGGGTTGATGAACATACACTCGTCCCCAGGCCTGAAACTGAATGCTTGGTGGAGGCCGCCCTGGAACACATCCCGCAGGGACAGGCCCTATGTATCGCAGACCTTGGGACAGGGAGCGGAGCCATTGCCATTGCATTGGCCATCGAACGTCCGGCCTGCAGGCTGCTGGCATCCGATATCAGCGCCGAGGCCCTCGCAGTTGCCAGTTACAATGCCCGTTCACAGGCAATAGACCAGATCCGCTTTGTAAAGAGCAACTGGTTTTCACACATCGATGAACGCTTCGAAATTATCGTCTCCAATCCACCTTATGTTGCAGACAGTGATCCGCATTTGGGTGGCACCGGTGTAAGACACGAGCCAGCCAGCGCCCTCAGGGGTGGACACGACGGGCTTGACGCCATCCGCTGCATCATCGAAGGTGCAGGTGGACATCTTACTAAAGGAGGCTGGCTCTTTCTGGAACACGGCTTTGATCAGGCAAAAGCAGTCTCTGACCTGTTCCGTGCCAAACATTATATTAATGTGGCAACGCGAAAAGATTATGCCGGATTGGACCGGGTCACCTACGGGCAATATACCGGATGACAATGCGACTGTTACTTGAAGGACTGCGAAACTTTATGATCGCAAACCGGCACGATAATATGGCGCACCCGACCGGGCTGAATCAGCGCTTACGCATTTTATACCTGTCCCGGTCCAGGCAACGGACGCAGGGGCTGCGGCCTATGCGCCATCAACTGTGGAAGAAATACGAGGACAGGGATACACAGGACCAATGAACGACGAGCAATTGTTACGTTATAGCCGGCAAATGATGCTGCCGGAAATCGATGCCTCCGGTCAGCAAAAACTGCTCGATTCACGCGTCCTGGTTATCGGTATTGGCGGCCTGGGTTCAATCGCCTCCCTTTATCTTGCGGCGGCCGGGATTGGTCACCTGGTACTTGTTGATTTTGACAAGGTCGATCTCTCCAACCTGCAACGCCAGGTCATCCATGCAACACCGGACATTGGCAAGCTCAAGGTGGAATCTGCACGGGATTATCTGTCGCAGGTCAATCCGGATACCAACATTACAACCATTGACCATGAGCTGGATGAAACGGAATTAATCAAAGAAGTAAAAGTGGCTGACGTTGTCGTTGATTGCAGTGACAATTTCAGGACCCGCTTTGCAATCAACGCAGCCTGCGTAAAATCCGGAACACCTCTGGTATCGGGCGCCGCGATCCGGTTCGAGGCCCAGGTTAGTGTTTATAATCCGGCGCACGAGGACTCGCCCTGTTACCGCTGCCTCTATGGGACGGAAACCGAACTTGACCAGAGCTGCACGGCGAATGGCGTGATAGCACCATTGCTCGGGATCATCGGCAGCGTCCAGGCCTGCGAGGCCATGAAACTGATCATGGGGATAGGCGAGTCACTGGAGGGCCGACTGTTGTTACTGGATGTAATGAACATGGATTGGCATTCCGCCAGACTAAAAAAAGACCCCCAGTGCCCTGAGTGTGGGGGAAGAGGCAGGAATGACGTCCCGGGTCAGGCTGCTTCCTGATCTCCGGGAGCGGCTGATACAGCACGCACAGTCCAGTCCCCGGGAGGAAATCTGCGGCCTGTTAGGCGGGAAAGATGGCTTGCTTACATCGGTTTATCCCGTAAGCAATATAGATGAGAACCCGGAATATCGTTTCCTCATGTCCCCGGAGGAACAGATCGCGGCAATGCGCTCCATGCGTGAAAAGGGTGAGACCCTGGCCGGAATCTATCACAGCCACCCGGAAATCGGGGCAGTTCCATCGGAAACCGATATTGCGCTTGCCGCCTATCCCGGTGTGCATTATTTCATTATTTCACTGGCAAAGGATCAACCTGATTTAAGATGTTATCTGCTTGATGGCAATAAATTCAGGGAAATCCACATCAGTGTGCCTTCGGGTTAAGCATCAGCTGCATAATAAACTCCCTCATCTGTCTTTCCGGAAGCGGGATCTCTTCTGTCCTGCTGAACTCCCAGGTAAATGAAAACAGTGAGGTACCTTCTTCAAACTCATCGTAAAACGTAGGCTTGCCGTAAATAACGCCTTTTATAGTAACGGGTATGGAATAATTGCCGTTCAGAAATATCCGTTCGATGAGGGGGCCAACGGCATTAATCAGGTCAGCATAAATGATCTCTGTCGGCACAGCGATTTCGGTGTCAGCGGACGGGGCAAGCTGCAGGGGCAGGCCTTCACCCTTTAAAAACTGTCCGCCTTCAGTCAACAACACATAATCAACGAACACATTCCTCAGGCCTACTGCATTAGGGTTATGTGCAGTGATAATAAATTCTACATCGGCTTTGCTTTCGGTAATTGTCCTGATTACATGACGGGTATAACTGAACTCTGGTTCTTTAAGCTCTACCCTGTTTGCGAGCCGGTTGAATGCACACCCGGACAAAAATATAACCACCAGAATCAGGACAGGTCCTATCCTGTTCATAAGTAGGGCCCCCGTTGCAGTTTTTGATCATAAATCGCGAGTTCGCGTTTATGCCTGCCTGCATCCATGTCTTCAACAGAGGGCACCCGTTCAATCTGACCGATATAATCCGCAGGCAGACCGTTATCCCTTGCGCCTAACAGAACATGTTCCTTATACCAGCTATAGGGTTTTAACTCTGGATCGGTGTCTGTTGCGTAATAGGTAAATGCATAGACATGTTTACCTTCCATTGTTTCAACAGTTACGTGTTTCACTTCATAGCCCCTGCCCAGGCCTTCGATACCGTCCAGAATCTTCTTTTCTGCCTGGGCGATCCTGTATATAACACCGTGAACTGAATCTCCAGAATAACAGGTATAATTAATATCACACTTGGCGGAATTATCCTGGCTGCGTTTATGGAACCTGAGGATATGCTTTGCCAGTCTTGCAACAGTCACCTTCTTTGCCGACTGGACACGTGCACGCAACCGCGGCTGCGACATGTTTGAACCATAGGCAAAGTATAATAATGTAGTCATTCTGCTTTTCCCGACAAGTCTATTCCTAATAGGTGATCGACAGGCTGATGGACCCGAAATTATGACCACTTTTTTGCAGTTTAAATTCCTCCGTCCTCAAAACATTAGCGTATGACAGCTTGAACCGATCTACGATCAGGCTCAAGCCCAGTACAAAGTCACCGACCAGATATTCCTTGTCCACGCTGTGACTGTCACGGAAGGTGTTGCCGTCAAGAAATATGTCACGTAACACCAGGCGCCCGGATGCAGCGGCAAAGGCATGCAGGCTGAACCCATGACCTACCTCTGTATAGCGTGGATCCGCAGTATCCGTCGGTGCATTGGTCTCCCCGCCAGGCCGGATTAGAGATGTGCCAAAATCTGTGGGCACGTTCCAGCCAAAGCGCATCTCGACACCGGAATTGATGTAAGTATAGACAGTACCAACAGAGGCCCCGTAATGAGTAATGGCATCAAACCCCCAGCCGTCAAAGGTCTTGAGTGGAATTACTCGTGATTTGTTTTCATAGATGAAGGCAAAGCCCGGCTCGTTTTTAAGCTGGTTGTCCCAACCGTTGGCCTTGGGGATATCCCTGATATCATGGATCAGATCCTGGGACGCCTCAGCCTGTGACCACGGACCAATGATGCCAAACTGCAGTTCAATGGTATCCAGATGGCGATAACTCTTGTTATGGAAACCGAGAGCGGAATAAAGCCAGCCGGCATAGGGCCGGTCATCAATGATCAGGTCATAACGTGAAATATCCGTTGGTGTGAACATCAACTGCCCCACGGAGAAAGTGATATTACGTTGTAGGCCTTCTTCCCGGCTGAAAGGCAGCTTACGAATCCATTTCTTAGACCATTCAGGCAGTTTGTCACTGTCCCGGAAATGGTCTAGGTCAGGGGATATCCAGCTTAGTTTTATGCCGTTGGTATAATTCCTATCCGTGTCGGCAAACAGGTCATTCTCAAACCGCAGGGTCGCTGTCCACGATTCATCTGGCAAAAGCTCTCCCGCAAAAAGGGGGGTGAGATAAGTAAACAGTATTAAAATAAAAAGACTTTTAAGAACTGATTGAAATGCCCGCATCGATTAGGTAAACAGGATTAAAGTCCAGACTGCCAGTGCATTTAGCAACGCAATCAATACCGCGGCAGAACCAACATCCTTTGCGCGCCCTGAAAGTTCATGCCGTTCACCACTTACCCGGTCAACCACGGCCTCAATGCCTGAATTGATTAACTCGACGATCATGACCAGCATCAGGCTGCCGATCAAAAGGGCCCGATCCGTGCCTGTATCACCCAACCAGAACCCAAGGGGAATAAGTACAAGTGAGAGGCAAAATTCCTGCCTGAATGCCGCTTCGTTCTTAAACGTGGCCTTCAGCCCCTGAAAGGAATAGACGAATGCCTTGATCAGCCGCTTTAGGCCGCCGTTTTTCTGGTTGGCCATTTAAAGAGCCGAATGAAATTGATTACGCGAGCGCAGCCAACGCCGACTGATAATCCGGCTCGTCACCGATCTCGGGCACAAGCTGGGTATAAACGATCTTGTTGTTTTCATCGACAACAACTACGGCGCGTGCTGTTATACCGGCAAGGGGGCCATCCTCGATCAGCACGCCGTAGTCCTTGGCAAAATTGCGTGAACGCATCATGGCAAGGGGAATTACGTTATCAGTTCCTTCCGCACCGCAGAACCGCGCCATTGCAAACGGAAGATCGCCCGAAATGACAAGAATTACCGAATCTTTTTTCTTTTTTGCTGCCTCATTAAACTTCTTGGTAGAAAGCGCGCAGGTTGGTGTATCGAGACTGGGGACAATATTCAACAGCTTTTTTTTCCCTGAATACGTATCAAGACTGACGTTATTGAGCTTACCATCCACCAGGACAAAATCAGGCGCGTCCGAACCAACGGCCGGGAGTTCACCATTGGTATGTGTTTCTGTACCGTGCAGGGTTATTGTGGCCATTCTTTTTCTCCTTGCTCACTCATCTAATAATTCACTGTATTCATTGGCATCGATCAATTCATCCAGCTCAGCCTCATCATCCGGCCGGATGATGAATATCCAGCCGAGCCCGTAGGGATCCGCATTAATCTTTTCCGGGCTGTCTTCCAGTTCGCTGTTTACATCAATGATCTCCCCTGACACCGGACAATATATATCTGAAGCGGACTTGACAGATTCGACCACGGCACATTCCTCACCGGTGTTATAGCTTTTTTCCAGCTCAGGCAATTCAACAAAGACAATGTCGCCCAGTTCATGCTGCGCATGATCGGTAATACCCACCTTTACGAGGCCATCATCTAGTAGTTCAGACCAGGTATGTGCGGACGAATATTTAAAATCTTCAGGTATATTACTCATAAGCTTTATGCTTTGATCCTGCCGTCTGCTTTCCTAAGTGTAGCAGGGATGATCGCAGGAATAATAATGGAATATGTGTCAGTCCTTTGCCGGGAAGACTACCAGGTGATCGATCTCCAGACGGACCCCGATTGGTTCGTTGACCGGGTGATTATGATGGCTGGGGACCAGGCTCAATAATTCCGTGCCGCTTTCAAGCGCAAGGGTGTAAAGGAATTCAGCACCCCGGAAGGCCTTGTCCCGGACGATAGCTGTCATCTCGCTGTCATCATCATGAAGAATATCATCCGGCCTGATCAGCACATTAACCGAGCTGCCCGGGTCTAATTCCAGCGGCATATCACTGGATATAATACCAAGCTCTGTCTCTACCGCCGTTTGACTGAGGATCCTGCCCGGCATAAATACTCCCTCACCAATAAAGTCCGCAATATAAGCTGATGCAGGCCGGTGATAAAGGTTGAAGGCCGTATCCCACTGCAAAAGCCTGCCCTCATTAATAACACCAATGGAATCGGCCATCGCGAAGGCTTCCAACTGATTATGGCTAACCATTACGGCCGTAACCCCATCCTGTTTCAGTACATCACGGACCTCCTTAGCGAGGTGCTCACGCAATTCGATATCCATGCTGGCAAAAGGCTCATCCAGTAACAGCACCCGGGGCCGGCTGGCGATGGCCCTGGCCAGGGCTACTCGCTGCTGTTGGCCACCGGACAATTGATGGGGATATTTATGCAAGAAATCACCTATCTCCAGTAATTCAGCCAACTCATGAATACGGTGTTTGCGCTGCCGTCGTGGTAACTGCTCCAGGCCAAAGCCGACATTGTCCCTTACTGTCAGATGCGGGAACAGGGCATAATCCTGAAACACCATGCCTACCTGACGCTGCTCCACCTGCAACAAATGGCGCTGGTCGCTGGCGCGAATACCGCTGATCCAGACCTCGCCCTCATATGGCGCCTCAAAACCCGCGATGGTCCGTAGCAGGGTTGTCTTGCCGCATCCGCTGGGGCCAAGCAGACAACCGATATCGCCTTCTTTCAAGGCAAAGGATATGGAATCAATGATAGTTCGCCCATCAATGGCAACAGAGACACCTTTGAGTTCAAGCGTGGAGTTCATGACCGGGCCTAGATTGCGAAATGGATCGACTTAAATAGATAACCGGAATAATACCCACAAGGACAATGGCAAGCGAGGGGCAAGCGGCGTCTGCCAGCCTCTCTTCATTGGCGAAATCATAGGCCCTGATTGCAAGGGTGTTGAAATTGAAGGGGCGCAGGATCAAGGTCGCGGGCAGTTCCTTCAATACGTCGACAAAGACCAGTAATATCGCCGCCAATAAACTGCCTCGCAGCATTGGGATATGTACCTTTCTAACCAGACGGAAGCCACTCATGCCGAGGCTGCGGCCGGCTTCTTCTATGGAGGGTTTTATCCGTGTCAGTCCGGCATCTACGGTACGCATGGACACAGCCAGAAAGCGCACCAGGTAGGCGAATATCAGGGCCACCAGCGTCCCGCTCAACAAAAGTCCGGTGCTGAAATCAAAATTAGCCCGGAAAAACTGGTCTGCCGTTCTGTCCACCCAGGCCAGAGGCAGCATCACACCTACCGCTATGACGGTGCCCGGTATGGCATAGCCCATGCCAGAGATGTTCACCGCCAATTTGACCAGTGCAGACGTCGCATGGCGTTTCCCGTAGACCATGAACAAGGCAAGAACGGTAGCAATCAGTGCGGCGATACCTGCCAGCATGATGCTATGCCAGATCAATGTAATAAAGGCACTGTCAATCACAATAGGATAGGTTTGCAGGGCCCATTTGCATAAAAAGAATACCGGAAAAACAAAACCGGCAAATACTGGGAACAGGCACATGACTGTCGAGGCCAGGCCATGCCAACCCTTAAGCCTCTTGTGTTGCAGACTGCTGTAACGCGTAGACGTGTGATGATAACGTTGTCGTTTGCGCGACCAGTACTCAACATACACGAGCAACGTGATAAACAGCATCAACAGGGCAGACAATTGCGCAGCGGCGGCGCTGTTACCGAGCCCGAACCAGGTGCGGAAGATCCCCGTAGTGAATGCCGCGATGCCAAAATACTGCACCGTCCCATAATCGGCGAGTGTTTCCATGAGAACAAGGGTCAGACCGACAATGATCGCCGGTCTTGCAAGTGGCAGGGCGACCTTGAAAAACGTCCTGTAGGGTCCACAACCCAGGGTACGAGCTACTTCAAGCGCACAGACAGACTGGCTGATAAAGGCCGCGCGACTGATGAGATAGATATAAGGATAGAGCACAAAAGACAGCATGGTCACGGCGCCACCCAGTGATCGGATCTCGGGAAACCAGTAATCACGGTATCCCCACCCGGTCAGCTCACGGATCAGGACCTGCACCGGTCCCGAGGCATCCAGCACGCCTGTATAAGTGTAAGCGATGATATAGGCCGGAATGGCAAGCGGGAGTAACAGAGCCCACTCCAGTGTCTTGCTAAAAGGGAAACGAAACATGGTCACCAGCCAGGCCGGGACGACCCCGAGTACCAGTGTCAACAGGCCAACACCTGACATCAGCACAAGTGAATTCAGGATGTATTCATCCAGAACCGTCGTTGTCAGATGTCGCCAGACCTCCGGCGCAGGATTGAGAAAAGAGAGGATTACAACCAGCAGGGGCAGAGAGAGCAGCAGGGTAATTAATATCAGTATAATTCCGCTGACAGACCAGCCCGCCGAGAAATGCCTGCCAGATACCATAGCCGCTGTGGATGCTGACATCAGTCAGTTGTCATCATTATTTCCAGCCCGCCCTGTCCATGAGCCGTACAGCCTCGGCATTATGCTGGCCCAGCTGGTCGAGCTTGACTTTGTCAGCCTTGTAACTGCCCCACTGCTGGAGTGTTTCGCTGGCGGGGATTCCTGGCTTGACAGGGTATTCATAGTTGGTTTCTGCATACCAAGCCTGGGACTCATCACTGAGAAGAAATTCTATCAGTCCGATAGCAGCATCCCTGTGCCCGGCAGATCGTGTTACCCCGATACCACTGACATTAAAATGCGCCCCCCGTCCAGACTGGTTTGGCCAGAACAGTGCAACCTTACTCGCTGCTTCCACCTCGCTCTCGATCTTCGAATGTAACATACCGCCAAGATAGTAAGTATTGACCAGGGCAATATCACATTCACCGACTGCAACGGCCTTGATCTGGTCACGGTCACCGCCCTTGGGTCGCCTAGCAAAATTATCTACAAGCCCTTTCGCCCATTCCTCGGTTGTTTCAACACCATTATGCACAATCATGCTGGCGACCAGTGACTGATTATAGGCATTGGAAGATGAGCGCACGCAGATTCGATTTTGCCACTCCGGGTTTGCAAGTGCCTCGTATGTGCTTAGCTCATCAGGTTTGACCCGGTCACGCGCATAGACAATCACTCTGGCTCGCAATGACAGGCCGAACCACTCGTTTTCACTGTCACGAAAACTTTCCGGCACGACGGATTTCACAGCCTCTGAATCTACGGGCTGCAGCAAACCCAGTGACTTGGCCCGGTACAATCTTGCAACGTCAGTTGTCAGCAGTACATCTGCAGGACTGTTATCACCCTCAATCTCTAGCCGCTTAATCAGGGCATCCCCTGCACCTGTAATCATGTTTACCTTGATGCCAGTTGCTTTGCTGAACCGATCCAGCAGCGGCTTAATCAACTCTTCCTTTCTTTCAGAATAAATATTGACGACTGCTTCGCCCGGGTCAGTTGTCTTGATGCGGGATCGGGAGACACCTTCTCCTGTTTCAGACGCGGCTGTAATAACCGGGAATACAAGTACCAGACAAAATATCAATGCCTTTGACAGGCTTGCGTGTTTTTTCATATCTTCCATCATCTCTGCTAATCTCGCACCCCTAAAATTTTATTTGATCCTACTCATCCACATCCAGACTCCCGTAAGAGCCAAAATAAAAAAAAGTATCGCAGACGCATCAATTAGATAAACACCAAACTGCCCGAATAAACGACCACTGTGCAAATCCAGTAAAACACGCTCCATGGATAATCCCTTGCCGCGATACTGTTTTAGCAAACCGTCCTTGAGATCATCGGGAAGCGCTCCCGTTTCAGACCAATCTGCCTTGATAAATTCTTCTTCGTGCCAATCCGTTCTATCCAGGTCAACAATATAATCACCGTGTGATGCACGTACGACAATATCATCATTTACCGTTTTACCTATGGCGCGCATGCCGGCAGGGACACCCTGCGCACCCCGCAAGCTTTCAATAATTGCACCGTCACTGTTTACAACCAGTAACTCGCTATCGAATGCAATAATCAGTTCATCCGCGTATTCGATAGCGCCTATCAATTCAGTTACGTTTTTTCTTATCTCCCTTTCATTTATGTACAGGCGCTCGCCCACCTGGCTGACCCACAAATCGTGGGCCTTCGAACCTCTGGGTTCCTGTCTGGGATTAATATTATATAGACTGAGCAGCAGTCTATTTTGTACATATTTCCTGTCCAGCCGCAGTGCATCGGTATGGTTCAGTATCAGGCCGGTAATTACGAGTAATAAGACAAATGATGCCGAGATGATTCCAAACCTGCGGTGCCACCTGTGAATAAGACGCAACAGCATGCGTACTATCCCTTCTCAACAACAGCATACTGGTGCAACAGCAATGCCAGCCGCGCCAGTCGCGATACGGCACTGACAGACATTGTTGCACCCGATATACCGTCAATGGAACGATCGAGCATCATTTCGGAATCAAGGACCGCGCCATCAAACTGATCTGTAAAAAAAGGATATCGCACTTCCCAGCCCCTCACTTCCCGGAATATAAGTACCTTAACCCTTTCAATCTGCCCGTTATTGACAACGATACCGGTTGTAATCGGCCTTTCCTTGCCAATCTCTTCAAGGATCCAGGCGCTGCGTCCATCCTTAAGCCAGTAACGTAAACGTAAAACATTCAGGTCATGTCCGAGTATCGACCTGACCCTATCCTTCAATTCTCCTGTAATCCAGATCTTTTCTGTAGTGGGTGGATTACCGGAATAAACCTCCTTTATAAATTCACCGGGTTCCTGATAGACCTCGGCCATAACAGCAACCGAGGCGCATATCAGAGAGACGAAATAACCTAAGCTGCGGCCTGAAACCAAAACCGTTTAACCTCCCTTCAACAGCCTGGATTAAAACTCGTATCCAAGGCCCAGATTGAAACCACTGTCTTCTGCAGCCTTGCCTTGTGAAAAGACATCGAACTTGAAGACTACATTTTCGATAGGCCAGTAGTTAATACCTGCCTCAATTTGATCACTCTCCGTCTCTAGTGAATTACCGGCATTATTATCCCAGTAACTATAGCGACCATACATACCCAGCTGTCCCCTTACATTCCCGGGCACAGCGAAGGACCATGAAGGTTCAACATAGTAACCATACTGTTCATCGCGCCCTGTCGCCTGTGGACCAGTTCCGGCTGGCCCCTCATCCAGGTCCCAACGGGCATAGAGGGCGCGTAGTCCCAGTCCGGTAGCGGCATGCCTGTAGTCAACATGCCCTTCAAACAAGGTTGCAGCTATGTCGCCTATATTTTTGTCAGACTGGGTCACATCCTGCTGGTATTGACCACTGACGGCAACCTCCAGCCCAGGGATGCCTGAATAACGCAGCCTGCCGGTAAATGCCCCGTCCCTGGCACTCGCTTCGGAAACCTTGTTTCTGCCACTCCGTATAAGGAAAGCATTGCTGCCGGAGACCGGTGTTTCAAGTCCGGAATGAACAATGGCATCGTAACTCCAACCCGGTGCGATCTGACCATTAAGTCCCAGCCCGGCTTCCCACCAGGTTGAGGGAATGATATTGACCTCCACGGGGTTACGCTCCACACCAAAGAAAGTTTGGGGTTCATGGGTGGGATTGATGATCCCGATAGGCAGGATATCAACACCTGCTCGCAGTGCGTGGTTCTCATTCAGATCCATTTCGATCCAGGCCTGCTCCAGTTCCAGTTCGCCCTCAGCATCATCTCCAGTCAGGGCATGTTCCAGTTCGAACTCGGAGAAGAACCTGATCCCGTCCGTAAATTCATGGCCAAAGTAGAGGACAAAACGATGGAAATCGATCTCTTTCTTGGTATCGGTATTGTTGTAATGCAGCTCGCCGTAACCACCTATACTGGTCTTATCGCCCAATATGCCTGCGCCTGCAGTTTCACTATGCACCTCTTCCAGAGCAACTGCGGTCGCCTCGATCTCTTCATGAGCCTTTTCCAGTTGCTGTTCATGTTCCGCCGTTTTCTGATCCGTAGCCTCCAGCCTCGACTTTAATTCCTCAATCATTTGCTGCTGTTGCTGGATAATCTCCCACATCTCTTCAGCCGTCGGGGGTTCAGCAAGTGCCGCCGATCCCCAGCTAGTCAGCAAAATGATAAAAACAGATTGCCTGGTACACCTCATGATATCTCTCCCGTTAATATTTCTGGCTAATGTGACAGTGTTAATAATTACTAAGGAATGCAAAACCATTGGCAGAAGGACAACAAACCGGCAAGCGGTCACCGGACAACGCTTACAATATCTTTGCAGAATCCCCGTTTTTTCTGTTTATATTTTTCAAGCTGGCCAGACAATCGGCGGCACAGTCCATGCAGGCACCACAACAAGCCCCTAAGTTAAGGCGATCTGAAAGGTGTTCCAGTGTAGAAGCGCCCTCATTAGCTGCCTGGATAATTTCGCGCTCACTGATGGCATTACAAAGACAAACAATCATTGTGTGTTTTTCACTCCAAGTTGATTATATAATCATAATCTAAATAATAATCATTATCAGTAAGAATGGCAAAAAAATATCCCTGAATCAAGGGATATTAATTTTATTCCATATATATCAGTTAGTTACATTATATCTTTGTTTGAAGATAGGTCTCCAGACCCAGTTCCTTGATCAGCCCGAGCTGGGTTTCCAGCCAGTCAACATGCTCCTCTTCGTTCTTCAGTATCCCTTCCAGCAATTCTCTGGAGACATAATCCTGGCATGTTTCACAATAAGCTATAGCCTCACGTAGCAACGGCATAGCTTCAAGTTCCAGTTTAAGATCGCCCTCCAATATCTCCTTCGGGGATTCACCAACATACAGTTTCCCGAGCTTCTGCAGATTGGGCAATCCCTCAAGGAACAGGATCTGTTCCACCAGGGCATCCGCGTGTTTCATTTCATCCACGGATTCATGATATTCATGCTCATTCAAGGCGCTGTAACCCCAATTTTTGAACATCCTGGCATGCAGGAAATACTGGTTGATGGCAGTCAACTCATTCTTCAAGGCCTGATTCAGGAATTCGATGACTTTTTTGTCACCCCGCATAATTTTTCTCCCTATATATAATTCTGTTGTGCACCCGTTTAATAGCCACAGTATAGTAAATACATTAAGCTTAATAATAAGCAATGCCAGAATGCTGCGGTAAATTTCTGACATTACACAGTGGATTCATGACTGCCTTCTGGAGGTTTCCGTGGAAATTATCAGTTTCATTCTGCTCGGGACAATCATAGCCACGCTGCTTTATGGCATCGTAATCTATAATAACCTGGTTTCACTCAAACATAACGTCTCCAGGTCCTGGTCAAATATTGACGTCCTGCTCAAGCAGCGCCACGACGAGTTGCCCAAACTGGTCGAAACCTGCAAGCAATATATGGGTTATGAACAGGAGACTCTGGAACGGGTGATGCAGGCCAGGGCGGCCGTGTCCAATGCCCGTGAGCAGGGTGACGTGGGCTCGCTGGGACCAGCCGAGACTGAGCTTCGCCTGGGACTTGGCAAGCTATTTGCCCTGGCCGAGGCCTACCCGGACCTCAAAGCCAATGATACCTTCAAGCACCTGCAGGGGCGTATCTCCGACCTGGAAAATGCCATTGCTGACCGGCGCGAGTTTTATAATGAGAGCGTCAACGTGAACAATATCCGGATAGAGCAATTCCCCGATGTAATCCTTGCTCGCATGTTTGGTTTTGGTCCACGGCAATTACTGGAATTCAGCGAGAACGAAACATCGGATGTTGATGTAACTGCGCTGTTCAGCTAGGTCCGCCTTACTGTTGGTATAAGATGCTGGATTCAGCCACCGCTTGGGCCATCAATTCCCCGGTGGATGAATTCTGGAAGCTGACTATCGCGCTGATCATACTCAGCCTCGCAGGTTTTGCCGCTGCCTTTTACTACCTGATTCGCATCCGTATCATGCAAGATACTCCGACAGCAAAGGTTCGTTCTGCTGCCCAGGGCTATACAGAACTTATCGGCCACGGCGAGTTGATAATCGGCGAGACGATCAAGGGACCGCTGACAGGAAACATCTGTACCTGGTTCAGCTACCGCATCGAAGAATACCGCCGTTCCAGCAAACGCTCGCACTGGATCACTGTGGAGCATGGTGAAAGTGACGGCCTCTTCCTCCTGGTTGACGACACCGGCCGGGTCTTGATTGACCCGGAAGGGGCAGAGGTCATTCCCTCCATTACGGATATCTGGCATGGGCATACCCGCTTCCCTGAAAACTACCGGGGGAGTAAGATGCGCCGCTGGTATCACTTGGGACTGAATCGCTACCGTTATACAGAAAAAAGAATGCATCCCGGTGATCCCTTGTATGCGATCGGTCTTTTTATTACCCGCGGTGGTGACCGTGACGATATGGATGTTAACAACGACGTTCGTGAGCTTCTCAGGGAATGGAAGCAACACAGTGAAACACTGCTCGAGGAACATGACCTGGATAAGAACGGCGAGTTGGACATCGACGAATGGGAGGAGGTCCGGAAACGGGCACTAGAAGAAGTACTCGCACGGCATGCCGAACTGCGGCGAATCCCGCCTGTAAACACGATGGGAAAAACCGGTGATACAAGGCGTCCCTATGTCCTGTCGGCAGTTACTGAGTCACGCCTGTTAAAAAGGCTGACCCGCTACTCAATCTTCGGTATTACAGGTTTTTTTCTCGCCGGAATACTTGCAGTATGGTTGATCGGAATCAGATTGGCCCAATAATATAGATCGTATATTAATTACTGACATCGATATTTTATGACAAAACCCCTGGAAAACCCCTTGCTGGAACACAGCCACTTGCCGCAATTCAGCAAGATCAAGCCGGAACACATCGAGCCCGCCATAGACTATTTGTTGCAGGAAAACCGCCAGCAAATAGATAAGCTGGTTAAGAACAGGAAAGATATAAGCTGGGATAACACCATTCATGCCCTGGAAGAACTTGATGATCAATTAAATCGTGCCTGGTCGCCAGCCAGCCATTTGCACGCGGTGGCAGACAACGAAGCCCTCCGCAAGGCATATAACCATTGTATTGAAAAACTTTCAGAGTATGCCTCCGACATGGGTCAGAATGAGGACCTGTATGACGCCTATAAATCTGTTGCAGACAGTGAGGAATTAAAAACTCTCTCCGTAGCACAACAGAAAATCATTGAAAACGCCCTGCGTGATTTTCGACTCTCCGGTATAGAACTGGACAAGAAATCCAGGAAAAAATTCAAGGCACTCCAAATGCAGCTATCCAGGTTACAAACACGTTTTGAGGAAAACCTGCTGGATGCGACACACGCCTGGAAAAAACACGTAACGAATGTTTCACACCTGGATGGCCTGCCCGAGTCCGCGCTGGCACTGGCGGATCAGATGGCGAAAAGAGAGGGTCTCGACGGCTGGGTGCTGACCCTGGACTTCCCTTCCTATATGCCGGTCATGCAATACGCGACGGACAGGGAATTGCGCAAGGAATTGTATACCGCATATGTCACCCGTGCATCAGACAACGGACCGAACAAGGGCCAATGGGACAACAGCGAGATCATGCATGAGATCATGGCGGCCCGTCACCAGCTTGCCCTCCTGCTCGGTTACGAAACCTTTGCCCACTATTCACTCGCAAAAAAGATGGCGAGGGATCCTGCAGAGGTGCTGGATTTTCTCAAGGACCTCGCTGCGCGTTCGCGGGAACGGGCTCTGGAAGAATATGCTGAACTTGAATCATTTGCCCGAGAGAAACATCGGGCTAATAAACTGGCTGCTTGGGATATCACCTATTATTCTGAAAAACTGAAACAACATAAATTCAAATTATCACAGGAGGAACTCCGGCCTTATTTCCCCTTACCCAGTGTACTCAATGGACTGTTTTCAATTGTAAATCGACTCTATGACCTGACGATACTGCCCCGTAACAATGTTGATACCTGGCATCCTGACGTGCAGTTTTTTGATATCTATGACGCAGACAACACCTTGAGGGGAAGCTTTTATCTGGACCTTTATGCCCGGCCACACAAACGCGGCGGTGCATGGATGGATGAATGTGTTGTCCGCAAGAAAACCCGTGACGGAGTCCAGTCGCCTGTGGCATACCTGACCTGTAATTTTACGCCGCCTATCGGTAATGATCCCGCCCTGCTGACACATGAAGAGGTTACCACGCTGTTTCATGAGTTTGGCCACGGCTTACATCATATGCTGACCCGGGTAGATTACCCCGCGGTTGCCGGAATCAATGGCGTCCCATGGGACGCAGTGGAGTTGCCCAGCCAGTTTATGGAAAACTGGTGCTGGGAAAAGGACTCTCTGGACCTGATTGGCAGGCATTACAAGACCGGCGAAAAGATAAATGATGACCTGTTTAACCGCCTCTATAGCAGCAAGACATTTCATGCCGGCATGCAGATGGTCAGGCAACTAGAGTTTGCATTGTTTGACTTCCGGCTACATCTTGAATACACCGGTTTGCATTCCGTTGACATCCAATCTCTGATCGATCAGGTCCGCAAGGATGTTGCCGTGGTAATACCACCGAAATTCAACCGTTTTCAACACAGCTTTTCACACATTTTTGCAGGTGGTTATGCAGCAGGATACTATAGTTATAAGTGGGCCGAAGTATTGTCGGCCGATGCCTTTTCCAGCTTTGAGGAAACCGGCATCTTTAACAAGGAGACCGGGCGATCATTTCTGAAAACCATCCTTGAGCAGGGGGGATCGCGCGATCCCATGGATCTGTTTATTGAATTTCGTGGCAGGGAACCCAGTATCGACGCCCTGTTACGCCACTCGGGGATTGCTGCCTGATGATTAAAACCTTGAACAAATTCATTCTATCACTCTGCCTGTTTTGGCCGTTCCTGTTATTAGCAGTTGAGATGGTCTACATAGACGACAAGGTGCTGGTTGGTTTGCACCAGAATGAAGACCTTGATTCCGCCATCATAAAAACCCTGCCCAGCGGTACAGCGCTGGAGGTGGTACAGAAAGGCGCTTCCATGAGTCTGGTTAAGGACCCGGATGGTGTTCGCGGCTGGATCGATCAGCGCTACCTGACCGAGGACCCCCCGTCACTGGTCAGCCTCGAACAATCCAAGGAAAAGATTACACAGCTAGAAACAGAGCTCGCTACTGTTCAGGATAAACTGGCAGACTATGAAAAGTACGATGCTGACAAAACCAATGCCGAACATTTCGTCGCCCTTAACAAGGAAAACGATGAACTCAAAAAACTGCTGAAATCAGAACGTGTCAGGGTGGGGCAGTTACAGGGGCAGATCGATGATCTACGCAAGAATCTCAACAAAAATAACAAGACGGCGGGCCTGATGAAACAGATTGATGAACTGACGGTCAAAAACAAGGAGTTATCAGCGGAAATCGATAACCTGCACACCATTCTCGCCAAACAGAAGACTTCCGGCTCCAAAGATGACAATAACACGAACTGGGTGACACTTGTTCTGAGTATACTTCTTTCACTTCTAGTGGGTGTTGGCGTCGGCCTGTATGCTATGGACCTTATCGTCCGACGTCGGCACGGCGGGTTCAGGGTCTAGCATCGAGCAAACCATTTTAACGTCCTGGCCATGTTCAAGATTGCGACCTGGAATGTTAACTCCCTGCGTGTACGCCTGCCCCACGTCCTGCAATGGCTGGAGCAGGAAAAACCGGATGTGTTCGCACTACAGGAAACAAAACTCAGAGATGAGAATTTCCCGGACGAAGAATTCAGGGACATGGGTTACCAGGCTATCTATTCCGGCCAGCCCACCTATAATGGCGTCGCTACCATCACCCGCTTTCCAGCGGAAAATACCCTTATTGCCCTGCCTGATTTTACTGATACGCAAAAGCGGGTTATCGGTGCCGAAATTCACGGAATTTACATACTGAACCTGTATGCACCCAATGGCTCCTCCGTCGGATCTGAAAAATATGCCTACAAGCTTGAATGGTTTTCACACCTGCATGGGCTGGTTAAACAGCTGCTATCTAACAAGGAGAAGATCCTGCTGCTGGGCGATCTCAATATCGCCCCGGAAGACCGCGATGTCCACGACCCTGATGAATGGGAGGGCTCGGTGCTGGTCAGCCCAAAGGAACGGGCAGAATTTCAGCGCTTGCTGGACATCGGAATGAAAGACGCCTTCAGACTCTTTCCACAGGAGGAAAAAAGTTTCTCCTGGTGGGATTACCGTGCGGCCGCCTTTCGGAGAAACCGCGGCCTACGTATAGACCATATCCTCGTAAACCCTGAAATGGCCGCGCGCTGTCTGTCATGCCGTATAGACAAGGCTCCCCGCAAGCTGGAACGACCTTCAGACCATGCACCCGTCGTGGCAGAATTCAGGCTCCGGGGCTAATAATCCATTTGCGAACGGGACAATATTCACATAAACTCCCGCCCCCTGAGCAACGAAGTCAATTATGACCTAGCATTAGACTATGAAAACTGACATCCATCCCACTTACCAGGAGATAACGGTTACCTGCAGCTGTGGCAACAGCTTCAAGACCCGTTCAACCCACGGTGACAAGGACTTGCATATTGACGTCTGTTCTGAATGCCACCCTTTTTATACCGGGCAGCAGAAGATTCTTGATACCGGCGGGCGAGTGGACAAATTCCGCCGTAAATACGGCATGTAAAGACAGGTCTTATATTCGGAAGATTTTCGTCAAAAAGCGCCTACCGGGGCGCTTTTTGCATTCTGATCCCCTGCCTTAATTGGCTGTTCAGGCCGGGGGGAACTGATCTTTTTTCCTGCCTGTCTTAAGATCTACCTATGTACAAAGCCCTATTCTCCATCCTGACTCTTTTCAGCCTGTTATCCGGCTGCGCAACCAACCCGGTCACCGGCCAACAGGACCTAGTATTGATGTCGGAACAAGAAGAGATCGCACTAGGCCGCCAGACACACCAGCAGGTACTGGAGCAGTACACCACCTATGAAAACGCGGAATTACAGGCCTATGTGCAGTCGGTTGGTGAGCGACTGGCCGAGAAGAGTCATCGCAGTGACCTGATCTACCGGTTTACCGTACTGGACAGCAAGGAGGTCAATGCCTTTGCCCTGCCAGGCGGTTACATCTATATCACTCGCGGATTGATGGCCTATTTGAATTCAGAGGCAGAACTTGCCGCGGTACTGGGCCATGAAATTGGACATGTGACAGCTCGCCATGCAGTCAGGCAGTACAGCGCAGCCCAGATCACCAATATCGGCCTGACCATCGGTTCAATTCTTGCCGGCGTGGGGGCAACAGGCAACCAGCTGGCACAATTGTTTGGCGCGGCATTGCTAAGGGGCTATGGCCGTGATCACGAATTGGAAGCCGATCAGCTCGGAGCGGAATACCTCGCCCGTACCGACTATGACCCACAGGCCATGTTAGATGTTATCCGCGTTCTAAAAAACCAAGAGGAATTCGAGAAAAAGGCGGCGAAGGCGGAAGGACGGGAACCCAATATCTATCATGGCCTATTCGCAACTCACCCGGACAACGACACACGCCTGCAAGAGGTGATCGCAAGTGCGGATAAATACCGCAGCAAATCAAGGGGGATCGTCAACAGGGACATATACCTGCAGGAGATAAACGGTCTGACATTTGGCGACAGTGAGCGTGATGGCGTTGCCAGAGACGGGCACTTTTATCATGCGGGACTGGATTTTGCCCTGCAGTTCCCACAAGGCTGGATCATCAAGAACTTCCCCACCCAGTTACTGGTCACCGCCCCGGGCGGCAAGGCACTCATGCAGGTAAACGTGGAGGATATTAACAAACGAATCACCCCGGGAGAGTTTATAGCGACACGACTGGGTATCAAGCAACTGACGAAAGGCATGCCGCTGACGATCAATGGCAATGAGGCCCATACCGGCATCACTACCATAAAAAACCAGACCGTACGTATTACGGTCATTTATTTCGACAACCGGGCCTATATCCTGGCAGGTGCTTGCAAGAACGAATCATTGTTTCCAAACTATGACCCTCATTTCCTTGACAGTGCAAAATCCTTTCACCGGCTTACTGAAAACGAACGGGAAATAGCCAGGCCGCTGATTATAAAGATCGTTCATGCTGACAAGGAAACGCGTTTTACCAAGCTGGCCCAGATCTCACCGCTGAAGTTTTTCCCCGAGGAACAACTCCGGCTTATCAATGCGATGTTTCCTGCCGGTGAACCCCCTCAGGACAGCCTGTTAAAGGTGATCGAATAGAATGCTGCGGCGCACTTTCTAAATTTTAGTTAGCTAGTTTTTTTTAAGTAATTTCGAGCTTAGTTTTCTAACGTGCTGCTCACGTTACTGTTCAATTTTTATCCACAATTTTTGTGAATAAGTCTGTGGACGAAGCACTTACAAAGCTCGTTAATGGGCTTTAATAGCGCGTGTATGACAAAACTGTCAAATTTTAACCATCTGTGATAAATCTTTAAATATCAATAGATTATATCACAATCATTGACGTACAGCGGCAAAACAGGGCTGAAAGCCGCATCGCACATGGGATCAAGTGGAAATTGTGTATAACAATTGCCTCTAGCACAATTTTTGTGCACCCGGGTTGAACTTTCACCCGCCCGTCTCTATCTAATAAAGTACCCCAAAATAATTCATTCCTCTCCCCAGGAATGAAGCTTTCCCGGTCTCCCCAGCCGGGTTTTTCAGCCCCGGGATGCCCTCTCCCCTTAACAACACCCCGGGGCTATCTTTTTTCAGTCTACCGGTAAATCACCAGTCAGCCACGCTGCCAACACCTCGTGCAGGGCCTCAATACCGGTACCCTTTTGTGCCGAAAATAGTTGTACTGATACCCCTACGCCCGATAACTCCCGTTTGACTGACTGTAGTACCTGGCTTGCCGCACCCCGGGACAATTTGTCTGCCTTGTTCAAGACAATGTGCGCGGGCAGGGAACTGGCCTCGCACCATGTCAGCAACTGTCGGTCATATGGTCTCAGAGGATGACGGATATCCATGATTAGGACCAGGCCCTTGAGTGAGCGCCTCTGTTCAAAATAGGACTGCAGCACATTTCCCCAGTGCTTGCGAACCTTCTCCGGCACCCTGGCATATCCGTATCCCGGCAGATCTACCAGCCGCCGTGTCTCACTCAGGGCAAAAAAATTAAGCTGTTGAGTCCTTCCGGGCGTCTTGCTCGTGCGTGCCAAGCGATGATTGCCAGTCAACGCATTGATGACGCTGGATTTACCCACATTTGATCGCCCTGCAAAGGCAACCTCGGCACCCCTGTCCTCGGGGCATTGCGCAAGGGTGTGCGCGCTTAACTGGTAACGAGCCTGTTGGAAGAGATTAGCTGACAATGTTTTTGTCTCATTAATTTCAATATTTTGCTAACATTGTGCCCGCTTAGAATCTTATTGCCTATCTGATTTGATGGCGGTAAACAGTTGGCGGGGTTCTTCGGTTACTAAGCTAGATACGGGTGCTCGCTTTATTTTATGTAATTTCTGACGTGGATTTATGCAATATGTTGAAACTCATTTTTTTATTCTTGCTAGCAACTCAAATTATTACAGCAAATGCATACGCGGCGGGGGATCCCGTTGCCGGAAAGCAGAAATCTCAAACCTGCGCGGCATGCCATGGTGTTGATGGTAACAGCACTAACCCAGCTTGGCCGAAACTAGCAGGGCAGCATGAAAGTTATATCATCAAGCAGCTCGAAGACTTCAAGGCCGGCCACCGGGAGAATGCCCAGATGTCACCCATGGCTGCCAACCTGAGTCAGCAGGATATTCAGGACCTAGCCGCCTTCTACTCCAGTCAACGTCGCAGACCCGCAGGAACCGAACCCGAGCTACTGGATCTGGGCGAAAAGATTTACCGCGCTGGCAATTTAGAAGCCAACGTACCAGCCTGCATGGCATGTCACGGCCCCACAGGGCTTGGGAACCCGGCTGCAAAATACCCATTGTTGAGCGGACAGCATTCAACCTACCTGGAACTGCAGCTCAACAACTTTCGCGAAGATATTCGTACCAACGATATCAATGAAGTCATGCGCAGAGTTGTTGATCGCATGTCGGATGAGGAGATCAAGGCCGTTTCCGCTTACCTTCAGGGATTACGCAGTACCTGGTAGTAAGCCTATTTATAACCCTTTTTGCTTTTCACGGGGTAAATATGTTTTTATCAGTCCTGCATTCCTATGAAGGAGTTTGAATATCAATCCTTTAACCAATTGAGAATCATGTTATGAAATTTAAAGTCATCATTACGGTCGCTATTCTAAGTATTGCCTGCGCGCTTTTTTTCACCAGAAACGGTGTGGCCAATCCGGGTTATGAAGTGATCGCCATTCCACAAAAGACCCTGTCTGGGGAGAAGATTGAAGTGGTGGAGATCTTCTGGTATGGCTGCCCGCATTGTTATGCACTGGAACCGCAGGTCGAGAGATGGCTTGGAGACCTGCCCGCTGATGTCGAGTTCCGGCGCATGCCCGGGGTTCTGGGGAAACACTGGATCCCCCACGCAAAGGCCTTCTTCGTCGCGCAGAAACTGGGGGTACTGGATAAGATCCACCGGCCACTGTTTGATGCCATACATAAGGAGAAACGCAATATCATGGATCCAGCCGCGCTGCGGGATTTCTTTGCTGAGCATGGTGTAGACAAAGACACATTTGAAAAGCTCTATAATTCCGAAGCCGTTGACCAGGAAATGAAGGCAGCCTTTGTCGCCGGAAAGAATTACGGGATCATGGGCGTCCCCGCGCTCATCGTTAACGGCAAATACCGTACTTCACCCTCGATTGCCGGCAGTTACGACAGGGTCATGAAAATCGTAGA
This sequence comes from Gammaproteobacteria bacterium, assembly GCA_003250975.1. Taxonomy (GTDB): domain Bacteria; phylum Pseudomonadota; class Gammaproteobacteria; order Eutrophobiales; family Eutrophobiaceae; genus SZUA-592. The sequence goes on along the minus strand of QKIY01000028.1, from coordinate 331,852 downwards.
CCAGTTGATTGATAAGGAAAGGGGCTAGTTGTCATCCGGGGCCCAGTACCCGCTTACCCCGTGCATACAGGCAAAATAAAATGGCCCTGAAAGGCCATAATTCGTTATCATACGCCCTTTTCCCAGGGAAAATGTGCGTTATCGCTGGGGCATATGAAGCTAATTATGCATTGACAAAATCGGATGCAGGAAACCAATCTCAATATCTCCAGAAACACTGACACACCGGCCACTGCCTGCCCACGGTTGGGCATTATCGGTGGCGGCCAACTGGCGAAGATGACTGCGCTCGCGGGGCTGGAGCTAGGTTGTGATGTGCTGGTCCTGGAGCGCAAGCATTACAGCCCGGCCGCCAACCTGGCCAGCCATTCTTTTGTCGGCGACTGGGACAAGCCAGACGATCTGATCGAACTTGCGGCCAACACCGACATCGTTACACTGGAAAATGAGTTTGTCGACGCCAACAGCCTGGCCGCGCTGGAGAAAGCGAACTACAGTCTTTACCCGACATCCCGAAGTATTGCCCTGGTTCAGGATAAATATATCCAGAAACAGACCCTGGCAGAGGCCGGCTTGCCGTTATCCCCTTTCAGAATAATCAATACACGTAATGATATCGAAACTGTCGCAGCTGAACTTGGGTGGCCACTTGTTATCAAGGCCCGGCGTAATGGCTACGATGGCAAAGGCAATGCCACAGTGAAGGGACCGGCTGACATAGACGCTGCATGGAAGAAACTAGATGGAGACCACCGCAAACTCTATGCAGAAGCCTTTTGCCCATTTGTTATGGAGCTGGCCATGATTATTACTACCGGTAGCAACGCTGAGGTAGCCACCTACACCCTGGTGGAGTCCGTACAGCGCGATCACATCTGTCATATTGTCCGCGCTCCTGCCAACGTGCCAACTGCAGTTATGGAAAACGCGACGCGAATTGCGCGCGATGCGGTCGCGGCCGTCGGCGCCGTTGGCAGCTTCGGCGTGGAGATGTTTCTCACTTCTGATAACGAGGTCATCATCAATGAATTGGCGCCGCGTGTGCATAATTCCGGGCATTATACTATCGAGGCATGTGAGTGTTCACAGTTCGAAAATCATGTGCGCGCCGTATTAGGTTGGCCACTGGGTTCGACCCGCATGATCAAACCTGCTGCCGTGATGATAAATCTCCTTGGACAGGGGGATGGCAGTGGCCGCCCTGCCGGCATTGAAGAAGCGCTCCGTATTCAAGGCATTCATGTGCATATCTACGGAAAGGACAAGAGCAGTCCCGGACGCAAAATGGGCCATGTCACGGCAATCGGGGATAATATAGACGAAACAGAGGCCAGGGCGCGGCAAGCCGCAGATGCCATCCGCTTTGGAGCAGGTCAATGAGTACAAATAAACAGCCGTTAGTTGGCATTATCATGGGCAGCGACTCGGACTGGCCCACCCTGGAGGAGGCCGCGAATGCTTGTAAGTCATTCAAGGTACCCTACGAGACCCGGATCGTCTCTGCACACCGGACGCCCCTGGATATGACCGAGTATGCACAGCAGGCCCATGAGAGGGGCCTGAAAGTCATCATTGCAGGAGCTGGAGGTGCAGCTCATTTGCCTGGGATGGTGGCCAGCCTCACACCACTGCCTGTTATCGGGGTGCCGATTGAAAGCAAGGCGCTCAAGGGACTGGATTCACTGCTGTCAATTGCACAAATGCCCGCAGGGGTCCCAGTAGCTACGGTCGCCATCGGTGGGGGGCGGAATGCGGGACTGCTGGCCGTGGAGATCATCGCCAATAACGATCCAAAGCTGCAGGCGCGCATCCTAAAATTCAAAGCCGATATGGCCAAAAAATCACGTGCCAAAAACAGGAATCTGAAAAAGAAAACACGTTGACCCCAGATTTGGCTGTAGGGAGGAAAGTTTCCATAATGGCCTGGATAACGGCTTACAAAATTTCCTTTTACACAGGGCCAGATCACAAAAAATTAATACTAAAGTGTTATGGCAATCCGGTTGCCCGGATAGTACAAGGAATTGACTGGAGATAAACACGGGATTTTTAGAGGTTCAGTACCGTCTATGTTAAGCCCCTCCGCCAAGGTAGTTATTGCTGATGACCATGAGTTGATGCGGGATGCATTGGTGGAACTCGTCTCTGAATTTATCCCCAGAGAAAATATTTGCTGCGCCAGCAATGGTGAACAGGCAATCAGTTATTTTAATGATAACCTCGGGCTGTTATTACTTGACCTCTTTATGCCCGGGACCGATACATTCTCCATCATACGCGACGCATTAAAGGCACTTCCAGGCCTTACGATAGTGGTCATATCCGCGTCCGAAGAGGAACTGCATATAAACAAGGCAATCAAGCTCGGTGCCAAGGGCTATATACCCAAGTCTTCCTCGAAATCAACTATCAAGGAAGCACTTAAATCCATACTCGACGGTCAGCCCTATCATCCTGACATACCTAAAAACGGATCGGTCAAAATAGCTTCCTCCATTCCCGATTTGGTAAATAAAAAGGCCATTGAGCAGCTTACAGCAAGGCAACTTGAGATCTTTTACCTGCTGGGTTTTGGAAAAACCAATAAGGATATTGCCGATGAACTCTATATTTCCATCAATACTGTCAAGATACACGTCAGTGCAATATTGAATGTACTCTCCCTAGATAATCGGACCCAGGCCGGGATAATGTCTAAAATGCTGCGGGAAACCTCGGGTTTTAACTTCAAGCAACATTAACACTCCATAATTATTGCTGCTATTATCACTCTGGCAAAGGACAATAATTATAATATTGAGGGAGGTTAGATTGTGCTCTTCCCGGATGCCATGGCTAAGGCTCTTTACAGAACATCTGTGGTCTGTATCAGGGGTTTGCATTTTTCGCTCTTGCTATTCTTTTGCAGCACTTCAACACCCAGTGCTGCAGAACTGAACGACAAGGTCTACCTTTCAGAGGAAGATTTCCTGGATGAGACCCCCGTTATCACAGATGCCACCCGATTACCTCAAAAGCTGATTGATACACCTGTCTCTGTTACCGTCATTGACAGGAAGATGATCGAGGTTTCCGGAGCGCTCGATATTGCAGACCTTTTCCGAATGGTCCCTGGTTTCCAGGTGGGCTATGCCAATGCGGGCCAGCCGGTGGTCACTCCCTATGGTCTCTCTGACCGCTTCCCAAAACGTATTGAAGTCAGGATTAACGGCCAGTCAATCTACGCTGAGGGCAGTAACACGGTTAACTGGGAACTGGCAGGTATTACAGTGGATGATATTGAGCGTATAGAGATCACCCGCAGTCCCAATGCAGTCAGCCATGGATTCAATTCCTTTATAGCCAGTATCAATATCATAACATTGAACCCTTTGCAGACCGATGGTACTGAACTAAAAGGAACAACGGGAAGTGTTGACAGAGAATCACTTTATTTACGACATGCCGGATCCGTTCAGGATCTCAATTATATTCTCGGAGCCAATTATAACCAAGAGGACGGATTCCCAGGACTTGATGATTCTGTTGAAACATACGCATTTAACTTCAACAGCCTCTATACATCGAGTAACAGGGATGAGCTCAGATTCGAAGTCTACTACGCGGACACGACATTCGGTCAAGGTGACATAGAAGAGATAACAACTCGTTCAATCGATTTCTATGACTCATCATTTGAACACAGCAGGCAACAGATCAGCTGGAACCATCTTACCCCTGGTAAAAACAGCCTGAACGTACTAGCCGGGCACTCCTATAGAAACACCGATCAGGGGCCGATCTTTTTGTTTGGCGAGCAACCACTTTCCTCACTGCTGGGAGTCCCGCCGGCGACTATAAATCTTCTTTTCGGCGCCAATGACCAAATCATGTCAATCAAACCAAAGGCAATATCACATCGTTATGACATTGAGACAGATTATACTATTTACAATTTAAACAATATTCGCGCGCAATTCGGTGCCAGTATCAGGTATGAGACTTTAAGCAGCAAGTCAATCTTTAATACAACTGACAACTTATCAAAAGTTACACATCGTTATTTCGGCAGTATTGAATTGCGTGCAACCGATAGTCTGACCATCAATGGCGCCTTCATGTTACAGGACAGTAATCGCGATGATGTATCCTGTTCACCTCGATTGTCATTTAATTATCACCTATCGGATTTACACGCACTCAGGGGAAGTGTCTCTTATGCTGAGCGTGCCCCTACACTGCTTGACAGAAAACAGCTGATTACTGTTGAGTTCGATAACGGAGCGCCTTTTGGCATCATCGCCTTTACGGATGGAGATAATATACAAAACGAGGAGCTAACCAGTTTCGAAGCGGGATATCTTGGATATTTTATGGCTAGGGATTTATCCCTTGATCTGAGGATATTTCGCAATGAATTAAGGCATGGTATCGACTCAACACGGGGTATGCCCCCAACAGGTAATATTCCTGATGGCATTTTTACTGGCAATATTACGCAGGCTGATATAAACGGCTTTGAAGCAGAGCTCAAGTATAACTTCGAGAATAACGGACTGATTCATCTGAATTATGCATATGCTGATGTTGATGCAACCCAACAGCAGGGGGCCTCTCTTGTTAATGTTAGCATCGATGATTCCGTTCCAAAGCACAGCTTGGGAATATTAGCATCTAGAACATTGGGCGGATTCGATTTCAGCACAGCATTTTACCACCTGTCCGATATTCACTGGCTACGATTCATTGAAACGGTAGATTCATATGAAAGACTGGATTTCCGGGTCGGAAAAACCATTAAACAAGGAGATAACGAGTTAAATCTTTCACTTACCCTGCAAAATCTCCTGGGCGATTATGATGAGTTCCAGGTTGGACAGAATTTTGAAACGCGTGCCTATCTGCAAATAGGTGTTTCATTCTAGCAAGCGTATACAAGGATGGCTTTACTGAGATTCAAAATACTTTTGCAGATTCTCTTCTACTTTATATATTTACTGTCTGTTCCTGTATTAGCGGACAATCTCCAAGACGAGATTCTTATAATTTCATCTCATAACGAAATAAGCTACAGATTGGCAAATCAGTTAAAGTCGACTCTGGGGAAGAAATTAAAAAAAACACACATAAACATTACAGTGATAGATAACGGCAAGTTGTACCCTACTAAAGCCCCTGCTACTGCCGGATACAAGCTGGTAATTACGATAGGTACCGATGCAGCAGTTAGAACACTTGAAAACGATATTCCCGGCCCTGTGTACTGCATTCTCATCCCAAGATCCACATTTGAGTTGATTTCGCAATCAACAGAATTCAATCGGCATAAAACAAAGGCAGGCACGCTCGCTGCAATATATCTTGATCAGCCTCTCGGGAAATATATCAATCTGTTGTCAAGACTGGATGACGACATTCGAACAATTGGTCTGTTCATAGACGAAAGTAATTCGATTATTGTCAAGGAGTACAAGAAATCCAATCCGTCTAAAAAGAGGAATATTGTTGTTGGCAGGTTGGATCAGGCTGGCGTGCCGGCCAATATTATAGAAGATGTCGTCAAAAAATCTGATGGAATCATTATACTGCCTGGGGAATCTATAAATAATTTTTCCTCGAAATGGATTTTGCAGATTGCCTATAAACATATGACGCCGGTTATCGGATACTCAGAAAAGTTCTCAGCGGCCGGAGCGCTTGCTGCACTTTATACCGATATTGACAAAATGCTAAATGAGGCATCTGAAAAATTATACAAATATTTATCAGATGAATTTGCCGTTCTTGAATCCGGATACCCATCTAATAGCCTGACCACATTTAACAAGTCCGTTGCAAGATTCCTCAACATTGAATTGCCGGTAGATGGGGTCTCGCCATGAAAGCTCGTCAAAATATATTAATGAAAGCATTCATGCTGCTGACAAGTAAATTAAGCATTAAACACTATCTGATCATACTCTGGTTGATACCATTATTATTAATGGGGGTTTTCTTTGGATTTTATATCGTTAGCCAATATATAAATGATTATAAAAAATCAATTAACCAAAACCAGATTAAAACCCTTAGTTACCTGTCCAGAATGTCTGAATACAGCCTTTTCGCGGGCGACAGAGAATCACTTGATCAATTAATAAAATCCTTTGAAATAAAGGATGATATTGTAAGTATAACAATTCTAAACAGGGATCTTGAGATACTCGCCTCCTCTCAATCAGGGAAAAAAGTTACATCTGAATACTACTTTATGTTTTCATTGGATCCATATGAGCTTGTTAATTACAACAACAAGTTATTCAGGTTCGCAAAAGTATATTCAAAGGGCATGGATGTTGAGCAGGATTTTTCATACCCGTTTTCTAATCGACCAGCTAAACTACTGGGCTATGTAATAATGGAGATCTCGCATGGATTTATTTCGCAGAAGACAGACACGATAAAATACACTGCGGCTCTTTTTTTCACATTTTGCCTGCTCTTTATATCAATCATTTCCTATTTATTCGGTGACTATATAAACAGATACATAAGCAGCATTAATAATGCTATCGAAACCTTAGGACAAGATCGATATGAAGTTCATTTTCCACAAAATTATCCTGAATATTTCAGAAAACTCACAAACAGTATTGAGTTGCTGGCAAAAAAACTATCAAGTTATCAAAACGAAATGGATCTGAAAGTTTATACAGTCACCGACAAGATGCGCGAGGCTCTAAAAGAGCTTGAGAAAAAGAACATAGAACTGAATCAACAGAAAAGGGTGGCTGATCAGGCAAACAAGTCTAAAGATGAATTTCTTGCCAAAATGAGCCATGAGCTAAAGACGCCGGTTAACTCGATTATTGGTTTCGCAGACCTGCTCCATCAATCAATAACCAATAAAAACCATAAACATCATATTGAAATTATACAGAACTCGGCATTTCTACTTTTGTCCCTGATTGATGATTTGCTTGGTCTATCGAGGATTGAACTAAAGAAAATACAGCTTAATTTATCTGATTTCTACCTGGATGAATTAATAGAACAAATAGTCAGCATGCATGAGAACTCAGCCAGGGATAAAGAACTGTCACTTGAAGTTTCCATTGACAAGAACGTGCCTAGGCAGCTCATAGGTGACAGGATTAAGTTAATGCAAATATTAAACAATATTATATCCAATAGCATAAAATTTACCGATTCCGGCTCCATTAATATCGAAATAGGACTAATAAACAAATCATCTGAAGCATACAGAATCAAGTTTACAGTACATGATACCGGTATAGGGATTAAAGAAGAAGATAGGGGAATGATTTTTGAATCATTTACTCAGATTTCATCATCAAAACATACTGCCTTTGGGGCAGGCATCGGCCTTTATATCGTTAAAAAACTGGTCGATTATCTCAATGGCGAAATTACACTTGACAGTGTTCCTGGTAAGGGAACATCCATGTCGGTGATTCTTGATTTCTCAAATGCTACATCCCTTAACACAGCTACACCTACATCATCCTATATATTAAAAACGCCACATGATGAAGATAGGAAAGAGTCTTTCGAAAATATATTAAAAGGGAAAACCATCCTTATTGCCGAAGACCATGACTTCAGCCGGCTCTTACTTATAGAAATATTAAAAAAATATGGCGCATTCACAGTAGAGGCAAAGAACGGCAAGGAATTGCTTGAGATTTTCTCTGCATCCTCTCCGGACTTGCTTTTAATCGATGTTCATATGCCGGAAATGGATGGTGTAGAAACCTGCAAGGTTATCCGTGCAGATAAATCATATGATCCTGATATTCCCGTGATACTTATGACCGCTGATACATTTTTAATGAAGACTATCAATATAATTGAGATTGGTGCAAACAACATTATATTCAAGCCTATTCTTGAAAAGGATTTGATTCAGGTGATTTGTCAATGCATGCAACTTGTATCTGGCGGCATGGTTGACCTGATTTATACGACTGCAGATTCAGTACGGCTTGATAACATCAATAATAACAAATTACTTGAAGAATTTATGATATTGCTTGAAAACATTAGCATAGGGGCAAAGATTTCAGACGTCTCCATGCAACGCGATAACATTCATAAGCTTAAGGGCATCGCAGGGCTTGCTGAAGACGATGCGTTTTACTCGGAGGTTATTGTCCTTTCTAACTACTTCAAAAAAGGTTCTCATCCTCAGTACGAGGAATGCATTAACCGTCTTAAACAGATGGTAAGAAAAAAGCAGGAAGAATTTTAAACTGTTTAATCAATATTATTGCAAATCTCTAATGGGGCTGGTTAGCCGTTTAAAAGACTAATTTTATACTTTGGTACTATTCAAAAGCCTTAAAAATTATATAGACTTTTTATTAAGGGAGTAAATGTATTCACCTCTATTCCTTTTTTACACTCTAAGCGAATGTCACAAGGATGTGACATTTATTTCCTTAAGCCCCTGAGTGATTATGTCTTTCTTTCCTGGAACAAGAAATAGGTTTAATTAATTGACATGTTCTATGGTAATGCTCTACGTGCGTGACTGACCGGAGCTACTCTATGAATGGAATACACCCTTTTCCTTGACAACTATATATATTTCAAATACACACGCTATGCAGGTGTATTTGGAATATATGGCGCGCCCTAGAGGATTCGAACCTCTGACCTCAGCCTCCGGAGGGCTGCGCTCTATCCAGCTGAGCTAAGGGCGCTTTGTTTTACAAGATTACCAGTGCGGCCATTCGTTCATGATGATTTCGGTCACTAGGCTCGACAATCCCAGCTTCGCCAGCAGCAAGATCGAATGATAATGCATCGCGAAGGGTACCTTGCGAGTCGAATTTCGTCCATAGCAAGTTCCACAGATTTCCAAGAGCAGGTATAATCCCCTGTCTAAAAATTATTAAAACTATCTAATAATCCTAGTCTTCACAGGGGAACAAAAATGAGCCAGGAAAAAGATCAATTATTTTTCAGAAACTTCGCATTGGTGGTCGGCATACTTGCAGTGCTGATGGTAATATTTATTGTATTATCAAGGATTTATGGTATTGATGAGGCTGCTGAGGCAGAACGTGATGCAACGGCAGTGGCGGAGCGTACCGCGCCCGTAGGTGAAGTCGTGATGAAAGGTGAAGAAGGAGCCTTTGATGAGGCCCCCATGACCATGGAGGAATCTACGCCAGCCGCGGATTCCGGCAGTGGCAGCAGCGGCGACCCAGGTCAGCATATTTATGAAAACCTTTGTGTCAATTGTCATGGTATCTCGGCCTTAGCCGCCATGATTCCCCAGATGGGTGACGCGAGCGCCTGGGCACCGAGGATCAGCAAGGGTGTTGATGTCCTGTATGAACATGCACTCAACGGCTTTACCGGTGAACTCGGCATGATGCCGGCCAGGGGCGGAAACCCCGCCTTGTCAGATGATGAGGTCAAGGCTGCCGTGGATTACATGGTGAGCCAGAGCCAGTAAGCGCCCTTCTTTAATTTAAGCAATTAAGGGCCTTTTCAGGCCCTTTATTATCTATTCACTTCGCAGAATATCCTGATAGACATCTTCACTCAGCCGGGTCCATTCAGTGTAGTCTTCCCGGAAATTGCGGTAGGCTTCATAGACTCGTTTGAATGCGGGATTGGCCTCAGCCTCTTCATCCAGCGTGACAGCGGTTAGCGCTCTAAGTTCCCGCAACACATCCTCGGGGAACTGCAACAATTCTATCCTGCTGTCTTCCCGGATCGCTTGCAAGGCTATCTGGTTATTGTATTCCATTTGCGAGTAGATCGTCTGGCTGATAGCTGTCGCCGTAGTTTCAACGATCTGCTTCAGGTCTGCCGGTAACTCATTCCATTTATTTGAATTAATAATCAATTCAAACATCGTGCCGGGCTCATGCCAACCAGGATAATAGTAAAACTTTGCCGCACGATTTAGTCCCAGGCGTTGATCATGAAACGGCGCTACCCATTCGGTTGCATCAATAGTCCCGCGTTCAAGCGCCGTATAGATCTCGCTGCCAGCCATTAACACCGGGTTACCGCCAGCGCGCTTCAGTACCTTGCCGCCTAGACCGGGGATACGCATACGCAGGCCCTTGATATCATCCAGCGAATTAATTTTTTTATTGAACCAGCCGCCCATCTGCATCCCGGTATTACCCATAGGAAACGGTACGACATTAAACGGGGCATAGACTTCACGCCACAACTCCAGCCCACCACCATAGTACAGCCAGGCGTTCATGCCCTTGGCTGTCATACCAAACGGGACGGAAGAAAAGAACTGGGCTTCCGGGACCTTGCCGGCCCAGTAATATGGGGACCCATGTCCCATCTCGATTGTCCCCTGGGAAACGGCATCAAACACCTGTAATGGGGGGACCAGTTCACCGCCGGCATAGACACGGATATTAAGACGGCCATTACTCATGACGCCGACACGTCTGGCAAACTCTTCCGCCCCTTCCTGGAAGACCGGGAAACCGGGTGGCCAGGTGGTCACCATCTTCCAGTTAAACACCCGTCGTTCCGCTGTGGCCTTGTCAGCGTCTGAACCGATATCCGGTCCGTCACAGGCAACGAGCAAAATGGAAAGCAAAAGCATTATTACCTGTTTTGTTACTGTCATAAGAGCGCCCGCTCCTGCATTAATCAAGTGAAATATCTAAATAACCAGTCAGGTAACTTGCAGATTGGCATAGGCCGCCACCAGCCATTTACTTCCGACCTGCTCAAAATTGACCTGTATACGCGTATTATCCCCGTTTCCTTCCAAGTTCAAGACCACGCCTTCCCCGAACTTTGCGTGCTGGACCCGTTGCCCGAGTGAAAAACCGGTATCATTTTTCTCACCCTGCTTGCCGCCAAAGAGTGTCGACGGCACCGTACTGCCACCCAATCTGATTTCTTCGATGGCTTCGACAGGCAATTCACGGATAAAACGCGAAGGTTGGGGATAATAGTCAGCGCCGTGTAATCGCCTATGTTCTGCATGAGTTAGTACCAGTGTTTTTTGTGCCCGCGTAATCCCGACATAACAGAGGCGCCTCTCTTCCTCGAGCTGCACTAGGTCCTCGCTGGATCTCTGGTGGGGAAATAGTCCCTCTTCCATACCGACGAGATACACATTTGGAAATTCCAGGCCCTTAGCAGAATGCAGGGTCATCAGATTAACACAATCAGACCAGGCACTGGCCTGCGTTTCGCCGGCTTCCAATGCGGCGTGGGCCAGAAAGGCCTGCAGGGGTTCCATGGTTTCCGCATCATCACCGACCTCGAACTCACCAGCTGCTGTTACCAGTTCTTCTAGGTTTTCAATGCGTGCCTGACCCTTTTCCCCTTTTTCCTTCTTGTAATGTTCTATCAACCCGCTGCGTTTAATCACGTTATCAAGTACCTCATCCAGGGGCAGTCCCTTATTGGTTTCGCCTATATGATGGATAAGCGTCATGAAGGCCTGCAACGCGTTCAAGGCCCGGGCGTTGAGCAATTTATGTAGCAAAAGGTGGTCTGCTGCGGCCCAGAGTGATGAATTGTTTTGTCTGGCAACCGTACGCAATTCTTCTACGGTGCGCTGACCTATGCCCCGTGGCGGGGTGTTAATAATGCGTTCGAACGAGGCATCGTCTTCCCTGAACGTGGCAAGCCTCAGGTAGGCCAGAGCATCCTTGATCTCTGCCCGTTCATAGAATCGCATGCCCCCATAGACACGGTAGGGAACAGCTGATCGCATCAACGCCTCTTCAATAACTCGTGACTGTGCACTGACACGGTATAGGATCGCATTGTCCATGTAACGGCCGTGTGTATTGAAATGAGAGATAATGCGTTCAACAACAAACCGTGCCTCTTCCTGCTCGTTAAATGCGGTATACAGGCTGATCTTTTCCCCCTCTTCACCTTCGGTCCAGAGTTGCTTGCCCAACCGTGCATTGTTATTGGCAATCAGGCAATTGGCCGCATTAAGGATCGTGGCTGTTGAACGGTAGTTCTGTTCCAGACGTATCAGGCGTGTATTGGCAAAGTCCTTTTCAAAACGCTGCATGTTTTCAATCCTTGCCCCACGCCAGCTGTAAATCGATTGATCATCATCACCGACCGCGAACATGTAATTATCACTGCCCGCAAGCAGGCGCAACCAGGCATACTGAAGAGAGTTGGTATCTTGAAACTCATCGACCAGAATAAAACGGAAACGCTGCTGATAATGAAGCAGAATTTCCTTTTGATCTCGAAACAGTTCATGCGCCCTCAATAATAGCTCGGCAAAATCCACCAGCCCCGATCGTTCACAGGTCTCTTGATAAGCCTGATAGATACGAATCATCTGGTGCAGGGTGTGATCTCCCTGATCATCAATATGGCCCGGTCTCAGCCCATCATCCTTGCGTGCGTTGATAAACCACTGGGCCTCTCGCGGAGGGAATTGTGACTCATCCAGCTCCAGCCCGCGAATAACACGGCGGATAATGCGATACTGATCGTCACTATCCAGTATCTGGAAGTTTTGCGGCAGCCCTGCCTCCTGCCAGTGTGCACGAAGCAGTCGATGCGCCAGCCCGTGAAATGTCCCCACCCACATTCCGCCGACGGGTTGCTGTAACAGACTTTCGATACGTGAGCACATCTCTGCCGCGGCCTTGTTGGTGAAAGTGACGGCCATAATACTGAAAGGCGTGGCCTGGCCTGTCTGGATATACCAGGCAATACGGTGGACCAGCACGCGTGTTTTACCGCTACCAGCACCGGCTAGTACCAGGATATTGCCGTTATCGGCCGCTACGGCATCACGCTGTGCCGCATTAAGGGAATCAAGAATGGGGGAAACATCCATTCGCCAATTTTACCAAATTCAATCCATTAATGTTTACCTACTTATTTCAATCAGGAATGTTAAGATGCCTCTTTTTTATTACCATTGTGAAATTTTCAATGTCTCAATTGATAGAAAAAAACAATGAACTGATCCCGTTGATACGGCGGACTATCGAGGAGGCCATTAAACAGGGTGCAACGGCTGCGGAGGCAGACATTGGCACCGGAACCGGTCTTTCCGTAACGGTACGCCAGGGTGAGATCGAGAAAATTGAACATGAACGAGACAAGGGCCTAGGTGTCACTGTTTATATGGGCCGGCGCAAGGGTAATGCCAGTACTTCCGATTTCAGCGACAAGGCGGTGAAGGAAACAGTGCGGGCCGCCTGTGAGATCGCGCGATTTGCCAGCGAAGACCCGCACGCTGGCCTGGCCGATGCCGAGCTGATGGCAACGGATGTGCCGGACCTGGATCTATATCATCCATGGAATATCACTGCTGAACAGGCCAGGAACATGGCACTGGAGTGCGAAGCTATCGCAAAGGGCATGGACAGGCGAATCAACAATTCAGACGGTGCCTCGGTCAGTACTTATTCGGGTACTCATGCCTACGGCAATTCCCATGGCTTTGCCAATGGCTGGAAGTGGTCCAGCCATACCATTGACTGCACCATGATTGCGGAAGAGCACGGCAATATGCAGCGTGACGGCTGGTACAGCAAGTGCCGTGACGCGTCCGACCTGGAAGACATCAAGGCCATAGGCGAGGAAGCAGCAAGGCGTACCGTAGCCAGACTCGGTGCCAGAAAACTGGGTACACGTAGTGTGCCCGTGCTGTTTGAAGCACCGGTTGCCTCAGGGCTGTTTTCGGCATTTATTACCGCCATCTCCGGTAGCAGCCTGTATCGGCGCGCGAGTTTCCTGCTCGATAGGCTGGGCGAACAGATTTTTGCGGATCATGTGCGTATTCATGAAGAACCCCACCGGCAAAAGGCCCTTGGCAGTGCCCCGTTTGATAATGATGGTGTCGCAACACGAGCAAGAGACATTATCAAGGAGGGCATACTCCAGGGTTATGTACTGAATGCCTATTCGGCACGCAAGCTGGGCATGCAAACTACGGGAAATGCAGGCGGTGTACATAACCTAATCATCGGCCATGGTGACAATGATCTGCAGGCCCTTATCAGGAAAATGGATTGTGGCCTGCTGGTGACTGATATGATCGGATTCGGCGTCAACCAGGTCACCGGTGATTATTCGCGGGGTGCCTCCGGTTTCTGGGTTGAACACGGTGAAATTCAGTACCCGGTGGAAGAGATCACCGTTGCGGGTAACCTGAAAGACATGTATCTGAAACTCATCGAGGTAGGAAAAGACATCGATTACCGCGGTAATATACTCACCGGTTCAGTGCTGATTGAGAACATGACGGTTGCAGGGGAATAATCCAGGGATCTGAAACCGTCCCGGTGACAATGCCAATTGGTTGACATTAAACACACCGCCTCCTGCTGATTATGCTGTACAATTTTCAGGAACAGGGGAAAAACACTTGAGCACATCCCGAAAAGAAATCCTGTTACCTCAGATCCGGCAGGAGATCGATGGCATCATCGAGGCCGCACGGATGATCATACTGGGTAAGGAACATGCTATCCGGCTCGCGCTGGCTTGCTTGTTTGCTCGCGGGCATCTCTTGATCGAAGATCTACCCGGTGTAGGCAAGACTACCCTGTCACATGTCCTGGCCAATATCCTAGGGTTGGGATTCCAACGCATACAATTTACCAGCGACCTTTTACCGGCGGATATACTCGGGGTTTCGGTCTACAATCGGGACACCGGCACATTTACCTTCCACCCCGGACCGATATTCACCCAGATCACCCTCGCCGACGAAATCAACCGCGCAACTCCACGGACTCAGAGCGCCCTTCTGGAAGCAATGGAAGAACAGCAGGTAACTGTAGAAGGTGAGACGCGCCAACTCCCGCAACCCTTCTTTGTGATCGCGACACAAAATCCGTCAAACCAGGTCGGTACTTTCCCTCTGCCGGAATCGCAGCTTGATCGCTTCATGATGCGGATCAAACTGGGTTTTCCAGATACGGTCGCCGAACGTGAACTCCTGATGGGCCGTGACCGTCGCACCATGCTTAAAGAGGTTAAGGCAGTCATCACACCTGAACGGCTACTGGCGATCCAGCGTCTCTGTGATGAGGTCCATGCGTCAACAGCTATACTCGATTACCTGCAGGACCTTTTGGAATACAGCCGTAACAGCCGGGAGTTCAGTCATGGCCTCTCTCCCCGCGCCGGTCTTGCCATCCTGCATGCCGCCCGCGCATGGGCCTTGATGGAGGGTCACCAGCAGGTGCTTCCTGAAGATATCCAGGCGATCCTGCCGAGTGTTATCAGCCACAGATTAAATGGTCTGCAGGAAGATGAGCGGCGTCCAGAAGAGTTGGCACAACACCTAATCATACAGGTACCGATACCCTGAGAACCGATGCCGGAAGCGATCTTCCTTGAGCGGTTAAACGTCTCTGCCAACCTTGATTCACAACTGCGCTCGGGATTAAGTCGCCGGCGCGTGTACATCCTGCCCACACGCCAGGGCATCACCTTTTCATTCCTGCTGCTGGTCATGCTCCTGGGTGCCATTAACTACAACAATAACATGGCCTTCATGCTGACCTTCCTGCTAGCCGGCCTTTTCATGGTTTGCATTATTCACAGCTACCGGAACCTCAGGGGACTGCTGATCAAGGGAGTAAGGCCCGAGGCAGTATTTACTGGTGATACTGCCCGCTTTCCCCTGATCCTGGATAATTACGGTGGCCGGGCACGCTTTGCCATCAAGGTCTCCGTCAGGAGTGTATCGCGGCTGATGGGGCCAGGTCCTGAAGATGAGCGGCACGCCCTAGTGACAGATGTCCCCGCGGATCACTGGCAACAGATAGAAATGCCGGTACCGGCTACCCGCCGCGGGTGGCTACACCTGCCCTCACTGGTCCTGTCCACCACTTATCCCTTGGGGCTGTTCAGGGCCTGGTCAACCGTAGACCTGGACCTGTCTTGCCTGGTATATCCGAGGCCGCTTGGCAACTTGCCGCTGCCACTTGGCAACTTCGGTCAGGCATCCAGTGAATCGGGTGAGGAAAATGGCATCGATGATTTTAACGGGTTTCGCCATTATCACCCCGGTGATTCCATACGCAATATCGCCTGGAAGGCGCTGGCCAGGGAACAACCCCTGTTGATTAAGCGTTTCAAAGGTGATGGTGACCGGCAGGTAATTTTAAGCTGGGATGCTCCTGTCCTGCGACAAAAGCCGGTAGAGAACAGGCTGTCCCAATTATGCCGCTGGATACTGGATGCCGAACTGGGGGGCGCTGCCTACGCCCTTGACATACCTGGCATCACCCTAGAGACGGGCCGGGGAAGGACTCACCGTAAAAGCTGCCTCGAAGCACTCGCATTGTATGGGATTAGCAATGACTGAAAAACAACTGGGCGTGCGCGAGCTTTACTGGCTGACCGGCGGCATCAGCATGAGTATCCTTCCTCATACCCTGCATAACCCCCAGTGGTTTATTGTCCTGCCTTTTATCCTGATCGCCTGGCGACTTACCTGTGCCATTTATCACTGGCCCCTGCCGGGGCCAGGCCATGCTGTGCTCAAGGTTATCAAGCTTCTGACAATAGCGGCCGGTATCCTGGGTATCTATGGCTATTACCACACCCTATTCGGCCGGGATGCCGGCACGACCCTTTTGCTTCTCCTGGCCGGTTCCAAGGTCCTGGAATCACATATTGATCGGGACTTTTATGTCACGACCTTTCTCGGTTTCTTTATCATTATCACCAATTTCTTCTATTCGCAGAGCATCGTCACGGCGGTCTTCATGCTATTAACACTGCTAGTCATCATTGCTGGCCTCATCACATTCAATGATCCCGGAAAGCGTCAGTTGCCTACCGCCAGAGTGGTACTCGGGGGTCAAATGATATTGCAGGCCCTGCCCATGATGCTGGTCCTTTTCCTGCTCTTTCCCCGGATCAATGGCCCGCTGTGGGGGATGCCCGAAGATGCTGTCAGGGGCCGGATGGGGGTAGATGATGTCCTGACCCCAGGCAGCCTGAGCCGTTTAATCCAGTCAAACGAGGTCGCCTTTCGGGTGGAGTTCATATCCGGCCAGCCGGACAATACTGCTCTCTACTGGCGTGGTCCCGTATTGACCTATACCGACGGCCGGGCCTGGCGCCGCAGGCTGAACAATCTCGATCCACCTGCCGCCATCCAGTTCTCGGGTGAACCGATTGAATACATCATCACCCTGGAACCAACGGACAAACGCTGGTTGTATGTCCTTGAAATGCCGACAGCAACACCGGACAAGGCCCAACTCACAGAGGCTTACCAAGTCGTAACGCGTGAGGCGGTCAAGGATCGCTGGCGCTATTTACTCAGGTCATACCCGGACTACCGACTGGAGACCGCCTCCTGGCGAGAGCTGCGGCGGGGCCTGCAATTGCCGCGTGGTTACCACCCGAAGACCGTGGCGCTGGGCAGGGAATGGGCCAATCAGGCCGATCGTCCGATAGACATCATCAACCGTGCCTTGCGCTGGTTCAATGAGGAGGAATTCCATTACACCCTGTCGCCGCCCCTGGTGCCGGGCGATTTGATCGACGGCTTCCTGTTCAATACACGACAGGGTTTTTGTGAACACTATGCGGCTGCCTTCGCTGTATTGATGCGCGCGGCCGGTATTCCTGCCCGGATTGTAACCGGCTATCAGGGAGGGACCTATAATCCGGTAGGAGACTATCACATTGTCTATCAGCGAAATGCCCATGCCTGGGCCGAGGTCTGGCTGGGCGATAAGGGATGGGTCAGGGTAGATCCTACATCGGCAGTTTCCCCTGCACGCGTCGAGCGTGGGATTGAGAGTGCATTGCCTGAAGCCGCGCTGGATGTTCCTGTCGTTTTTTCCCGCAACCAATTTACCCGCACACTATGGCTCAGCCTGCGAAATGCCTGGGACAACGTGAACAACCGCTGGAACCAGTGGGTGATCAGTTACGGGCCACAAAGACAGGACAACTTCTTAAACAGGATCGGACTGACAAGGCATAATGTATTTTTACTCGTCATTCTCATGATTTGCCTGGTGTTATTCCTGCTGACTGCCCTGGCCCTTGGCCTGCTGAAGCAATACCGTGCAGAAAAAGACGCCGCCAGGGAACTCTATAACCGCTTCTGCAGAAAATTGTCACGGGCCGGGGTCAAACGACTGTGTCATGAAGGGCCACTTGATTTTGCACGGCGTGCGGGGCGTAAGCTACATCCGTTTGCCAATACAATCGATGACATTACACGCCTGTATATCGATGTACGCTATGCCTCACAAACGGAAAAACTTCCGCAGTTGAAAAAAAGAATCTCTGGGTTCAGGCTGCACGGATAGCTGTTAAAAAGCCCACCTGGTGATCAGTGCACCGCCTCAGTAAACTGGGCCTTGTGCAAACGGGCATATACCCCTTCCTCCGCGATCAGCTCCTGGTGCGTTCCTGCCTGCACTATCTTCCCCTGATCGATAACGAGAATTCGATCCGCGTTTTCAATCGTGGAAAGCCGATGAGCGATGATAATACAGGTGCGGCCCCTGCGAATATTATCCAGCGCCGCCTGGATATGGCGCTCGGATTCAGTATCGAGCGAAGAAGTGGCTTCATCCAGAATTAGTACGGGTGCATCTTTCAGTATGGCTCGGGCTATAGCAAGTCGTTGCCTCTGTCCTCCTGAAAGACGTTGCCCCTTTTCGCCGATTACAGTGTACAGACCCTCGGGCATCTTTTCTATGAACTCCCAGGCATGTGCGGCCTTCGCAGCATCAATAACCTGCTTGTCGGTAGCATCCTTCATACTTCCGTAGGCGATATTATTCCGTATGGTGTCGTTAAACAGGGCCACATCCTGACTGACCAATGCGATATTTGATCGCAGGGAAGCCAGTGAATACTGCCTTATATCAACACCGTCCAGGAGGATTGACCCTTCTTTTACGGGATAAAAGGCCGGAATCAGATTAGCAATCGTTGTCTTGCCACTCCCGGACAGGCCTACAAGAGCAACCGTTTCACCCGGCGTGATATGCAAAGAGATATCTTCTAACGCTTCCTTATCATCAGGGGTGTAACGGAAAGTAATACCACGAAATTCAACATCACCCTTGGACCGGTCGGCTATCTGTGGACCGGTATCCGCTTCAGGTTTTTCATCCAGCAACTCGAAGATGCTTTCACAGGCCGCCAGTCCTTTTTGCAAGTGCTCATTCAGGGCAACGAGTCTTTTTAGCGGGGTCATGATCATGACCATTGCTGCAATAAAGGAACCAAACTCGCCCACGGTTGTCGTTCCGGCCGATGCCTGTAGTGTTGCTATATATACAACCGAGGCCAGTACCACGGCCGTAATCAACTGCACCGAGGGACCACTGGCAACCGCGGCAATTGCATATTTCATCATATACCTGCGGTTATTATTATTGGCGCCATAAAACCGCAGGTATTCGTGTTCCTGCCCGTTAAAGAGCTTGACGAGTTTATGGTTCTGGATCGATTCATTAAGGATATGATTAATATCACCCATGGAGTCCTGGACCTTGCGGCCCATCTTACGCAGTCGCTTCCTGATGATAAGTACGATGATAGAAATTACCGGCGCACAGACCATGCACAAAAGAGTCAGTTTCCAGTCTGTGTATAGCATCCAGCCGAGCAGGCCGACAACAGACAGTGTGTCACGGATGGATATCGTTATCGCATTAGTACTAGCATCCCTGATCTGGGTCGCATCAAAGGTAAACTTGGAGATCAGGGCACCGCTGGTCTGGTGATCATAAAACCGGCTGGGGAGGGTCAACAGACGTTGAAACATTTCATTACGGACATTCATGATAACCTTGTTGGCCACCCAGTGCAGGGAGGCCCCACTGGCAAACGATGCCAGTCCCCTAAGGATGAAAAGGGACACAAGAAAGATGGGAACCATTTTTATGATCTCGGGATCATTATTAACAAACGCGCCATCCAGCATCGGTTTTAACAGGGCGGCAAGTGCCGGGTCGGTCGCCGCCACAATGACCATAGACAACACGGTAACTAGGAACAGGCGCCAGTAAGGCCTGACGTAGCGCAGCAGCCGAAAATATAAATAGGTATCTTTAACCGGTTTTCCCATCCAACAGCACCTTATATTTTCCGCTTATTTAACCACAATCACGGGGATTTTTTACCTATTTATCAATTTAATAGGCGAATCAGGGCGGGTTGCTGCTACAATGGCCCAAACTTCGGTTAATCATTCAAGCACGAAACCATGTCCGTAAAACACCCGATTGTAGCAGTTACCGGTTCATCCGGCGCAGGCACGACCAGTGTGAAGACGGCATTCGAGCAGATCTTCCGGAGAGAAGGGATCGTCCCTGCAATTATCGAAGGCGATTGCTTCCACCGTTATAACCGCCTGGAAATGGATGCTGCAGTCGAGGCAGCTGAAAAAGAGGGACGTAATATCACGCATTTCGGCCCTGAAGGAAACATGTTTGAGGAGCTCGAGGCACTGTTCAGGGAGTACTCTGAATTCGGCACTGGCAAGCGCCGTTACTACATACACAATGAGGAGGAAGCCGCCCAGCACGGTGCACCGCGTGGCTCGCTGACACCCTGGGAACCTTTACCCGAAGTCACCGATCTCCTGTTTTATGAGGGACTTCACGGCGGCGTGGTTACAGATACGATCAACGTGGCACAGTATGTCGATCTCCTGATCGGCGTGGCACCCATTATCAATCTCGAATGGATACAAAAGATCCACAGGGACAAGGCTGTGCGCGGTTACAGTTCGGAAGATGCTACCAAGATGATTCTCAGCCGCATGTACGACTACACGCATTACATAACGCCTCAGTTTTCTCGTACCGACATCAACTTCCAGCGTATACCTACTGTAGACACAGCAAACCCGTTTGCCACGTTAGAGATCCCGACTAATGACCAGAGTTATACCATTATTCATATAAGCAATCTGGATAAGGTCAAGGTCGATCTGCGTTATTTACTGGAGATGCTGGTAGGTTCATTCATGTCCAGTCCGGATACTATCGTTGTTCCATCCGGCAAAAATCTTTTTGCCATGCAATTGATCATGACCCCTATCATCCACGTGTTGATGGAGAAGAAAAAAGACAGCGGGTGAGTCTTAAAGACAAAGCCGTTAGACTGTAAGGCACCATGAGAACAATACTGGTATTGAACCCCAAGGGCGGTTGCGGCAAGACTACATTGGCAACGAATATCGCTGGCTGGTTTGCACAGCGGGGGAAGTGTGTGTCACTTGCAGACTGCGACCCCCAGGGCAGTAGCGCCGACTGGCTGGCAATTCGCCCCGACGGCCTGGCAAAGATCGAACCGGCCGAGTTGAACGGGAATGAGCTCTTGATCAACCGCAATACAGAGATTTTGATCATTGATTCTCCTGCGGCAATACATGATGAAAAACTGGTCAATATCACGCGTGCAGCACAAACGGTGGTTTTGCCGGTGCTGCCGTCTGCTATCGATGTACGTGCGGCTGAGCGTTTTCTGCGCGAACTTGTATCACACCGGAAACAGATAAATCGAAAGGTAAAACTTGCGAGCGTCGCCAACAGGGTGCGTGAAGACACTCTGTCTGCTGCTAAACTGGAGTATTACCTGCAGACCCTGACACTGCCGAACGGATCTAAGATACCCTATATGACGATGCTACGGGCCAGTCAGAATTATGTCCATGCCGCAGAAATGGGCAGAACTATTTTTGAACTGGCGCCATCAAAATCTTATTATGACCGGGAGCAGTGGAAACCCTTGTTGCGTTGGCTGAGCGGACCCGGGAGCATCCCCCATTCGAGCCATTCCTGATTATTATTCACAGATTTTTTTAACACACCGGAAGATTCATGAGCTTCAAGATCACCATTGAACCATCCGAAACAACATTTATTGCAGAAAAAAATGAAACCGTGCTGGCGGCTGCACTGCGTGAAGGTATAGGCCTTCCCTACGGGTGCCGGAATGGCTCGTGCGGCTCATGCAAGGGCAAGCTGCTGGAAGGCCGTATCGAATATACCAACGTGCCGTTAACCGGAATTAACGATGAGGAAAAATCAAATGGCTACGCATTATTTTGTCAGGCGAAGCCGTTGACTGATATCCGCATCGAAACCCGGCAGATAGATGCCATTGGTGATTTGAGCGTGCGAAAATTACCCTGCCGTGTGGATAAAATAGAAAAACTGAACCATGATGTACTCCGGCTCTTTCTCAAGTTGCCTTCGACCGAGCGTCTTCAGTTCCTGGCCGGACAATATATTGATATCCTCATGCTAAATGGCAAACACAGGTCATTTTCTCTGGCCAATCCTCCTCACGATGATGAACATCTTGAGCTTCATGTCCGACATTACGAGGGTGGCGTATTTTCCGAATACGCATTCAACAAGCTTAAGGAAAAATCATTGCTACGGATTGAAGGGCCACTAGGCAGTTTCTTTCTGAGAGAGGATTCTGATCGCCCCATTATCATGGTCGCCGGAGGTACAGGTTTTGCCCCGGTCAAAAGTATCATAGAAAGTGCACGCCACAAGGCGCTTGACCGGGAAATTCATTTTTACTGGGGAGCAAGGTCAAAAGAAGACCTTTACCTACATGACCTGGCGATGTTCTGGGACAAGGAGATGGAAAGACTTCATTACATACCTGTGCTGTCTGAGCCACATGAAGATGATCAATGGCAGGGGCGTACCGGTCTTGTGCATGAGGCAGTGCTTGAGGATTTTGAAGACTTGTCCGGTTTTGAAGTGTACGCCTGCGGACCGCCGCCGATGGTCCATGCCGTGGTTGATAGTTTTACCGAACGGGGATTATCTGCAGAGTACATTTACTCCGACTCATTTGAGTTTGCAGCAAAATCCAACAGTACATCCTGAGCTACTCGGTGAAAAAATCCTACTTGTCAGACTGTTCCAACAGACTGCTGGGATCATGAGGCTTGACCGAGGTTGCCAACACCAGCCCATGCTGATAGTAACTTGAGGCGGCAGCATAGTCTCCCTGCTGTTCCAGTAGGCGTGCAAATTCCCTATAGGTTTCTGGCATAGGTTCTATTTGAATACTGTTCTTGAGATAAGTAGCAGCCTTGCCCCAGAGCGAGTTACGTATACACAATCTCCCCAGTGTAAGTAAGAGGACAGGGTCGCGCGCATGGCCAGTATAAAGGCTTTCGGCAAACGCCAGCTGTTTTGCCGGATCTTTTCCCTTCACCAGGCCATAAAGACGCAGGATGTTCCGATCCCATTTCGCTTTTAATGCCTTTTTTATAAGGAGTTCACACTCCTCTGTATTATCAAATTTTAATTTTTCTGTCGTATAAACCTCAAGGAGATGCAGTTCGCCGCGCAGTTTTCGGGGGATACTCTTCCAGACAGCGTCCAGTTTTTCCTGGTTTGATTTCTCACCAGCCTTTTTCATCAGGCCTGCATAGGCCTTCAACTGGGTGGCCACTATATTTTCCCTGGGGAGGAGACGGGATTTCTCGAGGCCCGGCAGAATTGACAATACATCATTCCATGACTCAAGTTCTGTATAAGTCCTCAGCAGCATCAGTTTTATACGAGCATTATCAGGATGCTGTTCGTTCAAGTTAATCAAGGTTGCCAATGCCAGCTCGGTCTGATGTTCGTTGATTTGTAATTCTGCCTGGGTCAATCCAATCGCAATCTGTGATTCCGGGTCCCTGGAATATGCAAGCTTGATATATTGATCCCGTTTTTCTATTCGCCCCTCTCTCTGCGCGGCACGGGCTGCACAGAGGAAATTGATCAATGGGGTCTTTGAATAACGCGCGCCTTTCACAAGATCGGTTTCTGCCGTCTTCCAGTTACCCTCTACCAGTGCTACCAGTCCCCTGCTAAGATATTTCTCGGATAAGCGTCGTTGTCTTTGCTTACGCCAGCGCCTGAGGCTTGACGGCATATCCCATACCCTCAACAAACTGCGGACAAGAATATATGCAGTGATGAAAAACAGAACGACTGAAGAAAGAAACAGGATTAGGGATGTCTGTATAGTCCAGTCAGAGAATGTGATCAGAATAGTTCCCCTATCATTGACAGCAAAGGCGCCTATCACAGCGGCTATTGCGAGAGCGATTAAAAATACGAAGAGCGCTCTCACCTGGAACCAGCTCCATTATTCATTCTATCCGGCTGAACGATCGATAACTCTTTCTCATGCATAAAGGCCCGGAGAGTTTCCAATGAAGAACTAATGTCAGGGATCTCCGAATCGAGTTGGAGAGCGGACATTTTTTCCAGTGTATCCATGACATTAATTACCGCAGTGTTTTCATTGTCAAAATATTCACCAAGCCAGTCCATCAAAAGACTGATGGAGACACGCAGGTTTTCCGTATCGCGATGTAATACTGCCAACCGCGCATTCTCCAATTCAAGGCGCAGGTTCTGATAGAGAAAATATTCCTGATCCGGCAGCAGAAGAGCACGGCGCGTTTCGCCGGAATGCTTGATAACCACTAGGCTCTTTAGTTCCTTCCAGATAGTGGCTGGCAGATCACGCCAGCTGCGTTCAGTTGCGTCCTGTTCCGCCTGAAAATCTTCTGTTGTTCCACCGACAACCTCTCCTCCCGCACTCTTCAACGGCAAGGCCCCGGAACGATCAATGAGATCGGCAAGATAAATGGCCAGGCCACTAATATCCACCCTCTCCACTGCTCGCAATGTATTCATGTCCGCCATTAATTGTTCTCTCACCGGTATCAGGGCAGGATCACCCAGGTCCCTTAACCTGAGATCCGCAAGTTCCATTGCAGACAACGCAGTCGTAATGTCCTTTTCCAGTAGCAGGCGATGGCTCGCGATAACCAGAAGATATTCCACCTCTGATAATGCCCAGCCCTCGGTATCTTTCGGGAAACGTCGATACAGTGCTGTAAGTGAATCCGATTGGTCCTGCTGTTGTATGCGTAATTGTCCAAGATCTGAATTCAACTGACCGAATTTTTTATCTAATGTCAGATCAATTGCCTTGGTGTTTTCAGCAGTGTTGCTGGTTGAGCGTGAAACGGACTGTATTTGTTGATACAAAAACCAGGATGATGCTGCAAGCACAGCAAGTAAAATAAGAAACAGCACAGCAACCACTATGAAGACCTGACGAAACCTCCGGGTGTCTACAGCAGGTTGACTGTCTTCTATCTTGACAAGCTTACCCTGTGGTCCTGCGTCGCTGTTATTTTCTGACTTGTCATCTGTCATGTCTTTTCCACTCCAATGCTTCGCCTGATTGCCTTCATCAAACCTTCATCGCTGGCTTCATCGGCTAATACCATCCCGCCTGTAAATCCGATGCTCTCCGCCTGTTCAGCCATGCGCCTTCCCAGCACCACTAGGGGAGTAGTTATCAGCTCCTGTTTCCATTCTGAGGTTACCATATCAAAAAGGTTTTGCAGACCTTCCCCGCTGCTTATCACAATCAGGTCCGGTCTTTGTTCATGCCAGAGTCTGGCCAGCGTTTCTCGATCATAAACTGTCGGCACACGGCGATAAACTTCGACATACTCCACCTTGGCCCCCCGTTGTCTAAGGCTTTCAGCCAGCATTTCACGACCACCCTGACCCCGAATAATCACTATCTTTTTATTCCTGACATTGGGGGCTTGCAGGAGGGGTAATGCCAGCAATGATTCACTATCGGATCCTTCAACGGGATAAATGACCTCATCCACTCCCACCGCCTTCAATGCATCGGCCGTTGAACGGCCGACAGCAAAAACTGTTTTGTCCCTGATACAACCGAGGTCATCCCCAAGCAGCTTTCGCGCTGAGTTAACCGCATTCCGGCTGACAAAGACAACTGCGTCGCAGCGTGGGATTTCAGATAACTTCCGCTCAATTTCGGGGTCTGGTTTAGCAGGCTGGATTTCCAGCATGGGCAGGCGGATGGCTGTACCGCTGGCCTGCTCGATCATATGGCAGAGGGGTTCAGCCTGGTGCAGCGGACGGGTCACCAGTATTTTTTTACCCCGCAGTTCATCACTCATCGAGTAACTCTCGCAGTATCGCGTCGGCACCTTGCCCTAAAAGCTTGTCGGCAAGTCCCTCGCCCACACTCTCTGGTTCGCTCACGGGTCCACTGGCAAGATCGGCAACCACCTTTTTACCATCCAGTTGCCCGACCATACCACGCATTATCAGATTCTCACCTTCCACTGTAGTATGCGCTGCGATAGGAAGGTGACAGCCGCCAAAGAGTTTCTTGCTGAATGCCCGCTCCGCTCTCAACTGCAGTGTTGTCTCGTGATCAGAAAGCGGTTTGATAAGTTCAATAACCGCCCCGTCGTCCTCCCGTGTTTCAATTCCTATGGCACCCTGCCCCACCGCGGGTAACATGATATCCAGTGGCAGGTATTGCCTGATGCGGTCGCTGAGGCCAAGCCGGGTCACGCCTGCGGATGCAAGCACAATGGCATCATACTGCCCTTCATCCAGCTTGCGCAGCCGGGTTCCGACATTGCCGCGCAGGTTCGCGACCTGCAGATCCGGGCGGTAGGCCTTCAACTGACATTGGCGGCGCAGGCTTGATGTCCCGACAACAGCCCCATCCGGCAGTTCATCTACGGTGGAATAGGCATTCGAAATCAGCACATCTCTGGGGTCAGTCCGCCGCATGATTACCGGCAACGCCAGACCGGGCGGAAAATCAACAGTTACATCTTTCATAGAGTGTACCGCGATGTCCGCCCTGTCTTCCAGGATGACCTGTTCAAGCTCCTTAATGAACAGGCCCTTGCCTCCGACATCTACAAGTGGCTTATCAAGTATAATATCGCCCTGGGTGGTGATCCCGATCAATTCAACGGCAAGCTCTGGATGGTGCTTGATAAGTTCATTGCGGACATGTTTAGCCTGCCAGAGAGCCAACGGACTTTCGCGTGTCGTGATGCGTATACGGTTTATAGACATGAATTGAGTGGTATAGTAGTCAACATTATCTTTCTGATCTTAACTGCCAGGACAGATATCTGCACGTATGAATTCATGCAATTTCAACGCGATCAGGCGATAAAATGAAGCTGGGCATCCTTATGGATCCTATCCGGGATATCAATATCCGGAAGGACAGTTCCTTCGCCATGTTGCTGGCATCCCAGTCCCTTGGCTGGGAAAACTATTACATGGAAGCGGCTGACCTCTTTATCCAGGATGGCGAAGCCTGGGGACGCATGAGCAAACTGTCCGTCAAGGATGATCCGTCTAACTGGTTTAGACAGGGCGATCGGACACCCTGGCCTCTTGCGGAGCTGGATATCATCCTGATGCGCAAGGACCCTCCCGTAGATATGCAATATATTTACATTACCCAGATTCTGGAGCTGGCGCAGGAGGAAGGTGTCTACGTTGTTAACGACCCTGCCGCCCTCAGGGACTTTAATGAAAAACTCTTTATAAACTACTTTCCGGAATTTATTGCACCTACGCTTGTTAGCAGCGACCCCGTTCAGTTGCGAGAATTTGTCGATACTCATGAGGATACGATCCTGAAACCATTGCACGGCATGGGTGGCGCCTCAATCTTCAGGGCCAGGAAAAATGATACTAATATTAACGTCATCATCGAGACATTAACCTTGCATGGCAGCCGCTTCATCATGGCCCAGAGATTCATACCAGAAATCAGTGATGGTGATAAACGGATACTGTTGATCAATGGCGATCCCGTACCCTATGCGCTCGCCCGGATCCCCGTTTACGGCGAAAACCGCGGCAACCTTGCGGCAGGTGGAACCAGTAAAGGCGTTGAGTTGAACAGCAGGGACCGTGAGATTTGTCAGGGTGTTGCCCCAACTTTACGTGAAAACGGGTTGGCCTTCGTCGGTCTTGATGTTATCGGAAACTACCTGACGGAGATTAACATCACCAGTCCCACCTGCATCAGGGAACTTGATAAAATCTATTCACTCAATATAGCCAGAGACCTGATGTTGGCGATTGAAAAAGACTATGCGTCTTCGTGAAACAAAACCGGGTGGCCGCAACCAGCATGTCTGTTCAAACCAGTAAAACCAACAAGCCACAGATCACGCCGGTTGATCGATTCAGCCTGACGCTATGTCTTGCGATTATTGCCCATGGCATTGTCATACTGGGAGTTACCTTTTCGAGTGAAGAATCCATTCAGCCAAAATATGAAACCATGGAGATCATCCTGGTACAGGAAAAAAGCAAAGCGGCGGAGGACGCAGACTTCCTGGCCCAGGCAAATCTGGAAGGCGGCGGTGATACTGATGAAAAGCTGAGTCCTGCAACCCCGATGCCTGCTCCTTTCCCTGATCAGCGTGCAGAGATCACCACACCTCCGTCAACAAGCTCACCACCACCTGACAAGAACAAGTCCGAATCATCAGAAACGACCCCTGCAGAAAAGAAGGTGCCTGTGGATACGGAAAAATTTATGGCAGTTGAAAAGGTAACCTCAAAGGTCACTGCCCTGGAATCGCGAGAAACCAAAAAAAATATGATCGCAAAGACTGATACAGAATCACAAAAGGAGCAGGAGGAGACAAAAGAGCTGCCAAGCGCCACCGCCCTGCTGACAAGCAGTTTCAAGATTGCATCGCTAAGTGCGGAGATTCAACGCAAACTTGAAGAAAAAGCAAAACGCCCAAAAAGAAAATTTATCTCTGCAAGTACGCGTGAGTATAAATACGCTGCCTACATGGAGGCCTGGCGCGCCAAAGTTGAACGAGTGGGTAATCTTAATTACCCCGATTCTGCGCGCAAAAACAAATTAACCGGCAGTCTGATCCTGGATGTGGCATTAAACGCTGATGGCAGTGTTAACCAGATAAATGTTCGCCGTTCTTCAGGATCGAAGATCCTAGATGATGCGGCCATCCGTATTGTTGATTTATCATCCCCCTTTGCACCGTTTCCCGACAATATTAAGGCTGAAACAGATATCCTGCATATCACCCGTACCTGGCAGTTTCTGGACAATAATCTTTTCCGTTAAAAAAGCGGAACCTGTCCAGTTCCATACAGTCTTTACTTGTAGTTCATGGAAATTGATTAGATACTTATAAATTATGCAATCAATGTGTCTTACCAACCAGTTTTTGATTGCCATGCCTGGTCTGGCAGACCCCTACTTTTACCATTCAGTCGCCTACATCTGCGCACATAATGAGGACGGGGCCATGGGTATTGTCATCAATCGCCCCTTGGAACTCTCGCTGGATGATGTGCTGCAACAAATGTCGATGAGCACCCAGGATCAGCAAATCGGTCAGATGCCGGTTTACCAGGGAGGGCCGGTCCAGACCGATCGCGGTTTTGTACTGCACCATCCTATACAAAAATGGGATCATTGCATCGAGATCAGCCGTGACATCGGCATTGCCACCTCTAGGGATATTCTGGCAGCCATTGCCGAAGGCAAGGGCCCTGAAAAGACCCTGATCGCACTGGGCTATGCGGGTTGGGGCGCTGGCCAGCTTGAAAAAGAGATGCAGGACAATGCTTGGCTGAGCGCGCCGGCTGACAACAGTATAATTTTCAATACACCCATAGAAAATCGCTGGACTGAAGCAGCCGCCTTAGCAGGGGTCGACCTGAGCAAATTATCAACTAACATCGGGCATGCGTGAAATATAAAACCCTGCTGTGTTTTGACTACGGCAGTAAACGGATCGGTACAGCAGTTGGCCAAGCCCTGACCGGGACAGCGACTCCCCTTGAAATAGTCCTCTGTCACAGAAACCGGCCAGACTGGCAGAGGATCAATCAGCTCATTAAGGAATGGCGTCCCGATGCGCTGATCGTGGGGATCCCGATAAATATGAATGGCGGTTCGCAAGCAATTACTGCTGCAGCCGCCAGGTTTGCACGGCAACTTGAAGGGCGCTTCAAACTGCCTGTCTTCGGTATGGATGAACGGCTTTCAACCTTTGAGGCGCGACTTAGGACAAAAGGTGACAAGAGACTTGACTCCATCGCGGCCCAGACAATACTGGAAACCTGGTTATCCGAGAACAAATAATTACACAGCACATGTTTCATGAGAGACAGGATTAAGTGAAGAAACTGGATATTGATATTGACGCCTGCCTTGCCGCTATGTCCGGTGAACTCAGGGAGGTGGTTGGCCCTGATGCCATTATGATAGGCATCCATTCGGGCGGCTTCTGGATCGCCGAGCGACTGCATGAATTGATGGGGATTGAGACACTGCTGGGCCAACTCAATATTACCTTTTATCGTGATGATTTCAGCCGGATCGGCCTGCACCCGCGGGTCAAGCCGTCCAATCTGCCCCTTGAGATTGAGGACCGGGAGATCATCCTGGTCGATGATGTCCTGCATACCGGCAGGACCGTGCGTGCCGCGCTGAATGAAATCTTTGATTACGGCAGGCCCAAACGGGTTATCCTCGCGGTACTGATCGATCGGGGTGGCCGTGAATTGCCTGTTGCGGCCGATGTCACAGGAAAAAGATTATCACTAAAACCGGATGAACATGTTAAACTCTCCGGCCCAGAGCCCTTGGCACTGGAATTAAAAACTGCGGAATGAATGACTCTAATATTCAACTCGACGACAATGGTCATCTGAAGCATTTTCTCACTATTGAAGGTCTTGAACGTTCCCTCTTACTCAATATTCTCGAAACCGCTGAGACCTTTTCCGGGGTCGGTGCCCGGGCTGTAAAAAAGGTCCCAATATTACGTGGCAAGACTGTCGCAAATCTCTTCTTCGAACCCAGCACCCGTACTCGTACGACCTTTGAACTGGCAGCTAAACGGCTCTCTGCAGACATCCTAAGCCTGAACATCTCCAATTCCGCCACGAAGAAGGGTGAATCATTACTGGACACCCTCCATACACTTGAGGCCATGCACTGCGATATGTTTATCGTCCGCCATGCTAACAGCGGTGCAGCTCACTTTATCGCATCTCACGTTGCGCCCAATATCAGTGTTATTAACGGCGGCGACGGTCGTCATGCCCATCCTACCCAGGCCATGCTGGACATGTTTACAATCAGGAAACATAAACCCGACTTTAGCAAACTACGGGTGGCCATCGTTGGCGACATACTTCATTCACGGGTTGCGCGTTCCGAGATCCACGCCCTTTCCATACTCGGTGCGAGCGAGATCAGGGTCATCGGACCGAGGACCCTGATCCCGTGGCACATTGAAACAATGGGAGTTCATATTTTCCATGATATGAATGCTGGATTGAAAGACGTGGACGTGATCGTGGTGCTACGCCTGCAGCAGGAACGGATGCGCAGTGCACTGTTACCCAGTGAGTCAGAATATTTCAGACTCTATGGCCTCACGGAAGAAAAACTCGCTCTTGCCAAACCAGACGCCATTGTTATGCATCCCGGACCTATCAACCGCGGCATCGAAATCGACTCAAGGGTGGCGGACAGTCGGCAATCCGTCATCTTGCAGCAGGTTAGTCATGGTATCGCCATAAGGATGGCCGTGATGGCCATGACCATGCAGAGTCAGTCCGGAATACAACCGGAGGGCGGCCATGCAGATCCAGATTAAACAAGGCCACCTGATTGATCCCGCCAACCAAGTCGATAAGGTCACGGATGTATTTATCAGCGACGGAAAGATCGCCTCACTTGGAAAGTCTCCCAGGGGATTCAAGGCCGATCACACTATAGATGCCAGCGGCAGGCTGGTATTACCCGGGCTGGTGGACCTGTCGGCAAGATTGCGTGAACCCGGTAATGAACACAAGGCTACTATTACCTCAGAGACACACGCTGCAGCCTGTGGCGGAATAACATCCGTCTGTTGTCCGCCGGATACCCGGCCCGTGATCGACAGTTCCGCCGTGGTGGAGCTTATCCACCAGAGGGCCCTGGACAGGGGCAATGCAAGGGTTTATTGCTTGGGCGCCCTGACCCATGGTCTGCAGGGGGAAACTCTCGCCAATATGCATGCCTTGAAACAGGCTGGTTGTATTGGTGTGAGTAACGGCCTCCTGCCTGTCGCCAACACCGCCGTGCTGCGGAGGGCCTTGGACTATGCCAGTTCCTGCGACATCACCGTGCATCTGTTCTGTGAAGATGCGAGTCTGCGCGATGACGGGGTGGTCCACGAGGGGATTATGAGCGTCCGTATGGGATTACCGGGCATACCGGGGACCGCCGAGAGTATAGCGATTAGCCGCGTTTTACAGCTTATAGAACAAACACCATGCCGGGTGCATTTCTGCCGCGTATCATCTGCCCAGAGCCTGCCCATGATCGCCGATGCGAAACAGCGGGGACTTCCGGTAAGTGCCGACACAGGAATCAGCCACCTTTTCCTGTCCGAGGTCGACCTGGCCGGTTTTAATAATAACTGCCACTTGTGCCCGCCCTTACGCAGTGACACTGACCGCGAAGCTCTGCGCAAGGCACTGGCTGGCGGCGTGATCGATGCCATTTGCTCGGATCATCAACCCCATAATGCTGATGCCAAGGCAGTCCCCTTCAGCCAGTCGGAACCCGGCGCATCCACCATCGATGTAGTACTGCCGCTGGCATTGCAACTGGCCCGTGATGGGGTGATGGAGTTGCCCGGGATAATCGAGGCCCTGACCGCCAGACCGGCGGCCATTGCGGGACTGGAGGCCGGGCAGCTGGGTGTAGGCGCGGTTGCGGATCTCTGTATTGTGGATCCTGATGCGCCCTGGACTGTCACCGAAGATCAGTTGGTCAGTACCGGCAAGAACAATCCCTTCCTAGGCTGGGAGATGCACGGCAAGGTAACCCAGACCCTGCTCGGCGGATTGCCTGTCTACCCAGCTGACACTGATCATGCAACACCCTGATACACGTAACACGATCTTTTCCGAAGACGCCGAGATCCTTGAGCACAAGGCCTTGCCGGCCAGCCAGTTTGTAATGCGGCTCTTGGCGCACGAGACTGCAGCGCATGCCAGTCCCGGGGCATTTGTCCACCTCCAGTGCCATCCGGACCTGCCTATGCGCAGGCCGATGTCGATAATGCGGGCAGACCCGAATGGCGGCTGGATCGAGATCCTATACAAATTGCACGGTGAGGGGACTGGCAAGCTGGCATTACGCAAGCCCGGCGAATGCCTGCCCTTGCTTGGCCCCATAGGCGTCCCCTTCAAACGGGATGGTTATAAAAAATTTCCCCTCTTGATCGGTGGTGGAGTCGGCATTCCTCCCATGGTATTTCTGTCAGATCACCTGAGGCGTTTCGGCAAGGGCGTGTCGCCGCTCGTCATCATGGGCTCGGAGATCCCGTTCCCTTTCACCATGCGTCCCTCCCGAATCATGGTCCAGGGCATGCCCGAAGGGACCATAGCCGCCATGCCGCTCCTTGAAGACTGGGACATACCCAGCCGTCTCTGCAGTCTGCAAGGCTACCCGGGCTGTTACCCGGGGTTTGTCACCGACCTTGCCCGTTACTGGCTGGAGGCATTACCTGCAGATGTCCGCCAGGAAGTGGAGATATTTTCCTGCGGTCCCATGCCCATGCTGCGCGCTGTCAGTCGGCTGGCGCAGGATTACGCCCTCGCCTGTCAGGTCTCGGTGGAAGAATACATGGCCTGTGGGGTCGGCGGCTGTGCCGGTTGCGCGATTGAGGTTCACACACCGGAAGGGCCTGCCATGAAACGCGTCTGTGTTGACGGCCCGGTTTTCGATGCAGCCAGCATCTTTCCGGCTACCTGAACCGGATGCAGCCCCCGTCTCGCACGATCGATAGCACCCAGATCGCAGCCCACCCGGGACTGCTGTATTTCAACAAACGTTATTGGGGAAACCCCTACCGCCAGCCGATTCGTGAATACAGCAGGCGCGCCTTTGATCATCTGGACAAGATTGTCAGCCGGGCCGGCGTCCCGTTGGTCGTTGACGCGGGCTGCGGCACCGGGGAAAGCACACTGAGGCTGGCGGCGATGTATCTCGACTGCTTGGTCATCGGTGCAGATAAATCCGCCGCTAGGTTACGGCGCCAACAAATGAGGAATGACATTGCCCACAGGGACAACACTGTTTTTATACGCACCAATCTGGTCGATTTCTGGCGCCAGCTGAGAGAAGCCGGCTGGCCGGTCGTGTATCAGTATTTATTGTATCCGAATCCCTGGCCCAAGCCCGGCCAGGTCAAGCGGCGCTGGCACGCCCACCCGGTATTTTCTGATCTGCTTGCGCTGGCCGACGGCCTTGAAATGCGTTGCAACTGGGCTATTTACGCGGAGGAATTTGCCCATATGGCCAGCCAGCTTACCGGGCATGCGATCCGGCCCGAACCCTACCGGCCAGACCAACCTCTCAGCCCCTTCGAGCGCAAATACCATCTCAGTGGTCACAAGCTGTTCCGGTGCCGGGTCACGGTCAAATCCAACCTCGGGAAGAACCACCCCCTGGCTAATTACAACCAGGCGGGTGTTTCAGAATAACCACTTCGTGCACCTGCGGATTCCCAGCCCACTAACCACCCATCCTCTTGCTTAAATAACTTATTGTTTTTATTGAAGTATAAAATATTTCCTGACGCGCCCCTGATCTGGCACGGGAACTGCTTTAATTAATGACGTCAAGACTGTGACGAACAAATCAACTCAACATAGGAGAATGATCATGAGCTGGCAAACACCTGAATACAGCGACATCCGCTTCGGTTTTGAAGTGACCATGTATATCAACAATAAGTAATCACGATATTCAATTCGTAAAAAAAGGGGCCAAAGGCCCCTTTTTCTTTATTCCAGACAAGCACCAAACAAGTCTCAGGTATGTTTGGCTATCCATTCACGGGCAGCCTGCTCGCCTGTCAGTTCTCTACCCTCTGCCGCCTTGATGTCGGCACGATAATGTTCAATATGACTAACCTGTTCCACCATATCCAGCCGCGCCTTGTCCTTGGGGCCCAGGTGTTCGATCCCCAATTCAAAGTAATCTCCCGCCTCCTTACACCAGACAACCTTGCCCTTGCAGAGATAGATAGGGTTCAACAAGGTTATCTGCAATTCAACCTCATCCCCCACTTCAATTTCATGCTCGCCCTTACACGCCATCCCGCCAAGACTCACGTTCTCGATAATGAAATTATATTTCTTACCGGCATGGATAATCCTCACGGGAATGCCTGCATAGTGGCGTTCGTACTGTCTCATCGGGGGGATGTTCAATCCGTTATCAATTGGCTCACACCTTATCTGGCAGCTGCGGAATAGCTGACCTTTATTACTGAAGCTTACAACACAACAAAGGCAGACACATTAACCGAAATTGATCTTGGCCTCCAGATTTGTTCTGGAATCGGCATTATTAAGTGCCTCTTCAAGATCAATACGCCCGTCCTTGTAAAGGTTAAAGAGTGCCATATCAAAGGTTTGCATCCCGCTGGCGCCGCTCTCGGACATGGCAATCTTGATCTCGTCCAGATCACCTTTCAGGATCAGGTCGGCGATATGGGGCGTGTTGATCATGATCTCTATGGCGGCACAACGCTTACTGTCTAAACCGGTTACCAGGCGTTGCGAGATGACGGCCCGGATATTCAACGCCAGATCCATAAACAGCTGCTTGTGCAATTGTTGCGGGAAGAGGTTGATCACGCGCTCCATGGCCTGATTGGAATTATTAGCATGCAGGGTTGATACGGCAAGGTGGCCGGTATTGGATAACTCCAGTGCGGCCTCCATGGTATCCCGGTCCCGGATCTCGCCGATCAGGATAACATCCGGGGCTTCACGCAGTGAACTCCTCAGCGCATTGCGGTAGGAAAAGGTGTCAATACCTATTTCTCGCTGGTTAAAAATACTTTTCTTGTTGGGGTGACTGAATTCAATCGGGTCTTCAATCGTCAGTATGTGACCCGATCTCTGATCATTACGATGGTTCAACATAGCTGCCAGTGTCGTGGATTTACCTGAACCGGTTGCACCCACCATCAGGATCAGGCCGCGCTTGTGCAGGATGAGATCGCCCAATACATCGGGCAAGCCAAAGTCTTCCAGCGTAGGGATTTTCATCGGGACCAGGCGCAGCACCATGCTCACTTCACCGCGTTGGCGAAATACGTTTACCCTGAAACGAGCAGCACCATCGTGAGATGATATGGCAAAATCAACCTCCAGGTTTTCTTCAAACTTGTTGGTATGGTAATCAGACATGATGCCATAAGCCGCTGCCTGGCAGAGTTCCGGTGTGAGCACGGTCTTGCCGACAGGTGTGATCCGGCCTTCGATCTTGATCCTTACCGGAGAGTCCACGGTAAAAAAAACGTCTGAAGCGTTTTTTTCCACCATCAGTTTCAGATAGGGCGTGATATCCATTAGACTAGGGCACCTGTTGTTTTATTGTGTATTACCGGATCTGTGGGAGATCAAAATCAACGTCTTAACATACCGCCTTTTTCCTTTTCTTCGTCTTGCTTGATGCTGAGATGATCAAGTCCCTCAAGCGAGTCTTTTGCTTTCGCGGCCTTGCCTTCAAGCTTGATCTTGAGGCGCAGTTCATTCATTGAATCAGCGTTACGCAGGGCGTCTTCATAGGTAATCTTGTCGGCCTCATAAAGCTCAAACAGGGCCTGGTCAAAGGTTCTCATACCCAGCTCGTTGGATTTGGCCATGATGGCCTTGATCTCGGGAACGTCGCCCTTGAGGATAAGATCCGCAATTAACGGGGAGTTCAGCATGATTTCTATCGCGGCTACTCGCCCTGCGCCTTCCCTGGCCTTCAATAGACGCTGGGAAACTACAGCCTTGAGGTTAAGCGACAGGTCCATCAGTAGTTGCTGGCGGCGGTCTTCCGGGAAAAAATTTATAATACGGTCCAGCGCCTGGTTTGAGCTGTTGGCATGCAGGGTGGCCATAGCCAGATGGCCCGTCTCGGCAAAGGCGATTCCGAATTCCATCGTTTCCCTGTCACGAATCTCACCAAGCAGTATGACATCCGGCGCCTGTCGCAGGGAGTTCTTCAGGGCAATCCCCCAGTCATCGGTATCCACGCCAACCTCACGCTGCATGACGATACAGTTCTTGTGTGGATGGACGTATTCGATAGGATCCTCAACGGTAATGATATGACCATGACTATTCTCATTACGGTAATCGATCATCGCGGCGAGAGAAGTGGATTTACCCGAACCCGTTGCGCCCACCATGATGACCAGCCCTCTTTTAGTCATGCAGATCTCTTTCATGACCTGAGGCAAACCCAGTGAGTCAATTGTAGGCACATTGGTCTCGATGGTACGGCAGACCACACCGCAACAGCCCATTTGCACATAGGCATTGACACGGAAACGGCCGATGCCCACGGGGTTAATGGCAAAATTACATTCCTTGGTAGCTTCATATTCCTTTAATTGTTTGTCATTCATGATGGCATAGGTGAGTGACTTGGTATTCTCTGCGCTCAACTTGGTCTTTGACACCGGCGTGACCTTGCCATCGACCTTGATTGCCGGTGGAAAATCAACTGTAATAAACAAATCCGAACCTTTCTTCTCAACCATCAGCTTGAGAAGGTCCCGCATGAATTTTATCGCCTGTTCTCTTTCCATTTACCTTACCTCTGTTTGCACTGGCTCACCCATCTAGAAATTATCCTTGTTGACCGCTTTTGTCCTCGCCTCTTCACGCGTGACGACACCCTTTTGCACCAGTGTTTGCAGGTTCTGATCCAGGGTCTGCATGCCGAACTGCTGACCGGTCTGGATGGCGGAATACATCTGGGCGACCTTGTTTTCACGGATCAGGTTACGTATGGCCGGGGTACCAATCATGATTTCATGGGCGGCTACCCGTCCACCACCCTTCTTTTTCAACAGGGCCTGAGAAATGACCGCGCGCAAGGATTCTGACAACATGGCACGCACCATATCCTTTTCCGCAGCCGGGAATACGTCAACCACACGGTCTATGGTCTTGGCCGCCGAACTGGTATGCAGGGTCGCGAATACAAGATGACCGGTTTCAGCCGCGGTGAGCGCCAGACGGATGGTCTCCAGGTCACGCATTTCACCTACCAGGATGGAATCGGGGTCCTCACGGGTCGAGGACCGCAACGCCTCATTGAACCCCAATGTGTCCCGATGGACCTCACGCTGATTGATCAGGCATTTCTTGCTCGTATGGACAAACTCGATGGGGTCTTCTATCGTGAGGATGTGACCGTATTCTGTTTCATTTTTATGATTGACCATGGCCGCCAGGGTGGTTGACTTACCGGAACCTGTTGGTCCCGTCACAAGCACTAGGCCGCGCGGATATTCCGAGATATCCTTGAAGATGGTGGGGGCCTGCAGGTCCTCAAGGCTCTGGATATCGGAAGGGATAGTACGGAATACGGCGGCTGCACCTCGGTTCTGATTAAAGGCATTGACACGAAAACGCGCCAGCTTGGGGACCTCGAAGGAAAAGTCAACCTCGAGGAATTCCTCGTAATCCTTGCGTTGTTTATCGTTCATGATGTCATAGACCATGTCATGCACATCCTTATGGTCCAGCGCGGGCACATTTATGCGACGGATATCCCCATCGACACGAATCAGCGGGGGCATGCCGGCAGTTATGTGTAAATCAGACGCGCCGTTTTTAACCCCAAATGCAAGCAGTTCACCGATATCCATCTACTCCTCCAGTCGGTCAGCCAGTCAAAGATGGTCTGGCAATTATAAGAACCTTATAATCGCCAATGATGCCAAGCCTGTAACTCCCCTGCCTCATCAGGCGATATTTGTTAACAGTATAGAGGGTTACAGCACAATCTTACTGATTTTTTGAAGTATAGACTACTCTTAATCCATGAAAACAATCGCAGAATCGTTAAGCTGCGTCAGGGAGCAGATCAGCCGTTTTGAGGGGCAATACGGCCGGAATCCGGGATCCGTGAGCTTGATTGCAGTCAGCAAGACACGGCCGACAAGCGATATCCTCGAGGCATACAAGCAAGGACAGCGGGATTTCGGCGAGAATTACCTGCAGGAGGCTCTGGAAAAGATCCGTGAACTGGAAAACAGGGAGGTAATCTGGCACTTCATCGGTCCAGTTCAGTCCAACAAGACACACGCGGTAGCCGGGCATTTCCACTGGGTCCACAGTATCGACCGTGCCAAGACCGCCAGACGTCTGAGTGATGCGAGGCCGGAACACCTGCCACCACTCAATACCTGCCTGCAGGTCAACATCAGTCATGAAGTAACCAAAGCCGGCGTGCCCCCCGGAGAATTAGCAGGACTGATTGATGAATGCATGTCATTACCGCGCCTGAAACTGAGGGGCTTGATGGCCCTGCCGGCTCCAGGGCTTGATTTTGAACAGCAACGCGATGCCTTTCGCCGTGTCAGGGAACTGCTGACAAAACATGCCGCCAAACTCTCTGGGTTCGACACCTTGTCAATTGGAACCACCCAGGATATGGAGGCGGCCATAGCCGAAGGCGCGACCTTTGTCCGGGTAGGGACGGCAATATTCGGCGAACGCAGCTGATATGCATTCACTTCGACGAGTTGATACACTGCGATCAATTGCACAGCGAATCGGAAAGTCAGCATGGAAAATATAAAATTATGCTTCATTGGGTGTGGAAATTTGGGTTGCAGTCTAATAGGCGGCCTGTTGGCCAACGGTTTTCCTGAAAAGAATGTCTGTGCTGTTGACCTGAGTGAATCACAAAGACAGCTTGTCTCAGAACGGTTCGGGGTAGAGGCCATTGCCGATGCCGGACAGGGACTGAAAGACGCTGATGTCGTGATACTGGCGGTAAAACCCCAGTCAATGCAACAAACAGTTACTGCACTGGCGACGATGCTGGCCAAAAGACAACCCCTCGTTATTTCGGTAGCGGCCGGTATAGAAACTGCCGCAATCAGCCGCTGGAGCGGCTTTGAACCCGCGATCGTGAGAGCCATGCCGAACACACCTTCATTATTGCGTAGCGGCGCAGCCGGTCTGTTCGCCAATTCGCGGGTTGAGGAACACCAGCGGACCCTGGCCGAGTCGATCCTACGGGCAGTAGGCATGACGATTTGGGTGGAGAATGAAGCACTGCTAGACTGTGTGACTGCATTATCAGGCAGCGGACCGGCATATTTCTTCTATTTCATGGAGATCATGGAAAAGACCGGCATTGAACTGGGTCTCACGGAGGAGCAATCACGCAACTTGGTGCTGCAGACCGCGCTCGGCGCGGCGAAAATGGCACTGGAAAGTGATCTTGATCCGCAAGAGCTGCGCAAACAGGTTACTTCCCCCGGAGGAACGACTGAAAAGGCACTGGCAGTCATGCAGGAACATCGGCTGGAAGAAATCATTCGCCTGGCCATTGAGGCCGCCGCCGAACGCTCCCGTGAACTTGCCAGGACCCTGGGAGAACCGCATTGAATGCAGGCTCCTACCTGGCCAACGCCGGGATATATATGATCACCCTGATCTTTGAGTTATACCTGCTGGCGGTTATGTTGCGCTTTCTTCTACAAACCGTGCGCGCCGACTTTGCCAATCCAATCTCCCAGTTCCTGATCAGGATTACGAATCCGACCTTGAGGTATTTTCGCCGCTGGATACCTGGATATGGCGGTATCGATTGGCCATCCATACTCCTCTTGCTATTACTGAAGGGAATAGAGCTGGGACTCATAGCCCTGATCAAGACCGGCAATCTTCCAGCGCCTGCCGGTCACCTGATACTGACCCTGGCTCACCTGTTGAAGCTTGTTATCTGGATTTATATCGTCATCATAATCCTGCAGGCCATAATCAGCTGGGTTAATCCGGGCGCCTACTCACCGGTAACTGTCCTTATGTATCAATTAACCCTGCCGCTGCTACGGCCGATACGGCGCGCCATCCCACCGGCAGGCGGGCTCGACTGGTCACCCTTTATCGCTCTGATTGCCCTTAACTTGATCCTGATGCTTGTCATCGCCCCTTTGCAGGACTATGGCAACGTGCTTGCAGGATATAGGGTACGACTATTATAGGAAACAACTCATCCGGGTTGACAAAACCAGACAACGGTCAGGATATTGCAATGCATCAGCCCCGCTGCATTCACGTTTTCAATAAGGAACTTTATGGTTGGTAATTGTCTGTTATGATCATAAGGAGGGAAACCAGAGGGAGGCAATCATAATGAGCAAGGCAGTATACTTGACAGCGGTCCTTTTGCTTGTAGCCAGCCCTTTTGCCGCTGCCGAACAGTCAAAGGCCTTTGGCAATTATACGGTGCACTATAATGCTCTCAGAACCGACAATCTCACTCCGTCCGTTGCGGGACTTTACAATATCACACGCAGTAAAAATCGTGCCCTCATCAATATATCGGTAATCAAAAATGAAGGCGATAACACACTCATCGGGGATCCCGTCAAGGCAAACATTTCCGGCACGGTAAAAAATCTCAGCGAACAACTCCGGGAGTTAAATCTAAAAGAGATTTCTGAAAATAATGCCATCTATTACATCGCCGAAACACCCATTAATAATGAAGAGGTGCTGAAGTTTTCCCTTGATATTACACCGGAAGGGGCTGACACCACATATAACCTTTCATTCCAGCAACAATTCTTCACCGAATAACAGGGCGGGTATTAAAGAGAAAGTTCATATTCCATGACCAGCGGTGCATGGTCTGAAAACCGTTCTTTCTTGTAGATTTCAGCGCTCATTACCTTGTTCCTGATAGAAGGCGAGATTATCTGATAATCAATTCGCCATCCTACGTTCTTTGCCCATGCCTGACCCCTGTTCGACCACCACGTGTACTGATCCTTTTCCTGGTTTACTTCCCTGAAGGCATCTATCATCCCCACTCTGTAAAACAGTTCATCAAGCCAGGCGCGCTCTTCCGGGAGAAAGCCTGAATTCTTCATATTGCCACGCCAGTTTTTCAGATCGATCTCCTTGTGCGCGATGTTCCAGTCACCACAGAGTATATAATGGCGTTTCTGCCGCCGTATTTTTTTCAAGAATGGCATCAGGCGATCAAGAAAATCAAATTTTATGGCCTGCCTCTCTTCACTGGATGAACCTGATGGAAGATAGATGGAAACCACGCTTAGTTTACCGAAATCCGCCTGCAGATAACGCCCTTCTTGATCAGCCACACCCCAACCCAGGGAGTCTATAACTCGATCAGGCTGTCTGGATGTATACAGGGCAACACCACTATATCCTTTCTTTTCGGCATCACTGAAAAATCCATGATAACCTGATGGAGATAGCACTTCCCTGTCAAGCTGATGAGTCTGTGCCTTTGTCTCCTGTATACAAACTACTTCGGCCTTTTGTTTTTTCATCCATTTAAAAAAACCTTTCCGTTGCGCCGAGCGTATACCGTTGGCATTAAAACTGATAATTTTCATTGAATAATTATGCGTGAGCTTATCACTATAAAATTAAAAGTGGGGTATGATATCACAGGATATTTTTGTGACTATCAATACTGCGATGAAAGATTACCAGGTTGATTTCATTCAGTTTGCCCTAGAAAACGGGGTTTTGCGCTTTGGCGAATTCACCCTTAAATCGGGTCGGAACAGTCCTTATTTTTTCAACAGCGGCCTGTTTAATAATGGTGACAGTCTTTCCCAGCTGGGTTATTACTATGCCTGCGCTATAGAAGCGTCCGGGATTGAGTACGATATGTTATTTGGGCCGGCCTACAAGGGGATACCTCTGGCGACCGCCGTAGCCATTGCACTTGCCAACCACTTTGATCGATCCGTACCTTTTTGTTTCAACCGCAAGGAGATCAAGGATCATGGCGAGGGGGGTATTGTGTTCGGGGCAAACCTGCAGGGTAGGGTACTGATCATTGATGATGTTATCTCTGCCGGTACATCTATCAATCTCTCTGTAGATATAATTAAAGCGGCGGGCGCCGAACCCATCGCCGCCGCCGTTGCCATGGACCGCCAGGAACGTGGTACAGGTCCGCTTTCAGCCGTGCAGGAAGTTGAACAACGCCATGGCATTCGGGTCATAAGTATCATAACCCTGGAAGATATGGTGGAGTTCCTTGCTTCCATGCCGGGTTCTGATGAAAAGATCACCAAAATCAGGCAATATCGCAAAGAATATGGTATATCCTGATATATAAACCGCATTTACCAGTTATCGAAACAATCTTAGGGAATCTTCATGAAGAAACGATGTATTTTCTTAGTCTCCCTGATGTTGACGCTTCTTGCCATAACCCCGGTACAGGCACGTATTGTCTGCTGGACTAACAAAGATGGCATCAAGGAATGTGGTGACAGGCTACCACCGGAATATGCACAGGAGGGGCACAAGGAAATCAGCCCGCAAGGCACGGTGATCGATGAAACCGAGGCCGCAAAGACAGACGAGGAGCTCGTGGAACTTAAACGGCTCGCCATAGAAAAAGCCGAGAAAAGGCGGCAAGAGGAAGAACAGGCAAGACGTGACAAGATGCTGCTCGATACCTTCAGCAAGGTTGAAGATATAGAAATTGCGCGTGACAGTAAAATTGCTGCTATTGAAACCTCAATAAACCTGGCCGAGAGGCGCATTACCAAACTTCAAGCCGATAAGGACAACCTGGTAAAAAAGGCAGCGGCCAGAGAACGAGCCGGCAATGAACCGTCCAAGGAACTGGTCAATGATATTGCTTCAATTGATAAACATATTGAGGCAAACAACAAGTTTATTGCTGACAAGCGTAAGGAACAGAAAGAAGTCAGAGATCAGTACAAAAAGGATATTGAGCGATTCAAGGAAATCCGTTTACTGCGCAGGTAATTCTTTAGCCCTGTTTAAACAGGCTCTTCTGTAACAATTCCCACTGGTCCTGCCAGTAATCGGTAGGATTGATTGCAAATTCACTCCTTACATAGGCACCCATCTTTCCTTCCAGCAGGATAAGCAACTGGTTCGCCGTTGCATCGATCGTAGCGGTAGCACGCATCCCATGACCCAGGTTAGCCTCCCGCAGGATTTGCTTGAACTGGGTTTCCAGCCGTTGAAAAAACCGGTTAACACGGACCCGCAAACGATCGTTTTCTCCAACAAGGGCATCTCCAAGTAGTATCCGAGTGATTCCGGGGTTTTTATCGGAAAACCCCAGCACGACACGCATTATCTTGTCGCAGCGGGTTACCACGTCCTTGTCCTGAGCAAGGATATTATTAATCAGACCAAATACTGATTCTTCCGCAAAATCTATCAGGGCCTCGAACATCTTGGCCTTGCTGGCAAAGTGACGGTAAAGGGCTGCTTCTGACACACCGACTGCGCTGGCAAGCCCTGCCGTAGTAATCCGGGAGCCGGGATTACTTTCAAGTTGCAGCGCCAGAGTTTCCAGGATCTGCTGTCGTCGATTGGGATTATGACTGGCCATATCTTTTAATCTAGCGTGAACCACCTTGTATCAGTGTACCAACGCCCTTGTCCGTGAAAATTTCAAGCAGCACTGCATGCTGCACCCTGCCGTCAATGATATGTGCTGCCTTGACACCGGCATTTACTGCATCAAG
Source organism: Gammaproteobacteria bacterium (assembly GCA_003250975.1). Classification (GTDB taxonomy): domain Bacteria; phylum Pseudomonadota; class Gammaproteobacteria; order Eutrophobiales; family Eutrophobiaceae; genus SZUA-592. Next base: position 287,442 of record QKIY01000028.1, on the reverse strand, counting down.
TGCGGAGCGGATCTTTGGCAACATGCCGCCCTGGATCACCTTGTCCTTAATCAGTTTATTGACCTTTGCCACGGACAGGCCAGTCAGCACCTTGCCCTCGGCATCCAGCAGGCCACCAGTATTGGTCAGGATAATCAGTTTCTCCGCCTTGAGCACCTCAGCGAGCTTTCCGGCCACCAGATCGGCATTGATATTATAGGACTGGCCGTCCTCGCCGACGCCTATAGGGGCGATCACGGGAATAAAATTACCCTGAAGTAGCATGTCGATTATTGATGTATCAATGCTTGCTACTTCACCTACATGCCCGATGTCGATAATCTCCGGGGCGCTCATGCCCGGGTCATTACGCGTGAACACCATCTTTCTGGCCTGTAGCAACGCTCCATCCTTGCCAGTTAATCCGACCGCGGAGCCACCGTGCCGGTTGATCAGATTAACAATATTCTTATTGACCTGCCCGCCCAGCACCATTTCGACAATATCCATGGTTTCGCTGTCAGTGACTCGCATGCCCTCGAAAAACCTGCTTTCCTTGCCTGTCCTTTCCAGCAGTTGGCCAATCTGGGGACCGCCGCCGTGTACCACGAGGGGATTCATGCCAACCAGCTTCATCAATACCACATCGCGCGCAAAACTGTTCTTGAGTGCCTCATCAGTCATGGCGTTACCACCATATTTAATAACGATAGTCTTGCCATTGAAACGCTTTATATACGGTAAGGCCTCAGTGAGGACCTCGGCAATTCCCTTGGCGTTCTGGATTTCTTTGTTCATGAAGAATGCAAACCTTTAAAAAATCTGCCGACCCGATTTTACAATTCCCGGGCGAAGGTTTGAGTATAGTGTCAGATATTTCAAAATGGTAATTTCATATTGGGAATGACTTTTCGAAGTAGTTCCCTGAATTCCGATTTTATCTTATCCAGGCTTGCTTCATCGTCGGCTTCGAACCGGGCGATAAGGAAAGGTGAAGTATTGGAGGGGCGCACCAATCCCCAGCCATACGGGAAATCCACGCGTAGGCCATCAATGTCGGTAATCTCGGCGTTATCAAACGCCATCTTCTCGCGCATCATCTCCATAAAATTAGCGTGGTGTTTTTCCGAAAGGGAAATCCGTAGCTCGGGTGTAGCGCAACTTTCGGGCAGTTTGGCAAAGACCTCCGTGGGCGTTCCCAGACTATTGGTCAATATCTCCAGCATCCTGACACCCGAATAAAGGGCGTCGTCAAAACCATACCAGCGCTCGGAGAAAAAGATATGGCCACTCATCTCACCGGCAAGCGGTGCATCGACCTCTTTCATCTTGCTCTTGATTAATGAGTGACCAGTCTTCCACATCAGCGGCTTACCGCCGGCCTCTTCAATAACCGTTTTCAGGTGACGGCTACATTTCACATCAAAGATGATGGGCGAGCCTTGGTTTCGGCTCAGAACATCTCTTGCAAATAACATCATTTGCCTGTCGGGCCAGATGATATTGCCTTCACCATCGACGACCCCGAGACGATCACCGTCGCCGTCAAAGGCTAAGCCGAGATCCGCCTGGGTCTCCCTGACCTTGGCGATCAGCGCCTTGAGGTTCTCCGGCTGACTGGGATCAGGGTGATGATTTGGAAAGGTGCCATCCACATCACAAAATAACTCGATCACATCATGACCGAGCGCCCGGTAGAGTTGCGGTGCAATGATGCCGGCCACCCCGTTACCGCAGTCCACCACCAGTTTAAAGCCGCCGCCCAGCGCTACATAGACGTCTTCGGTAGCACGGCGGATATAATCCGCAATGATATCCCGGCTCTCGATACTGCCATCGCCACTGCTCACTTCTCCGGATTCAGCCCGCTGCCGGATCGACTGAATAGCATCGCCTGACAGTGTCATACCTCCAAGCATAATCTTCAAGCCATTGTATTCGGGCCCGTTATGACTTCCCGTCAACATGACACCACTCTGGGTCTCAAGGTAATGGGTAGCAAAATACAGCAGAGGGGTAGGCACCATGCCGATATCGCAAACATCTCGGCCACTCTCACGCAGCCCCTTGATCAGGGCCCGTGCGAAGTTAGGGCTGGACACCCGTCCATCCCGTCCCACAGCTATCGTATGTTGCCCCATAGCGCCGGCCTCTGTCCCGATGGCCTTGCCGATCAAAGAAACGATCTCCGGGGTCAGTGTCTTGCCAACCACGCCGCGGATGTCATAGGCCCGGAAGATCGTGGGTGACAGCTCCACCTTCTCACTGCTGGCCGTACCTTCCCCGGCAAGTTCTTCCGTTGGCTTGGCTGCTGCTCCGGTTTTGGCCTCGGCAACGTCCGGGACAGGAGGGGTCCCGGCCTCCGCCTTCTTACTGGCAGGTGCCGGGTCAGCCGCGATCTCGGGCTTTGCCTTAGCGGGGGGCGCCGTATCCTCTGCCTTTACATTTGTCGGCGCCAACTTTGCCGGTTTTTTCTTGGGAATCGATATCTCGGTGATATCATCCGCTTCCTCGCTGCTCATGCCCTGAGACAGCGGCTTAACCTCTGATGTCTGACCCATTTGCGGTAGATCGGGCACCAGTTTTTCTGTACCGGGGTGTTTACCCTCCATGATGGCCTTCACCGAACCGGCATATACGACCTTTTCATTCTCGTCACCTTGTCCGGCCTTGGCAGCGCGCCTTCTTTTCCTCAACAGTAGCAGTAACAGGAGTAACACAACCCCGGCACCGGCACCGGCACCGGCCAGCACAGTGGGAGAGGGAGTATAGCGGGACAAGAGGGCGTTAATGTCCAAATCATCAGCAAGCGTACGGGTATCAGAGGCCATGGCTTGGGGCCAGTAATCGATACGCCAATGGGCACCCGCTATCCTACTTCTGACGGCCTCGCCCTGCCGTTTGCCGACATTGCCTGCCTTGCCCATCAGGATTGTGTTGGTGCCAAACACCTGGACCAGTTCGGCATATCCCCCGCCGACCTGGTCTTTGGGCAATTCCTTGAATGACGTCGCGTCCAGGCTCAGATGGATCAGGCCAAGTAGTTTCTCACCTTCCATGACCCTCTCGACCAAGACGATATGTTCCTGTTCCTCGCCGGGGTTTAATAATTCAGCTTCGATCCTTTCTGGAGATTGTTCGGCCTGCTTTAACAGGTCCAGGGAGGCATAGCCCAAAGGTGGCTTGCTGTCCCGATCAAGCTTGTACCTTCCGGGCAGGAAAAACCTGAGCTTCAGTGCAGAGGTGATTTTCTGCACGGCATCTGCAGCAGTGGCCTGGAGGGCGGCAGGATCCTTTTTCTTGAATACTGCAATGGTCGATGAATCTGATGCCAGTGCTTTCAGTTCCTGCACGGCCTGTGACAGCCTGTCGCCAACTGCCTTGGCAAGCTTGTCCGCTACCTGGCTATCCGCTTCATCGGCATGTACATGTGACAGCCCCGCCAACGACAGTACGGCAATCAAACTGATAAGGACCAGGCTCAGCCAATGATGCCGTGTGCCCGTTGCCCCTGCTTTCATATTCGCTCCTCCGGTCTACACGACCGCTATATCCCGGTATGCCCGAATCCACCACTGCCCCTGGCGGTATCGGTAAATTCATTCACCATTTCAAATTGTGCCTGGATAACCGGCACAATTACCATTTGTGCGACCCGATCGCCCGGGTTGATCGTAAAATTCTCCGTGCCCCTGTTCCAGCAGGAGACATAAACCTGGCCCTGATAATCAGAGTCTATCAGGCCAACGAGATTGCCCAGCACAATGCCATGCTTGTGACCCAGGCCTGAGCGGGGCAATAACACCGCGGCCATTGCCGGGTCATCCAGATGCAGCGCAAACCCAGCTGGCAGAAGCTGGTTTTCGCCAGGCCTGAGTGTCAAGGGGTCATCGATACAGGCACGGATGTCCATGCCTGCAGAACCTGCCGTGGAGTACTCGGGCAAGGGGAAGTCCCGACCTAGACGTTGATCAATGAGTTTGAGTTGTATTTTTTTCATGATAGCGGTCGGCAATAAGGCGGATCAGCTGACGGGCCAGCCTGTCCTTGGGCGCCCGCTCCAGCTTGATACTGCCACCCGACCAAATAACCTGCAGTTCATTGTCCTCGGTATCGAACCCCTGGTTCATCCCCACCTGATTGGCTGCAATCATGTCCAGCTTTTTGTTGAACAACTTCTGCTGCGCGTAATTAAGCAGGTTTTCAGTTTCGGCTGCGAACCCTACTGTAAAGGGAGGCAGTTTGCGAGCCGCTACTGCGGCCAAGATATCAGGGTTTTTTTCCAGGAGTAGCGTCAATTCATCATTGTCTTTTTTTATCTTTTGGATGGCGGCCTGGCTGCAACGGTAATCGGCAACGGCAGCAGCGGCGATAAAGATCTCTGCATCTTCGATCTCGCGCATGACCGCGTCATGCATCTCCGCTGCAGTAGTAACCGGCTGACAGCGGATCCGTTCCGGCTGATGCAATTGTGTCGGCCCCGAGACCAGAACCACGTTACCCCCGGCTTCGGCTGCAGCCCGAGCAACAGCATAGCCCATACGCCCAGAACTACGATTGGAGATATATCTGACGGGGTCGATGGCCTCACGAGTCGGTCCAGCCGTTATCACCAGTTTCAGCCCTGACAGGCGATCGGAAATAAATCCTCTGGCAAGCGCATCGACCAGTTCCAAGGGCTCCAGCATCCGTCCCGGTCCGGTTTCACCGCAGGCCTGCCCGCCAGTGGCCGGACCTAACAGTGTGACGCCACGGTCCCGTAACAGGGTGACATTGGCCTGCGTCGCAGGGTTCTGCCACATTTGCTGGTTCATGGCTGGAGCCAGCGTGATTGAGACACTGGACGCCAGGCAAAGCGTGCTCAACAGATCATCCGCCTGGCCGTGGGCTAGCCGCGCCATAAAATTGGCGCTGGCCGGTGCCACCAGGATCACATCAGCCCAGCGGGCCAGGTCAATATGGCCCATTGCGCCTTCCGTCTTGTAATCCAGCAACTCCACGTGGACCGGCTGGCCAGACAGGGCCTGCATGGTCAAGGGGGTAATGAATTCGCAGGCGGAACGGGTCATGACCACCCTGACGCTGGCACCGTGTTCTCGCAATCGTCGTGTCAGATCAGCACTCTTGTAGGCCGCAATCCCGCCACTGATACCCAGTAAAATCCGCTTGCCCTGAAGTGTATTCATCATATGATTTTATCTTAAATAGTATTAGCAGGTCTTTAACAAACAAGAGTGTCATTACGAATTGAGTATACTAACAAGTCAATAACCGTTTAAGACATGGAGGTCAAGCAATGCCAATTAAAGAATGGCCAGAGGCGGAACGTCCTCGCGAAAAACTGCTCCAGCAGGGTCCCGAGCATCTCTCTGATGCCGAATTACTTGCCATCTTCCTGCGTACCGGCAGCCGCGGCAAGACAGCTGTTGATCTGGGACGTGACTTGTTGTCTGCCCTTGGCGGCCTGCGTAAGCTGCTGGAGGCGGACGCCAGGACCATTTGCAGCATCAATGGGTTGGGGATTGCAAAGTATGTCCAGTTACGTGCCGCAATTGAACTCGGCAAACGCTATATTGCCGCCGACCTGGAGCAAATGGACGTCTTGTCTAACCCAAATGCTACGCGTGATTACCTGCTGCATCAGCTGCGGGCCTACCAGCATGAAGTATTTGCCTGCCTGTTCCTGAATAACCGCCATCACATCATAAGCTTCGACAAGATGTTCAACGGTACGATCAATGGCGCCAGCGTCTATCCGCGTGAAGTCGTCAAACGGGCGCTGGGGCATAATGCAGCGGCAGTTATCTTCGTTCATAATCATCCATCCGGCATCGCGGAACCAAGCCAGGCGGACATTCTCCTGACGACGCGCCTCAAGGCTGCCCTTGAACTGGTTGATGTCCGGGTCCTGGATCATTTTATTGTCGGTAACAACGAAGCCACCTCGTTTGCCGAGCGGGGCCTGATTTAGGCAAAAACACTTGGATCAGGGCGGTAATGCGGGTAAAATCCGCCCTCTTTTTTGAAAAACAACCACTGAATTCAGAAAAAATTATGTCTCGAGTCTGCCAGGTCACAGGAAAACGGCCGATGATGGGAAACAATGTTTCCCACGCCAATAACAAGACGCGCCGCCGCTTCCTGCCTAATCTACATGTGCGTCGTTTCTGGGTGGAAAGCGAAAAGCGCTGGGTGAAATTGCGGGTAAGCAACCAGGGCCTGCGAATTATTGACAAGCAGGGCATCGAAACTGTCGTTGCCAGGCTGCGCGCTGCCGGCACACAGGTCTAAGGAGGAATCAGGACATGCGTGACAAGATCAAACTGGTTTCTTCAGCGGGCACGGGACACTATTACACGACCACCAAGAACAAGCGCAATATGCCGGACAAAATGGAGATCAAGAAATACGATCCCGTAGTCCGCAAGCATGTAATCTACAAGGAAGCCAAGATTAAATAAGGAAACCCGCGAAAGCGGGTTTTTTTTGGCTTATTGAATTCCTCAGGCGACGGCAGGCAGGGTAGTGTACATCCTCACTTCCCGCGCAAACTCGCGCAGGGCCTCGATGCCACTGGCCTCGGCCTGTTCACACCATTCCTTCAGGGCTTGCAGCAGGGCCTCATAGCTCAGAGCCTTTTCATTCCAGAGCGATTGCAGGCGCTGGCTGAACTCATAGACAACTCGCATACTGGCATTTTCCTGCAACAGGGTGTTCAGCCGCTGCCGCGCCGTTAGGTCCAACCTGGATTCAGACCGTGACAGGAGCTTCCGGCCTTGGCGCAGCAGGCGCCGGCCGGCCTCGTCCGCCTTGGCCTTTTCTTCCACATAGACCTTCCGGATAACGCGCCGGGTATAGCGCGACATGATATGCAGGCGGTTTGCAACCAGCGCCTTGACCGTATCGATGTCTACCTCCGGCTTGGACAGATTCAGTTTCAGACGAGGCGCCAGCCGCCTGATCTGCGCCAGCTTGAGCGCGGACATGAGGCGAATATAGAGCCAGCCGATATCAAATTCCCACCACTTGCAGGAAAACCTGGCCGAACTGGCGAAGGCATGGTGGTTATTATGCAGTTCCTCGCCGCCTATAAGGATGCCCCAGGGCACGATATTGGTAGAGGCATCATGCGGTTCGAAATTCCTGTAGCCTCCCCAGTGCCCGACACCATTAATGACACCGGCAGCAAAAAACGGGATCCAGATCATTTGCACGGCCCACACGGTTATGCCAATAAGTCCAAACAGGGCCAGGTCCAGCAGGAACATTAGGGCGACACCTGTGTTCTGAAAGCGCCCGTAAAGATGGTGTTCGATCCAGTCGTCCGGTGTCTGGTGACCAAACCCTTCGAGTGTTTCTTCTCTCGCCGCTTCAGCCTTGTAGAGTTCTGTGCCTTCGAACAGGACCTTGCATATTCCTACCTGCTGCGGGCTGTGGGGGTCATCGACGCTCTCGACAAAGGCGTGATGTTTGCGGTGCACGGCCACCCAGGCACGGGTGTTCATACCCGTGGTCAGCCAGAGCCAGAAACGGAAAAAATGCGCCAGCAGCGGGTGAAGATCCAGTGCACGGTGCGCCTGATGGCGATGCAGGTAAATGGTAACGGAGGCTATCGTGATATGGGTCAGCCCCAGTGTCACCAGAACAATGCCCCACCAGGGCAGATCGAAAACGGGGAATATGGACAAGGTTGATTACCTCATAATTGCATCTTGGAGTTTTATTATGCTAACCCGGCAAGGGCCAAAAAATCCAACCTTTCTTGTGGTTCAGGTATTTTCCAGCAAGAGGTTACCCTTGCCATCCCTGTGGCACTGCCAGCCGGGCGCGATATAGACCGTGGCATGCTCATCCGTCACTATTAAAGGTCCGTCCCGCCGCTGGCCAACCACAAGTTGCGGGCGTTCAAAGATCGGTACCTTGTCCTGGATGCCATGCACCTGCCCGAGCAGGGGGCTTTCGCTTCCAGCTCGCGTAGACTGGTCTCCCAGTCGCAGTGAGGGAGTAAGCACAGAGAGACCCAGCCTGATATTGACAAGTTCCACCGGGGAATCCAGGCGATGACCGTAACGCTCCTTGTGCGCCTCGTGGAATGCCTCACCGGTGGCAGCTGCCCCGTGCCAGGGGAGGGTGAGGGTAAATGACTGGCCCCGATAACAAAGGTCCACGCTGTGGTCCTCCTTCAGGTCGTCCGTGGCCAAGCCCTCAGCATTCAGTTCCGCCATGCCTGTTGCCAATAAGGCATTGAATTCAGACTCTATTACTGATAGTGGGCATTCACTTAATAAGACGCCCAGGGTCTTTGACAATTGCTTTCCGGCCGGTGCCGTCAACATCCCCAGCGCCGACAATACCCCGGCATGGATCGGTGCCAGTGCCCGGCTGATTCCTAAGGCCTCGGCTAGGGCACACAAGTGCAGACCACCGGCACCACCGAAGGCCAGAAGGGTGAACTCGCGCGGGTCGGTCCCGCGTTGCACCGAGATCAGCCGCAGGGCCTGTACCATGTGTTCATCCGCAATCCGGATGACCCCATTGGCCGCCTCTTCGGCACCCCCGACACCCAGTTGGTCTGCCAGTATTTCCAATGCCGCATGCGCCGCCTTATAGTCTAGAGGCATGCTGCCCGCGAGTCGGGCACTGCGCGGTATCCGTCCCAACACCAGGTTTGCATCCGTCACCGTCGGCAGCTTACCCCCCCTGCCGTAACAGACCGGCCCTGGATCAGCCCCGGCAGACTCAGGGCCAACCTGTAGGGCACCGCCGGGGTCTACCATGGCGATGGAACCACCGCCGGCCCCTATGGTGTGCATGTCCACCATCGGCACTCCGACCGGGAAGTGGCCGATGCGCCCCCGGCTGGTCAGGGCAATCTCACCATCGACCAATGCAACATCGGTGGAGGTACCACCCATATCAAAGGTCAACAAGCGTGGTCGATCACAGGACTCACCGATGAACCGCGCCGCACTCATACCGCCGGCCGGACCGGAGAGCAACAGATGCACGGCTTCCTGGCCGGCCTGCGCCGCATTACAAGTCTGCCCCGAACTGCGCATCACGGCCAGCCGGGCTGGCTGAAGGTGTTCGCCCAGACGTTGCAGGTAACCTTGTATCAACGGGCCAACATAGGCATTCAGCCAGGTGGTAATGCCTCGTTCGTATTCCCGTTGCTCCGGCAGGACCGCCGAGGAGCGCGAGACAAAGATATTTTCCGGCAGGGCCCCGGCGATGGCCCGCTCGAAGCGGTCGTCCAGCCAGGAAAACAGCAGGTTGATCGCTGCGGCCTCGGGATTGATCTGTTTTACCTTATCTACCAGTTCGGCCAAGTCGGCTTCTGTCAGTGATTCAATAACCGCTCCGTCTGCCGCGAGCCTGCCCCCGGTCTCCAGGCAGTGGTCCGGCGGCACCGGGGGTGGGGGACAATGCAGCTTTAATTCATACAGCTCTGGGCGGTTTTGTCGGCCAATGGTCAGGACATCACCCAAACCATGGTTGGTGATGTAAACCGTACGGGCACCCTTGCCTTCCAGTACCGCATTGGTAGCCACAGTAGAGCCGTGCACTACGCGCCGCAACACCGACAGGCTGATCTGCATTTCTCGGATGCCTTGCATAATTGCCCGTTCAGGCGCGTCCGGAGTCGAGAGGACCTTATGTACGCGAATGGTATGTCCGTCGTACCAAACAAAATCGGTGAACGTGCCTCCTGTATCAATACCTAACAACATAACATTACGGAGATTCTTTCCTTGCAAGTCTTCGGTTAATCAGAATAATAGCTCCGCGATGGAGAAGGAAATATTAATCTCGGTTGAGAGGATATACCGCTATTACGGTGATTACTGCGCCGTCAATAACGTCAGTTTCAATTTGAGCCGCGGTGAGGTTCTGGGTTTCCTTGGTCCCAACGGGGCAGGCAAATCCACTACCATGCAAATTATCTGTGGTGTACTGACCGCCAGCGCAGGCCGCGTCAATGTCGCAGGGCATGACATTATTAATGATGCCAAGGCGGCCAAGGCGCATCTTGGCTTTCTGCCAGAGCAACCTCCGCTTTACCATGACCTGACGGTAGATGAATACCTGACTTACACGGCCAGGTTGCGAGGCCTGCAATACCGCCCGGCAAAGAGCGCCGTCGAATATAGCAAACAACGCTGTGGCCTGACTGCTGTTGGTCACCGCCTGTTAAGAAACCTTTCCAAGGGTTATCAGCAACGGACTGGTATAGCACAGGCTATCATTCACTCTCCGGATGTCATCGTGCTGGATGAACCGACTATTGGCCTGGACCCGATACAGATCCGTGAAATTCGCAAACTGATCCGTGAACTTGGTAAAGATCACGGCGTGATCCTGTCGACTCATATCCTGCCTGAAGTGCAATCAGTTTGCGATCGAGTCCTGATCATTGATCAGGGTGAACTGGTACTGGACAAGGAGATTGAAAACCTGGGTGAGGCCCGGACAACTATCAAGGCGGCCTTCAGGCAACCGCCGGACATGGCGGAATTGACCGGGATAGACGGTATCGACAATGTGGAACGCCTGACAGATAACTGCTTTTTAATTGATCTGGCCGAAGACGGGAAACCTCTCGATCGCCTGGTGAACCAGGCAGTAGATGCCAACTGGGGCCTGTACCAGTTACAGCCTGCCACCGATACACTCGAGGAAACCTTCACACTACTGGTTTCGGGCAGGCAGAGTAAAAAAGGAGGCACGTCATGAGTAACATCAGCGCTATCGCCACCCATGAGATGCGCCGGCTGTTCAAATCTCCCCTGGCATGGACAATACTCGGCGTTGTCGAGTTTTTACTGGCTATGTTTTTCCTTCTGTTACTGAGTGAATTTATGAACCCTGCTCCCTGGAATACGGGACGGGGTGTAACAGAGATTGTCGTCACGGGGCTGTTCCAGATCTCGGGAATCATAGTCCTGCTGGTTACACCCTTTATTACCATGCGAATCTTTAGTGAAGAAAGGCGTAACGGCACCATGAGTCTGTTGTTATCATCACCTGTCAGCCTGACTGAAATGGTAGTGGGGAAGTATCTTGGCCTGCTCGGCTTTTGCCTGGTACTCCTCGGGCTAATTGCCTTAATGCCCTTGTCATTGTTTCTGGGCACACCTGTAGATTTTCTGCTATTGCTGTCCGGGTTGTTCGGCCTGATATTACTGATAGCGAGTTTTACCGCCATCGGCATGTTCATTTCTACCCTGACAGGCCAACCTTCGGCCGCTGCAATCATGACCTTTGGCGTTCTGTTCGTGTTGTGGATGATCAACCTTGCAGCAAATACGGGTAACGAGACTACCAGGGAGGTGTTGTCTTATCTGTCTCTGCTTAACCATTACAACAATCTAATCATCGGCGCAGTCAATTCTGTAGATGTTATCTATTACCTCATTGTCATCCTGACGTTTATAACCCTGAGCATCTGGCGGCTAGATGCCGAAAGATTGCACCAGTAATATGTGATGAAAATAGCGCTTTCAAATAAAACCCGATCACGCATTAATAACTTTCTTACTGGTTTATTGATCGTCGTTGCCGCCTGTCTGCTGGCGTGGCTAAGTACACGTTATGAATTCCACTTCGATCTGACCCGCAATGCACGTCACACACTTTCTGCTGCCAGTGTCGGCTTGTTGGGAAAAATGCAAGACCCAATAACGATAACCGCCTATGCGCGTGAAGACGTCAATCTGCGTGATGCTATCCGCAGGATCATCGGCAAGTATCAAAGGGTAAAGAAGGATATCTCCCTGAATTTTGTTAACCCTGATGTGGTGCCGGATGAGGTGCGCAACCTGGGAATCGCCGTGAACGGTGAACTGGTTATAAAATACAATGGCCGCAACGAGCATGTTCAAAGCGTTGGCGAAGAAGATATCAGCAACGCCCTGCAGCGACTGGCGCGCGGCGCCGAACGCTGGCTCGCCTTTCTCGAAGGTCATGGTGAAAGGGATCCGCTTGGCGAGGCTAACCATGACCTCAATGAGTGGGGCAAACAACTGCAGAACAAGGGCTTTATCATCCAGCCCATAAACCTTGTCCAGGTAAAGACGATCCCTGCCAATACCCAGGTACTGGTCCTTGCAGGACCGTCTGTGGATCTGTTGCCCGGGGAACTGGAAATCATTTCAGATTATATAAAACAGGGCGGCAATCTTTTTTGGCTCGCTGACCCTGGCAAACAGCACGGCCTTGATGTTATTGCAGAGCAACTCGATATTTCAATAGAGTCGGGAATGATCATTGATTTTGCCGGCAGGATCATCGGCCTTGATGATCCCACTATCGTTATGCAGACGCCAAGTCTTTATCCACTGCATCCAGCAATCGACAATTTTAATCTGACTACGTTCTTTCCGACGGCGACCGCAATCAGCGAAAAGAAAGATGGCAGCTGGAAGTTGCGTCCATTGATATCTACCGGAGATCACACCTGGATCGAGAAAGGCAAGCTTGAAGGTGAAGTCAATTACGATGAAGGCAAGGATATTGTGGGACCGGTCAATCTCGGTATTAGCCTTGAAAGGGAAGTTGAAGTCAAAGATGACACTGACACCGTTATAAAGAACCAGCGTATTATTGTCGTTGGAGACGGCGACTTTCTTTCCAATACCTATGTTGCCAACAGTGGCAACATGGCGCTCGGTATCAGGATGATAAATTGGCTGAGCCATGATGATGCCCTGATTACCATATCGGCACACACCGTAGCAGATACACAACTGCAATTAACACCTCTTGCCTCGGCGCTGATAGGTTTCGGTTTCCTGCTGATATTGCCTATATCACTCGCAACAACCGGCCTTGTAATCTGGTGGAGAAGGCGAAAGCGGTAACTCATGCAATCACGTCTGTTGATCAACCTGCTGCTGGTCTCAACCATTATCCTGCTGGGCATCATGCTGGTAGTGACAGGCAAACAGGACAATATAGATAAAGATATCTCGCTGACCGGGTTGTCGCCTGATACTATCGGGTCTATCAGCATATTGCAGGATGATAAGGAAATGATCGCTTTTGCACGGAGAGACGGGCAATGGTGGATGCAGTCACCTTATACCCTGCCCGCCAACCCGGCACGGTTAAACACCCTGTTGAAACTTCCTGCTGCACACAGCTACGCGCAGTTTGATCGGGATGGGCTTGATCTCAAACGTTTCGGGCTCGATCAACCTCATGTTTCAATCATCTTTAATGAAACACGTATCGATTTCGGGATCGACAACCCGCTGGATCGATCGCGCTATGTGATGGCGGCAGATCAGGTTCACCTTATTAACGATAGCCTTTATGAACAACTACAGGCGCCGGCAACTTTTTTTCTCGATGCGCGCCTGTTACCGGCACACAGTACGATTACCCGGCTGGTATTGCCTGATTACGAAATCAGCAAGTCAGAAGGACACTGGCTGATCAATCCTGATGCCGGTATCAATGAAAAGCAGATTGCGGCGATTATCGAGGCCTGGCAGGACATCAGCGCTATCACTCTGAATGCCTACGAAAATACAAACACCGATATGCAACGGATAACGGTGTCAACTGAACAGTCCGGTGATATTGATTTTTATATTGTCTCGCCTGCACCGAGCCTAGTGCTCGCCCGTTCCGATACGGGCATCCAGTATCATATCAGCGGCTACGACACTGACAGTCTGTTCCCTAACCCTGAAAAAAAAGCAACTGGTCCGCAATAGTTTTTCTTGTAGCTTTTAACTGCTGTCATGCCTGAACTGCCTGAAGTTGAAACCACCCGGAAAGGGATTGCGCCATTTGTTATCGGTGAAAAAATAAAACGGGTAACAGTGCGCGACCCACGCTTGCGCTGGCCTGTGCCGGATGATCTTGAAAAAATATTAACAGGGAAGACGATCAGAAAACTCTGGCGCAGGGGCAAATACCTGGTCTTCGATCTGGAAGACTGCCACCTGCTGTTGCACCTTGGTATGTCCGGCAGCCTGCGGATCATCAAGACGGAATATCCGGCAGGGAAACACGATCACGTTGACTTCCTGTTTGCTGCCGGCCACATCATGCGTTTGCGTGACCCGCGCCGATTTGGTTCCATCCACCTGACATCCGACGCACCGTTGCAACACACCTTGTTGAAACACCTGGGGCCAGAGCCTTTGGGCAATGACCTCTCGTCGGATTATTTGTATTCCCGTTCAAGAAAACGCAGGCAGGCAATCAAGGATTTCATCATGGACAGCCGCACCGTGGTCGGCGTGGGTAACATCTACGCCAGCGAGTCACTATACAAGGCAGGCATACACCCACTGCGCGCGGCGGGCAGGATTTCAAGACAGCGTTATGAAAGACTGGTGCCGGCGATCAGGGAGGTCCTGCAAGAAGCTTTGGCCAAGGGCGGGACGACGCTGCGTGATTTCGTTAACGGCACCGGGGAACCAGGTTATTTTAAACACGATTTACAGGTCTATGACCGCACCGGTCTGCCATGCCAGAGATGCAAGTCACCAATCCGATCAATACGCCCCGGGCAAAGGACGACGTACTATTGCCCCCACTGCCAGACCTAGGGTTTAATCCACCTTTCGCCAGCAACCGAAGAGGTGTTGCCATTCCTCTGCAGGTTTATCATCCGGGCGACTGACAACCGCGATCCGCTGCAGGGTGTCCTGGAATTCGATTCGGAAACCATCCTCAGCCTGTCCGGCCTGCAACCACTCCGTCACCTCGTCTTCGTTATTGAGGATCACCTCCTGGTTGGCGATGCTGCCGAGGTGCTCTTCCAGGCATTCGCGGGTCGGCTGGCAACAGGCGCCCTTTCCGGACGGACCACGGTTCTGTAGTCGTGATTCAAGCCGGTTGATGATCCCGGTCAGGGTCTGACGCTCGTCATCGCCCTGCTGGCGCCAGTAATAGAGGAGCGGCAGAACCTCGGGGTCATTGATTGTCGCCAGTATCCACCAATTTTCCTGTTTGTCCCCCAGATTATTGAACACCCCGAGCAACCGCCGGCTGTCAGGGCCATTGACGGAGCGGCCCAGCGCATAAAGCAGATGGTTGCGCACCACCTTGTCCTGCGGTATGGCACCTGATTCCAGCCAGGACAGAAGCTCATCCAGGTCCTGCTCCGGCAGGTCCCCGGCCGCGTTTGAGTGATTGAGCCGGAACTGCAGTGTCGGTGTCAGCCAGATGTCCCAGTAACCACGCCAGTCGGCCCCTTCACGAATTTCGATATTGCCGTGCATTAATTCCCATTGCACATATTGGCTGGGCTCGGTCTTTAACAATTCAAGCGTGGCCGCCAGGACATCCTTGCCATAGTAAGCCAGCAGGATGCGGACCAGCTGGGCCCGCTGCCAGGCATCTTTTTCCTTCCTGTATTGCGCGATCCAGTATTCGGGGGTTTCACCGGACCGCAGGGCCAGTGCACGCCGGGCAAAGAACCGGGTATAAAAACAGGACAGGCCGGAAAGCTCTCTGAGCCTTTCGATCTCGGCCTCGGCATGATCATCATTATTTGAAAAAAAGCCCAGCAGGTAAGTCGCCATCGCAGCAGTTTCGCCGCAGCCCTGCCGGGTAAGTTTCAGCAGTAACTGACGATCACGTTGATCCGGCGGTATGAGAGAGCTGCGGTCCCGGAGCTCATAAAGAAACGGATAATGGTGGTCTGCCAGCAGATTATCGACATAATTATCCTGCCCCCGGGCTTCTGCCGCAGCCTGAATAATATCGTCCGCCTCCCGGCTGCCGATATAGCGCAGAGCCTGCAAGGCCACGGCCCGCTTGTAATTGCTGCGGCTCTGGCTGTGAAGGGCCAGGACCTCCGTTGCCTCTTCCTGCTGGCCCGACATCACCATCGCATAGGTCAGCGTGGCGATCAGGTGTTCCCCACGGTATCCCCCCGGGAGGTCCCCCGGCATCCGGATATGATGGGTATGGCGTTGCAATTGCGAAAGGGTCCGATCCAGCAGCCTTGCCAACGGCCAGTCAGGGAAACCCTTGTCCTGCCCGATTCTGACCAGTGCGCCACGTGCAAGCAGATGCCCGGTGTAACTGGTCGCGCTGTCATTGGCATAGGCGAGGATCTCAGCAGCGGAGATCTGTTGCGGGACACCGATCTGAATCGTCCTGATCAGGCGGGATTCAACCGACTCCGCCATCACCGTCCCCGCCAGCAGGGACATCAACAGGGCAATCCAGGGACGCAAGGCTAGTTCCCTGTCGCTGAGAGAGAGATCGCACCCTTTAATTTCAGTTCAATATTACCCATCAGTTCCAGCCGAGGCACATTCAGGTTGCCACCCGAATAGTAGAGACTCAGCGCGTTCACATAGCCGTTCTCCTGCATCACCGGCTGGGACTGCAGGTTCATGTTCTTGACCACGAAACGACGTTCCGGCTTCTCATCATCACACCAGCGATGGCCCATCAACCGGCCCTCGGCTTCACACCAGCTCACCACCGCCGAGTGCTTGCAACTGTCAATCAGGCTGTTGATGTTCTCTTCCACGCCCGAGAAGCGGTAGCGGACGATGATCTGGGGCTGGCCACCTGACCGGTGGAGGGTCATCTGGTTACCGTAGCGATCCATGCCCAGCTGCAACACTTTTTCGAGTACCGCATCGATATCTGTCGCAACCGGAAACTCGAGTTCCATGCGCTGTATGCTCAGGAAAGGCATAGCCTCGGCCATTTCTCCGTGGCGACCGCCCTGGGCCGGGTTCACCGCCCGTACCCGCTCCAGCGGGACATACTGTCCACCCTGCTTCTCAACATAGGCCTTCAGGACTTCAACCTGGGTATCGAGCTTTTCCCTGGCTTCACCGGGCATCACGCTCTCAACGCTCATGCCACCGGCGATAACCGCCTTGTCGGGCCGCAACGTGATATTGCAGGTCCCGTTGATGTAATGATTAACGGGCGGATAATTATACTGGACCGGGTTTATCATGGATTCCTTGGAAAATGCGCTGGCGGGACCCAGGCACATAGCTGCTGTAATTATGACGACACTTATTCTGGACATGGGTTAACTCCTTTAACGGTTTCTCGTTTAGTCTAGCCAGGAATTATGGCGCCCCTATGGCGTACTGCGGGCAATATGCTGACCTCTCCCCGCAGCCATTACCTTACAAATTCGACCGTGGTCGGGGGTCCTGGTTCTTGTATAAACGCTACTTTTTCCTTAAGGGGTTAACAGAGAAGACCTCGGCCGTTCCCTCACCCCGGGGATCGCTGGCCGCAAACACCAGGTTGCGCGACCTGTACCAGAGTATGGCCTGCATATTGCCGTAGGCGCGGTCCAGTTCCCTAAGCCTGTGACCCAGGCCGCGCAATTGCTCCTGTTCGCTGGCCGTCAGTCCGTCCTTTTCAAACTGGATCTCGTCCGGCAGGTACTGGTGATGATAGCGAGGCAGGCTGACCCAGGAGTCCGGGGGATTTCCACTGTCAAAATCCAGGATGGCCAGGAGCACCATGGTGATGATCCGGCTGCCACCCGGTGTTCCCAGGATGGCGACCTCCTCATCCGTCTCCAGGAAGGTCGGGCTCATGCTAGACAGGGGCCGCTTGCCGGGCGCGATGCTGTTGGCCTCGTCACCCACCAGCCCATAGCTGTTGGGCTCCCGGGGTTTGATCGAGAAATCATCCATTTCATTGTTAAGCAATACACCCGTCCCCGTGGCGACGAAGCCCGAACCGAACGGCAGGTTGATACTGAGCGTGGCCGAGACCCGGTTTCCCTCGTGATCCAGGACAGAGAAATGCGTGGTGTTTTCACCGGCATAGCTGGCTGCCTGGACCCCTCCCAGTTCTTTGCTGGGTGTGGCGTGATCGGGATCGATGCTCAGGGCCAGGCCGGCGGCATAGTCCGTGTTGAGCAACCGCTCGACCGGCACCTTGACGAAGTCCGAGTCACCGAGATAGACGGCGCGGTCCCGGTATGCACGGCGCATTACCTCCACAATAATGTGTTTGCGCAGCAGCGGACTGAACGTGTCCAGCTCGAACTGATCCAGCATGTTCAGCATCTGCCCCAGGGCAATGCCGCCGGCGGAGGGCGGTGGAGCGGAAATCAGCCGCATATTATGGAAACGGGTCACCACCGGCTGCCTTTCTCTGACATGGTATGACAGCAGGTCGGGCGCCTTCCAGATCCCCTGGTGCAGGCGAACGCTTTTGATCAGCTTTTCCGCCACCGGCCCGCCGTAAAACCCGTAGTGCCCCTCTTCGGCAATACGGATCAGTGTCAACGCCAGGTCCTTCTGGATGATGAGATGCCCTTCCTCGGGGACATTATTATCTTGCAGGAAGATCCCTGCGGTCTCAGGCCAGGCGCGCAGTTGCTCCAGCCGCCATGTGGCCAGCTTGCGATACCGTTCGGTGACGGGGAAACCCTCCTGCGCATAGCGGATCGCGGGCGCCAGGCAATCGGCCAGGGAAAGATTGCCAAAATAGCGGTTGATATAGACCAGCCCTGCCGGCACGCCGGGGATCCCCGCGGCCAAGGGTCCGTTGATCGAGGCACCCGGGATAGGCTTGCCGTCCTTATCCAGGTACATGGTCCTGGTGGAATCTTCCGGCGCGGCCTCCCTGCCATCGATCATTACCTGCAACTGGTCATGCACACGATGCAGCAACCAGAAGCCACCGCCACCCAGCCCTGAACTATAGGGTTCGACTACTGCGAGTACCGCCGAGATCGCCACCGCCGCATCAAAGGCATTGCCACCTTGTTCCATGATCTCAATCCCGGCCTCGGTGGCATAGGGATGGGCCGTGGCAATCGCCGCATGCGCCGGCACGTCGGCGGCATTCACCGGTATAAAGAGCAAGGGGAATAAGAGACAAGCAAACAAATAACGCATGAAGATAGTCTTTCGGCTCAGCCCTGTCCTGTCAGTTTCATGTACTTGTCCATCAACTGTTGCTGTGTCTCCACATGCCCCGGGTCCTTTGGTATGCAATCTACCGGACAGATGGAGGCACACTGCGGCGAATCGAAGTGGCCGATGCATTCGGTACAGCGATCCGGGTCAATTTCGTAGCATGCAATACCCTCCGATATGGCATGGTTCGGGCAGACAGGCTCGCACACATCACAGTTGATACATTCATCAGTGATCATCAGGGCCATGGCCAATCAGCCCAAGCGTTTCTTGAGCGCCTTCAGCACCTCGGGGTGAACAAAGGGGCTCACATCACCGCCCAGTGTTGCAATCTCCCTTACCAGGCTGGATGACAGACAGGCCTGGTTCTCGCCCGGCGTCAGAAAAACCGTCTCGGCCTCCGGGTAGAGCTGCCGGTTCATGCCCGCCATCTGGAACTCATAATCAAAATCAGACACGGCCCGAAGACCGCGAATGATGACCTTCGCCCGATGTTCACGGGCCAGGTCCGTCACCAGCTTGTAAAAGGCACACACCTTGACGTTCGGTAGATCGCCCAGCGCGGCCTTTGCCAGCTCAATCCTTTCCTCGACAGAGAACAAGGTTTCCTTGCTGGTGCTGCCGGCGATGGCAAAGATTATCTCGTGAAACAACATTGCGGCCCGTTCAACCACCTGCCGGTGGCCGTTGGT
Source organism: Gammaproteobacteria bacterium (assembly GCA_003250975.1). Classification (GTDB taxonomy): domain Bacteria; phylum Pseudomonadota; class Gammaproteobacteria; order Eutrophobiales; family Eutrophobiaceae; genus SZUA-592. The sequence goes on along the minus strand of QKIY01000028.1, from coordinate 267,890 downwards.
AATGGGATCAAATGTCCCCGGATAGACTGCGGTAATTTCCATTAATTGATTATACCAAGCCGGCCAACAGGTACATGACCTGACCGGCTGTGCCCCTTTTTTTTATATCAAGGCAAGATGGTAACGGCAGTGTCCGTTCAGCTTCAACATAAATCATGCCGTTGGGCGAAAGACAGCCGGTATCGCGGATCAAATCGCAACTCGCCTCTACAAGACCCTGTGAAAACGGCGGGTCGAGAAAGATCAGGTCAAAATGTTCCTTGTTCTGCCGCAACCAGTCCAGTGCATTGGCATTGACGACGGTAATCCCGTCCGCGGTGAAGTGATCGATATTCTCCTGCAATTGTCGACACAATTGCGGGTCCTGTTCGACCAGCACCGCGCAGCTTGCGCCGCGTGAAACGGCCTCGAAACCCAGCACACCCGTGCCGGCGAAGAGATCTAGACAATGCGCGCCGCCGATTGAGGTTTGCAGCCAGTTGAAGAGTGTTTCGCGGATCCGGTCCGGCGTGGGTCGCAGGCCCATACTCTCATGCACGGGCAGGCGTCTGCTGCGCCATTTTCCGCCGATGATGCGGACCTTACCCCTGGAGTTATTCAGTGACGCTGCCCTCTGCCAGTCCGGCGACCTGCCCAACCATTACTGTTACCATGTGGTCCGGGTTCAACTTGCGGGCGAAGGCCACCCGGATCTGTTCAGCAGTAACCGCTTCAACCTTGCTGTTAAAGGTATCAAGGTAATCCAGCGGCAGGTTATAAAAACCGATCATCGACAGGTAACGTAGGATGTCGCTGTTACTGTCGATGCGCAGGGGGAAACCACCCGTCAGGTTTTTCTTGGCCGCCGCCAGTTCCTCGGCGGTCGGTCCCTTTTCAATAAACAACCGGATCTGCTCCAGCATGATACGCCGCGCCTCATCCGCCTGTTCGGCCCGGGTCTGAGTCCCGGCGGTAAACGGGCCGGTCTGCTTCATGGGGAAAAAATAGCTGTAGGTGCTGTAAGACAGGCCGCGCTTTTCACGGATCTCCTCGAAGAGACGTGAGACCAGGCCACCGCCGCCCAGAATATGGTTGCCAACATAGAGTGGAAACAGGTCGGGGTCGTCCCGCCGGATCCCGGGCTGGCCGATCAGGATATGGGTCTGTTGCGAGGGGTGTGAAATCTTGATCGTCTCGGCCTCTTTTAACGGTTTTACCGGGGGCAGGGACGCTGCCTTGTTACCGGCCGGCAGGCCGGTCAACAGGTCATCTACCAGTTGCCCTGCCTGTTTCCGGTCAAGGTCACCGACGATAGCGATTGTCAGGTTGCGTGCCACATAATATTTTTTATAAAACGCCTTGATGTCTTCCAGGCGCATCGCCTGCAGGGAATCCTCGGTGCCTTCATCCGGACTGGCATAGGGGTGCTCGCCATAGATGGCGGACCTGAGAGAATCGCTTGCCAGGCTCGCGGGTGATTGCTGTTTTTGCTTCAGCGCGACCAGCACCCGGCTACGCTCCCGTTCGAACGAATCCTCCGGGAAATCCGGGCGGGTAAACACCAGCCGCAGGTTTTCCAGGGCCGGCTTCAACAACTCAGGATCGACCAGGCTACGCAGGTTGAGCGAAGCATTGTCCTTGCCTGCGCTGTTAGCATAGACGGCGCCAAGGTCCTCAAAGCCGCGGCTGATTTCATCGACCGTACGGCCACCCGCGCCTTCTGCCAGCATGGTATTGGTCATCATGGCCAGTCCCGGCATTCCGCCATCACGGCTGCTGCCGGCATCGAATGCCAGCTCGATGTCTACCATGGGAAGTTCGTGCGTCTCAACGAAATAGACTCGCGCGCCGCTTCCGGTTTCCCAAAACTGGATATCGGGACTGGCCTGTACCGCGGCGGAACAGAACAGGAGGATGCAGATGGATAAACGTTTAATGAACATAGTCTGATTCTCCCGCCGTCGCATGGCGCTTTGCCGACGGATCCATCGGTAGCGGTTCAAGCTCCGCGACCGTCAGTCCGTCATCCACCAGGTATTTTTTTGCCACAGCCAGGACCTGCTCCGCCGTCACTGCTTTCACGGCCGGCACATAATCATCTGCATGTTTCCAAGAGAGACCAATCGATTCAAAAATGCCCAGAACCATGCCCTGATAAAACAGTGAATCACGCTGGTAAATATCATCAGCAATAACCTGCGCCTTGACCCTGTCCAGCTCTGCCTTGCTGACCTTTTTCGTGCTGATTCTTTCCAGTTCCTCGCGGATAGCGAGCTCCAGCTGATCGAGGCTGACGTCTGCGGCGGGTATGGCGCTGATCGTCAACACCGTGCCCAGCCTGGCTGTAAACCGGTAGTCCAGACTAATCATGGCAGCGAGTTCCTTGCCGCGCACCAGGTTGGTCTCCAGCCTGGCGCTGTTACCACCGTCTAGGATGCCACTCAGGACTTCCAGGGCATAAGGTTCCCACGCTGGGCTTGAACCCGCGTTATTCAGCGTGGAATTAAGCGAAGGCGTCTTGTAGGCCATCATCAGGTGCGGTAATTCGGCCGGTCGCTTGATCACCACGCGCTTGATCCCGCGCTGTTCGGTTTCCGGGAGCGTCTTCTCCGGTTCGATCTCGCTGCTGGGCAGGGGACCGAAATATTTCCTCGCCAGCTTAAGGACTTTTTTCGCCTCCACATCACCTATCACAACCAGGGTGGCATTGTTCGGTGCATAAAAACGCTGATACCAGTCTCTCAACTGGTCCACCGTCATCGCTTCGAGATCAGCCATCCAACCGATTATCGGCTGGCGGTACGGGCTGGTCTGGAAGGCCGTCGCCATCAGGGTCTCGAAGGCAAAGCTTTCCGGGCTATCCTCCGTCCGCAAGCGCCGTTCTTCCATGACAACTTCAATCTCCTTGGCAAACTCATCTGCGGGCAGGGTCAGATGGCGCATGCGATCAGCCTCCAGCTCGAAGCTGATGGGCAAGCGGGATTTTTCCAGCGTCTGGAAATAGGCCGTGTAATCGCTGCTGGTAAAGGCATTCTCATTGCCACCGTTTTCAGAAATGATGCGTGAGAACTCGCCCGGTGCATATTTCTTCGTCCCCTTGAACATCATGTGTTCAAGTGCGTGTGAGATCCCGGTCAGACCGGAGACCTCGTAACTGGCTCCGACCTTGTACCATACCTGTGACACCACCACTGGCGCCCGGTGGTCTTCTTTCACCAGGACCTTGAGGCCGTTATCGAGGGTGAATTCCTGCGTCTCTGCCAGCACCGCAGTATTAAGGGCAAGACCGAGACAAAGGGTCTTTAATAGAATGGCTGATCCGTGCAATATCTTCATATTTTAAAAGCTAGTTATTAAAAGGGCGGGTTTGTGTTTTCAATACCATGCTATTAGAGCATGATTCGCTTTGGTAGTTCGTCATTACTTAATGGTAGGATACGCAAGTTTAACGTCTGACCTTAACCTGGGGAACCAGATTACATTATTGATCCATGCAGGAAAACAGTCCGACCCACCACAACCATTTGTTCAATCGACTCAAGCACGGCCTGTCCAGGACCAAGGATATGCTGTTTACCGATGTCGACAAACTCTTCAGCGGAAAACAGTCGCTGGACCCGGACCTGCTCGAATCGCTGGAAGAACACATGCTGATGGCCGACCTCGGCATCAACGTCACCGCGTCCATCCTGGAAGAATTGCAGAGTGGACCGGCAAAAAGCGGCTCCAGCCTGGAGGAAAGATTACAGGAGAGCATGTTGCATGTTCTCCAGCCCGTCGACAAGCCGCTGGCGCTCCCTGCTAGCGGTATCAAGCCCTTCGTCATACTCATGGCCGGCGTTAATGGTGTCGGCAAGACTACCAGTATCGGCAAGCTGGCCGCCTGGTGCAAACAACAGGGCAAAAGCGTAATGCTGGCCGCCGGAGACACCTTCCGCGCCGCCGCCATCGAACAATTGCAAAACTGGGGCAAGCGTCACGATGTCCCGGTCGTTACCCAGCACAAGGGGGCCGATTCGGCTGCGGTCATTTTCGATGCCCTGCAATCCGCCCGCTCAAAAGACATCGATGTCCTGATCGCTGATACCGCCGGACGACTTCACACCCAGGGCAACCTGATGGACGAGTTGAAAAAGATCCGCAAGGTGATCACCAAGTTTGATCCGGCCATCGAGCCGGAATGCCTGCTGGTGCTGGATGCCGGGACGGGGCAAAACGCTCTCACCCAGGCACGCCAGTTTGACGCGGCGATCGGCATCACGGGGATCATGCTCACCAAGCTGGATGGTACCGCCAAGGGCGGGATCATCTTTGCCCTGGCACGTGAAATGGGGATCCCGATCCGATTCATTGGTGTCGGCGAGCAAGCTGAGGACTTGCAGGTCTTCAACAGCCGCGATTTTATCCAGGCCCTGTTCGAGACCGCCGCATGATACGTTTCACCAATGTCCACATGCACTACCCGGGCGGCGTTGACGCCCTCAAGAATATCAATCTGCATATCGAGCAGGGCGCCATGGCCTTTGTCACCGGCCGTTCCGGCGCCGGCAAGAGCACGCTCTTGCGGCTCATCGCCCTGATCGAACGTCACAGCCGCGGACAGATCATCGTCAACGGCCAGAACCTGGAGCGGGTTCGGCGCAACCGGATTCCCTTTTTCCGGCGCAATATCGGTTTTACCTTCCAGGACCACCGGCTGCTGAATGACCGCACCGTGTTCGACAACGTCGCCCTACCGCTGGTGATCGCCGGGCACGATCACGGCGAGATCAAGAAACGCGTTCATGCCGCTCTCGACAAGGTCAGTTTATTAAACAAGCAAAACGCCCTGCCGATGACCTTATCCGGGGGGGAACAGCAACGCGTCGGCATCGCCCGTGCCGTGGTACACCGGCCGATGCTATTACTGGCCGATGAACCAACGGGTAATCTCGACCCGGCCCTGTCGTGGGAGATCATGTGCCTGTTCGAGCAGTTCAACCAGGTTGGAGTCACGGTTTTAATCGCCAGCCACGACTTCGACATGATCAAGCGCATGCGCAAGCGCATCATCACCCTGAAAGAGGGCAGGACACTCGGGGCCCCGGCTAGCCAGGCGGACAAGTCATGATCCAGGGTGCCAGCAAGAAGACACGGCCGCGCCGCAAGATCAATCTCAAACAACTGGTAAAAAACTGGTTGCTGCAGCATGCCCAGGCCCTGGTCTCCAGCCTAGGCCAGCTATTCCGCAACTCGGTGGGCAGCCTGCTGACCATCGCGGTCATCGGGATCTCCCTGGCCCTGCCGGCAGGGTTCTTTGTCTTGCTGGAAAACGCCCGCCTCATCTCGACCGGCTGGGAAGGTTCGGTCGAGATCACGGCCTTCCTGAGAAACGAGATCGACGATGACGCGGGCAAGCAGCTTATGGAAGAATTGCAATCAGATGCGGCAATCGAAAGAGTGATCTTCGTCAATCGCGATGAGGCCCTGGCCGAATACCGGCAACTCTCCGGCTTTGGCCAGGCGCTCGATGCCCTCGATAGTAACCCCCTGCCTTCCCTGTTGCTGATCAAGCCGGCAATCGATAATGCAGAGACGGCCGCCATCGATAAACTGGTTACACAACTCAGCGAGCGCAGAGAGATCGAAAAGGCACAGTATGATCAACAGTGGGTACAGCGCCTGAACGCCATCATATTGATCATCCAGCGCATGGTGATGATCCTCGCTGTGTTCTTCGGCCTGGCCGTGTTGCTGATCGTCGGCAATACCATCCGCATGGCCATCTATCAACGGCGCGCCGAGATCGAGGTTGCCAAATTGTTCGGCGCCACCAACGCCTTTATCCAGCGGCCGTTCCTCTACACCGGTCTCTGGTACGGGCTGGGCGGCGGGTTGTTCGCCTGGTGCCTCGTCGCCCTCTCGCTATTCCTCCTGCAGGCCCCCACGGACACCCTGGCCCAACTCTACCAGAGCGAGTTCTCCCTCAGCGGGCTGGCCATCGACCGGGCACTGGCCCTGCTGCTGGCCGGTATCCTGCTGGGCAGCATCGGATCCTGGTTCTCGGTACAGCGTCACCTGCGCGCGATAGAACCTGCTTAACCAGTAAAAACAATAACTTAAGCCAGTAATACGCACGGGTGATTGCAGTCTCTGGCAATGAAACTATAATAGCGTTTAGCACTCTAATTTGCTGAGTGCTAAACAAGATGGAAGGAGGAGAGAATCACATGAGCAACACCCTGACAATGCCCCTGGCACTGCCCTCAGGTTCGCTTGAAACCTATATCCAGAGCGTTAACCGCATCCCTATGGTCAGCGCCGAGGAAGAGCGCGAGCTGGCTACACGTTTTCGTCAGGACAACGACCTGGATGCCGCCCGGCAACTCGTCATGGCGCATCTGCGCTTTGTCGTGAAGGTTGCGCGCGGCTATAACGGCTACGGCTTGCCATTGGGTGACCTGATCCAGGAAGGCAACATCGGCCTCATGAAGGCCGTGAAACGCTTTGATCCCACCATGGGTGTTAGACTCGTCTCCTTCGCCGTGCATTGGATACGTGCAGAGATCCATGAATTCATATTAAAGAACTGGAAGATCGTGAAGGTTGCGACCACGAAGGCCCAGCGCAAGCTGTTCTTCAACCTGCGCTCCGCCAAGAAACGGCTTGGCTGGATGAGCCAGGAAGAGGTCGAGGAGATCGCCGAAGACCTGGGCGTAAGCAGTAAAGACGTGCTGGAGATGGAACAGCGCCTGAGCATGCATGACACATCGTATGATGCGCCGGTCGGCAGCGACGACGAGGAAGATATCTTTGCGCCGGCGGCTTTCCTGGAAGACCAGCGCCTGGACCCGGAAGAAACACTGGCCGTGGAACAGGAAGAGGACCGGAACCAAGCCCGCCTGTTCAACGCGATCGAGACGCTAGATGAACGCAGCCGTGATATCATCACAAGGCGCTGGCTCACCGAAGACAAGGCCACGTTGCATGAACTGGCCGCAGAATACAACATCTCTGCCGAACGCATCCGGCAGATCGAAAACAACGCGATGAGAAAACTACGTAACTCATTCGCAGTTTGATTTTGAGAGAGATCAAGGATGAGATTTGACCTTAACAGACGGCCCCGAAAGGGGCCGTTTTTTATTAAAAGCACACAGGTAGCACCATTATCAAAAAATCAAAACAATTTATCCTTCAGAATTTTTCAATGAGGATGATGACGTAATATCCTCCTCAAACAGACTCTGCAACTCCTCCCTCGATTTCACCACACTCTCTATATATTTTTCCTCGTCCTTGTAGATGGCGTGCTGGCGTTTCAACAGTTCCTCGTCGTGTTGACGAAACGTTTCCACAGCCTTTTCCGCCTCAGCGGGCGACAGGCCAAGGTCCCGCAACACCTCTGTCCCTATTTTCAGGCTGGAATAATAGGTATCCCGAACCATCGCCTGGATCCCAAGGTCCAGTAACTTGTAACAGTGCAGGCGATTATGCGCACGGGCATAGATGGGCACATTCGGGTAATGCTCACGCAGGATTTGCGCTATCTTCACTGACGTCTCGATATCCTGGATGGCGAGCACCACCAGCTTCGCCTCGTCTATGTGCGCAGCACGCAAGAGATCCAGGCGCGTGGCATCGCCGTAATAGATCTTGTTGCCGAACCGGCGCACGAAGTCCACCTGTTTCGGATCATTGTCCAGGGCGGTGAAACGGATACCTCGCATGTGCAGGAGGCGCGAGATAATCTGGCCGAAGCGACCGAAACCGATGATCACGACGGGGTTACCGGGTTCATCGATCCGATCGTATTCCGGTTCCACGTGCCGCTCGGCCCACAGGCTTGAAAGCCTGTCATTGATTATGAGCAGCAGGGGCGAGAACAGCATGGACAGGGTGATGATCACGACCAGCTGTTCATTGATGTGCGCATCGATGATCTTTGCATTAACGGCCACGGCAAACAGGACGAAGGCGAACTCGCCACCTGCAGGTAATGTGAAGGCAAGGCATCGCGCTTCTTTATTTGAATCGCCATTTAATCGACTGATGACATATATCACGCAAAACTTAATTACCATCAGCAAGAGCGCAAGCCCGATCAACTCAATGGGCATGTCCCTGATCAGGCCCAGGTTGACCGACATGCCGACCGCAATGAAAAACAGACCCAGCAGCAGGCCCTTGAAAGGTTCGATCTCGGCCTCGATCTGGTGGCGGAACTCGGAGTCCGCCAGCAGCATCCCGGCGAGGAAGGCACCCAGTGACATCGAGATACCGGCATGTTCCATCAGCGAGGCCGTGCCGATGACTACGAACAGGGCCGCGGCCGTGAATATCTCGCGGTTGCCGAACAACGCCACGCCGCGGAACAGAAAGCGCAGGACAGTGCGGCCCACGACTACGAGTGCCGCGATGATGGCCAGTGCCATGAGAATATCCAGCCATGCACTGCCGCTACTAACCTCGCCCGACGTCACACCGAGCAGGGGGATGATCGCCAACAGGGGGATCACAGCGATGTCCTGGAACAGCAGGATCGCAAAGGCCTCACGCCCATGACGCGTCGGCAATTCCCGTCGTTCCGCCAGGGTTTGCAAGATAAACGCGGTGGAAGATAAGGCCGAGCCGACACCGATCACGAAACAGACAACCCAGTCCTGGATAAATATTCGGGTCAACAGGGCAATGACAATGGTCGAGATGATGACCTGGGCGCTGCCAAGTCCGAACACGGATCGGCGCAGGACCCACAGGCGCGAGGGCTGCAACTCGAGGCCGATGATAAACAGCAACAATACAACACCGAACTCGGAAAAATTCAGGATGGTATCGACATCCGTAACAAGGCGCAGGACCCAGGGGCCGATCAGGATGCCGGCTGTCAGGTAACCAAGCACGGTGCCAAAGCCGAATCGCTTGAACAGCGGCACTACCAGGACGGCAGCTGCGAGAAAGATCAGGATTTGTTCAAGCATGGAAGCAGTATATAGAAATCATTGATTACACGGCAGGGGCTAAAATTATCAGGGTCAGCGTCGATTATTATTTTTTTACACCGGTTATTAATAAAGCAAAAAAGTAATCTTACCTGTCAGTCATCACCCCAGTACACCTTCTTTCGCTTGTGATGAAAAAACCGGGGGTTCTTCCGGATAAACTCATGGATCCATCGTTCAAGAAATGAATTGATCCCTTCCTCCCGCAGATACCACCAGCCCAGAATGGAAATCACCAGCGCCCCGATGCTGTTCACGATGAGGTCCCACATGGTGTCCACCAGGCCGCTTCTCTGCATGTTAGCCCCGAAGGCGCTGTCCATCATGTATTCAAAGATCTCCCAGAATGTGCCGAAGGCGATGGCGAAGGCAAAGGCGAACAACGCCACGAATCCCGCGTTCAGGTCCAGCTCGAATTCCTCCTTTTCATTCAGCACGTAGACCAGCAGGAACCCCAGGATCCCCGTCAGGAACCCGGAACTGGCATGCAGCACCAGGTCCCACCACCAGAAGCGGACATAGTACCCGTGCACTTCGCCAAGAAATAACGAGGCGTAGATAAAGATCACCGAGAGGACTTCGAACACGGGGGGGATCTTGACCTCGAAACGGCTGCCCAGGAGTATCGGGAGAAAGGTGATAAAGAATATCCCGAGCGTGATGACGCCGGCCTGGAGGTCGCCCCCGACAAATGACAGCACGGCACCGACCAGCAGGCTGAGTTTCAGCAGAACAATCAGCGCCTGGAGCTGCCAATACCCAGTGTAGTCCTGAAAATCCATCTATTAACCAGCGTCGTCCGGGGGAATAACGGAATAGATCTCCTCCAGTGTCGTGAGCCCTTCGGCCACCTTCTGGGCCCCGCTCAGGCGCAAGGACCACATACCCTGCTTGACGGCAGTAGCGCGTATGGTCTCGATGTCCGCATTCGCGGTGATCAGTTGCCTCAGGGTCTTGCCGACTGGAAGCGCTTCAAATATCCCGATACGCCCGTAATAGCCGGTGTGCCTGCATTCATCGCAACCGACCGGCTTGCAGGTTTTTTCGGGCAACTTTACTTTAGCCGGTGAAACCAGCTTGTCCCACAAGGCTTTATCCAGTGTTTCATGTTGCTTGCAATGCGGGCATAACGTTCGCACCAACCGTTGTGCCATTACCCCAAGTAAGGTCGCACTTATCAGGAAGGGCTGTGCCCCGATATCGACGAGACGTGTAATGGAAGAGGGCGCATCGTTCGTGTGCAGGCTGGACAATACCAGGTGCCCTGTTAATGCTGCCTGTATGGCGATCTCCGCGGTTTCGTAATCACGAATCTCCCCAACCATGATGATGTCCGGGTCCTGCCTTAGCAGTGTCCTGACGCCCGAGGCAAAGTCCACTCCGATCTTGTTCTGTACCTGCATCTGGTTGAACTCCGGGTCTACCATCTCGATCGGGTCCTCAATAGAACAGATATTCAACTCCGGCCGTGACAGGTCCTTCAATGCGGAATAAAGCGTGGTAGTTTTCCCTGAGCCCGTGGGTCCGGTCACCAGGATGATGCCGTGTGGGTGACCGGTCATTTCCTTCCAGCACATCAAGTCGTGCCGGGTAAAACCTAGTGCCGTAAAATCCTTGAACAACATCTCAGGATTGAAAATCCTGATCACCAGTTTCTCACCAAACGCGGTCGGCATGGTTGAAAGGCGCATTTCCACCTCTGTGCCCGCGGGTGTTTTTGTCTTAATCCTGCCATCCTGTGGCCTGCGCTTGTCAGTAACATCCATCCGGCCCAGGGATTTAAGCCTGCTTGCGATAGCACCCATGATGATCATGGGGAACTCGTGTACCTGTTGCATCTTGCCATCTATACGAAACCTGACCTTGCCCTTATCACGCCGCGGCTCAAGATGGATATCACTAGCGCGCTGTTCAAAAGCATATTGCAACAACCAGTCTACGATACTGACGATATGCTGATCATTGGCATCAGGTTCGCCCGCCTTGCCCACTTCCACCAGCTGTTCAAAATTCTGTATCTTCGATATGGCGTCGGCGGCCTTGCTCTTGACAGCACCGAATATGGAGCGGCTGATACCGTAGAATTCGACGAGGTAACGTTCGATATCTTTAGGGTTTGCAATAACACGTTTGATATGGAGCTTGGTGCTTCTGGAAAGCTCGTTTTCCCAGCCGCTGATAAATGGCTCACAGGTAGCAACCACCAGTTCTCTGGCATTCACTTCGACAGGCAATATATGAAGCTTGCTTGCGTAGGCCTGCGGAATGGCCCTTGTAACGTTGTTAACATCGATTTTCAGGGGATCTATACGCAGATAGGGAGAACCTGTCTTTTCCGCCAGCCAACTGGTCAGTTTTTCCAGTGTAAGGGGATAGGCTGGCTTCGTGTCGCTCTTCAACCCCTGGTCGGCGATCAGCACAAGCGGGTGGACAGTTTCGTCTGGTGTGGGGATAAGTTTTTTTACCTGCGCATACTGCTGATTGGATATAATGCCGTCCTTGTGCAACATGTCGAGGACATAATTGAAGCCAAGCTTTTCTTCAGCCGGGGAAATAGATACCGAGGGGTCCATGGTATTTAAGCGTTATTTAGAGTTGATCACCTTATAATTAGTGTAGTGGATAACAGATAATAAACAAATTGCCATGACCACCAGGCAAAACGAAACCAATTTTGGAATTCATAATCATATCTTCATAACCTGAGAACATTGAAGGAGCATTCTTGCCTCTCATCGATTTTCTAAAATCAGTCGGCAGTAACGAGCCGCTTTTGTGGACCCTGGGTGTTATCTCTGTGGTAACGTTCTGTGTCTCGTTACTGGTCATTCCCTTGCTGGTAGTACGTATTCCTGTCGACTATTTCGCGGAGGAAAAACGGCATCCCACCCCCTGGTCCGGCCGGCACCCGCTGACTCGCTGGATACTGCTGGTGATAAAAAATCTTGTTGGACTTGTATTTGTCATACTCGGTGTTGCCATGCTGGTATTGCCGGGACAGGGTCTGTTAACCATACTGCTGGGCATCATCTTTTTAAATTTCCCGGGTAAATACCGCCTGGAGCGGTGCCTGATCCGAATACGGCCAGTACACCGCGCGGTTGACTGGTTACGCCGCCGCGCGGGAGAAAAGCCCCTCATCCTTGAATAAGAGAGTTTGATTTAACTGACCTAACTGTTAAGCGGGGAAGACATAATAGGCGATCTTGATGCATAATAAGGGCTACTCCAGATAATTCGAATAATAGTCGTGTCGTCTGAACGTTTTTTTTATACATCGTTATTACTAATCTGCCTGCTTTTTATTTCCTGTGCATATGCCGGGAACACTCCGGGCAATACTCTCTCTGATCCCGATGAAGCAAACCCTGATGCCGCGGCCGCCTGGGAGAACGCACGGCCCGTAGCGACCAAGTATGACTGGGTGCAGCTGACCTCCGGCGAATGGCTCAAGGGGGAGATTAAGGGCCTTTACAACAAGTCGCTTGAATTTGACAGTGACAAACTGGGTTTACTGAATATCGACTGGGAAGATGTCAGCTATGTCAAGACGCACATTCCAGGCAGTGCGAAGCTGGAAGGTAACGGGAACGTATATGGTTATTTTGAAATCACACCTGACAAGATTGTCGTCACAAATGACGGGCGCGTCGAGGAATACGATCGATCACTTATCGTCTCGTTTATCACTGGTGGAGAAGAAGAGAAAGATTTCTGGACGGCCAAATTTACACTTGGCCTCAATGTCAGGAGCGGCAATACCGACCAGGTAGATTATACAGCCAAGACAAAGATCAAGAGAGAGACATCCTTTTCACGATATATCATGGACTATATCGGAAATATATCTTCAACCTCGGGAGACGAGACCAGTAACAATCACCGCGTGACCGGCTCATACGATATTTTCATTACACGCCGCTTTTTCGTTCGCCCACTGTTTGGAGAATATTTTCGCGATCCTTTTCAAAACATCGATTACAAAGTTACTATCGGTACCGGCGTAGGTTATACCCTTATTGACACCAGCAAGACGGAATGGGGCATTGTCGGCGGCCCAGGTTACCAGGAAACCCGTTTTGAAAGCGTACTGCCGGGTGAGGACGACAAGGAAACCACTCCCGCGCTGGTCCTGGGAACGGATTTTGATACCGAGCTAACCAACTGGATCGATTATCTATTCAATTACCAGATAACCTGGGTAAACCAGGAATCAGGTGGCTATACGCACCACCTTGTCACCTCGGTTGAAATCGACCTAATCAAGTCCTTTGACCTAGACATTTCATTCATTTGGGACCACATCAATAACCCCACTGAAGCCGATGATGGCACGATCCCCGAAAAAGACGATTATCGTATTATGTTTGGGGTCTCTTACGATTTTTAATAACTCTGCTTGAAGCAGTCGATGGCGACATCTTCAGAATAGCGGGAGTTGAAACTAATCAAATCATCAACTTTCATATTGAAAAAACCGGAAAAATAGGGAGCACATCATGAGATCAATATTCTTATCCTTGATTTTCCTGACCATCACCTCCTCCGTGCATGCAGCAGGGGAAACCGTATTATATAAAGTTAACGGCGTGACCTATGAAGGTTATTACAACAATCCGTCACCCGGCGCACCCTTTATCCTGTTACTGCATGACTGGGACGGACTGACGGATTACGAGATCAAGCGTGCAGACATGCTGGCGGAAAAAGGCTATGCCGTATTTGCGGCGGACCTGTACGGCAAGGGTGTACGGCCCACTGAGGATAGGGACAAGCGACTGCATACCGGCGAGCTGTATAAAAACCGGAATAAAATGCGTGCACTCATGATCGGGGCGATCGATGCCGCTATAAGCAGGGGCGCAAATATCGGTAATGCCGTTGCGATGGGCTACTGTTTCGGTGGCGCCGCCGTACTAGAACTGGCGCGTTCCGGCGCACCCATGAAGGGTTTTGTGACCTTTCACGGCGGCCTCAAGACACCGGAAGGACAGGACTACAGCCGTACCAGCGGAAAGGTGCTGGTTTTTCACGGCGAGGCCGACACGGCCGTGACCATGGATGACTTTAATGAACTAAAGTCCGAACTGGAACAGTACGGTGTTGCACACGAGATGATCACCTATGCGGGCGCCCCTCATGCCTTTACCGTGTATGGTTCGGACCGCTACCGCGAGGACGCCGACAAGGCATCGTGGAAACGCTTTCTGGCATTCCTTGAAGAAATTCTCTGATACACAAGAAGTGTATAATTTATGATATTAAAAAGCTGTTGATTCAATAAACAAGCCATGCATTATGCAACTGGATAGAACAAAAGTTTATAAAAATCCGAAGCAAAAATTTGCCTGGCTTCTCCATTATTTGAAGGCTCGCTACAAACACAAGGAGAGGCCACGTGTTATGGCCATGTCTAAACATATTCGGCAAAACGGCGTGGTTATTGAAGTTGGCGCACACTTTGGATATTTAACCAAAGAATATGCCATGATACATGACCACAGTGTACTGGTAATCGCTTTTGAACCAGTTGACTATTGCCATTCAATACTGAAATTAATAGTGGGCAAGCTGCCAAACGTGAAAATTGAGCATCTTGCATTATCAGAGACTAATGGCGAACAGGAAATAATTATTCCCGTGAAAGAAAGTGGAAAGCTCGGAATAGGCCTTTCACATTTTGGAGCGGAAGCTTCACGTGATTATATTTCCGAAAAAATAAGAACCGTTACGCTTGATTCTTATATTGAGAAGAATTCCATCAATAAAATCGACTTTATTAAAATCGATGTGGAAGGAAGTGAATTACTAGTACTACGTGGCGCACAAAATGTATTAAAAAAATTCAGGCCAATATTATATTTGGAAATTGACGAAAGCCTGGCGGCCAGAATGAATTACAAACCGGATGATATCTGGCGGTTCCTTAGTGAATATGGATATCACTCATTTCTGATGGATAAGGATGGAAATCTGTCAAAGGCTGAACAATATTCTGGTTCAAATGATTACTTTTTTAAATGTGATTATTAAATTTTTTATATCCAACTAAAACATCAAACTAACAAAATATTTCTTGCTATCTTCCAATTCACAAAATCATATTAATCCGGATATCTTTTCCCAGACGGTATCGACACTCAGGTCCGCAAGGTTTTCCTCCTGCAACCACGAAAAACCCGTGAGTTGGATCCCCGTCCACTCGGGTTTGGCATGCCCTCCATATAACGCAAGGCCTTGACAGCCGACGTTCGCTGCAATGTGTGTCGGCCCTGTGTCGTTGCCAATGATATAGCGCGCGTGTTTAACGATCCCGGCTAGCTTGAAAAAATCATAATAGCCATTCTCCGGTACCAGCATCTTACCCGGGAGCGATCGGCAGAGTTCCAGCTCGTCGGGGCCGGGGATGGTAACAACCTGCTTGCCATGCGACTGTAATCGCTCAGCAAGTTCCTTGAAGTAGGGCCAGCGCTTCTCGGGATGCGCCGCCGATGCGCCGGGAAAAAGGACGATGAAAGCATCCTTTAATCCAGCCTCGGCAAGAATATCCTCAACCGGATCAGCCATCCACGATGCGTCGTTCTTCAGAGTGTGGCGCGGGACTATACCGGCGAGCTTCAGCATGCGCGCCAGTCGATCCTGGGCAAAGGTTTTTACTTCATCCTGCTTCAGGTAGACCATGCCGCCTTTTACATCACCACACCACTCAACAGCAGGCAGAAACCACCGGCGATAAAGCCGCGTCCTGCGTCTTTGCTGCAAATCATACACACGATCGAAAAGGCCTGCGCGCAGGTCCTTTCGTAATTTCAGTATGCCAGGAAGATTGAGCAGGGACGGGCGGCGATCAATCAAAACATCATCTACCCAGGGGCACTTTTCCATAAAACGCCGGTATGGGGGAGTCGTCAATACAGTAATACGATCATGGGGATGGTGTTCCCGGATATCACGAATGGCACCACTGGTCTGTACCACATCACCCAGTGCACTCAACTTGATGACAAGTATCGACCTCACTAATAATCTTCGTACGACTTCTCTTCGACCAGTTCAGATCCTGAGAGGGAATTTATCTGGTATTTCAGTTTTGCACGCCTGTCATTACTAATATAAACAGAGCGAGCCAGTTCAATAAACCGTTCCCCAAAGTCCTTTTGCTTCTCACATGCCCTGATCTCATCTTCAATATCCCAGAGTCTTTCATTGACTTCACGCAGATCTGCAACCAGCCCGTCCAGCTCGACGCTCTTATCAACCTGTTCTTCGTAGATCTGCGTAAGCTGATCAAACTCTTTATTGATATTCTTGAGTTTGTCCTTGTCGTTTATCCTCTCCTTCTTTATAGAGAGTATCGTCAGCTTATCGAGCAGTTCTCCACACGACATAGGAATCATAAGAGACATTGTTTTCCTCTTTTTATTGTGCGCTTCGAAATCAGGTTATGTTAACCCGGATGATCCAGGGGCATAAATTACCCGGAAATAATGGAAACTATCAACGGCACGTAATGATCAATCAACAGCAAGGCAAACAACGCCATCAAGTAAACAATGGAATAGGAAAAGGTTTTCATCGCCAGCCGGTCGCTCTTGTCAAACTGCATCCTGATCGCGTAATACAAAAACCCGCCGCCCAGTAATATCGCGCCGACCAGATACACCAGGCCGCTCATGACCGTGAGGTAAGGAAACAGCGTGATGATAAACAGCACAATGGTATAGAGCAGGATATGCAGACGGGTAAAATCAGTGCCATGCGTAACCGGCAGCATGGGTATATTGACGCTCTGGTAATCCTTCCAGCGGTAAATGGCCAGGGCCCAGAAATGCGGGGGCGTCCAGGCAAAGATAATCAGGAACAACAGCAGTGAATACGGGTCCAGCGTGCCGGTGACCGCCGTCCAGCCCAGCACCGGAGGCGCAGCACCGGCCGCTCCGCCGATCACGATGTTCTGCGGCGTGGCACGCTTGAGAAACATGGAGTAGATAAAACCGTAACCGATAAGAGAAAACACCGTCAGCACCGCTGTCAGCAGGTTGACGAACCAGGTCAGGATGATCATCGACAGGGCGCAGAGAAAGAAGGCGAAGATAACTGCATTTTGCAGGCTGACATTCCCCCTGGGCAGCGGCCTGCGCATGGTGCGCGCCATGATGGAATCAATTCGATGATCCACCACATGGTTAATCGCCGCGGCTGAGGCGGCGGCGAGCGCAATACCCAGAGTCCCGAAGACCAGGGCATTCAATGGCACCATGCCGGGTGTCGCCATGAACATCCCCACGACCGCCGTGAACACGATCAGCGAAACTATCTTGGGCTTACACAGGGCCAGATAGTCACGCCAGCTTGAAATCTGCACGGCAATGTCGGACTGGTTACTCACAATGTTCTCCTAGATGAATTCGGGACGACTGCCTGGTACAGGAACGCCACCAGGGTCAGTAATAATAACGCGGCAACCCCGTTATGTGCTACCGCGATGGGCAATGGCAAGCGTAGCAGGACATTCGAGACCCCCAAAAGCACTTGCAGAAGCAGGACAAACAGCATCACGACGCCGGTCAGGCGCAAGGACCCGTCGGTACCACGCATGAGGCGTATCGCGGTCGTCCCGATCACCAGGACCGTTACCAGCGCACCGATACGGTGACTCATGTGTATGGCGGTGCGGGCATCGGCCGGCAGAACGCCACCCTCATAATCGATGCCGAGCCCGCGCCACAGGATAAAACCCTCGCTGAAATCCATGGGTGGCCACCAGCTGCCCTGGCAGACCGGGAAATCGGGACAGATCAGGGCCGCGTAGTTGGCACTGGTCCAGCCGCCGAGGGAAATCTGCAGGATTACGATAACGAGGCCGGCGATGGCCCAGGAAAGCAGTGTGGATTGCGCCGTATCCGCAGGCCTGTCGGTGCTTATCAGGCGCAGATTGAACCAGAACAGCAGGGAGAGGATAGTCAGCCCGCCCAGCAAGTGCGCCATGACGACTACCGGCTTCAGCAACAGGGTGACGGTCCACATGCCCAGCAAGGCCTGGAAGATCACAAGGACAGCAAGCACGATCGGTATGGCCGGCCGAACCCTGAACTCGTCCCGTTTACGCCACGAGAAAAATGCCATAGCAAAGATAAGTAGCCCCAGGCTACCAGCGGCATAGCGGTGGACCATCTCCTTCCAGGCCTTGTGGCTTTCGAAGGGACGCTCCGGGTACAGGTGCCCGTTCTCCGATATCCTGTCGGTCACAACCATCTCGCCGTAACAGCCCGGCCAGTCCGGGCAACCCAGGCCCGCGTCTGAAAGGCGCACATAGGCGCCCAGCACGACAACCACAAACCCGAGCAGTAACGTCAGCCTGGCCATCCCCGTAAAAAGTGTTTTGCTTATCACCTTCTCAATCCAGTTTTGAAATCCTTAACAGGCGTTTCAGGTCCTTGATGATCCCGGAAGGGTTTGAGCCCTCTGGGTAACAGATCACAACAAATCCGGCGGGGTCGATCAGATACATGGCATTTGTGGTGTCCAGGCTTTCGATCCGCAACTTGGCCGCAAAGTCTGCATTCACGTCCTTTGCAAATAACACCAGGTGCCCGGCATAATCCGCAAATAGCGTATCTACATTCTCAATTTGATCCCTGCCCTGAAAATAACTTGCCCGCTGCATACGTTGCATCTCCTTGCCCATGGCCAGCCGGATCTGCCTGACGGCATAAAGATTATCCCGGCAGGTTTGATCACAGTCACCGCTTACCGGCAGGAACAGCGTCCACTTCTCATAAAGCGCGGTTTTCTCCCCCGTGAGGGGATCGGTCAATTGCACGTCCTGCAATTGCCGCGGCGGATTAATCAAAACACCGTGTTGTGTGCCTACGCTATCGCGTCCGTAATCTGTGAAGAAAACCAGGAACCAGGAGACAAGGATCGGCAATACAAAAAACGCAACGATCACGATGATCGTCAGACGGGACCGCCATGTATTCTTGTGCTGTTCAGACATCAACTATTCTTTCTCTTTACGCAGATTAACCACCAGGTAAATGATGATCAGCGTCGCGGCCAGTGCGAACCACTGGAACGCGTAGCCCAAGTGTTTAGCCTCGCCCGAGCCGGGCAGGCTCCATTGGCGTGTCAGACCGTATGCCGAATCAGCCCCGAGCCGCACGATAAACGGCATCATCTCGCTATTCAGCAGACTTGATAACTGATCAATATCAATCGCCTGCACCCTGTAATTCTCTTGTATCTTTTCCGGCACGGCCTCTCCGAGCACTATGCCGGTCGGTGGAACACCTTTGATAACGCCCGTGATCGATACCTTGCCTACGGGGAGCTGCACCGCAGGCAGTGATTGCCGATCATTGCCGGCGGCGATCCAGCCAAAGTTGATCAGGATACTTTCGCGCATGCTTTCAGGTTTGAACAACGCGTAAACAAAATACCCGGTCGTTCCGTTCAGCACCTGGTTATCCAGGAACACGAGGACGCCAGGATCAAAGGCCCCTGAAACCACCGTGTGGCGCCAAAAGTACGGTGTACCGTCATCCCTTGCCTCAAGCCAGCTGATGTCCAGAGGTTCAGCTGCCTGGTTATCAAGAAAAGCCTGGTACATATCCCGCTTTTGGCCGGCCCGGTCCAATTGCCAGAAACCCAGCGCCAGCAGGCAGGGAAATACCAGCAGTGTCACAAGCGATGGCCAGAGTCCCGGTTTGAAGCTGTATTTAGCGTGCGTAATCATCTCGGTCTTTATTACCTGCTGCCATATAGCGGTATCGGGCGTATACTCTTAGACCGTTCCCTTCAAGACGATTTAAAAATGACGTTACCCATCCTGTTCAAGATAGTTGTATTTGCCTTGCTGGTGGTGATTATCTTCTCGCTGGCCTCGGGAATGTTTTTTCTCGTGCGCGACAAGGGCCAGTCGAATAATACTGTTAAATCACTTACCGTCAGAATCACGCTCTCCATCCTGCTTTTCGTATTGCTCTTCGTCGGGCTGGTTACCGGTATGATCAAGCCTCACGGCATCATGCCAGAAGAACCGCCGACTGAAACAGAAAAGACCTTGCCATAAAAAGAAAATGACACCTTGGGTGTCATTTTCCGTTAATTGCCTCGCCATCCAATGGCCCGGCAGTTAAAACCCGGCTTAGAACCAGTACACAAATATAAAAAGTCCCAGCCAGACAACGTCCACAAAATGCCAGTACCAGGCCACACCTTCAAAGGCAAAATGGTTATGTTCGCTGAAATGCCCTTTTATTGACCGAGCCAGGATCACCATCAACATGGTGGCACCCATCGTGACATGAAAACCGTGAAAACCGGTCAATATAAAGAAAGTCGACCCATAGATGCCTGAATCAAATTTCACGTTCAGCTCGTGATACGAATGAATATACTCACCGGCTTGCAGGAACACGAAAATAAAGCCCAGTAAAACCGTTGCAAACAACCACCAGCACAGGCCCTTGCGGTTGTTCTTCTTCAGCGACCAGTGCGCAAAGGTCACTGTCAGACCACTGGAAAGCAGTATGGCGGTATTGATAGCAGGAATCCCCCATGCCGGGATAACTTCATGGTAGAGCGAGGACGCAAAGGCTTCGAGGTCAGGAATTACCATTAATGGCCAGTCCGCAAAGAACTCCGGCCACAACAATTCGTGGGTAAGCAGCTTGGCACCTTCACCGCCCAGCCACGGTACTGAAAACTGCCTTGCATAGTAAAGGGCACCGAAGAAGGCAGCAAAGAACATCACCTCGGAAAAGATAAACCAGCTCATGCCCCAGCGGAAACTGACATCGACCTGCTGGTTATATTTACCCGCAATGCTTTCTGCTATGACATCCGCGAACCAGCCTGAAAACATATAAATGATCGCGGCGACGCCAAGACCAAGAATAAAAGTGCCGAAACCTGAACCATTCAGCATTATCGCCCCGCCAACGAACGAGACAAAAAGCGCCAGTGTGCCAACGATCGGCCAGCGACTTGGCTCAGGAATAAAATAAGTGCTATGTGCGTCCGACATAATAGCTCCCCGTTATCAATATTATTTGTATTTAACTAGATCTCTTGCTGTAACTTGTTTTCTTTGTCATCTATCGCTGTCTGTTTTTCACCCGGTGCCATAAAAAAAGTATACGACAGAGTCAGGGTTGAAATCTCTTCAGGCAACTTCTTGTCAACAATAAACCTGACCAGCATTTCCTTTCTTTCGTGAGGCGCCAGTGTTTGCTGTGTAAAGCAGAAACACTCGGTCTTGTTGAAGTACAATGATGCCTGGCTTGGCGCGACGCTAGGGATCGCCTGACCTGCTATCTCACGTCCGGCCTGGTTCTCGACGACAAATAACACATCCGATACCTCTCCGGGATGTACCTGAAGCTTGTGTGTCTTCGGCCTGAAATACCAGGGCAGGTCACCATTAACATTGGTGTCGAATTCGACCGTTACCAGCCGCTGTTCATCCACCCCTGCTGAGATTGCCTGTTCCTGTGTGATCGTCCCGGTCTTGCCATTAATCCCGGTGAGATCACAAAACACATTGTAAATTGGCACCAGCAGATAACCGAAGCCGAACATCAAAAAAGCAAGTGCAGTCAGCTTTCCGGTAGTTCCGATTATGCCCTGGTCCTTCATTGCTTCAGATTCATCAAGATAAAACCCACATAAAACCCGACCGCGATCAGCGCAAGGATAATCGCCAGGCGCCGGTTTTTAGCCGCCATCTCGGATGACATTCTGGGATCCTTTTGCTGCTGGTCCAATATATTACCTCACGCCTATGAATGCGCCGTCGCGTCAGTCACCTGAGGCGGTGTGGTAAATGAATGGAACGGCGGAGGAGATGGCAATGTCCATTCCAAGCCATGGGCACCTTCCCATACCTGGTCGCTTACCTTGGAGCCACCCCTCACACACTTGATGACAACATAAAGAAACAGCAACTGGCTAAAGCCGAAGGCAAAACCGCCGATACTCGAGATCATATTGAAATCGGCAAACTGTACACTGTAGTCCGGAATACGGCGCGGCATACCGGCCAGCCCAAGGAAGTGCTGCGGGAAGAACAGGACGTTGACTGATATGGTCGACAGCCAGAAGTGCCATTTGCCCAGCGTCTCGTCATACATATGCCCCGTCCACTTGGGTAGCCAGTAATAGGTACCGGCAAACAATGCGAACACTGCGCCGGTAACCAGCACATAATGGAAATGTGCCACCACGAAATAAGTATCGTGATACTGGAAGTCGGCTGGCGTTATGCCAAGCATCAGCCCCGAGAAACCGCCAATGGAAAACAGGATCACGAAGGCGAGGGAGAAAAGCATCGGGGTTTCGAAGGTCATGGAGCCTCGCCACATGGTGGCGACCCAGTTGAAGATCTTTACCCCGGTGGGCACAGCAATCGACATGGTGGCATACATGAAAAACAGTTCGCCTGCCAACGGCATGCCCACGGTAAACATATGGTGCGCCCAGACAAAGAATGACAGGAAGGCGATCGATGCCGTGGCATACACCATAGACTCATAACCGAACAGCGGCTTACGGGCAAAGGTCGGTATAATCTGGGAGACGATGCCAAAAGCCGGCAGAATCAGGATATACACCTCGGGATGTCCAAAAAACCAGAAAACATGCTGGAACATTACCGGATCACCACCACCGGCCGCACTGAAGAAACTGGTACCAAAAAACTTGTCTGTCAGCATCATGGTCACAGCGCCCGCAAGAACCGGCAATGAGGCGATCAAAAGGAATGCCGTGATGATCCAGGTCCAGACAAAAAGCGGCAGCCTCATAAAGGTCATGCCGGGTGCGCGCATATTAAAGACGGTGGCAATAATGTTAATTGCGCCCATGATCGATGAAATACCCAGAAAGTGGACCGCAAAAATTAGGAAGGGAAAAGCGTTGCCAAGTTGCAGGGTCAGCGGCGGGTACATGGTCCAGCCTCCGTTCGGTGCGCCGCCTTCCATAAACATCGTGGAAAGCAACAACGCGAATGCAAACGGCAGTATCCAGAAACTCATGTTATTCAGCCGGGGCAGGGCCATGTCCGGCGAACCAATCATCATCGGGATCAGCCAGTTGGCAAGACCAACGCCGGCGGGCATCACCACACCGAAAATCATGACCAGTGCATGCACAGTGGTCATTGAGTTGAAAAACACCGGATCTACGTATTGTAAACCAGGCTGAAAAAGTTCTGCACGGATCACCAACGCCATGGCACCGCCGATGAAAAACATAACCAGTGCGAACACGAGGTACATGGTGCCGATGTCTTTATGATTGGTTGAGAACAACCAGCGGCCGATGCCGGTTGGCTTGTGGTCGTGGTCATCGTGGTGTTCTTCGTGGATGACTGCTTCGCTCATTTGTCTATCCTCTTTATAAATTTTTAATAACTGAACAAGAATTCCTGCTTAACGTGCAGCCTTGATATCTTTCGGCTGAACCACGTCGCCTGTATCGTTACCCCAGGCATTACGCTCAAAGGTGATGACGGCGGCAATATCCGCATCAGACAACTGTTCACCGAAGGCGGGCATGAGGTTCTTACCATTGAGGAGCCTGTCTATGTGATCAGGCAAACCCTCTGCGGTCGCTACAATCGGGCTGCCCGCCAATGAAGGGAACATCCCCGGGACCCCCTGCCCCTCGGCCATGTGGCAGGCCGCACAGTTCTTGGCATACAGGTCCTTGCCCTTGGCCATCAGTTCATCCTTGCTCCACTCGCGCTCACCGCTCGCCGCGGCCTCGGCTTGTGCCAGTTTCATATCCTCTATCCAAGCTTCATATTCGTCTTCCGGAACAGCCTTGACCACGATGGGCATAAAGCCGTGATCCTTGCCACACAGCTCCGCACATTGGCCGCGATAAGTCCCCTCTTTTTCGATGATGGCCCAGTTATCATTAATAAAGCCGGGAATGGCATCACGCTTCCAGCCCAGGGCCGGCACCCACCAGGCGTGAATAACGTCATTGGCCGTGGTCAGCAAGCGGACTTTCTTGTTGACCGGGAGGACGATTGGCTGATCCACATTAAGCAGGTAATGATCCACGCTTGCCGGATCTATGTTTGAACCCAGCTGGCGCGCCTCGTTACTGTCCTGGGCCAGAACGCTGAAGAAACTGAGGTCTTCGTTAAGATAGTCGTATTTCCATTTCCACTGATAGCCCGTGATCTTGACGGTGATATCGGCATCACCTGTCTGTTCCATTTTAATTAGTGTCTTGGTTGCCGGAACGGCCATGCCGACTAGGATCAACACCGGGACGATGGTCCAGGCGATCTCGGCGAATGTGCTGTGGTGGAACTTGGCGGCAACTGCGCCCTTTGACTTGCGGTGGTGGAAAATTGACCAGAACATGATACTGAAGACGATGATGCCAATGACCGTCACCACGTATAGAATCAGCATGTGCAGGTCATAGACATCCTGGCTGACCGGGGTTACACCCGGTGTCATATTGAGCCCCCACTCTGCATTTACTGCCCCCGCCCATAACAACGAGAACATCGTTCCAGCCCCTAATAGGCAATTTCTCAGCTTATTGAAAAACATGCAGCTATCCTCGGCAAAAATGTAGTAAAAAATTTTTGTTTAATATTTTAACGTAGAATTTCTAATTCATTATTCTGTCTTGTCAGCCAGGGCCTGCTCCAGCAATTCCGCAAGTCCCTGGCGTTCCTGCTCGTTGAGGAACCCCCCGATTTCCGTTTGCCTACCATGCGACCGGAGCAACAGCCGGCTAGGATACCAGTTATTCCATGAACGCTCTAATACAAGTTTTGCCCATGGACGCTGGAACACCTGGCGATTCTCGGGGCCTGTACGCCCCCGTTCAATAACTATTTCGTCACTGCTTATCGAGATCACTTCGCGGATCCCGCTGCGCCACGCGCAAAGATACAGGGCGATGCCTAGCGCCAGTATTTCTAATCCGGAAAAGGGCAAGATCAAGGTCAGACCCTTCAGGTAAAACAGGGTCCCGATAGTAATGGTTACTGCGGCTACCCCCGAATAAATAGTCATCTGTGCACGCCAGGACATAGCCTGGTTCGGTTTCACAACAAAATCCACGCGGGTCTTGTTGGAACCTTGCACACGATATATCACCTTTTTCCCCGGAGACCTCTGGTCTCAATCTTTTATTTTAAACCTGTACCACGGGTAGGTGAGACTGCGCACGGACTCCAATATGCCAAAACTTTGCGCTTTTTGGCAAGTTTTTACTCCTGATCCGGTGAATTTTTTCCTACTCAGGTGAAGGCTGTAGGATCCAACCCGGCAGACAGCCTGGCCACATCCAGCGCGGGCAACCATGGTAGCACTCCCAGCAGGGGCGCTGTGATCTGGCTCCTGAGCGTGGATAAGGTGGCGTCTTCTTCCGCGTAATCCCGCTGGCAGTGGTTGGCAACCCAGCCAGCCAGCGGTAGGCCATCAGCCCGGATCACCTCCGCCGTCATTATGGCGTGGCTGATGCAGCCGAGCCGTAGGCCGACAACGAGGATCACCGGTAGGCCAAGCAGCCGCACCAGGTCGGCCAGGCTTTGGTCTTGTCCCAAAGGAACACGCCAGCCGCCAACGCCTTCAACGATGATCCTGTCATTTCCTTCGGCCAGTTCGTTGTAACTTATTTGCAGATCTGGCAGACAGATCTTCACCTTGGCTTTTTCTGCCGCGATGTGCGGGGCAATAGGCGGGGCGAACGCATAGGGATTCACGCGCTCATAGTCAGGGATACCTGTGGCCTGTTGTTGGATAAGTTCGGCATCTTCGTTCAGGAGGTGCCCACCCTTCTCGCGGCAACCGCTGGCTACCGGCTTCATGCCGACCACGCTGAGTCCCTGCGACTGGAACATTTGCATCAGAGCCAGGGTGCACCAGGTCTTGCCTACGCCCGTGTCTGTCGCGGTAATAAAGTAACCAGAAACGGGTTTCATCTTTTCCGTATCCCCCGACGCAGGCTATCGACGCTGATATAGGCCACATTGTCCTGCAGATGTTGCTCCGGCCTGACGGACTTACGCCCATGTCCATAGACCACCTCGTAGGTAGCGGGCAGCAGCCCTTCGCGGCGGTAGTTTTCGTAAGCCTGCATCATGGCCTTCATCTTCTGCTTGCCAGTAAGCCCCTTATTGCGTCCCGCGATTAGGCTGTTGGCGCCGACGAGCTTCAGGTCGCGCATGAGCCCGTAGCAATCGGGGTAACGCATCGTCATGATCTCCATATCCATAACAACATCTTCCATCCCAGTGCGCAGCAGACCGTCACCCACTTCATGCATATCCGGAAAGATGTTTACATGTTGCTTGTCGTCTACGGCCTGCCAGCTCGCCCGCAGCTCTTTCAGGGTGTCAGGACCGAGGCTGGAAAAGAGGAAAAGGCCATCCGGTTTTAAGACCCGCTGTACTTCCTGAAATACACGATCGGGTGAATGGCTCCATTGCAGTGTGAGCGAGGAGTAGACCATGTCCATGCTGTTGGCGGGGAGGGGAAGCTGCTCCATGTCAGCCATAACATACGCATGCCGGGAAAAGAACCGCGGCCCCTGGGCACGAGCAGTGGCCAGCATTGCGACCGAGAGGTCCAGGTGCAGGACCCGTGCCCGTCGATAGCGGCCCGCAAGCGACCGAGCCGAGGCGCCTGTACCGGAACCCAGGTCCAGCACCCACGAGGGAGAAATGCGCAGGTAATCCAGACGAGCCAACAGCCTTTCGGCAACGGCCTTCTGTAACACCGCGTGCTCGTCATAATCCCTTGCAGCACGGTTAAACCGCTCTGCCACCCATATCTTTTCCCGTCCGCTCATATCTGCATTCCTTTCAGCAGTTGCAGCGTCTTTTTTACCGTCTCCCTTGGACAGGAGAGAAACGGGGCGTGGCCGGCATCTTCAATCAATTCTGCACGCAGTCCGGGAAAGAGGGCGTGACTGGCCTCCGCTGTCCCGCGATGGACAAGCCGGTCCTCCCCGCCCAGCAACAGCGCGGCAGGACATTTCAGGCCCGCGAGTTCGTTACGCAGATCCGATATCATCAATATTTGAAGGCCGTCCGCCAGGGTGGCGGGCCTTGCCGGGGGCTCAGCGACCGCGTCTTTCAAGCTGCGCAGTGTTGTCTGGGCGGCAGCATCCCCGGTTGCCACCAGCCCAGCGAAACCTTGCAAGACATGGCCCGGCTGGTCTTCAACTATTTCCAACATACGCCCGATGTCGTCCTGCAATACGCCGTGTGACCAACCGGGCCTGTTGACAAAACAAGGTGTGCTGGCAAGCAAGAATACCCCAAGCGCCTTGTCTCCCAGTTCTGATGCGAGACCCAGGGCCGCCATGCCACCCAATGACCAGCCTAGCAACACGCAGGGTTGCTTGATCTGCGGGCTTAAGGCATCGACCAGCCCCCCCATATCCCGGAGCCTGTCTGGGTAATCCGTTCCATAACCCGGTAAATTCACTATCTCTGTGTGAAAGTGAGCACTCAGTTCAGAGACATATTCCAACATCACGGCAGCTGGCAGTCCCCAGCCGGGCAGCACCTTTAGCCTTATTGACCGCATGCCCGTTCCTCCTGCCCCAGGACTTCTACCAGGGCATCCAGCAGTGCATCGATATGGGCAATCTCGTGCGCTGCGCTCAGCGTGATCCGCAGACGGCTCGTGCCTTGGGGCACCGTTGGCGGCCGGATGGCCGTGACCCAGAATCCCCGCTCGAGTAATTGCCTGCTGACCATTACCGCCTTGGCGGCCGTACCCAGGATGACGGGCTGTATCGGGGTTGTTGAACCGGCCAAAGGTAGGCCGTGCTCACGTGCACCCTGAATAAAATGCTCAGTTAGTTCAGACAATTTTTCCCGCCGCCAGGCCTCCTCGGTTAGCAGAGTCAGCGCCCGCAAAGCGGCCTTCGCCAAGGCGGGCGGTGGGGCCGTGGTATAGATCAGCGTACGGGCACGCTGAACCAGGTTGTCAATGATCAGTTCATCGCCAGCGACAAAGGCGCCAAAGCCGCCCAGGGCCTTGCCAAAGGTCGCCATCAAGAGCGGCACCTGTTCCGGGCCCAGGCCAAGCTGCTCCAGCGTGCCGGCCCCTTTCCGGCCCAGCACACCAAAACCGTGGGCATCATCGACCGACAGCAGGGCGCCATGCTCGGTACACAGGTGGACCATCTCTTTCAGCGGCGCAATATCACCGTCCATACTAAAAACCGCATCGGTTGACACCAGCGCCTTTCCGGTGTCGTTGTGTTGTAACAGCCTGGTTAGTGCATTCACATCACCATGCGGATAACGCTTATACACTGCTCGCGATAACCGGGCGGCATCGATCAGCGAGGCATGGTTCAGGCGATCGCCAAACACACAATCACCCTTGCCCAGCAGGCTGTCGATGATGGCGAGGTTTGCCATATAGCCATTTGAAAACAGCACGGCGCGTGACCTGCCGGTATGTTCGGCCAACCTTTCCTCGAGTTCTTTGTGCACGGCTGAATAACCACAGACCAGTTGCGAGGCACCGCTGCCCAGGCCGTATTCATCCAGGCCTTCACGCGTGGCCTTAATCAAGGCCGGGTGGCCCGAGAGCCCTAGGTAATCATTGCTGCAGAAATTAATGACCGAACGGCCATCAAGTATTGCAAAAGGGGGCGGGGCAAATTCTCTGGCACGGCGCTGGCGCGTCAGCCCCTGCCGGGCCCGTTCCTGTCTGTCTTGCTCAAGGGCCTGCCGAAAGCGCGGGGGAAGATCGGTCACTATAGAGCCCGGATGAAATGTTTAATGCGTGGCCTTTAATCCCAAACGGCGGAATAATGACTGGTCCCGGGCAAATTCGGGATTGCCGGTCGTCAGCAACTTCTCGCCATAGAAGACCGAGTTGGCGCCCGCGAGAAAACACAGGGCCTGCAACTCATCCGTCATTTCATTACGCCCGGCGGACAGGCGCACATAGGATGCCGGCATCATGATACGGGCAACAGCGATCATCCGTACCATGTCAAAGGGATCCAGATCGGCCTGATCTTCCAATGGCGTGCCCTCCACCCTGACCAACAGATTGATCGGGACGCTCTCGGGGTGACTGGGCAGGTTGGCCAGTGTGATCAGCATCTGTACCCGGTCTGCCAGGCCTTCTCCCATGCCCACGATACCGCCACAACAGACTTTCATGCCCGCCTCACGGACAGCCTCCAGGGTGTCCAGCCGATCCTGGTAGGTGCGGGTTGAAATAATCGTCTCGTAAAAGGCCTCGGAAGTATCCAGATTATGATTGTAGAAATCCAGGCCCGCGGATTTCAGCTTGTCGGCCTGCTCCCTGGTCAGCATCCCCAGCGTTGCACAAGCCTCCAGGCCCTGATCCTTGACGACGCGGATCATCTCGATCACCTGGTCTAGGTCACGGTCCTTCGGGCTACGCCAGGCGGCACCCATGCAAAACCGGCTGGCCCCCTTTTCCCTGGCCTGAACAGCGGCCGATTTCACCTCTGCAATGTCCATCAGTGGCTCGGCGTTCAGACCCGTGGCATAGCGGGCGCTTTGGGGGCAATAAGCACAATCCTCCGGGCACCCGCCGGTCTTGATATTGAGCAGGGTGCTGAGCTGGATCGCATTGGGGTCAAAGAACTGGCGATAGAGCGACTGGGCGCGAAAGACAAGGTCATTAAATGGCGTTTGAAACAGGGCCGTGACTTCATCCTCAGACCAGTCATGGCGTATAGTATTTGCTCCTGAGGTATCGGGGCTTTGCATAAGGGAAGATGTCCTTGGTCAACGGGATAAAGTCTGCATGGAGATTACACTGAAAGATACGGCAGTCAAGTTAATGGCCCGGCATGGTCTTAACAGGTGGTTAATAAATGACCAATCTATCCCAGGTAGCTGCTTTTTGTGCTACGCCCCTTCAGGCCGCTTGCCCGTTTGCACGCCTTGCCTGCGGGAACTCCCGCTTAATAGAGACCCCTGTCCCGTCTGCGCCCTGCCGGACTGCCATGGTCAGATCTGTGCCGAGTGCCTGGGGGCCGCGGGACCAGCTCTCGATGTGGTGATTGCGCCCTTCCGCTATAGCTATCCCGTGGACCGGGTGATACAGGAGATGAAGTTCCACGCCCGCCCCGGGCTGGCCGGGTTTTTCGCGCTTGCCTACCATGGATTGGCTGAGGCCGGGCTCCTGGTTCTGCCCGAGCAACTGATCCCCATCCCATTGCACAGGGGGCGGCTGCGGGAACGCGGTTACAACCAGTCTGCCTGCCTGGCAAGGGCATTTTCCGCTGCCACGGGAATCCCGGCAACAATCCACACTTTGCAAAGGCTGCGCCCGACCATTGCCCAGAGCGGGCTGAAAAGGCCGCAACGCCGCCGCAACATGAGGGGCGCCTTTGCCCTAACCGCCAACGCGGATGTGCGCGGCCGCCATCTGGCATTGATAGATGATGTTATGACGACGGGGGCAACCCTGCGCGAGGCCGCCCGGGCTTTAAAACGGGCAGGGGCCAGTCGGGTTGATGCCTGGGTCTGCGCACGCCCAGGTCAGGAGTGATCAGTCAATCAGGGGAAAACGGCAAGATATTTCTGTTCAGATATGCATGACAGGCATTCTGCCTGTCATGCATGTTAGCTTGAATATCAGAAACACCCCCTAGAATTCATAAATGAATGAGAGCCAGCCTACATGGGCTGTGTAATTCGGATCGGTGTTACCGAGTAAAAGAACGTTATTTAACGAATCCGGGTACACCTGGCTAAGGGAAAAATCACGTGTTTTGAAGTATTCAAAGAGATAAGCAAGCCTTACTTTCATATTATCTCTCAGCCTGTAATCGCCCGTGATGTTAAAGCTGTGTGTCCTCGTCGTCAGGTGAGTGAGATCGAAAACGGGTTGTAGAGTGGTGCCGCCTACAGGGTCGATTTCGGTGTCAGCGTAGGAAAATGTGTAATCTGCGTTGATATCCACCCTGCCGCCCATCAAGTCACGAATATTAACACCGGTACCGAGTGAGTAAACATCGTCAATGGTATCTAAATCCCAGAACCTGCCCGGGTCACGCACGGATAGCGGGGTAACTACGGTGTTACGTTCGTAGCCATTCTGTTCACGCTGAATGCGCTCATATGTCACATAGGCATAGGTATCAATATTTTCCGTTGGATACAGTCCTAAATCGAAGGTGCCATAGCCCCTGGTATCCTTGCGTAATCCGAGCGATGGTCCGAGGGTTGTTGAATCATTGTAATCACTAAGGGATACGCCACCGGTCAACCCTAATGACACCGTGTTAGCAGGGGTAAAATTGATGTTCCCTTTCACATCATGTTTATCCCGATCATTCATATACCATTTAAGCAGTGTTGGATCATTCTCGAACAACTCATCGAATGTCAGGGTCGCAATATGGGCTGCTGTCTGTCCTTCAACGAATGGAAGGTTGGTGACATAGTCATCCCCGGTGCGCCTTGAAAAGGCATATTTAATCCAGCCACTTGTTGAGCCGTAAGGTGTCAAGGAAAGTTTGACCTTACCGGTATGCTCCCGGGTGGAATCGACTTCCGATAAATCCCGGTCTATTTGTTCAAATTCATAGCCGGCCCCAAGCTTGAATATCCTGGTCAGGCGATAGTCAGCATCCAGTTCAACCTTATGCCGCTCCAGGCTGTAGGGGCGCGGGACCCTGTTATTCTCATCGGTGGGATCGGTAGGATCCGCCTGAGCGGAGGCATCGTTCCGGATCCTCGAGTAAACATCCCGAGGGGACTGGTTGTCCCTGTCATCATAGGTATAGTGGGCCCCTAAGCTCAGATTCCTGATTGGCCGCGTGGTGAAATTCAGGTTGGCAAAGAGAGTTTGAATCTCCCCGTCAAGATCGCCTCGCGGCAGCAGAGTGGTGATGGGGAATCTCGGATTGACGCTGTAGTTATAGAAACTGTCACTCTGCAGCATCTGTCCCCAGGAGAAGCTTCCCGATAGGCGGGAAGTCGCCCCGAAGTTATAACCGCCTGACAATGTCACCTGGTGGGCAGTATTGTCAGGTGCCGTTGCGATTAAGCCCGGATCATTGAATCGGGCGCCGGTTCCACCACCGCCTTCATTGAAGGGGTTGCGCCAGTTCACTGCTCCTTCTGAGTTATTGAAGTATGAAAAATGATAACTGAGGTCTACCTGGTATTGCTTGGTTGTATAGGCAACGCCTACATCAGCTTCATCGAACTGGTAATCAACCGGCACGACGAGTATCGATGAACGAAGGTTCCCGCCACCACCCTGGGCGAATATGGAGGCCAGGGTCTCGGTGCCGTCCTTGATTTGATGGTGGTAGTTTCCTCTTAACTGCCAGTTTTCCAGGGGGATCCAGGTAAAACCTGCGCCAGCCGTATAGCGGTCTGTTTCGACATCCACCTGGTTTAAAGTTGATTGCAGTGGCAATTGAGTGGTCACGGTGGCAGTAGGAGAAAAGCTGGCCGGCAGGGTCTGGTTGTTCGTACCGGCGCCGACAAAGGGTGTGAGGGCATCATCGAGGCGGTTGTGGGGTATTTGATCATATTCAGCATAGACACTGTATCTTCCCTGTTGACCGTATTCTCCGTACAACGAGCGGTTATCCAGTCCTACATTGGTACCTGAAAAATCCGCATACTGCGTACTGTTATCATCGTAGGCGGTCAATAGGCTCACCCCGAAATTGAAATTGGCGTAAAAGCCCTCTTCTTCCAGGCCGTTGTATTCCCCGAATTTGAAGGAATCCGCACTGGAATAGATGCCGCCACCTTCAACAAAACTGAAATACACAGGTGCTGGTGCCTCTGTAACTTCCTCAAGCATAAACCCCCCTTCCTCCTGTGCAATGACGTTGTTTGAGGAAAGGAAGGCGACTGCTATCAATACATATAAATTGTATTTTAACTTGTTCATGACAGTGCCCCCGTTACAACTTGTTTATCTCTGTATGAAAAATTCAGCTCGGTCATCATAACTTTATCTGGTAAACCTGGGTCCAGACGGATGATTGGAACCGTGAATCTTTGAATGGCAATTCAAGCAACCCTTGCCCAGCAACCGATTGTCCGCACCAACAGGCGGCAGTCCGCTCCCGTCCCTGAGCGTGCTCGGATGAAATCGTTCCGAATGACAGTTATTGCAGAGGAAAGGTGTTCTTTGTACCAGCATCCTCTGCTGTGTGCTGCCGTGCGGATTATGGCAATTTGTGCAGTCTTCCCTCACCGGCTGGTGTTCCCACAGGAACGGGCCACGCTTTTCAGCGTGACACTGGTAACAGGTTTCATTGACGGTGTTCTTGACCAGCAAGGTGCGTCCGGCGGAGCCATGCGGATTGTGACAATCTGCACATACCACCTTGCCTTCCCTGATTGGGTGTCTGGAACGGCGGCGCAACTGCGCGCGCTTGTCGGTATGGCAGGCAAAACAGACTTCTGCCTGGTCGGTCTTGACCAGAACCGGATCCTTGGGCTGGTGTATGGCATGACAGGCCGCACAAGGAACGTCACCAGACTGGTGCTGGCTCCCGCGCCAGTGCATCCTTATCCCCGATTCATGGCACCCAAGACAGACTTTGTTCTGATCATCAACGCTTGAGACCTTGTAGTTTTTCGATTTCAGCCCGAATACGAGATGGGGTGGTTTATGTTTTTCTCCCTGGTCCTTTTTGGGCGGCTCTATCAGGTGGTCCGGGCTTGCACCATGACAGGACTCACATTCATGGGCTGCAAACGGCGTTCTCTTGTCGGCCTTTTGCACATGAGGGGTCTGAAAAATATTCTTTACCGGATATTCGTCGTGGCATTTAAGGCAGGTCTTTGCACCTTTCAATGCGTATTCTCTTCCCGCCTCATCGGTGCCCCCATCGGCAGCGAAGACCGGAAAGCTGCCGAATATACCTAACAGAAGCAGGGCTCCTGATAGCTTCATTTTTCTATTACTGGCATTAATCATTGTTATGCCCCCCATAGCCATAATGTTTATTTCTTAACAGCGATAAAATCCGCCTCACCCTGGTCCAGGGCGAATGTATGTTCGAGTGAAATATAGTGATAACGGTGTTCGGTATGATTATCATGCAGGGCAAAACCTACCGGATAGATTTGCCCGGCCGCGATATTTTTTCTATGTGGTTCTGACACTGTCAGTTTCCGGCTCATGGTAACAGTCCATTTGCCGCCATTAAATTCCGCCTGGACATCAACCAAGGGATTGTCATTCTTATGGCGTTTATCCAGGATATATCCGTCGACGGCGACTGGTTCTGCACCTTGATTAAGCTTTGCCTGCCAGAATTCCATGAATATTCCTTCATTCAGTAACTGATCAAGCTCGGACGGTGATTTATAATTCTCACCGCCGCCGCTGCGTCCGAGTTTTGTGCGTGATTGGGCAAGGTATTTGGTGATCTCCTTTCCCGTTGGTGCGCTTGCCATATTCACGGCGTCGTCATGGCATGTGCCCCAACAACCGGCCCGTTTGGCTGCCAGTACCTTGCCGTCATCGAACATCACGGTTATTTTGGAATCGAAATCTTTATCCATGATTGGTTGATCGCCCTGGGGAGTCTCAGACCACTCAAATCTGACATAAAACTTTTCACTGTCATGGGCGGTTTTGACGTTTACCTTGATCGAGCCGCTTTTGCCGGGAATAGGATCAGGCTCTAGTTTCTTGCCCGTTACGATTTTTGTGCCGATATCGCTTTCTTCACGTTCGTGACATTCCTTGCAATTCTTTCCCTGCTTGAATTTATCAGCCCCACTATGATCAGACTTCGTCAGCACCCATTCCCAGGATGCCTGTCCGGGATAAAAAAGTGTTACATCTTTCCCTTGAACGCTGCCCCAATCGATTGCCTGTACGCTCGCAGTCGAAATTAAATAAGAAGCGATAATAATAGTCGCTTGAGACAGCTTTCTTTTTCTTAGTGTTTCCCGGCGTTTCATGTTCATCTACCTTTCATTTAGTTTCATGAGTCAACAATCACAACATAAAATCCTCTTCTGTTGGTTCAGTCTCTTTCTCTTTCTCCAATTCCTTATGAATGTCTTTATGGGCAATTCCCTTGTGGCAATCGATGCAGGTTTGATTTTCTTCCGCGGCACTTTCGTGCTGACCGCGGGCACGGGGTTTTTGCTTGGATAAATCCATAGCGGTCATGCTGTGACAGTTACGGCATTCCTTGGAATCATTAGCCTTCATTTCCTCCCAGACATGCTTTGCAAGCTCCAATCGCTTGGCCTCGAATTTCTCAACGGTATCAATTGTCCCGATAATCTTGTGATAGAGCTCGTTGCTGGCCTTGATCTTGCGAATCACTTTGTGAACCCAATCATGTGGCACGTGGCAGTCAGCGCAGACTGCCCGGACACCTGAATTGTTGGAGTAATGGATCTTTTCTTTGTATTCCTTATATACGGTGTTTTCCATTTCATGGCAGGAGATACAAAATGCCTCTGTATTCGTCATTTCCATCGCCCAGTTAAATCCGCCCCAGAACAGAACACCCCCAACTGCGCCTACCAGGAGAACCGCCCCTAGAGAATAACGGGAACTTGGGCGAAGTAGCGCATTCCAGATTTTTCTTAGCCAATGCATTATTTTCTACACGTTTGTTATTGTTGTTATTCCCATTTGCCCCATTTCATCTTTGAGACAGCGTGCGCCTTGAAACTTAGATTTAATATAATTATATATGCGCTGCAATATACGCAAACGAAAAAATAAAATTCCATTGATATAGATCAATTGATACCGATTGATCTATATCAATCGGTTTAGAGAGATAAATACCCGGGCTTGTGATCAGGGGTTTACGCTTGCCATCGCGTCCCAAGGGTGTAGAATGAATAGTTTAGGTGGGTAACTTCGTAGCTGATGAGATATCTTTACCTATCTTTCCGCCTCCTGCCGTCTTTAAATTCCTGGCCTGGTTCTTGGCCAGTACGCTGTGAATCAGGTATCCAGATTTTCTACCATCAGGGCGTTTTGTTCAATAAACTCACGTCGGGGTTCAACCTGATCGCCCATCAGTGTCGTGAATATCTCGTCCGCGGCGATCGCATCTTCTATTCGCACCTGTGACAGGATGCGGGTATGTGCATCCATCGTGGTCTCCCAGAGCTGCTCCGGGTTCATTTCTCCCAGACCCTTGTAACGCTGTATATGCAGGCCCTTGGCAGCCTCATCCAGTAACCAATCAAACGCGCCCTTGATGGAAACAATGGGCACGGTTTGATCACCACGACGAACAGCGGCGTCCTTGCCAACGGGTAGTTGTTCATGCAAAGCCACCAGATCGCGGTATTCCCTGGAGGCAAAGAATTCAGGGGAGAAGACGTTGCTGATGTCTATTCCATGCACGCTCATGGTCACACGGCCGCCGTATTCGTCTCCCTTGCCGGAGAGAAACGCCTCGGTCTCACATTCGCTCCCAGTGCGTTCCGCTACCAATTCACCAAGCGCGTTGAACCATTGTTCGACGGCTACCTGGTCCTTGTACTTTTCACGTGACAGTTTAGGCAGGTCTTCCATTGCACTGATAACTTCGGGAAGAAAGCGTTTTTGCAAGCTCATCTGCGAAAGTCTTGAAGCAATATAGGTGCCGGCAAGCTGGCGCAGCGCCTCCCCTGAAATGGGCTCTCCTTTCTCGCCTTCCGGGTATAAAGTAGCATCCTCCAGCGCCAGTTCTAGCAGGTAGGCATCACGTTGTGCATCGTTACCGAGATAACGTTCCACCTTTCCCTTCTTGACCTTATACAGCGGTGGTTGTGCGATATATAAATGGCCGCGTTCGATCAGTTCCGGCATCTGCCGGTAGAAAAACGTCAATAACAGGGTGCGAATATGTGAGCCATCAACATCGGCGTCTGTCATGATGATGATCCGGTGATAGCGCAGCTTATTTATATCGAACTCTTCCCGGCCTATCCCGCAACCCAGCGCGGTGATCAGCGTGCCCACCTCGGCAGACGAAAGCATCTTGTCAAACCGTGCCTTCTCCACGTTCAGGATCTTTCCCTTCAAGGGCAGGATGGCTTGGTACTTCCTGTCCCGCCCCTGCTTTGCTGAACCGCCTGCGGAATCCCCCTCGACCAGAAACAGCTCGGAAAGGGCCGGGTCTTTTTCCTGGCAATCGGCTAGCTTGCCCGGCAGGCCGGCAATATCCAACGCAGTCTTTCTACGAGTCAGTTCCCGTGCCTTGCGGGCAGCCTCCCGGGCACGAGCCGCTTCCATGATCTTCTCGCCAATGATTCGCGCGTCCGCCGGATTCTCCAGTAGAAACTCCTGGAGCTTTTCCGCCACGACAGATTCAACAGCGGATTTGACCTCGCTCGAGACCAGCTTGTCCTTGGTCTGTGAGGAAAACTTCGGGTCAGGCACCTTGACCGAGAGGACGGCTGTAAGCCCTTCGCGAACATCCTCACCACTGGGCGATATCTTGTATTTTGATATAAGCCCTTGATTTTCAAGGTAATTATTGAGCGTACGGGTCAGGGCTGAGCGAAGTCCTGCATTGTGAGTGCCGCCGTCCCGTTGGGGAATATTATTGGTAAAACAGAAGATGTTCTCCTGGTAGGAGTCGTTCCATTGCATGGCCAACTCCACGGTGATCCCGTCTTTCTCTTTGTCGATGGAAATTTCCGCCGGGTGTAACGGTGTCTTGTTCCTGTTGAGATGCTTTACAAAGGCTGCTATCCCGCCCTGGTATTCAAAGATATCGTGTTTGTTAGTGCGTTCGTCCGTCAACTCGATATGGACGCCGGAATTCAGAAAAGACAGCTCCCGCAGCCGCTTGGCCAAAATGTCGTAGTGAAACTCGATATTCTTGAAGACCACCCGACTGGGCAAAAAATGGACCTCTGTACCTGTGAGGTCCGAATCATTAATCCTTTGCAGCTCTGTAACTGGTTTACCGTCCCGGTATTCCTGACGGTAACAGCCGCCCTCCCGGTAGATTATCAGGCAGAGGTCTTCTGACAGGGCGTTAACGACCGAAACACCCACACCATGGAGTCCGCCAGATACCTTATAGGAATTGTCATCAAACTTGCCGCCAGCATGGAGCGTTGTCATGATCACCTCAGCTGCTGATCGCCCCTCTTCTTCGTGCAAGCCCACCGGGATCCCGCGCCCATCATCGGTAACTGTTATGGATTCGTCGGTATGTATGGTGACCTTTATATTGCTGCAATAGCCGGCCAAGGCCTCGTCAATGCTGTTATCGACGACCTCGAATACCAAGTGATGGAGGCCCGTCCCGTCTTCGGTATCCCCTATATACATTCCTGGGCGTTTTTTTACTGCATCCAGTCCTTTCAGGACTTTTATCTTGCTGGAATCATAAATATCTTTTTCAGGCATTATCCACTACTCAACATTCTAAAGAATCCGTCATTCTACCACTTTTACAACCTTACCGTGTTCCACGTGGAACACCCCCATATCCCGCCCTTTCTTCGTCAAACTCAGTGGCTCCAGGCTGGTTGTGGTGATAAAGACTTGCATGTCCTGTCCCTGCAAACGCGCCAGGATAAATTGCAGAGCATCCAAGTCTAACTCAGCTGTAAGATCATCGACCAACATGATGGGTGACACCTTGCAGGCCCGCCTGTAGACATCGGCCTGTGCCAGTGTCAATGAAACAATAAACTGTTTGGCCTGCCCCCTGGAAAAGATACTGCCTATGTTGTGTTTGCCCTGCTGAAAATGGATATCGTCCCGGTGTGGCCCAAGCTGAGTATGGCCCGCCTTGCTATCGGATTGGCGGTTGTCCCGTAGTTTTCTCGCATAGGCCTCTTCAGTCTCTTCTGTCCCGGTATACTTGAGTTCCACCGGCATAACCTCTTCACCGGTATATTGGCCCAGAGTCAACTCCAGTCGCTGAAGGTACCTATTGCGTGCGACGATAATCGGCGCTGCTGAGACTGATAGTGCCTTTTCCCAAGGGTCTAGTTGTTCCCCTCGTACGGATTTTCTCAACAATATATTTCTTTGCCGCAGGGCATGGTGATAGTCCTGCCAATGTCTGATATAGCCTTGTTCCACGTGGAACAATGACCAGTCCAACCAATGGCGTCTCTCCCTGGGGGTACCGAATAGAAGCCTGTGGCTTTCTGGCGTAATGGTCAGGAGGGGAATATTTCTGGCCTGTTCCGAACGTCGCAAGACCTTATGGCCATTAAAGCGTATCCGTGTTTTCAGCCTGCCCTTTTCCAGTCCTGTCTTGATGGCACGGTCCATTCGGTCCTGGAGTTCGGCGGATACCGTTAACTTATCCTGCGAACGTTGAATGACCTCGGTGATCTTGGGGGTCCTGAAGGAACTGATGCGGGCGAGGATATGAATGGCCTCAAGTATAGCTGTCTTACCCGCCGCGTTTTTGCCATAGATGATATTACAGCCTGGGTGGCACTTCAGGCTTATATCTGCAAGATTTCTTACAGACTGGATCGAAAGCTGCGTGAACCGCATACCGTTTGGGTTTACAGCCGCATTGGCATAACGACATACTTACAGCCTGTTTCCTCTTCCGGCAAGATAAGGCAACTGCTGTCCGGGTCCTTGGTTGCCATGATCACCCTGGCGGACTTTATTGCATTGATCGCATCCAGCAGGTAAGTCACATTGAAGCCAATCTCCATATCCTGGCCTTGGTAATCCACCTCGAGTTCTTCCTCTGCCTCTTCCTGTTCCGGGTTATGGGCCAGTGCCTGCAGGCTGTTCTTCTTGAGGACAATGCGCACCCCTTTATATTTTTCATTCGACAGGATTGAGGCGCGTGTGAGGCTCTGCTTAAGCGCATTCTTATCAGAGATCAGGGGTGTGCTGGTTTCTTTTGGTAACACACGTTCATAATCAGGGAACTTGCCGTCGATCAGTTTGCTTGTAAATTGTATGCTGTTCAGATTAATCCGGACGTGGTTTCGGGTGATCTGAAACCTGGCCTTTTCATCGCTGTCTTCCAACAAACGTGCAAGTTCAATTACACCTTTCCTCGGGACAATGACCTGAATCTGCTCATCAATCGGCAATTTGTGGGAAATCTCTTTCATCGCCAGGCGGTGGCCATCAGTCGCAACGGCCCTGAGCCGTTGATTGCTCGCCTCTAGGAGGAGTCCATTCAGATAGTAGCGGACATCCTGTTGCGCCATAGCAAACATCGTGTCCTCGATGAGCGATTTGAATACTCCTTGTTCGATCTCAAACTCAACAATCGGCTCGGATATATCGGTGATAGGAAAGTCCTTAGCGGGCAATGTTGCCAGTGTAAAGCGACTCCTACCTGTTTTCAGGGTGATATGGTCCTTGTTAACAGAGAAATCCAGTTCCGCCGATTCCGGGAGGGCACGGCAGATGTCCAGCAATTTTCGACCCGGGATAGTAAACTGGCATTCCTCACCGGTTTTGGCTGTAAGAGTGGTGATGACTTCCACTTCCATATCCGTACCAGCAATATCAATAGTATTTTTATTCAATGAAATCAATAGGTTAGATAGTATTGGCAGAGTGTGGCGCCTTTCTACTACGGTATTGACGGTCTGCAAGGCGGGCAAGAGCAATTCTCTATTAATATTAAATTTCATATATATACCTAATTGTTTTTATTATAATTTATACCTAACAAGATTGTGGATAAGTCAAATAAACATCATAAAAACAAAAAGTTAGATTATATTGGGTGTGTCATTATGGTCTGTATTTAATATCTGATCTGCCTGTGGACAGTTTACCCCAGAACAGTAGTTGTTGTGTTAAAAAGTGATTTATTAACACAATAACCACATCATGTAGTAAGGATTTTACCCAGATTATTATAGTCTTCCTCAATCTTCTGGTCAGTTTTACGCAGATCTGTAATCTTCCTGCACGCGTGTAGCACGGTTGTATGATCCCTGCCACCAAAGGCATCCCCGATCTCCGGTAGGCTGTGACCTGTCAGTTCTTTGGACAGGGCCATGGCTAGTTGCCTAGGGCGGGCAACAGACCGGTTACGGCGCTTTGATAACAGGTCCGCGACACGGATCTTGTAGTATTCCGCCACGATCTTCTTGATATTTTCAATGGTGATTTGCTTGTCCTGAATTAACAGCAGGTCCTTCAGTGCCATCTGAACAAAGTCCAGCGTAATGGCCTGGCCGGTCAGGTTAGAGTGTGCAAAAACGCGATTCAGTGCGCCTTCAAGATCCCGGACATTTGAACGGAAGCGCTTGGCAATAAAGAAGGCGACCTCGTCGGGTAGTGTGTAATTATTTCTGGCGGCCTTCATATGGAGTATGGCCACCCGAGTCTCAAGTTCCGGTGGTTCGATGGCAACGGTAAGCCCCCACCCGAAACGGGACTTGAGACGTTCCTCAAGACCATTAACTTCCTTTGGGTATCGGTCACAGGTCAATATGATTTGATGCTGGCCTTCGAGTAGATAGTTGAAGGTATGAAAAAATTCTTCCTGTGAACGTTCCTTACCGGCGAAAAACTGTATGTCGTCAATTAACAGGGCGTCCACGCTTCGGTAATGGCGCTTGAAATCGTTTATAGCGTTGTGTTGCAGGGCCTTGACCATGTCTGCAACGAAGCGCTCGGAATTCAGATAGGCAATATTGGCTCCCGGGGTATGCTGGAGTATAGAGTGACCAATAGCGTGCATAAGATGAGTCTTGCCCAGACCGACGCCACCATAGATAAACAAGGGGTTGTAAGAATTACCCGGATTCTGTGATGTCTGCAGGGAGGCTGCGCGGGCAAGCTGGTTCGATTTGCCCTCGACAAACGTTTCAAAGGTGAAATCCTTGTTCAGGTTGTTTGAATGCTTACTGTTCCTGACAACCGGCGCTTGGGGCCTTATAGTAGATGTATCGTCAGTTTTTACCGGTCTTGATGAACTGCCGACCTCAACGAGCACCGAGAGATTGGATGAATTATCCTGTTGGTTCAGGAAATCTTTTATCATCGACAGGTATTGGTCATTAACCCAGTCCATGACAAAGCGGTTCGGGGCAAGCAGGTGAATGGCTGCATCGTCCTCAATGGCTTGAAGTGGTCGTATCCAGGTGTTGAATTGTTGTGGTGTCAGCTCTCCTTCCAGGCATTCAAGACAGTATTTCCACGGAGTAACAGCCACAAAAACACACCTCTTTTGTTGGTTTGGATAAACAGGGAAGGTTGAGAAGTTTATACCTGAAACGAAAAGTTATCCACAAGCACATGAATGGTTATTGGCGGGCATTTTGCAGGAAAATATCGCGAAATTGACAAGATTGTTGGCAGACCAGTATGATAGCCGCCTTTTATTGAGGCGGAAGCGCCCTGTGATCCCGACAGGACCCTGAAAATGAAACGTACTTACCAGCCAAGCAAACTTAAGAGACAACGCACGCACGGTTTTCGCAGCCGTATGGCGACCAAGGGCGGACGTGATGTGATCAAGGCACGCAGGGCCAAGGGCCGCAAGCGCTTATCTGTTTAGTAATGTGCTCAGGCAAAGCGAAAGATTTGCTAAGCAGAGCAGACTAAATAATCCATCAGACTTTAAACGGGCATTCCGCTCCAAGGACCGTTCTGTAGACAGGTATTTTGTTGTTATAGCCAGCAAGAATAGTCTGGATCATGCTCGCCTGGGAATGGCAATCTCAAGAAAATGGGTAAAAAAGGCCGTAGACAGGAACAGGATTAAACGGTTGATCAGGGAAAGTTTTCGACGAGATCAAGAGATGCTGACCGGGCTTGATATTGTGGTAATGACTAACAAGAATCCAGGCAGGCCTACCAATAAAGAAATAAGTGAATCGCTCCAGGGACACTGGCAAAAATTGTGTAAATGCAAACAATAATCATCACAATTATCCGTTGTTATGCCTATCTTATCAGCCCGCTAACCGGGCCGTGTTGCCGGTTTTATCCCAGCTGCTCCTGTTATGCGGAAGAGGCAATCAGGAAACACGGTGTCATCAAGGGAAGTCTCAAAACCCTCTGGCGGATCTGCCGCTGTCATCCCTATCATCCCGGTGGTTATGACCCGGTAGACCCGGTAACTGAATAATGGATAAGACGCGTTTCATTCTAGTCGTAGCACTCAGTCTGGTGATCATGTTGTTATGGGATGCCTGGCAACGGGACTATGGTGACTTCAAGGCTGAAGAAGAGACCGTCACAGCAGAGACTGGCGCAGACAAGCCGGCAGACCTGCCCGAGATCGTCACTGATGAGGCTGACAGCCCGGCGGTATCGGTAGAGGAAAAAGCACCGGAAGAGGGAATAGAGGTCATTACCGATGTTTTCCGGATAAAGATAGGTACTCAGGGAGGAACAATATACAGGGCCGACCTGCTGGACTATTCACTATCCCTCGATGAACCGGATAAGCCGGTACACCTGCTGAATAATGACGAGACCCTTGTCTATATCGCCCAGGGTGGTTTACTGAGCAAGGGGCCTGCACCAACACATACGGCGGCATTCTCCTCGCCGCAATCCATTTACCGTATGAGCGACGATGAGGACATACTGGAAGTTCCGCTTTACTGGGAAGACGATTCAGGGATCAGGGTGAAAAAGACCTTTCGGTTTCAAAGAGACAAACACCTGATCACG
The DNA here is from genome assembly GCA_003250975.1 of Gammaproteobacteria bacterium. Classification (GTDB taxonomy): domain Bacteria; phylum Pseudomonadota; class Gammaproteobacteria; order Eutrophobiales; family Eutrophobiaceae; genus SZUA-592. The sequence goes on along the minus strand of QKIY01000028.1, from coordinate 224,347 downwards.
GTAAAATATGAGGTGACCAATCAGAGCGAAGCGGCATGGTCCGGTCGCGCCTATAACCAGCTTCAGCGCACACCGGCACCGAAGCGTAAAAGCGGGATGGTGTATACCTATACCGGTGCCGTTATCTCCAGCGATGAAAACCGCTATGAAAAGATATCACTCGATGACATAGAAGAGGAAAAGCTGTCGCGGAGTTTTGCGGGTGGCTGGGCCGCAATGATTCAACATTATTTCGTGACCGCGTTGATCCCCGGGTCTTCAAGTGATGTCTATAACTATTACACCCTTTATCTAGATCCAAGAACCAGCGGGCTTGGAGTGCCCCGTTACGTGATCGGAATGACATCGCCACAAAAGACGGTGTCAGCCGGTGAATCGGGTCTGTTTGAGGAAAAGCTCTACCTGGGTCCCAAGATACAATCAAAACTGGAGGCTATAGCGCCTAATCTGGAACTCACGGTTGATTACGGCATGTTGTGGTTTATTGCTAAACCGTTATTCTGGTGTCTACAGCAGTTTCACCATTTCACCAATAACTGGGGCTGGTCCATTATTCTGGTTACCCTGATGCTGAAGCTGTTGTTCTATAACCTGTCAGCCGCGGGTTATAAATCCATGGCAAATATGCGCAGAGTCCAGCCCAGGCTGGTTGCGATCAAGGAACGCTACAAGAATGATCGGGCAAGGCTTAACAAGGCCATGATGGATATCTACAAGGAAGAGAAGATCAATCCGTTGGGTGGCTGTTTCCCGATCCTGATCCAGATCCCGGTGTTCATCGCCTTGTACTGGGTATTGCTGGAGAGCGTTGAGTTGCGCCAGTCGGGATTTATCTTCTGGTTAAAGGACCTGTCGACGCCTGATCCGTATTTTATTCTGCCTGTTGTCATGGGTGTGACCATGTTTATCCAGCAGAAACTCAATCCGGCACCTATGGACCCGGTACAGGAAAAGGTTATGATGACCCTGCCGTTCGTGTTTACGGTATTCTTTGCCTTTTTCCCGTCCGGCCTGGTCCTGTACTGGGTGGTTAACAACATCCTGTCGATAGCGCAACAGTGGCTGATCGTGCGTAACATGGAACGATCGGGCCTCAAGACCTGATACGCTCAACTTAACTTGAACGCTGGTGATGAAAACTGACACCATCGCCGCCATTGCTACACCGCCCGGCAAGGGCGGGATTGGTATTGTCCGCGTCTCGGGCCCACAGGTGAAGACCATTATCCACTCGCTACTCGATCGCGCACTGCAGCCAAGGACAGCTCATTACTGTAACTTTCTCGCCGAGGACCAATCCGTTATTGACTCTGGACTGGCGATCTACTTTCCAGGTCCCGGGTCCTATACAGGTGAAGATATTCTCGAACTTCATGCCCATTGCAGCCGCGTTGTGCTCGAATCCTTGTTGAAGCGGATAGTACGCGCAGGCGCAAGGCTCGCTGTGCCCGGGGAGTTCACCCAGAGGGCATTTCATAATGACAAGATTGATCTGCTACAAGCTGAGGCGGTCGCAGACCTGATCAATGCAGTTTCCGATCAGGCCGCCCGAAGTGCAATCAGGTCCTTGTCTGGTAATTTCTCGAAAGCCATCGCTTCGCTGCAGGAAGAGTTGATAGCGATCCGTATGTTTATTGAGAGTGCCCTCGATTTTCCGGAAGAGGAAATCAACTTTATAAATGCAGACGAACTTGAAGAAAGGGTAAAGAGCTGTATTGCGACGCTGCAGAAAATACTTGCACGAGCCAGGACAGGGTCGTTACTGAATGAAGGCGTAAACATTGTTATTACCGGCAGAACGAATGCAGGCAAATCCACACTGCTTAACCGGATGGCGGGAAGTGATGTCGCTATAGTGACCGAAGAGCCCGGGACCACCCGCGATCTTATCGAGAGGGATATATTAATCGAAGGGGTCCCTGCACACATAGTTGATACAGCAGGCCTGCGAATAACGGACAGCCGCGTCGAGATGGAGGGGATAAAAAGGGCCAGGCATGCTGCAATGTCTGCGGATATCATTATCCTGGTAACGGAAGATGGCAAGGAGACTGATCAGGAGGAAACAGCGCTGATAAATTCCCTAGGGGACAATATTCATATAATCACCCTGCATAACAAGATCGATCTTAGTGGGAGCAAGCCGGGCATAATGAAAAAAGGCAACAGTGTAAACATCCGTTTGTCAGCGAAAACGGGGGAAGGATATGGTCTCCTAATCGATCACTTGAAAGACTATCTGGGCATACTGGATATATCCGAAGACACTTTCATGGCAAGGAAACGCCATCTTGATTCACTGGGCCGTGCACGGCTTATCCTGGAAGACGCCCTGAAGGCTTATGGCGATCACAGGGCAGCAGAATTATTGGCAGAAGATTTACGGCAGGCACATCGTACACTGGGTGAGATTACCGGCGAGTTCGTGGCAGATGACCTGCTGAACAAGATCTTTTCGGAATTCTGTATCGGCAAATAATTAGACAAGGTTCTTATGCGTTTTCTTGGCCTAACAGTCTGATATATTCCTTAATGGTATTATCCCAGAGTAACGATTCAGCCCTTTGACGCGCATTTTCTCCCAGCGACTTTCTCAGGGTTTCGTTTTCAAGCAGCTGTCGTATAGCGCTTGCGACAGACACTGGGTCATTGCCATCACACACCAGGCCGGTTTCTTTATGGATCACCGCCTCCCTGGCGCCGCCCGAATTGCCGGCGACGGCCGGGATGCCGAATACTGCGGCCTCCGTAAAGACCATACCGAAACCTTCCACATCATCTTTTTCCTGACGCACCGGGAGGATAAAGACATCGGAACACTTCAGCCAGCTATTCCGTGCATCCATGTTCTGGAACCCAAGAAAGAAAACATGGTTACTGAGCCCAAGCGCACTGGCCAAGGCCTGTAGTTCATCTTTTTGCGAACCAGATCCGATAATGACGTAGATCAGGCCGGGGAAATCTTGCAGTAGTTCGGGCAATACACGCAATACTGTGTCCATGCCTTTTCGTTTTTCTATCCTGCCAACGCTGATCAGTACGGGCTTATGACCGCTTAGCCTGGTCTTGATCGGATTAATAATTTCTTCAGGGGGATCCGTAAAACGGCAAATACCCGGATAGATGACGTTAATCCTGTTCTGGTTTTCTACAAACAGAGAGATCCTGGATGCGGTATAGTTTGAGTTGGCAACAATAGTGGACGCTTTTGACAGAGCTCGTTTTATGCGCTGTAGTTTTACATTGTTCGGATGGGAGGGGAATTCGGTGCCATGCGCGAGACAAAGCCGGGGGACATTAAAGCCGGTTCTGATCAGCTCAAGACTCTTCCAGGAATCCGTAATCAGTGCAGTACACTGGCCCTGTTTCAGTAGATGGTGTATGGCACGCGCCTTTCTTCTCCTGCGCAGCGGTTTCCAGCCCGAAAAGCGCCTGATCTGAAAAGGCTGTTCTCTATCGAAGGCGTGGTCATCGCATTTCGAGGCATCAGCAAATACGATCACATCATAACCGTGGATAGATAAATGCAGCGCCAGGTTATAGACGAGATTTTCAATGCCCCCGATGATCGGTGGAAAACATTGTGTCGATATGATGATCATGTCTGATACAAAAACGCCGTATTATTTTTTTAATACCCGTAATAGGAATAAATAATTATACGTTCAGGTCCCTTGTCTGTTCTGTGCAACGCATTCATAAAGTGCGATCGTTTTATCAAGCAAAGCTGACAGTGTAAAAGGGTTCTCTCGCAAAACCGTCGGTCTATTTCGGTAGAAGGCTATAAGTTTGCTGGCGGCACCGTCTACGTCGTGGACCTGGACCAGGCCCTCGGGGAACGTCTCGCGCAGGATTTCGCTCACCCCTCCATGATCATAGGCAATGACAGGGGTCCCGAGGCTGAGTGACTCCAGTACCGTGCGTCCAAAAGACTCGGGTTTGCCGGATAGAGACATGACAACATCGGACACCGCCATGACCTCACGGAGGTCGTCCCGGTGGCCCAGAAAAATAATCCGATCGCGTATGCCGAGCCGGTCTGCATTCGATTCAATCTCCCTGAGGTAGTGTCGTTTCCGGGGATGTGCGCCGCCCGCAATCACCCCGTGCACAGGAACCCCGCTGTCGGCAACTGCCTTTATAATTCTTATAAAATCTTCGTGCCCTTTGAGCCGTGTCAGTCGTGCCGGCAACACCACGGTAAACTTCCCTTTCAATTCGGGATAGTGTCTTTGCCAGTCATCGAGCCATTGCGGGGACGGGCTGAAGTCACTGTTGTAAACTTCAGGGTCTACTCCGCGATGGATGATTTCTATCCTGTCTTTATCGACGTCCTTGTAATTTTCGAGTATGTAGTCCCGAACGCATTCTGATACTGCGATGACTTTATCGCCTTTGGTCATGATGGCGCTGTAGGGGTTGACGGAATAAAGGCCGTGCACGGTTGTTATGAATGCAGGGCGGTTGTTTTTATCCATGCTGCGCCAGGCAAGCCAAGATACCCATGCCGGTAGTCTTGAGCGGGTATGGAGGATGGTTGCGTGTTCTTTTTGCAATATGTGCCTGACAGCCCCGGCGTGTCTTATTGTCAGCAATGACTTGTGGCCAATGGGCAAGACGACATGCTCACTGCCTTCCCTGACAAGTTGTTCAACCAGCCGCCCGCCTGCTGAGATAACAATTGAGCGGTGGCCGCGCCTGACCAGTTCCGCCGCCACTTCCAGCGTGCCGCGCTCAACGCCACCGCTATCGAGCGCGGGCAGGGTCTGGACGACGGTCAAACGCATATTGACTCCGGTTGATTATGTGCGGACGTTTATCCGGTATGTAAAGCAAGACCTTCTAGGAGCCAGTTCGCGGCGCGACCTGCTTCATTCAGCTGTTCCACCGGGGGCGTAAGATTCGCGCCTGACAACCAGTCCCCATAGGCCGTGATCATGCCTTTTTCCTGCAGCCGCTTGATATTCGCGGGGATCTTCCCCGGCCTTTTTTGCCTGCAGCTGAGTATACCCGTTGCGGCCCCTGCGGTCAGTGACTCGTATACCATGGAGATGCTGTCCTCGCTTACCCAGGCAAAACCAACCTCTTGCAGTTGTTGAGGCAACCAGTCGCGTCCGACGTCCCGCCATGAATGAAACTTGGCATTATCTGCCGCCAGCCTCACCAGTTCCGTGGAGAAGCCGTACGGTGTCCGAGGCGAGTCGGTGATATCCCAGTGTATGTATGAGTCCCGTTCAAGGATAGTCCTGATCCGGCCCAGCATCTCCTGGCCATCCCACTCATAATGTTTCGACGGCCCCCCCAGCAGGATCACCCCCCGGTCCATGTCGTGTTCTGCGGTGGGCGTTAACGGGTTTATGGCTCCCTCGGTGATCAGGGTGTGTGCTGAGGGACGGGAACGGTCGTGAGCCGGAATGATCGCGAAATCAAACAACCCGGAGGGCAGCGAAGGCCTCATTATGACCACGGTCTTTCCGCCATATGCCCGTTTTGCACAGAGCAGCGAAAGGTGGGTCCGGTGACCTGCGCCGATGATCAGGTCCGGTGGATCGAGGTCTTTGCCCGGAGGGTATCGGCCGAGAAGAAGATTTATCGCCCCGGCACGGAGTTTTTCTGCCGGGATATCGATACAGCGGAGCGAAGGGCCCAGTCCTGTTAAAGCGTTAACAAGGCCCCGGCTCTGGTTATCGTGACCCGGCTTGCCGTCATATATTCGCCAGACAACCATTAACCCGTGGTTATCAGTATTAAACGGTGGCCGTCAGCCCGCTGAGGTTTCATCGGCCAGGGTAAATTCAGCGCCGCAGTAAGGGCATTTCGCTTCGCCGGTGTCTTCGATGGGCAGAAACACCTTAGGGTGGGAATTCCACAGGGTCATATCCGGCAGCGGGCAATGCAGCGGCAGGTCTTTTTTCTGCACAGTGTAATGCCGCTGGTCATTGGGGGTCTTGCCTTCGTGTAACTGTCGGGTCGTACTCATAAGTCTCCTATCCGGTATAAGTCAGCCAGTCGGCATAATGTTTCCTGCGGCCATGAACCTGATCGAAATACAGGGACTGTAATTGCTCTGTGATCGGACCACGATGGCCCGCGCCTATCTGCCGCCCATCCAGTTCTCTGATCGGCGTCACCTCGGCCGCGGTACCGGTAAAGAAGGCCTCATCGGCCGCATAGACTTCATCACGGGTGATCCGCTTTTCCTTTATCTTGATACCGTGGTCCGTGGCCAGTGTTATGATGGTGTCGCGGGTGATGCCTTCCAGCGCCGAGGTCAATTCAGGTGTGATAAGTTCGCCATGCCTGACGATAAAAATATTTTCACCACTGCCCTCGGCCACGTAACCTTCATTGTCCAGCAACAGCGCCTCATCATAACCGCAATCCTGGGCTTCCTGTGTCGCGAGCATGGAGTTTAGGTAGTTGCCGTTGGCCTTGGCTTTGCACATGGTGATGTTCACATGGTGGCGGGTGAAGGACGAGGTCTTGATCCGGATCCCGTTTTCCAGCGCCTCTTTGCCGAGATAGGAGCCCCAGGACCAGGCGGCCACAATCATATGGACCTTGAGGTTATCGGCATGCAGCCCCATCCCCTCGGCGCCGTAAAAACACATCGGGCGGATATAAGCACTTTTCAGGTTATTTTTGCTCACGGAATCACAACAAGCCTGATTAATTGTGTCTTTGTCAAAGGGGATCTTCATGCGCAGGATATGCGCGGACTGGAACAAGCGGTCGGTGTGATCCGACAACCTGAAGATAGCCGTGCCATTTGCTGCTGCATAGGCGCGCACGCCCTCGAACACCCCCATGCCATAATGCAGGGTATGTGTTAACACATGAGTCTTGGCTTCTCGCCAGGGGACGAAAGTCCCGTCAAGCCAGATGACGCCATCCCGATCGCTCATCGGCATCGTCAACTCTCCTCAAACAATAATTATTAATCAGGTCAGTAAGTTCGCTATTCCACCACAACTCGAGGTGTTCTGACAATTTCGGGATCAGGGAAGCAAGTCGAGGGTTATTTTTTTATCTTGATTCCGCTTCTAATACACTCAATTATTGCCTTGAGTTTAGGTTCGGCGACTGAATAGTAAACAGTGCGACCAGATCGCTCGCTCACCAGCAACCCCCTGGACTCCATCAGGCGCAGGTGCCCGCTGGTGGCCGGCTGGGATAATTTACACTGGCTGGCGATCATGTCGACGGTATACTCACCCTGTAACAGGATCTCGATAATGCGTAGGCGATGAGGATGTGCAGCACACTTCAGCCATTCAGCCGCCACCTTCAGATCATCAAGCGGTAACAGCCTGTTATCCTGTGTTGTCAGTTTTTTTGCGGAGGCACTCATCGCGGTCCCGGACACTGAAATATATCGACTAATTATGATATATCAATCTCACAATATGCCAAAGTTTTTTGCTGTGTCTGCCGTGATTTCATGATTCAGGAAATTGATATATGTTTGCTATGATCGATGTGTGGATACTACTGGCAGGCAGATACAATTATGGGAAACACGGCGGTAACGGAGATCACGCCCCCTGAGGCGTGGGAGATTTTGCAGTCACAGACTGGCGCAGTATTGATCGATGTCAGGACCACCATGGAGTATCAATACGTCGGCCACCCTATGGACTCCATTCATGTGCCCTGGAAAGAGGCGCCGGACTGGGAAGTCAACCCTGATTTCGTCAAACTGGTCAGAGAGGCTATCAGCAAGCGGACGGGCAAAAACGAGGGGATTGAAAGCCTGGCGGTAATGACCATTTGCCGTAGTGGCAAGCGGTCAATGGACGCGGCAGAGGCGCTGGTAAAGGACGGTTTCCAGCAGGTCTATAATATCGAAGAAGGCTTTGAGGGCGATCGTGACAGTAAGAACCAGCGTAACACCATAAATGGCTGGCGATTTCATAACCTGCCGTGGGAGCAATCCTGAGGCAGTGGATTAAACCTCTTCCGCGCCCCCCGTCGCGGCATATCTGTAGCCCAGCAGCAGGCCCAGTTCAAACAACAACCACAGGGGCATGGCGAGCAGAAGCTGGGACACAACGTCCGGCGGCGTGAGCAACATCCCAAGCACGAAGGCGCCCACAATAATATAGGGCCGGTTCCTGCGCAGAGACGCAACGGTAGTTATCCCGGTGCGCAACATCAGCAGTGTGACGACCGGTACCTCAAAGGCCAGCCCAAAAGCTAAAAATAGCTTCATGATGAAATCCAGGTATCGACTGATATCTGTCATTACGGCAACCCCTTCCGGTGCCACGGAAGTAAAAAAGGCAAACAACAGAGGGAAGACTATAAAAAAGGCGAAGGCGATCCCGCTATAAAATAGCAAGATACTGATTACGAGCAGCGGCAAGGCGAAACGCTTTTCGGTTTCATAAAGCCCAGGCGCGATAAAGGCCCAACCTTGGTAAAGCAGGTAGGGCATGACAATCACTAGAGACAGATAAAAGGCCAGCTTAATAGGAATGATAAATGTTGCCGCCACTTCCGTCGCAATCATCTGGTTGCCTGGTGCGAGGTGATTGATCAGAGGCGCCGCCACTTGGCCGTAAAGGATGTTTGCAAAAGGACAAAGGGCCGCAAAGACCAGCACAATAGCCACCAGGCAATAGAGCAGGCGTTGCCTGAGTTCCATAAGGTGGGCAACCAGCGGTTGTTGTCCTTCATTGGCAGCGGGGTGCTCTGATTGCGCCTTCATTGTCTGTCTTTATCCGTGTCCTTCTGGCCCTTGTCCTTATTGAAACCCGGGGCCCGGTCTGGCGCGTCTTTTATCAAATCATCTAGGCTGGAGAGGTTCTGTGTGTAATCACTGTGTTCCCCCAGTTCCTGTTCCAGCTCACGACGTGTGCTATTGATAAAGCGTCTGAGCTTGCTAATCCAGTGTCCCGCAGTCCTTGCGAAACCCGGCAGTTTTTCAGGCCCGATGATCAGCAATGCCACGATGCCGATCACGACCAGTTCCCAGAAGCCGATATCAAACATAAGAGGTTATGAAAATTCCGGGGGTAATGAGCAATCTATGGCTCTGGGGAAGTCAGGACTCTTTTTTGTTGTCTTTATCGGAAGTGGAATCCGCGTCCCCCTCTATCACATTGCCTGCAGGAGAAGCTGGTTCGTCTGATGGTGTCTCCGCATCTTCTTCCTTGATGGCCTTCCTGAAGCTCTTCAATGCGCTACCCAAGTCACTGCCAATATTGCGCAGCTTTTTGGTTCCAAACAGTAGTATGACGATCGCCAATACGATTAATAATTCCCAGATACTAAATCGACCCATAGATCATTCTCCAAGCTATTTAGTGTGTGTCCGGCCCGGGCCTACCGCTTTCGTTGTGCCTTTTCCTCAATCCCGGATTGGCCGAAACGCCTCTCCAGTTCCTCAAGCACATCGTCCGGCCCCAGTCCGAGCTGGGCCAGCATGACCAGTGTGTGAAACCACAGGTCCGCCGTTTCATGGATTATATCTTGTTTCTCGCCCGTATTTGCAGCCAAAACGACCTCGGTCGCCTCTTCATCGATCTTCTTGAGGACAGCACCCAGGCCTTTCGCGTACAGGCTGGCAACATAGGATTTCTCCGGGTCCGCAGACTTGCGTTGTTCCAGGGTCTTGGCCAGGGTGCTTAAAACATCTTTTGTCATAGGTCAGTATTACAGGGGTTAGTGATCACGTTTGTAGATTTCATCGGGGTCCTTGAGCACAGGGCTGCTTTCCACCCACCGCTTATCCTCAAATTTCAGAAAAAAACAACTCTTCCTCCCAGTATGACAGGCAATACCACCGGTCTGAGAAACGCGTAACAGCACGGCATCCTTGTCACAATCTAGATATACGTCCTGAACCTTCTGGGTATGGCCGGACTGCTCGCCTTTTTTCCAGAGACGCTGCCGCGACCTAGACCAGTATACGGCATAGCCGTTTTTTATTGTTTCGATCAGAGCCTCCCGGTTCATCCAGGCCAGCGTCAGCACGTCGCCGCTATCTGCATCCTGGGCAATAGCGGCAATAAGGCCATCGTCGCCCCAGCGGATATCGTTAAGCCAGTCTGTGTCGGATTTTTCAACCATACCATCAGAGCCTTACTTCGATATTGTGTTCACGGAGCAGAGTCTTGGCCTCGCCCACCGTATGCTCGCCAAAGTGAAAGATGCTGGCAGCCAGTACCGCATCAGCCTTGCCTTCGAGTATCCCTTCCGCCAGGTGTTCCAGCGTGCCCACGCCGCCTGAGGCGATCACCGGGATACTGACTGCCTCGCTGACCGCGCGCGTCAAAGCCAGGTCAAAACCGTTGCGCGTACCGTCCCGGTCCATACTGGTCAACAGTATTTCACCGGCACCGCGCGCTGTCATTTCCCTGGCCCATTCTACTGCATCGATGCCGGTAGGGTTACGTCCGCCGTGGGTAAACACTTCCCAGCCAGAAGGGGCATTGGATGACTGTTTAGCGTCGATCGCCACAACGATGCACTGGGAACCAAACCGTCCGGACGCGGCATTGATAAAGTCCGGTTGCTTCACTGCCGCGGTATTGATGCTCACCTTGTCGGCGCCGGCGTTCAGCATCTTGCGAATGTCGTCCAGCGTCCGGATCCCGCCGCCGACTGTAAGGGGGATAAACACCTGTGCCGCAACGGCCTCCACCACATGCACCATGGTGTCGCGGTCGTCGCTGCTGGCGGTTATATCCAGAAAGGTAATCTCGTCTGCACCCTGTAGATCATAACGCTTGGCTACCTCCACCGGATCGCCGGCATCCCTGATATCCACGAATTTAATACCCTTGACCACCCTTCCTGCATCTACGTCCAGGCAGGGGATGATTCGTTTAGCCAGGGTCATTGTCTAGCTCTGCGGTATGTAGGTGCAGATTTCGTCAGCGAGTTTCTGGGCCTCGGCAAAATCCAGCGTCCCTTCATAAATGGCGCGCCCGGTGATGGCGCCGGCTATCCCTTCCTCGGCCACCTCGCAAAGCCTGCGGATGTCATCCATGTTGGTAATCCCGCCGGACGCAATCACCGGGATAGTAATTGCCTTGCAAAGCTCCAGCGTAGCCTCGATATTGATACTGTTCATCATACCGTCACGGCCGATATCGGTGAAGATAATGGCGGCGACACCGTCTTCTTCGAAGCGTCTTGCCATATCAATGGCACCATGATGGGATAGCTTGGACCAGCCATTGGTCGCCAGTTTGCCGTTTTTGGCGTCCAGGCCAACGATAATATGGCCCGGAAACTCAAGACAGATATCCGAGACGAAATGCGGTGTGGTTACGGCTTTGGTACCGACAATAACAAATGTTACCCCAACATCCAGGTAGGTCTGTATCGTGTCTTCATCACGAATGCCGCCACCCACCTGCAGGGGCACCTCCGGGAAGGCCTCGGCGATATCGTGAATGATATCCGCGTTTTCCGGTTTTCCCGCAATGGCCCCGTCAAGATCAACGATATGAAGCCGCCTGGCACCCGCGTCGACCCAGCGTTTTGCAATCTTCACAGGATCTTCGCCATAGACTGTTTCTTCGTCCATGCGCCCCTGCCGGAGACGGACACAACGGCCATTTTTTATATCTATTGCAGGAATCAATAACATGGATTTTTCAAAGAATCAGACTTACAAAAGCGTGGGATTATCAGCTTGAATTTTTCTCTGCGGTCTTTAGTTACATTAAAATATTAGCAGGGATTTATGTTTTGAAAAACTTTTCCTTTATTACCAGTAACTGGCGCTGACTAATGGGCTTCGTCCCAGTTCCTGCCAGTTCCAAGATCGACCTCCAGAGGCACATCCAGATCAGCAGCACCGATCATCAATTCGTGAACCTTGCCACGCACCTTCTCCAGGATGTCCTCGCTGACTTCCAGCACCAGTTCGTCGTGGACCTGCATGATCAATCGGGCATCAAGGTCATTTTCCGCGAGCCAGGCATCGACAGAGATCATTGCGCGTTTGATGATATCTGCCGCGGTGCCCTGCATTGGTGCGTTAATAGCCGTGCGTTCCGCGTATTGCCGTTGGGCAGCGTTTTTGGAGTTGATGTCGGGTAGATAAAGCCTGCGCTTGTAAACGGTCTCTACAAAGCCTGTTTCCCGCGCCTGCCGGCGGGTTTGTTCCATATATTTCAGGACGCCGGGATAACGCTCGAAATACCGGTCGACATAGGCCTTGGCCTCGCTGCGTCCGATACTGAGTTGTCTGGCGAGCCCGAAAGGGGACATCCCGTAGATGAGGCCGAAGTTGATGGCCTTTGCTGAACGCCGCTGGTCCGCGCTGACCTTTTCAGGAGGTATATTAAAGACCTCGGCTGCCGTCATTCTATGTATATCCTCGCCTGCCTCGAATGCCGCCAGCAGCCCCTTATCGCCCGACAGGTGGGCCATGATCCGCAGTTCGATCTGTGAGTAATCCGCGGCCAGCAATACTTGTCCCTTCGGGGCCACAAAGGCGCGCCGGATCCGGCGGCCCTCTTCGCTGCGCACCGGAATATTTTGCAGGTTCGGATCGGAGGATGAAAGTCTGCCAGTCGCTGCAATAGCCTGATGGTAGGAGGTATGTACCCGACCGGTCTTCGGACTGATTTGTTCCGGGAGCCGATCGATATAGGTGGAGATAAGTTTATTCAGGGCGCGGTGCTCGAGTATGAGCCGGGGCAACGTATAGTCCGCCGCCAGTTCCTGCAACACCGACTCTGCCGTTGACGGTTGTCCCTTGGGAGTCTTGGCCAGGACCGGGAGCCCCTGATTATCATAAAGGACCTCCTGGATCTGTTTAGGTGAACTGATGTTAAACATCGTGCCTGCCTCTGCGTAAGCCGCCTCCTCGATTTCCTTCAACCGCGCACCCAGTTCCTCCCTCTGTATTGCTATCAGCTTGACATCGATTAATACTCCGTTGCGCTCCATTTTTGAGAGAACCGGAAGCAAGGGGATCTCGATGGATTCATAAATCTCCCGCAGGCCAGCGGATCCTTCTAGTTGTGGCCAGAAATATCGGTGTAGTCTGAGAGTCACCTCGGCGTCTTCGGCGGCATACGGTGCAGCCTCCTCTATGGTGACCTTGTTAAACGGGATCTGCTTGGCTCCCTTGCCAGCCACGTCTTCATAATGGATCGTAGTCTTTCCAAGGTGCTTCAATGCCAGCGTATCCATATCATGTCGACTGGCGGTGCTGTTTAACACATAAGACTCCAGCATGGAATCATGTCGACACCCCCGGAGGTCTATGCCGTGATTGGCCAGCACGTTCATATCATATTTGAGGTGGTGCCCCAGTTTTTCATGTTGTGCGTCCTCAAGCAGAGGCTTCAGCTTGGCTAGAGTCTTGTTGCGGTCAAGCTGTTCTGGCGCACCCTCATAGTCATGCGCCAGTGGCACGTAGGCTGCCCGGGTTTCATCAATGGCGAACGAAACACCAACGATTTCTGCCTCGATATAATTCAGGCTGGTTGTTTCCGAGTCGAAGGCGAAAAGCTCCGCTCCCTCCAGTCTTTTTATCCAGTCGTCGAGTAGTGTATCGGTCAGGATAGTCTCGTAATGGCAGTCATCATCCATTTGCTGCTTGACGGGAGACTCATCGTCCTGCTCCACCTCACGCAGCAATGAGTTGAAGCCCCAGCGTTTGTAGTCTTCTTTCAACCGGGCCTTGTCGGGGTCACTGGGCAACAGGTCGCCGGGTTTCAGTTCCAGTGGTACATCACATTTCAATGTCACAAGTTGTTTAGTTAGGGGGATCGTGTTGATGGCCCCGCGCAGGTTCTCGCCGACTTTGCCCTTGATGTTATCGGCGTTTTTGATAATGGTATCCAGGTCGCCGTATTCACTCAGCCACTTGGCTGCCGTTTTCGGGCCCACATTGGGAACGCCGGGAACATTGTCGACGCTGTCGCCGACCAGTGTAAGGAAGTCAATGATCTGTTCCGGTGTGACGCCATATTTTTCCATCACCCCTTGCCGATCGATTACGACATTTTTCATGGTATTGATCATCCGTATGTTACCGTTGACCAGTTGTGCCAGATCCTTGTCACCTGAGGATATCAATACCTCCATGCCCTCTTTTGCAGCTTCCAGTGACAATGTGCCGATAACATCGTCCGCTTCCACGTTATCTACCATTAACAATGGTAGCCCCATTGCCTTGACCAGCCTGTGTAGCGGCTCAATCTGGGTCGCAAGGTCCTCGGGCATCTCTGGGCGGTGGGCCTTGTATTCCGGATAGAGATCATTGCGAAAGGTTTTTCCCTTGGCATCAAACACTACAGCAAAGTAATCGGGCTGGTAGTCGTTGATCAGTTTTCGCAGCATGTTGACGGCGCCAAAGATCGCGCCGGTGTCCTCACCGTTCCGGTTCTTCAGATGAGGCAGGGCATGATAGGCACGAAACATATAATAGGAGCCATCAACCAGGATCAGCAGTTTTTTCTTCATTGTATTCCGGCGGCTAAAAAGCAAGTATGATAGTTGGTCATTATGAACGATCGTAACAAGTCTGCCCAACCCATGATCAATGACTCGGATCTCACACGGGAATCCTGGAAGGTGTTTCAGATCATGGCGGAGTTCGTTGAAGGTTTCGAGAAGCTTGTTGCCATCAAGCCCTCAGTAAGTATGTTCGGTTCGGCGCGCATAGAACTGGGCCATCCTCTCTATGATCTTGGCGAACAGGTCGCGCGCATGTTGTCAGATGCTGGTTTCTCGGTGGTCAGTGGCGGCGGGCCGGGCCTGATGGAGGCCTTCAACCGCGGCGCCTATGGTGGGCGTTCACAAAGTGTAGGCCTGAACATCATGTTACCGCATGAACAGGGCGCCAATGAATACCAGGATATTTCGCTTTACTTCCGGCATTTCTTCTCTCGCAAGGTCATGTTTGTCAAATATGCCTCCGCATACGTGGTGCTGCCGGGAGGCTTTGGTACGCTGGATGAGCTGGTGGAGATTCTTACGCTGGTACAGACCAGGAAGAGCCGGCGTATCCCGATAATTCTGGTCAAACGGGAATTCTGGATAGGCTTAATTGACTGGCTGCAAGACACGCTGGTGAAGCAGGGGATGCTTGACCCGGAGGACATGTCCCTGTTTCGGACAGTGGAGGAACCCCAGGAGGTGGTCGATGCCATTTTTGATTATTATAAGGACAGGGGAATCGAAATGACCCCGGAAGAGAAACGACGTCAACTGGAGCTTTAACCGCGATGCTTCGATCCGTCTCATTTATTGCAAGAAACCTCCTGATCACTGCATTGCTGGCGGCCCTCAGCCTGATGGTCTCTGCAGCCGAAGAAGGACGTCAGGACCTGGAAGAGGTCCCGGAGCCACCCGAATTACCATCAACGGTGCAAAGTGGTGAACCGATTGAACCCGAGGTCACAATCATCAAAAAAGAGGGGGCGACGATATCGGAGTACCGTGTCAATGGACAGCTTTATATGATCAAGATCACACCAGACGTGGGCAAGCCTTACTACCTGATTGATAATGATGGCGACGGCAACCTTGAGTCTCGGGTCAATGACATTTATTCCAACATCTCTGTTCCGCAGTGGGTGATATTTAAATGGTGATCCACCACCAGGGTTGACTACCCACCTTTCGCCTTGCTCATGAACACGGTCTTTACCTATGGCACCCTGCAGTTGCAGGAGGTCATGCAGGCTGTTACCGGCCGGGCGTTTGATTCAGACCCAGCCACACTCCATGGTTTTGCCCGTTCCTGCATCCGCAACGAGGTCTTTCCCGGCATATTTCCGCAACCCGGTCATCAGGTTTGCGGCACTATTTACCACGAAGTTGATCCTCCGGCGATGGTCCTTCTGGATGCCTTTGAGGATGTGCTCTATGAACGGAAAAGTCTGCCAGTCTACTGGCAGGGAAATAATACAGTACAGGCGGAGGTTTACGTGGTCAGTGCTTCATACCGCCATTTATTGACGGGTAGGGATTGGGAGCTGACACGGTTCAGGGAAATGCACCTGGCCGCCTATCTGCGTTCCTGTAAACGCTTTTACCAGTCATTTAATAAGGGCCACTGGAGCGGCTAGCCGCCGTAACCAGTCAAGGTATTAGCAGGAGGGCCGCCAGTCCCAGGAAAGTAACAAAGCCAACCACATCTGTTACGGTCGTTAGCAACACGCTGCCGGCGATTGCAGGATCGATTCCGTAGCGCTTCAGGGCCAGTGGGATGATGGCGCCAGCCAGTGCGGCAATGACCAGATTGATGACCATGGCCGCGCCAATGACCAGGCCAAGCGGCCAATTTCCAAACCAGAACACAACGACGAGGGTGACCACGCTGGCCCAGAGCAGGCCGTTAAGCATGCCCACCGAGATCTCTTTTGCCATCAGGGCACGCGAGTTTGTCTTGCCGAGCTGCCCAACAGCGATACCGCGTATGGCTATCGTCAGTGTCTGACTACCGGCTATGCCCCCCATGCCCGCGACTATGGGCATCAGAACAGCCAGGGCCACTAGTTGCTGAATGGTTTCCTTGAACTGACCGATGACCCAGGCTGCCAAAAAAGCAGTCGCCAGATTTATTCCCAACCAGATTGCCCGCCGGCGGGCGCTGGTAAAGACGGGGGCAAACATATTGTCATCGAATCCCAGTCCTGCCATGTTTCTCAGGGATTGCTCTGCTTCTTCCTGTATAACGTCGACGACGTCGTCAACTGTGATCCTTCCCAGCAAGATGTTTTCATCATTGACGACAGCTGCGGAGAAAAAATCACGACGTTCAAACATCCTTGCTACTTCCTTGGCCGGGGTCATGGCAGGTATACCAGTGCCCCTGCTCATCAGTTCGCCGACGGTCTTTTCCGGATCATTACTGAGCAGGCTGGATAGGCTGAGGGTCCCCAGGAACTTGTTTCCCCGGTCAATCACCATCAGGCTATCGGTTCGTTCCGGTATGTCGCCCAATTGCCTGAGATAACGTATGACAACATCCAGCGAGACATCTGCACGTACCGATACCGCATCAATATTCATCAGTCCGCCAGCGGTATCCTCAGGGAAAGACAATACGGAGGTGAGTTCCTGACGGTGTTGCTCGTCCATGGCCAACAGGACGGTGTCTTTTATCTCTTCAGGGAGCTCCTGGATGATGTCGGCAACGTCATCGGTATCGAGATCCCGGGTAACCTCGGCTACTTCATGTGGCTGCATCTGGCCGAGCAGTTCCGTCCGGACGGTGGCCTGTAGTTGAGAGATGACTTCGCCCTCGATTTCAGGCGAGACGAGGTCCCAGAGCTGTTCACGTTCTTTGCCTGGCAGGCTTTCCAGCGCGTCTGCGATCTCTGAAGGGTGTAGTTTTTCCAGAGAATCACGCGCAACATCGAGGTCGTCTTGATGAAGCGACTCATACAGACGATCGATGATCTCCGTATCCTCAGGTTGTTGCGACTCGTCATTCATGGCCGTAGCCTGTCTCCTGTGAATTAGCGGGTAGTGGCTAGATAATAACTATTCCGGTAGCGTTTGTAATGCCGGAACGCGCCTGTTTAATAATAGATACGGAAAAGGTCTTTTTTATGACGATAGAGTCATAGGGCTGGCCAGGGACATGATATCGGCTACCTCAACACCGTTCTCGGCATTCAGTGCTCTTTTTGCCAGGCGGGACAGCTCGCCAATATCACTCTGGGTAATGATCTGTTTAATTTCCAGCAATACTGCCGGGTGAACACTGAATTCCCTGAGGCCCAGCCCAAGTAAAAGCCGGGTATACTGGCATTCGCCGGCCATCTCGCCGCACATTGCAACGGGAATATGGGACTTTTCTCCCGCCCTGATGGTGCCGTGTATCAGTCTCAGTACCGCCGGGTGCAGCGGATCGTAAAGATAGTTGACCTCATCGTTAACGCGATCAATGGCCATGGTGTATTGAATGAGATCGTTGGTCCCTATGGAAAGGAAATCCATATGGCGCGCAAAAATCTCCGCACATACGGCTGCGGCAGGGACTTCTATCATGCCGCCGAACTGGATGTGATGGTCATAGTCTATGTTCTTTTCGTCAAGTTCGGTCTTTATAGCGTCAACCATCTGCAGCACCTGGGTCATCTCGTGCACGTTTGATAGCATAGGGATCATCACTCGAACAGGACCGTGGACAGAGGCCCTGAGTATGGCCCTGACCTGTGGTTTGAAGAGACCCGGTTCCTTAAGGCACAGCCTGATGGCCCTCAGGCCCAGCGCGGGGTTGGCTGCGATTGGCCTGGTCTGCCTGCTGCCGCCATCCACTTGCTTGTCTGCGCCCAGATCCAGCGTGCGTATAGTCAGTGGCAGACCGCCAAGTGCCTTTATGACCTTGGTATAGGTGTCGTAATGTTCCTCTTCGTCCGGCGGTTCATCACGGTTCATATAAAGAAATTCCGTACGGTAAAGTCCGACGCCATTCGCGCCCACTTCCTTTACGGTCTCGAAGTCATCCTGTAGCTCGATGTTTGCCTGCAGGTCGATAACCACCTTGTCCAGGGTGACGGCAGGCTTGCCCTTGAGTTTTCTCAGATCCGCGTAATAACGCTTTTCCTTTCTTTGCAGCCTTTCATACTGGGTGCGTGTCCGCCTGTCGGGATCAATTATTAATACGCCACGAGTGCCATCAAGTATGACGAAGTCTTCCTCGTTGATGTATTTTAAGGCATGTTGAACACCGACGATGGCAGGCAGGCCCAGGCTACGTGCAAGAATGGCCGTGTGTGAAGTTGGCCCGCCATACTCGGTAAGGAATCCGGTTATACCGTTATGTTGCATCATGACCGTATCCGCAGGCGTCAGGTCATTGGCCAGCACGATATAACCGGATAACCGTGAATGGCTGCCGGGTTCCTCATGTAACAGAGGACTGCGATTGCTCAGGAATCTTTGAATGCGACTTACAACATAATCAACATCGTCCTTCCTTGTGCGCAGGTAGGCATCATTCATTTCATCAAATACGCTGACCAGTGCATCACGCTGCTGCTTGAGAGCCCATTCAGCATTGCACTTGTATTCGCGTATGTAACGAATGGGTTCATGGGTAAGAGCCGAATCTTCAAGCATTAACAGATGAGTGTCGATAAATGCCGCTATATCCGTATCTGTAGCATGTGGAATATGTTTACGTATTGCACGCAGTTGTTCCCTAGCACATGTAATGGCGGTTTCGAAGCGCTTAACTTCATCCTCGACCTCATTACTTTTCAGGAAGTATTCGTGAACATCAGGTTGATCGCGCTGAATCACATGAACATTGCCAATCGCGATGCCGCGTGATACTCCCATGCCATGCAAGGCAATGCTCATTCGTCTTCTCCAAAACGGCCTTCTATTAGTCCCTGAAGCTTATCCAGCGCGCTGTCCTCGTCAGGGCCGTTGGCCACTAGCTTTATTTCAGTGCCCCTGCCGGCCGCAAGCATCATCACTCCCATGATACTCTTGCCGTTAACTTCCTTATTCCCGTGGATCACATTTATATCACTCTCAAACTCTGAGGCGACCTGTACAAACCGTGCAGCTGCCCGTGCATGCAAACCAAGCTTGTTGATAATAGTAAGTGTCCTGCTTGCCATGATTGTTTAATCTTCATTGCTAATCGTCTTTATCCCGTCCAGCCCACCAGTGTAAGCCTTTTCCGCCAGTTCCTTTAGACTCAGGTCCGGGTAGTTCAATACGCGAATCAGCATGGACAGGTTCAACCCGGTAACCGTATACACGTTGTTTTTCTTGCACAGCCTGCCGGCAATGTTGGATGGCGTTGAACCATAAAGGTCCGTCAATATGAGCACGCCCTCTCCTTCGTCAAGAAGCTCAATTTGTTCATTGGCCTCGGCAATAAGCTCATCCGGATCACAGTCTCTGGACGCGGTAAGCAATTTGGCCTGCAATGGGCAGTTTCCCAGCATGAATGTCGCCGTCCCAAGCATCGAAGGCCCGATACCATTGTGGCTGATAATAAGCAGTCCAACACTCATAGAAATATCCTAAATATCCCGATGTATTGTGATCACGTGCTTTTTCTTCTTGTGAAAATATTCTGACAGCTTTTCAACAATATATACAGAACGGTGACGCCCTCCCGTACAACCTACTGCGACACATAAGTAACTACGGTTCTCCGCTTCAAAAAGTGGGACCCATGTGTCCATAAAGTTTCTGATATCCGCGATCATCTGCGCGACGCCCTCCTGTTTTGTTAAAAAGTGAATGACGTCTTTATCCTTACCCGAAAGATTTCTCAAGCTCTTTTCCCAGTAAGGATTTGGGAGGCATCTGACATCAAATACATAATCTGCGTCCCTGGGTATGCCATGCTTGTAACCGAATGAAACAAACTGTATGGACATTGATGACAAGGGACGGTTGGCAACGCGCTTGCGGACTATATCGCGCAGATCATGCATGAGTGTGTGCGAGGTATCTATCCTAATATCCGCGTGCTCGCAGAGCGTCTGCATGATTTGCCGTTCTTTTTTAATAGCGCTCGCTAGAGATACGTTCCGGTTGGACAATGGATGCTTGCGTCGTGTTTCGCTGAATCTGCGTGTAAGGACATCATCGTTGGCTTCGACAAACACAAGGTCTACATTGAGATCCTTTTTTTTGAGATTATTAATGATGTCCGGAAGAGTTTTGATGTCACGGGTGGGACTGCGCGCATCTATCCCGATGGCAATTTCTGTCGTGGCCTTGATGGTTCCGTCGGCTATTTGATTGGTCAGATCCGTCAGCAGGCTGACCGGAAGGTTATCTATGCAATAAAGGCCAATATCCTCGAGCGTATTCAGCGCAATGGTTTTTCCTGCCCCCGACAGCCCGCTAATAATAATAAGCCGCCGTTGCTCTGGCATGGTTATTTTTCTCCATGTTCAATCAGGCTTTGTTGACGTCCCGAAAATTCCTTAGAGGCGTTATAACCGCTTACCCAGAGCATGTGGTTGCGTGCCGCACATTCAAGCAAGACTGCCAGGTTGCGCCCGGGAGCAACTGGCACTGTGATTTCAGGGATCTCGATATCAAGTACACGCCGTGTCCGATAACTGCCTTCGAGTCTGTCGAGGCCCAGCAATCCTTCCTTATCCATGGGCTCCAGGCAGACAATCAGCCGGAGATATTTATTAATCTTGATGGCGCTGTCACCGAACAGTTTCCTGACGTTGATAATGCCCAGGCCGCGAACCTCCAGAAAGTCCTGTAACGGAGCCGGACATGTGCCGTTGATAATGTCCGGCGCAATGCGTGAAAATTGTGGAGCATCATCCGCGACGAGCCGGTGTCCCCGGGTAATCAGATCAAGGGCCAACTCGCTTTTTCCTATCCCGCTCGGTCCTGTCAGGAGAACGCCAATGGCATTCACTTCCATAAATACACCATGCATAGTTATGATGTCAGCAAAGAAATTGGCCAGATAGTAATGCAGCGTGTCTGTCAGCTTGTTGCTGCTGAGCAGAGAGGTGAATAATGGTACGCTATTTTCGTTGCATTTACGCTTGAGAAAGACGGGAGTTTCAATGCCGTCGGTGATAATGAGGCAAGCTGGCTGGTGCGAAAAAAGCTGCCGCAGCGCGTCCTGCCTTGATATATCCCTGAGTCCTTCAAGGTATTTCAATTCAATGTCTCCAAGCACCTGAATCTGGTGAGGGTGTATCAGGTTAAGGTAACCGATCAGAGATGGCCGCTGCCCACGTTTTGTGGCCTTAGTACTTGGACCGCGGGAATTATTGATATCATCATCAGCCTCGTCAGCCGGCTTTCCCCTAATTTCTTCCGGGATGATCTGTCTCTTGCCGCCCTGTTGGCCCGCAATCCACTGCAGCCCGAGTTTTTCCTGATGAATCCGGAAGAGTTCATCAACGAGAATATTATTATGGATATCGCTCATGCCTTGTTGCTGGTAAGTGTTTCAAGTAGTTCCTGGGCGGATTGTCCTGCACGCAGTTTCGATACAATGTCATGATCGCTGAACATGGTTGCAAGTGATGCAAGAATTTGGAGATGCTCATCCGTTGAGTCTTCGGGTACGAGCAGGCCAAACAGCAGATCAACCGGTTTCTGGTCTACGGCATCGTAATCGACGGCTTTTTCAAGCTGCACAAACGCTGCAATAGGGGCATTAATATGTTTTAAACGGCCGTGAGGGATAGCAATTCCATTCCCCAGACCCGTACTGCCCAGACGCTCCCTCGAGGTAAAGCAGTCAAAAATCTCCGTATAGCTAAGTGAAGATTCGGAGCCTGCCAGCAGCTTGGACAATTCTTCAAGTGCGCCTTTTTTGCTGGAGGCCTGCACACTGCACCGTATCATGTCAGCCGAAATGATTTCCGAGATCTGCATAATTCTGGGAACCCTCGTGGCTGATATGGCTATCAAGAAATTTCCTGGTTTTTTAGGGGAGAGTCACCCCTGCGATGTTTCGTTAGTTTTTCCTTGTGTTTTTTCAGTTGCCGATCAAGTTTGTCTATTAACCCGTCAATTGCGGCATACATATCTTCATGTTCAATATCGGCATATATATTGCCACGACTGACATGGATAGTTGCCTCAGCCTTTTGTCGTTCTTTTTCAATACCCAGAATTACATGAATATTGGTCATGTTATCGAAGTGTCTTTCAAGGCGGGTAAACTTGCTTTCTACATATGAACGAAGTGCGTCTGTAATGTCAATATGATGTCCGGTGATGCTGATTTGCATATGATAGCTCCTGGTTTGATGATTTTATTGTTATAGACACTTATATAAGACGTTTTCTCTCATTGGAAGGCGGAATTGCCATGACCTCGCGGTATTTTGCAACCGTCCTGCGAGCAACCCGTATCCCCTGTGATGATAATAGCTGGGCAATCTTGCTGTCACTCAGCGGTTTCTTGTGTGATTCCTCATTGATCAGCTTTTTAATGAGCGCCCTGATAGCTGTAGATGAAGCCGAACCACCTTCTTCAGTGCTGACCTGACTCGAGAAGAAATACTTTAACTCATATATGCCACGTGGCGTGTGCATGTATTTACGTGTAGTCACTCTTGATATTGTGGACTCGTGCAGGTCAAGCGATTCGGCGATGTCGTGCAATACCATGGGTTTCATGGCCTCTTCCCCGTGTTCAAGAAATGCGCGCTGCTTCTCGACAATGGTACTTGCCACCTTTAGCAAGGTTTCGCTCCTGCTTTGTAGGCTTTTAATAAACCAGCGTGCTTCCTGAAGGTGGGACTTGAGCGATGTATTATCGGCGCTATTGTCTGCGCGCCGGATCATATTGGCGTATCTGTTGTTGATTCTCAATTGTGGAATCGCTTCGGTGTTAAGCTCAACACGCCAGACACCTTTTTCCTTCCTAACATAAACATCCGGGATTATATATTCTGTAGTTGCTGCCTGGATTCCGGACCCGGGCCGGGGGCTCATCGTCTGAATCAAGCCGATTATATTTTCCAGGTCTTCCTGGGATACCTTGAGGCGTCGCATAAGCTGATTAAAGTCCTTGCCGGCCATAACCTGCAGATGGCGGCTGACCAGTTCCTTTGCCTTGTCAAGATAAGGCGTGTTTGCATCGATCTGCGACAGCTGCAGCAAGAGGCATTCACGCAGGTCCCTAGCGCCGACGCCGGGGGGATCCATGGACTGTATCAGATGAAGTACGGCCTCAATCTCGTCCATTTCAATTTCGAGATCCTCACCAACGGATTCGGCGATGTCCTCAAGACTGCAACCCAGGTAACCGTCGTCATCAAGGGAATCAATGAGCGCAATGGCGATGGCCTTGTCTTTCTCGCTCGTTTGCGTCAGATTTAATTGCCATAACAAATGGCTGTGCAGGCTTTTTTCCTCAATATCCTGGCCTTCATAAAAGCTCGTGTCTTTTTCGCCGGCAAAGGAGGAATAATTCAGGCTGCTGTCATAAATATCGTCCCAGCGGCTGTCCACCGGCAATTCTTCCGGGATATTCTCAGCGTCCTGCAGATCGGTATCTTCGACCGACCTCATGAATTCTTCTGCAGTAACCGGGTTCTCATCCCCGTTCTCATTGTCTTCCTCGAGCTCCAGCATCATATTGGTTTCCAGGGCCTGCTGGATTTCCATCTGTAGCTCAACGCTCGACAACTGCAACAGGCGTATTGCCTGTTGCAGTTGTGGAGTCATGGTCAGGTTCTGACCAAGCTTGAGTTGTAATGAGGCCTTCATAAGGATAATTTTAACTCAAAATAATAAAGAAAGGGTTTGCAGAACCCTGAATAGGTCAAAGATTGAATTTCTCTCCGAGATAAACATCCCTGACCTGTTGGTTTGCCAAAATGTCGCCTGGTTCTCCTTCTGCGATGATGTGCCCTTCATTAACAATATAGGCACGGTCACAGCTGCCCAGCGTTTCCCTCACGTTGTGGTCTGTGATGAGGATACCAATGCCGTTTTCACTGAGATAACGGGTAATCTGCTGTATGTCATTGATTGAAATAGGATCAATGCCGGCAAAGGGTTCATCGAGCAAAAGAAACTTGGGTGCCGAAGCCAATGCCCGAG
Source organism: Gammaproteobacteria bacterium (assembly GCA_003250975.1). Classification (GTDB taxonomy): domain Bacteria; phylum Pseudomonadota; class Gammaproteobacteria; order Eutrophobiales; family Eutrophobiaceae; genus SZUA-592. Next base: position 199,846 of record QKIY01000028.1, on the reverse strand, counting down.
CGATCTCCACACGCCGTTTCTCTCCACCCGACAGGCTTGCCCCAAGACTGTTATGCAGGTGGGCGATATGAAACTCGTCAAGCAACCTGTCCAGGCGGTTTTGCCGATCCTGTTGGCTGAGCTCTTTACGGGTCTCCAGTATGGCCATGATATTCTCGCTCACGGAAAGTCGTCGGAAGATTGAGGTCTGTTGCGGGAGGTAACCCAGTCCAAGGTGTGAGCGGGCATCCATACTGAGATTACTGATTTCCGTCCCGTCAATATCGATATTACCCTTATCAGCAGGTATCAGGCCCACAATTATGTGGAAGCTGGTTGTCTTACCCGCGCCATTAGGCCCGAGCAGACCGACGATTTCCCCGGTCTCTACAGAAAGGCTGACGTCATGTACAACTATGCGTGATCGAAATGACTTTTGCAGGTTTTTTGCGCTGAGTTTGCTCATTGTGGTGGCCGAACAGTTACCATTGTTACTGCAGGCAGTATTTGCTGTGTCGTTGTTTTATTTTTTCCTGGGTTGAATGGTGATCCTTACCCTGCCGTTTTCGTCACTTTCATCAGATCCCATTTGTGTTTTTGTATCACCACGGGCCTTTATTCGGCTCTTCACCGTATCATACTCAATCCTTTTGCCACTAAACCGCAGGCCTTCCTGTTTTACGAGGGCCTTTTCAGTCAGGATAATCAAGTTGTCTTTCCCATAGTATTCCATGTGCAGTGCCTCTGCCTCGTCATAGACTTCGCTGTCGTCAGGCAGTTGGCGATAGGTTGCAGGTTTACCGTCCAAGATAACTACGTCGAGTTCGTTCTCAGAAGTGTAATAGACTGTCATTGTGTCACCGGTCATACGGATGCTTCCCTGTATCACGACGACATTACCCGTGTAGACAGTTACCTTTTTTTCATCATCCAGTTCGGCCGCATCAGCTTCGATTTCAATCGGTTGGTCCCGGTCGGTTGACAGTCCCCAGGCAGGGGCGGTCGGCAACAGGCCTGTTAGCAGGCAGAGGACGCTAATCAACAGTTTCCGGTAGTATAGTTGTCTGTACATTACTCAGGAGTTCAAGCCGGTTTTCTTTAAAAAAGGCCCGTAGGCCTACTGTATCCGTCCGGGATGTGTTATGGATCAGGGTAGCGGGTCTGTCGGTTTCTGCAATTTCAGTCGCAATATAAAGCGTTGCCCTGGAGGTCTGCACTTCCATTTCCCTGTTACCGTGCGGTCCTTCACGCCATAATTTTACATCATCCTGCAACAGGATAATCTCATTTCCCCCGCTGACCTTGCCCTTCATGGCCGAAATATACGTGGGCAGACCTGGCTCCCGATAGACCGTCAGAAGCGGTTTGTCGAGTTCGGTTAGTTCCTGGTCTGCATAGTGCGTCATGTAGCGGGCATCAAGGGTTTTGTCCGGCCGGCCGTTGATGTCCATACCAAGAGAGTGGAAGTTCACCATGTAATAATCTGGTCCCTGGCGCGCGGTAGGACCCGGAGTCACCGTCTCCTTATTAACGGCATTGAACAGCCAGGCGGAGAGAAGCGCCAGCGGTGCGATAGCGATGAGAATTTTCCAGCGAGTAGACATATATAATTTACCGTGATTACAAGCGTCAGGTTTCAGGTACCGAGGAAATTCTGGATCAGGGGGTCCAGCTTGCCCTGGGCCTCAAGCAGCATTTCACAGACTTCTCTTGCAGCGCCATGCCCGCCCTTCGCGTGCGTGACCCAGTCCACTTTCTCGCGCACCAGGGGGTGCGCATCGGCAACGGCGATGGTGAGTCCGGTCAGGCGCATCGCAGGCAGGTCCAGGAAATCGTCACCTACGTATGCGATCTCCTCCTTGCTGACGCCAAGTTTCTTCATGAGTGCGTTCAATGCAACGGCCTTTTGTTCCTGTCCCTGATAAACATATTCGATTCCCAGTGAATTCATTCGCTCAGCCACGATCTTTGAGGTACGTGCTGTGATGACAGCCAGATGAAAGCCATTGTCACGCAACATGACTAGACCCAGCCCGTCGCGTACATGGAAGATCTTGTATTCATCTCCGCTCTCTCCAAGGATCAGACCGCCGTCCGTGAGCACCCCGTCGACATCAAACACCACGAGTTTGATCTGTTTTGCCTTGGCAATTACGGATTGCATGGGCCTAGAGCACCCTGGCGCGCAGCAGATCGTGCATGTTCAGTATCCCGATCAGGCGAGTGTCATCATCCAGAACAGGCAATGCGTTTATTTTGTACTTTTCCATGGTCGCCAGGGCCTCGGCCGCGAGCTTTTCCCGGGTGATGGATTTGAAGTTTCGTGTCATGACATCACCGATTATTGTCTTATGTACATCAATTTCATTATCAAGGGCCCGCCTCAAATCGCCATCTGTAAAGATCCCGATGACATGTTCTTCGTCATCGAGGATGGCTGTCGTGCCCAGACCTTTTGCAGTCATGACCAATAGCGCATCCTTGAGCAGGGTGGTCTCGGACACCTTCGGCAGGTCAGGGCCGGTATGCATAATATCTTCTACGTGCAGGAGCAGGCGCCTGCCCAGCGTGCCGCCGGGATGGGCACGGGCAAAATCATCCGAACTGAAACCACGTTTCTCAAGTAATGCAATCGCCATGGCATCGCCCATTGCCAGGGCGGCCGTGGTGCTTGAGGTTGGCGCCAGTCCCAGCGGGCAGGCCTCCTTCGCCACCCCGACATCCAGGGTAACGGTTGATGCCTCAGCAAGGCTGGAGGTGGTGTTTCCCGTCAATGCAATGAGCGGGACGTTCAGACGCTTGATAACTGGCAGGAGGGTGAGCAGTTCATCTGTTTCACCGGAATTAGATAGGGCAATGACGACATCATCCTGGGTAATCATGCCCAGGTCACCGTGACTTGCCTCGCCGGGGTGGACAAAAAAGGCAGGTGTCCCGGTACTGGCCAGGGTGGCGGCAATCTTGTTACCGATATGCCCGGACTTGCCCATGCCAGTCACCACGGTGCGTCCCTTGCAGGCAAGGATCAACATGCAGGCCTCAGCGAAGTTTTTGTCGATACGTCCGAGCAAATCGGATACAGCATCCGCTTCTGTCTTGATCACTGCCTGACCAAGATCAATCAGTTTCCTGGTCTCGGCTGTTGAATCGTCATGGCGCATTAACGGCTTCTCATATGTTTGTAATATTTGAAAACAGCCAGAACTGGTACAGCACAAAACATATCAGTAAAACGATCCCTTCGATACGGGCAAATCTTCCTTCTTTGTGCCTGAAGGCCATCAAACCCATCAGCACGGTCAACCCGAACATGACAGGCAGATCACGGGACAGGACTTCCTGGGCGATTGGTGTAGGTTTGATCAGGGTCGGGACACCGATAACCGCCAGCATGTTAAACATATTGGAGCCCAGGATATTACCCACGGCGATGTCCGCCTCGTTCTTGATAACACTCATAATAGAGGCGGCGAGTTCCGGCAGGCTGGTCCCCACGGCAATGATGGTCAGGCCGATGACCAGGTCACTGATGCCGAAGTATCTGGCAAGGGCAACGGCAGAGTGCACCAGCAGCTCGGCCCCAGCGAGTAGTAATAACAGACCGAAAAAGGTTAGTAAAATTGAGCGTGGCAAAGAAGTGACTTCTGCCAATTCCTGTTCAAATTCCCCGACAAGGGGATCGGTATAGAGAGAGCGCTTTGCCATTTGAACGATCCACCAGATAAAAAAGGCAAGCACACTGAGCAGTATCAGTGAATCCACGCGGCTCAGGTCAAGATCAAGCATTACCGTTACCGCGATGACGGCGGAGAGAAACATTAAAAGATATTCTCGCCTCAGGGTTTTGGAGGAAATTGACAGCGGTAATATGATGGCGGTTAATCCCAGCACCATGCCGATATTGGCAATATTGGAGCCAATGGCATTACCTATAGCAATCTCTGATTTGCCCTCGAGTGCAGCAGCGGTACTGACCAGGATTTCGGGCGCAGATGTGGCAATCCCGACAATACTGACACCGATAATCAATGGCGAGACACCCATATTCCGGGCGATATTTGCGGCGCCGGCAACAAAACGGTCTGCGCCAAATACGAGCAGGACCAAGCCGCCGATAATACCGAGAGATTCAAAAAGCATAAATTTATTTTATAGTTACTCAGTCTAGGGATAATGCCAGAAATACCGGAGAAGTTCGATAAACATCCAAACCACGAAAATGATCACGTTACCTGCACAGACAAGCATTTCGGGGAACTTACATTCATGAACGCACGCGAAGACCTGATGCATAAATGGTTGCGCCATGACCTGGGTTATAGCAGCTACAAGCTGACAACGGCATCGGTTGATGCAAGTTTCCGGCATTACTTCAGGTTGGTTACGGATAGCCAGTCTTTTATCGTTATGGACGCCCCCCCCGCTCAGGAGGACTGCAGGCCGTTTATGGACATCGCATCGCGGCTGCTGGGCGGTGGGCTCAATGTGCCTGAAGTGCTGGCCAGTGATCTGGAGAAAGGCTTCTTGCTGCTGAGTGACCTCGGTAAATCGCTTTACCTGGATCAATTATCGGAAGCTAATGCCGAAAGGCTGTACGGTGATGCCTTGAAGGCGCTTTTGCTCATGCAACGGGCTGTCAGCCCTGACGGATTACCGGGTTATGATGAAGCTCTCCTGCAAACTGAAATGGACCTGTTTCATGACTGGTTGCTTGTGAGACATCTAGACCTCCCCCTGGACCAACAGGAACGTAACGGGTTTAAGGCGATCTGCCAACTGCTGCGGGACAATGCGCTTCAACAGCCCCGCGTCTTTGTGCACCGTGACTATCATTCGCGTAACCTGATGGTGAGTGGGGAGAATAATCCCGGGATCCTTGATTTCCAGGATGCCGTACGTGGACCCATTACCTATGACTTGGTCTCATTATTAAAGGACTGTTACATCAAGTGGCCAAGCGACTGGATCTACGGCTGGGTTGACCATTTCTATGAAGGACTGAATAACAGTTCTTTTGGCCGAGAGGAATTTATAACCTGGTTCGACCTGATGGGTGTGCAGAGGCATTTGAAGGCCAGCGGGATATTTGCAAGGCTCTGGCATCGCGACGGCAAACCCGGTTACCTGAAGGATATACCACGGACCCTGTCATACATTATTGACCTTGAAAACAAGCATACCGAACTCGGGCCTTTGGTCAGGCTGATCAGGCAGCGCGTGCTGCCTGCCCTAGCAGGGGAGGAAAAACCATGCGGGCCATAATACTGGCAGCTGGCCGTGGTGAACGCATGTTGCCCCTGACCAGGACAACGCCCAAGCCCATGTTGCAGGTCGGCGGCAAACCGCTCATTCAATACCAGGTTGAGCGCCTGGTTGCGGCAGGAATTAGTGACATGGTTATAAACCACGCCATTATGGGTGAACAGATCGAGGCCTATCTGGGCGATGGCCGGCAATTCGGCGCCAGTATCCGCTACTCTGCAGAGGGCGATACTCCGCTCGATACGGCCGGCGGGATCAAGCAAGCCCTAGCTCTGATGGGCGAAGATCCCTTTATCGCAGTCAATGCAGACATCTGGACGGACTACCCGTTTCAGCAGCTCATATCCAGGATAGGCGCCCAGGCACATGTGGTATTAACAGATAACCCACCCCATCATGCCGAGGGAGATTTTTGCCTGGAGGATGGCAGGGTTTCCAATTGGAAAGGGACCCGCCTGACCTTTACGGGAATCGGGGTCTACCAGCCCCGTTTGTTCGGGCGAGTGGACCGGCCGGTCTTTGCGCTGGGTGAATTGCTGAGGCAGGCCATCGAGGCCAATGAAGTCACCGGAGAATACTATGGGGGCTTGTGGATGGATATAGGCACACCGGATCGCTTGGATCAACTCCGTGAATCTCTTAAGTAAATACTCACTTTAGTTTAAAACCCCTGTCTTAAACTACCTGTCTCATCAACATCTCGTCAGCCAGAAGAGGGAACCCGGCATGCATGTCCTGGTCATAGACTATAGGGATATTGCATTGCAACAAGGAACTTGCTACAGTTAACATATTGTGCAATGCACAACTCCATATATAGGGGAATTATTTTTATATACCACTATATATAGAAGTATAGATAAACCTGACATTTGAAGATATGCTTAATCCAAGAGACAAAAACCTTAAAAAGAGGCCCGCCATGATGACCCTTAAGGCACATAAACGTCTTCGTGCCATGTTGTGCGCCTGCATGTCAGTTTTTGTCTTATTGGCCTCCAGCCATTCAACAGCCCAGAACCCCCAGCTCCGCATCAGGCTGCCTGTCTCCGCTGAAGAGATCAGGGACCTTGAAGATATCTACCAGGATGGCCACCTGCGGGTGCTGTACCTGGATATTGAACCGGGCCAGGTGACCGTCCCCAGGGTTGAGCAGGACATGCTTGCCCGGTTTGCAGTTGAGAACGGCCTGTCACTTGAGTGGATCCCGGCAAAGAATGACTGGAACCTGTTATCAGGCCTGGCCTCGGGCAAGGTTGATATTATTGTTGGACAGGGCCGTTCCCTGCAGGCGGGTATAGAAGGGCAGGCCAGGTTCACGCTGCCTTGGGGCGCTGCCTACGAGCAAGTGGTCGCCCGTGCAGATAGTGCACCGATCGGTTCCCTTGATGGATTGGCAAAAAGGCGGGTGGCACTGAAGGAATCGTCAGCGGCCCACAACCTGTTACAGGACCTGTCGGCCAAGCATCCTGATATGGGGATTATTGAGGTCCCGGAGGAGTTCGGCACAGAGTCGATCCTTAACCGTGTTTCATCTGGAGAATATGATATTGCGATCATCAGTCGTGATGTACTGGATGAGCACTTGGCGGACTATCCCGAGTTAACGGTGATTTATAGCGTGTCCGTGAATGAGCCCAGGGTCTGGGCTGTACCCGAACAGTCGCCGCAACTGCAGTTTGCCCTTAACGAGTTTCTGAACAAGAATCACCTGCAGTTCAATCTCACGAATATCTATATCGATGATCTGCCCAAGCTGCAGGAAAAAAGAATCCTGCGGATGATCACCTATAGGAGCCCCGTCAATTACTATTTTGCCAATGGCAAATCTTACGGTTTTGAATATGATCTGGTAAGCCAGTTTGCAAAAACAAGGAACATGCGTGTTGAGGTGGTATTGGCGAATACGCACGAGGAGATGCAGCAATTATTATTGCAGGGCAGGGGCGATATCATCGCCGCATCCCTCCCAAATTCCGCTTTTTACAGCGAGTCAATTGGGTTCTCTGAGCCCTACAACTACTCGGTGCCAATCCTTGTGGGCAGAGCCGGGGGAGAAGAACTGCTGGATATGCGTGACTTGCGCGGCAAGAGGATAATTCTGCCCTCTAAGAGTCCGTTCTATTCCCTGCTGAAAAACCAGCAAAAGCACTACGGCTTTGAGCTGATAAGGGCAGGCAACGGCATCGTGATAGCCGATCTCTTGAAAGAAATCATGGAAGGCCGGTCAATATTAACAGTTGTTGACCAGCAATTGCTCAAGCTCAAGAAAACAGACCCCAGTAAAATAAAGACACACTTTTCGTTGACAGAACCGCTACCGCAAGGATGGGCCGTGCGTAAAAACAACGGGCAATTACTCTTGGCGGTTAATGAATTTATAGAAAAGGAATACCGCGGCGGATTCTACAATACCCTGTATGCCAACTACTTTGAAAATCCCCTGCAGCAGGATGACTTCCATAACATCTTTGCTGCAGTGGATTCAATTTCACCTTACGATGCCATTGTTCGTGAGTATGCGGAAGAATATGAATTTGACTGGCGCCTCATCGTTGCCCAGATGTATCAGGAAAGTCAGTTTGACCCAAAGGCCGTTTCCTATGCCGGCGCCAAGGGGCTGATGCAGGTTATGCCGAGCACCGCCAAGTGGATTGGTGCAAAGGATATTGTGGATCCCGCAAAAAATATCCAGGCCGGTATTGAGTATATGAATATCCTGAGAAGCCAGTTTGAGGTGGACCTGCCTCTGGAAGACCGCACATGGTTTACTTTGGCCGCCTACAACGCCGGCTTTGGCAGGGTAGTACAGGCCAGGCGCTTGGCAGAGAAAATGGGTCTGGATCCGAATCGCTGGTTTGACAATGTCGAAAATGCGATGCTCGCGTTGGGCAAGCCTTACAAGAAAAGCGGTGAAAAGGTACGAATCTGCCGCTGTGGTCAGACGGTCGTCTATGTCAAGGAGATACGCACGCTATACAGTACCTATGTCAGCCTGACCGAAAATACCCAGCTTGCCAGCCTCAACTGGCGTAACAGGGAACCCCTCGGTATCTGACTGCCTGCAATCGTGGGCATAAGCAACTAGACAGCAGATCCATATTGCCCGTTTTTCCGATCGGGCGAATACGGGTAAGATGACGGGGTTTTTTGTCAGGGAGCCCCTAATAATGTCTGTCAGTCTGGAATCCGGCAGGAACCTGTTAAGCAATCTCCATCAGTGGTCAAGGGATAACCTGGCCCTGGCACTCCTTTTCCTGACAGCTTTCCTGTTTATCAGCAAATCCCTCTACAATGTCCCTGTAGCAATAATGGCCCTGATAGGATTTTATCGGTGTATAATTTCACCAAAAGCGGTATGGGCCGACCTTCATACCAGGTTTTTTATCGTGCTGTTCCTCCTCTTGTGGCTGCCCCTTCTGATCTCCCTGGTTGACGCCGTTAACCCGTCCCGCTCAGCGAAAACGGTGTTTCCCTATCTTCGTTTTCTGTTTATGGGGATATATATCCTCCAGGAAGCAAGACGCATTGACCTGTGGGAAAAATTGAGGCTCGCTGTTTTTTGCTTGCTCGCTTTCTGGTGCGTGGATGCGGTTATTCAATATATCTTTAAGGCCGACCTGTTTGGTTATCCCTATGAAGCGGGACATATTACCGGCATGTTCTACCCGCGAAATACCATTTCACATGTGACCGCTGCACTATCGCCCCTGTATTTCGAATTCATTCGTGAGAAAGGCAGAAAGATAAAATGGTTGTGGTTGTTGCTAATCCCGCTTTTTATGGTGATCCTGCTCAGCGGGCGCAGGAGCGCATGGATCATGCTGCTCGTCAGCATGGCGGGCTACCTGTTTTATCTGTTTCGTCGCGAGCTCGTAGATCGTGGAATGAAAAAGCTCTTACTGTTATCCGGTATCATGCTTGTGATAACGGTATGCATAACAGTGGCCGTCAATCAGCCTTTACAAAACCGGATACAGGAAACGATGCAGCTCTTCAGCGGTGATTATGAACAGATAGACGTGGCAACGGCGCGTCGCTTGCCCATCTGGGAGGCCGCACTGTCCATGATCCGGAGCAACTGGTTGAACGGTATCGGCCCCCGCGGCTACCGCTACGCCTACAGTGACTATACTGACGAAGATGACTATTGGGTAAAACTGTCCATGTCGCCGACCCACCCTCACCAGATGTACCTGGAGATCCTGGTAGAGACTGGCATCATAGGTCTGATAGGTTTTCTTGCCGCTGCTTATCTGTTCACTTCTTTATTAATGAAAGAAGATCTCATAATGTATGTTCTCCCAGCGCTACTGTGCTTGATCACGGCGATTTTCCCCCTGAATACGCACTTGGCGTTTTATGGTTCTTATTGGTCATCTTTTTTCTGGTGGTTACTGCTAATCATATTTATCCAGGCCAGCACAATTCAGTTAACCGGACATCATAAAGAGGTGTAGCCGTGCGTTCTGATCTCAAGTCACGCCTACGCAGACGCCTACTAGGTAACCGTTTCCAGGAGCAGTTGCAGGAAGACCACCGTACGCTTGGCCGGTTGGGTAACCGCCATTACCTGTTTTACCATCCATCGCTCGTTGCCCCAGATTGCGTGACAGGTATTAATGCCTATGAATTCAGCAATTTTTCCCAGAACGGCGAGGACGGACTGATTCTCCACCTGCTTTCGAAGGTAGGATGCAGCAACCATTTTATTGTCGAGATTGGCACCGAGGACGGTCGGGAGTGTAACAGCGCAAACCTGATCCTTAATTTCGGCTGGCAGGCCGTGCTAATTGAGGCGGCAAGGCACTGGACGGAGAAAGGGATAGCCTATTTCAGGGAATGCGGGGTTGAAGAGAGGGTTAAGATAATCAACACGGCAGTGACACCATCGAACATCAATGAATTGCTTAAAATAGCACAGACACCAAAGGACCTGGATATATTATCCATCGATATCGACAGTTACGATTACTGGGTATGGAAGGCAGTTGAAGGATATTCCCCTAAAATTGTGATCATTGAATATAACGCTTCTTTTGGTCCTGACCGCTCAGTTACGATACCAATTGATGCCTTGGCGGATGGTAAACTGAGATACCCTTCCTATTATCACGGGGCCTCTGTCACGGCTTTGCAGAAACTGGGTGAGAAAAAGGGTTATGCATTGGTTGGGTGTGACAGTAGAGGGGTAAACAGCTTTTTTGTCCGTCATGATCTGATGGAGAACACGGGTCTAAATATAATGGATCCACGTCGGGCCTATCGGCCACACTTCAGGCGTTGCAGGAAAAGAACAAGCGAAGAGCAGTTCCATGCTATCGCCCACCTGCCCCTGACCCAGGTCGACTAGGTGCCGACAGTATGCAGCGACTAATCCTGGTAAAGGGTTGGGTCTGCCACACCCGCGGCGAGAAAACCCTCTTTTCTGTAAAAACAGGAATCACACACTCCGCACGCGCGTCCTTTGACATCTGCCTGGTAACATGACACCGTCAGGGCGAAGTCAACGCCGAGTGCGTAGCCGGTCTTGATAATCTCGGCCTTCGACATGTGAATAAGCGGTGTGTGTATCTTTATCCTCCCGCCCTCGACACCGCTACGCGTCGCAAGCCTGGCCATTTGCTGGAAGGTGGCGATGTATTCGGGACGGCAGTCAGGGTAACCGGAATAATCCACGGCATTTACCCCGATAAAGATATCGTTCCCGCACAGCACCTCTGACCAGGCCAGTGCATATGCAAGGAAAATGGTATTCCGCGCAGGGACATAGGTTATCGGTATCCCTTCGGTTCGGGTTTCTGGTACGGAGATGCGCGTGTCCGTGAGAGCCGAGCCGCCAATCCATGTCAGATCAAGTGTTATAATCCGGTGCTCCACTGCATTGAGGGATGTGGCGACCCTGCAGGAGGCCTCTAGTTCGGCGTTGTGGCGTTGTCCGTAATCAAAACTCAGGGCATGGCATTCATAGCCCTGGTCACTGGCGAGGGCAAGCGCGGTAGCGGAATCCAGCCCTCCGGAAAGCAACACGACGGCTTTTTTTGTACTTGTCATCAGTCAATGGACAGTGGTTGGTGATGATTAGCGGCAAAAAAACTGGCAGTAATCAACTGCAATCTATCTGCCCGGTACGTCACCCCAGAGATATTTATGCAACTGGATCTGCAGGCGCACTGGCAACTGGTCCCTGAGTATCCAGTCAGCCAGTGTTGTGGCAGCGAGCTTGTCATGTACGGGTGAGAGCAACACCTCGCATCGTTCGTTCAATTGGTGCTCCGTGATTATATCCTGCGACCAGTTGTAATCAGCTTCATCCAGGATGACAAATTTAACTTGGTCTTCCTGGTTCAGGTGTTGCAGGTTGTCGTACAGGTTCTTCCCGCATTCACCAGAGCCCGGTGTCTTCAGATCAAGGATCTTGTGTACTCTCTCATCCACCCTGTCTATTGCAATTGCGCCGCTGGTTTCGAGCGAGACCACATAACCCTCGTCGCACAACATGGACAACAAGTCGTGACAGTTTTTTTGTGCCAGCGGTTCTCCGCCCGTGACGGTGACAAACCGCGTCCGGTAGGCGCTGATCTGCTGAAGGATGGTATCAATTCGCAACTTCTTGCCTGCATGAAAGGCATAGGCGGTATCACAATAACAGCAGCGCAGCGGACAACCCGTGAGCCGGATGAATATCGTTGGCAGGCCGGCAAAACCAGTTTCTCCCTGGAGGGAAAAAAAGATCTCATTTACCTTCAGTGTCTTGCACAGGGTCTCATTGATATCCTGGTGGCTTGTGTGAGGTGTTGACATAATCCGGATATTAACAAACTTGCAGGCGTTGTACCGCTGTTATGATTGTTTCAACTCTTTCCCTGCTTCTTTTGCCGCAGAGGATCCCGGGTATTTATCAATGACATCCTGGTAATACCGCCTGGCATCTTCTGTTTGCCCAAGCTCCCTGTAGCTATGGCCGATCTTAAGCAGCGCTGAGGGCGCTTTATTGCTGGCAGGAAAATCTTCGATAAGTTTTACATATTCAGCAATCGCGCGTCCGAACTGCCGGGTAACAAAATAGGCCTCGCCCAGCCAGTAACGGGCATTGTCTGCGTACTGACTGTCCGGGTAATCATGCAGAAAGGTATCAAAGGCAGTAATCGCCTGTCCATATTCCGCCTCTTTCAGCAGGCGAAAGGCCGACTGATAGGCCGTCTGGATCTCGATCGGGTCAGCCGCAGAAGTATCTGTGCCAGGCCCCGGCAGCGTGTCCGGTTCTTCCCCTGAAGTGGAGGTACCGCTCTCGCGCTTGGTGGCATTCACAGTTGACAGCGTCAATGTCTCGCCTTCCGTCCCTTCCACGGGAGGCGCGGCAGATTGATCAGACGCCAGATTTCCAAGTGGCGGCTCACCTGGAGCAGACCGGCTCTGTTTCCCGAGGGCCTGCAAGCGTGAGTCCAGGTCGTTATACAGCCTGCGCTGTTTCTCCTTCAGCTTTTGTAGTTCATGCTGGGTGACCTCAAGTTGTCCCCGCAGTTTTGCAACTTCCGACTGTAATTTATGCAGTTGCTCCCACAGGTCAAGCAGGCCCTGGTTCTGCAACAGGCGTTCAACATTCGCCAGTCGCTTTTCTATATCCGATGTATCATCGGCGGCGGTTGCCGGTAAACAGAAAATGCCTGCCATCAACAGGGTTAATATCGTCGTCCTGATATTTATGGCCATAGCTTTCACCAGAGCTGTTAGTAGAGGAACTCGACCCGGCGGTTCTGACTCCATGCATAGTCATCATGACCATCTATCGCGGGACGTTCTTCGCCGTAGCTGACAGTAATGATTTGTGCAGCCGATGCACCGAGCAGGGTCATCTGCCGCTTCACCGTTTCAGCGCGGCGCTCACCCAGGGCCAGGTTGTATTCACGGGATCCCCGTTCATCGGCATGGCCTTCCAGGGTGACATTCACGTCGGGGTTGGATGCAAGGAAGGCCGCATGAGCCTCGATCGCCCCGCGGTATTCCGGCAGAATATCACTGCTGTCGTACTCAAAATAAATGACACGAGTAGATAGCGGACTGTTTGGATCGTCAAGGGCGCTCATCCCTGACAGGCTTTCATCCATCGCCCCGTAGGTTTGCACACCATCTTCCGCGCCAGCCTCTCCCTCGAGAGAGGTACCCATGTCCTCAACCACCACCTCGTCCCGTTTTTCGGTGGTGGACTCACAGCCAAATATGAACATGGCCAACAGCGTGATTAGAATTAAACGTATAGTCATAAATCTCTCTCCTTTATCTTAAATGATGTAATTAAATTATCTGTATCTGTCACTGGAATTTTTCCGGCAGATGGTAATTTCTGTTAACGATTTAGAAACGGGCCCCATACCGGTTCTCTCACCTCTCCGTTTTGCAAGGCAAGCCGCTGGTGTACCGTGCCGTCAACTGATATAGCGGCAAGGGCCGTGCCGCTGGCCCCGGTCGTTGTGTAGATGATCATATGCCCGTTGGGTGAAAAACTCGGTGATTCGTCCATCCGGGAATCGGTCAGCGTCGTTACCTGGCCCGAGGAGAGGTCCAGCAAGCCTATCTTGTAGACGCCGCTATTACCGTGAACAACGGCTATCGATGAATCGTCTGGAGAATAAACCGGGCCGGCATTGTATGCGCCGTTGAAAGAGACACGTTTTGTCCGTCCATCATTTACGCTCACTTCATAGATCTGCGGGCTGCCGCCGCGGTCAGATGTGAATGCCAGCCGCTTGCCGTTGCTGGACCAGGACGGTTCCGTGTCGATCGCTGCGTTGTTGGTGATCCGAGTCAGCGATTTTGTGGCGAGATGTAGTATATAGATCTCCGGATTACCGTCCTTGGAAAGTGTTAATGCCAACCGTTTGCCGTCCGGAGACCATGACGGCGCACTGTTAATCCCCTGGTTCGATGCCACCATCTGCCGTTTTCCCGTCTGTACATCCTGAATATAGATAGCCGAGTTTTTACCTTCAAAGGATACATAGGCAATCTGTCTGCCGTCCGGTGACCAAGCGGGTGATAACAGGGGCTCGCCAGATTCGAGTAGCACCTTAGGGTTGTAACCATCTGCGTCCGCCACCTGCAGGGCGTAGCGTTTCGTCCCGTCGGGTTTTTTGTTCAGGGTGACATAAACGATACGTGTGGCAAAGGCTCCGCGAATCCCGATAAGCTTTTCATAGATTATATCGCTGATTTCGTGAGCCGTCTTTCTGAGTTGTTTTGAATTAGAGGGGATGCGGAAGCCGGCGATCTGTTTGCCTTTATAGACATCTATGAGGCGAAAGGTTATTTCATAGGTACCGTCCGCGGCCAGGTTTACCTGACCCACGACCAGGTTTTCCATGCCTAGAAGGCGCCAGTCCCTGAAATTTACCGACTTGAAATCAGTCGGTTTTTGCGGCAGGTCCTTTTCGCTCATCGTGGAAAAACGCCCACTGCGAATCAAGTCGCTTTTGATAACCTCTGCAATATCGGTCGGAGGCAGGTTGGCGGATTGTGACCAGCCAAAGGGAACAATGGCAACCGGTATCGGATCTTCAACTCCTTTGTCGATAATGATCTCGATAGCTTGCGCCCGGGAAATAGACAAAAGGCAGGCAAATAGTAGAGCAACAGTTTTACTAAATGTAATTCTCATGATTCCAACTCGTCATCCTATGGCGTGAAATTAAAAGTAATATCTCTCAGATTAAGTCGTTCGAATGTTGCAGCATCCTCGGGCACGGGGAGGGGTGAGGCCTTTTGCACGGCGGTTCTTGCCCGTCGGTCAAAAATATCGTTACCACTCGGCTGTGTAACAGATACATCCACAACATCTCCTCCGGGCAGCAGGCGTACCCGTAACTTGCATGACAGTCCTTCTTCAAGTCCCGTCTTGTTGAAATTGTTTTCAACCTTCCGTGTTATCGCTGCCGCAACTTTTTGTAACAAGGTGGCATCCTGTTGCCTCTGGAGCTCAGCCTGTTCGGCAGCCAGCTGCTCCTGCAAAAGGCGTTCGGCCTCCGCTTTCTTCCTTGCTTCTTCTGCCTTGCGCTGTTTCTCGGCCTCGGCCTCCAGACGTTTTTTCTCTTCCTCTACTTTCTTTCTCTCTTCTTCCGCCTTACGCTTCTTTTCTTCTTCGAGTTTTCTTTGCTTTTCAAGTTCCGCCTTTTCCTTTTCCAGCTGTACCAGTTTTTTCTGCTCTTCCTCGCGGCGCTTTTGCTCCAGCTCCTTCTGTTTCTTGGCCTCAGCCAGTTTCTTTTCCTCCTGCAGGCGTTTTTGTTTCAACTCTTCGGCCTTTTCCCTCGCTTTCTTTTCCCTGGCTTCCAGCTCCTGCAGGCGTTTTTTCTCCGCTGCTTTCTTGTCGGCTTCGGTTTGCTTAAGCCGTTTGAGTTCTTTCTCCACTTCTTTTTTATCAACGCTTACCGCATCGACAATATTGACATTATCGACAGGCGGCAACTGGATGGGTTTCGCGCTGAAATCAAAACTGATGAGTAAAAGTACTGCCGCCAGCACATGTAGCAGGATAGAGAAAGCCAGGGAACGAATCCTTAGGAGCCAGCCTGTAAGCATCGGTGATTACTGCTCCGGTGATTCTGTGATCATGCCGATACTGGGTACCCCTGCACCTTGCAGTAACGCCATTAATTCTGCCACGCGGCCATAGGGAACCGACTGATCGCCACCGACCAGAACCGGTATGCCTGGCTGATATTTCAACAGGGCATTAATACGGTTAACCAAATCTTTAGCTGCGATAGGCTTGTCTTGGTTCTCGCCGTAATTGATGTAAAAGTTACCAGCCGCATCGATATTGACAATCACGGGCTCCTTGTCCGTGGCCTCTACAACTTTTGAAGGCACATCGGGCAGGTCGACCTTGATCCCCTGGGTCAGCAATGGCGCAGTGATCATGAAGATCACTAGCAGTACCAGCATGACGTCAATGTACGGTACAACATTGATCTCGGACATGGGGCGTTTACGGATTCGTTGGCGCATGGTTTATATATAAACCGGATCAGTTGCTTGCATGGCGGTGAAGAATAGAAAGAAACTCCTCAAGAAAAATATCGTAGCGATTGATCAGGCGTTCAACCTCATTTGAATAACGGTTGTAGGCAATCACTGCTGGTATGGCAGCGAACAAGCCCATGGCAGTAGCAATAAGCGCCTCTGCGATCCCGGGCGCTACCATTGCAATCGTGGCCTGCTTGACATTACCGAGCGCACGGAAACTATTCATGATACCCCACACAGTACCGAACAGGCCGACATAGGGACTCGTTGATCCAACTGTTGCAAGGAATGACAAGTTGGTCTCAAGATAATCCACTTCCTTGTTCATGGCGATACGCATGGATCGGTTCACGCTTTCAAGCATTGCTTCCGGGTCCTTGTTCTGCTGGTTCCTGACGCGGGCAAACTCCTTGAAGCCAGCCTCAAACAGTTTTTCCATGCCAGTGGCGCCGTCGCGTTTCTTGTTAATGCGGTTGTAAAGAGGCGTAAGGTCCTCGGAAGACCAGAACAGTTCCTCGAACCGGTCTGCTTCTTTCTTTGCCTTGTTTAGCAAAACACGCTTGCTAAAAATCATGCTCCAGGAAACAACGGATGCAATCAGCAACGCAAGCATCACAAGTTGCACCAGGAGACTTGCATTGGTAATCAGGTGTATGAACGAAAGATCAGGTGTCATGCATTTAGCTCCGCAATAATCTGGTCAGCTATCAGGGCGGGTTTCATGGTCTGGTTATTCAAGCAGGCAATCCTGACATCCGCTTCACAAATTACGGTATTGTCCTGATTAAGGATGGTTTGTTGAAACAGGATGCTGGCCTTGCGAACCTCGCTGATTTTAACATTAACAGTAAGTAATTCATTGAAGAAAGCGGGCTTCAGGTACTCAATTGTGATCTTGCGCACAGCAAATATACTGTTCGCCTTTTTTGCGAGCTGATCCAGCTCAATACCGGCGACGCGCAGCATTTCGGTGCGTGCACGCTCAAGGAATTTAAGGTAATTGGCGTAGTAGACCATGCCGAGAGCATCCGTATCCTCGTAATAGACTCTGATAGGCCAGGAGAATTCAGTCATGGTGATGATGATTAAATAGAAAACTATTCCTGGTTGAAGAGATCGGGTTCGGGCGGCAGGTCTTTGGGCGCATCAAAACCGAAATGCAGCCAGGCCTGCTTCGTCACAATCCGGCCGCGGGGTGTGCGCATGACAAATCCCTGCTGGATCAGGTAGGGCTCGATGACATCTTCAATGGTATCGCGTTCCTCGCTTATGGCGGCCGCGATGCTGTCTATTCCCACCGGTCCGCCATCAAATTTCTGGATGATTGCCAGGATCAGCTTGCGGTCCATCAAGTCCAGGCCATGCGCGTCCACATTCAGCATGTCCAGTGCCCGCCGTGCGATCTCCTGACTAATCGTGCCGTCCCCCTTTACCTGGGCATAATCACGAACCCGGCGCAGCAGTCGGTTGGCTATCCGGGGGGTTCCCCGTGAACGGGTGGCGATCTCTGCAGCGCCGGTCTCTTCTACTGGCGCCTCCAGGATGTGGGCGGATCGGCGGACTATGCCTGAAAGTTCCTCGTGATTGTAGAATTCAAGTCGCTGAACGATGCCGAAGCGGTCCCGCAATGGCGAGGTCAGGAGGCCGGCACGGGTCGTGGCACCCACCAGGGTGAACGGCGGGACATCCAGTTTAATAGCCCGTGCCGCAGGGCCCTCGCCGATGACGATGTCGATCTGGAAGTCTTCCATGGCGGGGTACAGGACTTCTTCAACGACCGGACTCAGGCGGTGGATCTCGTCAATGAACAGGACATCATGGGGTTCTAGGTTGGTCAGCAGGGCTGCCAGGTCACCGGGTCGTTCCAGCACCGGCCCGGAGGTCTGTCGCATCCCGACACCCATCTCGTTGGCAATGATATGGGCCAGCGTGGTCTTGCCGAGGCCGGGCGGTCCGAAGATCAGGACATGGTCCAGTGGCTCACGGCGCTGCAGGGCGGCGCGTATAAAGATCTCCATCTGTTCATGGACGCCCGGCTGCCCCAGATATTCGCTGAGCGTTTTAGGCCTCAATGAGTGTTCAAAGGGCTGGTCTTCGGCGTGACTTTTGGGGGATATTACCGGGTTGTTGTCGTTCATCTGGTCTGTCGCTTTTGTAGGATTAAACGCGCTAGGCTCCAGTTCGGGTTAATCGAAGACCTGGATGGGGATGTTAACCCCTAGTTCTGGCGAAAATCTGGCGCAATAATGGCATGGCGCTGATTTTATCACAGAACATTATTTGCTAACCGAAGCCTTGAGGGCCTGCCGGATGATTTCCTCGCTGTCCATATCCGTGCTGGCTACGGCATGGACATAACGGCTGGCCTCCTGGGGCTTGTATCCCAGTGCGATTAGCGCGCTGACAGCATCATCTACGGCCTGGTTGGCGCTGGAAGTCTGCGGGATGTCTCCGCCACTGCCCCGTGTGCCAATGAAATCACCCAGTCGGTCACGCATTTCTATGATCAAACGCTCCGCTGTTTTCTTGCCGATCCCCGGCAGGCGGGACAGACGGATACTATCGCCTTCACGGATGCAGACGGCAAAATCATCCGCCTCGATCCCGGAGAGGATGGTTAAGGCCATCTTGGCGCCGATCCCGTTCACTTTAAGTAGGTGCCTGAACAGGGCGCGTTCATCTTCGGAGGCAAACCCGAATAAAAGGTGAGCATCATCGCGGACCGCTAGATGGGTATAAAGAAACACCTCTTCGCCCACGTCTGCCAACTGGTAGAAGGTACTCATGGGTGCCTCGATCTCATAGCCAACTCCCTGAACATCGATCAGCAATAACGGGGGTGACTTTACAATCAGTTTTCCGCGCAAGTGTCCTATCATTTAAGACGACCTCCCTTTGCACTGTCAGCATATGGGATCCGTGCGAGCGTTTCCCGCGAATGCCCGTGACAAATTGCGATAGCCAGGGCATCGGCGGCATCGCTTTGCGGGATGCTGTCCAGGCACAGCAGGACGCGGACCATATGCTGGACCTGTTGCTTGGCAGCGTGCCCCTTGCCCACTGTCGCCTGCTTGACCTGGGTGGCCGTGTATTCATATATATTGAGTCCCTTCATGGCGCAGGCCGCGATTGCCGTGCCACGGGCCTGGCCGAGCTTCAATGCCGACTCGGCGTTACGGTGAACAAATACCTTTTCGATCGCCAACTCTTCGGGGTTATAGGTATCAATGATCTCGGAGAGTTGAACGAAGATGTTGTGCAGTTTCTCTCCAAGATTGTACTCGTTCAGGCGCAGGTGGCCATGCACCACATGTCTAGCGTGGTTTCCATCGATTTCGATAATGCCATAACCGGTGGAGAGGGAGCCGGGATCAATACCGAGAATACGCGTCATCAGATCGTGCTCCGGTATCCCCCTGGTGGGGGTATGGGTGTTCTCTGCTGATAATAGGGCCCTTCACATAATCCAGCACATTCACGTTACTGAAGTTCAGCAAGCACATCTTCCGGGATATCGGCATTGGAGTAAACCCTTTGCACATCGTCCAGGTCTTCGAGCATATCGATCAGGCGCAACATAGTCTGTGCGCCGCCCAGGTCCAGTGAATGGTTGGTCGAGGCCTGCATGGTAATTTCGGCCGATTCGGGTTCGTGTAGGGCTTCAATAAGATGGTTCTTTATGTCAACAAAGCTATCCGGACTGGTGATGATATCAATCGATCCATCTTCATTATTTACAATATCATCTGCACCCGCCTCAAGTGCGACTTCCATCAGGGCGTCTTCGTCCGTGCCGGCAGGATAGGAGATGAGACCCACCTTATTGAACAGGTAGGCCACAGAACCATCCGTCCCCAGGTTGCCCCCGCACTTGCTGAAAGCATGGCGAACCTCGGCGACCGTCCGGTTGCGGTTATCGGTCATGCAGTCCACCATCACGGCAACGCCGCCCGGACCGTAACCCTCATAACGGACTTCCTCTACATTGTCTGCCCCGCCTTCACCACTGCCGCGCTTGGTCGCACGCTCGATCGTGTCTTTGGTCATATTATTGGATAGGGCGTTGTCAATGGCGGCCCGCAGACGTGGATTGGAATCGGGGTCCCCACCACCCATGCGGGCAGCGACGGTGATCTCACGGATAAGTTTGGTAAACAGCTTGCCGCGTTTGGCATCCTGCCGATTTTTTCTGTGTTGAATGTTTGCCCATTTACTGTGGCCGGCCATAAAAGATTACCATTGGTTTATAAAATGCGCGGATTCTAACATTACTCTTGTCCGTCCCCAAGATTAGTCCAGGCGGTGTTTAATGTATAAAACGGCCGTTGGCAAGAAAGTGCAGGCACTGGCGCACAACAGCTCTCGATACCAGCAGACCAAAGTGGCTGACCGGCAAGACGATGTGATCAGTCATACCGGTCAGGCGGGTCTCGGCGACAGACACCGTGCCATCACTGGGCCGCGGGATGCCTGGGATCAGGCGTCCGAAGCCGACAGCCAGGGATCCTGCGATCACGCCAAGTTCACGTGAAGCGTCCCACGGGGGGACATTACCTAGCAGGCCTTCGTTAACGCTCTTGCCCAGCAACAAGGGGCCCAGGCGGTAACTATGCAGTTTGCTGGCTGCGCTGCTGATGACATGTGGAGTGCCCAGCGTCACTGTCCGGCCTGGCTCGCCGTTGGGATAAAGGCTGAAATAATGCCGGATAACCAGGCCGCCCAGGCTGTGACAGACATAATGGATCTCCGGCGCCTTGATCGTCTGACTGAATGTCCATAATGCATCGGCATTTTCTTCCGGTGTCCTGCCGGTGCTCGGGTAAGAAAACTGATAGACATCATATCCTGCCTTCTCCAGGCGTTGCCTGAGCAGGCGCATGTCAATGCCATTCAACCACAGGCCATGGATCAGAACGATGGCATGCTGTTTCAAATTGCAGGCCTGTTGAGGTCAGTTATAGAAAAGATCAGGCGTCGCTGGCCAGGGCCACCGGCCTGCCCTTGGTAAAGTCCATCAGACGCTGGATGGTCACGCGGGCCTTTCTGCCGATATCCGGGTCAACGAGGATCTCGTTCTCGCCGGTCATCAGGACCTGTTCCACCTTGCGCAGGCTGTTCATTGCCATCCAGGGGCAGTGTGCGCAACTTTTGCACGTGGCGCTGCGGCCGCTGGTCGGCGCCTCCAGAAGGATCTTGTCGGGCGCGGCCTCCTGCATCTTGTGAAAGATCCCCTTGTCTGTCGCAACGATGAATTTCCTGGCCGGGTAAGTCCTTACGGCATTGATGAGCGCCGTGGTTGAGCCCACCACGTCTGCTTGTGCTACCACAGGGGCCGGGGATTCCGGGTGGACCAGCACGACGGCGTCGGGATGCTTACGGTGTAACTCCGCCAGTTCCAACCCCTTGAACTCTTCATGGACGACACAGGCCCCCTGCCAGATCAGCATATCGGCGCCAGTCTGTTCCCGGACGTATTCGCCCAGGTATTTATCGGGGGCCCAGATGATCTTTTTGCCCTGTTCCTTGAGGTGTCTGACAACGTCCACAGCGCTACCGGATGTTACCATCCAATCTGCGCGGGCCTTGACGGCTGCGCTGGTGTTGGCATAGACCACGACCGTACGGTCTGGGTGTTCGTCGCAGAATGCACTGAAGGCATCGATAGGGCAGCCGATATCAAGCGAGCAGTTTGCCTCGAGGTCAGGCATCAATACGCGTTTTTCAGGGTTCAGGATCTTGGCCGTCTCGCCCATGAAGCGCACACCGCAGACGACAAGTGTCTCAGCGTCGGACTCATGCCCGAAGCGGGCCATATCCAGGGAGTCTGAGACATAACCGCCGGTCTCGTCCGCCAGTGACTGCAGGTTGGCATCGGTATAATAATGAGCCACGATAACCGCATTCTGCTCCTTCAACAGTTTCTTGATCCGGCCGGTAATGGCAATCCTTTCATCTTCACTGATGACCTCACACACGGTGTCCGGGATTTCCTCGCGCCTGAGCATGTACGGGCTTTTCTCCAACCCCTTGAGGTCCAGTAGTAACAGTTCTTCATTTTCCATCATCTTACAAACTCCACGTGTCCAGGCGTCTTGACGGCATACAGGCGTGCTGGGCGGTAGCTGCCATTGCGCCGGTACTCACCGGTATCCTTGATGCAATCCAGCGTCATGACCCGTTTTCGAAAATTACGCTTGTCCAGTTTCTCGCCCAGTATGCACTCGTAGACTTTCTGCAGGTCGCCGAGGGTAAATTTCTCCGGCATGAATTGCAGGGCAATGGTTGAATAATTCAGTTTCGCTGAAAGCCGTCGATGCGCCATGCCGACGATCTGCTTGTGGTCAAAGGCCAGTGGCGGCAGAGAATCCAGCTGGAACCAACCCACTTCGCGGGCATCACTCGCCGCCGAGATGTTCCCGATACGGTCAGGCGGCACCAGGGCATAATAGGCCACCGAGATAACCCGCTCCCGGGGATCACGGCCGGGTTCACCAAAGGTATAAAGTTGTTCCAGGTAGATCCCGGTCAAGCCGGTTTCCTCGGCCAGCTCGCGCAAGGCGCAGCGCTCTAGGTCTTCATTGATCTCGACGAAACCGCCGGGCAGGGCCCACTGATCCCGGAAGGGTTCGCTCTTGCGTTTTATCAGTAGGAGCTCCAGCCGCTCGTCGTGGATCGTAAAGATCACGATATCGGTGGTCACCGCCGGATGGGGGTATTCATACTGGAAAGTCATAAAATAAGCCACTTAGTGTATAAATTACACTGAATGTTAGTGTAATCAGTACACTAAAGCAAGGGAAACAATGGCCAAAATATCAGTAAATACTTACTTTGGCTTATCGCTTTTTGCCAAGCGAATACTCAGCTCACGTAACTGCTTGGGGCTGGCCGGGGAAGGGGCCGTCGTCAGCGGGCAGGCGGCTGTCTGGGTCTTGGGGAAGGCGATCACGTCCCGAATGGATTCGGCGCCGGCCATCTGCATGACCAGGCGGTCCAGGCCAAATGCAATGCCGCCATGTGGCGGGCAGCCGTAGTCGAGCGCGGTCAGGAGGAAACCGAATTTTTCCTGCGCCTCTTCCTCGTCCATACCGAGCAAACGCAACACGGCCATTTGCATCTCGGGGCCGTGTATACGAATCGAACCGCCGCCGAGTTCGATGCCGTTCATGACCAGGTCGTAGGCGCGCGAGAGACAGTTTTCCGGATCAGATTCGATGTCGGCCGGGTCCTCGGTCCGGGGCGAGGTGAACGGGTGATGCAACGGGTCCCAGCGTCTTTCGTTCTCGTTGTATTCAAACATGGGGAAATCAACCACCCAGACTGGTTGCCATTCGCTGTGCAGCAGGCCCAGGTCCGTAGCCAGCCGGTTACGCAATGCTCCCAGGGCGTCGTTGACGATGCGGGCCTTGTCGGCCCCGAAAAAGATAAGGTCTCCATCCGCCGCTCCCGTGCGTTTCATGATCTGACCGATAACCTCGTCCGGCAGGAACTTGAGGATGGGTGATTGCAGGCCCTCGCGACCGGCGCTGCTGTCATTCACCTTGATATAGGCCAGGCCCTTGGCACCGAAGTTACCTACATAGGCAGTGTAGTCGTCGATTTCCTTGCGTGTCAGCTTGCCGCCAGCGGGGACATTCAGGGCTGCCACCCGGCCCTCCGCCATCTTCGCGGGGCTGGCAAATACCTTGAATTCCACATCCAGCATCAGATCGGAGACCTCGATCAGTTCCAGGGGGTTTCTCAGATCGGGTCGGTCTGAGCCAAACCGGTGCAAGGCATCGGCATATGTAATGCGCGGGAAAGGCACAGGCAGTTCGACCCCGGCGGCCTCCATGAAGAGGGTGATCATCAACTCTTCCATGATGGCCATGATCTCTTCCTCATTCATGAACGATGTCTCGACGTCGAGTTGGGTAAATTCTGGCTGCCTGTCTGCGCGCAAGTCTTCATCACGGAAGCAGCGCACGATTTGGTAATAACGGTCCATGCCGGACATCATCAGGATCTGCTTGAATAACTGAGGTGACTGCGGCAAAGCATAGAATGCGCCGGGATGGGTGCGGCTGGGTACCAGATAATCCCTGGCCCCCTCAGGAGTGGCCTTGGTAAGCATGGGGGTTTCTATCTCGAGGAATCCACGCTGGTCCAGGTACCGGCGGATGACAGAGGCCACCCGGGCGCGCAGCTGCAAATTCGCCTGCATCTCCGGGCGGCGCAGGTCGATGTAGCGGTAACGTAGGCGGGTGTCGTCGGCCACGTGTTCGTCGTCCAGTTGGAAAGGCGGGGTTTTGGCCTTATTGAGGATCTCGATTTCATGGGCCAGGACTTCCACCTCGCCGGTACTGAGTTCCTTGTTTACCGTGCCTTCAGGACGGTGCCTTACCCTGCCGCTGATACGCAGGACATATTCATGGCGCACGGCATCGGCAATGGCAAAGGGCTCCGGGCGGTCCGGATCAAAGACAATCTGGGCGATACCGTAACGGTCACGCAGGTCAATAAATATGACACCCCCGTGATCACGGCGCCGGTGTACCCAGCCACAGAGGTCTACCTGTTGATCAAGGTGGGATGTATTCAGATGTCCACAATAGAGTGTGCGCATGCCTCCCCCCGCGTTGCGAGTCATTCTCCTGCCGGAGCAAAAGGCGGCATCTTACGAGCCAGTAATGGTTTGCGCAAGTTTATCCTTGGTCTCGGCGTCGGTCACCACGCCCATGGAGATGATGTATTTGAAGGCATCTTCAACGCTCATATCCAGTTCGATAATGTCCTCTTCAGGAAACATGACAATAAAGCCGGAGGTCGGGTTGGGGGTGGTCGGGACAAACACGGACATCAGTTTGCGGCCGGCCTTCTCACTGGCCCGGTCTAGGCCCTTGTTTGAGAGAAAGCCGATACACCAGATGTCCTTGCGGGGGTATTCCACCAGTACGACCTTGCGAAAGGATTTGCTACCGGAGCTGAAAAGGGTCTCAAGGACCTGTTTCACGCTGGTATAAATCGTGCGGACCAGCGGGATCCGACCGAGTAGAGACTCCCAGAAGCTGACCAGGCGACGGCCAAACAGATTGGCCGCGAACATACCGGTTACTAGCAGGATAATGATACCAACGATCACCCCGAAGAAGGGGATTGAAAATCCGAGTACGGTCTCCGGCCTGAATTCCGGCGGGATCAGGTGGATCGTCTGGTTAAGCAGGTTAATCAGAAGCCGGATAACCACCACGGTTGCAGCCAAGGGCAGCCAGACTAGCAGCCCGGCGATCAGATATTTGCGCAAGCTGTGCATCATGACTGGCCGGTCTTTTCCGCCTTCGGGGCCGCCGTCTTCGAGCTGGCTGTATCAGTGCTTTTTGATGATTCAGTTTTAGCGGAGTCAGCAGCCGGGCTTGCAGTCTTGGGGGTTGTCTTGTTGTCCTTGCTGTCCGATTTATCCTTCGCGGCGGACTTGTCCTTGAAATCCGTCACGTACCAGCCGCTGCCCTTCAGGTGAAAGGCTGCCGCTGAGACCAGTTTGCGCAACGCTGGCTGCTTACAGGCCGGGCATTCGGTCAAGGGCGGATCGCTGATTTTCTGGATACTCTCCAGTTGTTCGCCGCAGCTGGCGCATTCGTATTCGTAAATAGGCACGATTTGTCCTCGTTTATACTGACTGGCGAGAAAATAGGGGTGTATCAGGATAAAATCAAGCGTTTATGAGGTGCTTATACACGGTTTATTGAAAGAATGTCAGGTTATTCTTCACGGAAATTTGCCATTATAGAAATCTCCGGTATTATCGCCGGTCTTTCTAGAAGAAGAGCCACAGTGAAAGGCATTTATTGCTTGTAATTTGTGTCTTTTTTATGGGTCGTTAGCTCAGTTGGCAGAGCAGCTGGCTTTTAACCAGTTGGTCGAAGGTTCGAATCCTTCACGACCCACCATTTTCTTTTCCTCGCCAGCACACTTAACCCAGCGATTTTTCGGCCGTATCACTCTCACCCAGGTTGTCCGACCAGCTGATGGTCAATTTGTCTCCGGCCTTTGCCCCGTTGAAGACAAACGATAAATAGGGATTGGCCGATATGGCCCGGCTCCAGTCACAATCCAGCACGATGCTGTCATTGTGTTTTATCGTGAGTTTTTCAATGTAGTGGGCCGGTATGAACTTTTCTGTCTCCGTATCAAACTCGTAACCGGTATGCATGGGGTGGCGGATGATCATCCTGATCGTGGCCTCGCCATCGTGCAGGCTGGTGCGGACCTTGATACTAGAGGCCATCAGCCGCAACCCCCCGCGATGACTTCAACAAACTTCCGGGTTGAGTAGAGTTGCTCTCCGGAACGAACGATCGCAATGATGTCCGATGACTCACCCATTTTGATGCGGGTCGCAATAAATCCCTTGCAGGACGGGTAAAGTTTGAAATTCGCAATCAGTGGGTTCGGGTTTTTTTCTACAAGAATGGTTATCGAGCGGATGTCCGGCAATTCGGTCTTGATGCTTACCGGCACAAAGGCCCCGTTTTCTATCACATCATGAACGTCAATCAGGATGTCGCTGCTGGTCTCCACCGATTCACCCGGGAAAAACCCGGCAATGGCATCGGCCTCGTTGTCAGCGGAAAAGGCAGGGCTGCGTTGTGCGAAGGCTTTTATGGGGAGCAGCAACTGACCCAGACCCGCGCCCACCAGGGCAAAAACGGCTGCCATACGTTTAACAAGTGTCCGCCTCGATATGCTCATGATGTCTATAGTTTGAGTTTTTTCTCCAGTGACAGTTCATACTCCAGTTGTTCCAGCCGTGCCTTGATGCGCTCGGACTGGTAATAATCCGGCGTATACTCTAGTTGTGCAAACTTGAGTCGGTCAATGGCTAACTGGGTATCTCCCGAGAGGTAATAATATTCGGCTTTTGCAATCCCGGCCTCAACCGGCGAATCGGACCGGGCCTCCGCCTGCGAGAGCAGGTCATAATAAATAAGGTCTGAGCTATAGTCTCTCGTGTAATCAACCAGCAGGTCACGCGCCTCACCCGGCCGCCCGGAGTCAAGGTAGGCTTGTGCCAGGCCGAGCACAACCGGGCGGTAATTTGGATAGAGCAGGGCCGTCTTCTTGTATAGGGCTACGGCCTTGTCGAAGTCGTGCTGTTCTGATGCCAGTTTTGCAGCAGCAATCAGGTAGGCTGAGTTTTCCGGGTCCTCCTGCAACAGGGTATCAAGTTGCTGGGCCGCGGACTGAAAGCGCTTCGCGCTCATCAGGGCGATAACATATCCGTAACGGGCCGAGGTGATATCCGGAAAGCCGGTCAGCAATTTTTCTTCAAAATACTCGACGGCATCATTCGGGTCGCTGAAACTGCTAGCGGTGAGTTTTGCCCGGACCAGGTTGAAGCTGACGCTGTTTTGTCTGTGTCGAAACTCGTACTGCTCGGCGCGAGCCCTTGAATCGGCGATTCGTTCAGTGGTCAGAGGGTGGGTCAGGAGAAATTCGGGCGCCTTATACTGGTAGCGCGAGGCCTGTAACAGGCGTTCGAAAAAATTTGGCATTCCCTGAGGGTCGAAACCCGAACGCGCCAGCAACTGCATACCGACACGGTCCGCCTCTTCCTCGTTGGAGCGGGTAAAGTTGATCTGGTATTGCGTGCTAGCGCCGCTGATGATGGTAAGGGCGGCCTGGGCAGCTTCCGGGTTGACTAATGCCAACAGGATTGCGCCCACCAGTGCCGCTGCCGTTGGCATGCTGAGCTTGCTGGCTGCTTCATAGGTTCGCGCCATATGGTGCTGGGTGACGTGTGAGATTTCATGGGCTAACACACCGGCCAGCTCACTCTCGGTTTGCGCGTTGATGATCACGCCGCTGTTCACACCGACAACGCCGCCTGGTGCGGCGAAGGCGTTGATCACAGGGTCCTTGATGACGAAAAAGACAAACGGCAGGCGGTTATCGTCACTGTTGGC
This sequence comes from Gammaproteobacteria bacterium, assembly GCA_003250975.1. Lineage (GTDB taxonomy): Bacteria > Pseudomonadota > Gammaproteobacteria > Eutrophobiales > Eutrophobiaceae > SZUA-592. The sequence continues at coordinate 171,644 of QKIY01000028.1, read as the reverse complement.
CACCAGCCGGTAGCCTATCGACTGGATATAGGAATCCACTTCCGGGTCTTCTACCATGGCGGCATAGCGCCTGACCTCGCGCATCACGGCCTGCCCAAGGCGGCGCTCGAATTCGGGAGAGACAACACCGCCAGATGAGTCACCAATATCTGGCAGATTCTGATCAGCCCGAAGGGCGGGACTCAGGGTAAACAGGCAAAGGGCGATAAGAAGAGAGCTGCTGATATTCACTGTTCTGGTTTATACATGCATTAACAGATATATTGAGTTGGCGGTCCGGGAACAAGTTCCGCGGCAGTGATACTGTCCACGAATAATATTGAATTCGGAATGTTCAGCTAGTCGATGTTGCCCCTTATGGTACATCAGTCATATGGTTCCTTGAATAACATTAGATGGGGAGTATTAGATGGGAGCAAGCAGTAACGCATTTTATGCTCAATCCGGAGGTGTTACAGCTGTTATCAATGCCTCCGCCTGTGGGGTGCTGGAAACGGCACGCCAGCATCCCGCGAAAATCGGCAAGGTCTTTGCCGGCAGGGACGGTATCATCGGTGCACTCACCGAAGACCTTATCGATACTAGCGCCGAATCGGACGCGGCAATTGCCGCCCTACGACATACGCCATCCGGCGCATTCGGGTCTTGCCGCTATAAGCTGAAGGGCCTGAAAGAGAACAAGGCGCAGTATGAACGTCTGATCGATGTTTTCAGAGCGCATGATATCCGTTACTTTTTCTATAATGGTGGCGGAGACTCGGCCGATACCTGCCACAAGGTGTCACAACTTTCGGACCACATGGGGTTCCCCATCCAGGCCATCCATATTCCCAAGACTGTGGATAACGATCTTCCGATTACAGATACTTGTCCAGGTTTCGGCTCGGTCGCCAAGTACATCGCCATCTCCACACGCGAGGCCTCCTACGATGTTCGCTCCATGTCGAGGACCTCGACCAAGGTATTTGTCATCGAGGTCATGGGCCGGCATGCGGGCTGGATCGCCGCGGCTGGCGGCTTGGCATCGGACGCGAACAATGATATCCCGGTGGTCATCCTGTTTCCCGAGGTGGAGTTCAACCAGGAGCGGTTTCTTGCCAGGGTGAAGGCCAACGTGGAGAAGTATGATTATTGCAGTGTGGTAGTTTCAGAGGGCGCCAGGTGGCCGGACGGGAAATTCCTGGCAGAACAGGGGACCCGTGATGCCTTCGGCCATGCCCAGCTAGGTGGGGCCGCACCGGTCGTGGCCAATATGATCAAGGATGCTCTCGGTTACAAGTATCACTGGGCCGTCGCGGATTACCTGCAACGGTCCGCCCGGCATATTGCCTCGAAGACTGATGTGGAACAGGCCTATGCCCTGGGCAAGGCCGCCGTCGAAATGGCGGTCGCCGGTGAAAATGCCATTATGCCAACTATCGTCAGGACATCGGACGAACCCTACACCTGGGAGATCGGCAAGGCCGCGCTGGACGAGGTGGCCAATGTCGAGAAGAAGATGCCGGTGGAGTTTATCAGTGAAGATGGATACGGGATCACGGACTCTTGCCGCCGTTACCTTAGCCCCCTTATCAGCGGCGAAGATTATCCACCCTATGAAAACGGTTTGCCGGTCTATGTCACTCTGAAGAACAAAGCGGTCGAGAAAAAACTTAAGACCAAATTCAAGATTTGATTTAACTGCTATAAATAAAAGAGGCCACCTTATGGTGGCCTTTTTTCAATCCGCTAGCCGGGAATTATAGTAGTGGCGCGATCACCAGGCTGACGATCGCCATGACATTAATAAGAATGTTCATGGAGGGACCGGAGGTGTCCTTCAGAGGATCGCCAACGGTATCGCCCACAACTACGGCCTTGTGTACATCGGAACCCTTGCCGCCCAGGTTGCCTTTCTCGACAAACTTTTTGGCGTTGTCCCAGGCGCCGCCGGCGTTCGACATCATCAGGGCCATCATCACGCAGCAGATTAGGGCGCCACCCAGCAGGCCACCCAGTGCCTCCGGTCCGACGCCGAAGCCGACCACGATCGGTGCCAGCACGGCTAATGAGCCAGGCAGGATCATGCGCTTCAAGGCTGCACGTGTTGCGATGTCCACACAGCGGGCTGTATCCGGTTTGCCCGTGCCCTCAAGCAGGCCTGGAATTTCGCGAAACTGGCGCCGGATCTCGTGGATCATTTCAAACGCAGCATCGCCCACGGCCTTCATGGTCATTGAGCTGACCAGGAAGGGAAAGATCCCGCCCAGGAACATGCCGGCCAACACATGCGGGTTATTGATTTGCAACTGGAAGCCCGGGTTATGCAATGCAACGGTTTCGATATAAGCACTAATAATCGCCAAGGCTGCGAGGGCAGCAGCACCAATGGCAAAACCCTTGCCGATAGCAGCAGTCGTGTTGCCCAGCTCATCCAGGGAGTCGGTGATATCACGGGTCGCCTTGCCCAGCTGTGACATCTCGGCAATGCCGCCGGCATTGTCAGCCACTGGCCCGTAGGCATCGATGGCCATGGTGATGCCGACTGTAGCTAACATACCGACCGCGGCAATACCCACGCCGTAAAGACCGGCGAACTGGCTGGCAAAGTAGATAATGGCGCAGATGGTGATGACAGGAATGGCGACGGACTGCATTCCTGTCGCAAGCCCAGCAATGATTACGGTGGCCGGCCCGGTCTCGCCGTCTTTCGCTATCTTCCGTACCGGTGCGCCGCCCGTGTAATACTCAGTAACCAAGCCAATAATGATGCCGCCCAAGGCGCCGACCAGTACCGCGGCCCAGACTTTAGGTACGGCGCCGAATTCGGTAACGACAAAATAGGAAGCAATAATAAACAAGACGGACGCACCCATGGTCCCGATTCGCAGGGCTACATCGGGGCTCTTGGCGGAGAATATCTTCACGGCGAGGATGCCCAGGATCGAACAGATAATCCCGGCAGATGCCATGGCCAGCGGCATGAACATCAGGGTCTGCTGGCTATCGGCCAGTCGCGTAACCGCATCCATGCCCATCGTCGAGGCGATTGCCAGGGTGGCGATCATGGCGCCACAATAGGACTCGAAGATGTCGGACCCCATACCGGCCACGTCACCAACATTGTCGCCCACGTTGTCAGCGATCACGCCAGGATTACGCGGGTCATCCTCGGGGATGCCGGCCTCTACCTTGCCCACCAGGTCGGCGCCAACGTCGGCGCTCTTGGTATAGATACCGCCGCCCACACGGGAGAAGAGGGCAACGGATGATGCACCCATGCCGAAACCGTGGATCACATGTGCCGTCTCCGGGTCACCGCCGAAAAGTAAATATAGGAAGCCCAGTCCCAGCAGGCCCATGGCGGCAACCGTCAGGCCCATGATTGAGCCACCGAAAAAGGCAATGGTCAGCGCCTGCGGGGCGCCTTCCTTGTTGGCTGCTACGGTGGTGCGCACGTTGGCCTGGGTGGCGGTATACATACCGATAAAACCCGCCGTAGCCGAGCACACAGCGCCGATAAAAAAAGCCAGCCCGCTGTGCCAGCCCAGGTCGGAAACGGACAGGCCGATGATACAGATCAGGCAGAAGATGGCTAGCCGCATGTATTCGCTTTTCATGAAGACCATGGCGCCAAGATGGATGGCATCGGCGATCTCTGTAATCGGTCCTTCACCTGCCGGTGCGGCCTTGACCTTTAGATAAATGAGAAACGCGATAAACAAACCAAAGATACCCAGACCCATGGGCAGGTAGGCTATTGAAGACATATATTAGAGACCCCTTAAGTGATACGTTGGATTACGAGAAAGTTCTCTCCCAAACAACCGGGCACATCAAGCTGCTTACAAAAACCCGCAAGTTATACCTAACCACACACTGGCTGTAAAGGAACATGAGCGGTTCAGTATCCATTTAAGGCGGAAATAAACTCCAAACGGTAATCCCGGCAGTAGTGTTACGCTTGTATGTCAGGTCCTGTAATATGAGTGGTCAAAGCATAACGCTGCCGGAATGCCAATGCCCTGGATTTCAATCAAGGTCCTATTATTACTCATCACGGTAATGGAACCGCGGAGCGTGACCAAGGAGGATTTCTTCCGGCGTGAATGTGAGGCCGGGAGCCCGCGGGCCTGTGAGAAAGTAGAAAATATCGAATCCAGCAAAGTCATCCAGCAAAGGCTGACCGCGCGTTCAGAAACATTCTGGACTGGTATAGATACTGCAAGCCTGATGCTGGACGAGAAACGGCCGAATCTCGGGGCCGCCTACCCGCTCGTTATGCGAGATTTCATCGCGATGGAACAGGCAGCGGGCACACCGGTGGAACTGGATGAATCACGGCTGCCGTATTGTGCCAGTCACTACCATAATTACTGGATTAATAGAAAGCTCTGGTATCCAAGCAACGACGACGGCAGCCCGGACTGGCCGTCCATCTATGAATTCATCGTCGACCACTACTACGGGTTTTGCCTGAAGCACTAGCCGGTCTTATCGACGAAAGCGATCAAGTAATGCCCTTGTTTCAAACAGGGGCAGGCCCACGATGCCGCTGTAACTGCCCTGCATCTCGGAGACAAAGGCAGCTGCCCGACCCTGGATGGCATAGCCACCGGCCTTGCCAATTGGTTCCCCGGTCTCACAGTAGTCGACGATCTCCTCAACGCTGAGGGGTTTGATGCTGACCTGGCTGATGCTGGTCTTCACAGCCTGACGTATCCCGTTGACCACGGCCACTGCGCAATAGACTTCATGGCAACGGCCGGAAAGCTGGCGCAGCATGGCGGCTGCCTGTTCGGGGACCTCTGCTTTACCAAGCACGGACATGTCCAGCACCACACTGGTATCCGCGCCTATCACCAGGGCATCGGTTGGATCGGCCAGGCTGCCCATCCCGGTCCGCGCCTTTTCCAGCGCCAGTCGTTCGACGTAGGCGCGGGGGTGTTCCGTGCCGTTCCAGTTTTCGTCGATGTCTACATCGAGCAGGTTGAATTCGACTCCGATTTGTTTGAGGAGCTCTTGGCGGCGGGGGGATTTGGATGCAAGGAAAATATTCATATTTAATTGATTGGCTACTTGGTATTCAGGCTTTTATTTTATCAAAGGTTTCACCCGACTCGGCATAACAAAGGATGATTAAACAAAACACACTCTCGCAAAGGCATAAAGGGAATAACATAACCGGGTTTTAGGTAGATTATTAGGAGAAGTAGCGGTAGATGGCGTAGAGGGCCACGAGCAGTATTCCCACGACAATCAGGCGGCCCAGGCCCGTCTCCACTTTTTGCGGATGCCTTGCGGCAAGTTCCGGGCGTCTCGCTAGGTAGGCATCAATCATGTCTTTCGCTTCTTTAAGGTCGATATTGAGATGAGCCCGCAGAAGTTTAATCGCCATTATCTTGCGATTTTTTTGTAATGCATCGATTACGTCAGCTGGGAGTTCGGTTTCCGGTTTCATCTCGTTATTTGGTATGTCTTGTCACCAGTCTAACGTGGATATGTTCTCCATGCTGCCGCCCAGTCATTACGGCGTACAAAGAAGTATACAGATATGCCTACGTCATAGGTTAAGCAAAAGACGCCATAGGCCAGAGGGATCGCGGTTAGTTGGCCGGGCTTATACGCATTATATATGTTATGCGCAGCCAGCTCATGCAGAATGTCCCAGAGCCCGTGAGCCAGGTAGCCTATAATGAGCACTAAAGTTAACCGCACACCTATCAATCCGGCAATAGTGAAAGCTACCACGGCCTTCAATTCCAGCGGCCATGCTTTGTCGATTCCGAAGTATGCCGTGAAGGCAAGATAGAACGTGGCGATGATACCGAGGAATATGCCGTAGAAGATCTGCTCGGACTTGGGCCAGAATATTTTGCGAGTAAGGAAGATGGAACCTGCAACCGCCATAAGGCCGATCGTCGAATAAAGTATCACTATAACGATGAAGCCAATCGCGCTGTTATCCATCCTGTTAACTCTAATTCATGTCTGGTAATTCTTCAGAGTGCGGCGCAAAGTTTTTATCAATATATTCCCGCGCGGCCTTGGCATCGAAATGCATTTTGAATGCCTCGGTAGCCGTGGCGACAGTAATCGCTACAATGACACCCGTAAACATGATACCAACGAGGGCCACTGCTATGGCTATGGATTTTGAACTCTTTTTTAACGGGCGTATATCGCCATAACCTACGGTTATTGCCGTGATGAAAGACCAGTAGAACGAATCAAACCGGTTCCACCCTTCAATCCGGCCAACGATCTGGCCCAGCACGATGATTACAACAACAAAGAAAAGCAATAGCGGGTATAGCAGGGATACCGCCAGTAGAAATAAATTTATAAAACCAAGGGTAAATTCCATATTACGTGAAGTATAGGCGATAAGATCAGTAGATGTCGTTAGGATCACCCGGTAATAACCGGGTCAATGTACAGACGTTATTTTCACTTATTCTTTTTAGTCGGACGTTTTTTTGGCGTTTCCCTGCTCGCTGTTTTTTTCTTTTGAGTTTTCTTTTTTGGCCTTTTCACGGAGACGGCAATCTTCCTTTTACTTGAGACCATAACTCGTTCAAGCATCTCCTTGGCCCTTAATAAGTCTTCAGTGGGTTTTGGCCATTCTTCTTCAGCTAAGATCAATTTTGAGCGTACTTTATGCAGGTTGGGATCGACGGAAAGTAATTCTCTTATAGCTTCGGCAATCAGTTTCCCTGAGCGTTTTTCAGCAGCCATAAGGCGTTTTTTCTTGAACAGTGAACCAATAGCAGACGATAGGAGATCAGCTGTTTTTTGAATAATTATTCTTTCCACCATAAATCCTGTTCCAAAGCTAAAATCGGTCTCTTCACATAACTATGAAAAATTAGGGATAGTTTATACCAAAAGTTATACAGGGGGGTGAGGGATAAACTGAAAAAAATTATCTTCAAAGGGATGTGAATGGAAACAAAATGATGAGGTATGTTCAATTCCGGACACACAGGTAGGCGCCGATGACGCCATCATCGATTTGCTTGTTCACTATGGTGAAACCGGAATGCGTCAAAAGCCCGTCCATCACCCAGTCGTAGGTCGAGTACTCTTCCCTGAAATGCATCTCGGCGTCCTCGCGCAGGAACACACCACCCGCCGCCGCCTGTTTCTCGATTAGCGCCGCGATATTCCCGAGTACGTCCTCATCCTCCAGGATGACATCGTGGATAAACAGTTGGGCGCCGGACTTCATAATGGTGTGAATCCGCTTCAGCGCGACTCCCTTCCAGAAATCCGGCAGGTGATGAAGGGCAAACGAGGTAACCACGGCGTCCACGGGGGAACCCTCGTGCTCATAATTCAGGAACCCGGCATGGTGAAACCTGATATTCGTAATGCCGGATAGCGCCGCCTGGGTCCTTGCGTGGTCCAGCATCGCCTGCGAGATATCAACGGCATGCACCCTGGCGCAGGAGCGTGCCGCCTGGATGGCAAAGACGCCTGTACCCGAGCCAAAGTCGATCAAAACACCATCGGGCTTGAGCGACAGGATTTTGAGTATTCTGGCATTCTCGGCTTCTACTTCGCGGAAGTCTGCATGCCGCGCGTCGTAGATCGCCACCTCCTCCTCATCTCCATAATCTTTGCCGACTTGGCGGAATTCATCGTATTCCCAGGAAATTTTAGTATTCATGGTGTATAACCAGGATATCAAGGGACGGATTGTTGAATCGTGTGACATGGATAGCCGGGGGGAACATATTGAAAACCTCCTTTTTTTCAATAAGATGTAATTGGAAACAAGTATAGTGCTCCAGGGCTGATTATGTCTACTTCAAGTGTCCGGTTCGCTTGAAACTTTCCAGATATTCACGGGTCACCTGTTATATGACTGTACGTCCCTTAATTCTCGGTATCTTTGCGGTGTTTCTGCCGTTGTCCCAGGCGGTGGCGAATGATGTCGCGTACAAATGGGTCGATGAAAACGGTGTCACCAATTTTTCCGACAAACCACCGGCGACAGTCAACTCCGTGCAGGGTAGCGTTGAACATATTGCCCTGCCGGGCGACTTTGCAGTTCCCACCGATCCCGCAGAAGATTACTACTCCATATCCAACCAGTGGAAGCGGCTGAACGAGGAGCGAATCGCAAGGGAGAAGGTCGCCCTGGAGCGGGAAAGGATCCGCATTGAGCGGACGCGCGCGGAACTGGCTGAGAAAGCTGCTGCTACACCATACTACGAGGACACCGCGCGGTATGTTGTCTATGGTGGCGTTCCCGGATTCGTGTACCCCAGGCCATTCTTTACCGGCCATCATCCATTCCATGACAAGCACCCGGATTTCTTCCACGGATCATCGCGGCATGGTTTCAAACCGCACCTGCAGAAGACACCTCGCAAGGTGGGCGGTGAGCTGGACCGTCTGCCTGGACGCCGGGTGACTTTCAAATGCTGTTGAAAGATTAATTACCGGTTTTTTATCAAAAGCTTAAAGTCGCTGCACCCTGCTTTATAAGTTCATGCATTGCACTTGATCCGGTAATAATCACACCATCAAGAAGATCCTCCTCGGAGAAACCCCGGGCCTTTGCACAAGGTGGACAAACCAGGATAGTGCTACCGGCATCTATCACTTTTTGGATCATCTCCTGCATTGGCGGATCAAATGGATTTAAATGTGCTCCTTCTGCCGCGCCTTTACGTACCCAGTCGACTCCGGAACTGACCAGAAACATAGTCACGTCTAGCCCAGAATTAATGCCTCCATTGGCTATACTCCAGGCAACAGATGAGCGCTCATCATCAAATCCGCGACTGACCACTATAACCAGTTTCTTCTTTTCTGCCATAACGTTACTCCTGTGTAGTTGATGATTGATATCTGATACGAAAATGAATTTCTATGGATTCTATCGAAAGACTACGAAGCAGACCCTTTAGAGTAAAGTATCAGGCACAAGCATCCAGTTTACTAGAAACAAAATCGGCAATTTCCTGATCTATCTCAGTACTATTATTGAGGCATTCCTGCGAAATCTTGCCAGCTTGATACCGTCATGGTTAATTTCTACTTTTCCTTTGTTTGTTTTTTCTTCAGGTTCTCTACATGGGCAATCAATGTATCTATCGTTTCTTTCAACAAATCGAGTTCATCAAGTGTCAGGTCATTCAACTGCTCAAGGTTGTACTCTATCGTGTCAATTATTTTCTTGTGTGGGCGCTGCATCGGTTTCATAAAATAGGTAGTAATCGTTGCCACGATGGTTCCGAAAAACAACGCTGAGCCAATAACTATCCAAAAGCCGCCAATCAACTGGGCGGTACCGGATATTGGCGTATCAGCTATTCCCGCGGTTGAGAATGCAGCCACCCCCCAGTACAGCGCTTCTCCATACGAGCTGATAGACGTCCCTTCAGTGTTTCGCTCTGCCAGGTAGATGCCTGCGGAAAAGGCCAACCACAGAACAAATAATAGAAATACCATCTGCAGAAACGGGGTGTAAGAAGCAATGTCCTTGATAATTCTCGCCAATCGCGCACGTGGTTTTGCCTTTCTCATGGTCTATATAATCTCACAGTAATTTCAGGGCCTGATATTCTGCTACATTAGCCTTCAGCCCTGTTACCCAAACGGAATCCATTGGCTGAGTAACCGCCACCCAATATACATGCCTATACCAAACACTACGTGTACAGAAATATTTATACTGCGTACCAATGAGGGGTTCTGCGCACGGCGGGCAAATATCCCCTGACCAAGACATGGCTGCATGATGAACCATGGTGCCAGCAATAACACGGCACTAAAACCTATCGCGGAGAACAGACTCGGTGCTTGGCCCACAATATCCCCCATGAACCAAAGATATAAAACGCCATAGATCAATCCGATTGCATAGTGAATCACCCAGCCAGCCAGCACTTCACCGGAAACGGGTGCCGCATCGGCAATCGCATTGTGCACAAACTTGCCGTTACTTAGATGTCCAAACCAACGTCCAACCATTGCCCAATTAGTCGTCGGGAGCTTGAATGCCACGCGAAGGCCCAGTGCCCAGACATCGATTAAAACAGTTGCCAGCAACCCAATGAACAGGCCATGCAGAATGACGATCATGAGCAGGGTGATTCAGTGGCCGGATTTAAGGATGTTTGCATCATTCTCAAAAAAAGCTCTGGCATAGCATGTTCCTGATGAATGTATCAGGTATCAAGTTCTTCGAGGCGTTTTCGAACACTGTCCATATCGATATGCTTCCTCGTAACCGGCCATTGTTTCTGGGCGAAATCAAGAAAGAGCCCGAATCCCAAAGCGCAGCCCGACATGCCTGCCAGGATTGCAATGGAAAAGGCGTGGAGTATACCGTGTAAGGCCATGAAGAATGCCAGTGCGAGTCCTGCCACACCCAGTCCCAGAATCGTTTTCTTAAGTACCGACTGCTTTCGGTTCGTCGCCTCGATGTCGCCCATCTGCTCCACGACATCAAGGAGTATTTTCTTTTCAAATGCCGGATCAGGATCATTCATATTTGAGAGATTATAATCCAGTTCAGCGGTCAGAGCAGGGAGGCTGCCTACTTAATAACGAAATCAAAATACCTGTCGGGATACGGTTCGTTCCCGAGCGTATAATGCCACCATTCTTCCTCGAGGTTTTGGAAGCCATTTTGCTCCATGACAGATTTCAGTGCCATTCTATTTTTATGCTGTGATTTGCTGATGTCATTGTTAATAGTGTGAGAGAGGGGATCGAAAAAATCAAAATCTGTTCCCATGTCCAGCACCTGGCCGCTATTTAAATCGATTATAGTGAGATCGATGGTACTGCCCCGGCTGTGGCCGGATCTTGCGGCGATGTAACCGTCCCTAAACAGGTTTTTTTTATCAACTGCCGGGTAATATTCAGATTTCATTTTCTGGTCGTCGAGGTTCTTGGCCCATTCCACGAAATGATCGACAGCCCGCTGGGGCCTGTAACAATCAAAAACCATCAGTGACCGTCGATCTTGCGCGACCCTCTCCTGCACACGTTTGAGTGCAGTTGCCGCCTCTCTCGTTAGCAGGCATTTAGGCGCATCATAGCCTTTGAGCCTCGAGCCGACAAAATTCCGTGCCGTGTAATACCTGATGTCCAGCTGGACTGATGGAATAAACTGCTTAACATCGACAAACCCATGGCTATATTCGACCGCATTTTGTTCGTTTTCATCTGTACAGCCAGATGTAAAAATAATCGCAGTCAATAGGACCAACACAGATATGTATTTCATATGGCTACTTTGATCTGATATGTATCAACCATCGAAAAGCACAAGTCACCAGCACTATGCCATACATTGGTAACAGGAAAAGCAGGTCGAAACGGATATCAAAACGGGATGGCATGATTACTTCGTAGGTAATTGCCAGCATCAGGACGGGAAAGAAGAGCCAACGAAGAATACGGCTAATATTTTTTGCGCCAAATATTGCCCACGGTATGATCGAAATGACTGTGAGCAAAATGATCGCGATAAAACACGCATTGAGCGCGATGTTTAGTGTTGTATCACTTACATCAATCGGCATCAGAATAAATCAATCATTTCTTTTTTAAAGGTTGTTATCAAGTACTCTAACCCCATTAATTTCTAGGCAATAAAATATATCTGTCCCCATTTCCCCTCTGCGCTAATGCCCCATTGCCGTCATTCACGGGAGCGCAGACCCATGCCGCCAAGCCATGCAGTGAGCCTTGATCTTTCGCGGATCATGCCATCCTGATTGAAGTGGTGCACACAATAATGTGCCCAGGAATCTTCATATGCCATGTCCATATCACCTGTCACCATGGTCGTGCCGAGTCCGATTTCTGCATACGTAAACTCAAAACTCCCACTCGGACGGGCCAGCGCAATGTGAAACGGTTCGCCATTGAATTCGTTGATTATCGGTTTGCCGCGGCTCCTCATGATGCCCGGGATATCAACCGTTGCGGTTCTGAGCTCCGGATTCGCTTCGAGTTCGATCGGCAGGAACAAGGTCTCACAAAACTCCGAACAGGTGGAAGCGAAAACGGAGAAACAATTGCTCAGGGGTTTACATGCCTCGCCTGAGATAACGGTTTCAATGGCAACGCGTTGAGCTTCATCCGCACGCACGTCGATAATTATCTGGCGTTTGCCATTGCCCTCCGCGATTTCTCCAGGCCACTTGTACAGTGCCGCCCAATTCAGCCCTGCCAGTGGTGTATCGTTGAAGTGACCTTCAACGATGTTCCCGACGAAGGCTGATTGACAATAGCCATGGGTGCTCGGCAAGTTGAACTGGCAACCACAATTCACAGCGCAATTGCAATTATCGTACGTTTCGCTCTTGAATAACCATTGATCAGCCATCTTCACGATCCTCCACTAAACTGTATAATTTGGTGCGTCATCGAAGAAACACTACGGAGCTTGGATTTAGTATTTGTACTATCTTTATATAGCAATTCATTTGTGCTAGAAGGAATTTTCAGCGAGAGCACATCACGCACTGATATCTGTATTCCGGCCCCAGGCCTGAAAGACGCGTGGCCCACCAATTACAGTGTGGGGATCACGTGCAAAGGTGTAAAGTTCATCGATTGTCTGTCGGAGTTCCTCTTCAGTGGCGAGGTCATCCTGTAATACAACGTCAGCTATATTCTCCAGAGTGATACAGGTGAGGAGTTTGATCCCGCCTATCAGTGCTGCGGGATGAACCAACTTCATCTGAACATCGTCGAAACCCGCCTCACGAAGCAACCCCGGAAGGCGTGGACCGATATTGGGATCACCCCCACGGCGTTGCACCGAGCTGGTGTACCATGCGACGTATCGCTGCATGGCGGGGCAAGCAGGGTCAGTGAAGTGACCACGAAAATCGATGTCTTCAAGGATGGCCACGCCTCCTGAACGCGTGTGTCGGCGTAGCACAGCGACTAGACCCCCGGGATCGGGGAGATGTGTTAACAGAAACCGCGCATATACAAGATCAAACAACTCGTCGGACTTCCACCTGGTAACATCCCCGAGCTCGAACGTGATGTTTGACAGATCATGTTGGCCTGCTTCCCGGCGAGCGATGTCCAGCTTGGTCTCGTCGAGATCAACGCCCACTACTCGCCCCGTAGGCCCGGCGGTCCGAGCAAGCTCGAAGGCCACATCGCCACCTCCGCACCCAACGTCGAGGCAAGTCGAACCCGCAGGCACGCCAACTTCAGTCAGCAACGCGCGCGTGGAGGGACCCATCACTTCGGACAGAAGGCGGAGGCGTTCACGGCCTTCTATTCCACCTCGAATCACGTACCTCCTGTTTTGCATTGGCTCACCTCTCTAAAAGAAGCATCTCTCCGATCATGACGAAATCCAATCTGAAATTAATACTTTTAGGTTAGAGGAGTATTCGAAAGTAAAAAATCACTCCCGGTGATAAGGATGATTTTGGATAATCGTCCACGCCCGATATATCTGCTCCGCCACCACCACCCTAACCAACGCATGTGGCAGCGTCAACGCCGACAACGACCACAGGAGATCCGCCTCTCTTTTGAATTCTTCATCCAGCCCATCGGCCCCACCAATCACAAAGGCGACATTCCGTCCCATGCCCTGCCAACCTTCGATCTGCTGCGCGAGTTGCAGACTGGTAATTTGTTTCCCCTTGTCATCCAGCGCAACAATCAAAGCTCCTTGAGCTATTGCGGCACGGATGCGCCTTTCCTCTTCCCTGACAATGGATTGTTCAGAACCGGACTTGCTTCTTGTTACCGGATCAACTTCTGTGAGTTGTAATTGCAGGCCTTTAGGCAGGCGCTTGTTGTACTCCTCGAATCCATCATTCACCCAACCGGGCATACGCTTGCCGACAGCTACGAGTTGGAGTCGCATTGTCAGGAAGCGGATGACCGCCTGGAATCCACGTTCCAGAGCTTTTCGAGTTGATAGTAATCCCTAATTGGCGGGCGCATGATGTGCACGATGACATCGCCCAGGTCGATCAGGGCCCAGTCGCCTTCTGTCACTCCCTCCGTGCCCAGCGGTATGATGCCGTTCTCCTTGACAGCTTGCTCGGTCTTGTCCGCAAGCGCTTTGACCTGGCGGCTGGAGGTGCCACTGGCGATGATCATTATATCGGTGATGGAGGTGATACTCCTGACATCGAGGCTGAGTATGTTGATGGCTTTGAGGTCTTCGAGGGTCTTGATGACAAGTGCGCTAAGTTTTTCCGGGGTCATGTTTTAGCTTATGTAAAGTTTATGTTTGTAGATGAATTTGATGACCGCTGCGGGTAATAATCCTGCAGGGTCCTGTCCGTTTTTAATAATGTCGCGTATACGGGTGGCAGAGATATCGAGCAAGGGGATCTCGACGGTAACGATAGAGCCCCCGGTCTTTTCATGCAGGGGTTCGTATCCATCTACGCCGTGTTCGGCGATCAACCTGCTGAGCGCCTGCTCTTTATACTCGGCCGGGTAACCGGGCCGGTACGGGATGATGATATGTGCATAATTCAGCAGTTCCTGCCAGCGGTTCCATGTATGTAGCAACCGGAAGGCATCGGAACCGATGATCAAGCCTATCGATTCGGACTTGTGTTGTTCCCGCAGCTGGATGAGAGTGTCTATGGTATAGGTGGTATCACCTCGTTTAATCTCGCGGTCGTCGATCACGAGTCCACTTATACCCGCTATTGCCAGGCCCAGCATCTCCAGGCGTTGTGCCGGTTTGGCAAAGGGTGTGTTGCGGTAATCCGGCGTGTTAATCGGCATGAGCCGCACCTCATCCAGCCCCAGTCGCTCCCTGCATTCGATAGCAGCGCGTATGTGGCCGTGGTGTACCGGGTCAAAGGTCCCACCGAGGATTCCTATAGTTTCAACCATTAGCTATAAGTCACCGGATTAGAGGGCGACAGGTGGGGGAAAAAGAGTACCTGTTTTTTTGACGTCTTATGGCTTGTCACTTGTAGTTTGTTGTTATGTTCGTATCTGCCCGTCACCGATGACGATGTATTTCTGTGAGGTTAGCCCTTCCAGCCCGACAGGCCCGCGCGCGTGGAACTTGTCCGTGCTTATACCGATCTCGGCGCCCAGCCCGTATTCGTAACCATCGGCAAATCGTGTCGAGGCATTGACCATCACCGAGCTGGAATCGACCTCGCGCAGGAAACGCTGGGCATTGGCCTCGTCTTCCGTAACGATGCTGTCGGTATGGTGTGATCCGTAGGTCTCGATATGATCGATTGCTTCATCCAGGCTGTCGACGATCTTCAATGAGAGTATTGGTGCCAAGTATTCGGTGTAGTAGTCTTCGTCAGTGGCGACCATGATATCGGGCAGGATCTTGCGCGAGCGTTCGCAGCCGCGGATCTCCACGCCGGCACCGGCAAACATCGGCCCGAGTTGTTCCAGCACATCCTTGGCTACGGCCTGGTGTACCAGGAGAGATTCCATGGTGTTGCAGGTACCGTAGCGCTGGGTCTTGGCGTTATAGGCGATGGACACGGCCTGGTCCAGGTTGGCATGCTCATCGATATAGACATGGCAGACACCGTCGAGGTGCTTGATGACAGGCATGCGGGCTTCGGCGCTAACGCGTTCGATCAATCCCTTGCCGCCACGGGGCACGATCACGTCCACGTATTCGGGCATGCGCAGTAATTCTCCCACCGCCGCCCGATCGGTGGTCTCGATTACCTGCACGGCGTCCTCCGGCAGGCCGGCGGTCTTGAGGCCGTCACGGATACAGGTGGCAATTGCCTGGTTAGAATGCAGTGCCTCCGATCCGCCACGCAGGATGGTGGCATTACCTGATTTCAGGCACAGTCCGGCGGCATCGGCCGTTACATTGGGCCGCGATTCGTAGATGATACCGATCACGCCGAGGGGCACACGCATCTGCCCGACCTTTATCCCGCTGGGTCGTGCCTTTAATTCAGTCACCTTGCCGATCGGGTCCTCGAGTTGCGCCACCTGGCGCAGGCCGTCGGCCATGGCATGGATCCGCATGGAAGTGAGTTCGAGCCGATCCAGCATGGCCATATCCAGCCCACTTTCCGTCGCGGTGTGGACATCAAGCTGATTGGCCTCCAGTAGTGCCTCTTCCCGTTCCAGGATGATACGGGCGATTGCTTCCAGCGCCCGGTTCTTGGTGTCCGTGTCGGCGCGCGCCATCAGCCGCGCCGCAGCACGGGCGCGCCTACCGGTCTCCAGTATGTATTCTTTAATATCCAATTTAAAAACTTCCATTGAGTCAGTTTACCGTTTCCGCCGGGAACAGAGGTTTGCCTGCCACGGCCAGGAAAAAGGCCTGCAATATATCCCATACCAGTAGCCGATCGGAACTTTTGATCGTGCGGTCGATCCGGCCTGCCTGCCTCAAAAGGCGGTGTAATGATCGTAGATCATGACGATTCAGGGCGGCCCTGATTGCAGCCTTGCGGTTATTGTCCCAGATACGGTGGTCAGCGAATACCTTTTCAATCGCCTCGCCGTTGTCTATCTGCCAAGCCATCAGGCACAGGCGACGAAAGTCCCACATCATCGCGCCGTAGATATTGGCTGGGTCCAGGCCCTCACTGCGCAGTCCTCCCAGCATCCGCAGGCTGCGTTGCGTATCTCCCGCCAGGGCGGCCTCAATCAATTCAAAGACATTGAAGCGGGTGGAATCGGAAACACAACGGAGCACATCTTCGGTACTGATGTTGTTATGTTCCGAGAGCAGGCAGAGCTTGTCTATCTCCTGCTTCGCGGCGAGCAGATTGCCCTCGACGCGCTCCGCGATCAGATTCGCCGCCTCGGCATTGATTTGCTTGCCCTGTTGGCGCAGCCTTTGCCGTATCCATTCAGGCAGCCGGGCTGCATCAATTGGCCAGACGGGAATGCTGACGCCAGCCTTGTCCAGAGCCGTGAACCATTTGCTTTTCTGTGCCTGTTTATCGAGCTTCTCACAGCTGATCAGCAAGACAGTATCAGCCGGTAGATTGGCCGCGTAGTCCACAAGCACCGCGCCTCCCTCTCTGCCGGGCTTGCCCATGCGTAGTTCAATCAGTTTCTTCGAGGAGAACAACGAGACATTGGCCAGTTCGTCGGTGAGTTGTTGCCAGTCGAAACCCTGCGCGGTATTGAGCACGATCCGTTCTTCAAAGCCCTCGCCACGTGCATACTGGCGAACGGCATCGGCAGTCTCGATAATCTGCAACGGTTCCTCACCGCTGATGACATACACTGGTGCCAGACCGTTTCGATCCAAGTGGGCTTGTAATTGTTCGGGTTTAAGCCGCATCAGTCCTGCCGGGTGATGGCCTCGAGTCGTCGCATCACTGCAAGGGCTGCGTAGGCACTGATATCCTTGCGCAGGGTCGCATCCTCTTCGAAAGCGCCGAGTGCGGCGGCTTCATCGAATGCGTAATCGCGTTCCGCGGTAATGCGTTCCGATTTCATCAGGCTTTGCCCTTCCGGCCCGGTAACGCTCATGATGACCTGATAGCTCAACTGGTATTCTTCCACCTTGCCTGTCTGTGGTGAGATGCTGAGGATGTTGCGGTCAAAGCTCTCGTTGCTGAGCGTGATCACATAGTCCGCGGTATCGGCGCTCGTTGCGAGCGGGATCTCGGCTATCAGCAATTGTTTCCTGACTTCGGCCGCCACCTGTGCCGCACCTGGCGCATTCAGGTACACGGGTGACTGCTTCAGTGATTCCAGCTGGGCGCCGCGCAGGTGAAAACCGCAGCCGTTCAGGCATGTGGACAAAATCAGCGCAGTAACAAGTAGAATTCTCTGTCGGATACAGGGCGTCATGTGATCATTAAAATAGCTGGCCGCAACCGGTTACGAAACGACAATGTTCACCAGCCGGCCCGGCACGACGATGACCTTTTTAACGTCCTTGCCGTCGGTGAAACGCCTGACATTTTCCTCTGCCAGGGCCTTTTGTTCAATCGCGGCCTTGTCGCTGTCCGCTGCGACCAGTACCTTGCCACGCAACTTGCCGTTGACCTGCACGACCAGTTCGATCTCATCCTGGACCAACGCCGCGGCGTCCGGCTCTGGCCACGAGGCTCCAAGCAAATCATCACCGTAGCCCAGTTCGCGCCAGAGGTGGTCACTGATATGCGGGGAAATGGGGAAGAGCAGGCGTAACAGAATACCGGTCCCCTCGCAAACCAGCTGGTCGCCGCTCTCCCCGCCCCTGGCAGAGACGTCCTCCAGCACATTCAAGATCTTCATGCAGCCGGAGGCCACGGTATTGAACTGAAAGCGGGCGATGTCAAAGTTTGCCTGTTTCAGAATGGCGTGGATATCGAAGCGCGCCTGTTTTTCTTCCGGCGTTAAGTTTGTCCAGTCCGTTTTGCCCTTCATGCCAGTTTTAATGTGTTGCTCATTTTCCTGACACAAAGCCCAGACACGTTTCAGGAAACGGTAGGCCCCTTCCACGCCCGCATTGGACCATTCGAGTGTCTGTTCCGGCGGAGAGGTGAACATAATGAAGAATCTCGCAGTGTCGGCGCCGTATTTTTCAATCAGGGCCTGCGGGTCGACGCCGTTGTTCTTGGACTTGGACATGGTTCCGATGCCACCAGACTCTACCGGCTTGCCGTCGGCCTTCAACATGATGCGTCTGCGCTGACCTTTTTCGTCGAGGCTGATCTCGACCTCCGCCGGGTTGAAGTAGTTGATCCGTCCCGCCTCTGGCTTGCGATAGAAGATCTCGTTCAGCACCATGCCCTGGGTTAGCAGCCTGTCGAAGGGTTCGTCACAGTTGATGAGACCTAGGTCACGCATTACCTTGTTCCAGAAACGCGAATACAAGAGGTGCAATATGGCGTGTTCAATGCCGCCGATGTATTGGTCTACCGGCAACCAGTAGTTTGCCCTTTCATCCACCATGGCATCGTCGTTGTCCCGTGAGCAGTAACGGGCGAAATACCAGGAGGAGTCCACGAAGGTGTCCATGGTGTCCGTCTCGCGCCTAGCCGGCTTGCCGCAGCCGGGACATTTACAATTGATAAAGTCATCGCGCTTGTTGAGCGGGTTGCCCGAGCCGTCCGGGACACAGTCTTCCGGCAGCACGACCGGGAGTTGATCGTCCGGCACCGGCACATCACCGCAGTGATCACAATGGATGATGGGTATAGGGCAGCCCCAGTAACGCTGGCGTGAGACGCCCCAGTCACGTAACCGCCACTGTATCTGTTTGCCGCCTGCACCCTTGGCGGCGAGGTCAGTAGCGATGGCATCGACGGCGGCCTTGTGATTGAGGCCGTTGTAATTGCCGGAATTGATACAGCGGGCGTTTTCCTTGTCGGCATACCATTCCTGCCAGGCGTCCGTGGAAAACGGTTTACCCTGGACGTCGATGACCTGCCTTATGGGCAGCTTGTACTGCTTGGCGAAATGGAAATCGCGTTCGTCGTGCGCCGGTACGGCCATCACCGCACCTTCGCCGTAACTCATTAGTACATAGTTGGCGACCCAGACCTCGATCGGTTCACCCGTCAATGGGTGGGTCACATAAAATCCAGTGGGCATGCCCTTTTTTTCCTGGGCGGCCAACTCGGCCTCCATAATGCTGCCCTGCTTACATTCATCTATGAAGGCCGCAAGTTCGGGGCTGCCTTTCGCTGCCCTGGAGGCCAGCGGGTGTTCCGCCGCCACGGCACAATAGGTGGCCCCCATGAGGGTATCTGCCCGCGTGGTAAATACCATTAATGCCTCACTGGGTGAGTCGGCATAGGGGAAACTGATCTCGACGCCCTCACTCTTGCCGATCCAGTTGGTCTGCATGGTCCTAACGCGCTCCGGCCAGCCGGTCAGCTTGTCGAGGTCGGCCAGTAATTCTTCGGCATAGCGAGTGATGCCGAGGTAGTAACCCGGGATCTCGCGTTTCTCCACTACGGCACCGGTACGCCATCCACGGCCATCGATCACCTGTTCATTAGCGAGGACGGTCTGGTCTACCGGGTCCCAGTTGACGACCTGGGTCTTTTTATAGGCAATGCCCTTTTTCAGCATGCGCAGGAAGAGCCACTGGTTCCACTTGTAATAAGCCGGGTGGCAGGTCGCCAGCTCACGTTGCCAGTCAATGGCGAAACCCAGTGATTTCAGCTGCTGCTTCATATAGGCAATGTTGTCGTAGGTCCACTTGGCCGGTGGCACCTGGTTCTGTATGGCCGCATTTTCCGCGGGCAGACCAAAGGCGTCCCAGCCCATGGGTTGCAAGACGTTCCTGCCCTGCATGCGCTGGTAACGGCTGATCACATCACCAATGGTGTAGTTCCTGACATGGCCCATGTGCAGCTTGCCGCTGGGGTAGGGAAACATGGACAGGCAATAGAACTTCTCCCGCGCAGGGTCCTCTATGGCGCTAAAGGCCTGAACCTCTTCCCAGCGCTTTTGAATGGCCGGTTCTATACTGGCGGGATCGTATTGCTTGTTCATTTTGAATTCTTTTGAAAAAAGCAAGCATACAGTAGCGCAGTCCCCGTGAACAAGTTGAGCGGCGAGGGAATAAAGGGCAAAAAAAAGCTGGGGCCCATGGGGATAAGGTCCCAGCAAAGTGGCTGTGTGGAAAGTATTATTCTCCGACGGTGAGGTTCTCCCTGTTTTTTTCTACGATGGCCTCTCCCACACCGCTTACTGTTGCCAGTTCCTCCACCGACTTGAAAGGTCCGTGTTGTTTGCGGTATGCAATGATGGCGTCTGCCCGCTTTTCACCAACTCCCTTGATATCCATCAAGGTCTCCTTGTCGGCAGTATTGATGTTGATGGTTTCGGCGATCGCCATTTGGCAGAACAGTGAGAGCAGTAGGGCCAGGAAAATCCTTTTTACAATATCCATATTGTTTTCTCCTTTATGTCTTGTGACTTTTTGAAACCAGCCGTGATACAGCCGGCAGAAAAAATCATAGAGGTTTGTGTTGAAAAGATAAATCGTGCCGGCAGGGTAAATTTCAGAAACACAATTACCCTTATGAAACTAACCCGAAGGTAATAAAAAATTCCCGCTGGTGCGGGATTTTTATCTTGATACAACCGGCTTGCAGGTTTACCAGTACACCTGGGCGCGGAAGGATAGGGCAGCCGGTTCAAGGCCGTCGTTGGGGTCGCCCGGTTTTTCGAAATCAAGCACCGTTGCGTAGTCGGCCATGAAGCGGACGTTCTTGATCGGATACCAGTTCATACCGACCGTAAAGACATCGCCGTCACCGCCGACAACAGCACCGTCGTTCAGGTCCATGTTCTCATAACGGGCTGCAACCTCCCAGGCGCCCCAGCCACCCTTGCCAAAGGGCCGCTTTGGAGAAATGGAACCAAAGGCCGCCTTGTCGTAGTTCTTGGACTCACCGGTCAGGAAGAAGCCGCCTTCGAACGAGTAGGCGCTGAGGTCCGTATCAGACGTTGCATCGACGTTCCACAAGACATATTCGCCGAAGGCGTAGAATGGTCCCCAGATCCCCAGGGCCTCCAGGTCATAGGAGTTGACGGTATCGGCGCCGGGTATCACGCCGGTGTCGAAGAATTTCCCAGTATCAAGGTGGCTGATAATGCGCTGATCAATTTCGAGGACATCGTTTTGCAAGTCCTGGAACATATAGGAGGCCCCCAGGTGCAGCATGTGTTGCTTGTCCATCGCAAAGGGGACGCCGGTCATGCGGATGGCATAGGTACGGCGATCTTCGCCTTGACCTTCCACATTGACTTCACCGTCCTCAGGCTCATCCAGAAAGGCACCGGCATGAACGTTCCAGCGGTATTCCGTCTCATGGAACTGAGCTGCTGCACCGAATCGGCGGGCGGGTTGCAGCGGGCCATCTGCAAACAGCGGCCGGCGGATGAAAGACATATATTTACTGCTGCTGATGGTGGTAAAACCAAACGGCACGTGATGTTGACCCAGCTTGACGCTGTATTTATTGTCACCGGCAAACTTGTTGCCATAGGCAATCCAGCCGTCTTTCAGGTCGGCGTCGCTGCCGGCAAAATCATATTCCAGTTTGGCCTTCCAGTTTTTAAAGAACTGGGCTTCGAAACCCAGGCGTGCGCGGCGCAGTTCTGAACCACCCGCAATATCAGGCGAGCCATCGCGGTCTTCGAACACAGTGTCCCAGAAGATACGGCCAATGGGCTGAAAATAATGCTGGCCGTCTGCAGATTCGATCTTAAATTTGCCCTTGAAGGTGATCTTGGGCATGTCCTTGGATGCTTCCTTGGCCTCTTCAGTAGCAGCTTCAGCATCTTTCCTGACAGCCTCGAGCTTCTCTTCGTCGGCGTCCGCGGCATTTCTCAGCAGCTGGTATTCTTCATCGGTGATACTCCCCTTGTCGCGGAGGATCTCGAGCAGGTCCTTCATGGCCTCGTCAGCCAGGACTGGTGTAGATAATGCAGACAGGCATCCCAGGATGGCCGAGCCGTATATACAACGTAACTGCGTCGCTTTTAACACGATAGTTCTCCTTGTTCGGATTATGAATGTTATATCATTAATGGATTACCCGCTCTTTGAGTGGGAAACCCCCTTATTTTTGGTCTGAACACGATAAGAAGTGATTATTGCGGCTCGATGAATCTTTAATGACAGAATTGTTAAACTAATCAGACTGGGGCGTGATTATAGAGAACGGAATATTCGGGGTTTTTTATGGCCAGGAGATCATTTACGGCTGTTTGTAATCAAACTGTAACAACCTTGCGCTTAAATGCGCGGCATGCAGGAAGCTGTTAACGAAGGCAAAATGAAAGGCAAGATACTCATCGTAGAAGATGAGCCTCCCATCCGGGAGATGCTGGGGTATACCCTGGTAAAAGAAGGTTTTGCCTTTGAAGAGGCAGCAGATGCCGAAGAGGCGCGCGCACTGATCACGCGGAGCAGGCCGGACCTGATTTTGCTTGACTGGATGTTGCCAGGTATGAGTGGTATTGACTATGCGCGCAGGCTAAGGGCCGATGCAGAGACCCGGGACATACCTATCATCATACTGACTGCCAGGGGCGAAGAAGCCGACAAGGTGCGCGGCCTAGATACTGGTGCAGACGATTACATTACCAAGCCCTTTTCCACCAAGGAACTCCTGGCAAGACTACGCGCCGTCCTGCGCCGCTACGCCAGTGAAGATCAAACAGCTGTAATCAAGATTGGCGGCCTGGAATTGGATCCTCAGACTTACCGTGTCAGTGCCGGCGATGATGTCATCAATATCAGTCCTACCGAATTCAAGCTGTTGCACTTCTTTATTACCCACCCCGAACGTGTTTACAGCCGTACCCAGTTACTGGATCATGTGTGGGGACAAAATGTTTACGTCGAAGAAAGAACTGTGGATGTTCATATACGGCGTTTGAGAAAGACACTGGAACCTTATAGTTTTGATAAATTCATCCAGACAGTGCGCAGTGTCGGTTATCGGTTTTCTACTCGCTGACAATTGTCATGATTAAGGAAGACCTGGGCCGCTTTATTATTGTCATTTTATTTAGCCTGTTGGCCGGCCTGTTGACCTCACAGATCGCAATATGCCTTGTAGCAGGCATTACGCTTTATGGTATCTGGCAATACCGGCTTCTGCACCAGGTTTATGACTGGTTGCAAAGCCACAGCGAAAGCAATCCGCCAGAGCAAAGTGGAATCATTGATGCCCTGTGCAGTGAAATCGATTTTCTCCAGAGCAGGCACAAACAACGGACACGTAAACTCTCTGGTTTTTTAAAACGCTATCAACAAGCAACAGCCGCCCTGCCGGATGCGGCAGTAATCTTGGGAGAACAAGGGGAAATCGAGTGGGCCAACTCCAAGGCCGCTGATTACCTTGGGGTACGTTGGCCTCAGGATAATCGTCAACGTATTGCCAATCTAATCCGCCACCCGCGGCTTTCAGAGTTCCTGGCGAAAAAAGATGATCAGGAGCGTGATAAGGGATTGCAACTTGAATCACCGGTAAACAAGACGCAGATGCTCGAATTCCGCCTCATACCTTACGGTGATGCGCAGAAACTGTTGATGGCTCGTGATATCACCGAGATACACCGTGCCAACCAGATGCGTAAAGATTTCATTGCCAATGCCTCTCATGAGCTCAGGACGCCGCTAACGGTAATCTCCGGTTATCTGGAGGGTTTTGATGATGACAAGGAACAGTTTCAGGAGCGGGCACAAACGCAGATAAAACAGATGCGAATACAGACGATGCGCATGCAACGTCTGATAGAAGACCTGTTGACCCTTTCAGTATTGGAAACTACACGTAAGAATCCATTGAATGAAGTAGTAGGGGTTCCGGACATGTTGACACATATCTATCAGGAGGCTCAGGAAGTCAGCGGGATCATGAATCATATTTTTTATCTCGAATCTGACCTAGACCTGTGGATCAAGGGCAACCATCGGGAACTCTATAGTGCATTTTCCAATATCGTGTTTAATGCTGTACAACACACACCCGCCGGTGGCGTTATTCGTATGCGATGGTACCAGGACAAGGAAGGTGCACATTTCGAGGTCATCGATAACGGAGAAGGTATTGCAGAGGAGCATCTGCATCGCATTACCGAGCGCTTTTACCGCGTTGACAAGG
Source organism: Gammaproteobacteria bacterium (assembly GCA_003250975.1). Taxonomy (GTDB): domain Bacteria; phylum Pseudomonadota; class Gammaproteobacteria; order Eutrophobiales; family Eutrophobiaceae; genus SZUA-592. The sequence goes on along the minus strand of QKIY01000028.1, from coordinate 147,114 downwards.
GGCGTTCCCGTGACAAGGGCGGCACAGGACTGGGTCTGGCGATAGTTAAACACGTTATGGTAAGACATGGCGGCAAACTGCAAATCAGCAGTGAGCACGGCAAGGGCAGTAACTTTCGTTGTGATTTTCCGGTAACAAACATTGTATATAAATCCAGCGGTGGCGCGAAAAGCAGCCTGTCTGCCTAATACAAGCTTAAATTCAGTCTGATAAGAATTATTCTTATACTCACCCAGAATCATTGTCTTTAAACTGTCACACAGGTTTCATGTGTGTGTCATTTACCCCCACCACACTGCCCACCTGCCAAGAATTTTAGATGTAATTATCACAATGGAGGCTAACAAATGATTAAGCAGAGTTTTTTAGCTGGTTCATTCTTGTTGATAGCATTACTGTCGCCCTTGTCTCTGGCTGAAAACAAGGTTGACCCGGCATTGCCTGATTACACCAAAGCCAGTGGTGTTTCCGGGAACATCAGCAGCGTAGGGTCGGATACCCTGGCCAATCTGATGACCCTGTGGGCAGAGGAATACAAGAAGATTTACCCGAACGTCAACATACAGATCCAGGCCGCAGGTTCCTCGACCGCACCCCCGGCACTGACAGAGGGAACATCCAACGTGGGTCCGATGAGCCGCAAGATGAAGGATAAGGAAATAGCGGCCTTTGAAAGCAAGTATGGTTACAAGCCGACTCCTATCGCGGTTGCGATTGACGCCCTTGCCATATTCGTGAACAAGGACAACCTGATTGAAGGTCTGACCATTCCACAGGTTGATGCGATCTTCTCAGCCACTCGTAAATGCGGCTACTCAGAGGACATTACAACCTGGGGACAGCTGGGACTGACGGGCAAGTGGGCCAATAAACCAATCCAGCTTTATGGCCGTAACTCAGTATCCGGAACCTACGGCTACTTCAAGGAAAAGGCCCTGTGCAAGGGTGACTACAAGAATACCGTCAATGAGCAACCTGGTTCGGCATCGGTTGTCCAGGGCGTTACAAAGTCCATAAACGGTATCGGTTATTCCGGGATCGGCTACAAGACCTCTGGCATAAAGGCCGTGCCGTTGACCAAGGAAGGCAGCAGCTTTGTCGAGGCGACCCCGGACAAGGCTGTTTCAGGCGAATATCCGCTCGGCCGTTTCCTTTACGTCTATGTCAACAAGCACCCCAACAAGCCGCTATCCCCCTTGGAAAGGGAGTTCATCACCATGGTTCTCTCCAAGGTGGGTCAGGAAGTCGTGGTGAAGGATGGTTATATTCCGCTGCCTGCAAGTGTTGCAGCCAAGGAACTTGCCAAACTTCAGTAAGTTATATGAACTGACAAGATAAAACCCTTCTGCATAATCTTGGCCCCGCTTGTGGAGCTTTTTTGCAGGATCATTGGAGTGACTAAGTGATTTAACAGAATTGTCATATAACATCCTTACACTGCGGACATGACAAGTCCCGAATTAGCTACCGTCCCCGCATCCCTTTCGCACGATTTCAAGTCTGCCTCGGCCGTCCGTTACCGGCGCCGGCGGGGTTTCAAGGATGCCATAACCCGCCACCTGATGACGATGGGCGGCATTGGTGTGATCCTGGCTATCGTCCTGATTGCCTTTTACCTTCTGTATGTCGTCCTGCCCATGTTCAAGCCGGCAAGCCTGCATCAGCAGGCGGCCTATCCCTTGCCGGGGGAGCCCGCTATCGAGACCCTCGATTATTTCATGGAGGAACAACACGAGATCGGCCTGCGGGTAACCAGTGATGGTGCGTTAACCTTTTTTAATACCGGAAATGGCAGCCTGGTAAAGCAACTTCAACCCCTGAAAGAAGCATCGGGAGAAGTGAGCGCCTATGTGGCAGGTGACCCGAGCCAATATCTGCTGGCCTTTGCTACCCGTGCCGGCCAGGTGTTATTGATAAAGCATCGTTATAGTGTGACTTATCCTGATGATAAACGCAGGATTGATCCCTATATCAGCTTTCCGCTTGGCGAGGCGCCGGTATCATTGACGGACAATACCATTCGCCTTATTGCTGCGCAGTCAGACGCTGATAGGGCAACCATAGCCGCTTTCACTGATGATGGCCGTTTGTTGCTCAGTCATTTCACCCGTGAAGAGTCATTTCTCAGTGATGAGGCGACGATAAAGCGAAGTAGTGATGTCTTCATCCCGGTCGATGGACGGATCAGTCACATGATCATGGACGTGGAACAAAGAGAGTTATATCTGGCAAATGAATACGGTTTTATCAGTTATTTCGATATTAGTGATAAGGACTCGCCCCGTCTGGTCCAGAAAGTTCATGCCGTCCCGAAAGATGCCAAGATTACCAGCCTGGAGTTTCTCAGCGGTGGAATTTCTATACTTGTCGGGGATAGCCGGGGCGTCATTGCCCAGTGGTTCCCGGTGCGTGATGACGAGAATAATTACACCCTGCAACATATCAGGGAGTTTCACTCGCAGGAGTTACCCATCAGTGCCATCGAACCCGAGTATTTCCGCAAGGGGTTTCTCGCGCTGGATGAAAGCGGAAAATTGGGCATCTATCACACCACGGCACACCGTACCGTCAAGGTAAAACAGATCAATACCTCCGGGGTCAATGCCTTGTCGATAGCACCACGTGCCAATGCCTTGCTGACGGAGAGCGATTCACAAGTTCGCTTCTGGGAAATTGATAATGAGTATCCCGAGATTTCGTGGCAGTCGCTCTGGGGCAAGATCTGGTACGAGAGCCGGCAGGAACCAGAATATATCTGGCAGTCTTCATCGGCCTCCAGTGATTTTGAACCCAAGTTCAGCCTGACGCCACTGGCATTTGGCACATTCAAGGCGGCATTTTACGCCATGTTGTTTGCCATCCCGCTGGCCATCTTCGGGGCGATATATACGGCTTATTTCATGAGCCCTAGGATGCGTGCCGTGGTTAAACCCTCAATCGAGATTATGGAGGCATTGCCAACGGTCATACTGGGTTTTCTGGCCGGTCTATGGCTTGCTCCCTTTACTGAAATGCACCTGCCAGGGATCTTCATGCTGTTGATCACTCTTCCCCTGGCGACATTGCTGTTTACCTTCCTCTGGCAGCGTCTGCCGGCTCCGATAAGACAAGGCATCCCGGACGGCTGGGAGGCCGCCATACTGATCCCGGTGCTGTTGCTGGCCGGTGGGGCAGCCCTGGCGCTTAGCCAGCCGGTAGAGGCGTTGCTGTTTGATAGCAACATGACTCTGTGGTTAAACCAGCACGGTATAGGTTTTGACCAGAGGAACTCACTGGTTGTCGGGATGGCGATGGGGTTTGCTGTGATACCGACAATATTTTCTATCAGTGAAGACGCGATCTACAGCGTTCCCAAGCACCTGACGACCGGTTCCCTGGCACTGGGAGCGACCCCGTGGCAAACGATGGTGAGAGTGGTTTTACTTACTGCTAGCCCTGGGATCTTCTCTGCGGTGATGATCGGTCTGGGCCGTGCCGTCGGTGAAACGATGATCGTGGTTATGGCAACGGGTAACACGGCGATCATGGACATGAATATCTTCGAGGGATTTCGGGCCCTGTCGGCAAACATCGCGGTAGAGATGCCGGAATCGGAAGTGGGCAGTTCGCATTACCGGATCCTGTTCCTTGCCGGACTAGTGTTATTTATCGTGACCTTCATTTTTAACACGGCGGCTGAGATCGTGCGGCAGCGCCTCAGGACCAAATACAGCACCTTGTAACTATGGCGAAACTCAAACACTGGTTTGCAAGCGGGACACCCTATATCTGGCTCAACGCCGGAGCCGTCAGTCTCTCGCTGATCATGGTCTTTGGACTTGTCGCGCTGATCGCCGTGCGTGGCCTCACTCATTTCTGGCCAGCATCAGCGATCGCGTTCGATTACCTTGAGGAAGATGGGAGTCTAACGCCCATGATGGGCGAGTTGGTCGACACGGAAACTGTCATAACATCCGTTCCTGCAGTAGATCAGCCTGAGACGGCAAAGGAAACAGTTATCAAACGTCATCTCATCAAGCAGGGTAACCGTGACCATGCCGGGCTGGATTTTCGCTGGGTAAATGAAAAGGGAATGGAAAACAGGCATTACCCTGAGGAGATAATGGTAATAGAGCGCAGGGAATGGGGTAATTTCTACGGTTATCTCAAGTCCGTCAATGTCGGAGCGGTGACCCATGAAGGTAGAGATCATTGGGAGATATTTCAATCAGCTATCGACCGGTCCCTGGACCTGATTGGGCGGATCCGCCATATCGAAAAAGATCTGATCGGCGCGATCAATTACAAGATGGAGCAGCTTCGACTTGACGAAAGGGGCCTTGAATTAAGAGGCGTGATGGACCCTGAGCCCTTTGCGAAGATACAGAATGCACGTGCCGCTCTCCAGGAAGAATACAACGGCTATACAGGTGAACTGGAGGCACTTTACAAGCAACTGAACAAGGATAGCTATATCGCCATGCTGGCCGATGGCAGGGAAGTCACGATGCCCGTAGCCAAGGTTGTGCGTGCCTACAGGCCGAACGAGATGTCGTTTCTGGACAAGTGCGGGTTTTATCTTATCAAGTTCTGGGAGTTTCTGAGTGACGACCCCCGTGAGGCCAATACGGAAGGTGGTATTTTCCCGGCTATCTTCGGGACAGTGCTGATGGTCATTATCATGGCCATCTTCGTGACACCCTTTGGTGTACTGGCCGCAGTCTATTTACATGAGTATGCCGAACAGGGTCTTATCACACGGACAATTCGCATCGCGGTGAACAACTTGGCTGGTGTTCCTTCCATTGTCTATGGTGTATTCGGCCTGGGTTTCTTAGTCTATTTCCTTGGCGGGAACATAGACAGGCTGTTTTTTCCCGAAAATCACCCCGCACCGACCTTCGGGACTCCAGGCCTGATGTGGGCTTCAATCACCCTGGCCATATTGACCGTACCGGTAGTTATTGTTGCAACCGAGGAAGGCCTGTCACGTGTTCCACGCGACATTCGCGAGGGTAGCTTGGCACTCGGCGCTACCAAGGCGGAAACACTTTGGCGTACGGTCCTGCCCATGACTGCTCCCGCAATGATCACTGGCCTGATCCTGGCGGTGGCCCGGGCTGCCGGTGAGGTGGCGCCCCTGATGTTGGTCGGAGTTGTTAAACTGGCGCCTTCCCTGCCCCTGGATGGCAATGCCCCCTTCCTGCATCTTGACCGCAAGTTCATGCATCTGGGCTTCCATATATATGACGTGGGTTTCCAGAGCCCGAATGTTGAAGCAGCGAGGCCGCTGGTTTATGCCACAGCATTTTTCCTCGTGGTCATTATTATCATCCTCAATCTGACAGCAATATGGATTCGTAATAGGCTAAGGGAGAAATACCGTGCAGCAGAACAACACTAGGGTTATAAACAATTCGAACAGGCGTATCATGAAGGGTCCAGAGGAAGAAATTGTGAAGAATGACACCCCGACACATGCCATGGACCTTGGTGCAGTTGTTAAAGGGACGCCCGAGTATAATCTTGAGGACGAGGACATTTGTCTGAGTGTCAATAATTTCAATCTTTATTACGGCGACAAACAGGCGCTCAATAACATTAGCCTGAAGATCCCTGAAAAACGTGTAATGGCGTTTATCGGGCCGAGTGGCTGCGGTAAATCAACCTTGCTGCGTTGTTTCAACCGCATGAATGACCTGATTGACTCCGTCAGGATTGGAGGTGAAATCAAACTTTACGATCAGGATATCTATGAAAAGAGTATCAACGTGGCCGAACTGCGCCGGCGTGTGGGCATGGTGTTCCAGAAGCCGAACCCCTTCCCCAAATCTATTTATGAAAACGTCGCATACGGGTTGCGTATACAGGGGGTGAAGAGTCGCAGGGCACTGGATGCCGTGGTGGAAAAATCACTCAGGGGTGCAGCCCTGTGGGATGAGGTCGCCGATCGTCTGCATGATAATGCCATGGGCCTTTCCGGCGGGCAGCAACAGAGGCTGGTTATCGCTCGCGCAATTGCCATAGAACCTGAAGTATTATTGCTTGATGAACCAGCCTCGGCCCTTGATCCGATTTCGACGCTGAAAATTGAAGAGTTGATTTACGAACTCAAGTCGGAATATACAATTGTGATCGTGACACATAACATGCAACAGGCGGCACGCGTTTCAGACTATACTGCTTATATGTACATGGGTAAATTGATTGAATACTCGGATACCAATACATTATTTACCAAACCGAAACAAAAGATGACCGAGGATTACATCACCGGTCGTTACGGATAATAACCCGGCAGGGAGAAACCAAATGACTACAGGCACGGTACCTCAACACATATCAAAACAGTATGACAACGAACTGGAGAATATTCGTGAGCGTGTACTTGCCATGGGCGGGCTGGTGGAAGAGCAGATGGTAAATGCTTTGCGGGCCCTTACAGAATCTGAAGTCGAACTGGCAGGAAAGGTGATTGAAAGTGAACCCAAGGTAAACGCCTATGAAGTCTCGATTGATGAGGACTGCACTACTATTCTTGCCAGGCGACAGCCGGCTGCTGGTGACCTACGGCTGGTGATGGCTGTTATTAAGACCATTACGGACCTGGAAAGGATTGGCGACGAAGCTGAAAAAATTGCCAAGATGTCCATTGATATGATCGAGAAACATGGCCCCAAAACCTACTATGTTAGTATTAATTCTATGGGTAACCACGCTCGCAGAATGGTGCACGGCGCGCTGGATGCCTTTGCCCGCATGGATACGAAGGCAGCGTTGCAGGTTGCCAGTGAAGAGCCAAAATCGGATGCCATGTATGTGGCCATCCTGAGGCAGCTCATTACCTATATGATGGAAGACCCGAGGAACATCACGGCAACGATTGATGCAGTTTGGACGGCGCGGGCACTGGAGAGAATCGCTGATCACGCCCGGAACATCTGTGAATATGTGATCTATTTTGTAGAAGGTAAAGATGTGAGGCATATCAGTATTGAGCAGATGGAAAAGGAATTGTCCGGCATAATTGACGAGTAATGCCGTATGCCTCAGCAGGAAAGCCTTCAGTCCCCTGTAATGTTGGATGATCTCAGTACGACCGCTGCGTCCGAAGTAGACAGCGTCAACCTGAAGTCGCCCGAATTCTTTATCAACCGCGAGCTCAGCCTGCTAGAATTCAATCGGCGTGTCATCGAGCAGGCAAAGGATAACAGAATCCCCTTGCTGGAGCGCCTCCGTTTTCTGTGTATCGCCAGCATAAACCTGGACGAGTTCTTCGAAATACGGGTGGCTGGACTCAAGGAACAGGTAAAGTATGGCTCAGTGCAGACAGGCCCGGACAACCTGTCACCCCAGGAAGTATTGAAACGGATCAGTGAGATAACCCGTGAACTGGTTACAGAACAATACCGTCTGCTTAATGAGGTACTGTTTCCTGAACTCGCGAAGGAAAAGATCCGCATTCTCAGGCGTGCGAGCTGGAAACCCAAGCAGGCGCGTTGGATAAAGCGTTTTTTCAACCGTGACCTGTTGCCGGTACTCAGCCCGATTGGCCTGGACCCATCTCACCCGTTTCCCAAGGTGCTGAACAAGAACCTGTACTTTATTGTTTCCCTGGAGGGAAAGGATGCCTTCGGCCGCGACAGCGGACTGGCGATTGTGCAGGCGCCACGGTCATTGCCCCGAATAGTACATTTACCAAAAGAACATACCACCGGGCAGAATGATTTAATTCTTCTGTCATCCATTATCCATGCCCATGTCGGTGAATTGTTTCCGGGTATGAAAACCACGGGTTGTTACCAGTTCCGGGTAACACGCAACAGCGATTTGTTTGTGGATGACGAGGAAGTAGAGGACTTGTTAAGAGCACTGGAAGGTGAATTGCCGTCACGGAGGTTTAACGATGCAGTGCGTCTGGAAGTGGCAGACAATTGCCCGGATGAGGTTAGTAATTTCTTGTTGCAACAATTTAACCTCAGCGATGAAGATTTTTACCAGGTCAATGGCCCGGTCAATCTCAACCGGCTTCAGGAGATTTACAATCTCGTGGATCGCCCGGACCTGACCTATCCGGGTTTTGTCCCCGATCTGCCACCACGGTTGATTAAGCACTCGAATATCTTCGAGACCCTGCATAATGGCGATATTCTTCTCCACCATCCGTTCCAGTCATTTGCTCCCGTAATTGATTTCCTGCGCCAGGCTGCTGCAGATCCGAACGTTCTTTCAATAAAACAAACCTTGTATCGTACAGGTAATGATTCCGTCATTGTCGAGGCGTTAAAATCTGCTGCGCGTGCGGGCAAGGAAGTTACCGTTGTCATTGAATTGATGGCGCGATTTGATGAAGAGGCAAATATCGAGTTGGCTAACGACCTCCAAGAAGCAGGCGCCCATGTGGTCTATGGTGTAGTGGGTTACAAGACACACGCCAAGATGATTATGGTGGTGCGGCGTGAGGGCAGGCAGTTAAGGCGATATGTACACCTCGGTACCGGTAACTATCATGCTCGCACAGCAAGGCTCTATACCGATTATGGTCTTTTGACCAGTGACAAGGCCTTTGGTGAGGATGTTAACAAGATCTTTCATCAGCTCACGGGTATGGGCAAGGTCACGCGCCTGAAGAAACTGCTGCAAGCGCCTTTTACGCTGCACAAGAAGATGGTTGAACTGATTAATACAGAAAAGAGTAACGCCCTTGCTGGCAAGGAAGGACACATTATTGCGAAGATGAATGCATTAGTTGAACCAGACATTATCCGTGCACTTTATGAGGCTTCGATGGCCGGGGTAAAGATTGATCTTATCATCAGGGGGATCTGTTGCCTGCGGCCGGGTGTTCAGGGAATATCGGAAAATATCAGTGTTCGATCTATCGTCGGGCGTTTCCTGGAACATACTCGCGTGTTCTACTTCAAGCACGGTGGTGATGATTTACTGTTTTGTTCCAGCGCAGACTGGATGCCACGCAATTTTTTCAGCCGTGTGGAAGTCTGTTTCCCAATCGATGAAAAACGCCCGCGTGATCAGATTATTAAATTCGGTTTGCAGGTTTATCTTTCTGATAATTCGCAGGCCTGGATATTGCAGAACGATGGCAGTTACAAACGCGCTAAACTGGGATCACACAAGCCCAGGTCTGCACAGCAGACATTACTTGATATGTACAGCCACTAATCTGCCTGGCTAAAAACAAGTTTAATTTTTATGGCCTTGAGGTATTCGGCTTCTGATTCAAGGTCTGCTTCAGTAAGGGGGTGATTTTCAAGCCAGGCATCAGGAAATGTCAACTTGATGCGATCGTCATTTGCAGAAATACGGAAATCAGTAAGTTTGTCAACAAGCCGGTGACGGTTCAGCACAACAGATAGCCTCAGGATAATAGCCAGATTGTACATGCGGCCCTGCAGCTCTTCAGGCAGTTGGCTTATAGCTTCATCAACAAGTTTGCGCCGGTGACAGCGCACCAGGAAAGCAAGTTGTGTCTGTACTTCCCGCGAAAAGCCGGCAAGGTCCGAATTGCTTAACAGGTAGGCACCATGTTTATGGTACTGGCTGTGTGAGATCGCCAGGCCTATCTCGTGCAAGCTTGAGGCCCAGCCCAGCAATCTCAAATCGTTTTCCGCATCAAGTTTCCATTTGTCCTTTAGTTGTATAAAGCAGGCCGTAGCCGTGGCCTTGACGTTTTCGGCGTGTTGCTGGTCAACGCCGTAGCGTTGCTGCATTTCCTGTACCGTGCTGTTCCTAATGTCCCTAGCATGTAATCGTCCGAACAGGTCAAGCAATAGGCCCTCGCGCAGGGCCCCTTCCGACGGTTGCATGGAGTCTATCCCTAGCGATTCGAATGCCGCGCAGAGAATAGCGACGCCACCCGGAAATACCGGCACCCGGTTGATGGGTAGGCCTTCCAGTTTCAGCTTGTCGGTATGCCCCGCGCCAACAAGCCTGTCTCTCAGCTTATAAAGTGGTTCGGGCTTGATGGTTCTGTCACCGTTTCCGAGTGCGGCGATGACATCGCTGATGGAATTAATCGTCCCTGACGAACCCAGACAGGCCTGCCAACCTATCTTCTTATAATGTATTTCAATCAGCTCCAGTTCCTGCCGGGCTGCCAGGATGGCCTTTCGCATTTTTTTTGCCGTAATCTCACCGCTGCTAAAAAAACGTCGAGTCATGCTCACACAACCCATCTGCAGGCTTTCCGTCAGATGTGCATCATAACCGATACCGATAGCAAATTCTGTGCTTCCACCTCCTATGTCGATGACCAGGCGCTGTTCCTGTTCGTTGTAATTGCTGTAGCCTACCCCTGAGAATATCAGGCGTGCCTCTTCACGGCCGGATATAATCTCGATAGGCATTCCCAGTGCCTTGTTGGCCTTTTTCAGAAAGCTTGCACTGTTTTTCGCCTGTCGCAAGGTGTTGGTACCGACGGCACGGACATTAGCGGAAGGAATATTCTTGATGCGCTGACCGAAACGTTGCAGGCATTCCAGGGCAATGTTCATCACGTCCTCCTGCAGGCGATCATCCTCATCGAGGCCACCGGCCAATCTGACCATGTCCTTAATCTTGTCAATGATCTGGATCCTGTCTTCCTGGGCATGGGCGACAACCATGTGAAAACTGTTAGAACCCAGGTCAATAGCGGCGTAGGTTTCAGTGGGAGTAGGCATACTGTAAAGTCGGTTAATTCAAGGCCGGTTTGCCTGATTTGGTAAAGAGGCTGTTATGCTATGCTTATTGACTATAAGTGATTTGTATCCGCCAACCAAATAATAATTCAATGACCATGCAGACACTACTAATCATGCGCCATGCCAAATCAGATCAGTCATCGATTGTGGCGGACATTGACCGGCCATTGAATGAACGCGGTCTTCTGGATGCCGAAAAGATGGGCACCTGGCTGAAACAGCAGGATTTAATCCCCGATCGCATCGTCAGTTCTCCGGCGCTTCGGGCAAAGCAGACAACACAAATTGTTTGTCGACAACTTGGCATCGACGCAAACAATATTGTTTGGGACGACCGTGTTTATGAAGCGGGACTTAGTGATCTCCTTAATGTAATTTCAGACCACAAAAAAAATGTTTCTTGCCTGATGCTCACGGCGCATAATCCGGTGCTGGAACGGCTGTTGGAATACCTTTCGAAAGACGAGCCTACGCGAAACAGTGATGGCAAGCTGTTAACCGCGGGAGCGATCGCTACCCTTGATTTTGGCGATGCGGGTATCAGTACCGAAATGCGATCGGGGAAGCTGGTATCACTGGCAAGACCGAAGGAGATTTAGATTCAAGCACGTGCTCAGTGGCATCCGGGCTCGAGCGGGCCAGGTCATGGTAGGTTTGCAGATCAACCTTATCAAAAAATGCAATATTATTTGCTGTTCCTGTATCGACTACTGGTACTGGGCCTAGTGTCAGTATAGTCCCCAGCCCTGCGTACAGGTAATGATCCCCGAAAGTTTTCATGAGGGACTCGAAAGCCGGCTCACCCGTGCAATGATCCGGCGCGATCCATTTAACCTTCCAGGTATCATGCAATGCTGTGGCAATTCGTTGTGCTTCTTTATCATCTGCAGGCAACAAGTGCAGCCCGCCAATAACAAGGTGTATCGGTTTATCAATTTCGGCCTTCGCAGTTTCGACGATCTTCTCGATCGTTGGATGACTGCAACCGACGATCAGCACAATACCTTCCGGTGTATCGATGGCCAGGGATATCTCCATCACATCCAGATCGACACCCCATGATCCTTTCAACATGATTAGGTGAAAGCCCGGTGCCACCTCGGTCGTCTCGGTTATCCATGTAAACTTTCCCTGTGGCCATGGTGTACCAAAATACAATGTCTCTGCTGGTTTACCGTCGAAGTAGCGCATATCCGGCGGCAAGGATTCATTGCGCCGGTAGAATGTTCCAGGTAAGGCAGCGCCGAAGACACCAAAGTTCTCTTTTGGTGCGTAGATTGTCATGTTCGAATTAACGCTCATGAGATAATTCAGGCCACCCATATGGTCGCCGTGCCGGTGTGACATGACTACGAAATCCAGGTTGTTGAGATCAACGCCCTTCGTTTTCACATTGTGGGCAAAGACATCTGAATTGTTACCAGTATCAAACAGGATACGCTTACCGTTAATTTCAATTAGCGCTGAGAACCCCCAGTCTTTTTTCAATGAGGGATCCCGTCCGAAGGCATCGTAAAGAACGGTAATCTGGTTTCCGGCTCCTGCAAGCGGGGTGTCAGCGGCCTGTACCGAACCTGTCATTCTAGTTTGAGTGGTTAAAGCGTAGGTCGTAATAAGAACAGCTCCGAGGACCACGCTTGCAAGTGGAATCAATTTTTTTGAAATTTTCACGATTACCTCCCAAGGATCATCGGACATGTCCGCCCGTCAGTAGCTCTCATATACAGTGTAGGAAATATTAGCCGTGATCTCTTCTTCGTATCCCCTCATGACTTGCCGGGGAAACGAGTTGCTTCAGAGCCATATGGCCAGGATGGGAAGAGGGATGCGAAGGCACAGAGGAACCGCCGGTCAAGGGCAAAACAAATTTTAAGAATGATTATTAAGTTAAGGATTCGGCAATAATTGAAATGAGGACTTACTTCTCGGCAACGATATACGCTATCCACCCCGCATCCGCCTCCCCTTCCGTAGTCGGTGTAAACACACCATTACCTTCGCCGTTTTCATCGGTTCCTTCCCAGTAGACAGTGGCTTTTTTAAAGCCGGCTTCAATGAGCATCTCGGTCAACTCAGGCAGTGTCCAGATGCGCCAGTCATATACGAAGGCATCTTTCAGCATGGATCCATCCTTGAACTTGAAATGGATCTTGCAGGTGCAATGGCCTGTGATGGGATTGTAACTGTGCTGGTCCCAGATATAGGTGAATTTACCGTAATCCGTGCTTTCTTCCATCTCTTCAAAGGCCTCATGCCCGCCGAAGGCATCGAGGAAAAAGATGCCATCATCCACCAAGCTGTCACGTACGTGCCTGAAATAGCTGATCATGGTTGGACGGTCCTTGAACGTCCAGTAGCTGAAATTCATGGCCAGTATGGCATCGGCTGTCGCTGTATTGACATGCATCACGTCATCATTGATCAGGGTGATGCGCTGTCGTTGGGATTCGTAGAGTCTGGCCAGGTTGTTCTCGCGACCCCATTCAAGCACTTCGGGGTTCAGGTCAACACACAGGGCCCTGTTGGATTCACGCCGTCGTACCCATTCGCAGGATGTATTGGCCGTGCCGCAGAAGTCTTCCCGTAGCAGATGGGCATTGCGGTTGCGTAAGGCGAGAAAGGTGTTGTCTACGAAATCGATTTCTGATTCCACACACTGTACTGAGGCCTCGTACAGTTTGTGCTTGTCTGCCTGGCTGGCCTTGGTCTTTTTGTCTTTTTTCTTCGAAGATGCCATTTTTTATGTGAGTCCGTTGCTGTGTTGTGTGTGATATGCGGATGGGTTAAATGAAATATGTTAAGCGATTATTGCAGTGTTTGTCATGGCAAGTGTAATCGACATATGTGATAGTAATATGTCACCAGTTGTAATACAGGAAAATAAATAAAAAACCCCGCCATGAGCGGGGTTTTTGTTATTGTGTAGTGACGTCAGGCTTACATCATGCCGCCCATGCCACCCATGCCGCCCATGCCTTCCATGTCAGGCATTGCCGACTTTTCCTCCTTCGGCAATTCGGCAACCATGGCCTCGGTAGTGATCAGGAGACCTGCGACCGATGCGGCATTCTGCAATGCATAACGTGTCACCTTGGTCGGGTCCAGGATACCCATTTCGATCATGTCACCGTATTCACCGTTGGCGGCGTTGAAGCCGTCATTTCCCTTGCCTTCCATGACTTTGTTGACCACGACGGAAGGTTCACCACCTGCATTCTTGACGATCTGACGCAGTGGCTCCTGAATGGCGCGACGTACGATATTGATGCCGGTGCTCTGATCATCATTGTCGCCCTTGAGTTTCTCCAGGGCACTGATTGTGCGCAGAAAGGCAACACCACCACCGGGTACCACACCTTCTTCAACAGCGGCGCGGGTGGCGTGCAGGGCATCTTCAACACGTGCCTTCTTTTCCTTCATCTCGATTTCGGTAGCGGCACCGACCTTGATGACTGCAACACCGCCGGCCAGCTTGGCTACGCGTTCCTGCAGTTTTTCACGGTCGTAATCGGATGTGGCATCTTCAACCTGTTTACGAATCTGATTGATGCGGCCCTCGATGTCCTGCTTCTTGCCGGCGCCGTCGATTATGGTGGTGTCGTCTTTTGTGATCTGAATCTTCTTGGCATTACCAAGGTTGTCCAGCGTAGCTTTTTCGAGGCTCAGGCCGACTTCTTCTGAGACGACCGTACCGCCGGTCAGGATAGCAATATCCTCGAGCATGGCCTTGCGCCGATCACCAAATCCCGGTGCCTTGACGGCAGCGACCTTGACGATACCGCGAATTGTATTAACTACCAACGTTGCCAATGCCTCACCTTCTACATCCTCGGCCACGATCAGCAATGGCTTGCCGGACTTGGCAACGGCCTCTAGTACCGGAAGAAGATCGCGTATATTGGAAATTTTCTTGTCATGCAGGAGGACGTAGGGGTCATCCAGTTCCACACTCATGTTCTGCTGGTTGTTGATGAAATAGGGAGAGAGGTAGCCACGATCGAACTGCATACCTTCAACGACTTCCAACTCATTATCCAGTCCGGATCCCTCTTCGACGGTGATGACACCCTCCTTGCCTACCTTTGACATGGCCTCGGCAATGATTTGGCCGATCGCTTCATCCGAGTTGGCGGAAATGGTGCCAACCTGGGAGATGGCCTTGTCATCAGAACAGGGCTTGGAAAGGTTTTTCAGTTCACCCACGACGGCGGTAACGGCCTTGTCTATGCCACGCTTCAGGTCCATCGGGTTCATGCCGGCAGCAACAGCCTTCATGCCCTCGGTGACCAGGCTCTGGGCCAGAACGGTTGCGGTGGTCGTGCCGTCACCGGCGACATCAGAGGTTTTGGAAGCCACTTCCTTGACCATCTGGGCGCCCATGTTTTCGAACTTGTCCTTTAACTCGATTTCCTTGGCAACCGATACGCCGTCCTTTGTTACGGTCGGTGCACCAAAACTCTTATCGAGCACCACGTTACGGCCCTTGGGGCCGAGTGTAACCTTGACCGAGTTGGCCAGGGTGTTGATACCTTTAAGCATCCGATGACGTGCGTCATCACTGAATTTAATCTCTTTTGCGCTCATTTTTATTTAATCCTCAATCTGAAATTTTGAATATGAATTCATAACCTGACTGTTTGATGGTTCAGGCTTCAATGACACCCATAATGTCGTCTTCGCGCATGACGAGGTATTCCTCATCACCAACCTTGACTTCCGTGCCTGAATATTTACCAAAGAGCACAGAGTCACCGACTTTCAGATCGACCGCTTGGGTGCTGCCGGTATCGAGCTTTTTCCCGGGACCGACGGCGATGACTTCACCCTTGATAGGCTTTTCAGTAGCCGAATCCGGGATTACGATGCCACCCGCGCTGGTACGTTCCTCTTCCATACGCTTGACGATGACACGATCCTGTAATGGACGAATCTTCATAGGTTTTTTCTCCTGAAAATCAACTATTTGTGAAATTTTATAGATTGTGTTCGAGTGTTTTTGTTAGCACTCTTAATTAGTGAGTGCCAATTATAGGCAGGGCTATCTCACTGTCAAGCGTATCGGGGCGACTTAGGGGTCCTCTTCCTCCCAGTACTCCCCTTCCAGGGTCCGTTGCCCGCCGCTCTGCTGTTCCCTAACCCGGTGGACCCGTACGGAAAAGACCCTCTCTAACATGACCCTTGCCAGTACGGCCCTGACAGACGGGATCAGGCAGATGAATCCGAGGCTATCGGTAAAAAAGCCCGGTGTCAGAAGCAAGGCGCCGGCGATCAGTAGTAGCAGGCCTTCTACCAGGGAATGCGCTGGTAGTTCACCCCTGTCCAGTGCCTCCCGGATCCTGATCAGGGTGGCAATGCCCTGGATGCGCAACATCCCGGCACCGATGAAGGCCGTTAAAAGGATAAGCGCGATCGTAGGCCATGCGCCAATTTGTGTCCCAATCTGGATCAGGAGATAGATTTCCAGCATCGGGACGGCGATGAGAAGTAGTAACAGGATCTTGAACAAGTGACTTGTAATACCAGTATAAAGAAGTGTATGTACGTTTTAAGGTATAGTCGGAATAGAGAATTTCAAGCCTTGGGTTTAAAATGTCGAAATGAATGACAATAACGAATATATCATTATCTTCTGTACCTGCCCTGGTTCAATCACGGCAAAGCAGATCGCCCAGGATCTTGTAGCAAATAACCGCGCTGCCTGTGTCAACATCGTGCCCGGCGTTCATTCCTATTTCAAATGGGGCAACAAGGTGGATGTCAAGGAAGAGCACCTGCTAATCATCAAGACGCGCCAGCCGCTGTTTGAAGCCGTCAAGAAAGATATCCTGTCCATTCATCCCTACGAACTTCCTGAAATCATTTCTGTCCCTCTTGTAGATGGATTCGATGGTTATCTTAACTGGGTAAATCAGGTCACAAAATAACTACATGTCTGCAACAAGGCTTTTTATTCCGGCCTGTTTGGCGCTTTTTTCCCTTGCGTCACCGTTACAGGCCGATGCTATTGGTGAGCGCCTCGGCAGGTTGTTCGATGGTGTTACCGGCGTATTTCAGGAAGAGGAATTCCTGGACCCGGAAAAGGCTTTTATCCTCTCCACGGAAGTAATCTCCTCGCATCGTATCGCGCTGGACTGGCAGATCGCGGATGGTTACTACCTTTACCGGGACAATTTCAGTTTCAAGAGTCAGGCACCTGGCATCACATTACTTGATATCAGCCTACCTGATGGTGACCTGAAACAGGACCCGGAGTTCGGTGCAGTAAAGGTCTTTCACCACGGCGTCCGCGCCGATATCAGTCTTGCCCGCCAGAAAACCACGCTCGAGGATGTCCTTATTGAAGTGGTGTATCAGGGTTGCAAGGAAGGCTCTATCTGTTACCCGCCCATCAGGAAGACTGTCAGCCTGGGACTGCCGGGTTTCGATCGCCTGACTGGCGAAATCGTAGAAGGACCGGAGGTAAGACCAGGACCAATGTCCGAGCAGGATGCAATCAGCCGTGACCTGCGCACCAAAAATATTTTTCTCAACATGCTGGCCTTTTTTGGGTTTGGCCTGCTGCTCTCCTTGACACCCTGCATCTTTCCCATGATCCCGATCCTTTCAGGGGTCATTATCGGCCAAGGCAAGATGTTGACACCCCTGCGGGGTTTCGCCCTGTCACTTGCCTATGTGATCGCCATGGCATTGACCTACGCACTGTTCGGAATCATTGCCGGCGCCTTCGAACTGAACCTGCAGGCGGCCGCACAAAATATCTGGGTATTGACTGGCTTCAGCCTGATATTTGTACTGTTGGCCCTATCGATGTTTGGTTTTTATGAGTTGCAATTGCCGGCAAGCTGGCAAGACAGGCTCGCCGCGTTGTCCCATAAGCAAAAACAGGGCAGCCTGATCGGCGCAGCAATCATGGGCTTGTTGTCAGCTATTATCGTTGGTCCCTGTGTGGCACCGCCGCTTGCGGGCGCCCTGATCTATATTACCCAGGCGGGCAATGCCGCCCTGGGCGGCGGCGCATTGTTTAGCATGGGACTCGGTATGGGTGCACCGTTGCTCCTGATAGGAACATCCCTGGGCGGGATCCTGCCCAGGGCCGGGGCATGGATGCTTACTGTTAAAAAGACTTTCGGTGTCATCCTCCTGGGCGTGGCGATCTGGTTCATGAGCAGGGTCCTGCCGCCTCCGGTAAGTCTGTTGCTGTGGGGAGTCCTGTTAACCGGTTGCGCCGTTTACATGGGGGCACTGGACTGGCGTTCAGAGCGGACCGGCGGGCGCCGATTATGGCAGGCCTTGTCATTTGTTATGTTGATCTATGGTGCCGCGATGGTGATTGGTGCAGCTGCTGGAAATAGAAATCCCTTTCGGCCGCTGGAATTTACTGCCGGCGGGGAATGGGCAACAACACTGGCGTTCAAGCGAATCAAGAGTATTGAAGATCTAAATCGTGAACTGGCACAGGCGAAACAGGAAGGCAGGACGGTGATGCTGGATTTTTATGCAGACTGGTGCATCTCCTGCAAGGAGATGGAGCACTTCACATTTACGAAGCCGGAAGTGCAGTCAGCCTTGGCTGGTATGGTACTGCTGCAGGCCGATGTCACCTCGAATGATGAGATCGATAAGGCACTACTAAGACGCTTCAATATCATCGGCCCGCCGGCAATTCTGTTTTTCAGGGAGGGGCAAGAGGTTGAGTACCTGCGCCTGTTTGGCTTCAAGAAAGCTGATGACTTTATTCAACATATCGCCAGACTCAACGGAGAATGAACAAGGCAACAATCCCAGCGGTCCTGTTGCTTGCATTCATTGCCGGGGCCCTTGGTTTCTATCTGCAGCGTTATATCGCCGGTCCTGATATAAGCGCCCTTGAAAGTCCACAGCCTGTCGCGGAGTCATTGCTGGGACTGATGCGTCCGGAATTCTCGTTGATAGATACAGAGGGCAAGTTGCGCCATGTCAGCGAATGGGACGGCATGGTTCTGGTCATCAATTTCTGGGCTACCTGGTGTCCACCTTGCCGTCAGGAAATGCCGATGTTTGCCGAACTGCAGGAGAAATATGCCGATCAGGGCACCCAGTTTGTTGGCATTGCCGCAGAAGAGACGGACGCGGTTACCGGTTTTATCCATGAGATGGGAATCAATTACCCGATACTCACAGGGACTGTCGGGGCCATCAAGGTCGCAGAACAATACGGAAACAGGTTCGGCGCCCTGCCGTATACGGTCATCATTGACCGTTCCGGGCGGATTATCTTTAGCAAGGCGGGCCCGATGCACAGGGATGAAACTGAGGCCATAATAGGCTCCATGTTATAGTAGTTATTCTTGCTAATTATCCTGCAGCGCAAAAAATTCTGGTTTTTATAAAATTTCTGCTATCATGCACCCATCTGTCGCTATCGTCCTAGAAAAAAACTGATAAAAATGGGGAAAATTCTTCTATTACACGGGCCAAACCTGAATCTCTTGGGGCAGCGTGAGCCGGAAATCTATGGTTCCACTACGCTGGATGAGATTAACAAGGCGGTTACGGACAAGGCCAAGGCCTTGGGTCATGAACTTGAATGTTACCAGAGCAACGCCGAGCATGAGTTGATCGAACGGGTGCATTCGGCCATGGGCGGGCATTATGATTTCATTATCATCAATCCCGGGGCCCTGACCCATACCAGTATAGCGCTCCGTGATGCAATGCTGAGCGTCAAGGTACCGTTCATCGAAGTGCATCTTTCAAATGTGTTCTCCCGAGAGGATTTCCGGCGGCATTCCTACCTGTCAGATATCGCGGTGGCCGTGATCTCGGGTGTAGGGGCACTGGGTTACGAGCTTGCCTTGCAGGCAGCCGATCAAAAAATTCAAAAGCGTTAAATGCTAGCAGGAAGACTATGGATATTAGGAAAGTTAAAAAACTGATCGAACTCCTGGAAGAATCCAAGATATCCGAGATAGAGATCCATGAAGGGGAAGAGTCGGTCCGTATCAGTCGTCAAACTACAGGTGTTCCACCACAGACAGTGATGCAGGTCCCTGCCACTCCTGGCGAGCTGGTAACAAAATCTGCACCTCAGGCTGTAGATGTGGCTGCAGAGACACCCGCCACTGAGGATGCCGGTCATACCATGAAGTCTCCTATGGTCGGTACCTTTTATACCAGTGCATCACCTGATAGCGCTCCTTTTGTCGAGATTGGCCAAATGGTCACTGAGGGTGACGTGGTATGCATCATTGAGGCCATGAAGATCATGAACCAGATTGAAGCCGATGCAAGCGGCGTAATAAAAAAACGTCTGGTCGAAAACGGGGAACCTGTGGAATACGGTCAGCCGTTGTTTGTTATTGAATAACAATGGTGTGAAAAATATTTGGTCCGGTCCGGTCAGCAACTTTAAACCTTTAATTTTTTCCTGATTATATTCACTAAAAGTCCATGCTTGATAAAGTCGTAATAGCTAATCGCGGGGAGATTGCCCTGCGTATCCTGCGCGCCTGTCATGAGATGGGCATCAAGACTGTGGCTGTTTATTCAGAGGCCGATAGTGATCAGAAACATGTATTTCTAGCGGACGAGTCTGTCTGTATCGGCCCGGCAGCATCTACCGAAAGCTATCTCAATATCCCCGCTGTAATCAGCGCCGCCGAGGTAACGGACGCCGTGGGCATACACCCTGGTTATGGCTTTCTCTCAGAGAATGCCGACTTTGCCGAGCGGGTTGAAGAAAGCGGCTTCGTCTTCATAGGCCCCAGGTCCGAGACGATCCGGATGATGGGTGACAAGGTATCGGCTATCAGCGCCATGCAGAAGGCGGGTGTCCCCTGTGTGCCGGGCTCAAATGGTGAACTGGGCGAGGACGGTGACGAGAACCTGCGGATCGCAAGGGATATCGGTTACCCGGTCATTATAAAGGCCGTGGGCGGCGGCGGCGGCCGCGGCATGCGGGTAGTACACAGCGATGCTACCCTGAGAAACGCTATCTCCATTACCCGCTCTGAGGCGCAGGCGGCCTTCGGTAATGGTGCTGTCTACATGGAGAAGTTCCTGGAGCATCCACGTCATATCGAAATCCAGGTGCTCGCTGATGAACACGGTAATGCGATTTATCTTGCTGAAAGAGACTGCTCCATGCAGCGCCGTCACCAGAAGGTCATCGAGGAGGCGCCGGCGCCGGGGCTCAGCGAGGAGATCCGTAGTGAAATCGGTGCACGTTGTGTCGAGGCCTGTCTTGCGATTGGATATCGCAGTGCAGGGACGTTTGAGTTTTTATATGAAAACGGACAGTTCTATTTCATCGAGATGAATACACGTGTCCAGGTGGAACATCCTGTGACGGAAATGATTACCGGTGTTGATATTATTCGCGAGCAACTGAGAATTGCCGCCGGGGAACAGCTTTCCTATCGCCAGGAAGACATACGGGTCCATGGACATGCCATTGAATGCCGTATTAATGCAGAAGATCCCCATACCTTCATGCCATCACCCGGACTAATAGAGCATTATCATCCGCCCGGCGGTTTTGGCGTACGTGTGGATACGCATATTTACGGTGGTTACAAGGTTCCCCCTTATTATGATTCCATGATCGGCAAACTTATCGTCCATGGAGACTCCCGCCAGCAGGCGATAGCCCGGATGTCCATGGCCCTTTCAGAGATCGTTATTGAAGGCATCAAGACCAACATTCATTTGCACCAGAGGATTATTGATGAATCGGCTTTCCAGACCGGTGGTACCGATATCCACTACCTGGAGAACAAGCTGGGCCTGAAATAATCCGGTCTGTATGCTGCCATCATGGCCTGGTTACAATTGACGTTGGACACAGGGCAAGCCCATGCAGAGGAACTGGTTGGGCTATTGGAGAAATTCGGCGCCAGTTCCGTCAGTCTCTCGGCCCTGAGTGATGAACCACTATTTTCCGAGCCAGGTGAAAATGTGCCCCATCTCTGGCAGCAAATCCGGATCACCGCCCTTTTGCACAGGGATACCGATCTGGATACCCTGCTGGTATGTTTGCGCCACAGACTGGGCGATAAAGCAATAGTGAATACTCACATAGAACAGCTTGAAGACAGGGATTGGGTCAAGGCATATCAAGATAGCCACGGGCCACAGATCTATTCAGGCAAGCTATGTGTATGCCCTGGCTGGTCAACTCCGCCCGAGGGGATTCCCCTCGTGTTAATTCTAGATCCGGGGCTGGCATTTGGAACAGGTACACATGCGACTACCGCACTGTGCCTGGAATGGCTTACCGGGCATGAAGTGCGGGGTCGCCAGGTAATCGATTTCGGTTGTGGCTCGGGAATTCTTGCCCTGTCCGCCCTGTTGCTGGGAGCTGAACATGCCTATGCCGTGGATGTCGATCATCAGGCACTGGAGGCCACCCGATCGAATGCAGAGAAAAATGGCCTGGCATCGCGCCTGACGATCGTTCATGCGGGCGAAATGCAGTTGCCAAAAGCAGATATCCTTTTGGCCAATATATTGCTTAATCCACTTATGGAACTGGCACAAAGATTTACAACACTACTGCGACCGGGAGGTGAGCTTGTATTGTCCGGCCTGCTGGCGCAACAGGCAGAAGAATGCTTGGGGGTCTATCAGCGCTGGTTTAATATGCAGTTACCGGTTTACCGGCAGGAGTGGGCACTGCTGGAAGGGTGCCTGCCCCTCACCAAGGACCTAAAATAACAGGACTGACTTATGTATACATCATGTCCAGCGTGTCACAGGCAGTATCGAATCCATGCCGCCCAGCTATCCGCTGCGGGCGGTACGGTCAGGTGTGGTTTTTGTGGTGAGCAATTTAATGCGCTGTCCTATCTGAGTGATGATCCTCTGCCAGACACTCGGAGCACTGTTGCAATTCCGGGTCCGGCCTTTTCAGATGAGGTCGAGTTAATTCAGGAAGTGGAGGCCCAGGAGGTACTGACAATTTCCGATGAAGAACTGCCTGAGATACTGAAGGAACCTGAAGTAACCAAGGGGAAAAAAAGTTCACGCCTAGCCTGGTCTGTCGGCACCCTAATCGTCTTCTTAATCCTGGCCACCCAAATGGCCTGGTTTAACCGCGACTACCTGCTCAACACCTGGCCCGAACTCAGGCCCTGGGCACAGAAACTCTGTGCAAGCCTGGGCTGCAAGGTCGTCCGGGAATACAGAACCTCGGATATAAAACTCCTGAGCCGTGACGTTCGTCTGCATCCCCGTTATGCGGATACCCTGCTGGTTAATGCGACCATGGTAAATTATTCTGACAGGATCCAGCCTTATCCGGACATTCAGTTCGCCCTGTTTGATACCAGCGGCCGCATGATAGCCGAGCGTGAGTTCAAGCCGGAAGAATACCTGGATAACAGCATTCCTGTTGCCGATGGAATGGCATCGCAACAACCGGTTCATTTCGTCCTTGAGGTAACTGGTCCAACCGCGGGCGCGGTCAGTTTCGAGTTCCGTTTTTTATAAGGCCTGAACGATTTTTTTCCGGTTATGATGTCGATGCGAATTGGTAATATCAAGCTGGTAAATAATATTTTGCTGGCGCCGATGGCCGGTGTTACGGACAAACCATTTCGTAATCTCTGCCGTACGCTCGGCGCTGGCTTGGCTATTTCTGAGATGGTCACCTCGGACACCGCCCTGTGGCATACACGGAAATCACGCCTCCGGCTTGATCATAATGATGAGATAGCGCCATGTGCTGTACAGATAGCAGGATCGGATCCGGCGAAGATGGCCATTGCAGCGCGCCATAACGTGGAAGCGGGCGCCCACATCATAGATATCAATATGGGATGCCCGGCTAAGAAAGTTTGCGGGGTCATGGCAGGCTCGGCCCTGTTACGAGATGAAGCCCTGGTTAAAAAAATACTAGAAGCTGTTGTGGCTGCCGTTGATGTTCCGGTAACGCTGAAGATCAGGACGGGATGGGACAGGAAAAACCGGAACGGACTGGAGATTGCAAGGATTGCCGAAGGATCCGGTATTAGTATGTTATCTGTACATGGCCGCACACGTGCTTGTGGTTACACCGGAGAGGCGGAATACGAGACAGTGACCGAGGTTAAGTCAAGACTTTCAATTCCTGTGGTAGCAAATGGTGACATAAGAAGTGCACAAGATGCTGTAAAGGTCTTGGAAGTGACCGGCGTAGATGGGATAATGATAGGACGTGCAGCACAGGGTAATCCATGGATCTTTCGTGAGATAGTGGATTATCTTGAAACTGGGGAATTACCGGCCGGGCCGGGCTTGCAAGAGATAGGCCAGACTCTGGTTGATCATATACGCAAACTCCATGCTTTTTACGGCGAATATACCGGAGTGCGCGTGGCACGAAAGCATATCGGCTGGTACTGTAAACAGCATGGTATAAAGCTGTTCCTTCAAGAGGTGAACAAGGCGGAGACTGCGGACGAGCAATTGCTTGTTATGCAGGACTTTTTTTCAAGAGAACTAGAACAAGAACTTGCGGCATGACAGCAGTAAAACTGGTACAAGAAGGCATTCCTGAGGCTGGCCTGGAAAAGAATTGTCTGGGTGACGATGTTCGCAGGCACATGGAAAATTATTTCAGGGATCTTGACGGGCACGATGTCAGCGATCTCTATGAGTTGTTTATCAGTGAGGTTGAAAAGCCCATGTTCGAGATCGTCATGCAAATGGCACGGGGGAATATCACGAGGGCGGCCAGTATGCTGGGCCTCAACCGGGGAACACTGCGCAATCGTTTGAAAAAGTACAACCTGGCCTGAGCACCGGACGTCAAAGATTAATCCACCATACAAACCATTCATCTAGAGTCAAAATGAGCAAGATCAATCGGGCACTGGTTAGTGTCTCGGATAAGACCGGTATTGTTGAATTCTGTCAGCAACTCGCTGAAATGGGTGTCAAGATTCTCTCGACCGGCGGGACAGCAAGACTCCTCAGGGAAAAAAATATCCCGGTAACGGATGTGTCCGATTACACCGGTTTCCCCGAGATTATGGACGGCCGGGTCAAGACCCTGCACCCCAAGATCCATGGGGCGTTACTGGGCAGGGCTGGTCAGGACGATACCGCCATGCAGGAGCACGGGATTGAGCCAATCGACCTGGTTGTAGTCAACCTCTACCCATTTGAAGAGACGGTCAGCAAGCCTGGCTGTACCATGGCTGAGGCAATTGAAAATATCGATATCGGCGGGCCGAGCATGTTGCGCGCAGCCGCTAAAAATCATGCCCGTGTCAGCGTGGTGGTTGATGCCGGTGACTACCCGCGAATTATTGAGGAAATAA
This sequence comes from Gammaproteobacteria bacterium, assembly GCA_003250975.1. Lineage (GTDB taxonomy): Bacteria > Pseudomonadota > Gammaproteobacteria > Eutrophobiales > Eutrophobiaceae > SZUA-592. Next base: position 122,150 of record QKIY01000028.1, on the reverse strand, counting down.
AGGCTGGAAAGGGGGAACTGTGTGACACCACTCGCTGGTATCTGGCGCAAAAGGTCTTTTCACATACGGCAAATTATGATGCCAATGTATCCAATTATCTGAATGCATTCACTCCTGACGGACAACCCTTGAATTACCCGCAAACCTATACTACCCAGTTTATCAAGCGCCAGGATCTACGTTATGGTGAGAACCCTCACCAGACGGCGGCATTTTATATTGAGCCCAACCCGCCGGCAGGGACTCTGGCCGCGGCACAACAACTGCAGGGCAAGGAGCTTTCTTACAATAATATTGCGGATACCGATGCCGCATTTGAATGCGTGCTTGCCTATGGGGAACCAGCCTGTGTCATCGTCAAGCATGCCAACCCCTGCGGCGTTGCAGTGGCGGCCAGTGTAAGCCAAGCCTATGAAAATGCATATACCACCGACCCTACATCGGCCTTTGGCGGTATTATTGCCTTTAACAGGGTGCTTGATGTCGATACCGCAAAGGCTATTATCGATCGGCAGTTTGTCGAGGTGATCATTGCGCCGGAGTTTGAACCCGCAGCTCTCAAGGTGCTTGCCAGCAAGGAAAACATACGAGTACTGCAAGCCGCTGAACGTTCCGCGGAGATCCGGCAGTTAAACCTGAAGCGGGTCTCGGGCGGGTTGCTGATACAGGACAACGATATCGGCCGTCTAAAGCAGGATGCCCTCAAGGTTGTTACAAAACGCCAGCCGACGGAACTTGAACTGCGCGACCTGTTTTTTGCTTGGCCGGTCGTCAAGCACGTCAAGTCCAATGCCATTGTCTATGCCCGTGACCAACGTACCATCGGAATTGGTGCCGGCCAGATGAGTCGTATTTACAGTGCGCGTATTGCCGCGATTAAGGCGGAAGACGAGGGCCTGGAGATCAAGGGTTCAGTAATGGCCTCAGATGCATTTTTCCCGTTCCGTGACGGCATCGATACTGCTGCAAGGGTGGGTATTACCGCGGTGATACAGCCTGGTGGTTCCATGCGTGATGATGAGGTAATTGCTGCAGCGGATGAGCATGGGATGGCGATGGTATTTACGGGCATGCGACATTTTTTACATTAGTCAGATTGTTGAAATTTTATTTATTTCTAATGTGGATTTCGCCTTAACCGGTGAGTGACTTTTCTTCAAAGAAAAGTCACCAAAGGAACTTCCTCCGGATGCCTTGGCCCCTGCGGGGCTTCCCGTAATGCTTGTTGCGAAATACGCGCCGAACCCATTCACATCCTGCTCAGAGGTAGCTAAAAATGACAGGATGTCATTTTAGTGCTACGCGACTTCTCATTACGGCAAGGCAACAGAGAGGAACACTGCTTTAAACCACGAGAATGTATTAAAGAAATTATGAAGATTTTGATCGTTGGTGGTGGTGGCCGTGAACACGCCCTGGCTTGGAAGTGCGCGCAATCGCCCCGGGCTGAACATGTCTATGTTGCACCCGGTAATGCCGGTACCTTGGACGAAGACGGGGTCAGTAATATTGATATTGCTGCCGAGGACATACAGACACTCCTGGCATTTGCAAAAAAAGAGCGTATAGACTTGACCATCGTTGGGCCCGAAGCTCCGTTGGTGGCCGGTATTGTTGACGCCTTCGAGGCCGCAGGACTGCGTTGTTTCGGCCCACACAAGGCCGCTGCCATACTCGAGGGTTCCAAGTCCTTCACTAAGGCGTTTCTTGAACGTCATAACATCCCGTCGGCCGCCTTTCAGGTCTTCACCGAGGTTGAGCATGCGTTGGCCTATCTCAAAAAATGCAAGTTACCAATCGTTATCAAGGCAGATGGTCTTGCCGCGGGCAAGGGCGTGATCATCGCGAATAATAAAACTGAGGCCGCCTCTGCTGTGCAGGATATGCTGGCCGGTAACAAGTTCGGTGATGCGGGGCACCGGGTGGTCATAGAGGATTTCCTTCAGGGTGAAGAGGCGAGCTTTATCGTCATCAGTGACGGTGAACATATTTTGCCCCTGGCCAGTTCGCAGGACCACAAGGCGCGTGATGATGGTGACAAGGGACCGAATACTGGTGGCATGGGGGCCTATTCACCGGCGCCGGTCGTTACGCCGGCAATCCATGATCGAATCATGAATGAGGTTATCGAACCTGTGGTCAAGGGGATGGCCGCAGAGAACCGGCGTTATGTTGGTTTCCTTTATGCTGGCGTGATGATTGCTGACGATGGCACTCCCTATGTTCTGGAGTTTAATTGCCGATTCGGTGACCCTGAAACACAGCCTATCATGCTGCGGCTTCGGAGCGACCTGGTGGCACTGTGCACTGCGGCCCTTGATGGCCGATTGCATGAAGAGAATGCTGATTGGGACCCGCGCCCGGCACTTGGTGTGGTGCTTGCTGCGCACGGTTATCCTGAATCCGTACGCAAGGGAGATATGATCAAGGGGTTGGATGCAGCGATGCCGGACGCCGTCAAGGTATTCCATGCTGGGACGCGCAGGGAAGATGACAAGGTGCTTACGGCAGGTGGGCGTGTGCTCTGTGTCACCGCTCTCGGGGATTCAGTAATGCAGGCCCGAAAAACGGCCTATGATGCAGTGGGACAGATTAAATGGGACGGAATGTTCTGTCGAAGTGACATCGCCTGGCGCGCTATTCAGCGTGAATCAAAAACTTCCAATAGGTAATTCAGATAGTCCAGGATAAAAAGTTCTTCAGCAGCGTCAGTCCTGCATGCTGGCTCTTTTCGGGGTGAAACTGGCAGGCAAAGATATTATCTCTGGCAACGGCAGAGACAAAATCCGTCAGGTAGTCGGTACGGGCCGCAATATCCTGTTCTATATCCGGACAGACGTAGTAACTGTGGACAAAATAAAACCGTTCACCGGCTTCAATGTCTTGCCACAAGGCATGGGGCTTTTGTTGATGGACCTGGTTCCAGCCCATGTGCGGGATCTTGAAGGTCTGTCCTTCGCTATCAGTGGCATCGGTTGGAAATCGCCAGACCTGCCCGGGGATGATACCGAGACAATCCACACCACCATCTTCATCGCTGTGATCCATGAGCGATTGCAGGCCAAGGCAGATCCCCAGAAAGGGTTTATTGCGGATGCATTGGCGTATGACGTCATCGAGTCCCTGTTTCTTCAGGCTTGCCATGCATTGACCGATCGCTCCCTGCCCGGGAAAGACAACACGATCAGCGGCCAAGATAACCTTCGGCGTATTACTAACACTCACTCGGTGTTCATTGTCGGCAACAAATTCCAGCGCCTTGGCGACCGAGCGCAGGTTGCTGGTTCCGTAATCGAGGACAACGACGTTAGACATGGAGTGGCTTACTACAGGTAATGTATCTCAGAGTGCGCCCTTGGTTGACGGCAGGATGCCCTGCATCCTCGGATCAATTTCAACAGCCATGCGCAGGGCGCGGCCGAATGCCTTGAAGATGGTTTCCGCGATATGGTGTGCATTGCGCCCTCTGATGTTATCGATATGCAGGGTGACCATGCCATGATTCACGAATCCCTGAAAGAATTCGAACAGGAGATCGACATCAAAGTCACCAATACGGGCACGGGGATACTTTGCATTGTATTCAATGCCAGGCCTGCCGGAGCAGTCCAGTACAACACGTGATAGGGCCTCGTCCAGCGGGACATAGGCATACCCATAGCGGCGTATACCGGTCTTGTCGCCCAAGGCACTGGCAAAGGCCTGGCCCAGTGTGATACCAACATCCTCCACCGTGTGATGGGCGTCTATCTCGAGATCGCCCTTCGCGTTGATAACGATATCAAACATGCCATGACGTGCTACCTGGTCAAGCATGTGTTCCAGAAACGGGATGCCAATTGCCAGATTCGCCTGACCAGCCCCGTCCAGGTCCAGGGAAACCGTAATCTGTGTTTCCTTGGTTTCTCGTTTGATTTCTGCCGTGCGCTTGCTCATGGTATATGACCGAAAAAATGAATAGGATACCTGTATAACCGAATTCATACCATCTCGCAGATCATGGAAGCTATTGACACTGACAGTATCAAGACCTACCTGCTTACCTTGCAGGATCGGATCTCGACGGCCCTGACTTCACTTGACACGTCATTGCAATTGACGGAAGACCAATGGCAAAGGGAGGCAGGAGGGGGTGGTCGCAGCCGAGTAATGCAGTCAGGAGGTGTCTTCGAACAGGCAGGCATCAATTTTTCCCATGTCCATGGGTCTTCCCTGCCGCCATCAGCAACGGCCCAGCGGCCGGAACTAGCTGGCCGTTTCTTCCAGGCGCTCGGAGATTCTCTTGTTATCCATCCACTGAATCCCTATGTCCCTACCACACACATGAATGTGCGGTTTTTCATAGCTGAAAAAAAGGGAGCAAGCCCGGTGTGGTGGTTCGGCGGTGGTTTTGACCTCACACCTTATTATGGCTTTGAGGAAGACGCGCGGTTTTGGCATGAAACTGCCAGAAAGGCCTGTAGTGGTTTTGGGCAGGAAGTCTATCCGAAATACAAAAAATGGTGTGATGATTATTTTTTTATCAAGCATCGCAATGAACCACGTGGCATCGGCGGGCTGTTTTTCGACGACTTAAACGAGTGGGGTTTCGAGCAGTGCCAGGCCTTCATGCAGAGTGTCGGGGATCATTTCTTGGAGGCGTACTTGCCGATCGTCGAACGTAGAAAAGATACGCCCTATGGAGAGCGAGAACGGGAGTTTCAATTATACCGGCGAGGGCGTTATGTAGAATTCAACCTGGTTTATGACCGGGGTACCCTGTTTGGTCTGCAGTCCGGTGGCCGGACCGAGTCCATTCTGATGTCATTGCCCCCCAGGGTTCGCTGGCAATACAATTGGCACCCTGAGCCGGGTACGCCGGAAGCGAAACTCTACGATATTTTCCTCAAGCCGCGCGACTGGGTATGAGATAGTTACAAGCTACGAGACAAAAGTAAAAACACATTGCTGTCCCCAACAGACTTGTGACTTATTTTTTGCAGTTTGTGGCTGAAAATTAGGTTTGTAGCCAGAATGTCACGGGGCCGTCATTAATGAGTGATACTTGCATGTCGGCGGCAAACTGTCCTGCCTCCACATGTTGATATGCCTTGCGGGCCTCGGCAAGCAGGTAATCAAACAGCTCTTTCCCTTGTTCCGGTGGGGCGGCTTTGCTGAAGCTGGGACGCATGCCCTTCCGGGTATCTGCCGGCAGGGTGAACTGCGGGACCAGCAGCAGTCCACCAGCGATATCGGTGAGGCTCAGGTTCATCTTGCCCTGTTCATCGCTGAAGACACGGTAACCCAGGAGGCGGTGGAGCAGGCGATCGGCATGGGAGGGGGTGTCTTTTTTTTCAATGCCGATTAGGACGAGAAGGCCCTGGTCAATCTTTCCAATGGTAGAACCATTGACTGCAACGGCCGCCTGCCTGACGCGCTGCAGTAAGCCGATCATAGAGATTACAGTCGGTTAAATTATCTGTAGATAGTCAAGGATGATGACAGCAAAAACGGCGACCGGTGTGCTCAATACCACCCATTCCATATTGCGCCTTTGCAACCAACCGGTGAAATGCAGGACCAGTACAGCAATCGCCAGTGCATAGACAATATAAAAAATCATAACCCGCTCCCAATATTTACAAGTTTCAGAGTAGTCATTTTGTTATTAAAGCAACATTTCCACCGTTATGGGAATATCATAACACCTTTCAAACAAGACAATGATAATGTACATAAATTAATAATACTCTGATTTTTCCATAACCCCTATTCTAGTGTTTTTATCCCGTTATTGTCTGCAATCAACAACAAATCTGCGGGACGTTTTGCAAATATACCATTACATACCACACCGACAAGATTATTCAGGCTTGTTTCAAGCTCAATAGGATTGATGATTCTGAGGTTATGTACATCAAGAATGATATTGCCATTGTCAGTCCTGAATCCCTCCCTTAAAATCGGTTGGCCACCATGTCCGGCAATCTGCCTTGCCACATAACTTTGCGCCATCGGGATAACCTCTATCGGCAGGGGGAATCTTCCCAACATGTCCACGAGCTTGGAATCGTCGATAATACAGATAAATTTCTTACTGGCGGCGGCAACGATCTTTTCACGTGTCAAGGCGCCACCTCCTCCCTTGGTCAGGTGAAGATGCCGGGTGGCTTCATCGGCGCCATCCACATAGACAGGGATTTCAGCCACACTGTTAAGCGGAATGACTGGGATATGATATTGATTGAGGAGTTTCTCTGTTGCCTCTGAACTGGCTATGGCTCCTTCAATCCTGTGCTTTATGTCGGCCAGATATTCAATGAAGTAATTGACCGTGGAGCCTGTACCGACACCGATTATGGAGACATCTTCAACATGCTCCAGTGCGGCTTTTGCAGCCAGCTGCTTCTTTTTATCCTGGCTCACTTGTTCCTTGCTTGATTGGGATTATCTCGAATTACAGTTAGATGGTATCTTATACATATGCTAGAGGAATACAAAAAATTAATTTCTGAGGCCGTGAACCGCGTCTATGAGGTTGCAGTAAAAACCTCACTGGATTATGCAGGTGAATTATCACGACGGTATGACAACAATATCTGGCTGAAGCGCGAGGATCAGCAGCCCGTATTTTCTTATAAGCTGCGTGGCGCCTTTAATCTAATGTCCACCCTTTCAAATGCCGAACGCGAACATGGCGTAATAGCCGCATCGGCAGGCAATCATGCTCAGGGGGTCGCGCTTGCTGCCCAGAAACTGGGGATGTCTGCCATGATTGTCATGCCAAAGACAACGCCGGAAATCAAGGTCAACGCTGTGAAACGTCTTGGCGCCGATGTGGTATTACACGGAAATAATTACGATGAAGCGAAGCAACACGCCATTCAGCTATCGGAAAAAGAGAAAATTACCTTTATCCCGCCTTTTGATCATCCCTTGGTGATTGCAGGACAGGCGACAGTTGGCGTTGAAATTCTGCAACAGCACCCTGGCAGGATAGATATAATCTTTGTGCCGGTGGGTGGGGGTGGTCTGATCGCCGGGATTGCTGCCTATGTGAAAAAGCAGAACCCTGAAGTACATATTATCGGTGTTGAGCCGGATGAGGCTCCATGCATGAAGCGGGCCATGGAGGCAGGCCAGTGTGTTACCCTCGATCATATCGGCATCTTTGCTGACGGAGCTGCTGTAAGGCAAGCCGGTGAAGAAACATTTCGAATCAGCCGTGAGACGGTGGATGAGATTATCCTAGTCAGTAATGACGAAATATGTGCCGCTGTTAAGGATATCTTTGAGGATACCCGTTCAATTCCCGAGCCGGCGGGTGCGTTGGCGGTTGCTGGTCTCAAGCAGTATGTAAGCCGTGAAAAGATCCGGCAACAGGAACTGGTGGCCATTTTCAGCGGCGCCAATGTCAATTTTGACCGCCTTAGACATATTGCCGAGCTCACGGCATTGGGAGAACACAGGGAAGCCTTGATAGCAACAACGATCCCTGAACGCCCCGGAAGCTTTCGTGCCTTCTGTCATGATCTCGGTCCACGCCTTATCACCGAATTCAATTACCGTTATGCTGATAATAGTTTGGCCCATGTGTTTGCGGGCATACAATTACGGCACGGTATCGAGGAGAAGGACAGCCTGATCGCACATCTGATTGAAAAGGGCTATGAGGTGGTTGACCTGAGTAATGACGAAGTTGCCAAGATGCATATACGCTATATGGTAGGTGGTCATGCGCCACAGGCAAAAAATGAACGCCTTTACCGTTTTGAATTCCCTGAAAGGCCGGGAGCGCTGCTGCATTTCCTGACGCAACTAGGTGACCGCTGGAATATCAGCCTGTTCCATTATCGAAACCATGGTGCAGCCTACGGCCGTGTCCTTATGGGGATACAGGTTAAAGACAGCGAGATGGGAGAATTTCAGAAATTCCTGGACAGTCTTGGCATGCAATACTGGGAAGAATCCGGTAATCCAGCTTATAAGATGTTTCTTTCCTGATAAGGTATTCGTGGTCCAGTAATAAGGTGATCGTTGATAATAACCCTCCTTATGCAAGTTGATCTGAGCCAATATAAAATCATCAAACGCAAAACGGTTCTGTTGTGGCTTTGCGTGGTGTTTTTTATCGGACTGATATTGGTCTGGTTCGCACAGGAATATATGGCGCAGTATATTCAACGGCAAAAGCTACTTGCCGAACAGGATTATGCTGCCGCTGCGTTACAGTCACTTGCCCTTTTGCGAATAGTTATATATATAACCGCTGCCTTTGCCTTTGCTACGGGTCTTTATGTTTTCCGTTATGGGTACAGATCAAAAAAGACGGGGCACTTCCCGGCCCTTGGTTCGTGGTTGATAGAGGGTAGGCCGGTTTATACGGGGCAGAAGGCGGAAAGATTTGCACTGATGCAAATGGGAACCGGAGTATTACTTGTGATTTTCGGGGTATTACTTATTTTTTATTATCATGCCTGGCTCGATGTCTTTACCCTGGCCAGGGATGCGGTACTGGAAGGCGGGCAATAACTTATAATACATTTAAAAAGCGACCTGTATTACTCCATTGCCAGGATGGCATCCCATTCGTTTTTTGTTACCGGCATTACTGACAGGCGATTCCCCTTCTGAAGCAGCTTCATGTGTGCAAGTGATTTATTTTCTCGGAGTTCGTTCAGAGTTATGGTCCGCTTGAATTTACGCTTTAGTTTTACATCAACAAGATACCAGCGCGGTTTGTCTGGGTCACTTTTCGGATCGTAATGTTTGTCTGCAGGATCAAATGCAGTCGGATCTGGATAACCTTCCTTGTCGACGATCATGATGCCAACGATTCCCGGTTCCTTGCAGTTTGAATGATAGAAAAAGGCGAGATCGCCTTTTTTCATTTCATCTCGTATCATATTGCGTGCCTGGTAATTGCGTATACCATCCCATGGTTCCGTTTGTCCCGGCCGCTTCTCGAGATCATCAATGCTGAAGGTTTCAGGTTCGGATTTCATTAACCAAAAATTCATACAAAAGTCCTGGCTTGGGAAGTGTAATTAGATACTGGCGGTAGGAATTGAAAGTTAGGGGGTATCAACCACGGTGCCGTTACAGGGAATTGTACTTGAACCGTGGGTCCAAGTGGGAGCGGCTGGCATTGTATCAGGCTATCCGGCTAGGGACATGCTCAACAACAACGCGGTTAGCTCCCTGTGTAGTATGTTAGGCTCAAGTAACCACACCCCTGAACACAAACACCGCAGAAGATACCCAAAAGTGACCTTTACACCGTAACAGCAGGTATCCTGATTTATTGAATTTCTATTTGTTTCCCCTTAACCAGGGCGTCATCAATCTTGTTTTGTAACCGGCGTATAAGCTTGTCTACGCTATTAGTATAGTTCTCATTCCTGTCTTTGTATTCTAATAATTCATGTGCCAGATGCAAGGCAGCCATGACCGCAATGCGTTCCGATCCGATAACCTTACCGGTTGCCTTGATATCACGCATTTTCACGTTGATTAATTCAATTGCGCGGTGCAATACATCACGTTCATCATCGTTACAGGCTATAAGATATTCCTTATCAAGGATCGTTACATTAAGAGGTTTGCTGTTGTTGGTCATGAACGGGTTTCCATCGCCCGTAAGCGAGAAATCATTGATTCAATGCGGGTTCTTGCCTGTTCGGTTTTTTCAATTAACTGGGCGCGTTCGTTAACCAGGTTTTCCTGCTGATTACGCAGGGCCGAATTCTCAGTTTTTAGCTGATCAACGGTGCGTATAAGCTCGTCGACTCGTGTCTCCAGTGCCTCAAGATCATTACTATCATTATTTTTATCAGACATGATTTGGTTCCGCAATTTTCTCTATCAGATGAACGGGTGGTCATGTTGGTTTATCATTGTCTAGTCAATATAGAGCGGCCATGCATAAGGGTCAAGATATCCTTGACGATCCTTCGTTTCAAAGTTATGACAACAGCAATGATAATCTGCAAAATGGCGGAATCACCGTTTAAGAATTACTATCAATTACATGATTAACTTTAATGAACTCAACAATCTTCTGTCTTCAGCGGCTTGTGGCAGCCGGGCGGCGGAATGTCACGGCTTTCTATGCGGTTACCTGTGCGTCAGGAGTGAGATTGAGGACGACGTGCTGAAAGAATGTTTAATGGCGGATCTGGAGGATAATGAGGCCGTGTCACAATGCCTGGAACAGTTGTCTCTTATGGCCTGCAGCATCATTGATGAGATAGGCTCGGACACGTTTGCACTGGGGTTGCTGTTGCCCGCAGATGACGCCTCGCTAGCTGATCGCAGTGCCGCCCTCACTGATTGGTGCGGGGGGTTCCTGAGTGGCCTGGGTGCGGCCGGGATAACCGATTTTGATCTGTTATCATACGAGTGCCGGGAGGTGATCCAGGACCTTTACAAGATTTGCCGACTTGACACGGACAATGTCGAGAATGGCGATGAAGGAAACGAAGCCTCACTGATGGAATTAATTGAATATGTCCGTATGGGCGCAATCCTGGTTCATGATGAATTACGCAAGGATACGGGTAGAAAGAATGAATATACAAAACTGCACTAAAAGATTATGAATGCCAAGGAATTTCCAAGACGCCGCAAGAAACTCATGGATATGATGGGGGATGAAACCATCGCCATTATCCCTACCGCGCCGGTCTACATACGTAACCGTGACGTCGAGTTTACCTACCGGCCGGACAGCGATTTTTATTACCTGACCGGTTATGCGGAACCCGAGGCCGTTGCGGTACTGGTTCCTGGAAGGCCTCATGGCGAATATATCCTTTTCTGCCGGGAAAATGACCCGGTGATGGAGACTTGGAACGGGCGCCGCGCCGGGCTTGAGGGTGCGGTCAACAAATATGGTGCGGATGATGCCTTTCCCGTTGAGGACATGGATGAGATCCTGCCAGGCCTGCTGGAGAATCGGGAGCGAGTTTTTTATACCATGGGCACCAATGTCAGTTTTGACCAGCGTGTACTCGGTTGGGTAAACCAGGTGCGCAAACGTTCACGTACCGGCGTCAATGCACCAGATGAATACGTGTCACTGAACCATTTCCTGCACGAGATGCGCCTGTATAAAAGCCGTGCCGAGATCACTGCCATGCGAAAGGCGGCAAAGATCACTGCCAAGGCGCACAGGAAGGCGATGCAGATCTGTCGGCCAGGCCTGATGGAATACCAGCTTGAGGCTGAGCTCAAGTATGTCTTTATGCAAAACGGTGCGCGTGACCCTGCCTATCCCTGTATCGTCGGCGGTGGCGCCAATGGTTGCATACTGCACTACACGGAAAACTCGGACGCCTTGAAAGACGGCGACCTGCTCCTGATTGATGCGGGATCGGAATATGATTATTACGCCAGTGATATTACCCGCACCTTTCCTGTAAATGGCCAGTATTCATCCGCCCAGCGCGAGGTCTATGAGGTGGTCCTGGCAGCACAGCTTGCGGCAATCAAGATGGTCAGGCCCGGTAATCACTGGGACGAGCCTCATAATGCCGCAATCAGGACCCTGACTGAGGGCTTGGTCGAGCTGGGGATATTAAAAGGCAAGCCTTCACAACACATCAAGGAGAAGAGTTATACCCGGTATTACATGCACCGGACCGGCCATTGGCTGGGTATGGATGTCCATGATGTGGGTGATTACAAGGTCGAGGGCGAATGGCGCACCTTTGAACCTGGCATGGTACTGACGGTGGAGCCGGGCCTATACCTGCCTGCCGGCAGCGAAGGACTGGCTAAACGTTGGTGGAATATCGGCATCCGTATTGAAGACGATGTGCTGGTCACGGAGGACGGGAACGAGGTATTGAGCAGCGATGCCCCCAAGACCATCGACGAAATAGAGTCATTAATGGCCCATGGCATCGCAGCCTGATTACGATGTGCTGATCGCCGGCGGCGGTATGGTGGGAGCCAGCCTGGCCATTGCGCTTGCGAGTACTAATGCCCGCATCGGTCTGATCGAGGCGGTCCCGCAGCAGGCCGCAAGCCAACCGAGCTATGATGACAGAGGTCTCGCGCTGTCGCTCTCCTCGCAACGGATACTGGCAGGGCTGGGCTTCTGGGAGGACCTGATCAGCCGCTCACATCCCGTACGTGCAATTCATGTTTCTGACCGCTGCCATTTTGGTTGTGTCCGTCTTCACGCCGCAACCCTGGGGATCCCTGCACTTGGTCATGTGGTCCAGGCACACGCCCTGGGCGAGGTTTTGCTGAAGCAGCTATCAATGAAGACGAATATTGATTTTATCTGTCCCGCAAATGTCCGCTCGGTCCATATCTCGCCTGACAAGACACAATTGGAGGTGGTGGGCAAGGATGGTGAACAGATCCTGACCAGTCACCTGGTGATCGCAGCTGATGGGGCACACTCGCCTATCCGCCAATCCCTCGGGATAGAGGTCGACCAGATGAATTACGGTCAGACGGCGATCGTTACCAGCGTGACACCGGAACGTTCACACAAGGATACGGCTTTTGAACGCTTTACCCCTGACGGCCCACTGGCGTTACTGCCGTTAAACAAGGATCGCTGCGTTGTTGTTTTTACGGTAGCAACTAATCAAGCAGACGAATATCTGGCGCTCGATGACGAGGTTTTTCTTTTCCGTCTGCAGCAATCATTTGGCAGGCGACTAGGCGTCCTGCGGCAAGCCGGTCCGCGTAAGTCCTACCCGCTACGCTGTATCCTTGCCAGGGAACAGGTACGAGAACGGCTGGTAGTGTTGGGGAATGCCGCCCATACCCTGCACCCGAACGGGGCCCAGGGATTCAATCTGTGTCTGCGCGATATTGCCGGACTGGCAGAGATACTGATCCCGACGCTGCGGGCCGGGGAGGATCCGGGCAGGCGCAAGATTCTTAACCGTTACCTGGACATGCGGCTACCTGATCAGAAGGCGGTGCATCGTTTCTCTCATGGCCTGGCCACGCTGTTTTATAACGAACTGCCACACAAGGTGTTGTTGCGCAATTCGGCCATGGCCATGATGAACCTCGTCCCGCCCCTGAAAAGGCAGTTCATGCGCAGGGCGACGGGACTGTATGGCAATCAGCCCCGTCTGGTCAGGGGGGCCCCGTTATGAACAGCAAGCCCGATCATGATACGGAGGTCGTCATCATTGGCGGAGGCCTGACGGGGGCCACGCTGGCCCTGTTACTGGCCCGGGCCGGGATACAGGTCATGGTGCTTGAAAGGGAAACTGCTGCACCGGGCTCTCGGGATGACCCACGTGCTCTGGCGATTACGCGGGCCTCGGAAAATATTCTTCGTACCGCGGGTGCCTGGGCATGCCTGCCCGATGGAGCGATCGGCAGAATAGAGAAGATGCTGGTCTGGGACGCGCATGGCGAAGGCAAGATTGAATTTGATAGTGCCGAGCTATGCGAGGCAATATTGGGCTATATCATCCAGCAGTCCGTACTCGAAGAGGCACTGATCGAGGCCTGTGAAGATAACCCGAACATCAAGCGCCAGCAGGCTCAGGTCGAGGACCTTGAATTTGGCACGGATTCAGTTCGAATCGTGCTCGAAAACGGCACGGCTATGACAGCCGACCTGGTAGTCGCGGCTGATGGCAACCGTTCCCAGGTCCGTGAGCTGGCCGGGATCGCATATCCCCGGCATGATTACCAGCAACAGGCTGTTGCCTGCCGCGTTGAGACAGAGTTGTCCCATGATTCAATTGCAAGACAGTGTTTCCTGGCCGAAGGACCGCTGGCCTTTTTGCCCCTAGCCGATCCGCATCAGTGCGGGATCGTCTGGTCTACTTCCCCGGAACAGGCTAGCCGGTTACTGGCAATGGACGATGCAGAATTCAACGAGGCGCTGGGGCAGGCTTTTTCCCACACGCTCGGCGGGATAATCTCCAGCACGAAACGGGTCGCTTTTCCCCTGTATCACGCCCAGGCTGAACGGTATTGTCGGCTAAGGCTGGCCCTGATCGGGGATGCCGCACACTGCGTTCATCCCCTCGCAGGTCAGGGGGCGAATCTGGGACTGCTTGATGCAGCCACGCTGGCAGAGGTCGTGACGGCTGCCTGGGACAAGGGCAGCGATATGGGCAGCCTGGGCGTGTTACGCCGCTATGAGCGTTGGCGCAAGGGGGAGAACTATCTCATGCTGAAGGTCTTCCAGGGATTCAAGGTCCTGTTTGAGAACCGTTTGACTTCTGTCAGGTTGTTACGAAATGCTGGACTGAAGCTGACTGATCTTGCAACACCGCTGAAGCATGCCATCATCCGCCGAGCATCGGGCCTCAGTGGCGACCTGCCACAGATTGCACGTAAACCGTTTTAATTGTGTAAGAACCCGCCGGATTTTTTGAACTAATTTGTCCATGAGATTGAGACTGGCATGACAGAAGAAGAAAAACCCCGATCGTCGAATTTTATCCGGCAGATCATCGCCGATGATCTCTCGCGAAATAAAAATAACGGCCGCGTTCATACCCGTTTCCCGCCGGAACCCAATGGCTACCTGCATGTCGGTCATGCCAAGTCCATCTGCCTGAACTTCGGCCTTGCTGCCGAGCATGCGGGCGGGCAGTGTAACCTGCGTTTCGATGACACCAACCCGGAAAAGGAAAAGATCGAATATATCGAGGCCATCAAGGATGATATCCACTGGCTGGGTTTCGACTGGGAAGACCGGCTGTTTTACGCTTCCGACTATTTTGAACAACTTTATGACTACGCCGTGCACCTGATCAGGGAAGCCAAGGCTTATGTGGACAGCCTGAATCTGGAGGAAATGCGCGAATACCGCGGCACACTGACTGAACCCGGCAGGGAATCACCAGACCGGAACCGCAGCATCGAGGAAAACCTGGACCTATTTAAGCGTATGCGCGCAGGTGAATTCGAGGCTGGCCAGTATGTCCTGCGCGCCAGGATCGATATGGCCTCGCCGAACATCAACATGCGCGACCCGACGATCTATCGCATCAAGAAGACCAGACACCACCGTACCGGTGATAGCTGGAACATCTATCCTATGTATGACTATACGCATTGTATTTCCGATGCACTGGAGGGGATCACCCATTCCCTCTGCACGCTGGAGTTCGAGGATCATCGTCCCCTCTACGACTGGTTCCTAGACCAGTTGCCTGTCCCCTGTCATCCGCAGCAGATCGAGTTTGCCCGTTTGAACCTGAACTACACGGTAACCAGTAAGCGCAAACTGAATGAGCTGGTGGATGAAGGGCATGTGCGCGGTTGGGATGACCCGCGCATGCCAACCATCGTTGGTATGCGGCGCCGTGGTTATCCTCCGGCAGCCATCCGTGACTTTTGCGAGCGTATTGGCATCACTAAGAATGATACGGTCATTGATATGTCGGTACTGGAAAACTGTGTCAGGGAGGAACTGGACAGGACCACATGCCGCGTCATGGCCGTCATCAATCCCCTGCGCGTGGTAATAACAAATTTTCCTGAAGATCAGGAGGAGTTGCTGGACGCACCCTATCACCCGAACCTGCCGGAGATGGGTAGCAGGGAGGTGCCCTTCTCACATGTTATCTGGATTGAGCGCGATGATTTTATGGAAGACCCGCCAAAGAAATTCTTCCGCCTGGCGCCGGGCCGCGAAGTTCGATTGCGCTATGCTTATTTCATCACCTGTGAAGAGGTGATCAAGGATGATTCTACTGGCGAGGTCGTTGAATTGCGATGCAGCTACGACCCCCAGACCCGAGGCGGGAGTGCCCCGGATGGCCGCAAGGTTAAGGGCACGATTCACTGGGTCTCGGCAGCACAGGCACTGGAGACTGAGGTGCGCCTCTATGACCGCCTGTTTACCGTGCCGGAGCCGGGCAGGCTCGAGGATTGGCGCGCCACCCTCAATCCGGAGTCGGTACGGATAATTTCAGGGGCCATGCTGGAGCCGGGCCTCTTACAGGCAAAGGCTGAGGAAAGTTTCCAGTTTGAAAGACTGGGTTATTTCTGTGTGGATGCGAAAGACAGTAAGCCGGACAGGCCAGTCTTTAACCGCACGGTGACACTAAGGGACTCCTGGGTAAAGCAGAACAAATCCAGCTGAGTTACTTGTAGATGTTCCGGCTGTAGAAGATCTCTTCTATCTCCTCACGCAAGCGTTGCTCAATAGAAGACTTTTGCTCAACCTCGAGGTCATCCGCCGATATGTTAAAGAGATAATTGTCCAGTTCAAATTCCTTCAGCATCATCTTGGTATGGAATATATTCTCTTCATAAATATTGACGTCTACCATACGGTACCTGGACTTGGTTTCTTCGTCGATAAAATTCTGTATGGAGGTAATATCGTGATCGATGTAGTATTTTTTGCCGCTGGTGTCACGAGTGAAGCCACGCACGCGGTAATCCAGGCTGACGATATCTGATTCGAAGCTCTGGATCAGGAAATTCAAAGCCTTTAGCGGTGAAATCCTGCCGCAGGTGCTGACATCAATGTCGACCCTGAACGTACTGATGCCATAATCAGGGTGGTTTTCGGGGTAGGTATGCACCGTTAAATGACTTTTGTCCAGGTGGGCGACCACAGTTTCCGGTGTGGGTCCGGGTGTCTCAGCATTGGTGACCCCGGGAATAGCTGATGCCTCTTCAGATATCAGGATTGTAACGCTCGCACCGAGTGGCTCATAATCCGCCTTCGCAATGTTCAGGATATTGGCCCCGATGATTGACGCAACATCGTTGAGAATCTGGGTAAGGCGTTCAGAATTGTAGACCTCATCGATGTATTCCATGTATTCCTTGATCTGATTCTCGGAGCGGGCGTAGCAGACATCGTAAATGTTGAAGCTGAGGGTCTTGGTCAGGTTGTTAAATCCGTGTAAACGGATTTTGTCAGCGGACTCTGTCATCACAGCACTCCCCTATAGATGCTGTAAAGGCGGATGATAAATCATCTGCACGATATTTCCTTCAGGATCTTCACAATAAAAACTCCGGGCACCGTCACGATGGGACTTTGGCCCTGTTTTCATCCTGATCTGGTGAGTATTAAGGAATTTATACCAATCGTCTACAAGTTCAGGGGTCTTGAGTATGAATCCGATATGATCCAGCCGCTGAGGACCTGCAGGCCGCTGGTCCGCGGCGACACGATGCAGGGCCAGATTGTCCGACCCGGAACAAAGGTAGACACTGTCGGCGTCAGGTCGCCATTCCACCTGCATGCCGAGGAGGCTAACATAAAAATTTTCACAGGCCTCCAAGTCTATGACGTGTAATGCGACATGATGCATGCCGCTGGTAGCAGCTGGTCTTTGCATGGTTCAGAGCTGTGTTTAAAAAAGGGAAGCGCACCTTACACCAGAGAGGGAGAATATGGAAGTTTAACGCAGCACGAGGATAGCAGAGGCCGGTCTAGTGTGGGAAAATGGGCATCAAACACAAGAACATCGCATGGCCACTATCCCCGAGGTACTCTACAAGGCAGAACTCCACTCCCTGCCACTGCTCTACAGCGGCAAGGTACGTGATATTTTTGATGTCGATGAGCAGCATATGCTAATCGTCACGACCGACAGGCTCTCCGCCTTCGATGTCGTTCTGCCGGATCCTATCCCCGGCAAGGGGCTGGTCCTTACAGCAGTCTCAAATTTCTGGTTTGCCCGAATGGCCCATATCGTCCCCAATCACCTGACCGGCCTCAAACCGGCTGATGTCATCCGAGACCCTGCGGAAGCTGAAATGGTGGAGGGGCGGGGGATCGTGGTGAAGAAACTCAAGCCGCTGCCGGTTGAGGCGATCGTGCGGGGCTATATCATCGGCTCCGGCTGGAAAGATTATCAGAAGAGTGGCGCGATCTGCGGGATCCGCCTGCCAGCGGGGCTGAGGCAGGCCGAGCAACTGCCGGCGCCGATCTTTACCCCCTCAACCAAGGCGGAGATAGGCAACCATGACATCAATATCAATTTTGAAGACGTAGTTAAAAAAGTTGGGCAGGATATGGCTGAGCAGATCAGGGACATCAGTCTCAAGATTTACAAGGATGCAGCGGAATATGCACTTGCGCGGGGAATCATCATTGCCGATACGAAGTTTGAATTTGGCACCGATGCCGCAGGGGAACTGGTTTTGATTGATGAAATTCTAACGCCTGATTCGTCACGCTTCTGGCCGGCGGATTCCTATGAGGTAGGGATAAGTCCGGCAAGCTTTGACAAGCAATATGTTCGGGATTACCTCGAAACCCTGGACTGGGACAAGACATCGCCGGGACCTAAACTGCCGGAAGAAGTGATAAAAAACACGGCGGCAAAGTATCGCGAGGCTCAGGAAAGACTGACGAAGTAAGAAGGGGCTTACTGATGAAAGGCATAGAAAAACTAAAAACCGGGTTTAAAAATTTCAGAAAATACTACTTCGAGGAACATCCTAAACTTTATGACAAGCTGACGAAAAAGGGGCAATCCCCTGAGGTACTGATCATCGCCTGCTGTGATTCACGGGTACATCCCGCGCAGGTACTCGAGACTGAGCCTGGTGATATCTTTGTAATCCGTAACGTGGCAAATGTTGTACCTATCTGTCAGGATGACGGCAAGTCACATGGCACCAGCGCCGCAATAGAATTCGCAGTCAAGCACCTCAAGGTGCGCTATGTAATTGTTTTAGGCCACGCCCAGTGTGGTGGGGTCAAGAGCCTGATGGAAGGTGAACATGAAGGTCACAAATACAGTTTTATCGATCCCTGGATGTCAACGGTCAAGCCGGCCCGAGAAAAGGTCTTGGGGACGAATATAGACGCAGGTTTCGATGAACAATGTCGGCGCTGCGAAGAAGAAGTAATCAGGATATCCTGTAGCAACCTGCTGAGCTTTCCTTTTGTAAAGCAGGAGGTAGATAATGGTTCCCTGTTTATTTTTGGCTGGCATTTCGATTTTGAAAAAGGCGATATTACAGAGCTGGATGAAACCACAAATCAGTTTATTTCAATACTGAAGTGACACGATGATGCGTTTAATATCTCATTACATATTAATTCTCCTGCTTGTTTTTCTTTATGCCTGCTCAGACAATAACGACTCAGAAAAAAAGGAACATGTCTGGAGTGATCAGGTCAGGACCATAGAAAGAGCAGAAAAAGTTGAGGGCATGATCCAGGATTCCGTTGACCTGCAAAAAAGGGAAATCGAGGAAGCAACACAATAAACTATTGTTTTTTACTTGATTCAATTAACAGGCTGGATTATTTTCACAGGCAAGAAGCAATACTGCTCCTACTACGACTACAACCGGGAGGAGAAGGATACCTAAATATTACCTTACCCGCAGTGATTTCACTTTTCTCCTCTTTTTTGCCGGCACTGCTTTCTCAATCTTTTCCAGGTCGGCAAAATAGTGTTCGTTATCGATCGAGTCACTAATAGTTGTTAATCCCTGAATATATACTGCTTTGGCATTATATGTTCCGTAACACCGGCAATTTATTCTGCAAAGAACCCGGGGATTTGTTTTATGTTATTTCGTATTCCACCGAGTGTTGTATCGCAGTAGAATTTTTCTGTCGCAAGATTTCCCCAGACCGTTTCGGGCCAGCAGGCATCACCCGGTGACCTGCCAATGATATGCAGGTGCAGTTGCGGGACCATGTTGCCTATCGTTGCAAAATTTATTTTGGCAACATCAAAATAATGTTTGATAAGTGCCGCGATCGCTGCACAATCATCTATGATTAATTCTCGTGTCTTCGCAGGCAGATCCAGTAACTCCGTTTCCACTGTATCGGGGACGAGTATAAACCAGGGTACGGCGGCGTTACGGTGCAGTAACAGTTGCCCCGACGCCAGTTTGCCCAGGAGGTGGCAATCGGCGAGGAGTTGCGGATGGATAATGTGGTTGGACAAGAAAGGAAGGACAGTGACTCAGTGTTTGCCCGCTTCACCCATCAGCCGTGTCAGCAGCAACTCCCTGACCTCTAATTCGGTAACGGCCTGCATGGCCTCGTTAAAGGCGGCGACGGCCTCGTTGTGCGCACCCAGCAGTTTTTCCAGTTGAAGGTTCTCGGCAATCGTGGGTGAGCCTCCCTCCCGATATTTCTGATCGATCTCGGACAGCAGGGAAAAATAGGCTTTCTTGCTCTCGCTCATGGACTGGTAGGCATTCAAGGCGGCCTGGGCTTCGGGTGGTAATGTGTCGTTTGTGTCGGGCATTTTTCAAAAATTGTGTTGCGGCACGAAGGCAAGCAAAGATTACCTTCGTCCCGGGGTGATTGACGTATGCCTCAGGCAGCCTGCTCCATGGCCTCGGTGTATTCACCCAGGCATGCCAGGCTATTGCATTTTTCACGGTGTAATAATGCGGCCTGTGCTGCTGGTACATTTTCAGCCTTGCCTGCCCAGGTCTTGAGACAGGGTTCCTGCAGGGCGCGACCGTAGGAGAAGCTCAATGGCCAGGGCAGATCAGGGTAACTTTTGTTCATGGCATTGAGGTGTGCCGTTGCCAGTTCAGCGCTCTGGCCACCGGACAGAAACACAATACCCGGCAGCGCTGCCGGTATGGTCTCCAGCAGGCAGCGCACGGTCTTGTTAGCCACTTCCTGAACGCCTGCCTGGACTTTGCATTTCTTGCCTGAAATCACCATGTTGGTTTTCAGGATCGTATGCTCAATAGTGACGTCCATGGAAAACAGCGTATCGAATACGGTCTTCAGAGTCTGGCGGGTGACGTCGAAGCATACATCGATGGTATTGTCCGCATCCATCAGGACCTCGGGTTCAACCATGGGGACGATTCCGGCCTCCTGGCAGAGCCCGGCATAGCGTGCCAGGGCATGGGCGTTTGCCTGGATACAGGCCATGCTGGGGATCCCCTCGCCTATGGTGATGACGGCGCGCCACTTGGCAAAGCGTGCGCCCAGTTGTTTGTATTCCTTCAGTCGATCACGCAGGCCATCCAGCCCCTCGGTAACCTTTTCACCGGGATGTCCGGCCAGATCCTTGGCGCCGGTATCGACCTTGATGCCCGGCATGATGCCCTGTTTGATCAGTGCCTCCGGGAAGGGTGTGCCGTCACTGGTGGACTGGCGTATGGTCTCATCAAACAGGATCATCCCGCTGATATAGTCAGCACCGCCCGGATTGGTGATCAGGAGGTCGCGGTAATTCCTGCGGGCCTCTTCGGTGGATTCAATATCGATGCTGTCAAAGCGTTTCTTGATGGTTGGAAAGCTCTCGTCGATCGCCAGTATGCCTTTTCCCCTGGCTACCATTGCCTGAGCTGTTTTTTGAAGTTCCTCTGCACTCATGGGCTTGCCTCTTTTATTTTAGCTGGATGTTAATAGGGATTATATTGATCCTGTGTTGCGACGGCCAGTTCCGGCTAGAGGCTGTGTTCAATTGCCTCGCCGACCTTGATGATCTTCATATTATTAGTGCCACCTCGTTTACCCACCAGGTCCCCCTTGGTGATGATGACGTAATCCCCATTCTTGACAAAACCCTTGTTCATGAGGTGATCAATGATCTCACGGTTTACCGCTAGGGGGTCCGTGTGGGTGATATCAAATTTTACCGGATAGACGCCCCGGTACAGGGTTACACGCCTCCGGGTTGCCGAGTGGCGGGTAAAGGCAAATATTGGGATACCAGAACTAATCCGCGACATCCACAGGCAGGTTGAGCCGGTCTCTGTCAATGCGGCAATTGCGCTGGCACCGATATGGTTAGCGGAGTACATTGAGGCCATGGCGATCGCCTCGTCTATTGCCTCGAAGCGCTGGTTGATACGGTGATGTGAAACCTGCGTAACTCTCTGTTTTTCAGCTTCTTCACATATGCGTGACATGGCATCCACGGCCTTATCAGGGTAGCGCCCAATACTTGTTTCCGCCGAGAGCATCACGGCATCTGTGCCGTCCAGTACGGCATTGGCAACGTCAAAGACCTCCGCTCGGGTAGGTATGGGATGCTCGATCATGGATTCCATCATCTGCGTAGCTGTAATAACCGCACAGTCCATATCACGTGCCATTTTAATCAGGCGTTTTTGAACCGGTGGAAGGGCGGCGTCACCGATCTCAACACCCAGATCTCCACGGGCGATCATGATTGCGTCAGAGGCCTCAATTATGGCCTCAATATTTTCCACCGCCTCTGCGCGTTCAATCTTGGCAATAATGCGCGCCCTACTGCCGAGGTCATCAAGCATCTTGCGCGCTTGAAGGATATCGTTTGCTCCGCGGGCGAAAGACATTGCAATAAAATCAGCGCCGATTTTGACGGCATGTTCAAGGTCCAGCTTATCCTTGTCAGTCAGTGCTTTGGCGGACAAGCCTCCACCCTTGCGGTTTATCCCCTTGCTGTCCGATAGTTCTCCACCTGTAGTAACCTCGCAGGCAATTTTGTACTTGGTTACTGTACTGACCTGCAGGACGATACGGCCATCATCGATCAACAGGGTGTCGCCGGGCCTTACATCACGTGGCAGATCCTTGTATGTCACGCCCACTGCCTTCTCATCACCTGCGTTAGAGGCAAGTCTTGAATCAATGGTAAAGCTGGAGCCTTCTTCTAGGTGTATCGGGCCATTTTTGAAGTGTTCTATCCGTATCTTTGGCCCCTGCAGGTCGGCAATAATACCGACGGCGTGTTCCTGTTCCTTTGAAATTTTACGGATTTCTTTGGTACGGCGTTCATGATCTTCATGGGTTTGGTGGGAGTAGTTAAGGCGGAATACATCTACACCTTCCTTGAAAAGTTTGTTGATTATCCCTGGCTTATCTGTAGCAGGACCGGTGGTAGCGATGATTTTAGTTCTTCTCATTAAATTTTATTAAATGACCTCCTCAAGGATTGATTTACTAGAATTCGCGGGCCCTTTCCATTGCAGACCAGGCGCGTGCAGCTTCTTCCAGGATCTGAACAGCGGGCAGTTTTTTCCCTTCCAGGAACTCGAGAAATGCTCCGCCTCCGGTAGAGATATAAGAGATACCCTCTGTAACATCAAACTTGCTAATGGCAGCGAGGGTATCTCCACCCCCGGCGACAGAATAGGCGTCGCTTCTGGCGATGGCCTCCGCCAGCTTCCGGGTGCCCTGGCTAAATTGTTCAAACTCGAACACACCCAGCGGTCCATTCCAGACGATGGTCTTCGCTTGACCGATAATTTCTGCATAATGTGCAGCAGTTTCAGGGCCGACATCAAGGATTTGGTCATCGTCTTCAATATCATCAATTTTTTTTATATTTGCCTTAGCGTTTTCATCAAATGTCTTGGCACAGGCAACGTCAGAAGGTAACGGGATTTCCGCTCCTTTTTTCCTGGCCCTTTTCATTAGCTGACCCGCCATGTCAACCAGTTCAGCTTCATAGAGGGAATTACCGATATTAAGGCCCGCAGCCTTTAGGAAGGTATTGGCAATACCGCCTCCGACGATCAGTTGGTCTACCTTACCCAGTAGTGATTCGAGAACATTCAGTTTGCCGGAGACCTTTGCGCCGCCAACGATTGCGAGCAAGGGCCTCTCCGGTTTTCGCATGATTGCGGACAGGGCCTTGAGTTCCGCGATTAGCAGGGGGCCTGCACAGGACACGGGCGCATATTTCGCCACACCATGAGTAGAGGCCTGGGCGCGGTGCGCCGTGGCAAAGGCGTCATTCACGTAGATATGGCACAGGCGCGCCATGCGCCGCGCCAGTTCATCATCATTGGCCTTTTCACCTTTCTCAAAGCGCACGTTTTCACACAGCACGATATCGTGATTTTCAAGATCAACGCCCTCGAGCCAGTCCTTGATTAATGGCACCTTCCTGCCAAGCAGTTCCGACAGCCGCTCGGCTACCGGGGCCAGCGAAAAGGCTTCATCGTAAACACCTTCCTTGGGACGGCCGAGGTGTGAAAACAGGATAATCCTGGCGCCTTCCTCAAGGATTGTCTGCAACGTAGGCAGGCTCGCCCGTATACGCGTGTCATCTTCAACCCGGCCGTGTTTGACTGGCACATTGTAGTCTTCACGTATGAGTACCCGCTTTCCGCTCAGGTCCAGATCGGCGAGTTTAAGAAAATCAGACATTGCCTTATCAATTCAGAGTTTGCTTATTTCGCATTCATCAGGGCCAGGGTGGTATCCAGCATCCGGTTGGAGAAACCCCATTCATTATCATACCAGGACACGATCTTGACCAGTGTGCCGTCGATGATCTTGGTCAGCCCGGCATCGTAGGTTGAAGAGGCCGGGTCATGGTTGAAATCAATAGACACCAGTGGCGCGTCATTGTAGGCCAGCACGCCTTTTAATGGACCGTCAGCCGCTTTTTTCATCAATGCGTTGATTTCTTCCACACTGGTCTCGCGGGCTGCCTGGAAGGTCAGGTCGACCATGGAAACATTGATGGTCGGAACACGCACGGCGTAGCCGTCGAGTTTGCCGTTCAGTTCCGGCAGGACCAGTCCGACTGCGGCTGCGGCACCGGTCTTGGTCGGGATCATGGACATGGTTGCTGAACGGGCACGGCGCAAGTCGGTATGATAGACATCCGTCAGAACCTGATCGTTGGTGTAGGCATGGATCGTGGTCATGATACCGCGGAGCACGCCGATGTTTTCATGCAGGACCTTCACAACCGGTGCAAGGCAGTTTGTCGTACAGGACGCATTCGAAATAACGGTATCTGTACATTTCAGTACATTATGATTGACACCATAAACCACTGTGGCATCTATATCATTACCACCCGGAGCAGAGATGATCACTTTCTTTGCCCCACTCTTGAGATGGGCCGAGGCCTTTTCCTTGCTGGTAAACAGCCCCGTTGATTCAAGCACGACATCCACGCCGAGATTGCCCCAGGGGATCTTTGCCGGGTCGCGTTCTGAGAACACCTTGATCGGTTTGCCGTTGACTACCATTTTGTCGCCTTCAACGCTGACTTTCCCGGGAAACTTGCCATGGGCGGAGTCGTATCGGGTTAAATGGGCATTGGTATTGGCGTCTCCCAGATCATTGATCGCAACAATTTCGATCTCATCTGTACGGCCGGATTCAAAGAGCGCCCGTAAGATATTGCGACCGATCCGGCCATAACCATTAATGCCTACCTTAATTGCCATTGCTGATTCTCCACTTTTTTGTCATTTGCTTGATTGGGTCACTTATTTCGCTACAGTAGTTGATTTACCATTTTTTTTAGTCCTGCCTCGTTCAGTCCGAAGTAATCATAGACGACAGGTCCGGGTGCGGATTCACCAAAACGATCAACACCCAGGACCAAGCCATCAAGGCCGATGTACTTGCGCCAGTAGTCACTGACTCCCGCCTCGACAGCGATGCGTTTACGGCAGTCGGGGGGCAGCACCTTATCACGATATGTACTGTCTTGCGTATCAAAAGCATCAGATGATGGCATGGAGACCAGCTGTATCCTGCGTCCCTGCCCATTAAGCTCTGTAGCAACCTTGTGTGCCAATCCCACCTCGGACCCAGTCGCGATGATGACTAGTTCGGGGTCATCGCCCGCGTCAATGAGTATGTAGGCACCGCGCCGGATGTTATCAATTTGCTCAGGGTTGCGCTGGATATGTGCCAGATTTTGGCGTGAGAACAGAAGGGACGTGGGCCCATCGAGGCGTTCGATGGCAGCCTGCCAGGCTACTGCGGATTCCACGGTGTCGCACGGGCGCCAGACCGACATATTCGGCATCAATCGCAGGGTTGCGGCCTGCTCCACCGCCTGGTGAGTGGGTCCATCCTCACCTAGGCCGATGGAATCATGGGTGAACACGAAGATATTCCGCTGTTTCATCAACGCCGCCATGCGCAGTGCGTTGCGTGCGTATTCCGAAAATATCAGGAAGGTCGCACCGTAGGGAATAAAGCCGCCGTGCAGGGCGATACCGTTATTAATGGCACACATTCCAAATTCGCGGACACCATAGTAGATATAGTTGCCGTCCGGTGTGGCCCCCGAGTTGGTTTTGGATCCGGACCAGAGGGTCAGATTGGAACCGGCCAGATCGGCAGAACCGCCAATCAATTCCGGTAACAGCGGACCAAAGGCCTCCAGGGTATTTTGTGAGGCCTTGCGCGAGGCAATACTCTCTGCTTTTTCTGCGGTCGCCCTGATAAAGGCATTTGTTTCCGCCTGCCAGTTTTCAGGCAGCGTCTTGTCCATGCGGCGACGGAACTCCTGTGCCAGTTCTGGAAATTTTAAGCTGTAAGCGTAGAATTTTTCCTGCCACGCCTGCTCACGCTGGAGTCCCTGTTCACGTGCATCCCAGCCCTCGTAATATTCCTTCGGGATGACGAAGGGTTCGTAAGTCCAGCCCAGTTGTTCCCGTGCCAGCCTGACCTCGGCCTCGCCCAGCGGCGCACCATGGCAGGATTCCTTACCCTGCTTGTTTGGTGCCCCCCAGCCGATGATGGTATGACAGCAAATGAACGAGGGCCTGTCGGTGACTTTGCGGGCCTCAGCCAGCGCGGTCTTGACCTGGTCCGCATCATGACCATCGACATCACGGATCACATGCCAACCATAAGCCTCCATACGCGCGGGGGTGTCGTCCGTAAACCAGCCCTCTACATCACCGTCAATGGAGATCTGGTTGCTGTCATAAAGACAGATTAATTTACCGAGTTTGAGCGTACCCGCCAGCGAACAGGCCTCATGAGAAATACCTTCCATCATGCAGCCATCACCGGCCGCGACATAGGTATAATGATTGACGATATCAAATCCTTCCCGGTTGAACTGTGCAGCCAGAGTGCGCTCAGCGATGGCCATTCCTATGGCATTAGCAAGCCCCTGCCCTAACGGCCCCGTGGTCGTCTCGATCCCCGGGGTATAGCCGTACTCGGGGTGTCCGGGCGTCATCGAGTGGAGCTGGCGGAATTTCTTTATCTCCTCCATAGGCAATTCATAGCCACTCAGGTGCAATATTGAATAGAGCAACATCGAGCCGTGGCCATTGGACAGGACAAATCGATCGCGGTTGGGCCAGTGCGGGTTGGCAGGATTGTGGCTCAGGTAATCATTCCAAAGCACCTCCATGATGTCAGCCATCCCCATTGGCGCACCCGGGTGGCCTGATTTGGCCTTTTCAACTGCATCCATGCTCAGTGCCCTGATGGCATTGGCTAGTTCACGCCTCGAAAGCATTAATTTCTCCGCTGGTTGGATAGTGATATGAACGACAATGGACTCGGATGTGCTACAGGACTGAGTAACCTGTATAGTTTAACAGGCTGATATTATTGTCGGTAATTCAGTCCAGCCCACTGAATGTGGGATCCCCGCCAGGCACTGTTCATACAGAAACCGCGTATTTTCACTCAGTCACGCGGCAGGGGCAAGCAGCATGCCCAAATTAGCTCTCCCGCCATTTAATGGAACAGCCCTGGCTTATCAATTGTTCTTCCGGTCCCTTTCCTGTTTCCGCGATCTGTTTCATGGCCTCGAAGAGGTCACGCCGACTGCCTTCCGGTGCCGGTTCGGTGCGGCTGGCGTCCAGACGTCCACGGTATTGCAGTTCAAGGTCTGCGTTGTAGCCGAAAAAGTCCGGTGTGCACACGGCCCCATAGGCCCTGGCGACGTCCTGCGTCTCGTCGAAGAGGTAGGGAAAGGGATAGGCAAGCTTTTCGGCGACTCGTTTCATATTATCGAAAGAATCTTCCGGATAATCGGCCGGGTCATTTGACATAATGGCAACGCATTTTACACCATAGTCCATTAATTCACGCGAATCCCTCACCAGTTTTTTCTGTATCGCCTTTACATAAGGGCAGTGGTTACAAATAAACATCACCAGTGTCCCTTTTTCACCCCGGCAGTCCGCCAGCGTCCATTCCTTTCCGTCAATGCCTTGTAACTTGAAATTAGGTGCCGGCAGGCCAAAATCACATACCGGTGTTTGCATCAGAACCATGACAACCTCCGTTTTTCAGAATTAACAGTTATTAAAAGCAAATGCCGTGTATTTATTCAACAGACAAGTTAGAATGCCGCGTTTTCAAATTTGTTGGGCAGGAACCCTGATGATCAGAAACCATTTATTTACCTCCGAGTCCGTTTCCGAGGGCCACCCGGACAAGGTCGCTGACCAGATCTCCGACGCGGTTGTTGATGCCATATTCAGCAAGGATACAAGCGCGCGCATTGCCTGTGAAACCCTGGTGACTACCGGCATGGTCATGATCGCAGGCGAGATCACTACAACGGCCAGTATCGATATCCCGTCCGTTGCCCGGGAGACCGTCCGAAATATCGGTTATACCAGTTCCGATATCGGTTTTGACGCAGACACCTGTGCGGTCATGGTATCACTGGATAAGCAGTCACCGGATATTGCCATGGGCGTGGATGAGGGGGACGACAAGGAACAGGGCGCGGGTGATCAGGGTCTGATGTTCGGTTTCGCCTGTGACGAGACTGATACTCTGATGCCCGCACCGATTGACTTCGCCCATCGCCTGGTAAGGCGCCAGGCCGAGGTCCGCAAGTCCGGGCAACTCGGCTGGTTACGGCCGGATGCAAAGAGCCAGGTAACCTTCCGTTATAAAGAGGGCAAACCTGTAGCAATAGATGCCGTGGTGCTCTCCACCCAGCACAACCCGGAGATCAGCACGGCGGACCTGCGCGAGGCGGTCATGGAGGAGATCATCAAAGCCGTCCTCCCCGCCGACTGGCTGGACAAGGACACCCTGTATCACATCAACCCCACCGGCCGGTTTGTCATCGGCGGCCCGATGGGTGACTGCGGCCTGACCGGTCGCAAGATCATTGTCGATACCTATGGGGGGATGGCACGGCACGGCGGTGGTGCGTTTTCAGGCAAGGACCCAACTAAGGTCGACCGTTCGGCCGCCTATGCCGCCCGATATGTCGCCAAGAACTTGGTTGCTGCAGGGCTGGCCAAACGCTGCGAGGTGCAGATCTCTTATGCCATCGGGGTCGCTGAACCGACTTCTATCAGTATCGATACATTTGGCACGGGAACCGTGGATGAATTGAAACTGGTAGCCGCAATAAGGCAGCATTTTGACCTCAGGCCCAAGGGCATTATCGCCATGTTGAACCTGCTACAGCCTATCTATAAACCGACAGCGGCCTATGGCCATTTCGGGCGTGGTGACCTGAATCTGCCCTGGGAGCAGACGGATAAGGCGGAGATTTTAAAATCAGAACTGGGATAAACCCTGTTTGAACAGGGCCTTGCGGAGGTGCCAACTTGAATCTCTCCCGCGGGGCGTTATACTTCACAATCCTAGATTAAAACTGTGTTCCCGAGGAGCGTTGCGACGGGGTATACCGCCAGGCTCGGGGAGGCAGCAAGTTTCAAACGGCGCTCGCTTAATTTGGAGGAAAACCAGATGAGCGTAGCGGCTTCCGATATTGCCACTGATCATCACGTTGCTGACCTGTCCCTAGCCCAGTGGGGTAATCGCGAGATCCGTATTGCCGAGACCGAAATGCCCGGCCTAATGGCGATCCGCGAGGAATACAAGGGTAAAAAACCACTCAAGGGTGCCCGGATTGCCGGTTCCCTGCATATGACCATCCAGACTGCTGTCCTTATTGAGACGCTGGTAAAACTGGGTGCCGAGGTCCGTTGGGCCTCGTGTAATATCTTTTCAACCCAGGACCATGCTGCTGCGGCCATTGCTGATCAAAAGATCCCCGTTTTTGCTTACAAGGGCGAGACATTGCAAGATTACTGGGATTATACCCATCGCATTATGACCTGGCACGATGGCGGCTCACCCAACATGATCCTCGACGATGGTGGTGATGCCACCCTGTTGCTGATCCTAGGCACCAAGGCGGAAAAAGATCCCTCGGTGATCGCCAATCCTAGTAGCGAGGAGGAAAAGTATCTGTTTGCGGCTATTAAAAAGAGGCTGGAAACAGATGCCAATTTCTACTCGAGGACATTGGCCTGTATCAAGGGTGTCACCGAGGAGACAACCACCGGCGTCAATCGCCTTTACCAGATGAAGAAACAGGGTGAATTACCGTTCCCGGCAATCAACGTGAACGACTCAGTAACCAAGTCCAAGTTCGATAATCTATATGGATGTCGCGAATCTCTGGTTGATGGCATTAAGCGCGCGACGGATGTGATGATCGCCGGCAAAATTGCCGTGGTACTGGGCTATGGTGACGTCGGCAAAGGCTGTGCACAATCATTGAGGGGGCTGGGCGCAACGGTCTGGATAACAGAGATTGATCCGATCTGTGCCTTACAGGCGGCGATGGAGGGTTATCGTGTGGTTACCCTGGATGATGTTGCTGACAAGGCGGACATCTTTGTCACCGCCACCGGCAACTATAATGTTATTTGCCATGATCATCTGGAGAAAATGAAGGATCAAGCAATCGTCTGTAATATCGGCCATTTTGATAATGAAATCGATGTCGCCAGCCTGGAAAAATATGAATGGGAAGAGATCAAGCCACAGGTTGACCATGTCATTTTCCCGAACGGCAAGAGGATAATCCTGCTTGCCAAGGGCCGTCTCGTGAATCTGGGTTGCGCCACTGGTCATCCCAGTTTTGTGATGTCCAATTCCTTTACCAACCAGGTTCTGGCGCAGATCGAGCTATTCAACCGGAACAGTGATTATGATAAGGATGTCTATGTCCTGCCCAAGCACCTAGACGAAAAAGTTGCTCGCCTACACTTGCAAAGAATTGGGGTAAATCTGACCCGTCTGACCGAAACGCAAGCGGATTACATCGGTGTGAGCGTGGACGGCCCTTACAAGCCTGACCACTATCGTTATTAATCGAGGGCGGGATCACTTATGTCAGTTATGGATTCACAAAAGAAATTCACACCGAGGTACAGTTTTGAATTTTTCCCGCCGCGCACACCGGAGGCTGTCGGGAAATTACAGATGACTACAGAGCGCCTGAGCAAATACCGTCCGGATTTTTTCTCGGTCACTTATGGCGCCGGTGGATCGACTCGTACCCGGACATTTGAAACTGTCAGGGACATTACCGAGAAGACGGGTATAGAGGCCGCGCCCCATATTTCCTGTATTGGCCAGTCACTTGAAGAGATACGGGAAGTACTTGAGATCTACAAGTCGGCCGGTATCAAACGGATTGTAGCCTTGCGCGGTGATATGCCATCCGGACATGCGGCTTATGGCCCCCTGCGTCATGCAAATGAACTGGTAGAATTCATCCGCAATGAAACCGGTGATCATTTTCATATAGAAGTTGCCGCGTATCCAGAGTTTCATCCCCAAGCCCCGAACCCCAAGAAGGATCTGGAAAATTTCAAACGCAAGATTGATGCTGGGGCGAACAGCGCCATCACCCAGTATTTTTATAATTCCGAGGCCTACTATCGTTTTGTTGACGACTGTGAGAAATTGGGGATCGACGTGCCGATCGTACCTGGTGTCATGCCTATCATTAATTGTTCACAACTGGTACGTTTTTCCGATGCCTGTGGCGCTGAGATCCCGCGCTGGATATTGAAACGACTGCAGGAATTCGGAGATGATCGGGTATCCATTCGAGCGTTCGGTATTGATGTAACGACCCAGCTCTGTGCCGATCTGCTTGGTCATGGTGCGCCGGGAATACATATGTATACAATGAATCAATCAGAGGCCAGCGAGGCGATCTGGGACAATCTGATCCTTAAGAAACGCAAGGAAGTGCAGAAGAAAGTCTCTGTCGGCTGATTATTGTTTTCTTCAAAAAGTGATCATGAACTGAAAGGGACATAACCGGAGTCGCCAATTTGTCTGAAACATCAGGCAGTGTGCTTGAGCAAGATCCTGGCAGTAAGCCCCGTTTGCTGCTGGTAGATGACGATCCATTAATTGTTGAGTCACTTGGACTGGTTCTTCAGGAACACTATAGCCTTACTACGGCCGGAACCCGCAAGCAGACGAACAAGATTTTGCAAACATTTACCGAGCCTCCCGCCCTTGCGCTTATCGATCTTGGCTTGCCTCCCAAGCCACATTCCGTAGAAGAGGGATTTGCCCTAATTCACGATTTGCTTGGTTTTAACAGGAATATCAAGATACTCATCCTGTCAGGGCAGAGTGAGCAGGAAAATATAAGGCATGCACTGACCTTGGGCGCAGTTGATTTCATTTCGAAGCCGTGTGATGTCACTTTATTACTGGCCCGCCTCCAGCATCAACTCATGATGCTGGAGGCAGAGCAGGTGGAGCAAGACAAGCATGCGCAAGGCGATCGACTGCAGGGCGATAGCCGGGCGGTAAAAACACTCAAGAGCCTGGTGGAACAGTTTGCAGATACACCATACCCGGTCTTGATCGAGGGAGAGTCAGGTGTAGGCAAGGAACTGGTTGCCGAGAGCCTGCACGTGATGAGCAGCCGATCGGGCGCGCGCTTCCTGACAATCAATTGTGCCGCTTTTTCTGCTGACCTGCTCGAGGCCCAGCTGTTTGGGTATTGCAAAGGAGCATTTACCGGTGCAACCAGTAACAAGGCCGGTTTTTTTGAGGAAACGGATAAGGGTAGCCTGTTTCTGGATGAGATTGGTGATTTATCTTTGGACCTGCAATCAAAGCTTTTACGTGTATTAGAAAATGGTGAATATTACCGCATAGGTGAAACCCAGCCCCGCAAGTCCAGGGCGCGTATTATTGCCGCTACGAACCGGGACCTGAAAGAATCGGTTTCCTCAGGTGAATTTCGTCAGGACCTTTATCACCGTCTTAGTGTGCTGACGATCTTTGTGCCACCACTTCGTGAAAGAGAGGATGATGCACTATTACTGCTAAATTATTTCAGGAAGCTGTATGCACAGGGTAATCCATTATTCAAACTCAGCGATTCGGCCACCGCCTTACTGAAAAATTACAGTTTCCCCGGGAATATTCGCGAACTTAGGAACATTGTTATCCGTCTAGGCGCCAAGTACCCGGGCAAGGTTGTCAGTGCGGAACAACTGGAGTCTGAACTTGAATTATCAAAGGTACAACCTGATGATAAACATGACAGGGACTTTGATGAATTTATAAAAAGAGAGCTGCATAGTAAGGAATTCAAACTGGATCAAAGCATGGGAAACTGGGAAAGGCGGTATATTAATATCGCCCTTGAAATGTCCGATGGGAACCTCAGCAAGGCAGCAAGATTGCTGGGTGTTAACCGTACGACGCTATACAGTCGTATGGAGCGCCTCGGTATGGAGGATCAAGGCTAGTGTATTACAAATATTACGGGCTCAATCAGGCGCCGTTCAAAATAACTCCGGATACCAGGTTGTTTTTCCCGGGCGGTAACCGGGGCGCCATACTGGAAGCGCTGATCTATGCCATTGTCAGTGGTGAAGGTATCGTCAAGGTCGTCGGTGAAGTAGGTAGTGGGAAGACAATGCTGTGCCGGATGTTGACTGTTGAATTGCCGGAACATGTTGAGGTGGTCTATCTTGCCAACCCCAGCCTATCGCCTGATAACATCCTGCATGCAATTGCCTTTGAACTGAAGCTGGATGTCAAACCGGATGATGATAGGCTGGAGGTCATGAACAAATTGCAGGACTATCTCCTGCAACGCCATGCCGAAGGTCGCCAGGTGGTCGTGTTTGTCGAGGAGGCGCAGAGCATGCCCTTGCCTACCCTAGAGCAGATTCGCTTGCTCAGTAATCTTGAGACTAACGAAAACAAGCTGATACAGATAATTCTCTTTGGTCAACCGGAGCTGGATCAGATGATAGCCCGTCGTGAGATCCGCCAACTCAAGGAACGCATTACCTACAGTTTTAATCTGGGACCGCTAAAGTCAATGGAGATCAGGGACTATGTTAATACCCGACTCCGTGCCTGCGGTAACCGTTCGGATGAGATATTTACTCCGCGCGCCATTAATCAGATAAGCAAATATTCTAATGGATTGCTACGTCGCATAAATATTCTATCAGACAAGGCCATGCTTGCATCCTATGCATCCAATGATCAGAACGTGAGGTCAAAGCATGTCAAACTTGCTGCCCGGGACACGGAATTCATCAATCCCTGGGACAGATACCGCTTGCCGGCCTTTGTGTTGGTCATAATTATCCTAATCACTTTACTTGGCCTGTTTACCCCGCTGGGACAATCCGTTCTGAGGCTTATCAAGGGAGAAACTACTCCGGTTGCAGATGTCACTGGTCCCCGCTTGCAAGACAATGAACCAAACCAGGATACCGTTATCGTCGAATTACCTGCTGCTGACCCTGCAAGCCAGGCCAGCCCCCCTGTTGAGGACAATGCCCTGCCCGCAGATGTACCGGTTTTACCGCAGACCGCCAACAATGTAATTGACGATGCTAATGCCCCATGGGACCAACTTGATGACAAGAATACTGACGATCAGGGGGACGATATGCCGGACTTCCTTGAAAGTGAGCGTTATACGGTGGGCCTGCTATCCAGCGATGAGTTGATGGGTGAGAATGAACATAAGCAGTTTATGCAACAACTGGAAAAGTTGCCTCCCGAGAGCATCTATAAATACCAGGTCGAGACGCCCTGCAATTTATGCACCTTGATAGTGTATCGCCCAATCAAGCACGACGAAAATCTTTAGTCGTCAACTATTTATATAATTAATATAATCTGATATCGTTATTGAAGGATAGGCGTACCTGCGTTGCTGGAGGTCGTGCATAAAAAATGTATAAATCCATAATAATTAATGGCTTAGTCCTGTTATCCTTAGCAGGATGTTCCGCTATCGAACCCAAGCCATTTGAGCAATCTACAGGGCATATAAAGGCTGAACCGGCACCCAGGGGCGAGATACCTGAACTGGTCGAGGAAGCTCCCCCCATCCTCCCAGAACCGGCAGCACCTGTGGAACTGGAAAAATATACCGTTGTTGTCAATGAAGTGCCGGTTAAGGAGCTGTTGTTTGCCCTGGCTCGCGATTCCCAGGTCAATGTAGATATCGATCCTGATGTTACCGGCGTGGTGACCCTGAATGCTGTCGACCAGACCATGCCACAGATTCTGGATCGGATCAGTCAGCAAGCAGATATACGCTATGAATTCAAAGGCGACAATCTCCTGATTAAACCGGACAAGCCCTATCTCCGTTCCTACAAGATCGGCTATATCAATATGAATCGTGATACCACGAGTGAGGTTGCTATTGCGACACAGATAGCAACCACCGGTGGTGCATTTGAAGGCGGTGGTGGCGGTGGCGGTTCCACTGGCGCCTCGGGTGGTGGAAATAACAATTCCACGACAGAGGTGAAGAATGTCTCAACGAACCGTTTCTGGGAAAACCTGGTTAAAAATGTGCAGGCAATCCTGGAAGAAAATGTAAGTGGTGGTTCAGCGACAGGTATCCCCATATCCAAGGCCGTGATCCCTAGTCCTGAGACCGGGATCCTTACTGTCAGGGCGACACACAGGCAACACGCCGAGGTCCAGAAATTCCTTGACCTGGCATTGGAAAGTGCCCATCGTCAGGTCCTGATCCAGGCCACTATTGTCTTGGTTGATCTCAGCGATCAATACCAGGCAGGGATCAACTGGTCTTTCCTCAATAGTTCTGCCGGTATCAGTGTTGATTCGCTGACAGACACAGGTAATCCCACCGGTACATTAAGTTCATTAATCCTAACCTATGCTGACCTGGGGATTGGCAGTGCGGGTGCAGATGCCCTTAACGTCACCGTAGAATTGCTCGAGGAATTCGGCGATGTTCGCGTATTGTCCAGCCCGCAACTGATGGCAATGAATAATCAGACGGCTGTCCTGAAGGTTGTTGATAACGAGGTGTTTTTTACCCTGGAGCAACAGACTGATACCACCCAGGGTGTAATCACTACTTCCTTTGAAACGACAATTCATACGGTTCCGGTAGGTATTGTAATGTCCCTGACACCACAGATAAATGATAACGGTGGTATCATCCTTAATGTCAGGCCGACAATATCCAGGGTATTTAATGAGGTTGAGGATCCCAATCCGGCACTGACTACACCAAACCGGATCCCGGAAATCAGGGTGCGTGAGATGGAGTCCGTGTTGCGATTGAATAATGGCCAGATTGGTGTGCTTGGCGGACTGATGCAGGATGAGACGCGCGACAACAATAACAGCATTCCAGGATTCTCCAAGATACCTTTGGTAGGTAAGGCCTTTGAGACCAAGACTAAGGAGTATTTCAAGAGCGAACTGGTCATTTTTCTCAGGCCAGTCATAGTCAACACTCCGGACATTGACAGAGAGCTGGATAGTTACCGGACATTCCTTGAAAAGTCGCAACAGGAGGAGAGTAGTCTGTGAGCCTCTTAATGGATGCCTTGAAAAAGGCTGAGCAGGAAAAAAAAGAGGCAGCAAAGCGACTAAAAGAAGCCCAGGAAAAGTCCGGCCTCGATCTAA
The DNA here is from genome assembly GCA_003250975.1 of Gammaproteobacteria bacterium. Taxonomy (GTDB): domain Bacteria; phylum Pseudomonadota; class Gammaproteobacteria; order Eutrophobiales; family Eutrophobiaceae; genus SZUA-592. The sequence goes on along the minus strand of QKIY01000028.1, from coordinate 85,822 downwards.
CACTGGAAGAAAGTTCCCCCAAGGCCGCAGACGAAGCGGTGGAATCGAATGAAGCGGATAAAGCGAAAGAAGCGCCAGCCCCTTTAGAGCCGACTGATACCATTGCCGATGGTACGAAGGAAAAATTTTCAGGCGAGCTTTCCCTGGCCCCTATCCAGACGGACACTGAAGATGAGGAAGCAACCGAGGAGATAGAATTATCCGAGGATACAAAACCACCCCCGGACATGAGGCTGTCCCCTGATAGCAAGGCTGAGATTACCCAGGATGAACCCGGTGTTACTGAATTGGAGGATGAATCTGCCGAGCCGGAAGAAGATGAGGCTGGTCCTGAAGAACGCAGCTTTGCCCTGGATGGGCTTTCAGTCGAAGAAGACTATATTTCCCCCTTGGAGGAAACCGGCAGGCATGAGGCTATAGAGGAATCTATACTTGAAAGTGCAATCCTTACACGCCCGCATAGTGATAGCAGGACCTCCCAATCCACCCTCACCGCTTTGGAACTTGCAAAAACCCTGGGTGACGATGCGCATGTCCCAAGGCCTGTTGCTGCACAGACGGTATTCAATGCGGCTGCCAGCCAGAGAAGCAGGCGTCAGGTTATTGAGTGGTCCCTATTTGTTTTTGGATTTGCATTATTCATCATTGCTGGCAGTGTTCTTTATTATCTAAATACCACTCCAAAGAATGCGCCGCCCACAATGCCGGTAACGGCGGATACGGAGAGGGTCACTCCCGCAACCCCGGAAGCGGCTTCCGGTTTCGAATCAGTTGATGCGGGTGTCTTCGTGACCGATAAGTCTGCACAAACGCTAACGGACCCGCTCCGCGACAGTGAAGCTACTGTGGCAATTACTGAGACGACCTCTATGACTGAACGTGTGATCACGTTGCAGCCTGAAAAAGATGCCTCGAGAAAAATGGAACCAGAACAGGTTTTACCTGAGGAAATCGAAGTAGCACCGGCCATATTGCAGATCAGCCGAAGCCGCAGCGCCAGCCAGAAAGATGTCCAGTTGCATTCGGCCTACCAGGAGTACAAGGCAGGAAATTTTGCCGCGGCGCGCAGCCTCTATTTGGAAGTGTTGAACAGCATGCCCGAGAACAAGGATGCACTCCTGGGTCTGGCGGCCATCGCACACAAGAACGGGGAGCTCCAGTCGGCCTACCGATACTATCTTAAGGTGCTCAAGCTCTTCCCTTCTGATGTAATTGCCAGGACTGCGATAATAAACATTGCTGGTGATAAATCTGCTGCCGAGAGTGAATCAATACTGAAGCTAATGATAAGAGACAATCCCGAAACAGCTTTTCTCCATTTTACCCTGGGTAACATATATGCTGCAGGATCCCATTGGACCGAGGCCCAACAATCATTTTTTGATGCTTACAGATTTGAGAGTGAAAATGCAGACTATGCTTATAATCTTGCTGTCAGCCTAGATCACCTGGGCAAGACACAGGCTGCATTACAATATTATGAACGCGCCATGAAACTCGCCGATAAGTCACCTGCAAAACTTAATGTATCAACACTAGCTTCAAGGATCTCAGCACTCTCCGCATTGTCTCAAGGTCAATAGTAATGGCTACGGCAACCAAGAAACATCTTCGCCTCGGTGAGATACTCGTTCAGCAGGGTGTTACGACGCCGGACCAGATTGAGATCGCACTTACGGAGCAGAAAAAGAGCAAGGAAAAACTGGGCAGGATCCTAGTCCGGCTCGGATTTGCGACTGAAGCTATTATCCGAGATGTCATTGGCGGAGTTATCGGTCAGGAAAGTGTCAATCTGGATTATGCCGTGCCCGACAGCGATGCCGTCAGATTGATCCCCAAAAATCTTGCCCGTCGCCTTCATGTGTTACCCCTGACGTTTGATAACAAGGCAAAGACCTTGACAGTTGCCATGACGGACACTTTCAACGTTGTAGTGCTGGATCAAATAAGCGTTCAGGTTGGAAGGGATATTGAAATTGTTCCGGTCCTTGCGGGCGAGGCCGAGATCGAAAAGGCTATCGACCAGTTTTATGGATTCGAATTGTCGGTTGACGGGATCCTAAATGAGATAGAGACGGGTGAAATTGATTACCAAAGCCTGGATGCGGAGAGCGATGAGTACAGCCAGCCGGTAGTCCGTCTGGTCAATGCTCTGTTATCCGATGCAGTAAAACGCAGTGCATCGGATATCCATTTTGAACCGGAAGAAGGCTTTCTGCGGTTTCGCTATCGGATAGATGGCGTATTACGCCAGATCAGGAGCATCCATAAGAATTACTGGTCTGCCATTGCCGTACGCCTGAAGGTCATGGCTGGCATGGACATCGCAGAGACACGTGCGCCACAGGATGGCCGTATTTCCCTGTCACTTTCCGGTCGTATTGTTGATTTCCGTGTGTCTACTCTGCCAACAGTGCATGGTGAAAATATTGTGCTGCGTGTACTGGATCGCCAGAAAGGTATTGTCTCGCTGGATAAACTCGGATTGAAGGACGACGCGTTAAATACACTGAAAATCATGGTGGGTCGTCCGGAAGGGATCATTCTGGTTACCGGGCCGACCGGTAGCGGTAAGACGACAACACTTTATTCCATCCTAAATTATTTGAATGAAGAAAGCGTGAATATCATGACCCTGGAGGACCCAGTGGAGTACCCGACCAGTATGATCCGGCAAACCTCTGCAAGTGAGACATCGAGACTGGACTTTGCGAGCGGCATTCGCTCCATGATGCGTCAGGACCCGGATATTATCCTGGTGGGTGAGATACGTGACGAGGACACGGCCAGCATGGCCCTTAGAGCGGCGATGACAGGCCATCAGGTATACTCAACCCTGCATACGAACTCGGCTCTGGGCGCTATCCCGCGCTTGCTGGATATCGGGGTTCAGGCGGACATCCTCGCAGGCAACATTATTGGCGTCATTGCCCAGCGCCTGGTCAGAAGACTCTGTGATGCCTGCAAGGAAGCCTACGAAATGAGCGAGTTGGAGAGGACGCTGCTCAATCTAAAGTCCACAGACAGGGAGCAAACTATCTACCGTGCCAAGGGTTGCCAGCAATGCGAAGGACAGGGATATCGTGGGCGCCTGGCCATCCTGGAAATCCTGCATTTTGATGCGGATATGGACGAGATCATTGCCCGCCGTGGTACCCAGCGTGAACTCATGCGGGCCGCTCTTTCAAAGGGATTTAAGCCGCTGGCCGAATCAGGTTCGGCCCGTGTACTCGATGGTTCCACTTCTCTGGAAGAAATTTCACGCGTTATAGATTTAACCGGGCGAATAAAACACAAGTAACATCATGGATGCTTTCCAGTACAAGGCAATTGATAAGAAAGGCCGCATTTCAGTAGGCAAGATTGATGCGGTGAATATTGCCGACCTGGAAACTCGTCTTGACAAAATGGGGCTGGATCTCGTGAACTACAGAGACCTTGGTCCCAGTGGTCCCAAAATCAGCGGCGCCGGTGTTAGCCGGCGTGATCTGATTACCTTCTGTTTTCACATGGAACAGACCAGCCGTGCTGGTGTTCCTATTCTGGAAAGCCTGGAAGACATGCGAGACAGTACGGATAACCCGAGGATGCGTGAAGTCATTGCAGCCATGATCGATGCTATAGAAGGAGGTAAGACCCTTTCGGAGTCGATGCGAAATTATCCGGCTGTTTTTGATAATATCTTTTGTAACCTGGTCAGGGCCGGTGAACAATCCGGTGAGATGAGCCAGGTCTTCAATAGTCTGGGGGAAAACCTTAAGTGGCAGGATGAGCAGGCTTCACAGACAAAGAAACTGCTGATGTATCCTGCATTTGTCGGGACGGTCGTGATCGCAGTGGTATTTTTCCTGATGGTGTACCTGGTGCCTGAACTGCTCAGGTTTGTTAAAACCATGGGTCAGGAACTGCCAACGCATACGAAGGTGCTGATTATCGTCTCAAATGCCTTTGTTAATTACTGGTATCTGATTATTTCCGTGCCCATAGTATTGATTGCTGGCATTGTCATCGCAGTCAAGGTTAATCCAACAGCACGTTACTATTTCGATGCCATGAAACTCAAGATTCCAATTATCGGGCCGATTTTGCGAAAGATTATTTTGACCCGACTGACCAGTTTTTTCGCCATGATGTATTCCTCTGGTATTACCATAATTGAATGTATAAGGACCGGTGAACAGATTGTAGGAAACAAGGTGATTGAACAGGCCATGCATCAGGTAGGCCAGCACATAGCTGATGGTGCTACTCTCAGCACGAGTTTTGAAAGAACCGAGCTATTTCCTCCACTGGTATTAAGAATGATACGAGTTGGCGAAAATACTGGCGCTCTCGAGGAATCCCTGCTGAATATAAGCTATTTTTATACCAGAGACATCAAGGAATCGATCGAAAAACTCCAGTCCATGATAGAGCCAACCATGACAGTTGTTCTGGGTGCAATCATCGGCTGGGTAATGTTATCGGTACTCGGACCAATTTATGATCTCATTACTAAAGTCAAAATTTAATGGTGGATGCCGACGTGCGATCCTGCTGAGCACAAACAAGCTCGTCGTCTATAATTGGGAAGATGGCAGGCTGACTGATTCGTACATGTTTGATGTCAACGAGGAAGGCCGGGGTTTCTTTGATAAATATCTGAAAGATACCGGAAGGATCGAAACCTATTTTGTTGTAGACCTGGTGGAGGAAGAATATCGCCAGGAAACCCTGCCGCATGTTTTTGGCAGGGATCGTCAAGCAGTAATTAAACGAAAAAAAGACAGGCTGTTTCGTGATACACCCTATTATCATGCCGATATACAAGGCCGTATGGAAGAAGGTAGGCGTGATGATAGGGTTTTATTTACTGCGCTGACAAACCCGGAAATTATCCAGCCCTGGATATCGATCCTTCTGGAAAACAAGACACCCCTGGCCGGTATCTATTCCGTGCCACAACTTACATCTTTGTTGCTGGATATTCTTCCAGAGCCATCTGATCACATGTTGGTTGTCAGCTTGCAGGGCATCAGTGGACTAAGACAGACCTTTTTCCATAAAAAAGAACTCAAGATCAGCCGTCTTGTTGATATGCCACGCTATGGGACAGCCCCATATGCGCCGGTTATCAAGGAAGAGGTCGAGGTTATAACACGTTATCTGAACAGCTTGCGCCTTATCGACCCTGATAAGCCATATGATGTTTACTTCCTGGGCGACAGCAAGTTGCTCAACGAAGTACAGAAGGAAATAGAGGAATACTCATCAGTCCGTTACCACATGGTTAATGTAAACCTTTTTGGCAGGGAAAGCGGCCTGGAAATCGAGACTGCTACACCCTTCAGCGATCAGTTACTGGTTTACCATCTGCTGAAGGAAAGGCCGGGTAATTACTATGCCCTCAAGGAGGAAACACATTATTTCCGTATGGACAGGGTGGGTACAGCCATGTATGCCAGCAGTATTTGCTTGATCCTGGCAAGCATGATCTGGGGTGGTACCAATTTTACCTCAGGCTTAAGCTATAAAAGGCAAGGAGAAAATTCATACAAGCTATACCAATATTATAGCGAAAGGCTGAAAAAGGCTCGAATGGAACTCGAGCCAACTCCCGTCAATCCTTATGAGTTAAAAACCCTGGTTGAGATTGCTAATACGCTGGATGAATATAAAACCAGCCCTGCTGATATCTTCACAATTATCAGCAGAGGTATGGACCGTTATCCGCAAATTGAACTAAACCGGCTGGAATGGCAGGCAAGCATGGACCCTAACACTGAAACCGCGGGAAAAAGATCTGCAAGCACTAAACAGGGAATCGTTGGTTTCAGCAATCTGGATTCTGCAGGAAGCAGTTATGCTTATTATCAGATTGCAATGGTAGAAGGTGTCATAAAGCCATTTGAAGGTGATTACCGCAAGGCTATAGAGATGATTAACGGTTTTGCCGATAGTTTGAAAGAAAGTGAAGGCGTACAGGGCGCCAGTGTAGTCGCCTTGCCACTGGATACGCGATCTGAAGCCAGCCTGAGTGGTACTACAGGCAAGGATACAAATGATGCGGAATTTTCGGTAAGACTTGTGTTGGGAGTATTGCCCCATGAAAGAAAATAAAGCTGATCTGTCTGTATTAAAGGGCGCCATAATTGTATTCGTGATAAGCCTGGCGCTCAGCAGTGGATTGATCTGGAGTGGATGGTATTTCAAGGAGAAAATGCACTCCGAATTTAATAAAAGTAAGGCGCTTCAGCGTTCAGTTGCCGAAAATTACGTAGCAATTGACCAGGAAAAGGTCCTTATAAATAAGTTCCTTCCTGCTTTCAGGAGATTGCATGCTATGGGGGTATTTGGGCAGGAACAACGACTAAACTGGATCGAAACGTTGCGAAACTCGGGTGAGCGGCTGAAGCTTCCGGCACTCAGGTATGAAATTGATTCACAGGACCTGTATTCTCCCACTTATCAGGTCAATACAGGCCCGTTCATGATATATGCCAGCCCGATGACCCTGAATTTAGAACTGGTTCATGAAATTGATTTGCTTGACATACTTCAGGACCTTGATCGCAATGCAGATGGAATCTATAACCTTAATTCGTGCAATCTAAACAGGCGCTCTGCTGAAATCAACCGGGACAAGCTGGAATCATACGTCATCGCTGATTGTGAATTGATGTGGTTTAATATCAAAAAGCCTGATGGCAGTTCCATTGAATTATAAAATGATGATTAAATTTTCTCTAAAAACTATTTGGTGTTTTTTATTGGTTTGTATGTCATTTGGCATCGGTAACCTGTTTGCCGCGGATAATATTGGCAGGTTATTTACATCGCCTGATGAACGCAGGGCGCTTGATCAACTACGTTACCATAGCAAAATTGATTTAACCTTGTCCCTGCCTGATACTGATGCAGGATTATCCGAGGATGATACCTTTCAACCTGAAGGGATAAGGCTTAATGGGCTGGTTTACAGGAAGAACGGGAAAAGTACAGCCTGGATCAACGACAGCAATACATTTGAAGGTAATCTTGCCACGGATTATCTTGAAGTAAGACCATACGATATAAAGCCTAATAGCGTAAGGATCAAGCTACACGACAATCCAAATCCCATCAGGATAAAGACCGGTCAGACATATGACCCTGTGGAAAACAGGGTTGTCGATATTGTAGAAAAAAGATAATCGGTTAATTGCCCTATTTATCAGGCAAGATATGGAAATGTTATAGCATGAAAATACACATGCCTCATCTTCAGGGTGGCGCCGTGTTGCTGGCCACTACACTGATACTTATCCTGGGTTCCGCCTGGCTCCTGATCATTAACCTGAACTCGAACATACGGCGGACTGCCAATTACGAGCAGACCATGAATGCTCTGCATGAGGCAAAGCAGGCGCTCATCAGTTATGCCGTGACCTATTATGAAGCAAATACGGGTGATTTCGGGTTCCTGCCTTGTCCTGATTTGACGTCAACGACCGGCGAAGAGGGAAACCAGGAGGTACCTTGTGGCAGCCAGTATGTCAATTCCATTGGAAAACTTCCCTGGCAATCACTTGGATTGCCTCCGCTCAAGGATGGCTATGGACAGTGTCTTTGGTATGCCGTTTCAGGATCCTGGAAGGGCGGTAGCAACCGTTCTGAGATGTTAAATGATGATACGCCTGGCACATTTCAGATAATTGCCGCTGACGGAACAACAGTCATTGCAGGCAACACACCTAGAGAACGGCCGGTTGCCGTGATCATTGCCCCGGGACGCTCCATTAACAACCAGAATCGCAGTGATGCAAATGGCGCAATGTGTGAAGGCAATGAGGCGATAAACTACATCGCCAGTAATTATCTGGATGCAGAAGTTCCTTCGAATCCTATGTTGGGGATCAGGAACTATGATATTGATGCGGTCAATCCTGATGTCATTGACCAGTTTATACTGACTAATGATCCCGAGAGTGAAACATTCAATGATCTCATGCTCTATGTGACGGCCGACGAGATATTCAATGCAGTCAAGCTGCGTAACGACTTTGCCGAGAAAATTTATGATGAAGCCTCGATTAATAATCTTACTTATCGCTTGACAGAGTGTTTGGCCGGGTACGGGCAGTATAACGCCGACAATCATGTTGATGATGGTGACGGTGATCTGAATCGCAGCTTGCCATGGCCTGCTCCCTTCGATCTGACAGATTACCGGGATGATGCTGAATATGATGATGTAACAGCTGGTTCTCTCATCGGGCGTCTTCCCATGGATATTACTACAAGTAACAATCAGATTTACGATACTTGTTCATCTCCACATATCTGTACGAGACCAGATAATAAACTGATTGATCTTAGTACGACACCATTTTCAGGGTTTTGTAAATCATTTTGGAAAAATGATTCCGATAATCCAATTACTGATTCTCAAGCCGATGAATTAATACTTCTCTGGGAAAACTGGAAGGATCACATATACTATGTAGTATCCGAGGAATACGCGCCGCTAAAAATGTCCGGTGACACGGATATTTGTGTATCTTCGAAGTGTATTACACTTAATGCCCCCGGAGCATCAACGTCCTACCAGGCTGCAGTGGTATTTTTCTCAGGAGATATAATATTGGCCCAATCTAGATCAGCAACGCCTATTGCAACGGATCCTGATGAGAAGCAAACGGCGAGTAATTATCTTGAAGACCTGAATACGCAAACTTACACTGTTAGCGACAGCCCGAAACAGTTTGCAAGTGATGCCATAAGCTCGACTTTCAATGATATCCTCTATTGTGTAAATGATGATACTGATGAAACCAGTATTGGCGGTCCGCCTCCATTTAAAGCAGGCAGATGTCCTGTAAATCCATAAATCATGAATTATATAAAAACAAGTCATGACAACGGTGGTTTTACCCTGATAGAGCTTTCCCTCGTCCTGTTCATAGTTAGCCTCCTTCTGGGGGGGCTGTTAATGCCGTATGCTACCAGTGTTGAACAGAGGGATCGTGAGGATACTGCTGAGACCCTAGAAAACATCAAGGAAGCGCTTTATGGATATGCACTGGTAAACGGACACCTCCCCTGCCCGGACTGCGAAACCGTTTTCGGGTGTGCCGGTGGCGATGCCGATGACGTCGTTGATGATGGCCTGGAGGACCGGGTCAATGCAACGGGTGTATGCGTAGTCCCGACGGTCAGCAGCAACGTGACGGGCAACCTGCCGTGGGCAACTCTGAGCGTGCCGCAACTTGATGCCTGGGAGAAACCATTCACATACAGTGTCACTGCTGCGTTCGCTGTTACTACTCCACTGTTTGATCTCACAACAAACGGTGCTATTGATATCCTAGATCAGGATGGTGCGGCTACTCCACTCATTGCACAGAACATTCCCGCGATCATAGTTTCACACGGCAAGAACCATTATGTGCCTGTTCAAAGTGCTGATGAGGTGGAAAACTTTGACCGTAATGCCGCGATATTCGGCACGACCAATAATATCTTGACGACTTACAGTGGAGATACCGCGGGAGAGTTCGTCTACAAGGAGTATACACTTATATCGGGCCAGATTGCTTTTGATGATATGATGATCTGGTTGTCCCCTTTTGTACTGAAAAACAAATTGATTGCAGCGGGGCGCCTGCCCTAGGTCTGGTCAAAGCGTTTTTCAAGGGTAAAGGTAACCTTACCATCCCGGTTACTACTGAGCATTAACTGGTATCCTATAACACGGGCCTGTCTGGCTGCCTGATACAGGCCAATCCCCAAGCCATTATCCGAGCTTACAGGTTCGCTAAACAGTTTATCTGCAATCTCTGCAGGAATTGCATGACCCGAATCACTTACTTCAAGCGATACGTAACTATTTCTGGACCTCAGGAGCAGCCTGATGTTCGTGTCGGGTTCAACCATTCTTTTTGTAATTGCATTTTCAACCAAGTTCTCTGCCACACTGTTAAAAAGATCGTAGGGTATCGGGAGATCTTCCTCGAGATCATCTGTAAATTCTATTTCAAATGATCTGTAATGGTTTTTGAATTCACGCCACCAGTCGTAAAGAAGTATTTCATCAGTAACCAGCTGTTCGGGTGACTGGAGCTTGTTAACCGCCTGTTCAAGACGCTGGATAAAATAAGGGAACTGCTTTTTCAGAATCTGCAGGGAGGTGCCATCAGTACGATCGGTGTCAGCCTGTAAAATTGTTATCATGGAATGCATTGATTGCAGGAGGTTTTTTATATCGTGAGTGATCCTTGCGCCGGTTTCGTAGATAGCCTGTAAGTGGGCCTGTTTAGCCAGTTCCCTTTCATTGAGTTTTGCCTGATAGAAATATTCAATTAATCGTATCAGGAGCTTGCAATGTAGCAGCAGTGCCCCGCCAATCCTGACATTGGTATAAAGTTCTACAGGCTGATTATTAATTGCAAGTGTGATCTTGTATCTGGTCTCTTTACCTTTTAGTTTGCCGTTCCAACGTGTTCCTGCCATCCAGTCAAGTCCAAGGAGTTTTTCAATGGCCCCGTCAAGATAATCTTCCGCCTCTTCATGTTCGTCCTTGAGTCTTGACAGCTCATGTAACCATGACTCGAATGGCGTACCAATATTGAGTAATGTTCGTGCCCATATTTGAGATAATCCGCTAAATCCCATATTGGCGGAGAGCAACCAGCTGATGAAAAGCAGGGATAACCCGATGGCAAGTAAGACTCTGGTGAGTGCGGTTATATAATCCGTCCCGGTTGAATACATGATAACCAGGCTGCCCAGGGCGATCAGGCTTACAAGCAGTGAGGTGGTAATGGCATACAGTATATCGACCGGAATCCGGGTTGTTTTGCCCGGCTTGAACAATGGTAAAATAAACGGGATTACGGCCATTAGATAATTAAAGGATGAAATTCCCTCAGGCGGTGTTGCTATTACGAACATTGCAGGGAGGCACCCAATTAGGAGTTCCGAAAAGAGCAAAATCATAACCAGGAAATACACATAGCGTTCAGAGCGGCTGTTTATAACACGACCACCCACAATTCCCAGTATCAGCACCAGCCAGATAAAAATCAGCCACCAATTGATGAAGTATACGAATACAAAAATCAGCACGATAAGCAGCAACGCGTTATACCAGCTATAACGCTGGTCTCCACGTTCAATTGGTTGCCAGAGCAGGAAGAACCCAAAATGAATAAGTAGTAAAGCATGGGACAGAAGACCGTCAAATTCTGCCCATATCGCCAAATGCAGGCTTTCAAGCATACCTGCAAGTAACAGATAATCACGGCGCTTGCTTAAAATGTTAAAGAAGTTGGTCATCGGCGAATGAATTTTTTAATCGATATATAGTATATTATTTATTTGTTTTTAAATAATTTGCCTGGAATCAGTATGAAATATCCTGTTCTCGTTATTGCCAGATACAGTTTTCTTGAGGCTGTCAGAAGCCGGGTATTTCTGGCCGTTCTGCCAGGTGTAATCATTTTATTCGGATTGTCGCAGTTTATAGGAGAATTATCTGTCACGGAATCGACAGAAATCCAGGGCGCTGTTACTGCATATCTTGTACGCATTGTCTCGGTTTTTATAATCTGTCTTTTCGTAGTGACTTCCACATTGCGGGAGTTCAATGAAAAGGCGGTCGATATCATATTCGCCCTGCCAATACCCCGTTATGTTTATTATCTGGGCAAGCTTTCAGGCTTTATTATGCTGGCCATAGTCATATCCATATTATTTTCACTGCCCCTTTTTCTTTATGCAGATACCATAAGTGTGTTGTTATGGATGCTATCTCTTGTCTGTGAATTAATGATAATGACCAGTCTCTGTCTGTTATTCCTGCTCACATTGGCAAATGCAACGGTGGCGCTTTGCTTCGTGTTTGCATTTTATGTGCTTGCAAGGACAATCAGCACTATCCAGTTGATTGCGATTAGCCCTGTTATTGAAGCTACCACGCTGTCCCAACAGTTTATAACAGGCATTATTGATGTTATTGCCTACCTGTTACCTGATTTTGCCAGGTTTACGCAGACCGGGTGGCTTGTATACGGAACGATTAGCCCGGAGAATATGTTCTACGTCATTTTTCAGGCACTGGTGTACGTCCTGCTATTATCGGCTGCTGCTATGTTTGATCTTTACAGAAAGGAACTCTAGTCATGTCGCCTGAAGGATGGACAGGTGTTTTTGCCAGGTCTCAACAGAGACCACTTTCCGATGTGCCCCGGCTTGTCGTTCTATTATTGTTTTTATCCCTGGGTATTCAGCTCGTATTACATACTCATTATGAAGTGAAAGATGCCGTTGCCCGCCCTTTGCCCTCGCCCCCGTCCACACACTATCTGAGTCTATTCAGTCTTGCGGATGATATTGTTATTGCAAAGATGCTCATGCTATGGCTGCAGGCATTTGATAACCAGCCCGGGGTGAGCCTGCCGTTGACACAACTTGATTATGATCATGTGGTCGCCTGGCTAAATACGATCCTTAGCCTGGATGAACGGGGGCAGTATCCAATCCTTGCAGCCGCCCGAATCTATGCCGAAGTCCCTGACAGTGCGAAAAAGAGGCAGATGCTGACATTTGTGTATGAAAAATTCCTTGATGACCCGGACAGACGCTGGCCAGCAATGGCCCATGGGGTCTTCCTTGCGAAACACCGTCTCAATGACCTGCCACTAGCATTGAAATACGCAGAAGCGTTGGCGGCAAATGTGACCCTTCAGGATGTCCCCTTCTGGGTAAGGCAGATGCATATCTATGTCCTGGAGGACATGGGCGAACTGGAAGCGGCGCGGGTCCTGGTGGGCGGGTTGATTGATAGCGGCACTATCCGTGACCCGAATGAATTACGATTTTTGCAGGCTCGGCTGGCTGAGCTGGAGGCGGCGCAGGCCGTGGACAGGTGATCCATGGCGGTTATAAAGAAGGGGTGACCCCTGTTCCGGGCATGTCGAGATTTCGACAGATTGATGATACTTCGTCAGTTAAGCGTTGTTGTAAACCCTGGATTTGTCAATTTAATATAATAATAACAATAAGTTAATCTATTGGCATAGAATGTGCCTCTAGTTAATCAGAATTGAATTCTTAAGGAGCGTCCCATGAAGGCTTTTAATAAACAGTCCGGTTTTACCCTGGTTGAAATTGCCATTGTACTGGTGATCGTCGGCCTGCTGCTTGGCGGCATCCTGAAAGGCCAGGAATTGATCAATAGTGCACGTGTGCGGAACATGGCGGATCAGAATGCCGCCGTCCAGGCCGCCTATTATGGCTTTATTGACCGTTATCGCCAGGTCCCCGGTGACTGGCCAAAGGCGGCAGCCACAACCGGCATCGGCACGGCCATCGTAAGCCCGACAGCGGCAACCGCGGGTAACGGCCGAATCGATGACGGTAGTTGGGACGAGGCCTCCGGTGTCTGGGAGCAATTGTCAAAGGCCGGTTTCCTTACCGGTAACTATGTCGGTGGTGCTACAAATGAAGCAACATACCGTGATGGTACCCGCGCGCCGGTTAATGCATTTAACGGTCCGGTAATACTCAGCCGCCTGGATGACTATCAGGGTACGGTTGCAGAACGTCTGGTGTATGTCTTTGGTGGCCAGGTCCCCGCCAAGATCATGCGGGAACTGGATGTGAAACTGGATGATGGCCAGCCAACAACGGGTATTATCCGTGCCACAGCTACAGCGGCCGGCGGGTATGGTGCCTTAACACAATCTTCCGCTACCTGTATTGATGCGGGTAATAACTGGGACGTAGCTACCGACTCCCAGGACTGCAATGCAGTTTCACTCTATTAATTTCAAGGCTAGGAATTCAGTCAAAGAGCCCACGCTAGCGTGGGCTTTTTTGTAAGCGCGTTTATCAGGAGTTAGGAAGTAATGAGCACCGGGATTGCTGCACTCGAATTCGAGAAGGTATCCAAATCCTACGGCAGTAAGACAGTCCTGAATGAGATCAGCCTGTCAATGTTGGAGGGTGAATACGTCGGTCTGGTGGGTGTCAATGGCGCGGGCAAAACAACGCTTATTAAATGCCTGCTGAATTTTTGTGCTCTCGATAGCGGCCAGATCAGGATCTTTGGAAGTGATCATCGGGAAAACAACGCTAGACATGCATTGACCTTTTTACCCGAGAAATTCGTTCCACCCTATTTCCTCAGGGGACTGGACTTCCTGAAATACATGTCCGCTCTGCATCAGGTGGAGTACGATGCGGCAAGGGTGCGGGGCCTGCTCGCGACCCTGGATCTGGCTGAGGCGGCGCTTGCGCAACCAGTCTATGAATATTCCAAGGGGATGGCGCAGAAACTGGGATTGGTGGCGAGCCTGATGATCAAAAGGAAACTGCTTGTGTATGACGAACCCATGAGTGGTCTTGATCCCAGGGCACGCGCACGCTTGAAGGAATATTTGCTTTCACTAAAGGATCGGCGTCTAAGCCTTTTTTATTCCACGCACCTCCTGGAAGATATCGAGTCAATGTGTGATCGGCTGGTGATATTACATCAGGGCAGGATCTATTTTTCCGGCACACTCCCGGAATGCCTGGAAAAATACAATGCCCCAAGCCTTGAAAGGGCCTACCTGAACTGTGTTGAACAGTAGCTTAGGTGAAAAGTTTTTTTAGAAAATCCCTGGAAAGTTTCCCAATATCGGGCTGCTTGCTGCCCCTGGGCCCGGCTATGTTGAGCACCTTGATGTTATTAGATTGTAACCAGTGGTTTATTTGAGCGGCAGTGGGCGGCTTTGACAAATCTATGCTTAGCAGAGGCTTGTTAAGCTCATCTGCGATACGGATCGTTTGTAATGTACCCCCTGTAGGCTCGCCAATTCCGAGTACCAGTGTTCCATCTGAGTCACGTACATTTAAACGTGTACGTTCGATGTACTCAGACGTTTCAGTTTCGTGCAATTGATACCTTGCCGGTATTACTCCGTCTTCGGCCTTGCGGCCACTGGGACACCAGCCGGAGTGTGTAATCCCGAGTTCAATAGCTACATCCAGCGCCGCGCGGTCAACCCCGGTTTGTCCCCCGGATACTATTTTATCCGGCCGTATTACCATATCTCCCGTGATCAATAACCATGCGTCGTGAACTTTATGAGCTTGCCGATGGTCAGCCCCTGAACAAGTATGGAAAATATTACGACAAGATAAGTGATACCCAGTATGAGATCCCGCTCCGTACCAGCGGGCAATGAAAGGGCAAGCGCCACAGAGATTCCGCCCCGTAGGCCACCCCAGGTGAGAATCTTTACAACATGCGGGCTAAATTCACGATAACGCTGCAGGAATTTTACGGGGATACTTACGCTGATAAATCTCGCAAATAATACGATGACGACGGCAATCAGGCCCATTAATACCAGTTCCCCGTTAAAGGAGATAACAAGCACCTCCAGCCCGATCAATACGAACAGCACGGCATTCAGTATTTCATCGATCAGTTCCCAGAAAGTGTCAAGGTGCTCGCGTGTCAGGTCGCCCATGGCAAGCAGTCTGCCCTGGTTCCCTATCATTAGTCCGGCGACGACCACGGCTATAGGACCTGAAATATGCAATGCTAGGGCCAATGCATAACCACCTGTAACCAGGGCCAGGGTCAGCATTATTTCCACTTGATAATTATCCACGCGGCTCAATAACTGATAGGTGATATAGCCTGCAATCAGCCCGAATAAGGCCCCACCCACAGCCTCCTCCATGAATATTCCGAATATCGATCCGAAAGTAATGTCCGTATTTCCGAATGCAAGTGCTGAAATGATGATAAAGACAACAACCCCAATACCGTCATTGAATAATGATTCTCCCGTTATTTTGATCTCCAGTGATTTGGGTGCTCCGGCAGTTCTTAATATGGAAAGGACAGCAATGGGGTCGGTCGGGGATATGAGTGCGCCGAAAAGCAGGCAGTAGATATAATTCATATTCAAACCAAACCAGCTTAGCACAAGCCATAACAGCGTCCCGATTATCAGCGTGGATATAAGAACACCTATAGAGGCCATGCTGCCAATTAACCATTTCCTTTTTGCCAGATCTTCTAGATTGACGTGGAGTGCGCCTGCAAAAAGGAGGTAACTGAGCATCCCGTGCATAAGGGTTTCGTTAAAATCGATTTCATAAAGTAACATTTCGACTTTTTGTGTCAGATCGAGGCCGGCAAAATCGAGCAGGATTATAATGATAGACATTGCCAGGCTGATAACCATTACACCTATGGTTGTAGGCAAACGCAGGTAACAGAAATTCAGATAGGAAAATACTGCGGTCAGTGTCAGTAGTATGGCAATCAGATCAAACAAATGCATTTTTTATATTCCTTGTTGTCATATCAAGGTGTCAGGTACTTTATTTGGCGCCAATGCTATAATGTCCATAATATTTTATATTATCCCTTGGGCCATGTATTTACACCGAATAATAATTATCCTTTTATTAACATGCAGTCTTGCTGCAGAAGCAAGAATGTATCAATGGCGGGATCCCAAAACAGGAACAACCCAGTTATCAGGGAAACCACCTTCCTGGTACCGCACTGATGAAAAAGGCCCTCGTGTCATTGTATTTGATAAAGGCAAGATCATAGATGATACGGCAATACCGCTTGACAGGGGCCAGCGCAGGGCGCTCCGCAGGCAAGCCATGCTCAGTGCAGAGGAGGACATTGAATCAGCCAAGGCCAAGGCAATAGAAGCGGAAACGATCAAGTCGGCTATTGGTAATGGCAGCAGGGATCTGAATGAGGGTAAAAAAACACCGCCACCGGAAGAAGCCCTGCCTGCCGATACAGAGAGTATACCGTCACAGCAGCTGGAGTCACTTGAGAATCTCTCGAGAGAGGAAATGCTGGAACTTGTTAATAAGCTCGATGAAATGCTCGAATCTCCTGAACAGCCAGAGGCCCAGGTAGAAAACGAGATGACTGGGAAATGAGAAGTATCTCTCTAGTTGAAATAGGATCTTATTTTCTCAAACAGGCCTTTCTCCCGGTTTTCTTCATTAATCGAACGAAGGGAGTGTAGTGAACGGTTCTCGGGATCAATCTTCAGGCCGATACTAATGTAGGCATCGGTCTTTTCATGATCTTTATTCGTAAATGCTCTCTCGGCAAGAATAACATAACGTTCAGCAATTTCCTTGATTCCTTTTATTGCATTTTCATTGTCTGGATCGATCCTGAGTAGTCTTGAAAAATAGTAATACGCGTTGTCCTTGTCAGGGTAAGTCAGTTTGTACTCCTCAAGGCTTTTATTCCCCAACCAGATCAGTGCGTTGATGACATCCTGTGATACTTCAACCTGTGTTGTGGGCAGTGACGGGTTTGCAAGGGCACTGACATTGCCAGTTTTCAGAGTGGTATCTACCGGGATGCTTTCGAGATCAACTGAAGGGGCGTTCCTGAGCCGGTAATCGACGTACTCAATTGCGCTGAAGAATACCGCGGAGACGAACAACAGGGATAGAAGGATGATATAACGTGTTTTATAGGGCTTGCCACGATCTTCGTAGCTACTGACTATGAAATCTGGCAGGCGCAGCGATGGCTCAACTTTGCCCTGAAGCTTCCTTATGGTGTCCATTAAATCTGCAGCACTTGAAAAGCGATCATTCCTGTCCTTGGCCATCATCTTGTCCAGGAGTGGCTGATACTTTTGAAGGTTTTCTGGCAGTGTGGGAACGGGCGCCTTGTTGTGTTGCATCACAACATCAATGACGGAATCTGCATGATAGGGTTTATCTCCCGTCACCATTTCATAGAATACGCAACCCAGGCTGTAAATGTCCGATCTTTCGTCAACATCGCCCCCGCCTGCCTGTTCGGGGCTGATATAGTTGGGACTTCCCAGAAATGCATTGGTCTGGGTAAGGTCAAGGTCTTTGCCTAGTTGCTTTGCTATACCGAAATCAGTCAACAATGGCGTATCGTCATCCCTGAACAGAATATTGGCTGGTTTTACATCACGGTGAATGATGCCGTGTTCATGGGCGGTCTTCAGCCCACTGCTTATCTGTAACAGATAGCCCAGGGCTTCCAAGGGGTCCATGGGGATCCCTATACGGCCCTTGAGATCGCCGTTGTTAATATATTCCATTGAAATATATAAGGAATTATTATCGGTAATACCGATATCGTAGATAGTGATTATGTTCGGGTGATTTAGTGAGGCAACAATACGGCCTTCTGCAAGGAAGCGTTCAATCTTTACATCATCATTCGGATCACCGGCCAGATGCATTATCTTTAACACGACTGGTCTTGAGAGGGAGACCTGCGTGGCAAGATAGACATCGGCCATCCCCCCCTTGCCGATCTTCTCGCTAATTTGGTAGCCGGGTATATCCATTAATACCGCCTTGTTGATGAACAGGTAATCTGCGCAATTAGTATATTTGAAGGATAATGGTAATTTAAAATTATGAACAGGTGTTAGTCTGCTGGATAATTGTTAGAATTTCTCAACCAAGGGCGGGAATGGCAAACGCTTTATTCTGACTTGTCATCTGAAGGTTTTAAATCTGCGTACTAGCAGCTTTTAAAGTAGTAAGTCCTGAATCAATTAATATTAGCCGGGGGAAAGATCAATGCAGTCTGATGCCAAACAGGATCGACGATCATCATCCAATCCGCATATCGATCATATGCTGTCGGAACGGAAAGAACTGCTGTCACTTTATCTAGAACTTGCCAAGCTCAATCCTGACAATATCGATACCCATGATGAAGAATTACTTGGTGAATTTTGTCAGGTACTGGTCGATTATATAGCCTCAGGTCATTTCAGCCTCTATGACCGGATTGAGTCAGGGAATGAAAGAAGGCTGACGGTGGCGGAAATGGCCGAGAAGATCTATCCGGTGATAGAGGAATCGACCCGAATCGCACTTGAGTTCAGCGAGCGATATAACTCTGAAAACAGAGAAAAGGAACTTTCACATATAACCATGCACCTTTCCAAGTTGGGAGAGTATATAACAACGCGGATAGAGCTTGAAGACCGGTTAATCGGTTGCATTATGTCTTCGACACCGAAAGAAGTGGTATCCAAATAATCAGAATTATCTAGTTATCCGCTTTTCTTCTGATATATACGCAATCTAAAAAGTCATCGAAGTAATAATTAATCAGGGGGTGATTAATTGGCTGCTCTGAATCATCGATATCGAGGTTCCTCTCAGCCACATAGGTTTCATGCGTTGCATTATGGACAAGGACATGGTACCAAGGGGCATCGCGGGGTGGCCTCGTCAATGCAATGGTTTGATACCATTCTTCAGTCCCCATATAGATCGGATCAACATCGATGATTACCCCCCGGTAATTAAATAGCTTGTGAACTATCAACTGCCCTACGCTGAATTTTGACTTGCTGATACGCATACTGACTCTTGTGACCTGGATATCCTTCGAAAAGGATAGCAGATAAATTTACTCTCAAGATTTTCATGTCTTCCAGACTCGTAAACCGCGATTTGAATGTTCTCTGGCATCCCTGCACCCAGATGAAAGACCATGAGACCCTGCCCTTGATCCCGATCCGGCGCGGAGAAGGTGTCTGGCTGGAGGATATGGAAGGCAATCGCTATATCGACGCCATCAGTTCCTGGTGGGTAAATTTGTTTGGTCATTGCAATCCTGAAATCAATGCAGCAATAACCCGGCAATTACAGGCCCTGGAACACGTTATCCTCGCCGGTTTTTCCCATGAACCGGTGGTAAAACTCTCTGAAAGGCTGGTTTCCCTGACGCCGGCAGGATTGCAGCGTTGCTTTTATGCAGACAACGGTTCATCCGCCATAGAGGTGGCCTTGAAAATGAGTTTTCACTACTGGCGGAACCGGGGCAAGCACGGGAAGAAGCGCTTTATTACCCTTGACAACAGTTACCATGGCGAGACCATCGGTGCCCTCTCTGTAGGTAATGTTCCCCTGTATAAGGAAACCTATGCCCCCTTGTTGCTGAATACTATCATCGCCCCCTCGCCGGATTGTTATTTGCGTGAGGCAGGTGATTCCTGGGAGGCACACAGCAGGAAAAAATTGACCGAGATGGAACGCCTGCTGGAACGACATGCAGACGAGGTCTGTGCCGTATTTGTAGAGCCTTTGGTACAGTGTGCCGGCAATATGAGGATGTATCATCCGGTCTACCTGTCACTGTTGAGAGAGGCCTGCGACCGCTATGGTGTGCATCTGATCGCCGATGAGATCGCCGTCGGTTTCGGTCGTACCGGTACCATGTTCGCCTGCGAGCAGGCGGGAATAACACCGGACTTCATGTGCCTGTCGAAAGGGCTGACAGGCGGCTATCTGCCCCTATCGGTCACTCTGACAACCGAAGAGGTCTATCAGGCCTTTTACGATGATTACCGAAATCTTACTGCGTTTTTGCATTCACACAGTTTTACGGGCAATCCGCTCGGCTGCGCAGCGGCCCTGGCCACCCTTGACCTGTTTTCAAAATCCGATGTGTTGGGACGCAACCATCAGTTGGCCGGACAAATGCATGAATTGACCCGCGACCTCGCTGACCATCCACATGTGTCTGATGTACGCCAGCATGGCATGATACTTGCCGTTGAGATGGTAAAGGACAAGGCAAGTAGAGAGCCCTTCCCATGGCAGGAGAGACGTGGTCTCAAGGTCTATCAATATGCCCTGACACAGGGAGTTATCTTGCGCCCGTTGGGGAACGTAGTATATCTCATGCCGCCCTATGTCATCAGTGATGACGAACTTGCCCATGTAGTTACTGTTGCCAGGGCTGGAATCGACCAAGCGGTCAGGGACTAGGCCATGCGCACTGTCAGAGTATTTCTGGATAAACCCTTATCCTCAGGTGAGGACCATGAATTGCCTGCGGAGACGTCCCATCACCTGAAGACAGTATTACGTCTGAAGGCCGGTCACCCTCTGCAAATCTTTAATGGCAGGGGTGGATATCACAAGGCGGTAATTACAGTCATGGATAAAAAGCAGGTTCTGGTTCACCTTGGCCAGCACTTTGATAATGACAGTGAATCACCACTAGCCATTACCCTGATACAGGGCATATCCCGGGGTCAGCGCATGGACTACACTTTTCAAAAGGCTGTTGAACTTGGTGTGGCCAGGATCTTTCCTGTCCTGTGCAGGTACGGGAATGTCAGGCTGGAACAGGATAAAATGGAGAAGCGGCGGATTCATTGGCAGAAGATCGTTATCAATGCTTGTGAACAATGTGGCAGAAACTTTGTCCCACCAGTGGGGCTCCCAATGACACTAAGTGAGTTTCTGCAAGTCGAGAATAAGGAACTAAAGTTAATGTTGCATCCGGGAAATGGACTCTCATTGCAAGCACTGAAACCCCCGTCGCTGGGATTGAGCCTGCTGGCCGGTCCCGAAGGCGGTTTCAGTGAAGAAGAGGTCATGCTGGCTCGGGAGGCCGGCTATCACGCGGTATCCCTTGGCCCTCGCATCTTGCGCACCGAGACGGCGGCGGTGGCCGCCCTGACGGCCTGCCAGGTCCTGTGGGGTGACCTGCGCTGAGATGAGCTTTGTTTGATTACCGAATGATTGCGCTACAATAAGTCCACCATGATGAACCAGACTGTTCCCCATCTTACCACGGCCCTGATAGGCCCAATGCATCAGGTAGAGAGTCATTTGCAATCCCACATGACTGAGATCGAATCCTGGTTTCGCTCCCAATGGATGCATATCAGGGAACCCTTCTATACCTCGGTGGACATCCGCCACGCTGGCTACAAGATCGCGCCGGTCGATACCAATTTGTTCCCTGCAGGGTTCAACAACCTCAACCCCGCCTTCCAGCCACTTTGCATCCAGGCAGTGCAACTGGCAATCGAGCGTATGGGCAAGCAGATTGACCGGATCCTGATCTTCCCCGAGAACCATACCCGTAACCTCTATTACCTGGAAAACCTTGCATCGCTGTTCGAGATCATCGAAAAGGCCGGGTTTGAAGTGAGGATTGGGTCGACTCTGCCGGGCCTGGATGCGCCCCGGATTTTTACATCGGCCTCTGGCCGCGAGTTAATGTACGAGCCCCTGCAACGGGAAGGCAATAAGATTATGCTCGATGGTTTTATGCCAGAGCTAATTATCCTTAACAATGACCTGTCTTCCGGTCGCCCTGAGTTGCTGGAAGGCATTGAGCAATACCTGACTCCGCCTCTGAGCATGGGGTGGAGCAACCGTCTAAAATCCATTCACTTTGCCCATTACAAGGCCGTATCCGAAGAATTTAGCCGGCATATTGACCTAGACTCCTGGCTTATCGACCCCATGTTTCGTAATTGTGGTGAGATAGATTTTATGAAACGGGAGGGAGAGTCCTGCTTACGAAAGAATGTGGAAGCACTGCTGGATGGGATCCGCAGGAAGTATGATGAATACGGGGTCAAGTGTGAACCGTTTGTCATGGTCAAGGCGGATTCAGGGACTTATGGTATGGGTATCATGACGGTAAAAAGCCCGGATGAAATCAGCGACCTGAATCGCAAGCAACGTACCCGCATGGCCACTGTGAAAGAGGGCCAAAAGGTCAGCAAGGTCTTGATCCAGGAGGGCGTCTACACACATGAAAAGTGGGGTGATGAAAATACAGTTGCCGAACCGGTCGTCTACCTCATTGGCCATAGCGTGGTCGGGGGTTTTTACCGTGTCCATGGAGAACGCACTGCCAGTGAAAACCTGAATGCCCCGGGAATGCGATTTGAGCCGTTGGCCTTTGATGACTGCTGTATCTCGCCGGAAAAGGACCAGTCTCCAGATACGCATGCCAACCGCTTTTACACTTATGGTGTGATAGCCCGCCTGGCCATGCTGGCAGCCGCCAGGGAGATGACCGGTGCTAGTCCGTCAACGGTTGCTTCAGGATCTTCCGGATGTGACTGATATTCCGCCGGCTGACGGCCAAGCGGGTTCCAGAACCCTTTATCACGACTTGCGGTTGCCCCTGATCATCTTTCACGATGCTGTCAATGTGGTCCCGGGACACGAGTGCATTGCGGTGAATCCGGATAAACTGGTCGCCAAATTCCTCTTCCAGAGACAACAGGGTTTCCTCCAATAACAATTCACCCTCCGGCCAGGCCGCTACCACATATTTTTGTTCCGCCTTTAAAAAGAATATCTCATTCACAGGAATCAGCTTCAGTTCCCCTTTGAACGTAGCACTGAGATGAGTCCGACTCCTGCGGGGTTCCTGTTGCCGCAGTTTTTCAATGGAGGCGCGTTGCAGGAGAGAGGCACGCTGCAGGGCCTGTTGCAACCGATCCTTTTTAACCGGTTTGAGCAGATAATCTATGGCCTGCGCGTCAAAAGCCTGCAAGGCATGTTCCTCATAGGCCGTTGTGAAGATGATGATCGGTTCCGGATCCAGGCGACAGAGGTGGTGGGCGGTTTCCAGGCCGTCCATCACAGGCATGCGGATATCCAGCAAGACGATGTCAGCGGGCGAGGCGGACATCTTTTCCATGGCATCCAGCCCGTGTTCCGCCTGCTCTGTCTGGTACGAGGCATCGATTTCGGTGGTCAGCCTTTGCAGACGTTCCCTGGCCAGTGGTTCGTCATCAACGATCAGTATCTTCATAAGGGTACGGTATCCTGATCTCTGCACAGTACTGATCGCCGTCTATTGATGTCGTCAGTTTGCCGTGTTTGCCAAAGAAGACCTCTATTCGCTGCTGGATGTTCTTCAGGGCCAACTGGTTGCCGCTGTGGGGATTGGTCGGATCGCCCGGCGGGATAGTATTGGAAACCCGTATGATAAATGAACTGTTATTGCGCTGGCCGCGGATATTAATACTGCCACCTTCGGGTAATCGCTCGATGCCATGATAAATGGCATTTTCAATCAGGGGTTGGACGGTGAGCGACGGCAATCTGGCATCGTCAGGTAAATCATCCACCTCCCAGTTTACATGCAAGCGTTTGCCAAGACGGTGTTCCTCGATACGCAGATAGCCCCGGCACAAGGCGATCTCCTCGCCCACGCTGACCATGTGCCTGGCATCCTGCAGGCTGACACGGAACAGATCGGAAAGGTCCTCGATGGCCTCTTCGGCGAGATTAGGCTGACTGCGGGTCAGGCTGGCAATGATGTTCATGCAATTGAAAAGAAAGTGCGGCCTGATGCGTGATTGCAGAGCCTGGATACGCGCTTCGGATTCCAGTTCCAGATTCCGTCGCCATTGATGTTGTACATAGAAGTAACGCAGTGCCAGCGCACTGACAATGGCACTGATCCCCATGCTGCGGCCAGTAAATAACATGTGGGATTCCGGGCTGTCCAATGCGAGTCCGGGCGAGTGCTGGATCAACCACCAAGCCACTTCAGTAATGAAGAAACTGACCAGTAGGATAAGGAGATAACTCACGGTGGCAACGAGTGGTTCCGACAGGGGCTCAAGATACGGCCGGGCGATACACAGGGCGGCCACACTGGTGAGGGCAATCCACTGGATGAAGAGGGAATAGAGGGCCAGATCGGATGCGCTCCTGGCCAGGTGGTTTGAGAGGGCCAGGGTCAACAGTATGGCCAATAGCTCCGCAATCAGAACGACTACAAAGACCATGCGTACCCTGCAAAAATCGGGGAGGAATGAACTCTTGTGCTGATCTTCAGGTTTCATGGAGTGAAAATAATTATTTGTTGCAAGCTTACGATATAATGTTGTTTGTTCAAAAGTCTGCACTCAATAATTCACAGTATACAGCCGATATGACTGCAAAAAACAAAAAGAAAAAACCTTGGGGGGGCCGTTTCGCCACACCGACGGACGAGTTCGTCGAGTGTTTTACCGAGTCGGTCTCCTATGATCAACGACTGGCCCTGGTCGATATCAAGGGTTCAATTGCCCATGCCGAAATGCTGGCGCATGTCGGTGTGCTCAGCAAACAGGACATCCGGAAAATTGTTCGGGGATTAAAGGCCATCGAAAAGGATATTCGACAGGGTAAATTCCGGTGGGACCCTGCGCTTGAGGATGTACATATGAACATCGAATCAGCCTTGATCAAGCGGATTGGCGAAGTCGGCAAGAAATTACATACAGGACGCTCACGTAATGATCAGGTGGCGACTGACATCCGCCTCTACCTGAGGGCCGAGATCCAGTCCATTCGACAGTTGCTGTCCGAGGTCATGACTGCACTCGTCGACCTGGCTGAAAAGGAGACTGAGACGATCATGCCCGGTTTTACCCATATGCAAACTGCGCAGCCGGTTACCTTCGGACATCATTTACTGGCCTGGTTTGAAATGCTCTACCGCGACAGCCTGAGGCTCGCGGACTGCAGGACACGGGTCAACGTGCTGCCGCTGGGATCAGGCGCATTGGCCGGCACAAGTTATCCGATTGATCGAGCCTATACGGCAAAATTGCTGGGATTTCCTGCCGTCACGGAAAATTCCCTGGATGCCGTAAGTGACCGTGATTTTGCGGTGGAATTCTGTCATTGCGCGGCATTAGTCATGATGCATCTCTCGAGATTTTCCGAAGAGCTGGTGTTGTGGATGTCACAGCAGTTTGCATTTATTGAACTCGATGATGCCTGGTGTACCGGTTCATCGATCATGCCGCAGAAAAAAAACCCGGATATAGCGGAACTGGTCCGGGGTAAAACGGGTCGGCTATATGGACATCTGATGTCCCTGTTGACCCTGATGAAGGCGCAACCGCTGGCCTATAACCGGGACAACCAGGAGGACAAGCTGGCACTGTTTGATGCCATAGATACGGTCAAGCAGTGCCTGCTGGCCTACCGCGGGATGATACCGGGCATCCGGGTCCGCAACGAAGCGATGCTGACAGCGGCGGGACAGGGCTATATAACGGCGACCGACCTGGCGGACTATCTGGTCAGAAAACAGGTCCCGTTTCGTGATGCCCATGCAGTTGTAGGTCGGGCTGTGCGGTACGCTATCGGGCAAAGCAAGGACTTGTCTGAATTGTCTTTAAAGGAACTGCAACAGTTTTCAAAAAAGATAGGAAAGGATGTCTTCGATTGCCTGAGCCTGGAGGGATCGGTCGCTGCGCGCGACCATGTCGGTGGTACCGCGCCCAAGCAGGTCCGGCAGGCTATCAGGCGGGCACGTAAACGCCTGATAAAAATCATGGTAGAGGATGGAGAAGGATGATTCGATTATTCAAGATATTACTCGCTGTGACACTGGTCATCGTGGTGTCACTCGTTTTGATCGTCGGTATTACCCTGTTGGTCTTTGACCCCAATGAACACAAGGACCTGATTGTCTCGCGGGTGGAGCAGGCCACCGGCCGCTCGTTTGCCATTACCGGCAATATCGGCCTCAGTTATTATCCCTGGCTGGGACTTGAGGCAGAAGGCATCACTCTGGGTAATGCAAAGGGTTTTGGCAAAGAACCCATGGTCCACATGGACAAGGTTGCCCTACGCATCAAGACCCTGCCCCTGTTGCGAGGCCAATATGTCCTGGATACTTTTCGACTGCATGGCCTGAAAGTCAATCTGGCCAGAAACAAGGCAGGCGTGAGCAACTGGGACGACCTGGCGGGCGGGGCCGGGGCCGGGAAGAAGGCAGCAGAGAGACCCGCCCCGGAGCCACGGGAACCTAAGTCCCTGGCCGCTGTGGTGCTCGGCGGGGTCGATGTCCGCAATGGGCGGGTCAGCTGGGACGATCAGGCGGCGGGCCAACAGGTCCGGATCAGCAAGATCAATTTCAAGACCGGTGAATTAACCTATGGTACCCCTATCAACGTGGAGCTCAGCCTGGATACCTCGTCCAATAAACCGGCATTGGATACGGCACTGAAGCTTAACGGGACCCTGAATTACAACCAGGATACAGCAATCTATGCCTTCAAGCCCATTGACCTGAAGGTAAAGCTTGCTGGCAAGAAAGTACCGGGAGGTTCGACCGAGCTAAAACTGAAGGGTGCGATGGAGACCAATCTCGACGAGGATACAGCCACTATCAGCGGCCTGACCATCGACCTGCTCGGTGCGCATGTGGAGGCCGATATCAAGGCCAGTGATGTGCAGTCCGGGGAACCGGTGACCGAAGGGCGCCTGCTGGCTCGCGGAGATGATCTGGCGCAACTGCTGAATATTCTAGAAGTGCCAGCAGGAAAAGATCTGGCACGGTTGAAAGATCGCTCATTCGATATACAAAGCAGCTTTAATTCCAATCCTGCCAGGGGTGATATTAAGGTTAGCCAACTGACTGTCAGGGCCTTGGGTATCAAGGCAGACGGCCAGCTTGATGCCACTGCTATCACCTCCAGTAAAGGCAAGATGAATGGCCGGTTAAATCTTGTCGGCAAGGACCTGGGCCCGTTGTTATCGGCCCTGGATCAGGGCGAACTGGGCAAGGTTATGAAAGAGATCAACCTGAATGCCACACTGCAGGGTGAGAAAGGCGAGTTTCACATCAGCCCCCTCTCATTAAAAGCGACATTTTCCGGCCCGCAGATCCCCAATTCACCCGTGGATGTCCTCCTCACGGCAGATACCCGGGCCAATCTGGATAAGCAACGACTTGAGATAGCCAGCCTGGACCTGAAGGGGTTGGGTCTGGACCTGAAGGGCAATGTGAAGGCCGAGAATATCCTGGACGACCCGGCCTATGAAGGCAGCATCAATCTTGCAGCGTTCAATCTGCGCAAACTGGCCAGTCAGCTTAATCAATCGTTACCCAAAACGGCTGATGACAAGGTCTTGAAAAAAGTGGCCCTGTCTACCGGATTTTCCGGTCATCTGGAGCGCCTCTCCCTGAAAGACATCAACGTCACCCTCGATGACTCGATCCTGAAGGGCGACCTGTCTGTTGCCAACTTTGCAGAGCTGGATATCGAGTTTGACCTGAAGCTGGATGCCATCAATGCTGATCGTTATCTGCCACCCAAACAAGAAGGCAAGTCCGGTGCCGCCACGCCAGAAACCACAGCAGCCACGGCATCGGAGCTGCCTGTCGAGACCCTGCGTTCCCTCAAGGTGAAGGGTGATCTTGCCGCGGACAAGATTGTTGTTTCAAATGCGACGCTGCAAAATCTCAGGCTGGGAATTCGGGCGCGTAATGGTGATATCCGCCTGGAACCGATCAAGGCCGATCTGTATGAAGGAAAATATGATGCCGTTATTGATATGGATGCCAAGGGTGATGCACTCAAGCTTGTGATCAATTCACGTCTGGACAAGGTCAATATGGATCCCCTGTTGCGTGATTACCTGCAACAGAAAGAGGCGCCGTTGGCCGGTATTGCCAACATCGCACTGGATGATATTCGGGCGACGGGAAAAAATACCGATCAAATCAAGCGAACCCTGACCGGAAAGGGCCGTTTGAAAGTCAACAACGGAATTCTCAGGGGCATCGACATCCACAAGGTACTCGAGCAGATTGAGGTCATGCTGGAAAGCAAGCGTTACAGCAAAATCGATTCCAGTGGCAATACACCCTTTGAGGAACTCAGTGCCACACTGGATATCAACAAGGGTGTGGTAACCAACAAGGATCTCATTATGCTGGCCAGTGGTTTCAAGGTGACCGGCGAGGGTATGCTGGCCAACCTCAATGACGAAACCATCAAGTACAATATGAAGGCCAGCGTGGATGAAACGCGTACCGCCCGGGGCGAAGAGACTTTCAATATTGGTGGTTATGGGGTGCCCATACAATGTCGGGGCAGTTTCGAAAAACCGCGCTGCTTACCGGATGCAGATCAGATTGCCAAGGCCCTGTTCAAGCAAACCGGTGAGGAGAAACTCAAGGGTCTGCTGGAAAAGAAACTGGGGCTGGGGGGCAAAAAAACCGAGACGGCGCCTGTAGAGGAGACATCACCAGCCGAACCGTCTGGAACGGAACCGCAGCAGGCAGCACCTAAGCAGGAAGAGAGCGCACCGGCCAAGAGTAAAGAAGAACAAATAAAGGATACGGTTGAAGATGTGCTGAAAGGGCTGTTTTGATTGAAGCCTGGTCCCTGGTCCCTGGCCATTTTCTTGGCACTGCTTGCCGGCCCGATGCAGGCCGGCACTATCCATGCGGTCTCGGTCAAGAAACAGGATGGGGCCTACGAGGTCAGGTTTGATGTTACAGTTACATCTGAACAGACGTATATATATGCGCGCCTGTTGGACTTTGATCGCTTTCATGAACTCAGTGATATCATTGTCAGAAGCGAGCGGGTGGTGGATGCCCCGCGGCAAAACCGGCGCTTACTCGAAGCACAGGCCTGTTTCCTTTTCTATTGTCCGGAGTTTATCCTGCTCGAAGACATTGCTGTCAGTGGTAACCGGTTCACTGCCCGGGTGGTCCCCAACGACGATTTTTACTCTGGGTTAAGCCACTGGGCGGTGGAGGCGGAAGCCGATGGCCAGAGTCGCGTGATATTTAATAGCACTATTCGCCCGGCCTTCTGGATCCCGCCCCTGATCGGCCCCTGGCTGCTGGAGAATCGCCTCTCCCGTGAACTGGTAGTGATGATCCAGCGACTGGAATTAAATGAGCCCTGAGAAATTTGCTACACAGTTATTGACCTGGTACGCCTGGGAAGGGCGGAAGGACTTGCCCTGGCGACAGACGATTACGCCGTACCGTGTCTGGGTTTCTGAGATCATGCTGCAGCAGACCCAGGTCAGTACGGTGATCCCCTACTATGAAAAGTTCATGGAGCGCTTTCCTGAAGTACACTCGTTGGCCGTTGTGGATCTTGATGAGGTTCTGCACCTCTGGTCCGGCCTGGGCTATTATGCCCGTGCGCGGAACCTGCACTGTGCCGCCAGAATTGTCGATGGTGAACATCAGGGCCGGTTCCCGGCGTCAATGGAGAGTCTCATCGCTTTGCCCGGAATTGGCCGGTCGACCGCCGGGGCTATCCTGTCGCTTGCCTGTGGACTGCGGGCCCCGATCCTGGATGGCAATGTAAAGCGGGTGCTGTGCCGTTACCATACTGTCGCGGGCTGGCCGGGGCAGTCAGCCGTCGCCAGGAGACTCTGGCAGCTGGCGGAGGAGTACACCCCGGAGGAGCATTTTGCTGACTATACCCAAGCCATCATGGACCTGGGCGCAACTGTATGCCTCAGGCGCCAGCCCCGTTGTGATGCTTGCCCATTAACGGCGGGTTGTCAGGCACACAGGGAGGGAACCCAGCATAGCTACCCCCAAACCAGGGCTGCCAGGGAGTTGCCGGTCAAAAAGGTTCTGTTTGCCATGCTGGAAAACCAGTTCAATGAAATACTGCTGGAACAGCGGCCCCCTGCCGGGATATGGGGAGGGCTCTGGTCCTTTCCGGAGCATGAAACCGGTTTTGATATTAAGGACTGGATCACGCATGATCTGGGACTCACCGTTGAAGATCTGGATTACCATCCCTTGTTTCGGCATACCTTCAGCCATTACCACCTGGATATTACGCCGGTACATATCAAGGTAAAGACTATTGCCGAACGGATCAGAGAGCCGGGAAGATACCGCTGGTTCAGTCGAGAAGATAAACCCGGCGTGGGGTTGCCAGCACCGGTAAACAGGTTGATCCAGCAACTATAGATTATTGAGGAAAAGCATGAGTCGGACCGTACATTGTGTAAAGTTGGGCCGGGAGGCCGAGGGACTGGCAAGGCTCCCTTACCCTGGTGAACTGGGTAAACGCATATTTGAAAATGTCTCTCAGGAGGCATGGCGGATGTGGCTGAATCATCAGACCATGCTGATTAATGAATACCGCCTCACCCCTATCGAACCCAAGGCCAGAAAGTTCCTGGAAGAGGAGATGGAGAAGTTTTTCTTCGGAGAAGGATCGGAAAGACCCAAGGAGTATGTACCCCCTGAGGAGAAATAGGCCTTGACTTGACGGACGCACCCCGTCCCGCTTTAATACGCGGTCTTTGATTTTAATCCTATTCTAATGGCCAGGTAGCTCAGTTGGTAGAGCAGGGGACTGAAAATCCCTGTGTCGGCAGTTCAATTCTGTCCCTGGCCACCAATTAAATCAAAGAGTTATAAAATAACTCCTCCCCCTTTCTCTCCCTGGGTTCCTAAGTGGGTTCCATTGGCCATCATAATGGTATTCATCGTTATCTTTTTGCTTGTTCTAGTACGTGATAGGCTTTTTCAGAGGAGATATCGCTGAATGACAGCCAAATCGTCTGCAAGAGAGTTCGATGTTATTGTTATCGGGTCCGGCATGGGCGGTATGACGACGGCTGCTGCGCTTTCCCGGTTTGATCACAAAGTCTTGCTTCTTGAGCAAGCGCAATCAATCGGCGGGCTGACTCACGCCTTTACTCGCGATGGTTTCAGTTGGGACGTCGGCCTCCACTATTGCGGCACATTCGGTCACGATCAGCTTGCAGGTCGGATCTTGGACTGGCTGAGCGACGGAACAATCGAGTTTCACTCGGTCGGCACCGTCTACGACACGCTGCATTTCCCGGACGGGTTCGAGATTTCCGTAGGGCGACCGGCCGAAGCCTACAAGATGGAGCTCAAGGACCGGTTCCCCGACAATACGGCCGAAATCGACGCCTATTTCGAGGCGTTGCTGTCGGCAGAGGAAGCTGGCCACATGGTTGGAGGCGAGCGCGCGATGCCCGAACCGTTCCGCTTTGCACACCACTGGTGGAATAAGCAGAAAATCCAGCGTTGGTGTGGCCGCACGACCGGCAAGGTCATCGCAGAAATCATCAGCGACCCGAAGCTCGCGGCCGTGCTGTCGGCACAATGGGGTACCTATGGCGGCAAACCGAAAGAAGCGAGTTTTGCCGTTCACGCCACCATCATGGGCCATTATCTCGCAGGCGCCGCTTATCCGGTGGGCGGTGCTTCCGCCATTGCAAGGGGCCTCGTTCCCGTGATCGAGGCAGCCGGCGGCAGCGCCCGCGCTGGGGCTCCCGTCAGCAAAATATTGGTCGAAGACGGCAAAGCCGTGGGCGTGCGCACGAATGCCGGCGAGGAATTTAGAGCGCCAGCCATCATCTCGGCAATCGGAGCCGGTGAGACCGTGAAGCGCTTGTTGCCTGAAGAAATTCGCCAGCAGGACTGGGCGCGCGAGATAGCCACTTTCAAGCCGTCGATCTGCCATTTCGATGTCTTCCTCGGTTTCGAGGGAGACATCGCCCGGTATGGCGCGACGCGCTCGAACCACTGGTTCTATAACAGCTGGGACACCGATGACGGCATTTGGTCCGTGGCCGACGGTGGACCGATTCCGATGATGTTCGTCTCCTTTTCCTCTCTCAAGAACCCCGCGCACGACCCCGGACCCTCGAACAGGCATACCGGCGACATGCTGGTCTTTACCGACTGGTCGTCGGTGGCTGAATACGCGGACGGCGGGGCCGAGGAGCGACCGGATGA
The DNA here is from genome assembly GCA_003250975.1 of Gammaproteobacteria bacterium. Taxonomy (GTDB): domain Bacteria; phylum Pseudomonadota; class Gammaproteobacteria; order Eutrophobiales; family Eutrophobiaceae; genus SZUA-592. The sequence goes on along the minus strand of QKIY01000028.1, from coordinate 53,487 downwards.
GTGGGCGGCATTCAAGCAAGACATCGAAGCCAAAATGATGGCCTTGTTTGCCGAGAAGTTTCCGGCACTGGCCCCGCTCGTAGTCTATCGCGAACTCGGCACGCCGCTCGCCACCGCATCATTCACCCGTCACGACAAGGGCGGGATCTACGGCATCGAAACGACCCCGCGCCGTATGCTGTCGAACGCCCTTAACGCCCGCACGCCGGTCCCCGGTCTGTTCCTCACGGGTCAGGACGTCATGACCCCCGGCATCGCGGGGGCGCTTTCGGGCGGAATGTTGGGCGCTGCGGCGATCGATCCACGTGTCTTCCAGAAATTCTGATAAGGCATATGAATACGATCTTGCCGTCGAAAGTAAAAAAATTAAGTGGGCCTCATGATGTCCCCGTAATACCTAGTTAGGCGGCACTTGAGGCTCATCGTCTCCGGCAGCCTATGCGATTCAGCCTTCTTCGAACATTGGGATACTTCGCCGGCGGGCTCTGGACAGCCTGGGGTGGACGAAAGCGAATTGAAGCCAGGCAACTCCGCAACCTGCGGCGTCTCGTGGAAAAAGCGCGGCGCGACTCCCCCTTGTTTCGTAGACTTTATGCGGATCTGGGACCATCAAGCGAGGTCGAACTGCGCGAATTGCCGGTGACCCGCAAACCCGATCTCATGGCGGAATTCGACGACTGGCTGACGATTCGTTCACTTACCCTCGACAGGGCCCGCGATCACCTCCGGGATATCCGGAAGCTCGGCGTGCCTATTGACGATGTCGCCATTTTTCGGACTTCCGGGACGTCGGGCGAACCGGCGGTCGTCGTCTTGCCGTCATCGTTTCTGGAGTACTCCTACGGAATCACGCTGGCGCGCTTCGAGCAATACCATTGGAAGCTTGTCCGGGACATGCGCAAGCTCGGCATGAGGGTGACGATCACCGGCGGCAACGGACACTTTGCCGGCGCTGGGTTCAATAAATTGGTGAGACATCTGCGTCCGAGACTGGCGAGGGGGCTGGCCTTCATCGAGGCCGAGCAGTCGATCGGCCAGCTCGTTGAGCAACTCAACGCGATTGGAAGGGTCTCTTGCATCGTGACCTACCCAAGCATGCTGACCATCCTCGCCAAAGAAAAGGCAGCCGGGCGACTGCAGGTCGAGCCGGTGGTCATCAGTACCGGGGGCGAGACCCTCACCGAGGATCTCCGCACGCGGGTTCTACAGGCCTTCCCCTCACTGAAATACGGCATTCTCGACACCTATGCCTGCACCGAGTGCCTGGTGCTGTCGTTCGAGTGCAGTTCCGGACGGAAGCATGTGAACGAAGACTGGGTCATCCTCGAAGCGGTCGATGAAGCGATGCGGCCCGTTCCCGCTGGCACACTATCGGCGACGGCGCTGCTGACGGTACTCGCCAATGACGTTCAACCGTTCATCCGCTATGACCTCGGCGACTGCGTTCGTTTCCATACGGACCCCTGCCCCTGCGGGTCGCCGTTCCGCAGTTTTCAGGTGGAAGGCCGCGAGGCAACACTCGTTCGTGTGGGCGAGGTGACGCTGTCGCCGCTCGTCTTCGATCTGGAGCACGAGCACGCCCGGCGCATCCAGCTGGTCCAGACCAGCGAGAGAGATTTCGAAGTGCGGATCGAACTGGCCGATGAGGCGGCGCCAGGGGTGGTGTTTGAAGAACTCATCCGGTCAGTGAAACGGGTGTTTCGCGATAACGGCGTGAAAGACGTCGCGGTCACGGCAAGCCAGGCGCCGCCCGAACTGACCGCGAGCGGCAAGTTCCATGAAGTATTGCCTTTGCGGAGATCCGATTCGCGATCATGACCGACGAGGATCCATCTAATTAAGCGAGGTGGATACATGCTGAGTTATTTAGATTGATCTAGTTGTTCTCTGATGCCTGCATCGAACAAAATAGTGCGGAATCTTTTTATGATTTCATCCTCAGACAGGTATAAAGTATCAACATGTATTTTTGAATACTCTTTTACCGTCATGTAATCAGATTCCAGAGTTTTTCCGTATGCTCTATCGATAATTTCTTTGGCTGCAGATAATGCAATGCGTTCTTTATCGCTGTTTAGTAAGTTAACAATTTTATTAAATGCTTTAAATAAATACTTTTTAGCTAAACCTTTTATATCTTTTGATTCTCGCGGCCTATCACCATTAATTACCTCTATAATACATACTTCTCAGTTGAAGTAATTCTGCAGGCAACGTCTTTTTACCAGCCCTGAAACAATCCTCCGTCGGCAAAATCCCAGAGCAGGTAGATGTATGCGCGATAGTCATATCGGTCAGTATCATTCAACGGTATCTCCGCGCCCAGGTTCAGGGCGATATGCCCGCTCTTGCTCAGGCCGATTTGTGCCTGCGGGATCAGACTGAACTGGGCAAACTTCTTATTGCTACCACCATCATCGCGGTCAATTGGAAATGATGCGACCAGTTCCAGTCCGGGATGGAGGCTGCGCGGCCATGGACTGGGGCTCCAGTGTGTCACTCCGGAAAGTTCAACACTGCCGTCACTGAATTTGTCAAAGGGCAGGTCAGCCCTGGCAGTGCCCTGGAAAGTCAGCCTGTCAGTTAGTCGTTTTGCAGCTGCAATATAGGGAATAAACTCATCAGAGTCATCATGCTCTTCGGTCTTGATGGCAAAGAATGTTCCCAGTGACGTAATGAATTTGTATGAGGGATTTTCATAAAGAACATATTTAATTCCAGGCTCAACCTGATCCAGGTTACCGTCGTTGTCATCGATTGCATCGTCAAATGTATGGCTTAATTCGACAGAAAACTGAAACCTTTTCAGGAAACGTTTTTCTAATTCGAGAACATTGCGTATCTGATCCCTGTCCGTAGATCCGGTATTGTTCTGGAAGCGGAACTTCCAGACAACCTCGTCTTCCGGGAAGGCCTTCTTGGTGCGAATCGGCAGGATAAAGTTCATGTCTCCCGCAGGATAGGCATGATCTCCAGCAAGTGTCTTGATATAGGAAATTAGCAACCAGATTTCGTTATCATTCAGTGTATCCTTGAAAGCAGGCATAATCTCTGAGCGACCGAGTGCTGCTCCTCCGTGTTTTATCACCATGAACCAGTCTTTAGATGGTTCGCGGCTGTTGAACAAGGGATCGGTAAAGTTTGCCGGCAATATTCCAAGTTGTCTGAAGGCGGGGTTGTTCGGATCCGGCTTTCCGGTTGATCCGTGGCAAACAGCGCAATGTCTCTGGAATAGTTGACCGGCACTAGTGCGATCATCGGCATATCCGTTTACAACAGAGAGCAGAAGAAAAGAAATGATTACAAAAGTAACTTTGCGGTTTTCCATAAAGTGAGTTCTCTTGTTCCTTTTTGCTAAATTCAATTAATTTAAAATCTTATAATTAATTTTTACATAGGATTTTTGATCCAGATCAAAGTATGAGAAATCAAAAACCCATTTATAACAATCGAATTTATTTTATCCGTGACGGCATGGATATATGCAATGTGTCATCATTAACCGTTTGAAATTATGACTGTTTTCATGGGAATATTTCCCGACCTTGTTTCTGTAATAATACCCGGTGTTTTATCGAATAAATGGGGGAAATCACATGACAAGTCTAATCGCACTTTGTGTGAGTATTGGGGTACTTGGTGGTATCGCGACCTATCTGGCATTGGGTCCGTTACAAGGTTTAATTCTGATTTGGGGCGTATTCATCGGTTGGGCTACCTACTTTGCTACCGGCGGCAATACGGAAGCCCTTAAAAAAACCATTGCATGCAATGTTTTCGGCGTTATATGTGCTTGGCTAATGGCCATTATATTACTAGGCACCCCATTGGGGGGCATGGGAGCAATAGGCGCGGGTATTGCCGTTGGATTAACTGTCTTGGGAATGTGCCTCGCTGCTCATATCAAGATGCTTGATGCTATACCAGCCAGTGTATATGGTTATGCCGCAACGGCCGCGTATTTATTGCAGACGCAGGGAGCGCTGGATATGGGTGCATTGACAGGCGCTAACTTCAGTAATGCCCTGGTCATCATTGCAGTATCGTTAATTGTTGGTGCGTTTTTCGGTATGTTATCCGGAAAGCTCGGGAGCATGCTGGCGAAAGGTGGCTAAATATTAGTTTTTGATGGTAAATATCGGGAAAGCAATGACTCGGTATTAGAGTGGTACTTGTTTGGTATATGAATAGACCCCGCTTCGGCGGGGTTTTTTTAATCCGCGCCTTTCCGTTTCATAATAATATTCCTGATAGTCGCGCTGTTTAGCTGTACTGAGAATGCAAGAAAGATGGTATTATTTTTTGTTCCATCCTAAACGGTAAATTTTGTTAAGCGATGCGTCTCAAGTTTGTCCTTTCATTATTGTTGATCGGCGTATGTTTCAATTCACTAGCTGAAACCGAACCTGGTGTGGTTACAGTTACATCGGACCTCTACAGTGAACCGGACAGAAACTTGCCGGCCCAGACATTGGTTAAAGCCGACACGCGAGTCACTATCTTGGAACACAGCGGGGTTTGGTATCGGGTTGAGCTTGACACGCCTGAAAAAGAACGTGGCTGGATCTGGTTTAATGTCCAGCCGGTTTCCAATATCAGTTGGCTGGAACGCCTGCGCCGTGTGATGCGAGGGGGCTATTCAACACAGGAGCCCACCAGTGTAGCGACCATCGGTATCCGTGGACTGGGGCCGGGTGATATCAAGAAGGCGAACCCTGATCCACAGGCAATGGCAGCAATGGATCGCTACAGGAGTAATCCCGATAAGGCCAGGCGCCATGCAGGGAGCGCCGGATTGCGGAGCCAGAATATTGCCTACCTTATTGTGTCATCAGAGCCCGAATCGGAAAGCGATACCTCATCAGGCGACCAATTTGGAGTCCCCTCCCGATGAAGATCCGGTTGATAATCATGTTTGCTACATTCAGTCTTTTGCTTGGCAATATGATCCACGTCTCTGCTGACTGGGGCAAGGCACTTGAATGGATGGAAAAGGGAGCCGAGAAGCTCATAGAACACAAAGATGCGTTTATCGAGATTTCGGAACCCCGTGAGATAGAACTAGGGAAAGGCATGTCTGCACAGTTACTGGGTGCAGCACCCCTGATTGATAACACCGGCCTGCAGCAATTTGTAAATGATATGGGGATGTGGATTGTATTACAGGCCGAGAGGCCCAACCTGCCCTGGCGTTTCGGGGTCCTGGATGATAATGATATCAATGCCTTTGCAGCACCGGGCGGGTATGTATTTATATCAAAGGGCCTGTTTATGCTCATGCGGAACGAGAGCGAGCTTGCCGGTGTCCTTGCCCACGAAATCTCCCATGTCCTGGTGAAGCACCATCTTGAGGACATCCAGGAAAGGGCACAATCGGGCGTGTTAAAAGACCTTGGGTCAATGGCCGCCGAGGAACTTACCGGACCGAAATGGAACAAGGTTGTAAAGCAACTCATCAATACCGGTGTCGATGTCTGGGAAAGTGGCTTAAACCGGGATGATGAACTGGAGGCTGATCGCATGGGAGTGGTGATTGCAGCACGTGCCGGGTACGATCCCTACGGCCTGGTTGGTGTGCTCCATACCTTGAGCCTGATCAGCCCACAGTCGAAGTCTTACCAGCTTATGTATGAGACACACCCACCTGCTGCTGAACGTGTACAGCAACTTAATCGACTCATGCAAGGGCAGCTTGATCGATATGCAAGCCAGGCGCAGACCACCGGTCGTCTGATCGCACTGCAACAGCAGCTTGAGCAGTGATATCCCTTGTGAATAAATTAATCAGACTTTGTTCTGATTAAATTTCTGCCATTAAAAGATGTTTAATAAACGTCTGGTTTGACAATTAATTGTCAGAATATCATTAAATAACTGGACAAGCCGTAGACGGGCAAGAATCATCAAGATAAATTCGTCAAACGCCTTGATGCTTAATGCATATAGGACTTCCAGTCGAATGCAAGGTCGGCTATGACCAGAAAATGCGGATTCAGTAATTCAGGTTTGCTGTTATATGACAATCTGCAGAAGGATGTCGTGTCTACCACCGCTCCGCCGGCCTCTTCGACGATGCATTGGGCAGCGGCCGTATCCCATTCTGAGGTAGGCCCGAAACGGGGATAGATATCTACTGTGCCTTCCGCTACCAGGCAGAACTTTAATGAACTGCCGACACTGAGTAATTCGATATCGCCAAGCCTGCTGACAAATTCCTGCAATTTTTTACTGCCATGGGAACGGCTGCCGGCGACCTTTATATTATCCTTACAGGTTTTCCGTGTACTTAGGAGTTTGGCGGGCTGGCCGGGCAGCTGCAACCAGGCCCCGTTACCCCGGCTTGCGAAATAGGTATTTCCGTTGACAGGTACATTCACAACACCAATCACCGGATCATGACTATGTATCAGCGCAATATTGACCGTGAATTCTCCGTTGCGCTTGATAAATTCACGGGTACCATCCAGGGGATCAACCAGCCAGTAGTATTCCCATGTCTTTCTTATATCAAATGCCACATCTTCAGATTCCTCCGAGAATACGGGGATATCCGGGGTGAGTTGCCTTAAGTGGTCAGATATTGTGTGATGAGAAGCCAGATCGGCCTCTGTCAAAGGCGTACTGTCATCCTTGTGCGTGACAGCAAATGATGAATTGTAAACCTCCATGATTTTTTTCGCAGCTTCTGCAGCAATCTTGACAACTTCAGGGGTCAGTTCTGATAGGGGTGGGATTTTATATGATTTCGGCATGCGAATTATTTTAAGTGAATTGGCACAGGAAGTGGAATAAGGATGCCTGGGTACTGATATACTTTGCGTATGGTTGACTGGAATCAGATAGAGACAGTCCTGCTGGATATGGATGGGACCATCCTAGACCTGCATTTTGATAATTATTTTTGGCAGGAATACCTTCCCGTCCACTGGGGCAGGATACGGGGACTGGATCCCGAGATTGCAAAACAGCAGTTAATACCCATGATGAAAAGTATCGAAGGAACCTTGTCATGGTACTGTCTTGATTTCTGGTCAAGGGAACTGGAGATAGAGATTATCCAGCTAAAAGCTGATATAGAGCACCTGATCCAGGTACGCCCATCTGCGCTAGAATTTCTGGAGGCCCTTAACACCTCTGGCTGGAAGCCCGTTATGGTGACCAATGCCCACGAAGACCTGATTAATATGAAACTCAAAAAGACCGGGATTGGCTGTTATTTCAGCCATATCGTCAGCTCTCACAGGCTGGGAAGCCCAAAGGAAGAAAAGGCATTCTGGGAAAGCCTGCAGAAAAGCATTGAATTTGACCCGGAAAAGACCCTGCTGGTCGATGATAATCTGACTGTGTTGAGAACAGCGCGCAGTTTTGGAATTTTACATTTGCTGGGTATAGCATATCCTGACAGTCGCGGGCCGGAACGCAATACCGAGGAATTTACGGCTATCTATGATTTTAACGACGTATTGTCACCACCTTTAATGCAGAATACAAAATCATAAATAGGATGTCCCAGCTTCATCCCGCGTTTTTCAAACTTCGTTAAAGGCCGCCAGTGCGGTCGTGGTGCTATTCGTCCATCGCCGGCGAGGTTGATAAAACTCGGGGTCTCTGCAACGGCCGCAAGGATCGATTCAGCATAGTCTCCCCAGTCTGTTGCGATAAACACCCGTGCATGGGATTTAAGGCGGGAGGCCAGCAACCGTAAAAATTCCGGATTAATCAATCGTCGCTTGAAATGCCGTTTTTTAGGCCACGGATCCGGAAAGAAGATGTAAATTTCATCCAGACTCTTTGGCGGGATCTGATACTGCAGCACTTCGATGACATCGTGACTTGATACCCTGACATTTTCAAGATCATCATCATGGGCCTGTCGCAGGAGGCTTCCTACGCCGGGGCGGTGTACTTCAATGGCCAGATAGTTGTTTTCGGGGTGTTCACTTGCCATTGCAATACACGAGCCTCCCATTCCCGTCCCGATATCCATCACCGTCGGTGCCGTGCGGCCGAAAATGTCGATTAAATCGATAGGTCCCTGCTTATATTCAATGCCGTAATCCTGCCAATAGTTTTTTAGTGCCTGGCGTTGGCTTTCGGTCATCCGCCCTTCGCGGCGGACAAAGCTGCGGATGTGTCGTAAGACGGTTGTCACTGGACTTCAGGGTGAAACGCGGATTCGAATTAGAAAAATCGACCGTCCAGAGGAGAGGAGGCACTGGCATAAGCTCGTCTCGGCATGCGCCCGGCGAGATAGGCCTCACGCCCCGCCTCTACGGCCTTTTGCATGGCTGATGCCATAAGTATCGGGTCCTTCGCCTCTGCAATAGCCGTATTCATCAGGACCCCGTCGCAGCCAAGTTCCATTGCGATAGCTGCATCAGAAGCTGTCCCGACGCCGGCATCTACAAGTATAGGCACAGCTGCATTTTCCACGATTGTCCTGATATTGTAGGGATTACGGATCCCTAGCCCGGAACCGATCGGTGCCGCCAGGGGCATTACCGCTATGCAGCCCATCTGCTCGAGGCGTTTTGCCATTACCGGATCATCCGTAGTGTAGACCATAACTTCGAAGTCATCGGCAATCAGCCGTTCAGCGGCAATCAGGGTCTCGGAGATATCCGGGTAAAGGGTCTTTTCATCACCCAGGACTTCAAGCTTGACCAGGCGGTGCCCGTCAAGGAGCTCGCGGGCAAGCTGGCAGGTCCGAATAGCGGTTTCCGCATCATAGCAGCCAGCGGTGTTTGGCAGGATGGTGTATTTATCAGGAGATATCACATCGAGCAAACTGGGTTCATCCTTGTTTTGGCCGATATTGGTACGACGGATCGCTACCGTGACGATCTCCGCACCACTTGCCTCTATGGCGGCACGTGTCTGTTCCATGTCCCTGTATTTACCCGTGCCGATGAGAAGCCTGGAGGTAAAGGATCGTTGTCCGATAATCAGTTGGTCAGTCATCTATGAATCCGGTTTTTGGTATTGGCCTGAGAGCAAACAGTCAGGTATAGCTAGCCACCACCGATAGCATGTACGATTTCTATATTATCACCTGGATTGATACGGCGGGAAGGGAAGTGGCTGCGTGGAATAATTTCATGGTTGATTTCCACCGCCAATCTGCCCTGCAGATCAAGTTCTTTCAGCAGGTCTTGCACGGTGATTACATCATCAAACTGGCAGGGTTTGCCATTGAGGATAATTTGCATATTGAGGGACTGTAATCGTGATGTTGTCTAGAGATCTACCCGCATTCCTTCGCGGGCCACATGACATTCCATGCCTGAGTTTCTTTCAGAGATAATTTGTAACGCATGTTGGTGAATTTGGTCGATAGCGGCATCATCGTAGTTTGGATCATGATGGTATAGGTAAAGCGTCTTCACACCTGCATCGATTGCCATGTTGACGGTATCTATATAGCAAGAGTGGCCCCAGCCTCGCTTCCTGTTGTAATCAGTAGTCGTGTACTGCGCATCGTGTATTAGTATGTCTGCATTGCGAATGAGCTCGAGTTCCGACTGGTGCTCTTCTCTGACCATATCGTCATAAAGCGTCTGTTCTTCATGATTTAATTCAGATCTTTGCTTGGATACGGATTTTTCAATGAACTTACATTCATTGTCAGAAATATAGATGATCGTCTTTCCATTTAATGAGACGCGGTAGCCATAAGTAGCCCCGGGATGGTGAACATTCTTGTGGGTGATCTTCATTGCACCGTGCCGTAAGATTTCTTGCTCCGGACCAATATAGTTAATCCTTGCCAGCCATGATTCCGTTCCGACCGGGAAATACGGGGCCTTCATCTGGGCTGATACATGCTTTTCAATATCGTGCCGGTCATTGCCGGGGCCGAAAATGCTGATTTTCCAGTCTGTCATGAAAGCCGGGACGAAAAATGGCAGGCCGCACACATGGTCCCAGTGATAATGGGTGAGAATCACCAGTAACTCACGTGTCTTACGCTTTATCAGCTCATTTCCCAGTGGGATGATACCTGTCCCGGCGTCACAAACCAGTGTATGTTCGTCTGAGGTTATTTCCACACAGGAGGTATTACCCCCCACTCGCAGGTGAGTCTCAAAAGGGGCTGCATATGAACCACGCACCCCCCAAAAGTGGAGGTAGTTATTACTCATTCAGCGCTGTTTATTCTGATTCTGATTTAAGCGTGTATTTTATAACGGCATCTGTAATCACCTGGATGGGCATGGGCTTCGCGATAAAATCCACTACTCCCAGCTCATCGGCATCAAGCTTGTCCTGTGCGTAATCTTTTGAGCTTACCATAATAACAGATGTATTTTGATGCAGGTCCAGTTTTCTGAGGTCCCTGAGCAGGCTCAGGCCGTTTTTATCAGGCAAGATGATACTAAGGAATAATAAGTCCGGTTGGTTATTCTCCAGGTAATCCCATGATTCGGCAGCTGAATCGAAAATCTTCAGTTCAACACCAAGATCCTTGATGCTGCGCTGGAATAGTTTTTTCACTGTTGGGCTGTTGTCTACGACAACCACAGTTGGCGCTATGGTTCCCATGGGATAAGGCTCGCTCTCGTACGGGTAAATTATTATTATAACAAATTGAATTAAATAGTCTTTTTTGATTATATTGAGTTTTTTACATAACCAAAACGCAGCATCCCCAAACAGACGGGATCAAGTGTACACTAAAAATAAAATTGTCCAAAAGAACACCGGCTTGGATAATAGGTAACAATAATATTTGGCATGAATACCACAGTAAGGCGGGTGTAGTTCAATGGTAGAACATCAGCTTCCCAAGCTGAGAACGTGGGTTCGATTCCCATCACCCGCTCCAATCGCGGGTGATTACTTAATCATACTACTTAACGTCATCCAGCTTGAGCTTGAGCAGCATAAAGTCTAGCCCATTGGCCAGTAGCCTGCGGCGGGTCTCGTTCAGTTTTTCCTGTTCCCGGTAAGGGCCAACTCTGACCCGATGCCGGATATCTTTGCCATTTATGACGACACGCTGTATTTCTGCACTGATACCCAACAGGGCCAGTTTAGCCTTGACCTCATCTGCGGCTTCATATTGCTCAAATGAACCCACCTGCAGAATGTATACAGAGCTATCATCAGGCGCTGGTGCAGACTCCTTTTTGTCCTCGGCTTCCCATTCGGAGACATTAACTTTCATGCTTGGGAGTATTTTGTAAAAATCAAATTGCGGTGTTGTTCCTTTAACATCTGATGCGGGGACAGGTTTAGTTTTCGGAGAATCAACCCCTGCAAAAGTCTCTGTATCACCATGGCCGGTGACATATGGTTGTCCTTTCAGGTAAACCAAAAAGGCAACAAACAGTCCAATGGTCAGGCCGGTGAAAAAAGGCAAGATGGCATCAAACCTAGTACCGGCCTTGCCTGAGCGTCCAGATTTGCGATTTCTGTTTTTATAATCTCTTGTCATTACATGGATTCAGGTGCTGAAACGCCAATGAGGGTCAGGCCGTTTTTTATTACCTGTTTAACACTTGCAATCAGCTCTAGCCTGGCACTTCTCAGATTGCTGTCATCTACAAGAATCTGGCAGGCATTGTAGTAAGTGTGGAATTCATTCGCCAGTTCACGCAAGTAATACACAATCTGGTGTGGCTCATAATCTACCGCCGCATTGTGCATGATTTCTGGATAGCTGGACAGTCGTGAGAGCAAAGCCTTTTCATGGGGTTCTGCAAGACATGCAAGATCGATATTGCCAATTTCGGTTTCACGCGCCAAGTTTTTTCCCTCTGCCTGTCGCATTACACTGCAGACGCGGGCGTGTGCATACTGTATATAATAAACCGGGTTATCCTGTGATTGTGATTTTGCCAGCTCCAGATCAAAATCCAGGTGTTGCTCACTTTTACGCATAACATAGAAAAAGCGCGCAGCGTCATTACTAACTTCCTTACGGAGCTCCCGCAATGTGACATACTGCCCTGATCGCGTAGACATCTGGATCTTTTCCTTGCCGCGGTAGAGTGTTGCGAACTGAACCAGCAGGATGTCCAGTTGTCCGGGATCCTTTCCTAGTGCTGCCAGTGAAGCCTTGACCCTTGCCATGTAACCGTGGTGATCGGCGCCCCAAATATCAATCATCTTGTCGAATCCTCGCTCAAACTTTGACAAGTGATAGGCAATGTCAGATGCAAAATAGGTCGCCTGGCCATTTTCACGGATCACTACACGATCTTTTTCGTCTCCAAGCGAAGTACTGCGAAACCAGGTCGCACCATCTTTTTCGTAGAGATGATCATTATCGCGCAGAATTTTAATGGCTTCTTGCACCTTATGATTCTCAGCAAGGCTACGTTCTGAAAACCAGTTATCAAAGACCACGCCAAAATCAGCAAGATCATTTTCAATATCATCACGTATGTAATTCAGTCCTTTCTCAAATAAATAGAAGTAATTTTCTTTACCAAGTTCCTTTTTTGCAAAGCCAATCAAGATATCAATCAGTTTTTCAGGATCGGAATGTTCTTTATAAATAACGTTTAGGGATTCCTGTTCGCAGATAAAATCAGACCCTATTTTCTGCTGAATTGCAGCTGCTATGGTTTTTATATAGTCGCCCTGATAGGCGTTTGCGGGCATGTCAATCTGAATGTCGCATGCCTGCAGATAACGCAACCAGACACTAATCGTCAGGATGTCCATCTGGCGCCCGGCATCATTGAGATAATACTCACGAAAAACCCGGTATCCGACAGCCTCCAGCAGATTGGCAATCGCCGCCCCGTAAGCTGCTCCACGACCATGGCCAATATGCAGCGGGCCGGTGGGATTGGCGGATACAAATTCAATTAGAACGCTCTGTCCCTGGCCCAGATCTGAATGTCCAAAATGATCTGCCTGTTCATTGATAATATTGATAATATCGAGAAAGGTATCCTGATTGAGAAAAAAATTGATGAAGCCGGGTCCTGCAATATCAACCTTCTTGATGGATGGTGAAGCAGGGAGGTTGTCCACAATCATCACGGCCAATTCCCTGGGCTTGGTACCTGCCTGGGAGGCCAGCATCATTGCAACATTTGAAGCAAAATCACCATGGCCGGGGTCTCTGGTTTTTTCAACTTTAAAAGGAGTGCCCGGATCGATCGCGAGATTTTCTACCTGGGCAAGTCTCTCCAGCGAGCTGCGTATCAAATGTTCTAAGGTTTCTTTCACTGGTGCGTTGTCTTGAAAAAGTCGCACATTGTAGCCTGCTGCTCGTCTCAGGAGAAGGATGTCACGTGGGAGTTGAGATTATTTTACAGTAGTCAGACCGAGGATTTCCCAGTCCTGCATGCCCCCCCTGTACCATTTCAGCTTCTGTGGAGGATAACCCAATTTAAGAAGGGTCTTTATATTGGATGGGGACTGTCCACACCACATGCCGTTACAAAACAATACCAGGGTCTTTGCTTCTGAAAAATCCCATAACCCTTCTTGCATACGGACATTGAAGCGGTCCCTGAGTATATCGGCAACAGTAAATGGATCGGCGCCCGCGTCTGTTTTCAGACTGGTCCAGGGGATATTTACAGATCCCGGTATTGTGCCGTTTTTGACCCAGTCAGGGGTGCGGGAATCTATGACGAGTATCGTATCGTCGCCCTCATGAATGCGTTTTAAGTAATTTAATACTTCAAGTTCTCCAATGGTTTCAACGCCTTCAGCAATGACGATGGGCTGTATGCAGAATGGTGGACACTTGCGTGACGTCCGTGCGTAGGCCTGGTTAACTGTGTTTTCCAGATCCTGATTCCTTTGGATAGTGATGGTCTTTCCCTGATGCGTCACTTTGACGGAATCAAGTGATTCAGTTATCCCGATTTCAAGTGCATGGACAGGCAGGCCGGTTGTTACAATTGCAGTGATGAGCAGACCGCGGATAGCAGTATTCAGTAAACCTTTCATATAAGCATCCTCTTGAGTCTGTATAAAATTATGACAAAGTCCCGCTTAAAAGGTGCCATGTAAATATACAGTGCTATATCATTTCCTGTGGATCAACATCCAGCGACCAGCGGATTTTGCGGCTTGCTGGCAGCCTCTCGATCTCGAGGATCCATTCTTGCAGGACCTTCCCAAGTTGCACCCGATTGCATGCCTGTATCAAGAGTTGCATCCGGTACTTGCCGGCACGCTTTTCAATCGGGGGGACAAAGGGACCAAAGACTTCACAGGGGTGGCCTTTGTGCGGAAATTGGTTCCTGGCCTCGGTAAGGAAGCGCCTGACAGGCTCCAGCTTATTTGCTTCGGCACGGACCATTGCCTGAAAGGAGTATGGAGGCAGGCCAGCTTCTTCACGCTCCTTTAACAACAGGCAGTTGAACGCGGAATAATCGTGTGCCTGTAATGTCTTCAGCAAAGGATGTTCAGGGAAGTGGGTTTGTATAATAACCTTACCCGGTTTCTCTTCCCGCCCGGCCCGGCCGCTCACCTGCATTATGATTTGTCCCATCCTTTCGCTGGCACGGTAATCTGCGCTAAATAGACCATGATCGGCATCAATAATCCCAACCAGTGTAACCCCGGGGAAATGGTGTCCTTTTGCAAGCATCTGTGTGCCGATAAGGATATCCACCTTACCTTCCTGAATATCTTTGAGCATGGAGTGCATCGCGCCCTTGCGCCGGGTTGAATCCCGGTCGATCCGCAGAATCCTGGATTCCGGAAAGAATTTTTCCAGTGTTTCAGTAAGTCGCTGGGTCCCGTGGCCAATTTCAATCATAGTACGGTTTCCACATTCCGGGCATTGAGAGGGAAGGGGTCGCTGATGGCCGCAATGATGGCAAGAAAGTTGATTATCAGATTTGTGATAGGTCATCCGGATATCACAGCGCGGGCATTGAACCATCTTTCCGCACTCATGGCACATATACACAGGGGCATAACCCCTCCTGTTCAGGAAAAGCAGCGTCTGTTCGTTTTTCTTGATATTTTCTCCAATAATCCTGAGCAAGAATGGTGATAATGCATCCTGCATGGTTTCGCCGCGGATATCCTGGATGAGGATCTCTGGCAGGCGTGCATTACCGGTCCTCTGCGGAAGATGTAATTCATGATATTTCCCCAGTGTGACGTTATAGGCTGATTCAAGTGACGGTGTTGCAGTGCCAAGAATTACCGGAATCCTCGTCTGGTGTGCTTTTATCAGGGCCAGGTCCCTGGCAGAGTACCTGAACCCCTCCTGTTGTTTGTAGGACGGATCGTGCTCTTCGTCAACGATGATAAGACCTAGGCGTTTAAATGGCGTCCAGATGGCTGATCGCGTCCCCAAAACAATACTGTTTCTCCCCTCTTTTGCACGTAACCAAGTATTCAACCGTTCCCTGTCGGTAAGACCTGAGTGTAAAACATCCACCTTGATACCCAGTCTGGCCTTGAAATGCTCTACGAATTGGGGGGTCAATCCTATTTCGGGTAGAAGGATGAGCACTTGGCTATCCTTGCTTATTACTTCCTGAATACACCGTATATAGACTTCGGTCTTGCCACTGCCTGTAATGCCATTCAGCAGGTAGGCATGATAGCCATCAAGGCAGGTGATAATTGTCTTAACAGCTTGTTTCTGCTCCTGATTTAATTCGAATGGGGGGCTGGCGGATGTCCCGGCCAAAGACTCATTTTGAGCAATTTTCCTGACTAGGCCTTTTTTTTGTAATTGCCCTAAAGGACCCCGCCAGTTTTTGAAATGCCCGCCTATATCTTCCGGCGAGACAGGTTTGCCGGTTTTACTCAGGTAATCAAGAATGGCCCTTTGCTTGGGTGAGTTTTTTAGCAGCTTTGCTATATCGGATTTGGGACAATTTACAGGTTGCCAGTAATCTAAGGTAGATAATTCCAAGGCGGCGCCTGCCCGCACCAGTCTTGGCAACGTTCCCAGAACCACATCGCCTACAGGATGGTGATAGTACTGGCATGCCCAAAGCAGGAACCTTAGATGTTGCCGGGGGAAAACCGGTGTCTTGTCGAGAATTGCAATAACTCGTTTCAGTTTTGCATGAGGTAGTTCACTTTTGTCACTGACCTGAAGGAGGATGCCTGTAACATCGCGGGACCTGCCGAAAGGCACACGCAGGCGCACGCCCGGAACCAGCTGTGATTTATTGATATTTGCGTGTGGGAGGTAATCGAATGTCTTGCGCAGCGGAGTATTGATAATTACCTTGAGGATAAAACGTTCTGAGGGCATATCAGTATATGTCAGGATCGCTTTAAGGAATGTTCAATAGTGAACAGTCAGAACAGATCCTGAATGGCAGGTGCAGTTGTTTCCTGATCGATGTCTGTTGAGACATTGCCTGAAACCTCTTCGGGCACATTTCCCGACCGGAAAACCTCAAAAATCGCATCGGTACTTTCGGGTGAAGCAAGATTCCCTGTGACAGGGTCGATTCTCGCAAATACCAGCCCTGGCGGCCGTTCCATCGGTCTTTCCGGTAGGCCTTTCAGGGCTGTGGCCATGTATTCTACCCATATAGGAAGGGCGGCCCTTGCCCCGGTTTCTGAATTACCCAGGGGTTGAAACTTGTCGAATCCGATCCAGGTAACGGCGACCACATCCGAATTAAATCCTGAGAACCAGGCATCCCGCTGATCATTTGTCGTACCGGTTTTCCCGGATAGATCTTTGCGACCGAGTACCAGTGCGCGTCGACCTGTACCATGCTGAATGACATCCTGCGTCATCGAATTCATAATCCATAACGTTTCAGGATCAATAACCCTCTTTGCGTAGACGGGTTGCCCCTGTTCAGCGTTGTTTTCTTCCTCGCTAGGAGCAACCTTGGCAACGCTTTCAGCTGGTGATTCTTCGCAATCGGAACATACAAGTATAGGGTTTGCCTTAAACAGCAGTTCGCCATCCTGTGACTCAATCTGATCAATAAAATAGGGTTCAATCAGGTATCCGCCGTTCGCAAATACAGCATAACCTCTGGCAAGTTGCCAGGGAGTGAGTGCACCACTGCCTAGTGCCAGCGACAGGTTTTTTGGCAGGCGATTGACATCGAAACCAAAACGGGAAATGTAATCAAGCGCATAAGGCACGCCAATACTGTGTAACAAACGAATGGATACGAGATTACGTGAATGGGTAAGCGCTACCCTAAGTCGTGTCGGGCCATAGGTTTTATGACTGTAATTTTCCGGGCGCCAGGTCTCATCGAGCTCCCTGTCTTCGAATACCACCGGTGCATCATTTATAATCGTAGCGGCCGTCATACCTGCATCAAGCGCAGCCGAATAAATAAACGGTTTAAAGCCTGAACCGGGTTGCCGATAGGCCTGTGTAACCCTGTTGAATTTGCTCCTGAGAAAATCAAATCCACCCACGAGGGCCAGTGTCGCACCGTCACTAGGCCTGAATGAGACAAGCCCGGCTTCCACGTCTGGTAACTGGCTTAACCTCCACTGACCATTCCCGTCCTCAATCAGCCGTATGACATCACCGATTTTGAGGATATCGCCGGCTTTTTTGGGCTCAGGCCCCATTACATTTTCAGATACGTATTTTCTTGCCCAGATCATGCCTGTAAACGGGATATCTACCTTGCCGATGTTCAAAAGAAAAGCCGAGGCACTTTGTTCCCCAACCTCTGTAACCAGCGCCGGATAGAGTGCTCCAAGGACAGGGAAGCTTTCGAGCAATTCTTTCCATGATGATTCATCCATTTCATCACTGAGATCAAAGTGGTGTTCAGGCCCCCGGTAACCGTGTCGCTCGTCGTAGGCGAGGACACCTTTGCGCAAGGCATTATTTGCGGCCAGCTGATTCCGATCACGTATGGTCGTTGTCACTGTCAAACCGGAGGTATAAGCCTCTTCACCGTACTCTTCCAGCAGCTGCTGGCGAACCATCTCTGCAACATAGGGTGCCTCAATCTCAACCAGGGAACTATGCAGGCTGGCAGATACGGGGATAGCGATAGCCTCCTTGTATTCGTCTTCCGTAATATAATCTTCTTCCAGCATGCGCAGTAATACATAGTTTCTGCGCTTTAGGGCACGTTCTGGATTGCTTACCGGGTTAGTTGTAGAAGGTGCCTTGGGCAATCCAGCAAGCATGGCGAACTGGGAGAGGGATAATTCGTTAATTTGCAGTCCATAATACACCTGTGCTGCTGCACCTATGCCATAGGCACGCTGGCCAAGATATATTTTGTTAAGGTAAAGAGTCAGAATTTCATCCTTGCTTAATTCCCTTTCGATCTTGAATGACAAAAATATTTCGTTCACCTTTCTAAGGTAGGTTTTTTCCCTGCTCAGGAAAAAATTTCGTGCAACCTGCATCGTAATCGTACTACCGCCCTGTGTCTTTTCACCGGTTTTTACCAACTGGAAAGCGGCTCTCAGGATTCCCTGCCAGTCAACGCCGGGGTGTTCATAGAAACGATCGTCTTCCGAGGCTAGGATGGCCTGAACCATCTTTTCCGGTATCTCTTCACGGGTAACCGGGATCCGGCGTTGCTCACCAAATTCCGCAATTAGGGAATGATCTGCGCTGTAGACCCTCAGTGGTACCTGCATCCTGACGTCCTTGAGGGTTTCGATATCAGGCAGCTGCGGAACGATGAACCAGGCCAGGCCAAGTGTTGAAACAATGCCCAGAAGGAGTATTGCTAGTAAAAAATAGAAGCTTAAACGCAACATATAGTGCTTTCAGGGTCGAGGTTATCCAATATATATTGTTTAGGAAAAAGAATTAACTTTTTCGTGTAATTATATGAAGTTATTGAAAAAACTATTTGTTTTTTAAATTTCACTTGGCTATAGTTGGCAAAGTATTAATGTTTTTATACACGTATGGCATATAAGCCATGACGCATAAAGGAAAAAACAGTGCTACCGTTCAAGAGAAAGTCTACACCCGTATTGGGGATTGATATCAGTGCAACCGCTATCAAGTTGCTTGAACTTGGCGGTGGTCCAGGCAAATACCGCGTCGAAAGTTACTCAGTTGAACCGCTTCCCGCAAATTCCGTCGTTGATAAGAATATATCTGATGAACAGGCCGTTGGCGAGGCTATTGGCAGAGCGGTCAAGAAATCTGGCACTAAACTGAAAGATGCGGCAGTCGCGGTGGCCGGTTCTGCCGTAATCACAAAGATTATTACCATGCCCTCCAATCTGTCCGATAGTGATATGGAGACCCAGATAAACCTTGAGGCCGACCAATACATCCCCTTCCCCTTAGAAGAAGTGAATATTGATTTTGAAATACTGGGGCCTTCGGAAAAAACAGATGACCAGGTTGATGTACTGTTGGCGGCCTCGCGAAGCGAAAACATTGATGTCAGGGTGGCGGCACTGGAAATTGGAGGACTGAGGGCAAGGATAGTCGATGTTGAGGCATTCGCGCTGGAAAACGCGATCGGCCTGATGTCACATAATCTGGGTGCTGGTGAAGGATCAACGATAGCTATTGCAGACGTGGGATCTGCTATTACCACCTACAGTGTCCTCGAGGATTTCAAGATTATTTATTCCAGGGAACAAAATTTCGGTGGAGCACAGCTTACCGAAGAAATTCAGAGACGGTATGGCCTATCTTATGAAGAAGCAGGGTTGGCCAAAAAGCAGGGAGGACTGCCAGAAAATTACGACCCAGAAGTACTGGAACCCTTCAAGCAGTCCATGGCACAACAGATAAGTCGCGCACAACAATTCTTTTTCTCCTCCAGCCAGATTGCCAGCGTAGATCACCTGATACTTGCAGGCGGATGCTCTTCCATACCAGGCATTGCAGAAGTTGTTGAATCGGCTGTTGGCGTTCCTACCACTGTTGCAAATCCGTTCGAGAATATGTCGATTTCATCCAGGGTGCCCAAACAGGCGTTACATAATGATTCGCCTGCATTGATGGTTGCTTGCGGACTGTCGTTAAGGAGTTTTGACTGATGGCAAAGATTAATCTCCTACCCTGGCGTGATGAAAGACGCAAGGAACAGAAAACGGAATTTGCGATTATGCTCGGGATTTGTGCGGTTGTTGCACTGTTAGTCTGGGGCGTAATTCATTTTTATCACAATCTCTTGATTGAATATCAACAAAACCGTAACCAGTATATAACGTCTCAGATTGAGTTACTGGACAAGAAGATTGAAGAAATTAAGCGTCTCGAAAAGGAAAAGCAAAGATTGCTGGCTAGGATGCGCGCAATTGAATTATTACAGGGTAACAGGCCGCTTATTGTGCGATTATTTGATGAGCTGGTAAGAAGTCTGCCCGAAGGAGTCAGCGTCAACAAGGTCTCCCAGAAAAAAACCAAAATTACCATTGAAGGCGTGGCACAGTCTAATGCGAGAGTATCGTCTTTTATGCGGAATCTTGAAAGCTCCGAATGGTTGAAAGATCCGGAGCTGGACATCATTCAAGCCAAGGATAATAAAGGACAGCGCATCAGTAACTTCACCTTACGTTTCAGCCAGGTCGTTCCATTAGGTGAAGATGAGGAGGACAGATCATGACGCTTGACGACCTCAATAATCTTACACTTGAGAATGTCGGCGAATGGCCCGCTCCCGTCAAGGCAGCTGCTGCCTTGTTACTGATGGCCGCTATAGTTGGAGCTGGATGGTATTTCGACATACAAAATCAGAGAGATACGCTGGCAAGGGAAGAAAATAAAGAAACTGAACTCATGCAGAGTCTTGAGACAAAACAAAGAAAAGCGGCGAATCTGGATGCACTAAAGATACAGATGCAGGAAATCCAGCAATCATTCGGTGACATGCTGAGGCAGTTGCCTAACAAGACAGAGGTCGCCGGTCTTCTCGTTGACATCTCACAAACCGGGCTAGCTGCCGGCCTTGAGTTCGAATTATTTAAACCCGAGAAAGAGCGTCCTTCCGAATTTTATGCAGAATTACCAATCAAGATCAGTGTAATTGGAGGGTATCATCAATTTGGAGAATTCATTAGCGGTGTTGCAGCATTGCCCCGTATCGTGACCACACACGATATTGATATAAGCAGAAAAGGTGGTGGAAAAGATGCACCAAGCGATGTACTGAAAATGGAGGCCATTGCCAAGACATATCGTGCGCTTGATGAAGAAGAATTTGAGGAAGAATCCAAGAGCAAGAAGCGTAAAGCCACGAGGAAGAAAAAGTGAGGGTGGGCGTGATGAGTCGATCAGGAATCACAATTAAGTGGGCCCCGCTACTGGTTCTCATTTTTCTATTCTCAGGTTGCGTGACCAGCGACATGACGGACCTTGAGAAGGAGGTCGAGCAGATCATGGCACGGCCAGGAGGGCGTATCCCTCCTCTTCCCGCAATCAAACCATATGAAGCCTATGCTTACCAGTCAGGCAAAGAAGACGCACGTGATCCCTTCCAGTTGTTTTATGAAAAGAAGATAGTAGATCAGGGTCAGCCAGATGAAGATCTAGGTCTGACCGAGGCAATGGAAAGAGAGATTAAATATAGGAATCGTGAGGAACTAGAAGCCTACGAACTTGATAGTCTGCGTATGGTGGGCACTCTGGAAAATTCCGAGGACCTGTGGGGAATTATCCGTGATCCGGATGGCACAGTACATCGTGTAAAGGTCGGAAATTATTTGGGCAGAAATATAGGCAAGATCCTCAATATCTATGAAGACAGAATTGAGTTGCGTGAAATTATCAAAAACAACGATGGCCGTTGGGAAGAACGACCAGCCGCCATTGCGTTGGTGGAAGAATAACCTGTTTTAGGGGTGGCTATCATGAGTAAAACCAAACCATACCATCAAATACATAGAAGGATGACGGACATGACCAAATGGTTAAACCGCATAGGTTCAATAATATTCATGGGATGTCTTGGTGTGCTTTTGCAGGCATCGGCATCAGCCGCTACCCTGGATGACATCAGTTATTCATCTTTGCCCGGTGACGGGGTGAAACTGGAAATTAAACTGTCTGAGCCCCTGGAGGCTGAACCGCTGAATTTTACCATAGATAACCCTGCTAGGATTGTCCTGGATTTTCCTGATACAAGTCTCAATATAACTGAAAAAAACAAGACCATCGGAATCGGCCCGGCACACAGTGTTTCCTCTGTTGAGGCCGCTGGTCGCACCCGGGTGGTGTTGAATCTTACTAATCCAGTCGGATATGAAATGGAAGTTCAGGGAGACAAGGTCGTTCTGACGCTGGCTTCTGGTAGTGAAGGTGGTGATGTCGCGCCAACAAGCAGCAGTGTGGCGACAGTCAGCAGGGCCCCTGTAGGACTCAAATCAGGCGCCAGTATTGAAAATATCGATTTCCGCCGGGGCGTAGGTGGCGAAGGCAGAATTCTGGTCACACTTTCTGATCCATCGGTTGCAGTAAACCTTGATAAACAGGCAGGAAACGTGGTCGTGGATTTCCAGGGTACCAATCTGCCGGATGAATTGAACCGGCGACTTGATGTCATAGATTTCGCAACACCTGTCAGGGAAATTGATACCATGCCGACAGCCAATGGTGCGCATATGGTAATTACCACGACCACGGCTGAATACGATTACCTTGCTTACCAGTCGGACGAACAACTCACTATTGAATTCAAGCCATTGTCCAAGAAAGAGCAGGAAGCCAAGAAGAAAGATAAATTTGGGTACACTGGTGAGCGGCTTTCACTCAATTTCCAGGATATCGAGGTCAGGGCTGTGCTGCAGTTGATCGCAGACTTCACTGGGCTGAATATGGTGGCAAGTGACAGCGTAACCGGAAATGTGACACTCAGGTTGAAGAATGTCCCCTGGGACCAGGCACTGGATATTATTCTGAAATCAAAGGGCCTTGGTATGAGAAAGGAAGGGAACGTGATAAGTATTGCACCCGTGGGCGAGATCGCTGCCAGGGAAAAACTCGAGCTTGAGGCGTCCCGTCAGAAAGAAGAGCTGGCACCCCTGGAAACTGATTTTGTGCAGGTCAATTATGCCAAGGCCAGTGAACTGGCTAACCTGATTAAAGCCAAAGAAAATAACCTTTTGTCAGGCCGGGGCAGTGTCACCATAGACGAACGAACCAATACACTGATTATACAGGACGTTGCTGAAAGCCTGGCCAGCGTCCGTGATATGGTGGAGAAACTTGACATTCCCGTGCGTCAAGTGCTCATCGAATCTCGCATCGTCAATGCCGACGAGAGCTTTGCCAAGGACCTGGGCGTACGGTTTGGATACAGTAAGTCCACCCGCCTTGATGGGCAGGCTGCAGAGCTTGGCGGTTCCAATTCAGCCTTCGGAACATTGGGCGGTGGTCTCCCCGGTATAACCGACTTTGGCAATGGGACATCATTCGTAACTGGAGACGAGGAAAACTTGATGGTTTCGTTGCCCGTGACCAATGCATTTGGTGCATTCGGGCTGGCCTATGGCGTAATTGGTTCATATCTCCTGCAACTTGAGTTGTCGGCAGCACTCGCAGAAGGCCGAGGTGAAGATATCGCGAGTCCGAAGGTGATAACGGCCAATCAGCGCAAGGCCGAAATTAAATCCGGTGTGGAAATTCCCTATCAGGAAGCCTCATCCAGCGGTGCTACATCAGTAGCCTTTAAGGAAGCAGTTCTTTCACTCGAGGTTACTCCACAGATTACCCCGGATGACAGGGTGATGCTGGACCTCGTTGTTAATCAGGATACCCGTGGTTCACCGGATGTCCTCGGTGTGCCGCCTATCGACACCAAGAGTGTCAGCACTCAGGTGCTGGTGGATAATGGCGAGACTGTAGTCCTTGGTGGTGTCTACTCTCAAACGGCGAATTACGGATCAGACCGCATCCCGTTTTTTGGCGACCTGCCTTATCTTGGATTCCTGTTCAAGCGTACTTCGGAGGAACGCACAAAATCCGAGTTACTGATTTTCGTGACCCCGAAGATTTTAAAAGAAAATCTTCGCATATAGCTTCTCGAATAACATAACTGTTATATCGTGGGTCCTTTTCGGGGCGCGGTCTTTGGGCCGCGCCTTTTTTATTCTGTCAACCGTCCTTTTTCTTGTATTATGGCCGGGCCAGGTAATACAAGCCTTTGGGAACGAATATTGAAAAATTACAACAATATATTCCTTGTAGGCCCTATGGGTGCCGGCAAGACTACAATCGGCCGTAAGCTTGCAAAAAAACTGAAGCTTGAGTTTTTCGATTCCGATGAGGAAATTGAAAGACGTACCCAGGCGGATGTTGCCTTAATCTTTGAAATTGAAGGTGAATCGGGTTTCCGTAAAAGGGAAGCGGAGATGATTGATGAATTAACTAAATATTCTGATATTGTCCTTGCCACCGGGGGTGGGGCAGTATTGAACGAGCAAAACAGGATAAATATTTCCGAAAGAGGATGGGTTGTTTACCTAAAGGCCAGTATAAGACAAATACTTCGCCGTACCGCCAGGGACAGCAGGAGGCCATTACTCATTACAGATAACAGGAAACAGAAGATTGAGGAATTATTAAGGGAACGCGGTCCCTTATACGAAGAAGTTGCGGATATGATCATTGATACAGGGAATAAAACTGTAAAACAAATCATCAGTGAAATATGCGATAACAAGGTAAGCCGATGAAAGAGATCAAGGTTGAACTGGGTGATAAATCCTATCCAATCCTGATTGGTAGTGGATTATTGCGCGAACATGGATTGATAAAAAAATTCGTTAATTCGCAGCAGGTCATGATTGTGACAAATGAGACTGTCGCACCGCTGTATCTTGAGCGAGTAGTCAGCAACCTTGCAGGCCTGACAGTTAAAACGACCATTCTGCCCGACGGTGAAAGGTTCAAGACACTGGACAGCATGAACGAGATCATAACGGCCATGCTCAGATACCATTTTAGCCGTAATTGTA
The DNA here is from genome assembly GCA_003250975.1 of Gammaproteobacteria bacterium. GTDB lineage: Bacteria > Pseudomonadota > Gammaproteobacteria > Eutrophobiales > Eutrophobiaceae > SZUA-592. Next base: position 28,665 of record QKIY01000028.1, on the reverse strand, counting down.
CCGTTATAGCCCTGGGCGGAGGAGTTATAGGTGATATTGCAGGTTTTGCTTCCGCCTGTTACCAGAGGGGTACGGCCTTCCTGCAGATACCAACAACATTGCTTGCGCAGGTGGATTCGTCGGTTGGGGGCAAGACGGCGGTGAACCATAAGCTTGGAAAGAATATGATCGGCGCATTTCATCAGCCGTCTGCCGTCATTACAGACACGGATGTTTTGGATACGTTAGATGACAGGCAATTAAAGGCTGGCCTCGCAGAGGTCATAAAATATGGATTGATACGTGACAGTTCCTTTTTCGATTGGCTGGAAACCAATATTGAAAAACTACTCGATAGAGATTTTGAATCTCTGGTTTATGCAATTGAAATATCTTGCCGAAACAAGGCTGAAATTGTTGCCATGGATGAAAAGGAATCAGGAATCCGTGCATTGCTTAATCTTGGACATACCTTTGGCCATGCTATAGAGACCGGTCTTGAATATATGGACTGGTTACATGGTGAGGCAATCGCCGCAGGAATGCTGATGGCGGCGGACCTTTCAGAACGCCTAGGCTGGTTAAGTATCAATGATGTTAACCGGATTGAAGCGATACTCTTACAAACGGGGTTGCCGGTCACCCTGCCTGAAGCCCTTTCACCAGAGAAAGTCCGTCAGTTAATGGCTGTAGATAAAAAGGCAAGGAATGGTCAGATCTATCTTGTGTTGTTAAAACAGATTGGCAAGGCTATTGTTACCAATGATTTTGATGACAATGCACTGGATATGACATTGCAACAGTATTCAAGGGAGAAAAGGAGCAATTAATGCCTGATCTGGCTCCCTACGCTGCCAGAGAAGAAAGGTCGAGGGGCCGGCAATATAGTGAGAGAGCCCCAGACCATCGTAGTGAATATCAGCGTGACAGGGACCGAATAATTCATTGTGCAGCATTTCGTAGACTGGAATACAAGACACAGGTCTTTGTAAACCATGAAGGAGATATGTTTCGTACCCGCCTGACTCATTCTATTGAAGTTGCCCAGATCGGAAGAACGATAGCCCGTGCATTAAAACTCAATGAAGATCTAACAGAAGCCATCTGCTTGGCACATGATCTTGGGCATACGCCATTCGGTCATGCCGGGCAGGATATACTGGATGAGTGTATGAAACCTTATGGTGGCTTTGAACATAACTTGCAATCCCTGAGGGTAGTGGATTTGCTCGAGGAACGTTACGCGGACTTCCCCGGGCTCAACCTGACATTTGAAACCCGTGAGGGAATACTCAAGCATTGCTCACGCACGAATGCGATGTTGCTTGGCGAAATAGGACAGCGTTTTCTAGACAGGCAACAGCCGGGTCTCGAAGCACAAGTGGCCAATATTGCTGACGAGATTGCCTATAACAATCATGATGTCGATGATGGGCTGCGTTCTGGTCTGATAACTATGGAACAACTGAAGGAAACTGATTTGTTTCGAGAACAACTGGACAGGGTCAAGTCCACCTGGCCGGAATTAAACGGGCGCAGGGTCTGCCACGAGGTAATCAGGCGGATGATCAACCTGCTGGTGAACGATCTTGTAGAGACCAGCGCGACAGAGATTCAAAATCGTAACCCTTCTGGTATTGAAGAAGTCAGGCAGTCTGAATCCGTAATGATCAGATTAAGCGAGGGAACCCAGGAAAAACACATCCAGCTAAAGCAGTTTCTTCGAAATAATCTCTACAAACACGAACGCGTAAAGCTAATGACCCGTGAAGCCAAGGAACGGATCAGAGAGCTCTTCAGTGCCTATATGGAAAGGCCAGGGGTATTGCCTGAGGAGGTACAGGAGCGAATTCAGCAGGCTGAAAAGCAGGCATCGGATCAGGGGGTGCCCAGAATCATAGCTGACTATATTGCAGGCATGACGGATCGTTTCGCGATCGCGGAATTCGAGCGGGTGAACAGCTAACAGGCCTGTTATTAAAGGGCGGAAAGCCGACGTCCTCAGCTATAAAAAGTAGTTATTTGTGCCGAACATCCCCTAAAAGTTGTAAATTCCCTGTTTTTACCCTTTATGTGTGCAAATGTTGCACCGTGACATAACATGCCATACGCACTATAATTTCCAACCTTTTGCTGATTATTTAGGTAAGTACGTGGCTGAAAAAAATTCCAATACCCTTTCCGGACTTTACCGGCCTGAATTTGAAAAGGGCAGCTGTGGTTTTGGCCTGATTGCGCAGATGGACAATCAACCCAGTCACTGGCTGGTGCAAACAGCCATCCATTCGTTATGTCGCCTGACGCACCGGGGCGCCATCGCCGCAGATGGTAAAACAGGTGATGGTTGCGGACTTTTAATGAAGAAACCGGATGCTTTTTTAAGGCACTGTGCAGATTCCCTGGGCTTCAGCCTGGCTACCCGCTATGCAGTCGGTATGGTCTTCCTCCATCAGGATGACACCAGGGCTGCAAAGGCTAGAAAGACGCTGGAGAAAGAGTTAGGAAAAGAAGGCCTTGCCCCTCTGGGCTGGCGGGTCGTGCCGACTGATGAGACAGCCTGTGGCGAGGAGGCAAAAAAGACCCTGCCTCGCGTTGAGCAGATCTTTGTTAACGCACCGGACGGCATGAGCGCCGAAGACTTTGAGCTACATTTATATATAGCGCGTCGACGCAATCAAAAGATTATCCAGAAAGACGATCAGGTCTTTTACGTCCCCAGCTTGTCGACCCATGTGATTTCCTACAAGGGGCTGGTTATGCCGGATCGCCTGCCTCAATTTTATGCCGACCTGAATGATGAAAGCCTTAGTTCGTCACTATGTGTTTTCCATCAGCGTTTCTCGACCAATACTTGGCCCCAGTGGCGCCTGGCACAGCCTTTTCGCTATCTGGCGCATAATGGCGAAATAAACACGATCCAGGGTAATCGCAACTGGTCGGTCGCGCGCAGCTATAAGCTGTCATCAGACAGGATCCCGAATATGGAGGATCTCCGGCCCCTGGTATCCATGGAGGGCTCGGATTCCTGTTCCTTGGACAATATGCTGGAGGCACTGCTGGCAGGAGGGATGGATATCTTCCGTGCCATGCGATTGCTAATCCCTCCTGCATGGCAGAACGTCGACAATATGGACTCCGAGCTCAGGGCCTATTATGAATATAACGGCATGAATATGGAGCCCTGGGACGGCCCGGCTGGCGTCGTCCTCACTGATGGCCGGTACGGCGCCTGTATCATGGATCGCAACGGCCTCAGGCCCGCCCGCTATGTAATTACCGAGGACCGCCACATTACCTTGGGTTCCGAGATTGGTATATATGATTATTTGCCTGAGCAGGTGGTCAGAAAGGGCCGATTGAAACCAGGCCAGATGATGGCCATTGATACCGAGACGGGCGAGTTATTAATGCCGGTGGATATCGATAAGCGGGTAAAGGGGCGCCTGCCATATAAGCAATGGATACAGAAATATACCCGGGACATCGAAGCCAGCCTCGATAACCAGAAACTCATTGAGAAACCGATGGACGAAGAGTCGCTGGAATGTTACCTGAAGCTATTCCAGGTGACATTCGAGGAGCGTGAACAGGTCTTGCGGCCGCTCGCACAGTCGGGACAAGAAGCTGTCGGTTCCATGGGTGATGACACCCCTTTGCCGGTCTTATCCACACAGGTGCGGAATCTGTATGATAATTTCAGGCAACAGTTTGCCCAGGTTACCAATCCGCCGATTGATCCGATCCGAGAGCATATCGTCATGTCGCTGACGACGCATTTTGGCAAGGAAGGCAATCTGTTTGTTGAGGATGAGGAACACGCCAAGCGCCTTTCGGTAAAGTCCCCCGTGCTGTCGGAGAGCAAGTACCGGGAAATTCTCATGCAGTCCGACAACGGTTTCCCTCATGTCATTATTGATTTGAATTATGATCCGGCAACGGGTCTGGAAAAGGCTATATGGTCTGTTTGTGACCAAGCGGAAGAAGCTGTACGCGATGGCCATATTATTCTCGTCCTTTCGGACCGCCAGATATACCCGGACAAACTACCTATACATGCACTGCTGGCAACCGGGGCGGTTCACCACCGTTTGATCGAAAGGGGCCTGCGCTGTGACGCTAATATCTTGGTTGAAACGGCGACGGCCAGAGACCCGCACCAGTTTGCTGTCCTGATTGGTTACGGGGCGACTGCAATTTATCCCTATCTGGCCTACGAAACCCTGCACAGCATGCTGGAACGCCGGGAAATTCCTTCGGGTGAAAGTGCGGCGATTGCCAAGGCCTACCGCAAGGGAATCAATAAAGGGCTCTACAAGATCACATCAAAGATGGGGATCTCCACCATTGCCAGTTATCGGGGTGCCCAGTTGTTCGAGATTGTCGGCCTCCATGATGAGGTCGTTAACCTCTGTTTCAGGGACACCACAAGCCGGATCCAGGGGATCGGATTTGCTGAACTGGAAGATGACCAGCGGCAACTTGTCAGGGAGGCCTGGAACAGGCGCAAACCGCTACGTCAGGGCGGCTTGCTGAAATTCGTCTATGGCGGTGAGTTCCATGCCTATAACCCGGATGTCATTCGCGCCTTGCACGATGCCGTTGAGTCCGGTGATTATGACAAGTACAAGGAATATTCCTCCCTGGTCAATGGCCGTCCTGTCACGGTCCTGCGTGACATGTTTAAACTGAAGCCGGGTGGAAACAGTATTGATATTAATGAGGTCGAGCCGGTAGAAAATATCCTGCCGCGCTTCGATTCTGCCGGGATGTCACTCGGTGCCCTATCACCGCAGGCCCACGAATCCCTTGCCCAGGCCATGAATGCCATCGGTGGACGTTCCAATTCAGGGGAAGGTGGTGAAGACCCGATTCGCTATGGCACAAACAAGACATCCAAGATTAAGCAGGTGGCATCCGGCCGTTTTGGTGTTACACCGCATTACCTGGTCAATGCCGAAGTACTGCAGATCAAGATTGCCCAGGGCGCCAAGCCGGGCGAGGGTGGCCAGTTACCGGGTGACAAGGTCAATGAGATGATTGCCAGGTTGCGTCATTCCAAGCCCGGTGTGGCATTGATATCCCCGCCCCCGCATCACGATATCTATTCCATTGAGGACCTTGCCCAGCTGATATTTGACCTCAAACAGGTCAATCCGCAAGCCCTGGTCTCTGTGAAACTGGTAGCCGAAGCCGGTGTAGGGACTATCGCCGCCGGCGTGGCAAAGGCGTATGCAGATTTGATTACGATAGCCGGTTATGACGGTGGTACAGGCGCCAGTCCTCTGACATCCGTTAAGTATGCCGGCTCGCCATGGGAACTTGGACTGACAGAGACGCACCACACCCTGCGGGCCAATAATCTGCGTGACAAGGTACGGGTACAAACCGATGGTGGTCTGAAAACCGGTCTGGATGTCGTCAAGGCGGCCATCCTCGGCGCCGAGAGTTTCGGCTTCGGGACCGCTCCAATGGTAGCATTAGGCTGTAAGTACTTGCGCATCTGTCATCTGAATAACTGTGCGACTGGGGTGGCCACACAGGACAAGGTGTTGTATACAAAACACTTCAAGCCAAATGGCCCGCAGAAGGTGATCAACTATTTCCGCTTTGTCGCGGAGGAAGTCCGTGAGCTCATGGCGGAACTGGGGATCAGGCGGTTTGAGGACTTGATTGGCAGGGCCGACTTGCTGGAAATACTACCGGGTCAAAGCAAAAAGCAGCAGGGGCTGGACCTAACACCCATATTATCTGATCACGGTGTACCTGCAGATAAGCCCCATTACTGCATCCATCCGAAAAATCACCCATTTGACAAGGGTGAACTGGCTGAGCAGATGGTATCTGACGCTTTGACTGCCATCGAAAATAAGGCCGGAGGCGAATTCCACTACACTATCAAGAACAACAACCGTTCGATCGGGGCACGGGTTTCAGGTGAGATCGCACGCCGTTACGGTAATTACGACATGTCAGATAAGCCCCTAAGGATTTATTTCAAGGGTACGGCCGGACAGAGCTTTGGCGTATGGAATGCCGGTGGCCTTGAGATGTATCTTGAGGGTGATGCCAATGACTATGTCGGCAAGGGCATGGCGGGCGGCAAGCTGATAATTTGTCCGCCCAAGAACAGCCGTTTCGCAAGTAATGAAACCGTGATAATGGGCAATACTTGTCTTTACGGTGCAACCGGCGGGAAATTGTACGCCGCAGGATGTGCCGGCGAGCGATTTGCCGTTAGAAACTCAGGCGCAATGGCTGTGGTTGAGGGTGTCGGGGATCATGGTTGTGAATACATGACGGGGGGCGTAGTTGTGGTCCTCGGAGAAACCGGCATTAATTTCGGTGCAGGAATGACAGGCGGTACGGCATTCGTTTATGACAAGAACAATACTTTCCCGGATAAATATAATCATGAATTGATCGATACGCACAGGATCTCTTCCGAGTACATGGAAGGTTATAAAAATTATTTACAGGATCTGATAGAAGAATACGTGCGTGAAACAGGCAGTGAATGGGGCCAGCATCTACTTGATGACTATGAAGAGCATGCCGGCCATTTCTGGTTGGTTAAACCCAAGGCTGCTGAATTGTCCACACTACTTGATAATTTGCTGGCTGCAGCTTAAAGTCCGCGCTCATCAGAGCGCGCGATTATCAAGGGGCATCCACTTTCATTTGATTTTAAATGAGCAAGACTACACACAATAATTTTCAGTTCCTCGATCTACCACGACAGGACCCAGCAAAGACGCCTGTTCCTGTCCGTATCTATGAGTGGAAGGAAATCTACGGACAGTTCAGCGCAAAATCAGCTGCTGAACAGTCAGCGCGATGTCTGGCCTGTGGCAATCCCTACTGTGAATGGAAGTGCCCGGTGCATAATTATATTCCCAACTGGCTCAAACTGATCGAGGAAGGCAATCTGTTCGAGGCGGCTGAACTTTCTCACAAGACAAATTCATTGCCGGAAATCTGTGGCCGTATCTGTCCGCATGACCGCTTGTGTGAGGGGGCCTGCACCTTAAATGATGGATTCGGTGCGGTAACCATTGGTTCTGTAGAAAAATACATTACAGATGAGGCCATCAGGCAAGGCTGGAAACCTGACCTCTCGTATGTCAAACCTACAGGGAAAAAAGTTGCGATCGTGGGTGCGGGTCCCGCGGGCTTGGGTTGTGCGGATGTCCTGACCCGGAACGGCGTTGAAGCCATCGTGTTTGACAAATACCGTGAGATCGGTGGCCTGCTGACCTTCGGGATTCCGCCGTTCAAACTGGAAAAAGACGTAGTTCTTCGGCGCCGAAAGATAATGGAGGACATGGGTGTCCGCTTTGTATTGAATACCGAGGTGGGAAAGGATATCGGTTTCGATGAATTGTTGAAGGAATACGATGCCGTCTTTCTCGGGATGGGGACCTATACCTATATGACAGGTGGTTTTCCAGGCGAGGATTTGCCTGGTGTTTTTGAATCGTTACCCTATTTGATTTCCAACGTCAACCGTGTGATGGAGTATGACACCTCTACCGAGAATTTTATCGATATGAAGAACAAGAATGTTGTTGTCCTCGGGGGTGGAGATACGGCAATGGACTGTGTGAGAACCGCCATTCGGCAAGGTGCCACATCGGTTATCTGTGCCTACCGGCGTGATCAGGAAAATATGCCTGGTTCCATGCGTGAAGTCGAAAATGCAAAAGATGAAGGCATCAAGTTCCTGTGGAACCGCCAGCCCATTGAAATCACCGGCCAGGATCATGCCGAGGGTGTAAAGGTTATTACAACCCGTCTTGGTGCCCCTGATGAACGTGGCCGGCGCATGCCAGAACCTGTTCCAGGGACCGAGGAAGTGTTACCGGCAGATGCTGTTATTATTGCCTTTGGTTTTCGCCCGAACCCCGCCGAGTGGTTTGAAATGCATGGTATCGATATTGATGAACGTGGCAGGGTCAAGGCTACTGCAAGCGCTAGGTTCAAATACCAGACCAGTAATCCCAAGGTTTTTTCCGGTGGTGATATGGTACGAGGCGCTGACCTGGTTGTAACTGCGGTATTTGATGGAAGGCTCGCGGCCGAGGGGATACTGGACTATCTCGAAGTTTGAGAATCCCGGGCGTACGCCAAGCAAGACTAATACCTGTCCTAAAAGATACCAATCGGTGAGCGAAACAAATGTCAATTGATCTCAAGAATGATCGGATAATACGTGCTCTGTTGAGACAGCCTGTAGATACAACTCCGGTATGGATTATGCGCCAGGCCGGGCGTTACCTGCCGGAATATCGCAGAATCCGAGAAAAGGCCGGTGACTTCATGGCACTTTGCAAGACACCAGAACTGGCATGCGAAGTCACCCTTCAACCATTGATGCGCTTTGATCTGGATGCCGCCATACTCTTTTCCGACATACTTACCATACCTGATGCCATGGGCCTGGGGCTGTCCGTCATAGAAAAACAGGGACCTAGGTTTTCTCATCCGGTAAGGACGTCCACAGCGATCAACAAACTCGGTGTGCCGGATCCGGAAACGGACCTCCGTTATGTGATGGATGCAGTAAGACTAATCAGAAGGGAATTGGATGGGCGTGTGCCCTTGATCGGTTTCTCTGGAAGTCCCTGGACACTGGCGACCTATATGGTGGAAGGGCAATCCAGCAAAACCTATTCGATTATCAAGGGGCTCCTCTATGATGAGCCGAACACCCTGCATAAATTACTCGAAACACTGGCAACATCAGTTGCTTTATACCTGAATGCACAGATCAGCGCAGGTGTACAGGTTGTCATGTTGTTCGATACCTGGGGCGGTATCCTTTCACCCCGTGCTTATCGTGAATTTTCGCTGAAATATATGAAAGCTATACTCGAGCAGCTAGAGAGGGAATTTAACGGCGTGAGGATTCCTGTGATATTGTTCAGCAAGGGAATAGGCGCAATGGTCAAAGAGGTTGCCGAAACCGGCTGTGATGCAGTGGGGCTTGACTGGATGCAGGATATCTCATCTCTCAGAAAGAAACTGGGTGACAAGGTTGCCATTCAGGGAAACCTGGATCCTGCTGTACTGTATGCTACTCCTGACGTTATCAAGGCTGAAGTGGCACAGGTACTGGAAGATTTTGGTGCTGGTTGTGGTCACGTATTCAATCTGGGTCATGGCATTAACCCAGATATTAGGCCCGAACACGTCAAGGTGCTGGTTGATACAGTCCATGAGCAGAGCATGCCATACCATAAAGTGGGATAACATGTAACACCTATAAATCCGTTAGAAGATTTATAAACACCCTGGAACAATCCCTTGTTACTATATATACCTTTCCCTGAGCGGGGACATCGTTGATGTACGGTAAAATAGTCAAAGATAAATTTATACTTGTATTAAAAGGTTTTTGCATGGGGGCGGCAGATGTTGTGCCGGGCGTAAGTGGTGGAACCATGGCGCTGGTACTTGGAATTTACACCAGGCTAATCAATTCAATCAGGTCATTTGACTATGCCTGGCTCATAGCAATTATAAAATTGGACCGGAGGACAGTTTTCGGCAGGCCAGATTTCCCCTTTGTTATCCCTCTGGTAACGGGAATCGTACTGGCATTGATATTCTTTACCCGTATTATTTCCTTGCCGGGATTGATTGAAACAAGTCCAGTTCCTGTGTATTCACTTTTCTGCGGGCTCATTATCGGATCTATCTGTGTATTAATTTACGATGTCCGTCATGGCCTGAAGACAGGAGCGCTCTTCCTGATTGCCGGTATTCTTGGCGGTTACTATGTATTCAATCTGGTTCCCATTAATACACCTGAAACCAGCTGGTTTGTCTTCCTTAGTGGTGCAGTCGCGATTACGGCGATGATGCTGCCCGGTATTTCAGGGTCCTTCATCCTGCTCATACTGAAAAAATACAGTTATATATTTCATGCCCTGGGTCATTTAGAATTTTCAATTCTGTTACCTTTTTTCCTTGGCATTCTCTGCGGTCTTGCATTATTCAGCCGCTTGCTGGCGTGGTTGCTTAGTAATTTCTATGAAAAGACAATATTTTTTATATGTGGTTTATTGACAGCATCCATGACCGTAGTATGGCCATTCCAGGAACGGAGCTATATAGAGGTAAATGGCAAGGGACAGCTTATGTCGGCAAAGCCGTATTTGCCGGAACTTTTTGATAAGGGCACCGCGATAGCAAGCCTGCTATTATTGACTGGTATTATCTTCGTCATAATGATCAATTTTCATGCAAATAAATCTGAATCAGCCTGAAGCGAACAGGTTCCTCATAATGTAAAATTTAGTTAGCTGATTCAGATCCGGAAAGGGGAACAACAATGCCGCTCTCTGAAATCGTATTGATTATCATGGGATTGTTGACATTGGCCATGCTGGCAGCCGGACTTTGTCAGAAATGGTCAATTCCCTACACCGTATTTCTTGTAGTTATCGGCATCACCCTTGGATTTTTCGCAAGAGAAATTGACGCGCTGGAATTCTTGTTGCAATTTCAGCTTAGCCCCGAAATTGTCCTTTTTCTCTTTTTGCCGGCGCTGATATTCGAATCAGGGATCAATCTCAACGCACGGCAATTGATGAAGGATATAGCACCTGTGCTGGTACTCGCCGTATTAGCCCTCTCAATATCGACTGCCATAATAGGCGCGGGTCTCTGGCTCTTGCTAGATGTTAATCCGGGACTTGCCCTGCTCTTTGGCGCGCTCATATCCGCAACGGATCCTGTAGCAGTGATTGCCCTGTTTAGGGAGCTGGGCGTCCCTGAGCGGCTTACGGTCCTGATTGAAGGTGAATCACTTCTGAATGACGCAACGGCTATTGTGCTATTTAATATTATCCTGGGACTCATGGTTGCGGGTAATCTTGAGTGGAGAGATGCTGGCTTGGCGGTCGTCGAGTTTCTTAGGGTGTTTTTTGGGGGATTAATTGTCGGTGTAATCCTTGGTGTGTTGACAGGTGAAGTGCTACACCGGTTCTTCAGAGGCATGAATGCTTTTATGATCATGTCTTTGGTCATCGCTTATTCAAGCTTTATAATTGCAGAGCATTTTATACATGTTTCCGGTGTAATGGCCGTAGTCGGCTCATCCATTACACTTGCCTACTCCTGGGTTAATCGCCTCCCCCAGACGGAAATAAATTTCATTCACGAATCCTGGAACGTTATCGTTTTAATAAGTAATTCCCTGTTATTTCTCCTTGTAGGGATATCTATCGATATCGGTCTTTTGGTTACTCAACTTGATTTGGTCCTAATAGCGATACTGCTCGTTTTGTTTGCCAGGGCATGTACGGTATATAGTCTGGTACCTGTCAGTATCACTTTGTTTTCATTACCAAAAATCAGCATGGCTGAACGGCATATTATGTGGTGGGGTGGCCTGAAGGGCGGGCTGGCAATTGCAATCGTGTTATCCATACCCGCAGACTTGCCTGGAAGGGATCTGGTATTGAATCTGACACTGGGTGCTGTACTTTTTTCCTTGCTTGTCAATGCCCCAACCGTCAGGCCCCTGATCAGGCGCCTTGGTATAGACAAGATGAACGATGATGAGCTGTCCGAATTACGCTATGCCTTGTCGACGGCGAAAGAGAAAAGTGCGAATACACTAGATTTGTTATACAAAAATGAATTAATCAGCCGTGTCAGGGAACAACTGATAAGGAAAGATACGGATCGGCTTTTCAGCATCAGTGACACAGTGATAGAAAAGAATCAGACGGAACGTCATCTGGCCATTATGGCGCTCCGTACCGAATTTGATGCCCTCAAGCAGCTCTATGATATTGGTATGTTGGAGCACTATGCTTACCTCGACTTCAGGAATAACCTTCAGAGAGATCGTGAAAAATATCTCAACCCGGTTGAAAATGAAGAGTGCATTGAAGACGTTAAACGTTCCGGGATATTTGTAAAGCTTGAAGAGGCCATGATAAAGCGGCTGCGTGAACATGACTGGAGCACATGGTTATTGGCAAGATACCAGAACCTTCGGCTGTCACAGAGCCTGCAGCATGATATAGCCGGAGTACTGGTATGCGCCAAGGTGTTAGATAAAATTGAGAGTCAATACGATTATAATGAGGAATTACGGGAGAAAATTGCCCGTAAATACAGAGAGAGATTACAACGGCGGAAACAACGGCTTGCTCAGGTGGAAAAGGAATTTCCTGCCTTCTTCACCAGGTTTGAAACAAACTTGTTTACCAGGGTTTCACTCAGGGCGGCGGAGAATCATATCCTGTCTGAATTTCAGCAAGGGGAGATTGGTGCCAAGGCACACCTTTTTGTTGAGCGCCTGATAGACGGGGTTCTTTCTGACTTACCATCGATCACGGAGCCGGCACCAAAAATTACTACCGGAGACCTGATAGGAGGCGTTCCCTTGTTAACAGGCCTTTCTGATGAGGTATTGAATCAACTGGTTGAAATTAGTAAACAGGTTACTTTTCTGGCAGGTGATATCATAATCGGTTCAGGCGAACATGGAGACGCGCTCTATGTTATTACCCATGGCAAGGTTACTGTACTGCGGGATGGGCAGCTTATCGCAGAACTGAGAGAGGGGGACTTTTTCGGAGAAATGGCCCTGTTAGGTGACCAGATCAGGACAGCCACGGTAAAGGCAACGGCGCCTTGTACATTATTGAGGATAAGACGCAAGGATGTACTATCACTCGCTAAGGCCAATCCGGAACTTGGTAACCGCCTGGAAAAAGTTGGTCAGGAACGGAGTGCCTGAACGTTCGAACGATAATGCCCACCGATAAGGATTGCCAGTATCATCGCCAGGAGAATGATAACGGGATAATTCCCCATAAGGCTATAGGGTGTTGAGCCATGAAATACCCTTACATGCCCTGTCAAGGCATGCGGCTGGAATTGTGGCGAACGGGATACAATCCTTCCTTTCTGATCAATAATTGCACTGATTCCCGTATTGGTGGAACGCAGGAGATAACGACCTGTTTCCTTAGCGCGCATTTGTGCCATTTGTAAATGCTGGTGTGGGGCAAGAGAGTCCCCGAACCAGGCATCGTTACTGACATTTACCAAGAGTCCTGCCTCGGGTAATGCCCTGATGACCTCTTCCCCAAAGACATCTTCATAACAGATGGAGACACCCACGGTGATATCACCGGCTCTGACCAAGGGCCTGTTATCCCCCGAGCTGAAATCAGACATAGGTATACCCATGCTGTCGAGCACGGGCCTTAACCAGTTATCAAGTGGCAGGTACTCACCAAACGGGACCAGATGGTATTTATGATAAATATCCAGATCATCCCGCATCAGGACAATAACACTGTTGTAGAATTTCCTGTCTTCAGGTGAATAAATGGGGATCCCTGTCAAAAAGGTAGCATGATTTTGATCTACCATATCAAGCAGCTTCTCGAGCAGCGGTTTTGCCTGATGGTAGAACATCGGAATTGCCGTCTCAGGCCAAATAATCAGATCACCCTGCCAATGCGGTTTTGATAACGCGAGGTATAGATCGATGGTGGTCTGCCTGTGGTCCTCCTGCCATTTTATCTCCTGGGGTACAGCCCCTTGAATAAGGGCCACCTGTTTTACCCCGGCATCTGCCCGGGTCCACTGTATCCCGTTGAGCAGAAAACAGGCGCCATAAATTATCAGGATGGTAGAAGCGGCATAAATTTTCTTTCTGATTTGTGTCGTCAGGAGAATATACAGAAACAGGGCGGCGATAAGGCAAACCAGCCAGCTGACACCATAGATTCCCGTAAGCGGAGAAAATGCGGAAAGTACAGAATTTGTCTGGCTGTAGGCTAGGTTCAACCAGGGGAGGCCGGTAAATATCCAGGAACGGCACCATTCACCGAAAACCCAGAATGCGGGGGCTGCAAGTAAAAGGAAAATGCCAGTCGCACAGCTTGAACAATATTTGCGTACAAAGTATCCCGTTATTGCGGGATAAAGCGCCAGATAGGCGACAAGGGCAAAGGTTATTGCTATAGCGCCGGCAAAATTAACTCCACCAAAGAGATTGATGCTGATATGCAACCAGCTAACGCCGAAGCCAAACATGGCCAATCCGTAAAGATATCCCAATATAAATGCCTTTTTAGGCTTAGCCTGGCACCACAAATAGAAAAGCACCGCGATTGAGAAAATGGCAACTGCAGGCAAATCAAATGGAGCGAAAGCCAGGGGTATGATTCCGCCGGAAAATATCGCACCAAGCGACTGCCAGATAACGGGATTAATAATAAATCGGGACACGGTGAAAAAAGCAGGTTTACTATGCTCTGGCTATTCTGAAAGTGGCGGACTCTGGTTATCGATCCTAGCCATCCGCATAAGATAGATTCGTCTTTTGTCAGCCCGGAGTATTTTTACATTAAAACCTTCGAATTCGATGAATTCACCCCGTTTTGGAACGTGGCCAAAAGCATTCAGCACGAGGCCGCCAATAGTGTCAAATTCATCATCATTGAGCGACGTGCTGAAATATCCATTAAATTCGTCAATGGGCGTAAGGGCACTGACGCTGTACCTGTTTCTTCCATAAGGGGTGATATGCTCTTCGTCATCAATATCATGTTCGTCTTCGATCTCGCCGATGATTTCCTCAATGACATCCTCTATGGTCACGAGGCCCGATGTGCATGAATATTCATCAACGACAATAGCCATGTGATTCCTGCTAGACTTGAATTCCCTGAGCAATACGTTCAGCCTTTTGCTTTCGGGCACAAATACAGCAGGACGCATCAGGTCTTTAATATAGAATTTGTCCTGCTGATCGCTGGCGTAATAATAAAGCAAGTCTTTTGCAAGCAATATTCCCATTATTTCGTCAGGGTCATCACCGATTACCGGGAATCTGGAGTGGCCTGATTCGACAACAACAGACAGAATGTCTCTGGGCTCTGAGTCATATTTGATCACAACCATCTGGACCCTGGGAATCATAATATCCCTGACCTGCATATCAGAGACCTGCAGGGCGCCTTCAATCATCGCAAGTGCATCATGGTCCAGAATGTTACGGTTTTCCGAATTACGCAACAGTTCAATAAGTGCCTCGCGGTCCTGAGGTTCGCGGGAAAAAAGAGTTGCAAACCTCTTTATCCAGGAACGTAAATTACTGTTGCTATTCTTGCTCATGCTTCGTTTGCAGTTTCATACGGGTCATCATAACCCAGCTGGCCAAGTAGTTTAATTTCAATGTCTTCCATCCTCTTTGCTTCATCTGGTTTGATATGGTCAAAGCCCAGAAGATGTAATGTACCGTGTATGACCATATGTGCCCAATGTGACTCTACCGATTTCCCCTGCGCATCTGCTTCTTTCTGGACAACAGGTGCACAAATAACAATATCTCCGAGTAAATCAGGGGCGATATCACTCATATTTTCAGCAGGGAATGACAGCACATTGGTTGCCTCAGCGGTCTTACGCCATTTTTCATTCAGGGATCGCCCCTCTTCCTCATCAACAATCCGGATAGTCAATTCGGCATTTTCACGGCGCCCCATAAGTGCTGTCTTAACCCAGGTTTTAAACAGTTGCTTGCCGGGTAATGATGAAACTCGGCTTGCTTTCTGCAGATCCAGCTTAATGGTCATTGTCAGGTATTCCTGGATCCCCGCTCTTTTCATGGCGCTCATAGGCATCCAGGATTCTGCCCACCAGGGGATGACGTACCACATCTCTTGATTTGAAAAATGTAAAGCTTATCCCGTCCTCGTTTTTAAGAATGTCAATTACATGTCTTAGTCCGGATCTCTTGCCGCGAGGCAGATCGATCTGTGTAATATCACCAGTGATTACCGCCTTTGAGTTGAAACCAATGCGTGTAAGGAACATCTTCATCTGTTCAATAGTGGTATTTTGGCCTTCATCAAGAATGATAAATGAGTCATTTAATGTACGGCCACGCATAAAGGCCAGTGGGGCAACCTCTATTACATTACGCTCAATATATTTCGCTACACGCTCGAAGCCGAGCATGTCATAAAGTGCATCAAATAAGGGACGTAAATAAGGATCGACCTTTTGTACCATATCACCCGGAAGAAAACCCAGCCGCTCACCGGCTTCCACGGCAGGCCGGACGAGTACCAGGCGTCTGGCCTTGTCCTGTTCAAGGGCTTCTATGGCACATGCAACGGCTAGATAGGTTTTGCCAGTTCCTGCAGGCCCAATGCCAAAACAGATATCATGGGTCAGTATATTCCGTAAGTATAATCGCTGGTTGGGGCTCCTTCCCTTAATTACGCCGCGTTTGGTTTTGATGCTGAATTCCTGTTCTGCCTCTGCCCCGGCTTCATCATCAATGCCCGCATCCTGAAGGAACAGGTGCACCTTCTCGGTGGTTAATACTTCTTCGGCCGTGATATTATAAAGATCCTGCAATAATCTGTTGCATGTTTCTGCAGATTTTCTTGTACCGATTACCTGGAATTTATTTCCCCGGTTGTTGATTTCTACACCGAGACGGCGTTCGAGCTGGCGCAAATGACCATCAAGTGGCCCTGCCAGATTAGCCAGGCGTTGATTGTCAATCGGGTCAAGTTCCAGTTCCATGGAACAGGGATGTGAATCAGCAGGTGCAGTATTCAAGGATCAGGCACTGATACGATTATCTGAAGGAAAGAATAATTCAGCCATCTCTGAACAATAGCTTCCCCTGAGCGAATTGGGAAGTGCTGCAGTTATTCTAAGGTCAACAAATTCCCCCGTGAGACTTGTAGGTCCCTGAAAATTAACAATCCTGTTATTTTCAGTTCGGCCACACAGCTCATTCGGATCTTTTCTTGAAGGACCCTCTACAAGAACTTTCTGGAATGTGCCAACCATATTTTTACTAATGAATCTGGCTTGCCGGTTTATGCGTTCCTGCAGCAGTGCAAGGCGTTCCTTTTTTACTTCAGCAGGAACATCGTCTTCGTATCCTGCAGCCGGTGTACCCGGCCTTTTGCTGTAGATGAAACTGAATGATTGATCGAAGCCTACCTCTTCTATGAGATTCATCGTGTCATTGAAATCGTTATCGGTTTCACCCGGGAAACCTATAATAAAGTCTGAAGATAGGCTGATGTCTGGTCTGATATCGCGTAGTTTCTTAATCTTGTGCTTATACTCGAGTGTCGTATGCCCCCTTTTCATCAGTGCCAGTATCCTGTTTGATCCACTCTGAACCGGCAGATGCAAGTGATTTACGAGTTTCGGCACTCTTCCATAAACTTCTATGAGGCGATCAGAAAATTCAGTGGGATGCGATGTTGTAAACCGGATACGATCAATTCCATCTATTTCGGCCACATACTCGATTAGCAGGGCGAGGTCTGCGGTTTCTCCTGTATGCATACGGCCACGATAGGCATTTACATTCTGCCCCAGGAGATTAATCTCCCTGACCCCCTGATCAGCCAGGTCAACAATTTCAGTAATCACATCATCAAAGGGGCGACTGATTTCCTCACCTCGTGTATAGGGGACAACACAAAATGTGCAATATTTACTACAGCCTTCCATAATCGACACAAAGGCCGTAGGGCCTTCTGCGCGCGGCTCGGGCAGGCGGTCAAATTTTTCTATTTCCGGAAATGAGATATCGACAACCGCATGGCCCGATTCTTTAACCCTGTTGTACATCTCCGGAAGGCGCTGCAGGGTCTGAGGACCGAAGACAATATCAACATAGGGAGCACGTTGACGAATGGCATGCCCCTCCTGACTGGCTACACAACCACCGACACCGATAACCAGGCTGGGCTTGGCCTCTTTAAGTTCCCGCCAGCGGCCCAGCTGAGAGAATACCTTCTCCTGGGCCTTTTCCCGGATCGAGCAGGTATTCAGAAGAATTAGATCGGCCTCTACCGGGTCTTCTGTCGGTTGCATGCCGTGCGAGGCGACCATGATATCCAGCATTTTTGCTGAATCGTATTCATTCATCTGGCAGCCATAGGTTTGAATAAAGAGCTTTTGCGCCATAATTAACTGATTTACAAAGGGTTGGCTAAATTACACTGTCCCGACATTTATTTCTACTATTTTGGCTAAATTTGCTTATATTTTGAAGCGTCGGGGTCCTATAAACTACCAGTTCCGTGTGTAAAAAGCGGATATCCCGGGTATGAGAATGAAAAGGACCCTTATATTACTGTTGGTAGTGGGTTTGATGACTGCTTGCGCAGGCCCGGCTCACCGGCTTCCGTATGCTCAAGACTATGTCCAGGATGATGAGACGGCGCAGGCTTGTCTGGGGACCTACGCTGCGCTGGATAGCTATGTGGCCACCCACGGCATAAGAGATGGGCGAGCTGCCCGTGTGGATGGTTATCCCTTTTTGCGAGTAAACCGGTTCCTCTCATCATTTCGTAATGAACTTCAGGACACCGATCAAACCACTCAATGGCTGGAACTAATGAGTGTACTTGATTTGCAGGCACGTGTGTCCGAAATAAACAATTTACCTGAAGGTGATCTGGATGCACTTATGCAGGGAGTGAAAACGGGGGATAGCCTGATTCAATATTTGACCTCTTGTGCATCAATGTTGACCATGTTTACGGCAGGTGATCCGGGTGTGATAAAGGATATCAGGCGCAAGGCGATTGTAGCCGACGATTACAGTATTATGAAAAGGACACTTGGAGTATATCCGATTGCTTCGATTTTTTTTATGAACGGGGTGAATAATCTGCATGAGGAAACACAGGAGCGGTTTGCAGTCCCCCTGGTAAAAAGATTTCAAAATGGAAAATTTATCAGATATGCCGCCGCTGATAAGGTTATGACAATTAATGATGCTGAGCGAAGGAAATTATTTGAAGAAGCAGCTGCAAATCCTTTGGCAATACCGGAATTTGAACCCGAGAAATTAAAAAAATTATTTTTATTATATGCACCAGTATGGGAAATTAATACATATGATGAAAATGATTTTCCGGGTAATCCTACATGGGATGAAGGTAAAATTAAGATTGATGTACGAAAGCATATTACCTTTATCTACCATTCCTATACTCGATTTTATGATAAGAATCTCCTGCAATTAAATTATGTAATCTGGTTTCCTGCACGTCCGCTGACAGGCTCATTCGATCTCTTGGGTGGGAATATTGATGGTATTACCTGGCGGGTTACATTCGATTATGAAGGTAATGTATTATTTTACGATACAATACATAATTGCGGTTGTTATCATATGGTTTTTCCTTCTAAAAGAATAAGGAAACAAATAAATCAGGAAGGTTTCATTGAACCTATCCTTGTCCCCGACATCGCACCGGAGCAAGATGGAGTTGGGAAACTTTATATTACATTGGAAAATGGCACTCATTATTTATTGCAAATAAGGAATGAGAAAATCAACAAAATAGACAGAATTTATAATTTGAGGGATTATGGTGAACTGGAAAATTTAACCGTAACTGATCAGAAACAGAAGGGTCGCAGTATGTTTATGGAAAGTGGACTCGTTTCTGGTACAGAAAGGAAGGAGCGCTGGTTTTTCTGGCCCATGGGTATTACAGAACCGGGCGCCATGCGGCAACGTGGAAGACACGCCATTGCTTTTGTTGGCCGTCGCCATTTCGATGATCCATACCTTTTCGAGGAAAACTTTCAATATCAATAAGTGGACCGTAAATGGATTACTTTACTCAGGCTTTTCTTTCAGCGTTTAAGCTGATTCTGTTATTTGATACCGAACTCTATTATGTTGCCTGGACGTCACTGAAAATCTCCCTGATTTCTGTAACACTTACAGCCATCATATGCTTGCCCTTGGGGATACTGTTTTCTCTTAACAGGTTCAGAGGTAAAAGGAGTATCCAGAATATTCTTAATACGCTGATGGCCTTGCCTACAGTTGTAGTTGGCCTCTTATTATTTGGTTTACTGGGTAGGCAGGGGCCGATGGGTGAACTGGGTCTTTTATACACCCAGACTGCAATGATAGCGGGCCAGTGCATTCTTATATTTCCCATTATCCTTAATCTTGTCATAGCTGGTGCAAATACCGCAGATCCCAGGATCGCATCCACGAGTATTGTGATGGGGGCCAATCATTACCAGAAAAACATTATATTTATCAGTGAGGTACGATTTGCAATGCTTGCCGCCATCGTAGCCGCCTTTGGTCGTGCTATTGGTGAGGTGGGTGTAGCAATGATGCTGGGCGGTAATATTGAGGGTTATACGCGTACGATGACAACAGCAATCGCCCTTGAAACCAGCAAGGGAGAATTTGAATTTGGACTTGCGCTTGGGTTTTTGCTTCTTCTGGTGGCCTATATAGTCAATATCCTTATGGAACGTTTTAACAGGCTAAGTACATGACGGACGCGTACAGGATAGAAGGGCTTCATTATAAGTATGGCGATAACAGTGTTATTGATCTGGCCCAGTATGAATTTCAGCAGGCAATGACGCACGTATTGGTCGGGCCCAATGGTTCGGGCAAGACAACACTTTTTAACGTTTTATCGCTATTGTTGAAGCCGCTATCAGGCGAAATTTATCTTCTTGGGGAGAAAGTGATTGATGAGAACAGACTGGCGTTAAGGAGGCGTATAGGTTATGTACAGCAACGGCCCTATCTGTTTAACACATCTGTATTTGAGAACATTGCTATAGGGATGAAATTAAGAGGGGTGAGTAAACATCTCAGGGAGTCCAGAACTAATAATATTATCGAGCAACTGGGGTTAAATAGCCTTAAAAACAAACGTGCCCATGAACTATCCGGTGGAGAGATGCAAAAAATCGCATTGGCTAGAACACTGGTACTGGAACCCGAAATACTTATTCTGGATGAGCCATTTACCTATCTTGACAAGGCTTTCTCTCTAATTTTGGAAACATTATTATTGAATATCAGGGAACACAAGACACAAACAGTAATAATAAGTACTCATGATCATATGAGAGCACATTTATTGGGCGATCATGTGAGCAGTATCATTAATGGAAAATTAATAGATGAATCCACTATAAATTTAATTCACGGCAGATATCTATCGGATAAACAGGTTTTTGATACTGGTAAACTGCTTATCACTATCGGACATGCCAATCAAGAGACCAGCATTATAGCTGTAGAGCCTAATGAAATCGTATTATCATTACATGAACTTGATTCAAGTATGAGAAACAGATTTCAGGGTCATGTAACAGGATTTGTGGCATATGATGATCGCATAGAAGTCAGTATTGATGCAGGCGAGAAATTCCATGCTGTAATCAGTGATCATGCAATGAAAGAACTGGATTTAGAAATTGGTAGCAAAATATGGGTTAGTTTCAAATCATCCGCAGTCAAATTGGTCAATTAGTAATACTGTATCAGCAAAACAGTTCTTTCAGATTAACGGTTGATTCTTTCCCAAGTTTATCAAATTTGTTTTCAAGCCATACTTCGGCACATGCATAACCTTCACGGTACAATTCCTCTATGAGTGATGGCAATGTACTATAACGGCTGCTGGATTTGTATCGCAGAAATAAAGCCTGGTTCTCAATCAAATGTATATTGATATTCTTAACCTTGGATTCAAGTTTCCCGGAAGGCATCCAGTCTTTGTCAATGAGTTCCTTGGAAAATGCAATGGCCCTCATTTCGCGAAGAAAGGCTGAATTGAAACTCAGTTCTGACGCCCTTGCCTTGATTTCATCTGCGGATGTAGGTGTTTCCTTTATTTCCAGTGGATGAAGCATTACGATAACAATATCTTTTGATTTGCAATTAAATATTAGCGGGAAAACGGGAGGGTTTCCTGAAAAGCCGCCATCCCAGTAACTTTCACCATTAATCTCGATAGCGCGGTGTATTGAAGGTACACAGGCTGAAGCCATCAGTGCGTCAATCGTTACTTCCTTGTTTTCAAATACCCTCAGTTTCCCGGTTTTTACATTTGTTGCAGAGACAAACAATTTTACCGTCAGGTTGCCCTTCAGAAATTCAAAATCAATGGATTCTTCTACCACGGTCCTAAGCGGATTCATATCCATTGGATTTAAGTGGTAGGGCGAAAAAGTACTGGTTAATGCCAGATAGGCATCCAAAGCCGGCTGGCTTGAAGAATTGAAAACCCCGCCAATGACATGATCCAAAGGCGTCTTAAAGATTTCGGAGAATTCTTCCCCGATACGGATCCAGAAGCCTTTTAGCGCCTCCCTTGCGCCCTCGTGACCACCTTTGGCGAGACCATAGGCCAGCACTGCAGCATTCATGGCGCCAGAACTTGTCCCGGAAACACCTTCTATTGAGATCCTTTCATCATTCAGAAGACGATCCAACACACCCCAGGTAAAGGCACCATGAGAACCTCCACCCTGTAGGGCCAGGTTGATTGTTTTTTTCTTCAATGTAGCCATGAGAGCGTTTATATTCCTAATGATGCAGCGCGTCAAACCCTTAATAAACAATGTGATAGATGCATCACAACTATTAAAAATATGCATCTAAATGAGGCAATTCCCAATGGAATCAAGCTCCTCGGAGTAAAATTTTGTGCGAATATTACAGGGAGGAAACACAATGTTTCCTTTTATGAAATAAATAAAAATACAATGGTGATCCCCATATTCAGGGGACGGGGAAAATTCCTTGGGGAGAAAAATCTTAGCCCTTTTTAATGATATTTATTTATATAAATACGACGCATAATATGCGGCCATTATTTGTGGGCCCTAACAAACTCAAACAATAACCACTGATTCACACATCACGGTCACTTTGCTTGTATAAATACAGCTTGTTCTGTAAACCGGTTAGAATCATAAAAAGTGTTACGTTAGTTTGTATAAATAGAGAATGTAGTAGGAATTGAGAGAATCAATAACTGGGATAGGATGATTCTACGATGACCAGATCAATTCCTTCAAAAGACAATGTTATCCTTATGCGTAAAAAATGATTAAGCCCGAATACTATTAAAAGAATGTTGATGAATAAATATAACGGTCTTTCTATATTACTTGCATTGGTTACGGGCATTGCCCCCTCATTTTGTACTGCTGGTGATAAAAAAATTATAGGGTGGATTGAAGATGTTATTGTGATGCCGGGAGATATAAAATTCTCAGCGAAGCTTGATACTGGAGCTTTGACCTCATCTATTAATGCAAAAAATATTACCGAATTTGAACGCGACGGAAACCTATGGGTCAGATTCGAAATCATAAATAATGATCATGAATCTAGGGTAATAGAATTACCTCAATTGAGGACTGTGAAAATCAAGAGACATTATAAAAAAAGCCAGGAAAGGCATGTAGTAAAACTTGGTCTTTGCCTGGATAACAAATATAAGGAAACAGAAGTTAGCCTGGTTGACAGAGATGGGTTCATTTACAAGTTGCTTATAGGGCGAAGATTCATAAAAGGTGACTTTGTTGTAGATCCATCCGAACATCACATAACCTTGCCAAATTGCGGGATGGAAGTCAGTGATTAACAGGCACCTATTGTTGTTATCGGCCATTCTTATGGCTATCGGCATCAGCCTGTTTTGTTACAAGACAATATATCTTGGTTTTCCGGTTATACCAGGCCAGGAAACTCATATCTGGAATGTTGAAATAAAAATAAATTTTCAGGCAAATAACAGGCCGGCAAAATTAAACCTTTATGTGCCAAGAAACTCGCAATATTTTTCAATCATTAATGAAAACTTTATTTCAAGAGGTTACGGAGTTTCTATCAGTACTATTGATGGAAACAGACAGGTTGCCTGGTCCATTCGAAAAGCCTCAGGACAACAAACATTGTATTATCAAGCCATGGTTGAAAGGCTCATTACTACAGATAAAGATGTCACATCGAAGAAAATCACACCAGTTTCACCCGATTACCAGGGTGCAGACCTTGAAGCGGCTCTGGCAATACTTTCGGAAGCAAAGGAAAAGTCTGCTGATTCCATTACACTGTTATTTCAGTTGATAGATTTATTCAATGATTACAAGGAAAATTATAATGTAAATCTATTGCTTCGTGGGAAAATGACGCCGGATAGGGAAATAGACTCAATAATAAGGATATTGGCTATTGAAGGAATTGCGGCCAGGCAGGTGAGCGGAATCAAAATGGTCGAGAGCCATGATCAATCGGAACCAGCAGCCTGGATAGAGATTTATACAGCAAAAGGATGGCAAGCCGTTGATATGGGAAGCAAGCAGTTTGTAGAATTAAGTGATTTTCTGGTGCTGTGGAAAGGCGTTGATCGAATGGCGAGCCTAGTAGGCGGAAGTAATCTGGATATAGATATTAATATTAAACGATCTGAAGTAGAGAGCCTTGCTGCTGCCAATGTCAGAGAAAAGAATATTAATCCCAATTTTTCCAGATATTCACTATCCAATCTTCCACTTGATACCCAAAATGTTTATAGCATTCTATTGACTGTACCGTTTGGGGTATTTCTTCTGGTCGTGCTAAGAAACATTATCGGCATTAAAACCTTTGGAACATTCATGCCTATCCTGATAGCTCTTTCATTCAGGGAAACGCAGCTTTTGTCAGGCATTATATTGTTTACTATTCTCGTTACATTGGGATTGGTTATCAGGTTTTATCTGGAAAGACTTAAATTACTCCTGGTTCCGAGGCTTGCCTCGGTATTAATTATTGTCATTATGCTCATGTTGATGATGAGCATACTAAGTCATAATCTTGGAATAGAAAGCGGCCTTTCTGTGGCGCTTTTCCCCATGGTTATTATCACCATGACTATTGAAAGAATGTCAATCGTCTGGGAGGAGAAAGGGAGTTCTGATGCAATCTATCAAGGTATAGGTAGCCTTGTTGCAGCAGCAATAGCTTTTCAGGTCATGAGTAACCAGGTAGTAGAACACCTCATTACAGTATTCCCGGAGATATTATTCATTATTCTCTCTCTAATCCTGTTATTGGGACGTTATACGGGTTATCGTCTATTTGAGCTGGCTAGATTCAGGGTGTTAGTTAAAAAATAATCATGTTGAATCTTGCCAGAAAACTTTCTGAAGCGGGTGTAATGGGACTTAACAAACGTAACGGTGACTATATATCCCGCTATAATCCAAGAAGGTTTTATCCTCTGGTTGATGATAAACTCAAAACAAAATTACTTGCAGAGCGGGCAGGAATCGCGGTCACAGAATTGTATGCAGTAATTGAGGTCGAAGGTCAGTTAAGAGATCTTCATAAGATAATTGCTGACTATTCTGATTTTGCCATTAAACCCGCACAGGGCAGTGGAGGAGACGGCATTGAGGTTATTGTCGGCAGGGCAAAAAATCTATTTAGAAAATCCAATGGGCAGATAATTACAGAAGATCATTTGAAATTTCATATTTCCAATATCCTCAGCGGGTTGTTCAGTCTCGGAGGCCATGAAGATAAGGCTATTATCGAATACCGTGTAAAATTTGACCAAATATTCGATTCAATAAGTTATCAGGGTGTCCCGGATATCAGGATTATTGTCTATAAGGGGTTTCCTGTGATGGCGATGATTCGCCTACCAACGTATATGTCTGGTGGCAGGGCAAACCTGCATCAGGGGGCGATAGGTGTGGGTATTGATCTTTCCAATGGCAGGACACTAAATGCCGTGTGGAAAAATTCAGTGATTACCGAGCATCCCGATACCAGAAACCCTGTCACGGGTTTTGAGATCCCTCATTGGGAGGAATTACTAGTTATCGCAGCCAAATGTTATGAGTTGACCAATCTTGGCTATCTTGGCGTGGATATTGTGCTCGACAGGACTAAGGGGCCCTTGGTGTTGGAGATGAATGCCAGGCCCGGGCTCAACATACAAATTGCGAATCATATGGGACTGCTCCACCGGTTACGATTTATTGATGCAAATGCTGAAAATATGGGTTCATATATGGATAGGGTATCTTTCTCAAGGCGGATTCTCACGAGGGTAAATTAACCAGCTTCATTGTCTTTGAACAGGCAGGTTTCAATCATGGTCTATTATTTGATAAAGATTATTACTACAACACTTTTGATTGTGTTGATTTCAGAGATATCAAAACGCAGTAGTCTGATTGGCGCTATTCTGGCATCCGTACCATTGGTATCAGTAATTGCAATGATCTGGCTGTATATTGATACCAGAGATGTGGAAAAAATCTCCTCGCTTTCTGTAAGTATATTCTGGCTTGTAATACCATCACTCGCATTATTTGTTTCTTTACCAATCTTTCTAAAAAAAGAAATAAATTTTTATTTGAGTATGAGTATTTCAATATTAATCACAATAGGTTGTTATTATTTTATGATATTTTTGCTTGGAAAAACTGGTATAAAGCTATAGTAAAACTGATGAAAGCAATGATATTGCATAAGCAGGGACAATCCCTGAGTCTAGAACACCTTGATATTCCTGCCTGCGGTAAAAACCAGATTCTTGTAAAGATAAGTGCATGTGCAGTATGTAGAACGGATCTACATGTCTGCGATGGTGATCTGAAAGACCCGAAACTTCCTTTGATCCCCGGGCATGAGATCGTAGGCAATATTGTTACCATGGGAAGTGGGGTAAAAAATTTCAGTGTGGGAGAGCGAGTTGGTATCCCTTGGCTGGGTTCAACTTGCGGAAAATGTTTTTACTGCCGAAATCATATGGAAAATTTATGTGATTCCCCAGGATTCACTGGTTACCAGATTGACGGGGGATACGCGGAATACACTGTGGCCAATCAAAACTATGTCTTTTCACTGGACCTTGACATGAGTGATACGGATGTGGCTCCGCTCCTATGTGCAGGACTGATTGGCTACCGTTCATTCAGAATGGCAGGAGAAGTTAGAAATCTAGGCATCTATGGATTTGGCGCAGCGGCACATATTATTACTCAGATCGCCTGCCATAAAGGCTGTCATGTCTACGCCTTTACAAGAAAAGATGATAAGGAAAGCCAGGAGTTCGCTTTAAAACTTGGGGCGATCTGGGCCGGCGCTTCTGATGAATCACCGCCGGTGAAGCTTGATGCGGCTATTATCTATGCGCCTGCGGGAGTATTGGTTCCATTGGCATTAAAATCACTCAGAAAAGGAGGAAAGGTTATCTGCGCAGGAATCCACATGAGCGACATCCCTTCATTTCCCTACACCATACTTTGGGGTGAACGCATGATTAAATCCGTGGCCAATCTTACCCGCAAGGATGGGGAAGAGTTTTTCAGTATCGTAAGAGGTATTCCAATATCCGTCAGTACCACAGCATTTGCGTTAGAGGATGCAAATATTGCACTTGATAAATTACGCAAAGGTGAGTTGCAGGGGGCGGCCGTTCTTGTTACTGGTAACGGTTGATCATTGATCTCTTTATATTTTTTTGGAGTTGCATATGGAATGGGTATTTGAGCCACAGGCCTGGATCGCGTTGGTAACTTTGACTGCGCTTGAAACTGTTCTGGGAATTGACAATATCATTTTTATTTCCATCCTGGTTAGTCGACTTCCACAAGAACTCCGCAAAAAGGCCCGTATCCTCGGTCTTTCGTTTGCAATGCTCACCCGAATATTGCTCCTCCTGAGTATGGGCTGGGTATTACAGCTGACTGAACCTTTATTTTCCCTGTTCAAGGAAGAAATATCCGGCCGGGACATCCTCCTGATCGCAGGCGGACTGTTTTTATTGGCCAAGAGCACGCTCGAAATACACAAGGAATTTGAGAGCACCAATCACGATAAATCGTTAAAGTTGGCGGATGGCTTCATACCGGTAATCATACAGATAGGTATTATTGACATTGTTTTTTCACTGGATTCTGTCATAACAGCGATCGGAATGGCACAGCATATTGAGATTATGATTCTTGCCGTGATTATCGCGGTTTTCATAATGATGCTGACAGCAGGAGCCATAAGTGAATTTGTTGATAAAAACCCTACCATAAAGACACTGGCACTTAGCTTTCTTATATTGATAGGTGTTGCACTTATTGGCGAAGGGCTGGAGATGCACATCCCCAAGGGATATATTTATTTTGCCATGGCATATTCTGTTATTGTAGAACTCCTGAATATGGGAATCAGGCGCAGTAGATTTGCATAAGTGCCAAAGGACCTGAAACATCGCCTATAGCAGAGCATCCATAAATGCATGTCAATAATATCTTTGCAGGTTTGTCCTCTATCAAATAGACAGGCAGGTGGCAAGATGTGCCTCAATGTATCGAATTACTTTTCCTGGAGATTGACCTTACTGAGGGTGACTAAAGAAATGGTGGTTATGGGTGGGCTCGAATCACCAATCCCAGAGTTATGAGCTTTGACTGTAACCAGTTAATACAGCCACTTACGGTGGCTGTGCCTACCCAAAACCCATCTCAATTGAGTTTCCAACTAGTTTCGCCCAGTCTCTAGCTGGCACGATTATGAGTTAACATTTTTTCATGAAACTGAGGTGTGAGAGTTTAATCCTCTCCCACCTCAGTTATATGCCACATTAAATATTATGAGTTAATGTGACGAACAATGTGCGGAGAGACTTCCGCTTTAGTATCATCAGCCGTAATTGAATAGATATAGTCTACTCTTGCTGAAGATACTTGCTCGCCGTTTACTGTTATAATGATTGGTTTTACTACTTGTTGAATTTCAATCTTGTTATCATCCGCATTCGCAGACATCGATAACATGCCAAGCAATAATGCTTCTTTCATATTGAACCTCCATTGATGTTAATG
>QKIY01000036.1 GCA_003250975.1 Gammaproteobacteria bacterium | reverse complement strand
ATGCAGAAAAGAAATTGATTATACTATATTTATTCTTTTTGGTTATTTATAACCGGTGGCCTAACCCTGGCTGTATTCATTAAATAATAGCAGAGCATTCTGCCAGATCAGACCCTTGCCGGGGAAGACCGACGTGGGAAAAGGAGAGCGGACGGCTAATTCAGCTCAAATAAAAGAATAACGGGCCAGCAGTGCCCTGCCCTTGCGCGTCAAATAACCCTCTGCATCAATAAAGCCACGTTGTTTTGCATTATCGAGAACATCCTGAGGTTTGTTACGGGGTAAATAGACCAGGCCATCTCCATAGCGGTGCTGTAACACGGCGGCAATCTCTTTATCAGACAACTTTACTTCTCCAAAACCATATATTTTGATTTTTTCTTTATCCCCTGGAATGGTGACGCTTATAACAGGGGCAATGATCTTAGATCGAAGAATGCTACTAGCATTCCAATCATTACCATCAATAAGTTATATAGTTTAGTTAAAATGCTATGTCAAATAAGCTGCCGAACAGGCTGTTTGCCCAAGACATCATGAGAGATGGGGCTTTGCGAGATAATCGTGAGTACGCATTTCCTGTAGGCGGCTGGTTGTCCTTTGAAATTCACGGGCCAGACGCGCCCCGGTGTAGAGTGCTTCCGGTTCTTCTGCCGCCGTGAGGATCAGCTTGACGTTACGGTCGTAAAACTCGTCCACCAGTGTCATGAAGCGCTTTACCTGGTCGTTATCGTTATCCGTCAATTGCGGGACATTGGAGATCAGTACCGTCTGGTACTGGCGGGCAAGTTCGATATAATCAGCCGCCCCCCTGGGCCCGTCACAGATCGCGGGAAAATCAAACCAGACCACACCATCTGCACAGCGGATTGTTTTTATCTGGCGTCCTTCGATTTTCAATACGACATTGTCCCTTCCCTCGTCCGGGGCAATGTGCTCAAAATTACCTCCCAGCATCATGTTAGCCGCCTCATCAAGCGGGTAGTGATAGATCTCGGCGGTATCAAGAAAGCGCAGGCGGTAATCAATTCCTGAGTCAACGTTCAACACGGTTGTATTCTGCTTGATGATCTCAATGGCGGGCAGAAAACGATCGCGTTGCAGGCCACCCGAATAAAGTTCGTCAGGTGATTCATTCGAGGTAGTAACCAGTATAACGCCGCGTTCAAACAGTGCCTTTAACAACCCACCCAGCAACATGGCGTCCGTGATATCCGTCACGTGAAACTCGTCAAAACACAAGACTCGCGTACTCCTTACGAACTTCCTTGCGACATGTACGAGAGGATTCTTGACCTTTTTCAATTGCTTCAGTTCGTGATGCACCATTTGCATAAAGCGATGGAAATGGATGCGTTGCTTGGCACGGATTGGCAGGCAGTCATAGAAACAATCAACAAGATAAGTCTTGCCACGTCCGACGCCACCCCACAGGTAAAGCCCCTTGATGGGATCGCGTTTTTTCCTCAACAGAAAATTTTTTATCCACGTTGTTATGCCACGATTCTGGCGGTGATCAGCTACGATCCTGTCATACAAGGCCTGGGCATGCCGGACAGCAAAATGCTGTGCCGGGTCCTCGCTGAAATCCGGGCGCCTTATATCTGCTTGATAACGTTGTAACGGGGTCATATTTCTTACCGGGAGACAAAACTATCCTCCATGGGACTGGCGGTTCTTTCAGTGCTATTCAAGTAGCACAATGCCATGCCAGCTCAATCATACTATGTATAATCCGGTTATACATTTACACAATGAATAGGCGACTATGTATTTTATCCTGATAATGGTATTGGTCATGATAATTTTTTTCGGACCACAGATCTGGGCAAAAACTATCATGTCACGATACAACCGGGAAATTATTGAGTTCCCGGGCACGGGCGGTGAGCTGGCTGTGCATCTTGTCAGGGAATTGAAACTGGACAACGTTAGGGTAGAACGTAGTGAGCGGCAGGCCGACCATTATGATCCCGAGGCCAAGACAATTAGGCTCGCAGGAAACATCTATGACAGGAAATCACTGACCGCCATCGTCGTCACTGCGCATGAAGTTGGCCATGCCCTGCAACAACAGTACGGTTACCGCCCCTTTTACCTGCGCTGGCTCATTGCACGCTTCATGCCCGTGATTGAGAAAACCGCATCCCTGATCCTGGTTGCCTTTCCCTTCGTTGTCATTTTATTACGTACGCCTGTTATTGGTGGCGCAATGCTGGCCGTCGGTATCGCCAGCATGTTGGTCCCCGTTTTATTTCACCTGATCACGTTACCCGTTGAATGGGATGCAAGTTTCAACCGCGCCTTGCCTATATTGATCGCCGGTAATTATATTCCCCCTTCAGCCATTCCCGTTGCCAGAAAAATACTGCTTGCCGCGGCGCTAACCTACCTGTCCGCTTCCCTGGCCAGTGTCTTTAATTTTTACCGATGGATTGCCATTCTCAGACGATAATGTATCTGACTCTCAGGCAAACAGATCCATTTGGGGTTTTTGTTCTACCGGTTTCCTGAAGAGTTCCGTATTGAGATGAAGAGACTTTTTATTTAGTCCGGATTTATAGCAGGCATTGCGAAAGCGTTTCTCGATTATGTTTGCATAGACGCCCCCACCGCGCATCCTGCTGCCGAACTGAGGATCATTTTCCCTTCCACCGCGGATGTCCCTTAGCACGGACATGACATGATTTGCCTTGAGCGGATAGTGGGTATCCAGCCATTCCTTGAACAATAATTTAATTTCATGGGGTAATCTCAACATGACATAGCCAGCATTCATAACACCGGCATCAGTGGCTTCCTCAAGAATGGTTTCCATCTCTGTATCATTCAGTACAGGAATCACCGGGGCAAACATCACGCCAGTCGGGATCCCTGCCTCATGGAGCCTGGCAAGTGTCTGTAAGCGGCGGCGCGGGGCAGTCGCGCGGGGTTCCATCCTGCGGGCCAGTTCATGATCCAGGGTAGTTACTGAAACAAAGACCTGGACCAGGTTTTTCGTTGCCATATCCGAAAGTAGATCGATATCCCGTTCCACCAGCCAGGACTTGGTAACTATCGTTAAAGGATGATCGCAGGCCTGCAGTGTTTTAATAATGCTTCTGGTCACCTTCCATTCACGTTCGATGGGCTGGTAGGGATCGGTGTTACTCCCCAGTGCGATCGGTGTGCATTCATAGTTCGGCTTGCTGATTTCTTTTTTTAACAGTTCCGACGCATCCGGCTTGGCGAATAATCGCGTTTCAAAATCAACTCCGGGAGATAGGTCCAGGTAGGCATGACTTGGCCTGGCATAACAATAGATACATCCGTGCTCGCAACCCCTGTAGGGATTTACAGACGCAGTGAAGGGGACGTCCGGTGACTGGTTATGGGAAATAATGGTCTTTGGTCTTTCAACCGTGACCGTGGTCTTTACCCTTTCGCCGTCCTCACCATAGCCCCAGCCATCATCCACGGCCTCTCGCGTCATATCCAGGTAACGCGGGTCGACCCTGGTGGTTGTACCCCTGCCTCTGGTGGATTTATTTTTCCCTGGCATCTGGCAGCTGTTCCGGCCGGTCCTCATCGCCTTCGCCTGAATCGAGCAACTCCTTGGGTATTCTCTTGCTTGTTTCAAGGCCCAGTTTCTTCAGCGCTTCAGCTCGGGATACCAGATTCCCCCTGCCATCTGTCAGGCGGTTATGTGCTGTCTCATAGGATGACTGGGCCTTGCCAAGCTTGTCTCCAATATCTTCCAGGGCTTCGACAAAACCGACAAACTTGTCGTACATATCACCTGCCCGTTTGGCGATCTCTTTTGCATTCTGGTTCTGGTATTCATTGCGCCAGACATTGTGGATTATTTGCAGGTTCATGCTCAGCGTCGAAGGACTGACGAGGTAGATACGGTTCCTAAAGGCGTCCCTGAAGAGGCTCTCATCATGTTCAAAGGCCAGCATCAGGGCAGGCTCTATCGGTACGAACATCAACACCATGTCCAATGAATTGACGCCCAGTAACTTGTCGTAGTTTTTTCCCTGCAGGTCATTTACATGGCCGCGGATCGATGCAATGTGTTCCTGCAGGGCTTTATCCTTCTCCGCACCATCTTCAAGCGCGCAATACCTGTCATACGCATTCAGCGAGACCTTGGAATCTATGATCACGTCCTTGTCATCCGGCAAGTGCACGATGACATCGGGATAGTAGAGCCGGTTGTTCTCGTCCCTGAAGCTTCCCTGGGTTTCATATTCACGGCCGTTTTTCAGGCCCGATTCCTCCAGCACCCTTTGCAGGATCACTTCACCCCAGTTACCGCGTTTCTTGCTGTCCCCTTTCAACGCCCTGGTCAGGTTGATCGCATCCTGGCTCATTTGTTCATTCAGCGTCTTCAGGTTTTTAATCTCATGGTAGAGCGACAGGCGGTCCTTGGTTTCCTTGTCATAGACGTCCTCGATGCGCTTCTTGAATTCTCCAAGCTGCTCCCTGAGCGGGGTGAGTACCTCACCGATATTGGACTTGTTCTGTTCGGTAAACTTGCGAGTTTTCTCTTCCATGATCCGGTTGGCCAGGTTTTCAAAGGCAGATGCCATTTTCTTCTCCGCCTCTTCCAGCAACACCAGTTTCTCCTTGCTCAGCCGCTGTTCATTCTCGAGCGAGGTTTGCAGTTCCGCGATCTTCGTCTTGTCCGCCTCAATTACCCTGAGGCTTTCGGCCATCTTGTTCTCGAATTCCCCGAGCCTGGTCCTTAACTCCTCGATCTGTGCCTCGCGGGCGGCCAGGCGTTCCTGATCCACCGCCTGGCTGCGTTCCATCCCGTGCAGGGCGGCTGCCTTTTGACCTCTGGCGAATATCCACATGATGCCGAGTCCGGCGATCAGACCGGCCAGAGCGGCAATCAGGGTCATTTCATTCATATGATCGATTTAAGACGATGTCGGTTAGCGCAAGGGATATTCAAGAATACAGAATTAGCCGCCCAATATCAGCAAGCCGGGCGGAAAACCGGCATCCCGAACCGAAAAAATACGGGCTTGTCCCAATATTTATAGACAAAGTTATCAAAATACCGTAATATTGCACCGCACAAATTATTTTTTTGCCTATACTTCAAAGGCTAACGCCGCCTTTTGAAGTCATATTCAAGTAACAATTAGATAGATGCAGATATTAAAAGCCATCATTTTTGACGTAGACGGGACCCTCGCCAATACCGAGGAAATTCATCGACAGTCATTCAACCAGGCATTTGAAGAATTCAACCTGAGTTTTTTCTGGTCCGAAACCGACTATGCCAGATTATTGGCCATTTCCGGCGGCCGCGAGAGGCTCTATGCCTTTTTCAAAGCGAACCGTGACAATTTCAAGAGAGATATAAATCTGCGTGACTATGCGCGCAAGGTGCACACATGTAAGTCCGAGATCTACAGGCAAAAACTGGTAGCCGGACATATCGGTTTACGCAGCGGCGTCAGGCGGCTTCTTAGTGAGGCCAAACAACGCGACATCAAACTGGCGATCGCGACTTCTTCTTCCACGGCCAATGTCGAGACACTCCTGATAAACAATCTTGGCAAAAATGCCCTGTCGGACTTCGAGGCAATCGTGACCTGTGACGTGGTTCAGGACAAGAAGCCCTCACCCGCGGTCTACCAGTTTACTCTTGCCGAGATGGGCCTGGAACCGGAGCACTGCATAGCCATTGAAGACACGACAAATGGCAATCGCGCCGCCCTTGCAGCAGGGCTGAAGACC
The DNA here is from genome assembly GCA_003250975.1 of Gammaproteobacteria bacterium. Classification (GTDB taxonomy): domain Bacteria; phylum Pseudomonadota; class Gammaproteobacteria; order Eutrophobiales; family Eutrophobiaceae; genus SZUA-592. The sequence continues at coordinate 15,039 of QKIY01000036.1, read as the reverse complement.
GTAATTACAACGCACGACTTTACCGTTGATAATGATTTTGAAGGTGCCAGCCTGGTAATAGACCAGCTGGGTGAACCTGATATGCCATACAAACCGGCCGCAGGTCAGATTGATAACTACAGCTATGTCGATGTCGATCTGCTACAGGCGATCATCTCGAATGCTGCGATGAATACAGGTGAAAGCTGGTCAGAACAACCTGTCAGCCTGGCCAAGTAAACAAGTTCTTATAGCTCCTGCCTTACTGCAGGGTCATTTAATAACAAAAAACGCCGCCGTGTTTCCACGCACGATCCTAAGCAAAAGCGTTTCGTCCTTACCATTTACCTCATCAAGAAATTCCTTCACCGATTTGACCTGTGTGTGATTGACCGAGGTAATGACGTCGCCTGCACGCAGACCACTTCTCCATGCAGGGCTTCCCCTTTCAACAACGGCAATGACAACCCCTTCAACCTGGCCATATAAGGGATGGTTGCTTTCCAGTTCGCCCAGTGTCATCCCCTGAAGCCTTTGGTTGACCGCCACCGGCCTGCCTGTATCTCCATCCGGCGCGGCGATCTTGACTTCAATTGTCTTGCGCCTGCCATCCCGCAGGATCTCGAATTTCACTTCTTCGCCGATTCTCAACAATCCGACATGATTCTTCACATCAGACGAACTCCTGACCGGCTTGTTGTCCACCTTGAGGACGATGTCTCCCGGCTTTAAGCCAGCCTTTTCTGCCGGTGAATCCTGAATGATCTTGCTGATCACGGCACCGGTTTGTTTTTTCAGCCCGAAGGCCTCGGCCAGGTCGGCATCCAGGTCCTGGGCGTAGACACCCAGGTATCCCCTGCGCACCTCGCCGGTCTCCAGCAGTTGCTCCATGATATCCAGGGCAAGGTTGATCGGTATGGCAAAGCCGATACCTATATTCCCGCCACTCTGGGAAAAGATCGCCGTGTTGATACCAACCAGTTCTCCCCTGAGATTGACCAGGGCACCACCTGAGTTACCCGGGTTGATAGAGGCATCGGTCTGGATGAAATCCTCGATGCCCTCTATTCCCAGGCCGCTACGGCCCAGCGCACTGACAATCCCGGAGGTGACAGTCTGTCCCAGACCGAAGGGGTTGCCGATGGCAACTACAAAGTCTCCGACACGCAGTGCATCCGAGTCTGAAGTCTTTATGTCCTTGAGATCTTCTGAAGGTATGCGGATCACGGCCACGTCAGTCTCCGGGTCCGTGCCAATTACTTCTGCATTTAGATGCCTGCCATCACGGAGTGTTACCGTAATCTCAACGGCATTGGCAATGACATGATTATTGGTAAGCACCAGCCCGCGCTTGGCATCGACTATTACTCCCGAGCCCAGGCTTTGGGTCTTGCGTTCAATCGGCTGATCCGGAAAATCGAAAAAATGCCGGAAAAAAGGATCATTAAACAGGGGATTTTGCCTGAGCTGGATGCGCCCTTCGGTCGCGATGTTCACCACGGCAGGAGTGATTTCTTCCAGCATCGGCGCAAGACTGGGAAGTTCCTGACCATCGACCTTCAGGGGTAATGCGGCCCTGCCGGCGACAGTGGTTAAAAGCAGGCAAAGACCAATGAACGCGATCAGGTATCCCGTGGTTCTTGTTCTCATTAAATATCCTCTTTTGCCGAATTTATCAAAATGAGAGTTTCGGAGATTTTAGGGTAAAAATTCCAAAAAAAGTTCATCCTCCCACAACAAAAAAGGCGGGAATAATCCCGCCTTTCTGTTTGAACTGGGATTAACCCTTGACTGAAATCTTGCGAGGCTGGACCTTTTCCAGCTTTGGCAAGACTATTTCCAGTACACCGTTCTTGCCATGCGCCTCGATATGCTCGGCATCTGCGGTATCCGGCAGGCTGAAGCGGCGGTAAAAGGAACCGCGAACACGCTCAACCCGTTTGTAGCCTTCGTGGGTCTCTTCCTTTTCACTTGAGCGTTCGCCCTTGATGGTCAGGATGCCCTGTTCCATGGTGACTTCAATATCTTTCGGGTCTACTCCCGGCAGATCTGCCAGGATTACGAAGCGATCAGTCTCCTCACGGATATCAACTGCTGGTCTCCAGCTACTGGTCACGATATTGGAATTGTCGCCGTCACTCTCCCTCTTGAACGGGTCATACTGTCCTAAACGATTCAGTTCTTCCTGGAATTTATCCAGAAGATTCCAGGGTTCATAACGTACTAGTGCCATTGTCATTTACCTCCTGATGGAATAATTTGGCTCATGCCATGGAAATGGGGACAGCTGGATTTTTTTCAAGGGTTGGCTTTTATTTTTTTCGAAAAATCCATAGACTTCATGGTCATGGCCAGATCAAGTTATTTTTCCCGCATTTTCGGCACTTCGCCGGTCGCCCCCCTGCAGAAGCATATCGAAAGCGTGGTGGCCTGCGTTGAACTCCTTCCCTCTTATTTTGAGGCTGTATTTGCGGGTAACTGGGACAAGGCTACCCGGATACAGGCCGATATCGTCCGCCACGAAGAATTCTGTGACACTATAAAAAATGAGCTTCGCCTGCACCTGCCTACCAGCCTGTTTATGCCGGTGGACCGTCGAGATGTCCTGGAAGTACTGGACCTGCAGGATTTGATAGCCAACAAGACAAAAGATATTGCCGGGCTGGTCCTGGGCAGAAAAATGGCTATACCTGCAGAGCTAAAGACAGGGTTTATGAGCTTCCTGGACCGCTGTATCGATGCTACGCGGCAGGCCAAGGTTGCGATTAATGAGCTGGATGAACTGGTAGTTACCGGCTTCCGAGGTAATGAAGCCGACCGGGTCAAGGGGATGATCGAACAGCTTCATATCATTGAGCATGAAACAGATGAGGCACAGATTAGCTTGCGTGCCGAGCTTTATAAACTCGAGGAGGATATGCCTCCGGTTAATGTCATTTTTCTCTACAAGATAATTGAGTGGACCGGGGACTTGGCCGATGCTGCCCTGAGTACGGGGAACCGCCTGCAGTTAATGCTGGCAAAATAACCATAACGACAACGCATTTATTGATATCCGATGGAACATACAACCGTTCTGCTGGTGCTTGCCGCCCTGTTTGGCCTGTTCATGGCCTGGGGTATAGGCGCCAATGATGTGGCTAACGCCATGGCCACGTCCGTCGGTTCACGGGCGCTGAAATTACGCACCGCAATCATTATTGCTGCCGTCTTTGAATTTTCCGGCGCCTTCCTTGCGGGGGGTGAGGTGACTTCGACCATCAGAAAAGGAATGATGGATACATCACTACTGGTGGATACACCGGAGGTCCTGGTCTATGGCATGCTGGCCTCCCTGCTAGCTGCCGGTTCATGGCTATTGATCGCGACACGCTACGGCTTGCCGGTTTCCACGACCCATTCCATTGTTGGCGCCATCGTCGGTTTTGCCGCCGTCGTCATCGGCGTCGATGCGGTAAAATGGGGTAAGGTCGGATCCATCGCCATGAGTTGGGTCGTCTCACCCCTGATTGCGGGTGCACTGTCCTATATCCTGTTCCGCAGCGTACAATTCCTAATCCTCAACACCCGCGAACCCTTCAGGAATGCCCGGCGTTATGTCCCCTTTTATATCTTCCTGACAGGGTTCATCATCTCCCTGGTTACCCTGATGAAGGGCCTCAAGCACATTGGACTGCAATTCACAATGACCGAGTGCTATCTGATCGCCTTTATCATTGGATTACTCGCAGCCGGGTTAGGAACCATCCTGATTCACCGCATCAAGCCCGCAAAAGAGATCACATCAGGCTACCAGTTTGAAAACGTGGAGTTGATATTCGGGATACTCATGGTCTTCACCGCGTGCGCCATGGCCTTTGCCCACGGTTCCAATGATGTCGCCAATGCCGTCGGGCCAGTAGCGGCCATCGTCAGCGTTGTGAATTCAGGAGGCATCGTCAACCAGCAGTCCATCCTGCCACCCTGGGTCCTGCTATTGGGCGCCTGCGGTATCGTGGCGGGCCTGATGATGTACGGTTACAAGGTCATTGCGACTGTCGGTTCGAATATTACTGAACTCACACCTAGCCGTGGTTTCTGCGGGGAACTCGCGGCATCGACCACCGTGGTACTGGCTTCCAGTACGGGGATCCCCGTTTCTACGACGCACACCCTGGTGGGTGCTATCCTCGGTGTAGGGTTTGCCCGTGGTATCTCCGCCCTGAATATCAGAATGATCAGTTCCATCTTCATGTCATGGATCATCACACTGCCTGCCGGGGCAATCCTGGCCGTGATCATTTACTACTTGATCAGCGCCATCCTTTCTTAACTATATCCGGTAGGCGGTACGCGTCATTACCCGGGAACAGAAACGCATGGCCCGCTTGACAGGGACGGGCAGGTCCATGCCGCCGATGGCCAGCGCCGCAGTACCATGGCGTGCTTCGTCTTCTGCCATCTGCTCAAGGATCCGGCGGCTCTTTTGATCAGCCTCGGGTAACCGTTCGAGGTGTGACTGCAAATGTTCGACAACCTGGCGCTCGGTCTCGGCGACAAATCCCAGGCTCCACTTGTCCCCGACTAGGCCAGCGAGACTGCCGATCATGAATGACCCGGCATACCATACCGGATCCAGGTAACTGCAATGGCTGTCCAGTTCCCGCAGACGCTGCCGGCACCAGTGAAGGTGATCGACCTCTTCCCGGGCCGCCTGCTGCATCGACTGCTGCACACCGGCCTCCCGGGAGGTCAGGGCCTGGCCCTGGTAGAGTGCCTGGGCGGCAACCTCGCCGGCATGGTTCACCCGCATCATGCCAGCCACGTGCTTCCGCTCAGCCTCGTCCAGAACCGGCTCAGGTATATCATTCGCCGGTGAAGGCCGGGTCGTCATTGTAGAGGGCCGGAAAAGAGAGGCCAGGCAGTTGTCTAGCCGGATCAAGTATTGGTCAATCTTGCTGTAATTTCGGTATGCCATAGTATCCTGAAAAAAACGGGATCAAACTCTGCAAAAAGCTGATATTCAGGCCCTTTCCGGGCCCTGGTGTATTGACAGTCAGGGGGTCAGTCCGTACCATTCCTCCTCTTTTTTGTCGATGATCATACTTCACAAGACACTATACCTATGAAAACCTTTAGCGCAACACCTGCGGACATCCGCAGGGACTGGTATGTCGTTGATGCATCAGGTAAAACCCTGGGCAGGCTGGCAACCGAGATTGCCAGGCGTCTACGTGGTAAGCACAAGCCGGAATACACCCCACACATGGATACCGGCGACTATATCGTGGTGATTAATGCCAAGGACATCAGGATTACCGGAAACAAGGCCAGGGACAAGATGTACTACCAGCACTCGGAATATCCGGGCGGCCTGAAGGCCATGAATTTTGAAAAACTGCTGGCCAGCAAGCCGGAACTGATCATCGAGAAGGCTGTCAAGGGCATGCTCCCGAAGGGTCCCCTCGGGCGCCAGATGTTTAGAAAGCTGAAAGTCTATGCAGAGGCACAGCACAAGCACAGTGCCCAACAACCCAAGACACTGGAAATTTAAGTATGGCAGAGCAAATCTACTACAGTACCGGGCGCCGCAAGAGTTCTACTGCCCGCGTGTACCTGAAAAAAGGCAGCGGCAACATCACCATCAACAACAGGACACTAGATCAGTATTTTGGCCGCGAAACGGGCCGGATGGTTGTTCGCCAGCCACTGGAAAAGATCGCCATGGGTGACCAGTTCGATATCAATATCTCTGTCTCCGGCGGCGGCATCACTGGCCAGGCCGGCGCTATCCGCCACGGGATTACCCGGGCACTGATCGAATACGACAATAACCTGCGCAAGCCGCTACGCCAGGCCGGTTTTGTTACTCGTGACTCACGTGAGGTTGAACGCAAGAAGGTTGGCCTGCACAAGTCACGCAAGCGTCCACAATACTCCAAGCGCTAATCGGGACGACACCCGTCCCCTATTGGGGGATCGTCTAACGGTAGGACAGCGGACTCTGACTCCGCCAGTATAGGTTCGAATCCTATTCCCCCAGCCATTCCACAATAAACCCCTATAAGGGGTTTATTTTGAGAACATCAAATGAAGTATTGCGGACTGATTAGTGATACGAGCCAGGAAGCCCTTTGAGCTTATCAGGATCTTTAACTCTGACAGCGGTTCCCTTCGTATATCCCGCGGCCCATGAGAACATCGTTGTCTTGTGACCGCCCCTTGTATTTACAACTGCATTTGCACCTATTTTCCTGGCCTCATCGGCTATCAAGGGATACAGAGTTTGCACCCTGTCGTAACCGGATTTTGCCTCAGCCTGGACAATCCCAATCTCCTTGTACTCAATCCCTTCAGGAATTGCAGCTTGAGTTACCAAAACCCGGCCTTCCCACACCGGCTCTTTTGTACCCGTAAGCTTTGCGGATGATGTCGTTGAACAACCGGCCAACATAAAAAAAATGGCGATCGCAACTACGGCATTCCTTGGATTAATTGTTGATTCCTTTCGATGTAAGCGGCCTAATAAAGATTCAAGAAAGAGTTTGTCAAATATATTATGAGAGGGGTTTGGATTAAACATATATAGTAAACCTCATTTTTTATTAAATGCTTGTAGTGGTGAAGAACAAGTATAATGCCTTATAACCGGGCTGCCTACCTTGTGACTTGAATACTGTGGCAGTCGGGCTGCTAATGCCTTAAGGAAATCAGTAGCAGCTACCTGTGGACAACTTAGGAGTCCCAAACCGCTTCTACCCCGCCCCTTTGATATTCAAAGCATGCTTTAGAGGGGGAATGCGGGGGAATTACCTGCAATATACCACCATCAACACCAATAATTGACGCTAACTGAATCAGGTTATATGCTTGATTTACATATTGCGATTAATTGTAAGGTGTTGAGTAGAAATGAGAAATTATGACTCTGACTCCGCCAGTATAGGTTCGAATCCTATTCCCCCAGCCATTCATTAAAAAAAGCCACCCAATCGGATGGCTTTTTTACTAATCGATTCTGATTGTATTATTCAGACAATAGAATTTTGCTCACTGGCGGTACCGAGAATTACTTCCGTGGAGGGCTTACCGATTAAATAGCCATGTAAATAATCCAGATCAAACTCTGATACCAGTGCCAGTTTCTCTGCATCTGATATGTTGATTGCGACTATATTAGCCTTATCTGACTTAATGTTTCTAACCAGTTCAGTGATAGCATTTCTATCAAAGCTATCTATCATCTCATTGACATTCAATTTCACGTAGTCAAAGACATGAATGTCTCTTGTCTTGTAATAGATATCAATATCATGAATGCCGGACAGAATAAATTTTATTCTGTATTCAATACCAATGGTATCAAACAGTGTTTTATAGGCACCCGGTTTCCTCACCAGCTGATTTGCGTCAACCTCAATCAACATATGATCATTCGGGACATTGGAATCAGCGAGCAATTTCCTTAACCACGCCATGAAATCTGGCTGCGTAATCGTGCTAAGAGTTATTTTTACAGCAAGTTTGAAGTTACTTATCCCTTTTGTTTTATTTAGATCCCCTGATAACCTGGCAATATTTCTCAGTACCCACCTGTCTACCATGAGTTTTGCCTTGTCATTATCAAGCAATTTCACAAGAATATTCTGAGAAAGGATGTTTCCCTTGGTATCAATAAACTCCACCCTTATATCATAAATTTCATTTGTTTCCTTGCCGTCAGCGGAACCAATGTAGGCCCATGGCTGATAATTGGCAGAGACCCTGCCATCTTGTACCGCATCCTCAATATTGAATGATTGCAATATCTTGGTGTACTGATGTTTATCTAGCCCTGCTGCTTTATCCTTTATATTGATTAATTCCTCGCCATAGCGATAGACTTGCCGATGAGCATTGGCCTTGGCTGTATTGCACAATACCAGAGCAGACGATAGTAACTCAAAATCACTCTTATCAAATTCCTTTTCATCCAGATCCTTGGAAGTTATTACGCCTACGTCGACTGTGCACGGATAAGTGGTTTTTGCAATGGGATATGCTTCTTCCTGAAGCTGTATGCACAGATGATCAAGTAATTCATTGTATGAATTGGTCTCTATTATGACCGCTATATATTCCTCCTTGTATATGAATATATTGTGTGAAATGTTCTTTGATTTTAAATAGTCATGTACCTTCTCGGATATTAATTTAATATAGTTATCCTGGTGACTAATACCATGCTGCCGCCCTATTTGTTGATAAGACGACGGGCTGAGTAGGAACAGAATATTATTGCTGTCCTTTTTCTCCTTGATTAACCTGAGTCTTTTTATAAAACTGGCCTTGTTAAAGACGTCTTCCTTACCCTTTATCTTACCCAGTTTAATAATTTTATTTCTTTTATTTGCAACAATTTCCTTGATGGCTTCAGTCAGTTTCTCGCTATCAAAATGTTCCTTGACAAGATAATCATCGAGCCCGAGTTTAATCGCCGTCACGGCCAGTTCCTCATTGCCTCTTGCCGTTAATAATATAGTTGGGGGCAATTCATCTGGATTGAAGCGTTTAAACCAATCCAGCCCGGTGTAGTTAATGCCGAGGTTATAATCCAGAATAATAAAATCTATATCATTCCAGTTATACAGCTCATCTGGCATTTCATCAGATCTGGGGTCTACATGTTCAATACTGATATCAGGGATGGACCGCTTGAGCTTGACATCCAGCAAGTTCCTGTAGTCTTCATCATCATCGATGATGAGACATTTTTTTATATTAAGACTCATTCCAACAGATGCCCCCCCTGTAAAATAAAGAAGACCGGCGCTTTAACCCTAACACTCTGTTTTAAATGAAGCGAAACTATATCATGTGTAGCAATACCTAAAAAAGGGCTGGCTCCTGATTATTTGTCTTTAATCGTGCTTTCTGCAATGAATCATTTCGCATTTATATCAATTGCATTGGCTTTTTATTTCGGTAACTGGCTAGAATTACCAATGCCAGGACAAAAATGACTATTATATTCAACATATCATAAGGGGTTTTTCCTTTTGGCGATTCTACTCGGAATTTTCATAGGGCTTGCGCTTGGCCTGACTGGAGGTGGCGGTTCAATACTTGCCGTGCCCTTCCTTATTTATGGGCTGGGAGTCGAACCCAAGGAGGCAGTAACCCTGTCCCTCGCAGTAGTCAGTATTGTTGCATTATACGGTGCCGCCAGCGCCTGGCGTCACCGATTGCTTGAGATAAGGGCTGCCATCATATTTGCCATTGGTGGGATCATTGCTGCGCCCATGGGCATCATGGTAGGCAACCGAATATCTGACCTGACGCTGGTGTATGCGTTTGCTGCACTGATGTTGATTATCGCAATACGCATGTTTACCAATGCAATACGAAAACCTTCTGAATCAAGAGTGGTGCGTGGTGATTTTGAAAGCGGGAGTGAAAATGACAGTGTCACGGTATGTAGATACAGTGCCGATGGACGCCTCAGGATCACGACGCCTTGTGGCCTGGCACTGGTGCTACTGGGACTGGTGACGGGATTTCTGTCGGGACTGTTTGGCGTTGGTGGTGGTTTCCTGATCGTGCCGTCTCTCATGCTGGTATCTGCCATGGGCATACACAGGGCTGTGGCTAGTTCGCTGCTGGTTATCACCATCGTTGGTCTTTCCGGCACCCTATCTGCCTGGTTATCAGAGCGTCCTATCGACTGGGTCATTATGGCCTTATTCCTGGCTGGCGGAATTATCGGTATGTTCATCGGCAGGAGGACAGCTCATCGCCTGGCGGGTCCTGCCTTGCAAAAAACATTTGCCGTGCTGATTGTCTGTGTGGCAGTTTATATGTTGACGCAGGTGTGGGGTTATTTTCCGGGTGCTGTGATCACAGAACATTAATCTCTTTCAGGTGACGGGCTAATGCTTCCGGCAAGGTATCGTTCCTCTCAAAAGAAATGACCGTCGGCTCCATTATTTTAATATTCTCCGGAACTGACCGAGACAATTTCAGCCTGACTCGATATATAGTCCAAAGCATAGTCGAGTTCACCCGGTGCCTCTGCATGGACTGTGTAGAGTGGCTGGCCTTTTTCAACTACAGCATCCTGCTTGATATGCATATCGATTCCTGCCGCAGGTGCTATCGGGGCACCGGCAAGTTTTGCAACGAGGGCCAGGCGGCGATTATCAATTGCAGATACCTTGCCATTTCGATCTGCGCGTACCTCATACCTGTATCCGGCGACAGGCGGGAAAGACATCCCTCCCTGTGCCTTACAAATGGCCTGAAACTTCTTCCAGGCGGTTCCCTCGTCCAGAATTTTTTTTGCCTCTTTATAACCATTCCCCTCCGGTACCTTTCCGGATAACTCAAAGATTTCGCCGGCGAATTCAAGACTCCTTTCCCGCAGGTCACCCGGTGCAGATGGATCGTTTTGCAGTACCTGGAGCACATCACGGGCCTCGAGCGCCGGGCCTATCCCGCAACCTACCGGTTGCAGGCCTTCCGTAATTTTTACCCGAACATTAAGGCTAATCTCGCTGCCCACGGCGACCATCATGCTCACCAATTGTCTTGCCAGATTCATGGACCGTACCTTAGCGGTCGGTCCGACCGGCATGTCGATGAGTACATGCGTTGATCCGGCTGCCGCTTTTTTAGAAAGCACCGATGCAATGAGTTGCCCTTCGCTGTCTAAATCCAGTTGCCTTTCAATCGCTATCAAAATGTCATCGGCAGGACTCAGATGCACGGCGCCACCCCATACGATGCAGCCGCCTTCCTGGTTAACGACTCGTTGCATGTCCCTGATAGATAAATTGACGGGGGCCAGTATTTCCATCGTATCGGCCGTCCCTGCGGGGGATGTAATTGCACGCGACGATGTCTTGGGCATGACCAGGCCCAGTGATGTAACGATTGGGACGATAATCAGGGTCGTCCTGTTGCCCGGCAGCCCGCCGACACAGTGTTTATCGACAACGATGTCCCGATCCCATGACAACCTCTCACCGGCATTTATCATCGAGTTTGTCAGGGCAATAATTTCGTCCAGGTTAAGCCGGTTACCCGCACAGGCCGCAATAAAAGCGGAAAGATGAACATCATCATAATCTCCGCTTACGATATCGCCCATAATAATGTCCAGTTGTGGCTCGGACAGAGTATGACCGTAAATCTTCGACCGGATATATTTGAGTGAATCGACCTGATCAGGGTGTGATAGATAGACCATTTCATTTTCTTCCGGCTCCAGTAACCGCCAGGCAGCATCGGACAAACCCAGCTCACCAGGTTCCAGCAAGGTATCCCTGATAACATTCAATGTGGCAATAATTGTGTTCCTTTTCGATGAGACGGAAATTCTGGACAAGGCCTCAAACCCTTCCGACCGGCAAATATGACAATCCTCTCGCATATAGATCACAGGCTTACGGTACGTATCAATATACATACGTCTTGCCCGTAAGGTGTTCTTGTTTTGCTTCCGGTCTGAATTATTCAAGGACATCTTCTGACTGGTTACAAGGGCACCCGGCGCAGCCGCAGCGCATTGCTGACCACTGACAACGAGCTAAAGCTCATCGCTGCGGCAGCAATCATGGGTGACAGGAGTAGACCGAAAAGCGGATACAGTACCCCGGCCGCTACCGGGACTCCCAGTGAATTATAGATAAAGGCAAAGAAAAGATTCTGGCGGATATTTCGCATCGTCGCCCGGCTCAGTAAACGTGCCCTCGCAATGCCCCGCAGGTCTCCTTTAACCAGCGTGACACCGGCACTCTCCATGGCAACGTCAGTGCCGCTACCCATTGCAATACCTACCTCGGCCTGTGCAAGGGCCGGCGCGTCATTGATGCCATCACCGGCCATCGCCACCTTGCGGCCTTCGGCCTGCAGGCGTTTTATTACCTCGACCTTTTGTTCCGGCAACACCTCGGCAATGACCTGATCGATATCAAGTTTGCGGGCGACAGCCTGGGCTGTGATATTGTTATCTCCCGTCACCATAACGATCTCGACCCCGTCCTTGTGTAACGCTTCAATGGCCTCCGGCGTCGAGGACTTTATGGGATCGGCAACGCCCAGTATGCCGACCGGTTTATTGTCAATCACAACAAACATAGCCGTCTGCCCGTCGCGACGTAATTCGTCCGCCATGCCTGTTATTGATTGTACTTCGACACCAAGTGCCTCGAGCAGCCGGCGGTTACCGATGGCCACACTTTTTTCTTCCACCTTGCCGGAGACGCCCTTTCCCGTTATCGAGTTGAATTCGCTGACGGAAACCAGTGGGATATTCCGTTCACTCGCCCCGGCCACGATCGCGGTCGCCAGCGGATGCTCGCTGCCGCGCTCCAGGCTAGCACCCAGCTTCAGGATGGTCTCCTCATCGTGGCCCTCTGTGGAGATGACCGTTACGAGTCTCGGCTTGCCCTCTGTTAATGTGCCAGTCTTGTCTACGACAAGCGTGTCGATCTTTTCCAGGACTTCGAGCGATTCAGCATTCTTGATCAGAACACCCAGCAAGGCGCCCCGGCCCGTCCCTACCATAATGGACATGGGCGTGGCCAACCCCAAAGCACAAGGGCAGGCAATGATCAATACGGCAACCGAGTTGATAACCGCGTGGGCCAAACGCGGTTCCGGACCCGCGAGCCCCCAGACAACCAGCGTTATGACGGCGATGACTACAACCGCCGGGACAAAATAACCAGATACGATGTCCACCAGTTTCTGGATTGGTGCACGGCTGCGTTGCGCCTCCGCCACCATGTGGACGATCTGCGCGAGCAGGGTGTCGCTGCCGACACGTTCCGCCACCATGACGATACCGCCGGTGCCATTCACCGTCGCACCGATGAGCTTGTCATCCGGTCGCTTGCTGACCGGTATCGGCTCGCCCGTCACCATGGACTCATCCACGGAACTGTTTCCTTCCGCCACAACACCATCAACCGGGATCTTTTCACCTGGACGCACGCGCAGCCTGTCACCAATCTTCACGTGTTCCAGTGGGATATCCTCCTCGCTGCTGTCGGCCCGGATAATCCGTGCGGTCCTGGGTGCAAGGCCCAGCAATAATTTGATGGCAGCGTTGGTGCGGTTACGCGCCCTCAATTCCAGCACCTGCCCCAGCAGGACCAGCACCGTGATAACGGCAGCCGCTTCAAAATAAACTGCTACGGCGCCGCCCTCCATGTGCACGGATTCCGGAAAGGCACCCGGCACAAGCATGGCGACTGTACTGTAAGACCAGGCTACAGCGATGCCGAGTGAGATCAGGGTAAACATATTCAGGCTGCGATTTTTGATCGACGACCAGCCACGTTGAAAAAAAGGCCAGCCGGCCCAGAGGACGACCGGTGTCGCGAGCAGAAATTCAATCACCTGTAAGGGGCGCGTCTCGATAAACCGGTGAGTGAAGCCGGGTGCTAGGTCAGCCAGCATGGCCATTATAAATACGGGCAATGCCAGGACGAGGCCGAGCCAGAACCGGCGTGACATGTCTTTTAATTCACGATCGTCTTCTTCAGAGGCAGTAACACCAGCCGGCTCCAGCGCCATACCGCATTTCGGACAATTACCCGGCACATCACTGACCACCTCCGGGTGCATGGGGCAGACGTATCTAGCCTTCCCGGCGGGCAGGGGCATTTCCGGTTCCAGCGCCATACCGCATTTCGGACAATCGCCCGGCCCGCTTTCCCTTATATCCGGGTGCATGGGACAGATATAGGCTCCGTCACCCGCACTGTGTGCTACATGGTCATGATGGTGGTGATGGCAATGTGGTTTATCTTGCATGAAGTGATCTCATTACATTAGTTATTATGTAGCTGCACACTGCTTGTAAATTCTTCCGGATATTTTCAATTTATTCCCGGTATGGATGGTCGGGGTTGATCTACATCAATCTGAACGTAATCGAGGGGTGTGATCACTTCAAGGCAATTTTACGATGATCTGTTCCAGTGATTTACGTGCGGTTACCGGGATGTCATCCGGATAACCGTACCAGAATATCCCGATCACTTCTTCCGCCTGCGGATCTATCCATAACAGATCGTAAAACTGTCTGTCGCGGATAACGTCCCCCGTGGACCATTTCATGCCAATACCCTCACTCCAGAGATAGAGCATGAGATTCTGGATGAGGCAACAACAGGCTGCATAGTCCTCATGCATTTGTAGTTTATCGTCCGACCTGTTGCAGCTGATTACCAGCCAACCGGGCATTTTCGACCAACGTTCCTGTTTATCCTTGCCAGCTTCCATTCCATGTTTTTCAGTTACGAGCCGGGTATTAAGATCAATAATCCCGTTAATTGTCTCTTGCCCCAGCAGATACAATCGCCAAGGTTCCGTCAGATGATGATTTGGGGCCCATTTCGCCGCCTCGATTGCCTTAAGAATGATCTCATCATCGGGTACTTCATTAACCCTGAAATTATGGATGGTGCGACGACCTCTGATGATATCTGAAATATTACTGCTCTTGCTGTCGGTCATTTTGGTGAAAGGTTCCCCCGAGCTGTTTTCGTGAGAGTGGAACATTGTATCATCACGACATTATCAGGCGGGAAGAAATAAAAAGGCCACCCGGGGAACCGGGTGGGTTGGTTGTTATTATTTGAACATATCAACCGACATTGGCCCGGGCCCGGATGGAAACAATATTACGTTATTGATCAATGAGTACACCTCCTCAATGTGTGTGGCTGGTGTAACACCACAATATACCCATCGAAAGCAGGCACACCTGAACCCATATAGCTGGGGCAACATATCACGGAAGGATAATGCCTCGTGGGGTCGATATACTATATGGACAAACCTGGTCAAAAACGCAAAACACATGATATGTCATGTACATAATATAGACAATATTCAATTACGAAAAAATGCAGCTCTATTCTATCTTATTGATTTTATAATAAATAATTGAATTCTCACAGTCCTTGCGAAATACCTCTTGATGAAGTATCGTGTTTGTTCATATTTTGTCTAATATATCAGACTATAGCTATGACTCAGGACACTGCTATCGATACCCCGGTTTTCAAGATTGGGGCGGCTTCAAAGATC
>QKIY01000008.1 GCA_003250975.1 Gammaproteobacteria bacterium | reverse complement strand
TCGATAACACGAATAGTGTCAGTATCGGACGAGGACAGCTCGTCTTTTGCACGTTGCATGAATTCCTGTACTTCGGGATCAGACAACTCCAGTTCCTCAGCATCATCAGTCGGAGTCTTATCCGAAAGGCTGATAATCATCCCAGCAGAATTACGCAGAATATAAGGCATGATGAGGTTGTATTCGGCCAAGCAGGGCGGTTACTTTAGCCTACCAAATGACGAAATACCCTTGATTTTCAGTTAAATAAGTTACTTGTCATGCCGATGCATTAGCTGCCGTCACCTTTTAACCTTCATCGAAGGCTTCAAGGGTGATCGACAATCTGTTGCTAATGACATATCACCCGGACATCGGTCAAAATGACATCACAGCCTGCTACTGCAGAAGAACTCTGGGAAACTCCTGCAGATGGATCATGCAATGATGATCCCCTGCTCATTTGCCTGTTGACTCTCGCCAGGATCGAGCAACGGTCATGTACTGCAGAGACGCTCCTGGCAGGACTCCCGCTGGTTGATAACAAGCTAACACCACAACTATTTATCCGTGCAGCCAGGCGTGCAGGCCTGACTGCACGCCTGGTCAAACGGCCTCTGATTGAAATCTCCAATCTTGTATTACCAGCGACCATTCTGCTCGATGGTGGCCGGGCTTGCATCCTGGAGCGTATTGAAGACAGGAATACTGCAAGGATAATCCAGCCTGAATCCGGGGCTGGAGTCAGGCGGGTAAATATTGAAGAACTGGAAGCAGAATATAGTGGGTATGCAATTTTTATCCAGTCGATCTACCATTTTGATGAGCGCAGCAAGGATACCCTCATAGCACGCCCCAAATACTGGTTCTGGGACACGATATATGAGTCCTGGCCAGTTTATGGCGAGGTAATTATTGCCGCCCTTCTGATAAATCTGTTTGCCCTTGCTTCCCCACTATTCATAATGAACGTGTACGACCGTGTCGTGCCGAATCATGCCATTGAAACACTCTGGGTTCTGGGTATTGGTGTCACGATAGTCTATAGTTTTGATTTGTTGATGCGCACATTGCGCGGATACTTCATTGACGTAGCCGGTAAACGCGCGGATTTAGTCCTTTCTGCAATCCTCTTTGAGCGTGTTTTGGGGATTCGCATGGATGCACGACCTCCGTCTGTTGGCGCGCTCGCAAATAACCTTCACGAGTTTGACACATTCAGGGATTTCTTCACCTCGGCCACGCTTGGTGCACTGATTGACCTGCCGTTTACATTTCTGTTTATTCTCATAATCTGGTTAATCGGCGGAAGCCTGGCACTCATTCCCATGACTGTCCTGCCATTATGCCTTGTTTCTGCATACTTTATTCAGCGTTCGCTGGCAGGACATATTGAGAGATTATTGCGGCATGCCTCACAAAAGCAGGCAACACTGATAGAAACACTCACGGGACTGGAGACAGTCAAGTGTATCGGCGCCGAAGGTACATTACAGCGTCGCTGGGAACAATCGGTTGGAACAATCGCAAGTATTGGCTTGAAGTCACGACTGTTGTCTTCAAGTGCAATTAACCTAACGATCTTCTTACAGCAGATGGCTTCTGTTGCTGTAGTCATCTACGGAGTATATCTAATCGGTGACGGTGAACTCAGTGTTGGAGGACTCATCGCTGCAACCATTCTCACAGGACGCGCGCTTGCGCCGCTCACCCAGGCGGCTGGCATACTCACACGCGCAAATCAGGCGAAATCTGCATATAAGGCAACCGACTCGATTATGCATACGCCGGTTGAAAGGCCATCCGACAAGACATTTCTGGCTAGACAAGAAATAAAGGGAAGTATCGAATTCAGGAATGTATCATTTTCCTATCCAGGTCAGACCGTCGCTGCAATTGACAACGTTTCCTTCAAGATAAGTCCAGGTGAACGAATTGCGATTATTGGTCGTATCGGATCCGGTAAAAGTACTATAGAGAGACTGTTGCTCGGTCTCTACGAACCGGCAGAAGGCTCGATTCTTATTGACGGTATAGACAGCCGGCAGCTGGATCCAGTCGTCCTCCGCAGATACATCGGTTACGTACCCCAGGACAGTTACCTTTTTTACGGTACGGTTAAGGAAAATATCGTTTTTGGCATGCCATATGCCGAGGACTGCGCAATACTGCGTGCAGCAGGAATAGCCGGCGTTACTGATTTTGTAAACAGGCATCCCCTGGGATTTGATCTGCAAGTCGGTGAACGTGGTGAAAGATTATCAGGCGGGCAACGTCAAAGTATTTCGGTTGCCCGTGCCCTTCTGCGGGACCCGCCTATCCTGGTCATGGATGAACCGAGTAACGCAATGGATAATACTACCGAGGAGATTTTCAAGAGCAGGTTAAAGGAATCCCTCGGCAGCAAGACCCTAATACTTGTAACACATCGCGCCTCCCTGCTCAGTCTTGTGGACAGAGTGATTGTAATGGATAACTGCCGAATTATTGCAGATGGTCCGAAGGAGAATGTCCTAGCAGCGCTGAAGCAGGGGAAAATAAGGGTGCCCAGAACGTGACCGCCTTGCTCAATCGACTGCGATCGCGCATGTTCAGGATTGATCCCGCAGACATCGGAATCATTTCCAGAGATGACCTGCCTTTCATGTCTGACTCGAATGCAGCGGTGATCATCGGTGCAAGCCGCAGCAGTCACCTGATACTGGTTTGCACAGCATTATTTATTGCCGTTGCCCTGATCTGGGCTGCATTTGCGAATCTGGATGAAGTTACCCGTGGTCAAGGAAAGGTCATTCCTTCTACAAAAATACAGGTCGTTCAAAATCTCGAGGGTGGAATCCTCACAGAAATTCTTGTCAAGGAAGGTGATTTTGTCGACAAGGATCAGCCTCTGATTCGTCTCGATGACATACGCTTCTCATCGTCATACAGTGAGACGCGTTCAAAATACCTGTCGTTGCTTGCCCGCTCGTCTCGATTTGATGCTGAAGCCAATGACAAGCCTATCGAGATTCCTCCGGTTGTCTGGCAAGAGGATGAAAAACTTGCCAGGAATGAAATCGCCCTTTTCGAATCAAGAGCCAGCGAGCTGGAATCCAGTATTGCAATACTCAAACAACAGGAAACACAAACCAAGCAGGAACTTGCCGAACACAATGCACGTGAAAACAAGCTCGCCAGAAGTTACGAACTCGTAAAGCAGGAACTCGACATGTCTGCGCCGCTGGAGGCCGAAGGCGCGATTTCAGAAGTCGAGATACTCAGACTCAAGCGCAGCGTTAATGACCTTCGCGGTGAACTTGAAGCTACACGTCTTGCCGTCCCGCGATTGCAATCTGCATATGAAGAAATCAAAAGCAAGATTACTGACATCGAAATCAGTTTCCGCACAGAGGCCAGGAGCAAACTGAATGAAATCGAGGCAGAACTGTCAAGCATAGAAGCGACGCTGCGGGGCCAGGAAGACCGGGTCAACAGAACACTGGTCACCTCCCCCGTCAAGGGTACTGTAAAGCAAATCCTGGTAACAACTATTGGCGGCGTGGTAAAGCCTGGAATGGACCTCGTTGAGATAGTTCCACTTGAGGGGAACCTGCTGGTAGAGGCACATGTGCGTCCTGCAGATATAGCATTCCTTCGGCCGGACCAGAATGCACAGGTAAAACTGACCGCGTATGACTACGCCATCTACGGCGGCCTGCCGGCTAAACTCGAACACATCAGTGCCGATACCATAACCGATGAAAATGGTGAGAGTTTTTACCTGATCAAGGTAAGAACCCAGCGGAATTATCTCGGAACCGAGAATCGCCCTTTGAAGATAATTCCCGGCATGACTGCGGTAGTCGACATTCTTACTGGTCAGAAATCCGTCCTGGACTACCTGCTGAAACCGGTATTGCGTGCCAGGGAAATGGCCATGAGAGAAAGGTAGCCAGACGACAATGGAAAGAGAATGCAAAGCCTCCTCAGAGGAATGCTCGCCAAGACGGATACTCATCGCAAGCGCTGACAATGGAGTTGTCCTGCGCTTTTCTGCCGCGCTGGATGCCAACTACAGCATAGTTAACTGGTCCGGTAACAATACTGTTTGTGACATGTTCAATATCGTAATACCCGACCTTGTACTGATAGACCCAAAATTCTTTCCGGAACCAATTACGGATACCATCACTGAAATTGTCACTACATACCATGAGCCTCGCATCATAGTCATCGAGAACCAGTCTGACAGACAGGTCGACCAGTATGCACTGTTCAAGGCTGGTGTACATGGGTTCTGCAAGGAAAACATCTCCGATGTCTTGCTGAACAGGGCAGTTCAAATGGTGTGCGAAGGTGAATACTGGATACAACGCAAACTCATTGCAAAAATGATTAATGACCTCGCCCGCGAGATGACAGAATCACACAATACTGCCCAGGTTAATGACAACAGTGTCATGGATGCACTGACACCAAGAGAACTCGAAGTTGCAAGGATGGTCCGGCTTGGTGGAAACAACAAAATGATTGCCCGTGAACTTGATATTTCAGAACGCACTGTCAAAGCACACCTGAGCGCAATATTCCGCAAACTCGAAATCCAGAACCGCTTGCACCTTGCACTGTATTTCACTGAAAACCATTGAGAACTTGCAATCAATTGGCAGCAAAACCGGAATGACAGACCGCATAACGCAAAATCCAGAATACAGGTCTATTTGGAGCAAGTCCGATGCAAACAAACATACACTATTCACTACTCGCGGGTTTACTTTGCATCTGTATGAGTGGAAGCCTGGCTGCAGCAGACCTGAAAGAAGTTGTAAGCGAGACTGTCGCATCCAATCCTGACATCCTGATCTCAGGCAGCGAGCGGGATTCGGTCGAACAACAAATGGAACAGGCACGCGCTGGATTCTTTCCACAGGCTGATATTACGCTGGGTACAGGCTGGGAATCCAGCGACAATCCGGCAACCCGTGCCAGTGGCTATGGTTCCAGGAATTTCAACCGCGACGAAGCGGAAATTCTGATTCGGCAACTCATCTATGATGGCCATGGGACCGAGAGCGAATTTGAACGCAATCGCGCCCGTGTTAATTCACGCGCCTATGATACGTTCAGTACAGCAGAGGTAACCGGTCTCAAGGCAGTGGAAGCCTATCTTAATGTTCTCAAGGGTAATAAGCTTGTTCAGCTGGCTAACGGAAATCTCGACAATCACCAACAAACCTATGACAGAATTTTAAGACGTGGCGAACAGGGTGTTGGCAGCAAGGCCGACGTGCAGCAGGCACTGGGACGTCTGGCACTTGCCAAGACCAATCTCATGGCTGAACAAAACAAATTGCAGGATGCCATCGCCGCATATGTCAATGTTGTCGGCGATATGCCAGGTTACCTGGAAGAACCGCCAACGCCCGATCAACTGCTTCCCGGGTCTCTGGATGAAGCCATTACCATTGCTCTGGATAACCATCCCAGACTGAAATCTGCAGACGCAGACGTTGACGCAGCACGAGAGCAATATGATGCTGCAAAATCGCTGTTCTTCCCGCGGGTACATCTGGAAATCAGCGGCTCCAACAACGACAACCTGGATGGTATTCCCGGCAACAACAGTGATGCACAAATCATGGTCCGCGGCCGTTATAACTTCACCGGTGGCAAGGATATAGCCCGGCGCCAGGAAACCGTATATCAACTGGACCAGGCGAAGGAAATACGCACTCGCACACACCGTCAGGTAGTAGAGAGCATGCGGTTGTCGTGGCATGCCTATGAAACCGCAAAGTCACAACTTGAGTATTTCAAAACTCATGTAGACGCCAGCAAACAGGCCCTCCTCGCATACAGGAAGCAA
>QKIY01000011.1 GCA_003250975.1 Gammaproteobacteria bacterium | reverse complement strand
TCAAATACCCGTCGATGATACATAAGATGCAACTGGGAACCGCAGGCGGCAATCAGGCTTGAATGAAACTGCCAGTCACACTCGCTCCAGATTTTGCAGTGAGCAACCTCATCCTCACACATCTTCCTCTCAACATATTCAAGCTTGTGATACGCTGCAACGAGATTGGTTTCCCAATCCATATCACCGTTTTTCAGAGAGTGCTTCATGCCATCCGTTTCAAACAGAATACGAAGACGGGTGAGATCGCTCAAACGCGATTTCGATATTTCGGCAACCCTGAATCCCTTCTGACTCTCAGCAATGACCAAGTCCTCTGTTGCGAGACGGGCGAGGCTTTCCCTGATAACATTAACCCCTACACCGTAACGCTCCTTCAACATATCGATCTTCAGCTTGGTACCTGGAGGAAAATACCCCATCACAATATCAGATTTCAGGGAGTCATATACGTTGAGATTGCCTTCATTATTCATAGTCGATTAACTCATAAAAAAGAAATTAAGGGCCGGGTGCTCGTTATTTGCCGCATATCATTATGCGTCCTACACAGCCTTCACTCCAGTGGAAAGCGCTCCAGGAATTTTGGCTCGACCTCATTCACTTCGGCTACTATACCAGTAAATCGGGCAAATGCATCCAGCCCCTGAAACAGAAAAAGATAAAAACCCGACAAAGTTTGAATCCCCCGTTCTCGACATACATGAAGGAACTCGGTGTTTTCCGGAGTATACACGGCATCAAATGCCCATTTCTGTTTACCAAAACCGGTAAGTGGAAAAGGATTCCCAGGATACTGGAACATACCTACCGGTGTAGCGTTGATAAGCCCGTTAGCCCTCTCCATCTCCGAAATCAGATCAGCGTCGGCAAGACGAATCGGCAGACTACCAACTGACATCTGGTGAACAAAGCTTGCAGCCAAGTCTTTATTCGTATCAAAAATCACCAGTTCCTCTGCCCCTAATGTCTGCAACGCGTAACCGATGGCCACACCTACTCCGCCAGCGCCAAGCATAAGCACCCGGCCAGGTTTAAAATGATCCCCGAACTGACTGCGAAAAGCACGACAGCAACCGGAATAATCAGTATTATCCGCGGTCATCCCTCGCGGATCGAACAGTACCGTATTCACTGAGGTGAGACCTTGCGGAAAATCAGGCAGCGTGGTCACGCATGCAAACGCATCTTTTTTGTACGGATGGGTTATGTTTACTCCCCTGAACCCTTCTGCACGACAGCGCTCAAGTTCACGTTCGATGGACACCGGGTCCGGTCTTTCAAGCAAATCCATGGGCTGATACGTTACGTTCAGACCGTAGATTTCCCCCAGCAATTCATGGAGATTTTTAGCCCGACTCCGGCCAAGATTATTCCCAAGAAGACCTAATTTGATGAGTTGTGACATGGTGTGTATGTCCCTTTTAAAAACCGAGTAATCGTGGCAGACCGATAACAGTGATCGGTACAAATGTCAGAATGATCAACACGACCAGTTCTACTAAAAACAAGGGTATTATCTGTTTCGTCAACCGTCCCAGCCCCACATTTGCAATAGAGTCTGCAACAAACAGGCAGAGTCCCATGGGCGGAGTGATCAGGCCTATCATCAGGTTAAAGACAACCAGAATCCCAAAATGGGTAGGATCGATTCCGAGACTCACCGCAATAGGATGCAGGATAGGCACCAGAACCAGCATTGCCGCGATACCCTCAAGAAATAGCCCGACAAAAAGAAACAGGATCATGGTGGCAATCAGGAACATCCACCTTTCGGTCATAAACTCAAGGGCGAAATCGGTAATCATGTTGGGGATACGGTTGTAGGTCAACAGCCAGTTTGCAGCTGCCACCGCAGATATAACTATCATAATTACTGCGCTATCACGCATTGATCGGCCGAAAATGCCAGGCAGTGCAGATATTTTAAGCTCCCTGAACATGAACAGACCGACGATAAGCGCATAAGCGACGGCGAAACTGGCAGCCTCGGTGGGAGTAACAATCCCTGCCAGTATGCTGCCAACCACGAAAATCGGCATCAAAAGAGGTATAATCCCTTGAATGAGAATTTTCTTTTTCGATTCTGTGGACTTTCCCTCGACCGGTTTTTCATAATGACCGGCAAAGATCACTACATAAACCGAGAGGAAACAGGCCAGCAGAACTCCTGGCATAACGCCGGCCAGAAAAAGGGCCGGCACCGAAACGCCGGTAACCGTAAGGGCATAGATAATCACCGGGATACTCGGTGGAATAATCGGGCCAATAACCGATGAAGCCGCAGTTATGGCTGCCGCAAAATCCCTTGGATAGCCTCGCTTTTCCATTTCAGGTATAAAGACCCGACCGATTGCTGAGGTATCGGCTACTGCCGAGCCGGAGAGACCTGCAAAAATGACTGATGCCCAGATATTGACAAGCGCCAGACCCGCACGAAAACGTCCGACAAGGATATTGGCGAAAGCAATAATCCGACTCGTAATGCCGGATTCATTCATCAGCTCTCCCGCCAGAATAAATAATGGAATTGCCAATAGGGGGTAGGATTTCATTCCTCCGAACATCTGGGTCGCGACAATGCGGAGATGATAAGGAAACTCTCCAGCCGCCATGAAATACAGGAGAGCAGCGACGATAGAGAATGCAATTGGCACACCAACAATGAGACAGGCCGCAAGGATTACATATACCATCATTTCACCTCCACTCTCGTCCTGGGTGCTGGCTCAGCCAATAATCGGAGGAAAAATTTCAAGGTTGCTGCAATAACAAGCATTGCCCCTCCAAATACCATCGCAGCCTGATATGGATACAGATGTCCAAGCAGGAGAATTCCATCCCAATCGGTGAGTTCCTTAAGGCTCTTCGCGAGGTTGATAATACCGGATGCCTCAATACCACCCCGTTTGCTGACAAACAGCCATCCTGAATATGTCAGAAGGCAACCGACCACGACCATAACCAGGTCGACAAGCATATACAGCCAACGGGTCATCTTCTCTGGTAAAAATCCAATCAGCATGGTGAACCGGATATGCCGATCCTGCATATATGCCCAGGCAATGCCAAACATAATGCCATATATAGCTATAAAAACAGGTAATTCCTCACCCCATTCGAGCGATTTACCGATGGTGTATCGACGAACTGAGTTGACAAAGACAATCAAGAAAAGCAGGAACATCGAAAATGATGCGCCATTGGCAAATAGGCGTGTGAAAAAATGCGCTATCCGTTGAACATTCTGGTGCATGGGGCGCCCTCCATTACAGCTTCCAAAAACGGGGATCAATCGCCGCAGGGGTAACAACCGGGCCAATTGAGACGGATGGTTGTGCTCTTTCCGTCTCAATTGACAGGATCTTCAATAGCGACTCGAACTCCTGCGGAAAACAGGTAGTTATCTGGTGATTATGGATCGTCACTTGACAACAGGCTGTTAGCGGATCGGGGGCTGCGACTGCCCTACGATTTGACCAACAGCTACTGACACCGACGAATGAGCTCGGCAAATCATTCCTTTTCCCCCTTCGTCCCGCAAGTATCGTGTATTACAAAAATACGTGTCATTGTTTCGAGGCTTCTGCTACCGCTTTATCCAGCTTATCAATCCAAACCGCATCTGCACCCAGCTCCCCGGCAAGCCACGTCCTCACAGCCGGCTGAGCAAGTGTTTTGAATTGCTGGAGTTCATCTGCGGTTGGTGAGTACACTTTCATGCCTTCGGCGGATACTTTGGTCACACCCTCTGCCGTGTTGAATTCCTGTATGGCCCTTCCCATGGTACCGGCAATGCGTGCAGCTTTTTTGATAATCGCCTGCTGATTAGCCGGCAGCGACTGGAAGAATTCGTCATTGATGACAATGAAATCTGCACCATAGACATGCCCGTCAAGCACCATATACTTCTGTAATTTGTGTAAGTTATTCGTGTAAATTACCCCAACTGGATTTTCCTGGCCGTCTACAACACCAGTCGACAAGGCATTTGGCAGTTCCGACCAGGCAATTGGAGTGGGTTCACCGCCCAACCCTTTTACCATTTCCACATAAAGAGGAATGGGTTGAACCCTGAATTTCAGACCCTTCATATCAGCAGGTGTTTTTATTTCCCGCACGTTATTGGTGAAATTTCGAAAACCTGTCTCACCGTAAGCCAAGGTCCTGAGACCGCTCTTCTTCAGACAATCCTCAGCCAATTCCTTGCCGAACGGACCATCCAGGACATCCCAGGCGATCGTCGGAGATGCGAAAGTATAGGGGATGTTCAGGACATCGGCAGTCTTACAGACTTTTGCCATGGCTCCGGAAACAATTGCCATTTGGGTCGTACCTTCCTGAACCTGCTGCACCAGATCACCCTCGTCGCCAAGAGCTTTGGCAGGAAACAGTTCGACAGTAATATCCGTCTCACCTTCGACGATATTCTTGAAGATTACACCGGCAGCTCCTTTTTTCGATGTCTGCCATTCGGCCGGATCCACGTGTCCAAGTTTGATAGTGGTTCCAGCGATAGAGGATGTTGCAAACATTGCGATTGCACCAGCGATACCAAGTCTGACAATTGAGCGAATCATGACCACCTCCATTCAGGTTGTTTGGCTCACACCATGTGAACCTTTATTAATGTGCGTTTCTCATAATACCAATCACTGGCAAAATGTCACACATTTGCTTTCATATCATCTAATACGCATTTCAACCCTCGATAACTTACACAGCCTGAAACATCAGCTTCAACAATTTCGGTTTAAAATAGCAAATATTTTCAACCGGCAACTCGGAACGGCGCCCCTAACTCCAGACCTATCTGCAAAGCATCGCTGTTCATACCGATAAAATCTTTGGGAACCCGTTCACGAAGGGTTTTCATCACCGATTCCGGACGGACAAGTCCTTCTAAACCGATAAGTGCACCAAGAACACAGATATTAAAAACAATGGGCTTGCCAATCCTGGCCATTACCGTATCGTACATGGGTAGCTCAATCTGCCGGGCATCAACCTTTCTGGTCGTCTCGACGAACCTGCTATCTGAGATCAATGTACCTGCCGGGCGGATTTCAGGGCCGAAGCTGGAATACGCCTCCTGGGTCAGACAGACCAGGATATTTGGCTGGCTCACCACCGGAAAATTAATTTCCTGCTCCGAGATGATCACATCACTACGGGTCGCACCGCCACGAGCAGCCGCACCGTAGCTTTGAGACTGTGTGGCATTCATACCCTCATAAATGACTGCTGCCTCTGCCAGGATGATAGCCGCAGTGATCACCCCCTGCCCACCGGAACCGGAAAAAACCAGTCGTGTCCTTCTCATCTTCCTGCCCCCTTCATCGCGAGAGCTATTGTCTTTTCATATTCCTGGCAATACTCAGGCTTCTCTTTTTCGACGAAGATGCCACGACCAATAAGGCCAGGGTTCTCTTCCAAAGCCTTTGAACCGCGTTTTGCTGTGATTTTTTTATAGTTTTCCAGCATCTGACCAGCATCGCCTTCCCGGTTTTTCCTCCCGAAATGAGTAGGACACTGAGAGAGAATTTCCACTACTGAAAACCCCTTGTGCAAGATCGCTTTCTTGATGAGTTCTGTGCATTCCCGAGCATGATACGTGGTTGACCTGGCTACGAACGTTGCTCCTGCCGCAGTGGCCAGTTCCACCACATCGAAGTTGTTGTCAATTGTCGAATAGGGGGCGGTTGTGGCTTTCACCCCGATGCCTGAAAGCGGCGAAAACTGACCACCGGTCATACCGTATATCCGATTGTTCATCACTATGGCGGTAATGTCGATGTTCCGTCTGGCGGCATGGATAAAATGGTTGCCGCCGATAGCCAGCGCATCACCGTCGCCCATAGGCACCAGGAGTGTGAGTTCCGGCTTGCTCAGCTTAACCCCCGTGGCAAAAGCCAGCGCCCGCCCATGTAAGGTATGCAGGGAATGGAAATCAACGTACCCGGAAATTCTGGCAGAACAACCAATCCCCGATGTCATGACTATTTCATTTTTTGAAAGCCCCAGTTCCAGAACCGCCCGCAACAAGGAGTTCAGTACCGTGCCGTGGCCGCAACCAGGACACCACATATGGGGAAAAAATCGTTGTCGTAAAAGATCCTGCACCGCCATGACTATATCCCCCTCCCCTGGATAACCCGAAGAAGTCCCTTGATATCTGTGGGGGTGATCAATTTACCGTCAACCCGATTGGCGAGAAATACCTTTCCCGGCTGGTCTACCGCAGCTTTCACCTGAGCCAGCACCTGTCCCATATTCATCTGGCCCCTGCGCATTTCTCACGCACAATCTCCGCAGGAAACGGCCAGATGGTCTGCAGTTCCAGCACACCTATCTTTTCGCCCTTCTCCCGTCTGTTCTTGGCAAGGTGAATGGCTGATCTGGCGGATGAACCGTAGGAAATCAGGACATAATCAGCATCTTCAAGAAATTTCTCTTTGTAACGAATGATCGCATTGCTGTTGTTATCAATTTTGTCTATCAGATGCCGCAGGAGCTCATTGACAACACGCGGACTGGCTGAAGGAAAGCCCCACATATCATGATAAAGACCAGTAACATTGTAGCGGTGCTCAGCACCGAAATCGGACATCGGCAATCGCCCATCTTCCCTCGGCAGATAGGGCCGATAATCGACCCCCTTGGGTACCGATGTACGCAGCCGGTCAACTGTTTCGAGTTCGCCTGCTTCCGGAATTACAAGCTTTTCCCTCATATGACCAACTGCCTCATCCAACAGCAGGATAACCGGGGTTCTGTAGGTTTCTGCCAGGTTAAAGGCCTCTACGGTCATACTGAACACATCCTGATGATTGGAAGCGGTAAGCGCAATAATTGCGTGATCTCCGTGCGTCCCCCAGCGAGCCTGGTTGATATCGCCCTGCCCGACATGTGTTGGGTTACCGGTCGAAGGACCACCCCGCTGGACATTGACGATAACGCAGGGAATCTCTGCCATGCAGGCGTAACCGATAGCTTCCTGCTTCAGCGAAAATCCCGGCCCGCTGGTAGCGGTCATAACTTTGTGTCCGGTCAACGAAGCGCCGATAATGGCACACATAGAGGCGATTTCATCCTCCATCTGAATGAACTTGCCCCCCCTTGCCGGAAGCCGCGCCGAAAGATGCTCGGCAATTTCGGTGGAAGGAGTGATAGGGTAACCTGCATAAAAGTCGACACCGGCGTATAATGCTCCCTCCACACAGGCCTCGTTGCCCTGAACGAACTTTACGTTATTCATCCTCTTCCTGCCCTCCCTGTCCGATAATGATCTCTATCGCGAGATCCGGGCACCGCAATTCACACATCATGCAACAAATACAGGCCTCCGGACGCATACATACTGATTTATCTTTGCCATCAAGTTCCAATACCTGCCGGGGACAGAACTTGACGCAGATACCGCATCCTTTGCACCAATCCCTGTTGATAATCAGTTGTTTCAGTACTTTCTTAGCCATTATCCCCTCTGTACTTTCTTCCAATTGCAGCGATTCTAAAGATTGGTTTGAAACAATTATCGTTCTGCCCGCCTTTGACGCGGATCCGGTTTTCTCAACCTTCTTCCGCTTACCCCGTCAGCCGTGGGATAACTGAGAGCCAGACAATAAAGGTAACTGAAGAAAACAAGGTACTCGCCGAAATAGAGGCCACTGCAAAGTCCGTATCGCCGTGCATACCATGCGCCATCACATAGACAATCGTTGCTGTAGGTGAGCAGAGCAGGATAAGGGCAGGCAAAAAGACAGTCGTCTCAACATGCAAAATCATAAAAACAGTCACGGCTAATGCCGGTAGTACCAGCAGCTTCAAGGCGACCGCACCCATGGC
>QKIY01000015.1 GCA_003250975.1 Gammaproteobacteria bacterium | reverse complement strand
ATGTCGTAGTCACATACACATAACAAAAAAGTCACTGTTAATGAACAAGCAAATGCGGCTGGAATGCCGGTTGCATTGGCGACATTAGAGTATGTATGTTTTAAATGTCTCACCCTTGGTCTCCGCCTGGATTAAAGGACTGATACAAGCAGACCACCTACGACGATCTTGCCGTCTGCCTGAACAACTGCCGCAATTGCCATATCCGGTGAAAGCGGATCAAGGCTTTCATCCAGACGGCCAACAGGTCGGGGATCATGTCATCGGGCTATGAAGCTGCGATTCCAGAAGCAAGTGTGTTTAGCCTAATATTTCATGTTCAGGCTCCCGATTAAATTGGGCGGAAAATAGTTGCGTGACGAATCTGCTGAAGTTGCACACAAGCAAGTCTACCTACAACCAGAGACTGGCCGTCGGACAGGATAGACAGGCAGTAGACAATTGCAGCAGGACCCGGATGGGCACAAAGGCATGCAGCAGATGTTTCGTTAATTGATATCCGGTAATTAGCGTTATGTAGATAATTCGCAAGTACTTATATGTGGCGACGACTACAGATAGTCTGCACATGCAAGATTCACTGATAATTGGTGTGATTTACACATGAAGCAGGACTCTGCCCGATTCAGAATCCAACAACACATTTGACCGGCTGTAATGTTGCATGTCGAATCACGAGATATCTGTATGCACAGATACAACTAATCTTGTGCATGCTCAGGCACTGCTACGGCAAGTATTGCTTTTCCCTGAAGTAGCAAGTCACCCAGTGAACAGCGGGTTACAACCCGATCCCGGGCACCCCCAACTGAACACCCGATGGAATTTTGTCAGATGTCCGGCCTACCAGCAGCACAGCAGGCTGGTATCTGACGGGCATCAGTAATGATGTCAGTTGAGTTAGATCAAATAACCTGCATTTTTCAATAAATATAAGTAATTCCCCTAATTTAATTTCTGCTATAACAAATTATATTCATACTGTAAGTATCAGGAATATACGAGTAATTGAAATGAAAGATTCACCTAATCTGGATATGTCCCGGCTACTTCTCTTCGCCGCAAACAGAGCCATATACGAGCATGTGAGTGTCGAAGTTGGATTCTGTAACAATACAGACAGTTCGGCCATTCAATCACAATTCATTGTGGAGGTAACAGACATCAGTGAAAGGCGGGTTGTCTTTTGTTTTCCTAGCGCGCAGCCAGACATGTATTCTATTACGGATATTTGCTTCCATGATGATGGGTTGCTGGGCACTGCAACAGTTATGGGCTGTCTAACTGGTTGTGATGTCGAGTTGCCTCACGATGGGTTCATGGAATCAAACAATACAAATCATGGTGACAGCGAAACAAGGCATATCAACCTTGGCAGAAGCAGCAAGCTGCCCGTCGATGTCGATCCGGTCAGATACACAAATATCCATGGGCCACATGACTCCTGGGTGATTATCTTTGATCTTCAAAGTGGCGCAGGCTTTGCAGACATCATGTACGCATTGAACAAAGGCCGCCTACGAATAAACATAAAGGTAAAGGACCTGAAGTCCGGCCATTGCGAACTTTTGACTAATGAACCAATCCTGACGCTAGGTCAAACTAGCAGACTACAGCAGTCTGTATCTTTTCCCTTGAGCAAAACAGCCTAAATCAATAAATAGTAGATAGAAATCGACTGCCCGTATCTGGAGATACTTTCCAACATACCAATGCTGAAAGCTTTACTACATCACATCAGTATGTAGTTTCACTAATCGAGGCACCCTAAATAATTGTTATGTTGTTGCCGGCGAATAGGGCTTCGTCGGCGACCACCAGGCCGCCATTGTAATTTGCGGCAATCAAAGCATCTGGAAGTACCTGATCACGACACTGCCTCGACAGCTCCGCGGTATCCGATGCAGGATACCCGAACCATGACATCCCTGACTCGTAATCTTTATGGTACGGTTCATTGCTGGCAATGATTCCGGTTACCATAGACCCTCCTTTTTTTTGACTTGTCGACGTAACATTCGAGATTCAGGCACTATCAAGTCTTGAACGGGATCGGTCTGAATCGATCTTTGGTTGGAGCTACAGGATTGCCTTAGCGCTCATTAGGATTACCACGTTAATTTCAGTTTGTACTGTTCCTTATAATCCGCTGGTCCCATGTTCGAATTCTGGCGAACCCACCCTGCGATTAAAACAATTTCGTTATGGCATCCGCACCAGAAGCCTTTTATGGCTGAATCAGGGCACTATCCGAAGAGTGTATTCCGTGGATCGTACAACACAGTCAGGAGTTCATGGCTTTTCATTCTCGATTAAAACTTGCCCTGCCTGTAGTCTTCGAACGCCTGAAGGATTTCTTCCTTTGTATTCATCACAAAGGGACCTCCACGCGCCACTGGCTCACGCAACGGTTTTCCGGCCACGAGCAGGAACCGTGCAGCTTCTTGACCAGCCCGTAACTTAACTACCTCACCGTGAGTTAGTACTGCCAGATCATCGCGAGCCAACCAAACTGTATTATCATCCTCGTTTTCAATGCCTACTGAACCATGGATGACATAGAAAAATGCATTATGTGATTCCGTGATCTCTTCGAAAAACTCCTGGCTGGCAGGAACACGAACATCCAGGTAAAGCGGCTCGGTCAAAGGCTGCACGACAGGACCTTTTGTACCATGGGACGTAACCCCGGTAATTACCCGCATCTCAATGCCTCCTTCACGCGATTCCAATGGAATCTGTTCAGCCGGGTATTCCTGGTAAGCTGCCATATCCATCTTGTGACTGGCTGGCAGATTTATCCAGAGTTGAAACCCCTCTAACATGCCATTTTCCTGCTCTGGCATTTCCGAGTGAACGATGCCTTTTCCCGCCGTCATCCATTGGATTCCACCAGGCTCAATAACGCCTTCATGCCCTGCATTATCCTTATGCCGCATGCGTCCAGAGAGCAGGTAAGTGACCGTTTCGAAGCCACGATGCGGATGCAGCGGGAAGCCCGCAATATAATCTTCGGGTTTATCCGATCTAAAGGCATCCAACAGCAAGAAGGGATCAAGCATCGGTAATACTGGCTGGCCAATAACACGCGTGAGTTCAACACCTGCCCCGTCAGTGGCTGGCATTCCCTTGATGATACGTGAGACCCTTCGCGAGGAAAGGGTTTTTCCTGACTCTGGCGTATTCATATCACTACCTCCGCTGATCAAGCGACTGCGGTTGATGTTTCAACCGGCAACCATTGTTCCAGCATTTCATGTGCAGCGTTTTCACTGGCTGATGCATTGGCATTGGTTCCTTCCGCATAGATAAGCCGCACATCACGGATGCCAATGAAGCCCAGGATATGGCGTAAATATCCGCTTGCAAAGTCAGCTGAACTACCGAACGTTACGCCTCCTGACGCCAGGACAAGATATACAGGTCTGTCTTTCAACAATCCCTCCGGACCATTCTCGGTGTAGTGAAAAGTGAGACGTGCACGACAGATCATATCAATCCAGGCTTTAAGTGCTGCGGGTATCGAAAAGTTGTATACAGGCGCAGTGATTAGAACCACGTCCGCCGTAACCAGTTCGTGCACCAACCGATCAGAATCAGCCAGAACTTCCTCCTGCGCCCGAGTACGTTCGACAGGACTCGTGAGGTTTGACTGCACCCAACTTTCACTAATAAACCCTATGCTGTTTGATAGATCCCGACACACCACATCGACACCTTGATTCGCCAGACCCAAGCGCCTGATAACCTCATCCCCCAGTCGTCGGGTAACCGAATGGCTATAGGATGAGCTACTATCGATTCGCAAAATCTTTCTTACTTGATTACTAGTCATGGCATCACCCTCAGGCTCTCGCTTCTTGTCTGGCATCAATCGACCAATTGTGCTTTTCACCAGCAACCAGAAACAGAAGCCCCCCGGCCATAGCCAGATTCTTCATGAAAAGAATGGACTGTATTTGATCACCAAAATTTGCATGAAATATCACGGCGCTTAGCACACTGAATCCAGCCAGAAGGAATGCGGCAATACGCGTCTGCCAGCCCAATAAAACAGCCAGGCCACCTCCAAGCTCCAGCAGGATCACCAACGGCAGCAATGCGCCCGGGACACCCATACTCTCCATGTATCCTTGTGTTCCAGCATAACCACTGATCTTGTTGATACCTGCCATAAGAAATATTGATGACATCAAGGCGCGACCAGCCAGTTGGGTGCCTGAATTTAGTATGGATTGATTCATGATTTACTCCTCAAAGATTTCGTTTGGGGTACACCGGCTTACGATGCAATCAAAGAATAGGTGTTCTTGCTCTGCTAATAAATTGGTGCGCGGGGAATTTACTGTTCTATAATCAGCAACAATATGGACAGACTCGCAGATATAGAGGCATTTATATCCGTCGTAGAAGCCGGGACTTTCAGTGCCGCTGGCGAAAGGCTTGGAGTTGCGAAATCGGTCATCAGTCGTCGTATCAGTCATCTTGAAAAACGCCTTGGCAGCCGATTGCTGCATCGCACCACGCGGCGATTGGCACTGACGGATACGGGTAAGAACTTTTATCAGCGTGCTGTTCAGGTTATTGCAGACCTTGATGACGCGGAACAAAGCGTTACTGAAGAGACAATAGAATTACGCGGCTCACTCAAACTGGCGGCCCCGCTATCCTTTGGTCTAAGCCATCTGTCGGATGCAATTACAGACTTTCTGAATGAACATCCTGCCATTGAGTTAAACCTCGACCTGAATGATCGCAACATTAACCTGGTAGAGGAAGGCTTTGACATGGCGGTCAGGATCGGGGAACTACACGATTCCACCCTGGTGGCCAAGCGCTTAGGGATTGCGCGCAACATAACGTGCGCCAGCCGGGTTTACCTGGAACGTCATGGTGAACCGACAAGCCCTGATGAACTGCATCAGCATATTGGCCTGCAATACAGCAATATTAGCTATAAGCAGCAGTGGTGTTATGAGACGCCTGAAGGGAAGACGATTTATGCACAGCCACAGATCCGTATTCGCGCCAACAATGGCGAGGCATTGGCTACAGCCGCCAGTGCCGGGTTGGGAATTACGACAGGTCCCACCTTTATCCTTGGTCGGCACATAAAAGAAGGTAGCCTGGTAAAGATTCTGAATGGATACCAACGCCCTTCAGTGGGCATCTATGCCGTGTATCCCCCGGGACGTCTAACACCCAGACGAATTCAGGTCTTTTCAGAATTCCTCGCTGGGCGATTTGGTGATAACCCTTATTGGGACAATGGGTTGAGCAAATTATGATGCCATCATGGTCCCGGGTTCGAGTCCTGACTGGCTAACAAATCAACAAGGTGAATGCCGGTCATACAGGTAACATTCTTTTCCGTGGACAGACCGGATATTTTCAGTGACCTCCTGGGAGCCGACATGCCGACCTGCGAACACACCTGCTGTTATCAGTTGAAGAGTGCATAACCTGCAACGAGAATCACAACGATGGCAAGGAGATATGCAAGCATATCGCCATCGTCATGTTGTGCGACATAGGCCGAGATAAACCCTCTGGCCTCCTGTACTAGCTCCTCAATCGCGGCCTGGTGTTCAGTCATGCCTTCCTTGACACTCGCACGTTTCAGTTCCGCTTCCCTGGCAACGTCCTCACGGGTCGTATGATAGTGCTTTACATTTTCGTACTTGCAGCCGGACATGCCCTCGTCGTTTCCGGCTACTTTCCATTCATCTTCCAGTTGCAGAATCCGGTCGCTTTCCCACGCGTCGATGCTTTCCAGCTTCCTTTCGTACACACTGTGACACAATCTCGCAACGGCGTCGCCACGCCCTTCCTCGGCCCAGGAAACCAGCTTGTCAGGCGCAATTAATCTGGTCAGGGTGCCGCAAGGGCTTGTTTCTTCTGTAAAGAGGTGCTGCGGAAGTTCCAGTTCATATATCTTCATGTAGTGCCCCGGATGGTTGATTATCACTATATATTGTGGACAACCTTCAATTCCGGGCAATTTTACGGAAAACAGCGAGAGATACCAATACCTGCATGCAAACCGAAAAAGCTGTGGTGCATCGTTGCCAATAGGCAAGTCTACAGTCTTGCTTGTGACCTCAATTCCCACGCCTGGTGAGGCGATGTTCTGCCGTGGCTCCAGTTGAAAATCGCCGGCTTCCGGGGCATTCAAATCCGGCTATCGATCTATACCCGATGCGCTTTGCAGTTGCTTTCAGGCAGCAAGAATTCGAACGTTCAGTCGCCAGCTATTGCACAGAACCCGCGAAACGGCAAATTTCCCTGGCAGTGTGCACGGGCCGGGTTGGATCAGGTAACCGACCGAACAGATCGCGCTCATGTCAAAGGGCCAGGTTGGCATCATGAATATAATCGACACCTTTGCGCGCACTCGCACTTTCCAGTCAGTTAAATCCTGGCAGGCAACAATTGGCATCCGGTGAGGAAGAAGACATTTCCAGCGTCATCAATCACCCGAATTTCCAGCGCAGCTTC
>QKIY01000035.1 GCA_003250975.1 Gammaproteobacteria bacterium | reverse complement strand
TTTCCAATCCCGGCCAGTTGACTGACATTATTCTTCTTCGAAGCGGTATAGATTGACCCTGCGCAGAAAAACAGGGTGATCTTGCCGGCGGCATGCACCGCGATGTGAATGGCAGCTCCAAGGATTGACAGAGGTGCAAGTATCACCGAAGCCATGATGACATAGGATAACTGGCTGATGGTTGAATAGGCCAGTCTGGCTTTCAGGTTGTCCTGCCTGAGTGCAATCAGTGATGCGATTATGATCGTTGCGCCCGAGATATAAAGAAACCAGTCTGCGGCACCTGTGTCATACAATTCATCAATGCCGAACACATAGACAGTGACCTTTAGTACTGTAAAGACACCAGCCTTGACCACTGCCACAGCATGCAACAGGGCACTGACTGGAGTTGGTGCAACCATGGCGGCGGGTAACCAGCGATGGAACGGCATCAATGCCGCCTTGCCGATACCAAAGATATACAGTGCAAATAAAACGCTTACCAGAACCGCAGGGGTTTCCTCCCCAAAAACGCCCCCTTTGATGAAATCCAGAGTACCGGTCAGCGACCAGGTCCAGATGATGGCGAGCAACTGAAAGCATATGGAGGTCCCCAGCAGATAACCAAGATACAATCTGCCCGAACGCATGGCCTCGTCGGTGCCACTGTGGGTCACCAGCGGGTAAGTTGTTAATGTCAGTAATTCATAAAAAACAAACAGCGAAAACATGTTGGCGCTGAAGGCAACACCCATGGTGGAGCCGATGGCCAGAGCGAAGTAGACATAGTAGCGTGTCTGGTTGGCTTCCTGATTTCCCCTCATGTAACCAATGGAATAGATTGTTGTGATGATCCACAGGAAACTGGCAATCAGTGCAAACATAAGCCCCAAGGGCTCCAGATTAAATGCCAGGGAAAGGCCCGGCATAACGCTGGCCAGTGTCAGGACTGCGGAATCAGTCGATGGTAAAGCCTGGTAGAGGTTAATTACCACCAGGCACAGCATGATGGAAGTTACCAGTGATATGGCCTCACGTATGTTCCTGAACCTCTCCCCTGCCAGCGCTATCAGGACTGAACCACCCGCTGGCAAGGCTAATGTCAAGGTCAACAGTAATTGCTCGGACATCACTTCAGTCCCATTAATAGTTCAGCGGAATGTCGGGCCAGGTTTACCGTAACGTCCGTATCGATGCCAAAGTAGATATTGGCGATTACCAGGAACCAGAGAGGAATGAGCATAGAGAGGGGGGCCTCTTTCACCTTGCCAATTACATTATCGGCCTGTCCGCCATCTTTCCTTGTAAACCAGGCAGTTTCGACGACCCGCCAGACATAAATTATAGTGATCAGGGAACCGACGAGTACTGCAATTGCCAGTAACCAGGAATCTCGGTTCAGAGCTGCAAGTATAAGATACCATTTGCTGATAAAGCCGACCGTCAATGGTACGCCAATCATGCTCAGGCCGGCGACAAGAAACGCCGCCATGGTCCATGGCATTTTTCTTCCAATGCCCCTGAGGGAATTCAGGTTCACCGTATCAGTCCGGTACACGATACAGGCGGCGCAGAGGAAAAGCGCTGTTTTCATCACCGCATGGTTGAAGAGATGAATAATACCGGCCATAAGGCCGGCGACCGAACCGATACTGATACCAAGTACAATGTAACCTATCTGTGCAATACTCGAATAGGCCAGCATTTTCTTGATGTTGTTCTGGTATATCGCTGCCAGCGATCCACTGAATATTGCAAGCAATGCGCATATCAACAGGACATTGTCGAGTGAGACGATGTCAAAGACATTGCCTGTCCCAAATACGGAGAATAGGAACCTTAACAGAACATAGATGAAGACCTTGGTCGTGGTCCCTGCAAGGAAGGCTGAAACAACTGAAGGCGCATAGGTATAAGCATTGGGTAACCAGCTGTGTAGGGGAAACAGGGCAAACTTGAGCGTGATCCCCACAGTTAAAAAAGCCATGGCGGTGATAATCGTGCGGGTAGTTTCCATCGCATTCAGCCTTGCATGCAGGTCGGGAATATTCAATGTGCCTGTCATGACATATAACAGACCGACACCTATCAGGATGAAAGTGGCGCCTATCGTCCCCATGATCAGGTAACGATAGGCGGCTAGCAGTGCCTGCCGGTGTTTGCCCAGACTGATCATGGCATAGGATGACAGCGAGGAGATCTCAATAAAGACAAACATATTGAACACATCACCCGTAATCGTCACACCCAGCAGGCCGGTCAGATTAAGCAGGTAGGCAGAATAAAACAGATATATCCTGTCTGCCGATATCTCCCTGATGACACTGGCACGGGCAAAGGTAATTACGAGCGCATTTACCCCTGAGACAATGACGGCAACGAGTGCATTCAGGGTGTCGAGTCGATACTCGATTCCCCAGGGTGCAGCCCAATTACCCAGGAAATAAACGAGTTCACCACCGTCCTGCACCATGATCACGAGACGACAGGCAATATAGAAACACAGCCAACTGACGGTAAAGACGACAGGCCAGATGAGTGACTGCCTGTGGAGGAGAATGCACAGGGGCGTTGCAACCAGAGGGATAATAACCAGCAGAACAAGCAGATGTGACATTTTCTAGCTGTCGTCTTCTACGTGGCGCAACTGGCTTTCCTCGATGGTCCCGAAGGCCCTGTGTATGCGGACAACGAGGGCCAGGCCAAGGGCAGTTGTTGCGACCCCCACGACGATCGCCGTAAGTATCAGTACATGAGGCAAGGGGCTCGCATACACCGTATACTCTGCAGAATAGATGGGCGCAGTCCCCGCCTTTGCATAGCCCATTGAAATATAGAGAATGAACACGGATACCTGGAAGATGTTCAGCCCGATGAGTTTTTTTACCAGATTCCCATGCGAGATTACGATGTAAAAACCGATCATCATCAGAATGATGACCACCCAGTAATTATATTGTCCTGTGAGATATTGCATTAAAGCCTTAGATCCGGACCTTCATTGATATGGAAAACCCCGCGAAATCGTGCGGGGCAGTCCTATTATATCTGTTTTATAGTGGGGAATTGAATACTCTATCGGCCTCCCATCACCCGAAGCTTCGGGTATAATGGCCGGATGATTAAAAACCGGGTATTGCTTGCATCGATAATTGTTGTGATATGCGTCATTCTGGGTGCTGGTGTGGGATATTACACCTCCAACTTGCTACCAGGAGAAAAATCTACAAATCCCGGGATCCCTGGCCTCCTCTGGCCAGCACCTAAAGTCATTCTGCCATTTGCGGCCGTTGACCAGAAAGGCAAGCTGTTTACGCATGAACAACTGGATGGGAAATGGTCCTTCCTGTTTTTTGGCTATACCCATTGCCCAGACATCTGCCCCGTAACCATGTCTATATTACGTCAGGTCTATGAGAATCTTGTGAAAAGTAATAATGCTGAAAATGTTCAGGTCATTTTTATTTCAGTTGATCCCGAGCGCGACACCCCGGAAACGTTGGCAGAATACACAGCCTATTTTCATAAGGACTTTATCGGTCTTACGGGCAGCAGGGAACAGATAGAGCAACTGGCCCGTATCATTGGCATTGCCTATGTACACGGTGAAAAAAACGCCTCCGGTGGATATCTTGTCGACCACACGGCATCGATCTTCTTGATATCACCTGTCAGGGAATGGACAGGCATATTTTCTGCACCCCATGATGCGGAGGATATTACCCGGGGCTTCAGGGCCATCGAATCCTTTGTAGGCAAAAACACCCCCTAGATGCGTACCCTCGTCTGCCTATTTCTGCTGCTTAGCATGCCTGTTCCGCGGGCCATATTTGCGGCGGGGCCGGTTGAACTGGCCGATGCATGGATCAATGAAGCCCCTCCAACCATCAACGTGCATGCCGGCTATATACGGATAAAAAATAAATCCGATCGGGAAATACGGCTGCTCTCGGCGGACAGCGATGCCTATGAGAAGATCGAATTTCATTTATCGAAGATTACCGATGGCATCGCCTCCATGCAAAAACAGGAAAATATTACTATCGCGTCTAATTCCGAATTTGCATTCTCGCCCGGTGCCTACCACCTGATGCTGATAAACAATAAAAGACCCCTGAGGGCCGGTGACAGCGTCCAGCTGCTTCTGTACTTTGATCACGATATGACTTTGCAGGTTGAGGCGGAAGTCAGGAAAGCAGACCCTCACGCCCAACACCATCACCATCATTAGGGAACTATTATTTTGTGCCAGCAATTACTGAATTGGGCCCGGGTATTGCCCCAGTACCTGATCCCACAACACCTGCTCAGCCGGGTGGTCTATCACCTGACACGCTGCCAATGGCCCCTGTTCAAGAATATGCTGATATCAGTATTCATCAGGGTCTTCAGGGTGGATATGGGCCTGGCACAGGAACCGGATGGTAAAAATTACCCACATTTCAATGCATTTTTTACCCGCGCCTTGAAGGCATCGGCAAGGCCGGTAAGCGCTTCTGTCGCAGATATTGCCTGCCCCATTGACGGGACAATCAGCCAGATCGGCAGTATTTCCGACGGGACAATCTTCCAGGCAAAAAACCGGTCCTTTCTGCTCACGGATCTGCTTGCAAGAGATTCCGCGACGACAAGAAATTTCAATGAAGGCAATTTCGCCACACTTTATCTATCACCGAGAGATTACCATCGCATTCATATGCCCTTTGATGGCACGTTGAGAAAGATGACCTATGTACCTGGAAGGTTATTTGCCGTTAACCGGCATACTACCGCAGTGGTCAATCGCCTGTTTTCAAGAAATGAGCGGATTATTTGTTTCTTTGATACATCGATTGGTCCCATGGCCGTCATACTCGTCGGCGCGATCTTTGTTGGCAGCATGGAGACAGTCTGGGCCGGACAGATTACACCTGCCGGTTTAAGGAAGATCACTACAACAGAATTTAATGACCCGTCAAATCCTATAAGCTTTAAAAAAGGTGAGGAAATTGGCCGCTTTAATATGGGGTCAACCGTGATACTCCTTTATGGCAAGGAACGGATGCACTGGTTGAAAAACCTGCAAAGCGGTGATCAGGTCACTATGGGGATGACCCTTGGCACCACTAACAGTTTGAGGGACGGATAAAAAAATTGTGCTGGCTGAACCAGTGCAGTTTTGCTGCTATTACCAGGGTCAGGATTAGTATCTAGACAGCTGTTGCAAGTGACATCGGAATACGCTTACAACAAGGCTGATAAACACAGCGCCATCAGCAATCCGGGAAACATTCCAATGACCAAGAGGGCAATTCCGTTCAGGCTAAGGACAACCTGCATCTGGGCCGAAGCTCCGGCCAACACGGGCCTTTCAGGCTTGTCGAAATACATTAATTTAACAATACGTAAATAATAATAGGCCCCGATAATCGAGAAAAATACCGCTGCTGCAGCCACCCAGACGTAACCTGATGCAATAAGCTCTTTCAGGACAAACCATTTAGCCCAGAAGCCGAGGAACGGCGGTACCCCTGACAGGGAGAACATTAATATCAGCATGATAAAGGCAAACCAGGGATTTCTGTCAGAAAGGCCTTTGATATCATCAAGATTGTCCGATTCAAAATTTTTCTGACTCAGGAAAATGATAATTCCGAATGCCCCCATGCTCATCAGTGCATAGGTAATGACATAGAACATGGAAGCGGCATAACCTAAGTGGCTCCCTGCTATGATCCCAAGGAGCAGAAAACCGATGTGCGCTATGGTTGAGTAAGCCAGCATGCGCTTGATATTTGTTTGCGCAATAGCCGTGATATTGCCTATGGCCATTGAAACCACAGCCAAAATAATAAGTATAAGCTGCCAGTCCTGCATCAGCGGCTCCAGGCCGTTTACAAGCAAACGTATCGCCATGGCAAATGCGGCAATCTTCGGTACACTGCTGACAAACAGGGTAACGGCGGTCGGAGCCCCCTCATAGACATCAGGGACCCACATGTGGAACGGCACAGCACCCAGCTTGAACGCGATACCGACAATAACAAATATCATCCCGAATACCAGCAGGGCATTCTGGCCGGTATGCATTTGAATCTGCTGGTTGAGTTCCTGCAATTGGAAGGTTCCAGTGATGCCGTAAAGTATCGATATTCCATACAACAGCATGCCAGAGGCCAGCGCGCCCAGGACAAAATACTTCATGGCAGCTTCTGAAGCGCTGGCAGAGTCCCTTTGCATAGCGACCATCGCGTAAAGTGACAACGATAATAATTCGAGACCCAGATATACCGTTATCATACTGGCGGCAGAAATCAGGACCATCATACCGAGCATGGCAAACAGGCCCAGCACAAAGTATTCACCCTTTACCCAGTCCTGCTTATTGAGGTATTCAAAAGAATATAAAAATATAACCACTCCATAGATACCAATCATCGCCTTCAGCGCGGAACTCATCGGATCACTGACAAAAGTGCCATTGAATACGTAAATACTTGCTCCCGTATGTAGGAAAAACACCAGCCCGATCGTTACTAACAAGGCAATCTGTGAAAGTAAATAGGTAATCCTTCGCGCCGGATCCTGAGTAAAAGTATCTACAACCAGTATGGCACAGGCGAAGATCAGCAGATTGATCTCGGGAAGTAGCACTACGATATCGGAGAGTTGAACCATTTTGTTATATCACCTTGGATTGCAGGACATGGCTAACCAGATGTTCTATGGTAGGGCCCATTATTTCAAACAATGGTGCAGGCCATAATCCGAAAAGCAATACAGCAATTGCTAGAAGGGACATGATCAGGAATTCCCTGTTATTGATATCCTGTAGGCCTTGAACTTTTTCGTTTGCCACGTCACCAAAAATGACTCGCTTATACAACCATAGATTATAAGCTGCACCCAGGATTAAAATGCTGGCCGCCAGAAAAGCGATCCAGAAACTGGCCTGATAACTGCTCAGTATTACCAGAAACTCACCTACAAAACCCGAAGTGCCGGGCAATCCGGAATTGGCCATCACAAACAGCATCATGAAGGCGGCAAAATGTGGCATGGTATTCACCACACCGCCATAATCACTGATTTGCCGGCTGTGTATTCGGTCATACATCACGCCGACACAGAGGAATAAGGCACCGGATATGAAACCATGCGATATCATCTGCATTATTGCCCCTTCCATGGCCATCTGACTGCCACTACCGGAACCCGTTGCTGCATAGATGCTGAATCCGACAAACAGGCCCAGGGTAACGAAACCCATATGAGATATGGACGAATAGGCAATCAGTTTTTTCATGTCCTGCTGCACCAGTGCGACAAAGCCTATATAAACGATTGCAATAAGCGACAAGGCAATCATGAATTTATCCAGCAACAGACTGGCATCCGGGACAATCGGCAGGCTGAAGCGCAAAAAC
Organism: Gammaproteobacteria bacterium; assembly: GCA_003250975.1. Taxonomy (GTDB): domain Bacteria; phylum Pseudomonadota; class Gammaproteobacteria; order Eutrophobiales; family Eutrophobiaceae; genus SZUA-592. Next base: position 193,545 of record QKIY01000035.1, on the reverse strand, counting down.
CCGTATCCTCCCATCTTCAGCATGATAGCTGCCAGGATAACCGAACCACCTGTTGGTGCCTCTACGTGCGCATCAGGTAACCAGGTGTGTACCGGCCACATGGGTATCTTCACGGCAAATGCCAGCAGGAATGCGATGAAGATCAGGGTCTGCGCCGTGGCACCCAGTGGCAAATCATGAAGTTCGAGAATATTGAAGCTGTTCGCCTCGGAATAAAGATACAACAGGGCTACCAGCATGAAGACAGAACCAAGAAACGTGTAGAGGAAGAATTTAATTGTGGCGTAGATACGATTAGGGCCTCCCCATATCCCGATAATCAAAAACATGGGGATCAGCATCGCTTCCCAGAAGACATAAAACAGGATGGCATCCTGTGCGGCAAACACACCGTTCATCAGGCCCTCAAGGATCAGAAATGCCGCCATATATTGCGACAACCTGTAATCAATCACTTCCCATCCGGCCAGGATTATCAACAGCGTTGTGAAGGTAGTCAGGATGATAAGTGGGACCGAGATACCATCCACGCCCAGGTGATAATTGATGGAGAATGCATCTATCCAGGGTGCAAACTCAATAAACTGCATCCTGTATGTAGTACTGTCAAAGTCGGTATACAGGAGAATAGACAGCACGAATGTAATCAATGACACGCCGAAAGCCAGATACTTTATAGTCAGAACCTGCCTGTCACCGGCATAGAGTACCCAGATCCCGCCAAGAATCGGGCCCCAGATCAACAGGCTTAAAATCGGTAATTCAGTCGGCATGGTTATTCAGTTTCAGCTCAGTAATGGACAAAGATAAATATCAATAGCAACAGGGCCAGGATCATTGCAAAGGCGTAATGATACAGATAACCGGACTGTATCTGCCGTATTACGCCTGAGAACCAGCGCACTGACAGAGCCGAGCCATTTACTACCAGACCATCGATCAGTTTTACATCACCAATTTGCCAGAGCGCCCTGCCAAACAGGCGCGCCCCGCCCGCAAAGACAAACTGGTTGAAATCATCAAATCCATACTTGTTTAACAGCACCTGGTGTACGGGTTTTAACTTGCTGGCGATCTTTTCTGGCAAATCGGGCAAGCGGATATAGAGCAACCAGGCAAAGAATACGCCTGCCAACGCCAGGTATACGGGTGGTTGCAAAAAGGCGTGCAGGATAAAACCAAAGACACCATGATATTCATGCCCTATTTCGGCCAGGACATTATGATCATGCAATACATATATGGCGGGTCCGAAATAATCACCGAACAGCAGGGGACCAACCAGGAACGCCCCGATTATCAGCGACGGAAGCGCGAGTACGGCCAGCGGTCCCCAGACAACTGCAGGTGCCTCATGCAGGTGGCTCCAGGTTTCGTTATCCATTCTTTCCTTGCCGTGAAAGACCAGAAAAAACAGACGGAAAGTATAGAGCGCAGTGATCAATACACAGGCAAGGACAGCGCCATAGGCAAATCCTGCAGCAGGCAATGTTGAGGCGTGAACTGCCTCAATGATAGCATCCTTGGAAAAGAACCCGGATGTCCCGGGAAAACCAATCAGGGCAAGTGCACCAATCAGGCACGTAAACCAGGTAATGGGCATATATTTGTAGAGGCCGCCCATCTTGCGCATGTCCTGTTCATGGTGAAGTACAATAATGACGGCTCCGGCAGCGAGAAAGAGCAGTGCCTTGAAAAATGCATGGGTTACCAGGTGAAATATAGCCGCCGCATAAGCAGATGCTCCCAGCGCCACTGTCATATAGCCAAGCTGTGAAAGCGTTGAATAGGCTATCACACGCTTAATATCGTTCTGAACCAGACCTAAAAGCCCCATAAAAAATGCCGTGATGGCACCGATTACCAGCACAAGGTTCAGTGCGGCCTCGGAATATTCAAACAGCGGTGACATGCGTGCCACCATAAAGATGCCCGCCGTTACCATTGTGGCCGCATGGATCAGGGCTGAAATGGGTGTGGGGCCCTCCATCGAATCCGGTAACCAGACGTGCAATGGAAACTGCGCCGATTTTCCCATGGCACCGATGAACAGGCAGATGCAGATAACCGACATCAGTGACCATTCATAACCACCAATCAGCATGACTTTCTCGTCCGCAAGGGATGGTGCGCTGTTAAATATCTCCCAGTAATCCAGCGTATTGAAATACATTAATACCGCCGCAATTCCGAGTATAAAGCCAAAATCTCCTATCCTGTTGGCCAGAAAAGCCTTGAGACTCGCAAAGATGGCTGATTCACGTTTGAACCAGAAACCGATCAGGAGATAGGAAACCAAGCCCACACCTTCCCAGCCAAAGAAGAGTTGCATGAAATTGTTGGACATGACCAGCATCAACATGGCAAAGGTAAACAGGGAAATATAACTGAAAAACCTCTGGTAGCCGGGATCATCATGCATATAGCCGATTGTGTAGATATGGATCATCCAGGAAACAAATGAAACAACTACCATCATGGTGACGCTCAGGCGATCAATCAGAAATCCGATTTCCAGGCTGATACCGCCACTGACCAGCCACTGGTAGACAGTGCCGTTATAAATATCGCCGTTATCGAATACGATATATTTATAGGCAATCAATGAAAGGATGCTGGAGACACCAACCCCGATAATGGTAACCCAGTGTGCACCACTACGGCCGATATAACGGCCAAACAGGCCTGCGATGATAGACCCCAGCAAAGGGAAAAGAACGATGCACAGATAAATCGTTTCCATGTTATCTGCCATGATCCAGCCCCTTCATAATTTCAATACCTTTAAGTAAAAACAGATTATTATTTTGCATGCCTGTTATCAGTTATCCTTTCATTGAATTCAGATCTTCAACATTAATCGTCTGCCGGTTCCTGAACAGCACTACTAGGATTGCCAGCCCAATGGCGGATTCGGCGGCCGCTACCGTTAATATGAAGAAAACGAAGACCTGACCATTGATATCCTGGAGAAAATACGAGAAGGCGATGAAATTCATATTCACCGCGAGTAACATCAATTCAATACACATCAACAGGATGATGACGTTTTTCCGGTTGATAAAAATTCCGGCCACACTGATACAAAACACGATGGCAGCCAGAATCAGGACATCAGAAAGGACGATCATTTTTACGTCAGCCTCCCTGATCCTGTTTTGGTTCTGCCTTTACGTGCAGCACCTTCAAACGCTCGCCTTTCTTCACCTTGACCTGCAAGGAAGGCTGTTGCGCCTTACTGCTTCTCGGTTTCCGCATCGTCAAGGAAATGGCCGCTATAATGGCCACCAGAAGGATCACGCCTGCAACCTCAAAGGGGTAGAGGTAATTACTGAACAGTGCCTTGCCGAGTTCGGTCGTATTACTGTATCCGGAAACCGCCGATGCGGGGGCAGCGGGCATCTTCATCTCGAAGTATCCTGACCCTACGATGAGGCTAATGGCAATCAACATTAACAGGGCAACGATGACACCGAATGGCAGGAAACGGACAAATCCCTCACGGATACGCGCAATATTAATGTCCAGCATCATTACCACGAATAAAAACAGCACCATCACGGCACCGACATAGACCAGTACCAGTGCGATAGCGAGAAATTCAGCCTGCATCAGCAACCAGATGGCGGCGCTGGAAAAGAAACACAGCACAAGAAATAGCGCGGCGAATACGGGGTTACGGATGGTAACCACCATGCTGGCCGATATAACCAGCACTGCCCCGAAAAAATAAAAAACTACCAGTTCTACCATTCTTTTTGTCTGTTGTTTGTTATGTTTTGTTCGCTGTCGGTTATTAATTACCGATAAAAACTGACCCCTGAAAAATTACCTGTACATTGCATCTTTTACACGATCTTCGGCAATCTGTTGCTCTACTCTGAGACCGACAGCAAGTAATTTTTCTTTTGTCATCAGCAGATCACCCTTTTTTTCTCCGTGATATTCGAATATCCGTGTCTCAACTATGGAGTCGACAGGACAGGATTCCTCACAGAATCCGCAAAATATGCACTTTGTCAGATCAATATCGTAACGGGTGGTGCGCCGTGTCCCGTCTTCCCGCTGCTCTGATTCTATCGTGATGGCTACTGCGGGACAGACTGCCTCGCAAAGTTTGCAGGCAATACAACGCTCTTCGCCATTCGGATAGCGACGCAGGGCATGCAAACCCCTGAAACGGTTCGACTGGGGCGTCTTTTCTTCAGGGTATTGCACAGTAATTTTCCTTTTGAACAGGTGCCTGCCTGTCAGTTGCATGCCTTTTATCAGTTCCCAAAGAAACAGACTCTGGAAATAGTCTTTTATTGACTGCAACATAGCCATAACAATTTATCCGTAAAATATTCTGTTAAAAATCCTGTTAATTAAACCAGGGTGGAACCTCAAGTACGACCAGTACAGCGGCTACCACTATCCATACAATCGTAATGGGTATAAAGACCTTCCAGCCCAGTCGCATAATCTGGTCATAACGGTACCGCGGAAACGTCGCGCGGAACCATAAAAACAATAACAGGAAGAACGACGTCTTCGCCAGCAACCAGAACACGCTGGGCGCACCTATAATCGGGATCCCCTGAAACGGTGATAACCAGCCGCCGAAAAACAACAGTGAAGCCATGAAGGCAACGATTATCATATTGGCGTATTCCGCCATGAAAAAGACGGAGAATGCCATACCACCATATTCCACATGAAAGCCTGCGACGATTTCTGACTCCCCTTCCGCTACATCAAACGGTGCACGATTGGTTTCGGCCACACCGGAAATAAAGTACACGCAAAGCAACGGGAACAACGGCAACCAGAACCAATGGATGAACCAGCCGTTCTGTGCCCGCACGATCTCTCCGAGATTCAGGCTACCGGCGGCGATCAGTACCCCCACAAGCGCGAATCCCATAGCAATCTCGTAGGCAACTATCTGGGCAACGGAACGCATAGCACCCAGAAAGGCATACTTGGAATTCGAGGCCCAACCAGCAATGATGATGCCATAGACCGCCAGAGACGTCAGTGCGATGACATAGAGCAGACCGGCATTAATGTCTGCAAGCACCAGTGTATCGTTGAAGGGGATGACAGCCCATGCTGCCAGAGACGGAGCGACTGACAGGATTGGCGCCATGATAAACAGTGTCCTGTTAGCGCCATTGGGGATGATGATCTCCTTGAATATGAGTTTCACCGCATCGGCAATTGGCTGCCCCAGACCCACCAGCTTGTAGCCGAAAAATCCCACCCGGTTCGGTCCAATCCTGTTCTGGATATAGCCGATAATCTTTCGTTCTGCATAGGGAAGATAAGCTACTGTCAGCAATACCGGGATCAGAATCGCGAAAATCTTCACTATGATTTCGAGGGTATAAACAGCGTAAGGCTGCCATGACGACGGCAGCAGGAAGGCGGCAATCGGTGAAAAGATAGTTTGGCTCAGGAAATCCAGCATATTGTTATGCCTTGCTCAACCTGATTTGCCCGTGCCAAGCGCCAAGCATCGTAATACACTCCTGGCCACCGTGAAGTAGTACCGAATTGACAGGAACGTGTTCATCGAGAGCAACCTGCAATTCAATTATTTCTTCCTCCTGTTCAACGCGCGCCTTGCTATCAGCATTGAGACCCTTTTCAGCAGCCAATTGTGGATGGATATGCAGCTTCCCGTCTGCAACATCCGCTGTCTCTTGCAAGGCTGCGGCGCGCCGAACCAGGGAATCAGCGGCATTCATGGGAATGTCCGTGATGCGCTCCAGACCATTAATGGCGATCTGCGTTAGCACAGGCGTCGGCCAGTTCACATCATTACAGGCTGTCTTGTTACCCAGCAGAACACGCAGCTCATCCCGTACTTCAAAGCTCGAGCTGTAATCAAAGCCGGGAAGCTTGAACAGGTTGCCCAGCACGCGTAATACCTTCCATGCCGGACGCGCCTCACCGGCCGGTGCGACAACGCCGTTAAAGCTTTGCCATGTGCCTTCATTATTAATAAAGGTGCCCGAGGTCTCGGCAAACAGCGAGATGGGTAAAAGCACATCAGCACAGGACCGAAGTACCCCGCTCTGATAGGCGGACAGGGAAATCACGAAATCGGCCTCATTGAGTGCCGCTACAGCCTGCCTGCCGTCCCAGCAATCCAGATCTGGTTCAAGCCCCAGGAGCAGGTAGGCACTTAAACCTTCGGTCAACATTGAACGGGCATCGAGGCCCGACCCGGTGGCCTTCTCACCAGCGGGCTGGCGATGCGGTATGGCCCCTGCCAGCCAGGCCCCTGCCGAATTGGCCGCGTCAGTGAGGAACCCAATGTCACACCCGGACGCCCTGGCAATGGCAGTAGCCAACGCGCGCAAGGCACTGAATTGGGGATGTGCCGTTGCGGCATTGCCTAGGAGGACCAGGCCCTTGTTTGCATCCAGCAGTTTCGCCGCCATATCACGGTGTAATTCTGTCACGCTGACAGGATTCAGTGCAGTACTGAGCTCAGGCTCGATGGTGACCCCTGCACGTTCGGCCATTGCCTTTAATACGCCGGCCACGTTATTCACCATGGAAGAAGGGGAAGCAACAAGCTTTGCAGAGACATTAAAATTAAAATCGTAATCCAGATGGTTGATGACCAGCATATGACAACCATGCAGCGCGGCCTTGCGCAAGCGATGATTAATGATCGGTTGTTCCTTGCGCACATAACTGCCTACCAATAGCACCGCATTCCGGTTTTCAATATCAGCGATGGGAATGCCCAGCCAGGGAAACAAAGGCGCCAGGGCTTGATCAGAAAAATCAGACTGGCGCAGGCGGTGATCGATATTGGAACTTCCAAGCCCCCGCATGAGTTTCTGCAACAGGTAGAACTCCTCGACGCTGGACGAGGGAGATGCCAGTGCACCGATATGGTCAGGTGAATGATGGTGCAATATTTTTTGCAGACCGTCACGGGCAAATGCCAAGGCGGTCTCCCAGCCAACTTCCTGCCAGGTGCCGCCATTCCTGATCATCGGCGTGGCCAGTCTGTCCGGGTGATACAAGCCTTCGTAACTGAATCGGTCCCTGTCCGAGATCCAGACCTCATTGATTGCCTCATTTTCTGCCGGAACAACCCGCTTCACGCGGTTACCCTTGATATGGAAATGGATGTTGGAACCAACCGAGTCATGCGGGGCAATGCCGGGGTACTGTTGCATCTCCCAGGCACGGGCTGAAAACCTGAAGGGTTTTGATGTCAGAGCACCCACCGGGCAAAGATCTATAACATTGCCAGACATCTCGGAGACCATGCTTTTTTCAATATAAGTGCCGATCTCCATGTGTTCACCCCGGCCTGTGGCACCAAGTTCCCTCAATCCCGCAATCTCTTCACCAAAGCGTACGCATCGGGTGCAGTGAATACATCGCGTCATGTCCGTCTGTACAAGGGGACCGATGTTTTTGTCCTTGACCACCCGTTTGTTTTCCTGGTAACGGGAAACATCTCGGCCATAACCCATTGCCAGGTCCTGCAATTCGCATTCACCGCCCTGGTCACAGATGGGACAATCGAGCGGGTGGTTAATCAAGAGAAATTCCATTACTGCCTTCTGTGACTCCAGTGCAAGTTTGGAACGGGTGGCGACTTTCATTCCGTCCATTACCGGCGTTGCACAGGCGGGCAATGGCTTCGGTGCTTTCTCAACATCCACCAGGCACATTCGGCAGTTCGCCGCGACAGACAGTTTCCGGTGATAGCAGAAACGGGGGATATAGATATTGTTGCTGTCCGTCACCTCGATGAGCATCTGGCCCTTGCGCGCCTGCAGGGTCTTGCCATCGACTTCGATTGTTATCAGTTCTTCATTCATCGCCAGATTTTTTATGCAGCCTGATTCCTGGTGTTGCCCACCATGCAGCTTTTATGTTGTATGTGATATTCGAATTCATCGCGGAACTGCTTGATGAAACTACGCACCGGCCAGGCTGCGGCATCACCCAGCGCACATATGGTATGGCCTTCGATCTTGCTGGCTACACTGTCCAGCTTGTCGAGATCTTCCGGCCTCCCCTGCCCATGCTCAATGCGGCTGATCACGCGATACAGCCAGCCGGTCCCTTCGCGGCATGGCGTGCATTGGCCGCAGGATTCTGAATAATAAAATCGGGAAATGCGCTCCAGCGCGCGCACCATGCAGGTTGTATCGTCCATCACAATCACCGCACCCGAACCCAGTGCGGAGCCGGCCTTCTGGATGGATTCGTAATCCATATTGGTTTCCAGCATGATTTCACCACGGACCACGGGGACGGAGGACCCGCCCGGGATTACGGCTTTCAACTGCCGGCCGTCGCGCACACCACCTGCCATTTCCAGCAATTCCGCAAATGGTATACCCATCGGGAGTTCATAATTCCCCGGCCGGTTGACATGGCCGCTGACTGAGAAACACTTGGTACCGCCACTGTTATGTACCCCGACCTCGGCAAACCACTTGCCGCCCTTACGTATGATCGTGGGGACAGAGGCGAATGATTCCGTGTTATTGACGGTAGTGGGGCGTCCATATAAACCGAAAGTGGCCGGGAACGGCGGTTTGAACCGGGGTTGACCTTTCTTGCCTTCCAGCGACTCCAGCAGGGCCGTCTCTTCACCACAGATATAGGCCCCGGCACCCAGCGAACCATGGATATCGACATCCACACCGGAACCCAACACATTCTTGCCCAGGTAACCCGCGGCATAGGCCTCCTCCAGAGCGGCATTAAAGCGTTTCCAGGGCTCATCCATGAATTCACCACGCAAATAGTTGTATGCCACCTTGGTATTCATGGCATAGCAGGCGATGGCAAGGCCCTCAACTACTGAATGGGGATTAAACCGGAGGATATCACGATCCTTACAGGTACCCGGTTCGCTCTCATCGGAATTACATACCACATACTTGGGAATATCATTCTGCTTTGGCATAAAGCTCCACTTCAGTCCCGTGGGGAAACCCGCACCACCACGGCCGCGCAGGCCGGAAATCTTGACCTCTTCAATGACTTTCTCGGGCGGCATCTTCTCCGAAAGGACACGTTGCCACGCCTCGTAGCCACCCACCTTGCGGTAGTTTTCCAGTGTCCAGGGCTCATCGAACTGCAATGTGGCGTAACAAACCTGATTAATATCCATTTGGTGCCTACTCCAGTCCATCTAGAATCTCATCCACCATCTCCGGTGTGAGATTCTCGTAATAAACGTGATCCACCATCATCATCGGCGCCCCGCAGCAGGCTGCCAGGCATTCTTCCTCCTGCTTGAGGTAACACCGCCCGTCGGCCGTTGATTCACCGGTTTTTATGCCCAGCTTCTTTTCAATATGATGAACAATCGTATCGGCGCCTCTAAGCATGCAGGAAATATTGGTACAGACAGAAATGCTATGTCTACCGCAGGGCCTGGTCTCCAGCATGGAATAGAATGATGCAACCTCATAGACGGCGATTCGCGGCATCTCGAGATAGTCCGCCACGGCATCTATCAGCGCCGTGGTCAGGTAACCGCCGTTCTCGTGCTGGACCTCACGTAATGCAGCGAGGACCGCAGACTGCTTATGGTCCGGGGGGTATTTTTCAATCCACCGATCGATTTCCTCGCGGGCGTGTTGTGACAATTCTGTTTTTTTTGCAATCATCTGTCGATCTCGCCAAATACGATGTCTTGCGTACCTATAACCGCAACGACGTCCGCCAGCATATGCCCCTGCACCATCTCGTTCATAGCCGAGAGGTGGGCAAATCCCGCGGCGCGGATTTTTACGCGGTAGGGTTTGTTGGCTCCATCGGAAATGAGATAGATCCCGAATTCTCCCTTGGGATGTTCAATGGCTGAATACACCTCCCCTGCCGGTACACAATAACCTTCCGTAAACAGCTTGAAGTGATGAATTAATGACTCCATGTCTTCTTTCATCTCTTCACGACGTGGCGGCACCAGTTTGTGATCATCAATAATCACGGGGCCTGGATTATTACGCAACCAATCGACGCATTGCTTGATAATGCGATTGGACTGGCGCATCTCCTCAATCCGGACAAGATAGCGATCATAGCAATCGCCGTTCGTACCGACCGGGATATCGAAATCCATTTGATCATAGACTTCGTAGGGCTGCTTTTTCCTAAGGTCCCAGGCAATACCGGAACCCCTTAACATAGGCCCGGTGAAGCCAAGCTGCAGGGCCCGTTCGGGCGAAACCACGCCGATGTCGACGGTGCGTTGTTTCCAGATACGATTATCAGTCAACAGAGTCTCATATTCATCGACACAGGAAGGGAAGCGCTCGGTGAATGACTCAATGAAATCCAGTAATGAGCCCTGGCGATTTTCATTCAGCTTCCTAACTTCCTCCTCGTTATGCCATTTAGAAGGCTGGTACTGGGGCATAAACATAGGCAGATCACGATAGACACCACCCGGTCTGAAATAAGTGGCATGCATACGTGTTCCGGAGACGGCTTCATAACAATCCATGAGGTCTTCCCTTTCACGAAAACAGTAAAGAAAGACCGTCATAGCTCCTATATCGAGACCATGTGAACCCAGCCATAGTAGATGATTGAGTATCCGGGTAATCTCGGAATACATGACACGGATATACTGGGCCCGCAGTGGTGGTGTGACACCCAGTAATTTTTCAATTGCGCGCACATAGGCGTGCTCATTACACATCATGGAGACGTAATCGAGCCGGTCCATGTAACCGATGCTCTGGTTATAGGGCTTGCTCTCGGCCAGTTTTTCCGTAGCACGGTGTAACAAGCCGACATGGGGGTCCGCCCGCTCGATAACTTCGCCATCCATTTCCAGCACGAGGCGTAAAACTCCGTGTGCCGCAGGATGCTGCGGGCCAAAATTCATTGTCATGTTACGAATTTCTGGCATTTTGTCTCAGCACATTGACTAATTGCTATGAATCCCCGGTTTCCACATCGTCTGTGTAACGGTTGTCTTCTCGAATCACCTTTGGTACCAGCACCCGGTTGGTGATGGTTACCGGCTGATAGATAACCCGTTGCTTTTCTGGGTCGTAACGCACTTCCACGTTCCCTTCCAGCGGGAAATCCTTGCGGAAGGGGTGACCGACAAAACCGTAGTCAGTAAGGATACGGCGCAGGTCCGGATGCCCCTCAAACAGAATCCCGAAAAGGTCGAAGGCTTCGCGCTCATACCAGTTCGCAGAGGACCAGATATCAATCACGGAAGGTATGACTGGCGGATTGTTTTCAAGCAGGCACCGCAGGCGGAGCCGGCGGTTATGTTTTAATGAAAGCAGATGATAAACAACGGCCAGTTGATGTTTCTCGTTTGGGTCGCGCTTCTGAAACACATCCTTGCTGACACCACGACTGAATCCGGTACTGGTGGTCTCCTGTGTTTCCCAGTCGGCCCTGCCATAAGCGGAATAATCAACACCGCAAAGATCTGACAGCTGCTCGAAGCTGAAGTCGTCCTCGTCACGTAATGCCAGACAGGTTTCAACCAGTTGTTCCGGCGCCACTTCGATAGTGGCCTCACCATGAGCTATCCAGGAACCGGAAATCTTGCCTGCAAAACGCGCTTGCAGGCGATCAACTAATGTCTGCAATGATGCGATTGTCATCTGGGAAACGGCTGTCCTCTACTTCCTTACTATTGAATTGGTGTTTCTAATTTTATTTTGCAGTTGGATTATCCCGTATAACAATGCCTCGGCAGTTGGAGGGCAGCCGGGCACATATATATCGACAGGAACAATTCGATCACAACCTCGCACTACAGAATAAGAATAATGATAATAGCCCCCGCCATTGGCACAGGAACCCATGGAGATAACCCAACGAGGTTCAGCCATCTGGTCATATACCTTGCGCAATGCCGGAGCCATCTTGTTGACCAGTGTACCGGCCACAATCATGACGTCAGACTGGCGCGGGCTGGGACGAAATATCACCCCAAAACGATCCAGGTCATAACGTGATGCCCCAGCATGCATCATTTCCACCGCACAACACGCCAAGCCAAATGTCATGGGCCACAAGGATCCGGTCCGGGCCCAGTTGATCACGTTATCAACTGTCGTTGTAACAATACCCTGTTCGTGGATCTTTTCTTCTACTCCCATTCCAGTGCACCTTTACGCCATTCATATATAAACCCAATAACAAGCACACCAAGGAAAATCATCATGGCCCAGAAACCCGCCATACCGATTTTATCCAGAACAACCGCCCAAGGAAAAAGGAAGGCGATTTCCAGGTCGAATATGATAAACAGGATGGCCACGAGATAATAACGGACATCAAACTTCATCCGTGCGTCTTCAAATGCCTCAAACCCGCATTCATAAGGAGACTGTTTTTCAGTGTCGGGTCGCGCATGCCCCAGGATATGCCCCAGTAAAAGCCCCAAAGCGATCAGAACGATGCCTATCACTGCACCCATTGCAAGAAAAATCAGAACCGGGAAATAGTTTTCCAACATAGTTTGTTTGTCTGGTGTACCCCAGAGATTTTATACGGCCAGAAGAGTATATCAGCACGGCTTTTCAACCGCTAATTATACCCTGATAGCAGCAGTCAGGCACTTAAATCTTATGGGTTTCCTGGCAGATTCACACGTGCAGAAGTTGAAATCCGGGCCTATATTTGATACCCACTCAGGAGAAATAGTGTGTTTCCAATATATGACACATTTGCACAGGCTACGAGGATTTTTTCTGTATATTTCAAATAATAATTCAAGGGAAAAAACCTTGAATAGCCTGATTAAAAATACAAATTTTTTACTGTTGCACTCTGCCTCACTCTGTTACAGCCTTTAGCCGCGGAAACCATATTGAAAAAACGTGTGACACCCCAGGCCAAGTCCCTCGAAACCACCCCCCCCGTATGGCCAATCAGCATGAAAAGGCCCCCGGCTAGTCACCTATCATCATCCCCCAGCCCTCTCTCGAATCGCATACCGCCAAAGACAAGATAGAGAATCAACGCATTGAAAAATATCATGCCTATACCGGAAATAGGCCCCAACCATTGAACAGGGACCAGCATTATCCATGGCAGGGCAAAAGGTAAGAGCAGTAACCCCGATTCACCCGAATCGGCGGGATTCCTTGAGGCTATAAAAAAGACCCACAGGAATACCGCTACTGCGAGGGACAGAAAGACCCCTGACGCTACGAATCCACCTTTCGAAATCCTGAAACAAGGTCTTAACACGTATCTGGCTCCTTTAGGTGACAATACCGGATTATGGTCTTCACATACACCGGCCAGATTGAGCTAACCGGCATACAAATTGCCTAAAAAACGCGCAATATTACCCAAATTATGCTAGTACAAACATATATGAGGTTGACCCGGCCCAGATAGTTAATAGTAATAAAGAACTATGGCATTGTGGAGAAATCACTGCAGTTTTTTATCAGCAGCAGCGAAGTTATTGAATAGCAGGATCATTTGACATGAAAAGGAATATTGCTTCTCTGGCGAAGATCACCCGGCCCAGCTTGACGGGTATCTATCCCAGAGAAAGGCTATTTTCACTGCTGGATAAAGGCCGTGAAAATTCCGTTATGTGGATAACGGGGCCCCCGGGTTCCGGTAAAACTACTCTTCTTTCCAATTATTTGGATAACCGAAATGTTGATTATTTATGGTATCAGGTAGATCAGGGTGATACCGATATTGCAACCTTTTTTTACTACACGGGGCTGGCTGCATTAAAGGATGCAACGAAAACCGGCTCAACTCATCCCTCACTCGAGTTCGGGGAAACCATTTCCCAGCACGCTACATATTATATTCAAAACCTTCTTAGAAAATTTGAAACACTGGCTGGGCAGGTCAGCAACAATTTACCCGGCGCTGATAAATCCGACAAAAAACTCCAAAAGGCACTTCCAAGATTTTTACCAGAATATTTCGGTGATCTTGAAACATTCACCAAGAGTTACTTTCGGGAACTGTTCATCAAGCTGAATACACCTTTCGTAGTGGTATTTGATAATTATGACACTGTACCTGCCCACTCCGAATTTCACGAGGTTATACGGTATGCCTTGTCTGAAGTACCGATAAATGGTTGTGTAATCTTTATCAGCCGAAGTGAACCACCTGCAGCCATGGCAATTTACAGGGCAAGCCAGAACATGCAGATAATATCCTGGGATGATTTGCGCCTGACACGGCCGGAAACCGATGGAATAGTCAAATCTATAGGCCTGAACCTGTCCAAAGAAACCCTTACCCAGTTATATGACAAGACCCAGGGATGGGCAGCAGGAGTTGTACTCATGCTTGAATATTTCAGGACTGAAGGATTCGTATCAGAAACCCCTGAGACATTTACACCACATATTATATTTGATTACCTGGCTGGTGAAATATTCCAGAAATTTGATAAGGAAACCAAGGAATTTTTATTAAGTACAGCCTGCTTACCTAAAATGACCATTGCAATGGCTGAAGAGATCTCCGGGAAGAAGACCTCAGCAGATATTCTGAATGAGCTGAACCGGCATCATTATTTTGTAACCGCAAAACAGACTCCGGAGAAAATTATTTATCAATACCATCCTCTTTTCCGCGATTTTCTTTTAACCATAAGCAAGCAGGCGCAAAAGCATAAAGAGAATGTTGAACGATTGAGAATTGCTGCATTGTTGCTTGAATCAAATGATCAAACTGAAGATGCAGTAGAACTGTTATTAAACATCAGAGACTACGACCTTGTTGAAGAAATTATTCAGAATCATGCCCTGGTTATGATTGAAAGCGGAAGGAGAGAAACTTTATCACAATGGCTGGAGGATCTTCCAAAAGAAAAAATGGAAAATAATCCATGGCTGGTCTATTGGCTCGCTTCATGCCGTTTCCCGTTCGCCCTCAGAGAGTGCCGTCGTCTTTATGAACAGGCTTACAAGCTGTTCATGAAACTGGAATCAAGGGATGTTAAAGGATTACATCTTGCATGTGCGGGCGTAATTGATGCAATACTTTACGAACTGGATGACCTTGCCTTGCTGGATCCATGGGTAGATATACTCAAGCAACTTCTGCAGAAGAAACATGAAGTAATTACAGGGGATACGGAAGCGCGAGTAATAACATCGCTGTTCATGGCAATGCTTTTACGGCAACCAGATGATCCTGATATCGAAAACTGGGTGGAACGCGCACATACGGCATCACATGAATCTGCAAATCCAAGAATACGACAGGCAGTTGAACCCCTGGTTGCCGTTGCCTACATGTGGGATGGATATTTTTCAAAAGCACATGAAATTATCGAATCATTATACAAGCTGGCATCAACAACTGAAATGTCTCCACTCGAGTGGATAACGCTGAAAAACTTCGAGTCAATGTTTTATATGTTGATCGCCGATCGCGATCGCAGCCTAAAGGCAATGAATGAAGGCCTGGAAATTGCTCATAATTCCGGTGTATTGTTCTGGAACTATCAATTGCTGGTTAATGGACTGGGGGCAGCACTTGGCAATGGTGATCTGGATACCGCGGAACAGATAATCAGCCAGATTCAATTAGGGGAACTGAAAGGTCGGCGCCAAGAGCAATGTCTCTATTATTATTTCTACGCATGGTTCTCGATGTTAAGCGGAGATAAACTGGAAGCATTTCAACACCAGAAAAAAGCACTTCGGCTATCCATTGAAATCGGCAACCCTTTCTTTGAAATAATCTGCAGGATAGCAATGGCACAACTTCTTTTTGAGCATGGTGATGAACGTAAAGGTACTATATATCTCAAGATTGCTCATGAGATGGGGCGTAATATTAAAAATCATTCCCTAGGATATTTATCTTTCCTGTCGTATTCTTATATTGCCATGGAGCATGGCAGGAAGCGCTCCGCTCTGAGTACATTGCAATATGCAATGCAAGTGGGCAGGGAATATGGTTACAAGCACGCCCTCTGGTGGCAACCTGACATCATGTCGAGACTATGTGAGTTCGCATTGCAGTCCGATATTGAAACCGTGTATGTTCGAAATTTAATTTCTGAACGGCAACTGGTTCCTCTTCCTTCATCGGTAGCTGTGGAAGAATGGCCATGGTTATTCAAAATATATACCCTCGGCCAATGCAGAATTTTGAAAAACGAACAAAGCTTCAGCCTGGTAAAAAAACTTCAACGCAAACCAGTTGAACTGTTAAAGGCACTGATTGCTCATGGCGGAACGAATGTCAATGAGGAAATACTTGCCACTTCACTCTGGCCCGGCGTCGATAGCGAATATTCCTACCGTTCACTCACAACGACCATTCATAGATTGCGCAAGATACTGGGGGAAGACAGGGCCATTATTGTCCAGGACAGCAAACTGAGCCTGAATCAGCAATATTTCTGGGTTGATCTATGGGCATTCGATAACACAATTTCCGAAATTGACCAGATTTTTGTATCCGAAACAAGTATTGATACTGATATCCTGCTGAAATCAACAGAGAGATTAAAACATTTATATCGAGGTCACTTCATGGCCGATGAGCCTGACAAACCATGGTATGAAGATCCACGCGAAGAAATCAAGAACAAATATTTACGCTGCATGAGCAAAATAGCCCGTTACTGGGAAGATAAAGGCAACTGGGAAAAAGCTATTGATTGCTATGAAAGAGTACTGGAAGTCGAGAGGCTGACTGAAAGTTTCTATAGAAGACTAATGCATTGTTATCGTAAGCTGAAACGTAATGAGGATGCTATTGAAGTTTATTTACGCTGCAAGAAAATATTCACATCGGTATTAAAATCAGAACCGTCTGCCGAGACCATGGCATTATACGACGAACTAATGCACGAGCTATAAGCTCGCGCATAACCATATCTGGTAACCTATTTATTTCCAACCGTCTGATTTGGATTAAAATTCAGCCGTATTCAGTAAAAAAATAAATGCGTGCTGATCCAGATCAGGAACTCGATTTCCTGATTATGGAAATTTGCATATAGATTGAACAATTAGAAACATTTGCTCTCTAATAGAGAGAATCCAATATGAGGAGAATATGGAGTGATCAATCATCGTAATACATTACTGGCATCTCTTTCCCTGTGTCTGCTTTATACTGTCCCGGTCTCAGGGGCAGATCAGGTTGATTCTGAGACATTCGTCGGTTGGCGCCTTTATCATGATACCTGTGTAACCTGTCACGGCGTTGGCGGTGTAGGCTCAGATCTCGCTCCGGACCTTACCGAAAGCGTACAACGACTGAGCGAGAAAGAGTTTGAGTTAAAGGTACTGAACCGTTACCTGCTTGAGGTCCCAGTTGAAGAGTCCAGGGCAGAAAGCCGGGCAATCGTACGGGATGCCTTTCTAAAAGAGATTCAAAAACACGAATTAGGAGAAGAAACAGGGATGCCCATGCCAGAATGGAAACATAATCCTATCGTGGCTGATCATATTGAATATGTATACCGCTATCTGAAAGCCCGTTCTACCGGTGCAATCGGACCTGGTAAACCTGAGATAATGAAGGAATAACCTTCAATAGTTTTGAATTAATGAAAAGGAAAAATGTAATTCATCCAGGCAGCCATTCTTAGCAAGACCTTTCGCATTATTGCCACATGATGCATATGCTCAGTGTAAATAGCCGTTTGCGCAAAGGCCCCACCTGGAACCTTATCCAGATATTGTACATAGTCAGGATCAGTAATGTGAATCAGTACAGGGATACGGCCCGGATAAGGTGCGCGGGTAAAATTAATCATGTCACCGCTGGGCTGTACCTGACCTTCAGACATAACAGGTAACACATCTTCCACTTCACCTGAAAAGACTTTACCGGGAATACCATCAAATGCAACTTCCGCCTCTGCTCCTATAGTCAGGCGTAACAAACTGTTTTGGCGGAACCAGGCAACATAGTAGTTTGCCTCATCATTAACAAATATCATTGCAGGCCTTAGTGGTATTGACACCGCCCTGACACCAGGCCGCAATGTCAGTTGGGTGACAAATCCATCGGCCGGTGCCCGCACAGTGGTTTGCTCCAGGTCATATTGCGCCCTGTCCAGTTCGGCATATATTTGGGCTACGATGGGATTCTCCCCGCCAATTTCTGATTCGAATTCCGTGAGTGCCTGTTTTCTGGTAGCCTGGGCCTCGCGCAGGATCGCACTCCGCGCATCATACTCCTTCTGCCAGCGATCAACCTCACGTTGTGCTATCACATGTGTTTTTACCAGTTCCTTTCTGCGATCAAGCTCTTTTTTAGCCTGCAGGACTTCCGCCTCAGCACGTGCTACTGCCGCCTCGGCAACATCAAGATTTGCCTTGAGCTGTGGAACAGATGACTGGCTTGCTTCTGCGAGTTGAGCCTTTTTTTGCTCCACAATTGCCTCATAAGGGGTTGGATCGATTTGAAACAGAACTTCTCCTTTGTTAACCCTGGTATTCCCCTTGACTGGAACTTCTATGACCCTCCCGCTGACTTCAGGGACGATGGGGATGGTAACAAAATAGACCCGGCTGATTTCTGAATAAGGATGGTTGTAATTCATTAATAAAATGAGTGAACCGATTAAGAATACGCCGCCCAGTGCCGCAGTCGGGACTGTCCACTTGTTAAGTGGGATTTTGAATATCTTGAAGACAGCTACGCAGATAGCTATATAGGTCAGAATAAGCAGCAGATCCATTATTTGTTTTCCCCATCAAAGGTATGAGGCAAGGTTTTAGCTAGGTTATCCGTATTTTGCTGGATTACATCTTCATAGGCATTCAATCGCTCCGTCAAATTGGCGACCTCACTTTCTAATTGACTGACATGATCCTGAACAGAGCGGTTGTCAGAAAACCCCCAGCCCCGATCTGATCGATACAGTGTTGCCCATATCCAAAGAAATGGCCAGATTACATGCAATGTAAACAGGCTGACCCAGCCTGCAACGTGAATAGCATCCTGGTGAGGGTGATTGCGGTGTTTGGCAATTTCATAGGGGATGTCATGGATGGCAATAATGCCGTAGAAGAGCACGATCATCACAAAAAACAAAAGACCAAGTGCAAAGTAATCTAGGAACATACCCCCTGCCCTCTCCTTGTAAATAGGTTATTGAAATTACCCGTTAAATTATAACCTTGTCAATTTCAAGAATACATTAATTAATGTTGACATTAATAATTCTGAATGAAGGTCGTTGATACAAATGACGATTACTGATTTGTGCAAATACAGATAATTGGTGCCGATGGACGGATTCGAACCGTCACGCCTTGCGGCACTACCCCCTCAAGATAGCGTGTCTACCAATTCCACCACATCGGCATTGAAACAGTCATAACGGATTACGACTGCACGAGGTTTTTATTATTCGGGAACTACCGGCACATCCAGATCTGAAGGCGCAGCCTCGGAGGCGGGTTCTTCTGCCGGTAGCGGCACGGTCTCTTCGATGACCACCGGTTCATTTTCCAACAGGCTCTCGGGGGCCTTCACCCGGTCATGAGCCAGATAGGCAAGCACGAGGCTGTTCGCGAGGAATAATACCGCCAGGAAGGCGGTCGCCTTGGAAAGGAATCCGCCGGACCCGCTGCTGCCAAACACGGTAGAAGAAGCCCCGCTGCCAAAGGCGGCCCCGGCATCGGCACCCTTGCCATGCTGGATCAATACAAAACCGATCAGGGTGACCGCGACGATTACCTGTAACACGAGAAGAAGTGTATTAATAGTTTCCATAGTCTTTCCTATATTGCTGCCCGGCAGATCGAAAGAAAATCATCGGCATTCAGGGATGCACCACCGATCAATCCACCATCAATATCTGCCATATTAAATAATTCATTTGCATTATCGGCCTTGACACTGCCGCCATACAAAATCCGAAGGCCGTCAGCAATGGCTTCATCATGCCGCGCCAAACGCAGGCGAATAAAGGCATGCACCTCCTGTGCTTGCTCCGGCGTTGCTGTCCGACCCGTGCCAATGGCCCAGACAGGTTCATAAGCTATTACCGCATTTGCAAAGCCCTGCACTCCGGCCCGCTCAATAACGGCATCCAGTTGCCGGGCAATAACTTCCTCGGTTTCATCTGCCTCGCGCTCGTTCAGGGTCTCGCCAACGCAGAGAATCGGCTTAAGGCCAGACTCCACTACTCTGGCAAACTTGTCAGCCACCATGGCATCGGTCTCACAATAGAGCGCGCGCCGCTCGGAATGGCCGACGATCACGTATACACATTTGTAGTCCTTTAGCATCCCGGCCGCAATCTCGCCCGTATAGGCACCGGCCTCATGTTGCGATACATTCTGGGCCCCCAGTAATACCTGGGTGTTATCCAGATTACGGGCCACCTCATCGATGTAGATATATGGGGGGCAGACGACTACCT
Source organism: Gammaproteobacteria bacterium (assembly GCA_003250975.1). Lineage (GTDB taxonomy): Bacteria > Pseudomonadota > Gammaproteobacteria > Eutrophobiales > Eutrophobiaceae > SZUA-592. Next base: position 173,192 of record QKIY01000035.1, on the reverse strand, counting down.
CAGGTTTTGTCTCTGACTGAATTCCCTTCAAAATGCCATCCAGTAAAAGCCGAATGGATGCGAGACTGCCATTCATCTTCCAGTTTGCTGCCACGAGGGGCTGGCGGTTTGTCATCCAGTCAGTCTCCGAAGCTCCGAGGGCTGCAAAGCATACCGTTGACACCGCGTTTATTCAAATAATTCCGTACATTACCCTGCATTAAAGGGCCTGTGCTGGACTGTAATGGATTCAACTTGGCAATGACGGCAATTCCTGGCCTGGCTGCATTTCTCCTTAGCGTGCCGGACGATCAGGGCATGATACTCATTATATAATGGCACATTATCTGGCAAGGCTGATTCGAAGAGATGTCTCAATGTCTCATAGTCTTCGTCGCCACGGATAAGGCCCAACCTCGAAAATAACCGCCGGGTGTAGACATCAATTACAAAGACAGGCCGCTCAAAGGCATACAGGAGGATATCGTCCGCTGTCTCCGGTCCGATGCCGTTGATTGATAGCAGCGATTCACGCAGGGTAGCGGTATCTGTCCCAGACAGTGCAGCCAGGCCGCCCGCCTCTATAATCCATTGGCACAGGTTCTTCAGGCGCCGCGTCTTTACATTGAAATAACCGGAGGGGCGAATCAGCTCCGCCAGTTCATCATCCCCAAGGTCCAGGAGCTCTGCTGCGTCCAGTTCATGCATCTGCTTCAGATTACTAATGGCCTTTTCAACATTTAACCAGGCCGTATTTTGTGTGAGCACGGCACCGACCATGACCTCAAAAGGCTCTTCGGCAGGCCACCAGTTTTGCGGACCATAGGCCTTGAGCAGGCGCGAATAAACCGTTTCGAGAATCCGCCGCATTGGTGGGTCAATGCTCGACCGTATTGAGGAGCTGATTGATTTCTGTGCGATCGAGTTCCCTGTAATGGCCCGGCCGCAGATCCCTGGGCAGGGTACAGGGCCCGAAACGCACCCGGATGAGCCGGCTGATGGTCACCCCCTGGGATTCCCACAACCTCCTAACCTCGCGGTTGCGGCCCTCATGTAGGGTGACATGATACCAGTGGTTGGCACCACGGCCACCGCCATCATGAATACTGTCAAACCGGGCGCGGCCATCTTCCAGTGTGACACCCTCCAGAAGTTTTTTCAGCGCCTCCTTGCTGACCTCACCCAGAACCCGGACCGCATATTCACGGGTAAATTCGCCGGAGGGATGCATCAGCTTGTTTGCCAGGTCACCATCATTGGTAAACAACAACAGGCCTGATGTATTAATATCGAGACGCCCGATATTGATCCAGCGGCCCTGATTCAAGGGAGGTAACGCAGCAAACACAGTTTCCCTGCCCTTTTCATCCTTGCGCGTACAGACCTCACCAATAGGTTTATGGTAGGCCAGCAGGCGTACCTTTCGGGGCTTAGTCTGACCGAAACGCAGCAGTTCACCATCCAGGCGAACCTTGTCAGCTGGAGTAATCCTGTCGCCCAAACGGGCCTGTTTGCCATTGACTGAAATCCGGCCGGCCTTGATCCAGGTCTCCACTTCACGGCGCGAGGCCACACCGGCCTGCGCCAGGACCTTTTGAATCCTCTCAGGATGATGAACTAACATGGGATTAGCCGTTGCGGGAAACGAATGTGCCAGACCACTCAGGCGTTGGAAAAGGGTATGACTTTATCCCCTTCGATGTATTGTGTTCCCTCGCCTTCTTCCGGATCAGAGCTAGCCGAGGCTTCAGCGGCCTCGATCTGCTCCACAATTTCCAAGTCGTCTGCCGCGGTAACGGTTGTCTTGTTGGCCTCGCTGTCTTCCAGGGCATCAAATAAATCTGGATTCAACTGATTGAGTTCCTTTAGTTCGGCCAGTGTCGGCAACTCGGACAGATTTTTCAGATTAAAATAATCGAGAAATTCTTTTGTTGTAGCAAGCAACTCGGGCCTGCCCGGGAGGTCTTTATGGCCCACAACACGGATCCATTCACGTTCCTGCAGGGTCTTGATAATGTAGGAACTAACGCTCACTCCACGGATTTCTTCAATCTCGGCACGGGTGAGCGGCTGGCGGTAGGCAATGATAGCCAGCGTCTCCAGCAGTGCCCGTGAGTATCGGGGCGGTTTTTCATCAAACAGGCGGTTGACCCAGTCGGCATATTCCGCCCGGGTCTGGATCCGGTAACCACTGGCCACCTGTGCCAGTTCAATACCGCGCGCCTCATAATCCTGGCTCAGCTGCTCAAGGGCGATCTTGATTACCTCGCGATCGATCTCTTCCATGTCCTTTTCAAACAGGCCTGCGATGCGACCCAGGCTGAGCGGTTTGTCCGAGACCATGAGTGCTGCTTCAATAATATTTTTAATCTTTTCCTGGTTCATGCTGCCGCCTTGACATAGATAGGCCCGTTGATCTCGTTCTGGACCATCTCGATGAGCGAGTTCCTGAGTAACTCTAGTATTGCAAGCAGAGACACGATAACGCCGGCCCTCCCTTCTTCTACCGTAAACAGGGTACCAAACTGGATAAAGTCCTCCGCATTGACCATCTCCAGGATCCGGCTCATGCGCTCACGCATCGAAAGCGGTTCACGGGCGATGTGATGATGGGAAAACAGTTCGGCACGGTTCAGGACCTCGGCGAAGACCTGCAGCAGGTTTTCCAACGAGACCTGGGGTGGTTCATGCATCACCCGCCGCTGGCTGAACTCGGCGATCGTGCCGAATACATCACGCTCGTAGCGTGGCAGGGCATTCAGGTTATCCGAGGCCTGCTTATAGCGCTCGTATTCCAGCAGGCGCCGGATCAGTTCGGCCCGTGGGTCCTCCTCTTCTTCGTCTTGCACCGGCTTGGGCAGCAGCATCCGGGACTTGATCTCGGCCAGCATGGCCGCCATCACCAGGTATTCTCCAGCCAACTCCATCTGGAGATTCTCCATCAAATCGATGTATTTCATGTACTGGGCCGTGATCTCGGCTATTGGGATATCCAGGATGTCCAGATTCTGACGCTTGATTAGATACAACAGGAGGTCAAGGGGGCCCTCAAAGGCCTCCAGAAACACCTCCAGGGCATCTGGCGGGATGTAAAGATCACTGGGGAACTCGGACATCGGTTCTCCCTGGATGATGGCAAATGGCATCTCCGCCTGGCTGACGGATCCTGCCTCTGTTATCTCATTCTGGTTCATAGCAGCACAGAGCTTTTATAAGCGGATCTTAACCCGGTACAGTAAAAACATCATCACCGATAAACCAGTCCTATGGCCTCCCGGGCCTCTTCCATGGTCTCGCGGGCAATATCCCGGGCCGCGTCACAGCCATCACTGATAATCCCCTTCACGGTCTCCGGGTCCTCCTCGTACTCCTTGGCCCGTTCACGGATTGGCGCCTGTTCCTTGATAACGGAGTCGATCAGGGGTTTTTTGCATTCAAGACAGCCGATTCCGGCCGTCGTGCAACCCTTCTTGACCCAGTCCTTCAGTTCATCATCCGCATAGACCTGGTGCAGCCCCCAGACTGGGCATTTTTCGGGATCGCCCGGGTCGGTTCGCCTGACCCTCGCCGGGTCAGTAGGCATGGTCCTGATCTTTTCCTCGATCATGGGTGCGGTATCCCGCAGGCTGATGGTATTACCGTAGGATTTCGACATCTTCTGGCCGTCCAGGCCCGGCATCTTGGAGGCCGGTGTCAGTAATGCCTGGGGCTCCGGAAAGATCATCTTGCCGCCCCCTTCCAGGTAACCGTACAGGCGCTCACGATCACCTATAGAGATGTTCTGTTGTGATTCCAGAAGGGCACGGGCCTTATCCAGGGCCATGGCATCACCCTGTTCCTGATAGCTGCGGCGCAATTCGTGATAGAGGCGGTTGTTCTTCTTGCCGAGTTTTTTCGCTGCCGCCTCGGCTTTCTCTTCAAAACCTGGCTCGCGGCCATAGAGGTAGTTGAACCGGCGGGCTACCTCACGTGCGAGTTCTACATGCGCGACCTGATCTTCCCCCACAGGGACATTCCCGGCCTTGTAGATGAGGATATCAGCCGACTGTAACAGGGGATAACCCAGGAAACCATAGGTGGTCAGATCCTTATTACTGAGCTTTTCCTGCTGGTCTTTATAACTGGGCACCCGCTCAAGCCAGCTGAGAGGTGTACACATGGAGAGCAACAGGTGCAACTCAGCATGTTCAGGCACCTGCGACTGGATGAATATCTTTGCAGCGCCAGGGTTTATCCCGGCGGCCAGCCAATCCACCACCATATCAAAGACGCTCTCGCCTATGATCTGTGGGGCCTCGTATTCCGTGGTCAGTGCATGCCAATCCGCTACAAAAAAGAAACATTCATATTCATTTTGCAGATCGAGCCAGTTTTTAAGTACGCCGTGATAGTGGCCCAGATGAAGTTGACCGGTTGGTCGCATGCCGGACAAGACACGCCGGTTTGCGCTACTACTCAAAAAGTACCTCCTGGAGGAGCATTGCTGTCTGAATGGCGGGGATTATAACCCAGATAACCCTAACTCCCTATTAATGAAGTATCACCTTTCCCGATACGCACGACTACCGGATATTCTTCTATGAGATCTACCACTGTCGTGGACTCCGGTCCGCAACTGCCACCATCGATCACCAGGTCCACCTGTCTGCAAATACGGTTATAAATCATTTCGGGATCCGACAACGGCTGGTCCTCACCCGGCAGGATCAGACTGGTGGATATCATGGGCTGACCGAGCTCTTCGAGCAGGGCCAGGGCAATGGCGTTGTCAGGAACCCGCAATCCAATGGTCTTACGTTTCGGGTGCTGCAGCCTGCGGGGGACGTCGCGTGTCGCCAGTAACAAAAAAGTATAGGGCCCTGGGGTCAACGCCTTCATCAGGCGAAATGCTGAATTGCTCACCTTTGCATAGGTCGCTATTTCGGAGAGGTCCTTGCATAACAGCGTCAGGTTATGATTTTCATCCAACTGCCGGATACGGCGTATGCGCTCCAGGGCGGACTTGTCACCAATATGGCAACCGATGGCGTAACAGGAATCCGTAGGATAGACCACCACGCCGCCATCATGCACAATCTTTGCAGCCTGGGCGATCAGCCGATGCTCGGGGTTTTCTGGATGGATGCGAAAATACTGGGCCATTATAGAGCAGTGCAGGCTTTTTCGTTATGATTAGATAAATTCAGCATTATTACAAATTATGAAATTTCTCTTTGATTTTTTCCCGGTACTGGCCTTTTTTATCGCCTATTATATTCCCGAGGATCGTTCCGAAGGCCTGTTTCTTGCAACTGGTGTAGCCATCGTAGCGGCTATCATACAAGTGACCCTGTTCTGGGTCATCAAGCGACGCTTTGAAAAGATGCATGTGATTACTCTGGTGATCATCCTGATTCTGGGTGGTGCAACATTACTGCTGCAGGATAAACGTTATTTCATGTGGAAACCGACCGCGGTGAACTGGCTGTTTGCCCTCGTATTTCTGGGCAGCCATTTCATCGGTAAAAAGACCATGGTACAACGCATGATGGATCACGCATTAACCCTGCCCGGCCATGCCTGGTCTAATCTCAATCTTAGCTGGATCGCGTTCTTTATCTTCATGGGCATGCTTAACCTGTATGTGGCGTATAACTTTGCCGAACATATCTGGGTAAACTTCAAGATGTTCGGCATCCTGGGTTGTACCGTATTGTTTGCCATTGGCCAGTCAGTTTATATGTCACGTTTCCTCAGCAATATCAACGAAGAGAAGGAGTAGATTATGTGGTATGCCATTATCAGCCAGGACGTGGATGATAGCCTGGAAAAGCGTATGAGTGTGCGCCCTGATCATATCAAGCGCCTGCAGGAACTTCAGGATGAAGGCCGCATGCTGATCGCCGGTCCACACCCGAAGATCGACAGTGAAGATCCGGGTCCTGCCGGTTTCACCGGCAGCCTGATCGTGGCCGAGTTCGATTCCCTGGAAGATGCACAGGCCTGGGCCGATGACGATCCATACATCGCCGCGGGTGTCTATGAAAAGGTCATCGTCAAACCCTTCAAGAAGGTCTTTCCGTCCGCCTGATGAACCGCGTCGAAGCGATCCGCGAGCGGCTTGAAACGGCACTCTCGCCTGCCAGGTTGGAGATCCGCGATGATTCCGCCATGCATGCTGGCCACGCAGGTGCGGCGTCAGGCGGCGGCCATTTCGCGGTTACGATCGTGTCCGATAAATTCAACGGCAAGAATATGGTGCAGCGACACAGGGCGGTCTATCTGGCGGTAGAAGACATGATGCCGGCAGAAATACATGCACTCAGCATCAGGGCGCTGACACCTGAGGAAGCTTGAGAGTTATTACCATGAAACCCTTTCTGAAATGGCCGGGTGGTAAATATCGCCAGGTAGGGCGCATCAGCAGACAACTCAATGGAGGTTCACGCTTGGTCGAACCTTTTGTGGGTTCGGGCGCGGTTTTTCTCAATACGCACTACCAACAATACCTGTTGGCGGACAGTAATCCCGATCTCATAAATCTCTACTGGTTGTTACAACAAGAGGGTAAAGAGTTTATTGAATATTGCAGACGTTTTTTTTCCGGGAGATACAATCATCCTGATGCGTACTATGACCTGCGCGACCGCTTTAATAAAAGCAATAATATACGCCTGAAGTCAGCACTGTTTCTCTACTTGAACCGGCACGGTTATAACGGGCTCTGCCGCTATAACCTGAAAGGCGGGTTCAATGTTCCTTTCGGCCGTTTCGAACGTCCCTACTTTCCGGAGAAGGAAATGCTTTTTTTCCATGAAAAGGCGACTAAGGCGAAATTTATTCATGCCGGTTTTCATGACACCATGCGGCAGGTACGTAAAGGCGATGTTGTCTATTGCGACCCCCCTTATGCACCACTGAACGCGACGGCACGCTTCACGGATTATTCAGCCGGCGGGTTTAACTGGCAACAACAGGTTGAACTCGCGGAATGGGCATTCAGACTATCACGGAGAGGGATCCAGGTCGTAATCTCCAACCATGATATCCAGTCAATTGCGGATCTCTATCAACAACGTGGCGCCGACATGGATCAATTCAGGATCAGGCGCACGATAAGCTGCCGGGCAGACAATCGTGTTAAAGTAGGCGAATTACTCGCTGTCTTTCAGCCCTAGATATTTCATTTATATGAGTGACACGCTAATACTCGCAAAAGACCTGATCAGCCTGGCCTCGGTCACGCCTGAGGACGCCGGTTGCCAGCAATTGATCGCCGGGCGACTGGAAAAGCTCGGTTTCAAGGCCACCCACCTGCGCTTTGATGACGTGGATAATCTCTGGATTACCCATGGAGAAGGCGCGCCCTGTTTTATCTTCGTCGGCCATACCGACGTCGTCCCGACCGGGCCACTGGAAAAATGGACCTCGAACCCCTTTATGCCAGAGATACGTGACGGTTATCTCTATGGTCGCGGCGCGGCCGATATGAAAGGCAGCATCGCCTGCATGGTCACTGCCATGGAACGGTTTATAGCGGCCCATGCCGATCATCCTGGCACCATCGGCATGCTGATCACCAGTGACGAAGAAGGTCCATCCGTCAATGGTACACGCAAGGTCGTGGAATACCTTGAAGAACGCGGGACCAGGATAGACTGGTGCCTAGTCGGGGAACCGTCCAGCAGGGAAACACTGGGCGATGTGGTAAAAAATGGCAGGCGCGGTTCACTGGGTGCAAACCTCACTATTCATGGCATACAGGGGCATGTGGCTTATCCGCACCTCGCCAACAACCCGATTCACCTGTTTGCGCCGGCCCTGGCAGAATTGACAGCAATCACCTGGGACCAAGGTAATGAATTTTATCCACCCACCTCTTTCCAAGTATCCAATATCCATTCCGGCACGGGTGCGGATAATGTTATCCCAGGACACACCGATGTCATGTTCAATTTCCGTTTCAGCACGGAGGTCACGCAGCAGGAACTGCAACAAAGGGTAGAAGAGATATTAAACCGGCATCAACTGGATTACGACATTGAGTGGAAACTGTCGGGCAACCCCTTTGTAACAAAGAAAGGGGAACTGCTCGATGCGGTTATTAAATCAATCCAGGATGCCACCGGAATCACGCCCGAGGTAAATACCAGCGGTGGTACCTCGGATGGACGATTTATTGCTCCCACCGGTGCCCAAGTGGTGGAACTGGGGCCGCTGAATACCACCATCCACAAAGTGGATGAATGCGTCAAGGTTGAAGACCTCGATACCCTGTCAGGTATCTATGAGAATATTATGCAACAATTATACGGTTAATTGTGCGCAGTAATGGGCCTTTATATGTTTTATTCACACGCCTGGCACGCTAATATTAATAACTGTTGCTGTTCAACAGTCATTTACCAATAACAAAGAGCAAGGCAATGGCGAAGAAAAAAGGATTCTGGCGACGAGATTGGCTGGTCGGGTTCATCATCTCAATTGCCTTTTTGTTCATGGCGGGTAGCAGCTGGATCGCCGGTTTGGAACGATTTGCCTATGACGCCGGGTTGCGGGCCTCCAGCCACGAAGCCGGCAAGCGCATAGCCGTCATTGCAATCGATGATGAAAGCATCACTAATCTCGGCCGCTGGCCCTGGCCGCGAGATATTCTGGCAGAGATGATCAACCGGCTGGCTGAGGGTGGCGCAAGTGTTATTGGCAACACCATTCTTCTTTCAGAGCCGCAGATAGATCCTGGCCTGAAACAATTAAATGAAATCATCGATTATTTTGAAACGTCCGGTCTTGGTGGCGACAGTGAAAACCTCAGGACATTCGAGGAAAAACTCCTGACGCCGCTCCCGGAACCTGAGCCGCCAACAGAGATAGACAGCGCCGCAATGGCTCAACTGAATGAGATCGTTGGCTATTACATTTCTTCGGGACTTCATACCAGCGGCCAGGACCTGGCAACGCTCCAGGAACGCCTGTTCGAGGCACGTGACAGTCTGGATACCGACAGCAAGCTGGCTGACAGCATGTCACACGCGGGCAATGTGGTCATGGGGATGCAATTCAATATCAACAAAAAAGGCATTGCCATCGGTAAGCCGGACAAGCCTTTACCGGATTTCGTACGCCTGAACCGTATAGAAAACATCACCGCCTCAACCACTGGCGGTTCACCGCTCGCCGTAGATACGGCTACTCCACCGCTCGCCCTGCTGGGAGAGCAAACCGCGGGTATCGGCCATCTAATTAACCTGCGTGATCCGGACGGTGGGGTGCGTACTGAATTACTGGCCGTGGATTACTACGGTGAAGTCTATCCCTCACTGGCTCTGATGATCGCCGCCAGGGGTCTTAATCTCACGTCGGCCGATATCCGGCTGGAACCAGGCCGTGCTGTGCACCTTGGAAAACTCAGCATACTCACCGATCCGATTTCACGCATGTACCCGCTTTTTTACCAAGGTAGCAGCCAGCGCGATGCCTTTCCCGTCGATTCGTTTTTTGATGTCTATACCGGCAAGGTTCCTGTCAGTAACTACAAGGACCGGATTGTCCTTATCGGCGCAACCGCGTTTGGCGTAGGCACCAGCTTCCCGACTCCGGTTTCCGAAGGGATGTCACCGGTACTGGTCCTCGCACATACCGTTGCCAGTATTCTCAATCAGGATTTCTTTGTTATTCCCGACTGGGCACAGAATGCAAAACTCGGTGCCTTTTTACTCATTGCGTTATACCTGATTCTGATCCTGCCACGACTCAGCGCTGGCATCGCGGCCACCCTCAGCCTGATCCTGCTTGCTGCCCTCATCGGCGCAAATCAATACCTCCTGATCACAGAAGGCATGTGGGTGGAAATGATGTTACCCTCCGCCCTGCTTGTAGCTGGCTATCTGTTATTAATCACCAAGCGTTTCCTCGTTACCGAGCGTGGCATGATACGCTCCGAGGAAAAATCCGCCGAGAGTAACCGCATGCTTGGTATCCAATTCCAGCAACAGGGACAACTGGATATGGCCCTGGAAAAATTCCGCCAGTGTCCCCTGGAAGATGACATCATGGAACCGCTTTATAACCTGGCGCTGGATTTTGAACGTAAACGCCAGTTCAACAAGGCGGCCTCGGTTTATGAATACATGTCGACCCACGATGCAAACTTCCGTGATCTTAAGGACCGCATCAAACGCAGCCGAGCCATGCAGGATACGATCGTGCTAGGGGGCAGTGCCTCTGCGGCAACTGCAGCGACTATGGTACTGGATGGCGAAGGTATTCAGAAACCCATGCTCGGCCGTTACGAGGTGGAAAAGGAACTCGGTAAGGGTGCCATGGGGATTGTCTATCAGGGTCGTGACCCGAAGATCAACCGCGTGGTCGCTATCAAGACCATGGCACTGTCAGAGGAATTCGAGGCCGATGAACTTGATGAGGTGAAGGCCCGTTTTTTCCGCGAGGCCGAGACGGCGGGCCGCCTCACGCACCCCAATATCGTGACGATCTATGACGCAGGCGAAGAGCTGGACCTTGCGTACATCGCCATGGAATTCCTGAAAGGAAAAGACCTGACTGAATATTCCAAGGCGCATAAACTATTGCCGCCCGCCAAGGTTATGGACATGATCGCACAAAGTGCCGATGCTCTCGCCTATGCTCATAGCCAGAATGTGGTTCACCGCGATATCAAGCCGGCCAACATCATGTATGACTCGGAAACGGACAAGCTCAAGATTACTGATTTCGGGATTGCCCGGATCACCGACTCAAGCCGAACCAAGACCGGTGTAATCCTCGGCACACCGTCTTTCATGTCGCCTGAACAGCTGGGGGGCAAAAAGATCGACGGCCGTTCTGATCTCTTTTCGTTGACGGTCATGTTGTATCAATTGCTGACAGGCCAGTTACCCTTCAAGGGCGATTCAATGGCTACGCTCATGTTCAACATCGCCAATGAGAAACATCCGGATATCCTATCACTCAGGCCTGACCTCAATCCCTGTATTGTGGCGATCATAGACAGGGGACTGAAGAAGAAACCGGAAGAGCGTTACCAGAAAGGCGAGGAGATGGCGGCCGACATCCGCAATTGCATGAAGTCCTTCATCTGATTCCGTCCCTATAGTCATGAAAAACTACCTGATTTATTTTGCCGCCGGATGTGTTGGAGGGTTTGCCAACCGCCTTGTCTTATGGCTATTTGGCGAAGCCGGCATACCGCAGTCCCTTGATATTGCGGTTGCGCCCGCCATGACGCCCGACTGGCTCTACCCGGCCATCGTGTGGGGTGGCTTGTGGGGTCTTTGTTTTGCGTTTTCCTTTATGAATTCCCGGCTATTTCTCAAGGGCAGTGTGTTGAGCCTGCTGCCCTCCGCCGCGCAGATCTTTATCGTGTTTCCTTACAAACTGGATTACGGCATCGGTGGTATTGAACTTGGAATGCTCACACCTGTCTATGTAATATTCGTGAACTGGATCTGGGGCTTGGTCACCGCCGCTACCATCAAGCTTTCTAGATAGTAGTACGCGTTTCAGGGGTACAATAACTTTGGACTATCCCGTATTATACAAACCTGAAAATCAAAATCACTGTACGGAGTTTAAATACATGAATTACCCAAAAACTAAAAGAATGGCCACGCTGGCCCTGATTATCTGGGCAATGAGCCCCTCAGTTTATGCAGTTGATGGTGGCGAGATCTACAATACCTATTGTGCAGTATGCCATAAATCCGGCCTTAATGCCGCGCCCAAGTTCGGCAACAAGGCCTTGTGGATTAAGCGTGTAAACCAAGGCAAGGAAACAGTCTATTCCAATGCCATCAACGGCCTGAGAGGCATGCCTCCGCGAGGTGGTATTGCGACCTTGACCGATGAAGAAGTGAAGGCCGCAGTTGACTACATAATCAGCCGTAGCGGTGGCTGGGGCAAATAATACGCAATCGACAAATCTGTATTATTTAAATTGCATCCCTGTTAGAGCCTGTTTACTGCTGATATTTTTTTTCTTCAGCTGTGCGCTAGCAGATTCACGGATCTACGCACCTTCAAAATGCGACACACCGCGAACGTTTTATGTCATTAGTCACGGCTGGCATACGGGTATTGCGGTAAACAAAAAAGACTTGATAAACAGGGTTCCTTCCCTGAATGACGATCTTGGAGACGGGGATTATCTCGAAGTTGGCTGGGGTGATGAGCAATTTTACCAGGCGAGGGAAATTACCACTGGTCTTGCCATGCGCGCAATACTATTGCCAACAGCCACGGTCCTGCACGTCGTTGATATAAATAATGAACCCCGCTATTTTTTCCCAGCAAGCAAAATCATAAAGCTGTCTGTCCCGGAACCCGGGTATGAAAAATTATTAACCTATATATCAGACACTTTTTTGCGGAACTCAGATAATAACATTATAAAACTTGGCACGGGTCTTTATGGAAACAGCCGGTTTTACATGGCAAAAGGAAACTTCCATGCCTTCAATACCTGTAATACCTGGGTGAGCAAGGGCATTGCCAGTACAGGCTTCCCTATCAAAGGCAATGCCATCACGGCTGATGATGTAATGTCACAACTCGAGAATGCCGCTGATATGGCCTGTTACCAGTCTGAGTAACAGATTTGCTAGACTATTAGTTAATCAGGCAGGGACGTCACGACGGAATGTGATGGCTTAACACATCCATGCCCAGTGGGATGCTGCTGAATAGACTGGGCTCTTTGAATATGCTGCTTACGGCCCAATACCCTGTTAACCTCAAGTAAAACCATCCGGATACAGGCCGCTGCTCGCATCCATGTCACCGGTCTCGCGGTAATTCATGGGAAACTCATCGGGATTCAAAACGCTACCGGCAACCACGCGGCCAATCACCAGGCGGTGATCTCCCGCCTCGCATTCATGGCTGTATTCACACTCAAACACGGCCATAGCCTCATTCAGAAGAGGTACACCTGTCTCGCCCCGCCGCCAGGCAACGCCAGCCAGCTTGTCAGTCTCTGCCGGGAGACCAAAATGCTTCGCCAGATCTTTCCTGTTTGCAGGGAGTACATTGATGGAAAACGCCCTGCTTTCAACCAGCATCCTGTAGGAGGAATGGCCCGGATTGATGCTGAGTGCAATCATGGGGGGGGAAAACGAAACCTGCATGACCCAGGCGGCCGTAAAGGCATTATCTTTTCCCCCGCCGGAGACACCAATGACATAGACACCATGTGTCAACTGCCGAAAGAGAAAAGGGAGATCGTCTTTCATGGTGTTGGAAATATTATCAAGGCAGAATGGATTGTCCTTTTTTTCGTAATCATTGGTAACATTTTAGCAAAACATTAGCTATTAATTACTGTATACATGTTTCTTATTTCTATTTCTTTAAAATTATTAACTTGCTTAGGGGGTTTCAATTATGCGCTATGAACTCTACTACTGGCCCGGCATTCAGGGCAGGGGCGAATTTGTGCGGCTCGCACTGGAAGAGGCAGGTGCAGATTACCTGGACGTGGCCCGGCAAGGAAACCCTGAAACGGGGATAAAGAAAATGATGCGCTTGATGCAAAACAAAAAATCCGCATGCCCCCCCTTTGCTCCCCCTTTCCTAAGAGCTGGCAAACGAGTGATTGGCCAGACCGCGAACATCCTACTGTACCTGGGCCCACGGATTGGCCTGTCGCCCCGCGCCGAGCCGAAACAAATCTGGGTGCATCAATTGCAATTGACCATTGCTGACTTCGTAACTGAGATCCACGATGTGCATCACCCGATTGCGGGCAGCCTTTACTATCGCGATCAAAAACTCGAGGCAAAACGCCGTGCCGGTCATTTCATAAAGGAACGGATCCCGAAATTCCTGGATTATTTTGAAAACGTGCTTGTCAGCAATTCAAAGGCCGGCCCCTGGATGCTGGGGCGGGCTTTCAGCTATGTTGACCTGTCAATGTTCCAGACAATCGCCGGGTTAAACTATGCTTTTCCGAAGAGGATGAAGAAACTGGGTTCAAAATATTCACGACTGGCAACCCTGCATGATAAAGTAGCGGCCCGTCCTAATATAGCTGCTTATCTTGCATCCGATCGGCGGCTAGCCTTCAACGATAATGGCATCTTCCGCCATTATCCTGAACTTGATAACTAAAATAAAAGCTTCAGTTAATTATTCAGCAAAAAGATTGTAAAGCCAGGCGAAGATAGCTCCCGCGATACCGCCATCGACAATGCCATAAAGAGTGCCGACGATAACGCTTTTTATGCCCTGGCCATATTCATAGCCGGGATAAACGGAACTCATCAGGAACAGGAAATCAACGCCATAAGTGGGGCAAACCATATTGGCGATACTAACCATTAGCATTACCAATCCCCATATAATGGCGCACGCCAATGTAATACCCTTGATGGACAACGTCATAAGCCACCCCCCCTTGCCTTTGGTTCAGGCCGGTATCAATGAATTCCCATAAAGTATAGATGGGTTTTATGGCCTGTTTTCTGAATATTCGCCTGAGGTCAGATTACTTACTACGATGGTCAGGATCAGACCTACAGTGAACCCCGGGATGATCTCCAGTAAGTCATGGAAAAAGGGTTTCAGCCATAGCACCCAGACAACCGTTGTAACAAAACCGCCCAGCATGCCGGCAATCGCACCTGACAGGTTTGTCTTCGGGTACCAGAGGGCGCATAACAGTACCGGACCAAAAGCAGCGCCAAGCCCGGACCAAGCGAAAAGTACAAACCAAAAGATTAATGGTGTCTGGTGGAGTGCAAAGGCAATGCCGATAAACCCAATGAGCAATGTGGCCAGTTTGCCGCGGTTTGCAAGCGCCTCTTCACCCAGCGAAGATGAATGTATTTTCTGCCAGTAATCACGCACCAGCGCAGAGGAGGCAAGAATCAAAAGACTGTCTACCGTCGACATGATAGCGGCCAGCACGACAACCAACATTACGCCACTCAGTAAGGGCGGCAGCAGTGTAGTGGATATCATCGGCAGGATGCTTTCAGGGTCCTGCAGGCCGGGGAACAGGGCACGCCCTGCCATACCGGTCAAAACGGCACCGGTACCGAAAAAGAAGAGCACAATGACCGATATGATCATCGCAGGGAGCAGGCTCTCTTCCGAGCGGGCCGATATAAAGCGAACCATTAATTGTGGAACACCGATAAACGGCACGCCGATCGCCAGAAAACTGAATATCCCGACGAGTGCCGCCGAATTCTTACCCTCCGGGCCCCAGGGCGACAGCAAACCGGGGTCCTGTTCACGCAGGTTAGACAGCACCGCATTCCAGCCATCTGCGGCGTGAATAGCCACCAGAGGCAGGATAACCAGGCCCAGCAACATCATGATTCCCTGAATCAGGTCTGTCCAGGCCACCGCCTTGTAACCCCCGAACATCGTATACAAAATAATTACCGTAGCACCGACAACGACAGCGGATGGGTAATCCAGGTCAGTAAAGCCATCGAAGGCCTTGCCGGTTGCGACCATCTGTGCAGCAACGTAGGCCGTGACCATGATAACTATGATCAACACGCACAGCCGCCTGAGAACATGTTTACGGTCAACGAACCTTGCTGCCAGCACATCCGGCACCGTAATCGAATCGCTTGCATCTGAAAACCGCTTGAGCCGTCTGGATAACAACAGCCAGGAAAGCGTGATGCCGGTAACCTCGCCGGCAACAACCCAGAATGCCTGTGCGCCAACCGTATAAGCCATGCCGGTGAGACCCAGTAACAACCAGCCGCTTTCGCCGGTGGCATTGGTGCTAAATGCAACTACCCAGGACGGCAATTTTTTATCTGCAATGAAGTAACCCTTAATGGTGTGTGTCGCTGTACGACTCCACAGCGTGATGCCTACAAGGATAGCAAGGTAAATAATAAATACGGCAATTACAGTAGACATTGATTTTTATCGGGCAGGTAAACTGTAGCCTTCATTAGCTTGCAAGTCGGCCGAACACTTCCTGTCTTTACTGCTCGTTGCTTTCCGATAGCACGCTTTCGTAAAGAAATTGATATTCTTCTTCTATGTCTTTTCCAAACAGTGGATCAGCCTGTTTGACAAGAGCAAGATCAATATTTTCCCAGTCTTTTTCCGTAAATTTTTCCCTGATCCCAGGAAATACCTTGTCTTCTTCCAGATTCATATGGGATCGCATTAATTGAAGGTATTTTTCCGATTCCTCACGAAATTCGGTCAGAGATGTTATTACACCAGCGGCTATTGTTAAAAGTATCTCCGCGAGGCTGTTACCGATATCATCTATTTCCTTATGCTCACCGTAAAGTTGACGGACTTTTTCCGCCAGAGTCTTGTCTTTTTCCTCCAGTATCTCGAATAGTATTTCTTCCAGCGGATGATGGACTACGTCTGGATAGCTTCGCATGTATTTCATAATATCCCGCATAACAATATAGTTTGGATCACTGCCTTCTCTGAGTTTGTCCAGTTGCTTCTCATACAGATCCAGCAATTTTGCAATATGGATATGATCCTGATGCAATCTGCCCAGAATGTCCTTCATTACGAGTCCCTCCACTTACAAATAAAAAAGATTTTGCTTATTTTTTTATCCCACCCGTCGTCAGGGCCCAAGGGTCCAGCAGGCGATCCAGTTCAGACTCGGAAAGATCTGTCATTTCCCTGGCGACCTCCTTGATGGCTCTCCCCTCTGCATAGGCTCTCTTGGCAATCTCGGCCGCTTTTTCATAACCGATCACGGGATTCAGAGCAGTCACCAGGATCGGATTTTTCTCAAGCGCGGCCTCCAGTTTCGGCCGCTTGACACCGAAACCGGCAATGGCCCTTGCCGCCAGCAGGTTTGATGCATTGGCCAGAATCTCGATGCTTTGTGAAAGATTGTAGGCGACCACCGGCAACATTACGTTCAACTGGAAATTTCCGGACTGACCGGCGATTGTTATCGTGCTGTCGTTACCAATCACCTGGGCACACACCATGCATACTGCCTCCGGAATGACCGGGTTGACCTTTCCTGGCATGATACTGCTGCCCGGTTGCAAGGCTGGTAATTCTATCTCTGCCAGTCCGGCCAGAGGACCGCTATTCATCCAGCGCAGATCATTGGCAATCTTCATCAGACCAACGGCCAGTGTCTTTAACTGGCTACTGAGTTCTACCGCAGCGTCCTGCGTACCAATACCGGCATAGGTATTCCCCGGCACAAATTTAATGCCAGTAATATCATCCAGTCGGGAAATTACTCGTCTTGCAAAATCCGGATGGGAATTAATGCCGGTACCTACGGCCGTCCCGCCAATCGGCAGGGCGGTGATACGCGGCAGAGTCGATACGAGGCGCGCCTCACCATCCCGGACCTGTCTCTCCCAACCACTGAGTTCCTGAGCCAGAGTGACCGGCATGGCATCCATCAAGTGCGTGCGTCCAGTCTTGACTACATCTTCCAGCCCGTGTTTCCGATCACTGATGCAATCCGCCAGGGTTTGCAGCGCGGGCAACAATTCTTCAGTGAGCTGCAGTCCGGCGCTGATCAGGATAGAAGTGGGAATCACATCATTGCTGCTCTGACCCAGATTCACATGGTCATTCGGATGGACCTTTCGACCCAGGCGTTCACCGGCAAGGCTGGCGATTACCTCGTTGGCATTCATATTGGTACTGGTGCCGGAGCCGGTCTGGAAGATATCTACGGGGAATTGCCCATCCATATTGCCCTTGGCCACCTCATTGGCAGCCGACTCTATTGCCTCAGCCATGTCCGACTCCAGCAAGCCGAGTTCGCCGTTGACCCGGGCCGCAGCCGCCTTGATCAGACCCAGGGCGCGAATAATGGTACGCGGCATGGTCAGGCCACTCACGGGAAAATTATCTATTGCACGCTGTGTCTGCGCCCCGTAACGGGCAGCTACCGGGACCCGGACATCGCCCATGCTGTCTTTTTCTATGCGGTATTTTTGATTTTTGGACATTGGCTTGTTTCCCTCTGATATCTTCTCACAGTATAAGACCTGTTATTGAAGTCAACACATCCCGTTAAAAACAAAGTATAATTGCGCGATTTAATGCATCTATAAGCAACTCACGGTCTAATCATGACAATAATCAAAAAAAACGACCTCATCGACAGTGTCGCAGATGCCCTGCAGTTTATTTCCTATTATCACCCCGTTGATTTTATCAAGGCAGTCCATGAGGCCTATGTAAAGGAGGAATCCCGGGCCGCTAAGGATGCCATGGCACAGATATTGATCAACTCCCGCATGTGCGCCGAGGGTCACCGCCCTATCTGTCAGGATACCGGAATCGTTACCGTCTTCATCAAGGTTGGCATGGACGTGCAATGGGATACCGATATGAGCATCACTAATATGATCAATGAAGGGGTGCGGCGTGCCTATAATAATCCGGATAATAAACTGCGAGTCTCGATCCTGTCAGACCCCGCAGGCGCCCGGAAGAATACCGGTGACAACACACCAGCGGTTATTAATATGGAGATCGTCCCGGGTGACAAGGTACACGTGGATGTCGCCGCCAAGGGAGGTGGTTCGGAGGCAAAATCCAAATTCGTGATGTTAAATCCGTCCGACAGCATCGTCGATTGGGTATTAATGACTGTCCCGACCATGGGCGCCGGCTGGTGCCCTCCCGGCATGCTGGGGATCGGTATTGGCGGCACTGCCGAGAAGGCCATGGTCATGGCCAAGGAGTCCCTCATGGATCCTATCGACATCCATGAACTCAAGGCTCGCGGCCCACAAAATGCCGTTGAAAAATTGCGCCTTGAATTGTTTGAAAAGGTAAACGAGCTGGGAATCGGTGCACAGGGTCTTGGCGGCCTGACTACGGTACTGGATGTCAAGATAAGGGACTACCCCACCCACGCGGCCAACAAACCGGTAGCCATGATTCCGAACTGCGCCGCTACCCGTCACGCCCATTTTGTACTGGACGGTTCGGGTCCTTCATTACAGACACCTCCCAGTCTCGATGACTGGCCCGATATCACTTGGGACGTCGGGCCCTCGGCACGGCGAGTAAATCTAGATATGGTCACGCAGAAAGAGATTGAACAATGGCAACCAGGCGAGACCCTACTACTCTCGGGCAAGATGTTGACCGGCCGCGATGCCGCGCATAAACGCATCCAGGACATATTCAGTAAAGGCGAGTCCCTCCCAGAAGGCGTGGATTTCAAAAACCGGTTTATATATTACGTGGGACCAGTGGATGCCGTGCGTGATGAAATTGTGGGGCCCGCAGGGCCGACGACGGCAACCCGCATGGACAAGTTTACCGACATGATGCTGGAAAAGACCGGCCTACTTGGGATGGTCGGCAAGGCTGAGCGCGGACCGGTAGCGATCGACTCCATAAAAAAACACAAGGCCGTTTATTTAATGGCCGTGGGTGGTGCCGCCTACCTGGTCTCCAAGGCAATTACTGCAGCCAGGGTGGTCGCCTTCGAGGACTTGGGGATGGAGGCTATCCATGAGTTCGAGGTCAAGGACATGCCCGTGACCGTAGCGGTAGATTGCAACGGCAATGCGGTTCACCAGACCGGCCCGGCCGTGTGGCAGAAAATCATCCTGGAACGAAAATCAGCCTGAGCAATATCTTCAGGAAAAACCGGATCATCGCTTTCTAATGCAGGGCTTGATCATTAACGCTGGACGGCCGTTGTAGTGGCCCGGCCTGATGGTGCACCATGCACCACTGGCCTTCTTCCAGCGCCAGGATATTCGTTGCAATCAGTTCTCCCTCGGGAAAGACCTCCCGGCACAGTACATAGGCCAGTCTGTCGAACTGATAGACCACGGGTTGTTCGCAACGTATGGAATTTTGCCGGCCACCTTCCAGGATACGTCGCCAGCTATCCATCACGGCCTCACGGCCATGCAAGCATCCCCAGCCCGGGTGCACAACAGACACTGGATGCTTCCTGGACCAGAGTGCATCGATTGCTACAAAGTCTCCCCGGGCAAAGGCATCATAGAAGGCCTGATTGGCATTCAGAATTTCATCTTCCACGGGCATCTGTTTAATACCGTCGCCTCCTGCCATTCTCAAATATGATGAATTCCCCTTTTTTCATCTGTTGCCAGGTTTCATTATCAGTCAGGGGACGGGAGGTGATAACCGTCACGATATCCCTGGGAGTGGTCAGCTTGCTGAAATCGACCACTTCGCCCGTATCAATCAGTCTCGCCTTGCCAAACGGCGCCTTGCGAGTAAGCCAGCACATGTTGTTGGTGCAATAGGCATAGAGATAGTACGAATCACTCAAAAGGAAACTAAAGACACCCAGCTTGTTGATTTCCCTGGCCAGTTCATGAATATGCTGCCAGAGCACCTTGTGGCTGGCAGGCCGCCTAGGATATTTCGCGCGTATCCTGTCCAGCATCCAGCAAAAGGCATATTCACTGTCGGTAGTACCGATCGGCTTGTAGAATTTCAGGCGTTTCTTTTTAATCCCGTGCAACTGGCCGTTGTGGGCAAAGGTCCAGCTGCAACCCCAGAGTTCCCGCGTAAAGGGGTGGGTATTTTCCAGACAGACCCGACCCCGATTAGCCAGGCGGATGTGACTGATAATAATCCGGCTCTTTATCGCATAACGCTGGATAAGCCCGGCAATTTCGGAGGCTACACTGGGCCGCGGGTCGTGAAACGATCGGCTGCCACGGCCCTCATAAAGGCTGATCCCCCATCCGTCCCGGTGTGGCCCGGTTCTGCCGCCGCGTTGCACAAGGCCAGTGAAACTGAAGCAGATATCTGTCGGGACATTGGCACTGAGACCCAGTAATTCACACATAATGTCTGTTCTTATTTACCCTGAAAACAGCCATTTTACCTGCACACCGGCGGGGTTCCCAGCCGGGTTACCAGCCCTTGCTGCCCTGACCGGGATTGATGATAATGATCTGTACTATGAAAGCAGGAGTTTTTTTAGGGCAGGGTTGGGGAATTGTATTGGCCAGTCTGCTTGCCGCCTGTGACCAGCCCGAGACCTCTGTCACTGCCCCGATTGCAGAACCGGTGACGGTCACCGTCAATTCGGCAGAGGTGAATCGCATACCGGCCAGCCGGCAGTTCAATATCGGGAATACCAATTATCTCTTCGATGTCTCCAATCATAGTCTGGAGGAACTGCAGGCATTGCTGCAGAGGGTGGATGAGATCAGCCGGTCAGATATGATCGGACATGAGGACCTGGAGATTGTCATGATCCTGCACGGGCCGGATATCGAATGGTTCCGTCAGGAAAATTATGAGCAGAACCGGCAGTTGATTGATCTGGCAGCACGCCTGGATTCCTATGCGGTCATCGATATGAAGGTTTGTGAAGTGGCAATGGACACCCTTGGCGTCAGACAGGAGGAACTTCCTCCATTCATAGAACCCGTACCCTATGCGCCGGATGAATTAAAGCGACTTACAGATGAAGGCTATATCAATCTTTAAACCTGAAAAATAATCAGAAAAAGGGAAAATCAATGAGCGATCAGGAAAAATCTCTATACATGACAATATTAATGACCCCGGACATGGCTAATTTTTCAGGTAAAGTCCATGGTGGCGCACTGTTGAAACTACTGGATCAGGTTGCATTTGCCTGTGCTGCCCGCTATTGCAAAAGCTATGTTGTCACCCTGTCACTGGATCAGGTGATTTTCAAAAATCCGATTAATGTGGGTGAATTGGTCTCGTTCCGCGCCAACGTGAATTATGTAGGATCATCATCCTTGGAGGTAGGGGTCAAGGTCTTCGCAGAAGACCTGCGCACCAAGAAAAAGCGCCATACCAATTCCTGTTATTTCACGATGGTGGCTATGGGTGAAGACGGTAAATCCATCAAGGCACCTCCTCTTGAACTGGAAACAGAATTTGAGCGTAAACTCTACGAAGCAGCCCTGATGCGCAAGAAAATGAGAGAGGAGATAGCGCGTAGGAACAAGGAGATCACAGCAGGTATCGAGGACTACAACAAGGACGTAACAGAAGCCTGACTATTATTAAAAGTGTCGGTAACCTACTCCACTGATCCTCACGGCGCGGCCATCGGCATCTTCCAGCTGGATCCCTTTGCCCGGACTCGTAATCTTTCCGATACAGGTTAACGGGCACTGTTCTGTTGCAGTCTGGTCAACAGACGCCTGCATGTCTTCAGCTACTGTCAAACAAAGTTCGTAATCATCACCCGCAGTCAATGCTAGTTGCAGGGCTTCCGCCGTGTCCAGTTCTGCAAGAGCCTCTGACAGAGGGATGAGGTCAGTATTGACGACCGCGCCGACGTGACTGTCCTCAATGATATGACCCAGATCGGCCAGCAGGCCGTCTGATATATCGATGGCACTATGCGCAATATCACGAAATGTCTCTCCCAGTTCAATACGGGGTTCAGGCCTGTTCAGCCTTTGAAAAAGCAACGGTTTATATTTTGGGTCAACCTCAAGCTCCCGGTTCAGCACCTTCAGGGCCAGGCCGGCATCCCCCAGAGTGCCCGACACATAGATCAGGTCACCTTCCCTTGCGCCGCTGCGTAACATCCCCTTGTTTTGCGGGAGATATCCATGTATCTGCAACGATATTGTCAGGGGGCCACGACTCAGGTCTCCTCCGATCAGGGATACACTGTATTGTCCGGCAAGATCATTGAAACCCTGCATGAAACCGGCCAGCCAGTCGGAATCAGCCTCCGGTAATGTTAGGGCCAGGGTGGCCCATGCAGGCTTGGCCCCCATAGCCGCCATGTCACTGAGGTTAACGGCCAGCAACTTGAAACCGATATCTTCCGGTGCTGTATCCAGAGGGAAATGCACGCCAGCTACGAGGGTATCCATTGCAATAGCCAGTTCCATACCTTCGGGAAGACGAACGATCGCCGCATCGTCCCCTATGCCACAACGGACATCTGCGGTTTGTCTGTCTGCAGGTTTGAAATACTTCCTTATGACATCAAATTCGGAAAGGGGCATTGAGCTCAGCCCGCGTTGCTGATTTCAACTGAGCGTATCTTGCGGGCCACCTTGTCCATCACACCATTAATAAATTTATGTGACTGTTCGGCACCGAACATCTTAGCCAGTTCGACCGACTCATTAACAACAACACGCCAGGGTAATTCAGGACGGTACATTAATTCATAAAGCCCCACGAGCAGGATCGCCCGCTCGACCGGATCCAGTTTCTCCAGTGGCCGATCCAGAAAAGGGATGACCTGTGCATTGAGTTCATCACTTTTTGCCGATACCCCCATTAGCAACTCGCGGAAGTATTCGGCATCGGCCTTCTTAATTTCATTACGCTCGTTCATAAATTCGGAAATAATTTCCCGAATATCCGAGTGGGTCATTTCCCATTGATACAGGGCCTGCACAGCGGAACGCCTTGCCCGGACCCGGGCATGCCTGGAAAAGGAATAGTTGCCTGCGAGATCGGACATTATTTCAACTTCCGCAGGACATTGATCATCTCGACAGCTGCAAGTGCCGCCTCCGCACCCTTGTTACTTTCCTCGTCACCGGCGCGGTCGAGTGCCTGTTCAGCGGTGTCGACAGTAAGCACACCGAAGATCACCGGTTTGTCTAGATCGATTGCGATACGCGACAGACCATGTGAACACTCTCGGCAGATATATTCAAAATGAGGGGTCTCCCCACGGATAACGGCACCTAGGGCAATCACCGCATCACAATCGTCCCTTTGCGCCACCTCCTTTACCGCGAGCGGGATCTCAAACGCACCGGGAACGCGTATCACCTGTAACTGCTCCTTTCCCAACCCGGCATTACTCAATGTTGCCAGGCAAGCCGACAGGAGCCGGTCCACTACAAAACTGTTAAAACGGCTTGCTACAATAGCGATCCTTGCGTTTTCAACGGTAGTACCACCTTCAATTAATTGATAGCCGGTCATGGGTTCACGCTTACATTAACAATCAACTGACATATTCGACCACTTCCAGTCCAAACCCTGAAATGGCATGTATCTTTTTCGGTGCGCTGAGCACACGCATCTTTCTAACACCGACGTCCGCAAGTATTTGCGCCCCCAGCCCTATCGTGCGCAGGTCCTTGCTTTTCTTTCCGGGATGTTTCTTTCTCCCCTTTTCTGTCCCTATCATCTCCAACTGCAGCATCAACTCCTCAGGCCCAACCTGATCACAGAGGATGACAACCACACCTGATTCTTCCCCTGCAATCCTTTGCAGGGCATCGCGGACAGGCCAGCCACAGTTTTCACGGAGGCTACCCGTCAGATCGCAGATAGGATTTGCAAGATGTACACGCACCATGACCGGTTTTTCAGGGTCTATTTCACCCTTCACCATGGCAAAGTGCAGCTTATCCTCAAGACCGTCCTTGTAGGCAATCAACCCGAACTCACCGTATTCCGTAGGCAGGCGGCTCTCATGAACTCGCTCCACGGTCTTCTCATTTTCAATCCGGTAATGTATCAGGTCGGCAATGGTGCCAATCTTGAGTTGATGTTCCCCGGCAAATTGCTCAAGGTCCGGGCGACGGGCCATGGTACCGTCGTCCTTGAGAATTTCAACAATGACAGCTGCGGGTGTCAGTCCTGCGAGTCTTGCAAGATCACAACCCGCCTCAGTATGGCCCGCGCGGGATAACACCCCGCCTGGATGCGCCATCAGGGGAAAGACATGTCCGGGCAAAACCAGGTCCGAGGGTTTGGCATCACGGGCAACAGCAGTTTTGACAGTATGTGCACGGTCCGCCGCGGATATCCCTGTAGTGACACCCTCTGCGGCTTCAATGGACACCGTAAAATTGGTGGTTTCACTGGAATAGGAATTACTGGCCATCAACGGCAGGTTAAGGCGTTTGCAATGTTCACGTGTCAAAGTAAGGCAGATGAGACCCCGCCCGAAACGCGCCATGAAATTCACATCCTCGGGACGTACGCAATCCGCCGCAATGACGAGGTCACCCTCGTTTTCACGATCCTCGTCATCCATCAGGATAACGATCTTGCCGTTCCTGATATCCTCGATCAGCTCTTGCGTTGTATTCAGCGCCATTGTCATTGTCAATTTCGTCAGTCTTTTTCGAGCAGCGACTCAAGATATCTGGCTATCAGGTCAACTTCAATATTCACACTGTCTCCCGGCACATAGTCAGGGAATATTGTCTGCTCCAGTGTATGGGGAATAATATTAACCATGAACCCATGACTATACTTCTCATTCACGGTAAGGCTGACGCCGTCAATACACACCGATCCCTTTCTGCTGACATACCTGAGCAGGCTTACCGGCAATTCGATGGTGAAACGGACAGAACGCGCCTCCTCTTCGCGTGATTTAATCCTGCCTACCGCATCAACATGACCTGATACGATATGCCCGTGCAATCTGTCTCCGAGTTGCATAGCCTTCTCGAGGTTGACTCTTCTCCCAGCCTTCAGGTTCGAAAAACTGGTGCAGGACAGGGTCTCGGAAGACAAATCAGCGCTGAAGGCATTATCCTCCAGTTTAACCACGGTGATACAAACACCGTTGACAGCAATACTGTCACCAATACTTATATCATCAGTATCCAGATCATCGGTATCAATGGTAATGCGCCTGTCGCCATTGAGATCCTCGATTGACCTGATTGTTCCCTTTGACTCAATTATACCTGTAAACATGGATTATCTGCCTGCCCGTTCCTTTATGACAAGTATAATACGACAGTCTTTCCCTACCATTCGTATGTCCCGGTATTCAAGCTCAATGCGATCCGTCATGCGGCTGATCCCGGGCAGATTCAACAGGTGCTGGGACTCATGACCGAGCAGTGTTGGCGCCATATAGATAACCAGTTCATCAATAAGCCCGGCAGCCATCATCGCACCAGCCAATGTTGCACCAGATTCCAGCAAGATCTCATTCACCTCCTTCTCGCAGGCCAGGTAATGCAGGGCCTGCGGTAAAAAATCGTCGGCCGAAGACAACTGGACAACATCCACACGTTCAAATTCGGAAAACTGCCCCTTAGTATTTTTTTCCTGCAAGGTAAAAATGATCACTTCGCCCGGCTCAGAGAGTATGCGTGCCTCCGACGGTGTCCTTAACTGCCGATCGAGTACCACCCTGATCGGTTGGCAACCCTGACAATCAATATCACGCACACCAAGCCTGGGATCATCATGCAGCACGGTATCAATTCCTGTCATTACCGCGGAGCTTTCTGCACGTAACCTTTGTACATCCATTCTGGCCGCAGCGTCTGTAATCCACTGGCTGGTTCCGTCCGCCAGAGCAGTACGCGCATCCAAGCTCATGGCCAACTTGCATCGTACCAGTGGCAGGTTCCTGGTCATGCGTTTTTCAAAACCACGATTTATTTGGCTTGCCTGGCTCTCCAGCAATCCGCTTTCTACAATAATGCCGGCCGCCCTGAGTTGCTCAATTCCCTTGCCTGCGACCAGCGGGTTGGGATCAATCCTTGACACAATTACACGCCTGATCCCGGCCTTCAGCAATGCATCAGTACACGGAGATGTCTTTCCGATATGCGAGCAAGGTTCCAGTGAAATATAGCAATCCGCTCCCCTTGCCAACGTACCGGCCTGGGCCAGGGCATTGATTTCCGCATGAGGCCCGCCGGCCCGTTGATGCCAGCCTTCACCAACAATATGATTGTCCCTGACCAGGACACAACCGACACGAGGATTGGGATGGGTGGTATACCGGCCCTTGCTGGCTAGCTGCAGGGCACGGGACATGAAATAGAAATCAGATCCGCTCCACTTCAATTCTTGTCACCATCTGAAGGCAACAAGTCCAGCTGGCTTTCTTTTAACTCGGGGGGCAGCTCATTTTCCAGCCGCTCAATTTCATCAAGGAATGCCCTGACATCTTCAAAACTGCGATAGACCGAGGCAAACCGTACATAGGCCACCTGGTCGAGTGCACGTAACTGTTCCATAACCCAGTTACCTATCTTGCGGGATTTTACCTCGCGCTCTCCCAGCGCGCGGAGCTTATGTTTAATCTGCTCGATAGCAATATCGACACGTTCCATTTCAACAGGTCGTTTTTCAATGGCACGCAGGATCCCTCCACGTAATTTCTCCTCGCTGAACGGTTCACGGCGTCCATCGGACTTGATAATGCGAGGATAGTTTAACTCAGCGAGTTCATAGGTAGTAAAGCGTTCCTTGCATTTTGTACATTCACGACGGCGCCGAATCTGATCACCTTCACCCACCAGGCGAGAATCAATGACTCGCGTATCCATATCTGAACAAAATGGACAACGCATGCTTCAAACCCTCGTTTTATTACGCAGATTAAAAAATCAGGGAGCCTCCGGGCTCCCTGGGATGTCAATCCTAGCTGAAGCTCCAGAGACTACTGATTGAATTCGTACAGTGGTCTACTCTTGCAGAGTTCCAGCACCTGTCCTTTGACTTTTTTGATAACACTTTCATCACCCAAGTTATCCATGATGTCACAAATCCAGCTTGCCACCTGTTTACAATCACTCTCGTCAAAACCGCGTGTAGTAACCGACGGGGTCCCGATTCGAATACCACTGGTAACAAACGGTGATTGTGGATCATTGGGTACGGCATTCTTGTTAACAGTAATATTGGCACGTCCAAGGGCTGCGTCCACTTCCTTGCCGGTAAGACCTTTCTCTACCATATCCACCAGGAACAGATGATTATCCGTACCTCCTGACACGATCTTCAAACCACGTTCGATAAACGTGTCTGCCATAATGCTGGCATTCTTCTTGACCTGTTTGATGTAGGTCTTGAAATCTGGTTGCATGGCTTCCTTGAAGGCCACTGCCTTTGCAGCAATGGTATGCATTAACGGACCACCCTGATAGGCAGGGAATACCATAAAGTTGACCTTCTTCTCGATTTCTTCATTAGCCTTGCCCATGATCAGGCCGGAGCGCGGGCCACGCAGCGTCTTGTGTGTGGTAGTAGTCGTTACATCAGCTATTTGCACCGGGCTTGGATATTCTCCTACAGCTATCAGGCCGGCAACGTGGGCAATGTCCGAAACCATAAGTGCGCCCACCTTATCGGCGATATCACGGAAACGCTGCCAATCAACTACACGGGAATAGGCTGAAAAACCTGAAATAATGAGTTTCGGTTTGTGTTCGAGTGCCAGCCGTTCAACTTCATCATAATCAATTAAGCCGGTATCGGTATTCAAACCATACTGGACAGCATGATAGATCCGTCCGGAGACGTTTACGGATGCGCCGTGCGTCAGGTGACCACCATGTGCAAGGCTCATGCCCATAATGGTATCACCCGGTTCAAGCAGGGCATGATAAACAGCACCATTTGCCTGGGAGCCGGAGTGTGGCTGCACATTCGCCCAGTCAGCACCAAACAGCTTCTTGGCGCGATCAATGGCCAGCTGTTCAGCAATATCAACATATTCACAACCACCGTAATAACGTTTACCCGGATAACCTTCTGCATATTTGTTGGTTAACACGGAACCCTGACATTCCAGGACACGAGGACTGGTCATGTTTTCAGAAGCGATTAATTCAATATGCTCTTCCTGGCGTATACGCTCGCCTTCTATCGCTTTCCAGAGTTCATCATCAAACTCCTTAACTGTCATATCTTTGCTATACATTATCTGTCCCTCATTCTAGCTTTTATTTTATAGGCCCGGATCCCCAGATTCTTCTGAACACAGCATAAAATTGCTATTTCTTAGGAAATGAAATTGATCCACTCAGCCCTGCTATGGTAACAAATTCGATAGTGTATTGCATCGGCGAAGACCTGGCCGCTGCTGGTTTTGAATGATAGCGCAGGCAAGATATCAAAATTTTTCACAACAGCTATAATGTGTCTTCGCCGGCCACGAGTGTTATATATATGTTATTGATTTATATATATTATTTTATAGACTCTCCCAGGTGCTGTCGAAAACTAACGTACTCCAATTTCAGGTATGACTTCTACCGACGAATTCTTTAAACGGGCTATTGCCCTGCTGGATAAAATCGATGTTCTGCTTCCCGGTACCCGGCCCTTGCCAAACCTGGATGGCTACCGGGCCTTCCGCTGGCAGCATCAGGGACTCGGACGTTCAATAATCCCTGTCGAGTCTCCCTCGCTCGTAAGATTGTCTGACCTGAAATGCATCGACAGACAAAAAATTGCGATTGAACGTAATACCCGTCAATTTATCAGAGGCCTGCCGGCAAACCACGTGCTGCTCTGGGGTCCACGTGGCACGGGCAAGTCATCGCTTATCAAGGCCCTGTTGAACGAGTTTAGCAATGAGAACCTCAAACTGATTGAGGTGGAAAAACAACACCTCATCGATCTACCTGAAATAGTCCAGACCCTTGGTAGCCAGAAAGCAAGTTTCATCATTTTCTGTGACGACCTTTCTTTTGAAGCAGATGATCCCAGTTACAAGGCAATGAAGGTGGTAATCGACGGTTCGGTTGCCGGTACACCTGATAATATCCTTATTTATGCCACTTCCAACCGCAGGCATTTGATGCCCGAATACATGAGTGATAACGAGAACAGCAAACTGGTTGATACAGAATTGCATCTTAGTGAAACAGTGGAAGAAAAGATCTCGTTATCAGAACGCTTCGGACTGTGGCTGGCCTTCCACCCGTTTAGTCAGAACGAGTATCTCTCTATAGTTGACTACTGGCTTGCAAGACTTAATGCACCGATGCCCGATATGGAAATCATTCACAAGGCTGCCCTGAAATGGGCACTGGAACACGGTTCACGCAGTGGCCGCTCAGCCCACCAGTTTGCTAAAGACTGGACGGGCAGACAGTTATTAAAGGAAACTCCATGAAACTGACGAAGGATGAACTCGACAAGGTATTTGCTGCGGCAGATCGGTTATATTCATCTGTTGAAGTCGAGCAGGCTATCAATCAGATGGCAGCAAAAATTACAGATTCATTAAGCAAAAAAAATCCGGTGGTAATATGCCTTATGACAGGCGCGCTCGTCCCGCTTGGTATATTATTGCCTAAGCTTCAGTTTCCACTCGAAGTGGATTATGTGCATGCCACACGTTACCTTGGAAATACCACCGGCAAAGGCATTAAATGGATAAAATATCCTGAAACTGATTTACAGGGGCGTAGCGTATTACTGGTGGATGATATTCTGGATGAAGGGTATACCCTGAAAGCAGTTTTTGAGGAATGTAAAAAACGCCTTGCCAGAGAAGTCCTGACATGTGTCCTTATAGATAAACAACTCAACCGGCCACGCGCATTTGAAAAGGCAGATATCACCGGTCTGCGAATCCCGGATCGTTACGTTTTCGGTTATGGTATGGATTACAAGGGCTACTTACGTAATAGCCCCGGTATTTTTGCGGTAAAGGAACCATGAGTATTGCTATTATAGGTGGTTCAGGTCTGACCGCTCTGGAAGGTCTGGAGATCCAGCGCCAGCAAATGCAAAAAACCCCTTACGGTGAACCCTCAGGCCCTCTCACCTTCGGACTGTTAAATAACAGAGATATCATCTTTTTGCCAAGACATGGTAATCCGCATGCGATTCCGCCACACAGGATCAATTACCGGGCCAATATCTGGGCACTGCGCGAAAATGGCGTTGAGGATATCATTGCAGTCAATGCGGTCGGCGGGATAACAGCCCGAATGTCACCTGGCAGACTGGTAATACCCTCGCAATTGATTGATTACACCTGGTCGAGACAACACACCTACTATGAAGGCGATGGCAACGAAGTCGTCCATGTTGACTTCACTTGCCCCTACACGCCTGAACTACGTCAACAGATTTTGCATGCGAGCAAGTCAATTGGACTGGAGTGCCGAGACGGCGGGATCTACGGCGCAACCCAGGGACCACGACTGGAAACCGCCGCCGAGATAAAAAGAATGGAGAATGACGGTTGTGACTTAGTCGGAATGACTGGTATGCCGGAGACTGTCCTGGCCAGGGAGCTTGGGCTGAATTACGCATGTATTTGTGTCGTTGCCAACTGGGCAGCAGGCAAGACTGATGAAATCATCAAAATGGATATGATCGAGAAGAACCTTCGTGATGGCATGATAAAGGTTCGCAGGCTTTTGTCCGCCGCTATTGGTCAAGCGCAGGGCTAACTAGATTTTACTTACAGAATGGTATTGCATTTAAGTAGGAATTGCTTGGTGCTTTCCGGCATTGGCACCCTGACCGTGGCAAGTTGTGCTATCAGTCTGGCTCCTTCCATAAGCAGGCTGATTATTTTTGCCTGCAAACTGCCGCTACTCAGCGGATGCGTTTTCAAATACTTATGAAAATAATTCTCAACTGCTTCTTTGGCCGCAACGTATTTTGGCCAGACATCAAATATCACCGGATCAGTCCGCATTGTTTCGCAGGCCCGCTTAGATGCCTCCCCCAGCTCGACAATCATCGAAACCGCCTGATTTGTTTCACTGTCCTTGCTCAATACCTCTGATAGCGTACCTGCAATTTTATCGATTTCAGACATGGTTAGGGCTATCTTGATATAACGGCTTTCATAAAATTTTTCCATCGGCAGGGAAAACACCTTGAACGGTTCGCCCCATAACTCACCCAGTCCTTCTTCGCTGTTGGCCAGCTTTATATTCTTACCAAGCTCGAGCGCCTCGGCAAAGCACTGGCCACATTGGTGCAAGAGCTCATTGCCCGGTTCGATATCGACGCCGGCTTGTTGCAGGTCAACAATGGAAGAAAGAATATCCGAGCCGCGATTCAGCAAGGCCCCTGCCAGCATTGCTGCCTTGACCCGTTTCCTTGCCGGGTCGGTTTCCTGTTCATAGATGGCCCGGATCTGCTCCAGCCTGTAACCCGGCGTGTTAATTCCAGGTTCCACATGGTGAAAAACTCGTTTGGTAAGCTGATCAATCAGTCTTTTCTTGGAAGCAAGGTCATCTGATCGGATTTCATAAGTCCTGACCCAGTAACCATCATAATAGACACAGGGCTTGCCATTGATCACCTTTCTGGTCCCATTTTCTATTTTCTTATTCATAAAAAATTACTGATTAGGATCCTCTTCTATCCTGCTGATGCGCAGAATAAGACCGAAACCGGGATGGTCAAAATAATATAGTTCATTCAGCTTTAGCCGCCTGGTTTCTTTCATTTCCGCATATAAGGCCTGATACTCCGGGACTATCAGGGCCTCCTGGGATTGGTCCGTATTATCCGGGCCATAGTTAATTGAGTTTAGCGGGAGCGGATTGATCAAGTAAAGCAAATGTACGTCAACATGCAAAAACTGCGCACTGCGAACCCTGACAACACCGTCCAGCCTTATCAGATCATCATATATCGCGCCATCTGTACCAGGCTCCTGGTCCTTCAAGGTAAGCCTAACGTACTCCGCCTCACCCTGTTCCAGTGCCGGCTGTTCCCAGGCAAGGTGCATCAATGGGTGGTATTTACTAGAATTCGAAAGACCATTATAGAGTTCTGTAAGCTTATAGTTGCCCACTGGTACCATGACAAACTGAGTGGCTTTATCCGTGACAGTTTCGGGAGAATTTTTTTCACTGGCAGTCAGCTCAATACTCTCGGGCAGGGCCGGCAGGACACCTTCAATCTGCCAAATTTCACTGTCAGTATTCTCACTCACGTTCTCAAATATAATGACCTCAACTTGATAATCAGAAGCTTCAACAACTGTAGTTGACAACAAAGCAAATAATATGACTGCGATTTTTTTCATATCAGTTTCCTAGGCCGCCTCCCGTATTGCAATTTCGTCCAATAAATAATCCAGCAGTGTGAATCTTTCCTGAAAGTCAGGCAACTCTTTATTGATTCTTAATTTATCCTGTCCATCCAGTTTATAGGTATGTGGATCCGATTGGATAAGCTTAATGATCTTGCTGGTATCAACTTGTGTGTTCTTGTTAAACTGCAGGCGCCCGCCTGACTTACCAAGGTCGATCTTGCGAATGCCGATAGGATTGGCCCTGAGTTTCAGGCGTGTAATCAGGAACAGGTACTTTAATTGCTCCGGCAGCAAGCCAAACCTGTCAATCAATTCTTCCTGAAGTTCATCCAGTTCATCGTTGTTTCTCGCACTGGCGATCCGCTTGTACATGATCAGGCGCATATGCACATCAGGCAAATAGTCTTCAGGTATCAGCGCCGCTGTGTGCAGATTGATCTCTGCACCATGGTCCAGCGGCCTGTCAAGCTCAGGGTGTTTTCCCGCTTTCATTGCCTGAACTGCCCTTTCAAGCAAATCCATGTAAAGTCCAAAACCGATTTCGTGAATCTGCCCACTTTGTTCTTCACCAAGAATTTCTCCAGCGCCTCTGATCTCGAGATCATGTGTGGCAAGCGTAAATCCGACACCGAGTTCTTCCAACGATTCTATTGCTTCGAGCCGTTTAATTGCATCAGCAGTTATGGCCTTGCGGGGTGGTACAATCAGGTAGGCATAGGCGCGATGATGGGACCGGCCGACACGACCACGAAGCTGGTAAAGCTGCGCCAGGCCGAATTTATCAGCC
Source organism: Gammaproteobacteria bacterium (assembly GCA_003250975.1). Classification (GTDB taxonomy): domain Bacteria; phylum Pseudomonadota; class Gammaproteobacteria; order Eutrophobiales; family Eutrophobiaceae; genus SZUA-592. The sequence continues at coordinate 139,746 of QKIY01000035.1, read as the reverse complement.
CTGTTAATGACTATCGTATTGGCACTGGGCACATCTATTCCTGATTCTATAATTGTAGTGCAAACAAGAACGTTAAACCGCCTGTGGTAAAAATCTAGCATGACCTGTTCAAGTTCCTTTTCCGGCATCTGTCCATGGGCAATACGCACCCTGGCCTCGGGCATCAGGGTTTCAACCTGTCCGGCAATCTGATCTATATCCTCTGTCCTGTTATGCAGAAAATAGGCCTGTCCGCCCCGCTTGATCTCACGTAACAGGCCCTCCTGGATCAGGCTGTTGTTCCATTCGCGAACAAAGGTTTTCACCGAGAGTCTGCGGGAAGGGGGAGTCGCGATGATTGAAAAATCACGTATATTCGACAAGGCCATGTTCAGCGTGCGGGGAATGGGAGTTGCGGTCAAGGTCAGGATATCGATCTCTGATCGCAATGACTTAAATTTTTCCTTCTGCCGGACGCCGAAACGATGCTCTTCATCTATGATCAGGAGACCCAGGCGCAGGAAGTTGACATTCCCCTGAATCAGTTTATGTGTTCCGATCACGATATCCACCAGGCCATTTTCCAGTCCCTTCAGCACATTTTCCTGGTCCTTTACGCTTCGGAATCTGGACAATGATTCAACACGCACCGGCCAGTCCGCAAACCGATCCTTGAAATTCTGGTAATGTTGCTGCGCCAGCAGTGTGGTGGGAACCAACAATGCAACCTGTTTGCCATTCTGAACGGCGATAAAGGCCGCTCGCATCGCAACTTCTGTTTTGCCAAATCCGGCATCGCCACAGATCAGCCGATCCATAGGCTTGTCCTGTTTCATATCCTCTATAACGGCCTCTATGGCCTCTTGTTGTCCAGGTGTCTCCTCGAAAGGAAAAGCCTGAATAAATGCAGTATATTCATGTTCATTAAAATTAAAACTGTAACCCGGCCGTGCGGCACGGCGGGCCTGCAAGTCGAGTAATTCGGCCGCTACATCATGCACCTTCCTTGCAGCCTTCTGCTTTGCCTTTTCCCATTGTCCGGATCCCAGACGATGCAAGGGGGCATGTTCCGGATCAGCTCCCGTGTAACGGCTGATCAGGTCAAGCGATGATACCGGCACATAGAGCTTGTCCTGCTGTGCATACTCAATGGCAATGAATTCTGAAACAATCTCATCAATCTCCAGTGTTACCAGTCCCAGGTAGCGCCCTACCCCATGATCCTCGTGCACCACTGGCGCACCAATGGTCAATTCCGTAAGGTTGCGTACTATAGCCTCGGAATCCTGTTGTCTACGCCGCCTCAGACGGCGTTGTTGTACCCTGTCACCGAATAACTGTGATTCGCTGATGATTGCAAGGGCAGGAATGTCAATTTGCAAACCCTGTTCAAGGGCAGCGACTGTCAGGCCGAAGCGTGTTCCGGAAGCAGTAAACTCGGACCAGTCAGCAATAAGTTCGGGTTTCATCCCATGTCCCCGGAACATCTCGAGCAAGGTTTCACGCCTGCCGGCAGACTCGGCAACAATCAATACGTTTCCATGAAAGTTTTCAAGAAAACGTTCAAGGAGCGCAAGTGGTTCCGGCAACCTTGCATCTACAGGAATTTGTGTCGGCAAAGTCGTCGCATAGTCGAATGTATGTTGCTTTCCGGTTGATGCCATAGTGCTGATATGTACCTGCCTGTATGGCTTTATCCTTGTAAAAAGTTCCTGTCCACTGAAATACAGGTCACCAGGTGGTAGCAAGGGCCGTTCGTTATCGTGTCTGCCCTGTTCATAACGGTACTCCACATCCTGCCGGAATTTTTCTACAGCATCGTTTATATCCTCATCGAGGAATACAACAGGCGGGTTATCAAAATAATCAAACAGGCTGTTTGTCTCCTGATAGAAAAATGGCAGATAATACTCGATGCCGGCAGGGGCAAGACCCTCGCTTACATCGCGATAAACAGGGCAAAGCCCGGGATTGCCCGGAAATCGCTCCCGCCAGGCACTGCGGAACCTAGCTATACCCTCATCCGTTAATGCCACTTCTTTTGCAGGTAGGATATTGATTCTCTCCACCTTGTCGTCAGATCGCTGGGTTTCCGGATCAAAGGTACGAATACTGTCTATCTCATCATCAAACAGATCAATCCTGAATGGCTGATGAGATCCCATAGGGAAAATGTCTATGAGTGAACCCCTGATGGCCGCCTCGCCATGCTCCATGACCTGCGATGAAAATGAATAACCTGCCGTGACCAATTCATTTTTAAACCGCTCAACGTCCAGTTTGTCACCCGGCTTCAAATTAAGGCTGTAACGGCCCAGAAAATCGCGGGGTAACAGACGGTGCAGAACCGTAGTAACAGGTGCAACAAGCACACCTGTTTTTAATCCCGGCAACCTTGAGAGTGTCGTCAGGCGTTCTGAAATTATGTCTTGGTAGGGAGAAAACTGATCATAGGGCAACGTTTCCCAGTCTGGCAGGGTAAGAATTTCCACATCAGGATCACCGGAAAGAAAAAATTCCAGTTCTTCTATCAGACGGTTTGCCTGCAAGGCATTTGTAGTCAATACAACCAGGGGGGTATTACTCTCGCGGGCAGCCTCACAGATCGCCAGAGCCTTGCCGGCGCCGTACAATTTACCCCAGTAACAACACATGCCCGCCTGTTCGGGCAACCGGGGCTTGAATGGACTAATGAGGGATTCCTGTGACATGGCCTGATGGATTAACGCTGAAATTGAAACATCGATACCAAGACAAACACAAGACTACTGGCTTTGTATTGCGTTTTCTATTTCCCTGTTTATGGCAAGTAAGGCAGCTAGCGGGTCCTCTGACTGGGTAATGGGCCGGCCAATCACTAGGTAATGGCTGCCGGCCAGGATGGCTTTAGCCGGCGTCATGATACGGCGTTGGTCATCCTGTTGTGCGCCCCCAGGCCGTATTCCCGGCGTGACCAGCCTGAATGAAGGTCCAAATGTCTCCTTCAAGAGACCCGCCTCCTGTGCGGAGCAAACTACACCGTCCAGACCGCAATCACTGGCAAGTGTCGCCAGCCGCAAGACCTGATCTTTTACAGTTCCCTGGGTTCCTGTTTGCTGCAAATCCGATTCATCCATACTAGTCAGCACAGTCACTGCAACCAGCAACGGCTGTTGTGGCATTTTGATGACTGATTCCCGTGCTTCTTCCAGCATAAGTTTCCCGCCCGAGGCATGGACATTGACCATCCAGACACCCATATCCGCTGCAGCTGCGCAGGCATTGGCGACGGTAGTAGGGATATCGTGAAATTTCAGATCCAAGAAAATATCAAAACCGTCGGCGATGAATTTACGAACCAGTGCAGGCCCGGCACGGGTAAACAGTTCCATGCCGATCTTCAGCCGGCAAAGCCCGGGATCCAGGTATGAAACAAAGTCCATTGCCTGCCCCGCGTCGGGGTAATCCAGAGATACGATGACCCTGGGATCAGCTGACACGTTTACTCGCCTTCCAACCCGTAAACAGGTTTGATGGTGCTCCAGTGTTTGCAGCTCGGGCATTGCCAATGCAGCACCTTGGCATCAAATCCGCAATTATTGCATTTATACATAGAACGATCCTTGATCAGTCTTGCGGTCAATTCCTTAATAGATACAAGGCTATCACGCGTAGTGCCTTCCGCCTGTGCAAGAGCATATTCGATCAGTCGATCCACACCTTTTACTGTTGGATGTTTCTTGAGTTCACGGGTTATAAATCTTACCGCTTCGGCCGTCCCTTCCTTTTCAGCGATCAACTCAGCCAATACCAGTATCGAGGTGATGTTGCCATATTTACTCACTACTTCATGTAAGTACCTGATAAATTCTTCCTTTTTATCAATTTCCTTGTAACAAGTTAATAACGGCTGAATGACCTCCGGCATAAGTGCAAAATCCTGCCTTTCAATGCGCTTGTACAATTTGATTGCCTGTTTGAATTTACCGTTTTTAAACAGGTAATCCGCCTCAATCATACTGGCACGAGCACAGTCCGGATCAATGCTCAATGCCTTTTGCAGGTTGTCTTTCATAGACTTGATATTACCAGCCTGTAACATTTGTTCTGCCTTTTCACAGTAAAACTGGGCGATAATTGTATTGCATTTCTGGCCGGAAGATTGCTCCAGTCTTCTTGCCGTTACAATCGCATTGTCCCATTCCTTTTCCTGCTGATAGATGTTCAGCAATTCCCTGTAGGCCAGCACTGAATGCATACCGCTTTCGATCAGTTCATTAAAAAGATTTTCCGCGCGATCGAACAGGCCTGATCGCATATAGTCAATGCCCAGTTCAAGCAAGGCGATAGAACGTTCTTCACGGCTTAAAGTAGGCCTGGCAATCAGATTCTGATGAATACGGATCGCACGGTCTACTTCGCCCCTACGCCTGAACAGATTGCCTAGCGCAAGGTGTGTTTCAACCGTTTCACTGTCTACCTCTATCATTTTGACAAATACTTCAATGGCCTTGTCCGGCTGTTCATTCAGTAGGTAATTAAGCCCCTTGAAATATTCCGGTGATATACGCTGAATGCCGGCCTGGTTCTGTTTCACGCTGCGCCTTCCAAGCCACCAAGAAACAATGGCGGCAAGAGGAATTAACCAGACCAGTAATGCGCTATCTGCTTCCATCAATCAGTATCCTTGGCAGGCAATACTCTCAGGTTTGTTATTTCCTTCTCACTTAATTTTAGCTGCCTGTTTAAGCGGCTTTGCCTGTGCTTCATGCGGAGAAGCCATGGAACCAGTGCAGAAATACCGATCAATACCCCGGCAAAGAAGCTGATCAGCATCAAAACAGAGAGAGGCAATTCAATAACACCGATTATGTAATCGAATTCCAGTAGCTGGTAATTTTTGACGAAGAATAATAGGCCAAATAATAACGCCACAACAAACAGGCTTATATACAGGATTTTTTTTATGAGCTGCGACATTAGTGCCCCTGTTAACGATTAAGTTTCTGGCACATAGTCTAGCAACATCTGGAGAAGAGGTTTACACCTGCAGTTAACCTGCACAAGGCGTGCATAATGCCCTTGTGACAGGTAACTGGCTAGCTGATGGGCGCGGAGCTGCGGTCAACGCGTTCGCGAAGTTCCTTGCCTGGCTTGAAATGAGGGACATATTTGGCGGGCAATGACACCGGCTCGCCGGATTTGGGGTTTCTCCCGACCCTCGGCGGGCGATAATGCAGGGCAAAACTACCAAATCCCCTGATTTCAATACGTTCCCCGTTTGCCAGTGTGCCTGCCATATGTTCCAGTATGGTCTTCACTGCAAGCTCAACATCACGGTAACCCAATTGTGTCTGCCTTTTGGCTAGTACTTCTATAAGTTCAGACTTTGTCATGGCATTTGTTCTCGCTGTTGTGCGGGGAGGGCTCCTCGCAGGTTAAACCATGTCCCCCTTATTATTATCAAACCTGAACAAGCAAAACACCCCTATATTATTTATTTTCCAGGTGTTCCTTAAACAAATCACCCAGTTTGGTACCTGCATTACCTGAATCAGACGAATATTCTTCTACGGCCGCCGCTTCATCGTCTACTTCCTTGGCCCGGATGGAAACATTGATTGTTCTCTTCTTCCGGTCGATGGCAGTAATCTTGACCTCTACTTCATCACCTTCCTTGATAATAGTCCTGGCATCATCCACCTTCTTGTCGAGGGATATTTCAGAGACCTTCAGGTAACCCTCCACACCCTCCGCCAGGCGAACTATGACCCCCTTGGTATCAACGGATTCAGCGATTCCCTTGACGATCGTACCCTTTGGATACTCTGCAACATAACTTGAGAAAGGATCTTTTTCCAGTTGTTTGATACCCAGGGAGATACGTTCACGTTCAGCATCCACTGCCAGAACGACCGTCTCGATCTCGTCACCCTTGCTAAAATTGCGGATGGCCTCTTCCGGATTTTCGGCCCAGGTAATATCCGACAAGTGAATCAGGCCATCAATACCGCCTTCCAGGCCAACAAAGATACCGAAATCGGTGATGGACTTGATGCTGCCGGTTACACGGTCACCCTTGTTGTGGGTCGCAGCAAAGTGTTCCCAGGGATTGGGCTGGCACTGCTTCATCCCCAGTGAGATACGGCGTCTCTCTGCATCGATATCCAGGATCATAACCTCAACCTCGTCACCGATATTGACCAGCTTGGAGGGGTGGACATTCTTGTTGGTCCAGTCCATTTCCGAGACATGGACCAAGCCTTCAACACCCTCCTCAAGCTCCACAAAGCACCCGTAATCAGCAATATTGGTAACACGGCCCCTGATCTTGGTGCCTTCTGGAAAGCGCTTGGCAAGGTCTGCCCAAGGATCTTCACCCATCTGTTTCAGGCCCAGTGATACCCGATTTCGCTCACGATCAAACTTGAGTACCTTGACCTCAATTTCGTCACCAATACTGACGATTTCGGCCGGATTCTTGACACGCTTCCAGGCCATATCTGTGATATGTAACAGGCCATCGACACCGCCCAGATCAAGAAAGGCGCCATAGTCGGTCAGGTTCTTAACCACGCCCTTGACGACTGCGCCTTCTTTCAGGTTCTCCAACAACTCCTCGCGCTCAGCTGTATTTTCGGTTTCGACTACGGCGCGACGAGACACCACCACATTGCTGCGGCGACGATCAATCTTGATGACCTTGAATTCAAGAGGTTTGCCTTCGAGGTAACCGGCATCCTTGACTGGCCGGACATCCACCAGGGAACCGGGGAGGAATGCGCGCACATTCTGTACGTCAACTGTAAAACCACCCTTTACACGTTCTGCGATCACTCCGGTGACAGTAGCATTTTCCTCATGCGCCTTTTCCAGGTTGCTCCAGGCCTTGAGGCGTTTAGCTTTCTCTCTTGAGAGTTTGGTCTCGCCGTATCCGTCTTCGACACTGTCCAGTGCAACATCGACAGTATCTCCGACGTGGACTTCCAGTTCGCCGTTTTCATCATAGAACTGTTCAATCGGAATTATCCCTTCTGATTTCAGTCCGGCGTTTACAATAACTGAATCCTGATTAACGTCCACTACCGTCGCATTGACGATAGTACCCGGGCGCATCTTGCCCTCGATTTGGCTTTGTTCAAAAAGCTCTGCGAAACTTTCACTCATTAAAAGAAATTCCTCTTACAAGGCCCTGTTGGTACAAACCTGGGCTTGTACCGGTACACTCATGTTGGTTAAAGTTAGTTAACAACCAGATGACAGCCTTCAGACAGGAAACTGATCCCGAACCATCGTTGACACAAGCTCAACTACATCTTGTATATCGAGGTTCGTGGTATCAATAACCTTGGCATCTTTCGCCGGTTTCAAAGGTGAAATTGCGCGTTGACTGTCTCTGGCATCCCGCTCGGTTATCTCGACCGAAAGATCGGCGAGGTTAACATCAAATCCTTTTTCCTTCAACTGTTTATGTCGCCTTTTGGCGCGCTCACTGGCCTCCGCCGTAAGGTAAATCTTCAGGTCCGCATCAGGGAAAACCACCGTCCCCATGTCCCGGCCATCCGCTATCAGGCCCGGGGCCTGCCTCAATTGCTGCTGGCGCCGCAGCAATGCCTGCCGTACCTCGGGATATGCCGCCAGCCTTGAAGCGGCATTACCGCAGGCTTCCGTCCGGATCTGAGTACTGACATCCTGGCCCGCCAGCAAGACCCTGTCTCCGTTATCTGATGTATAGTCAAACGCGACATCCAGGGTGGCCGCCAGTCGCGCCAATGCCGCCGCATCCTCCAACGGTACCCCCTGTTTCTCTGCCGCCAGGGCCAGCAAACGGTAGATTGCGCCGCTGTCCAGGATATGCCAGTGCAGCCAGTTGGCCAGATGGCGGCACAAGGTCCCCTTGCCGGTCCCGCTGGGACCGTCAATGGTGATCACCGGGATATGCTCAGCCGCCATGCGACTCACCACTGATACTGATCTGCAATCCAGCTGCCGAGGCCAGGTTGGGAAATCCCGGGAAGGAGGTGGCAACATTTCCGCAATTTAGGATATGCACGGGGCCTGACGCTGCCAGGCCGGCCATAGAAAATGCCATGGCAATCCGGTGATCGGTAAAACTGTCGACTGTCCCCCCGGAAACCACGCCGCCCCTTACCTCCATGCCGTCCTCATGAGTTCGCACATCTATACCCAAAACCTCTAAACCGGATGCGATCGCCTGGATGCGGTCACTCTCCTTGATCCGAAGTTCGGATGCGCCATGTAAGCGGGTCCTGCCGCGGGCGCATGCGGCGGCAATCATAATGGCCGGAAACTCATCAATCGCGATCGCTACCTTGTCCTGCGGAATATCGATGCCATGCAAGGAGGCCGACCGGACCCGGATATCGGCTACCGGCTCCCCCGATACCACCTGCTGGTTGGCCAGGCTAATGTCTGCGCCCATCTGTTGCAGAATGGGGATAATGGCATCTCGTGTGGGATTAATCCCGACCCGTTCAAGGATGAGATCCGACCCCGTAGCGATACTGGCCCCCACCAGAAAGAAGGCCGCTGAAGAGATATCCGCAGGCACATGGACATGACATGCCTTGATCTGACTGCCGCCGCGGATACAGATGCGGTTTCGCTTCCTCTGGAGTTCGCAGCCGAATTCACGGAGCATACGCTCCGTGTGATCGCGCGTCACGGCAGGTTCTGTAATGCAGGTTGTACCGCTGGCATACAGTCCGGCGAGCAGCAGGGATGATTTGAGCTGGGCGCTGGCGACTGGCAGCGCATAGTCAATGGCACGCAGGCCCTGGCCGCCGTGAATAGTAAGCGGCAGTGTGCCCTGTTCACTGCAAGTGATGTCAGCCCCCATCTGTTGCAGGGGATCAACGATGCGCCGCATGGGCCGGCGCCTCAATGAGGCATCACCGGTAATCTCGGCATCAAAGGACTGGCCAGCCAGCAGTCCGGCCAGCAGTCTAGTCGCCGTGCCGGAATTACCTAGGTCCAGCGGGATCTTCGGTGCTTTTAGACCGTGCAGACCCACGCCATTGATTGTCACCCGCTCGTCTTGGTAATCAATTTCAACACCCATGGCATGGAACGCCGCCATGGTGGCCAGGGTATCCTCCCCTTGCAGGAATCCTTCGATTCGGGTCTGGCCCTCGGCAATGGCACCCAGCATCAGTGCTCGGTGGGAGATCGATTTATCACCCGGTACCCTGATCCGGCCCTGCAGTGTACCGCCAGGAGAAATCAGATAATCAAGCGTTGAATGGGCAGACATTAGCAACCAGCCGGCCTATTCTATGGAGTCATTACGTTTGTCACGCAAGCGGGTGAAACGATCCCGGGTCGCCTTGGCCCGGGAGAATATCTTCAACAACTCGTCACTGTTATCCGTTTCAATGGCCGAGCGGATACGGTTCAGATAATCATCGAACGCCTCCATGGCCTTGAGTAACTGCGCCCGGTTGGAAAAACAGATATCGTGCCACATCTGCGGGTCACTGGAGGCGATACGGGTAAAATCAGAAAAACCACCTGCTGCAAACTTGAAGATTTCTTCCCGTTCCTCCATACCCGACAGGCAATCGACCAGTGCATAGGCCAGCATATGCGGCAGGTGACTTGTAGCGGCGAGGATCTCATCATGTTGTTCAACACCCAGATGCACTACCTCGGCCCCGCACACTTCCCACATCTGCTTGACTTTGTCGATGGCGGCAACATCAGTTTCAGGCAAGGGTGTAAGGATCACGCGGTGCACCTCGAATAGGTCTGCAGCGGAGGCGGCCACCCCGCTCTTTTCCTTGCCAGCTATCGGATGACCGGGAACGAAATGGGGGAAGAGCTTGTCGAGCGTGGCACGCGCCACCTCCACTACGCTGCTCTTTGCACTACCGACATCGGTGATAACCGTCTCATCACCAAGATAGGGGCGCATGGCCTTGAGTAAAGCGCCGTATGTTTTTAGCGGTGTTGCCAAAACCACCATATCAGCATCTTTCACTGCGTCGGTCACCGTCAGGCTAAAATCATCGATAACACCCAGATCGACGGCCTCCTGGAGATGTTCCGGACTCCGCCCGAAGCCGATTATATGAGTACAGGCCTTCCTGGCCCGCAAGGCACGGGCCAATGATCCACCTATAAGACCGACGCCAATAACGGCTACACGATTAATCAACATAACATACGCCTTGATAGTTTAATGACTGTTCCCCGAATCACACGGCAAGGACTTTTTTCAATGCCGTTATGAACCGCCTGTTTTCAGACTCCTGCCCTACTGTGACCCGGATGTGGTCCGGCATTCCATAATTATCTACGGGACGGACGATGACACCTTCATGCAACATTTGGTTAAACACCTCACGGCCCGGCCGCCCGACATCGACACAGATAAAGTTCCCGGCCGAAGGGATGTAGTTAAGACCCATCTTACTGAATTCCGTCGTCAGCATCTGCATGCCTGCCTCATTGCCGCGGACGCTCTTTTCAATATGCGCCCGGTCAGAGAGGGCCGCTTCAGCCGCTGCCAGGGCTAGGCTGTTTACGTTAAACGGTTGCCGCACCCTGTTCAGCAAATCGGCGATTGCAGGGTGCGACACGCTGTAACCGATACGCAGTGCAGCCAGGCCATAGGCCTTGGAAAAGGTACGGGATACCAGCAGGTTTGGAAACTCGGCCAGCCAGCCCGTGCAATCCGGGTAATCGCTTACCCGTACATAATCAAAATAGGCCTCATCTACGACGACGATCACATTTTCAGGAACGGCCTGCAACAGGCCACGCATCGACTTCTCTTCGAGCCAGGTCCCCGTCGGGTTATTGGGATTGGCCACGAAAATCAACCGGGTGTTCCCGGTTACGGCATCTGCCATTGCCTCCGTGTCGTGGCCCCAATTCCTGGCAGGCACAACTACGGCCCGTGCACCGACGGCCTGGGTCACCAAGGGATAGACTGCAAAGGCATGTTCGGAGAACACCACTTCATGCTTGGGCAGGACGATGGCGCGCGTAATCAATTCCAGGATCTCATTGGAACCATTACCGAGGGTGATCTGGTTGCTCTCTACCTGGTGATAGTCCGCCAATCTGGCCTTGAGGCTGAATCCGTTGCCGTCCGGGTAACGTGCAATATCCTTGGGATTACGCAGTACGGCCATGGCCTTTTGTCCCGGCCCCAGCGGATTTTCGTTCGAGGCGAGTTTTATAATCTCCTTCAGGCCCAGCTCCCGTTGCAGCTCTTCTATTGGCTTGCCCGGTTGATACGGTTGCAGGGCCGCCACACCCGGTGTTGCAAGTTCGAGAAAATCACAACTCATTTTTTATAACACTGCTACAGGATACGAGCCCAGGAGCTTCATCATCGACGCCGTCTCTCTCAATTTATCCAGTGCAGCGACCACCTTGGGCTCGCTGGCATGGCCCTCAACATCGACAAAGAAGACATATTCCCACATGCCCTGGCGCGATGGCCGGGATTCGATACGCGTCATACTGACATTGTTTTCGGCAAAACAGGCCAGCATGTCGTGCAGTGCACCCGGTTTGTTCGGCGCCGAGAACAACAATGAGGTCTTGTCCTTGCCGCTGGGCTGCGTCTCATGCCGTCCAAGCACCAGGAACCTGGTGGTGTTATCGGGATGGTCCTCAATATTTTTATGCAGGATATTCAGGTCATAGAATTCCGCCGCCGTTTCACCGGCGATGGCTGCGGCCTCTGGATTGTCTGCCACGCGCCTGGCCGCCTCGGCATTGCTGCTAACCGCGATTTGCTCGACATGGGGCAGATGGGTATCCAGCCAGCTGCGGCATTGTGCCAGTGACTGCTGGTGAGAATAAACCTGCTTGATCTGCTTGATATCATTTGCCCTGGACATCAGGTCGTGATGAATACGCAGTTCCACTTCACCGCAGATCAGGAGACTGGAGTTAATCAGCATATCAAGCGTGTGATTGACCACACCCTCGATCGAATTTTCAACCGGCACAACACCGTAATGGCAGGCACCAGCCTCGACTTCTCTGAATACCTGATCAATGCTGTCCAGCGCGGTAGTGGTGACCGAGTGCCCGAAATGTTTCAGGGCGGCGGACTGGGTAAAGGTGCCTTCAGGCCCTAGGTAGGCAATATTAAGGATTTCCTCCAGGGCCAGACAGGCCGACATGATTTCACGAAATAGCCGCGCCATCTCTTCCTCGGATAACGGACCCTCGTTCTTTTCAATGATATTCCGCAACACCTGAGCCTCGCGCTCGGGGCGGTAAAAACCGTTGTTATTGTTGTCCTTACCCTTGATGCTGCCGACCTCCCTGGCCAGGCGCGCACGCTCGCTAATCAAGGCCAGCAGGCTGGCGTCGATTTCATCAATACGTGAGCGCAGATCTGCGAGTTTGGTCTTTTCAGACATGAAGAACCCCGGGTACCTGTTTTTTTTATGTGCACAGCATACGAGACAAACAGCGCGCGGGAAACAGCCCCGATCATTTTATGCCGGTCTAGCCGGTAATTTATAGCCTGTTATTAACCGTAACGCCGTTCAAAACTGGTCAAAAATTCTATCAGTTTGTCGACGCCTGTTTCAGGCATGGCATTGTATAGACTGGCCCGCATGCCGCCAACACTGCGGTGCCCGGCAAGCGCCAGTAGACCATGCTCCATGGCCTCTTTGAGAAAGGTTTCATTGAGGCTGTCATCAGTAAGTGAAAAAGGAATGTTCATGCGGGAGCGCGCATCGGGGGCCACCGGGTTATGGTAAAACCCGGAAGCATCTATGGCACGGTACAATTTGGCGGACCGTAGCCTGGCACGTTGTTCCATTACCGGAATACCGCCTTCTGCCTTGACCCATTGCAATACCAGTCCAGCCATATACCAGATATAGGTCGGCGGCGTATTGGCCATGGATTGTGACTTGGCATTGAATGCATAGTTATACAGGCAAGGGGTATCCACCCTAGCCTGATCCAGCAGGTCCTCCCGCACGATTACCACGGTGAGGCCTGCCGGCCCGAGATTCTTCTGGGCGCCGGCAAAGATCAGACCATAGCGGGAAAAATCTATTGGACGGGACAGGATGTTGGAAGTCATGTCCGCCACCAGCGGTACATCACCCGTGTCCGGTGTCAGCTGGAATTCAACGCCGTGGACCGTCTCATTATCGGTGAAGTACACGTACCGGGCCTGCGGGTCCAGCTGCCACCTATCAGTGGCAGGAATAAGGGTAAAGCCGGTGTCTTCGGAAGATGCGGCAACATTTACCTGGCAATAACGGCCTGCCTCGTCCTTTGCCTTTCCAGACCAGAGACCGGTATGCAGATAGTCGACCGAATCGCCTGCTGCTGTCAGGTTTAACGGCACCATGGAAAACTGGCTGGTAGCGCCGCCCTGCATAAATAACACGGTAAAATTAGTTGGGATTTTCAGCAGATCTCGCAGGTCTACTTCAGCCTGCTCGGCAATTGCGATGAATTCCTTCGTGCGATGTCCCAACTCCATGACGGAAACACCCGTCCCCCGCCAGTCAATAAATTCATCGCGGGCGCGTTGCATAACCGCCGCGGGGAGCATAGCTGGCCCAGCGCCAAAGTTATACACGTCCCCACCCTGTTCAGCTGACAGTTTATGCAGACTCTTATACGTCATTGCCGTTTTCACCCACTTCCACGATTCGCTCAAGGCTGGCAAGATTTTCTTCCTCACCCAAGCTTACCAACCTGACACCTTGGGTATTACGTCCCATTACGGAGACATCCGATACCGGCGTTCTGATCAAGGTACCCTGATTGCTGATCAGCATGATCTCATCATCTTCATTAACGGCGACAGCGCCGACGACCTTGCCATTTCGCTCGGTCGTCTGGATGGATATTACACCAATGCCTCCACGCCCCTTGACTACATACTCACTTATGGGGGAACGTTTTCCATAACCGTTTGCCGTCGCAGTAAGCACGGTGCTTTCCTCATCCGTGACAATGATTAGAGAGATCACACGTTGTCCTGCAGCGAGCCGTATACCACGCACACCTCTGGCAGTTCTTCCCATTGGGCGAACCTCGTTTTCATGGAAACGCACGGCCTTGCCGGCATCGGTAAACAACATGACATCATGTGCTCCATCCGTCACTTCAACCCCGATGAGTTGATTATCACCATGCAGTTCAATAGCGCGAATCCCGCTGGGCCTCGGTCGGGAAAAATCCGTCAGCCGGCATTTCTTTACCGTGCCATCAGCCGTTGCCATAAACACGTAATAATTATCACTGAATTCCCGGATCGGCAGGACGGCATTGATCCGTTCACCTTCTTCCAGGGGCAGCAGGTTAACGATGGGCTTGCCACGTGCTGCCCGGCTGGCCTGTGGGAACTGGTAGACCTTGAGCCAGTAGACTTTGCCCTTGCTGGAAAAACATAACACCGTGTCATGGGTATTAGCGATAAAGAGTTTGTCGATGAAGTCCTCATCTTTCATATTGGTGGCTGACTTGCCCCTCCCGCCCCGGCGTTGGGCACGATAGACATCTAGCGGCTGTGATTTGGCATAACCCGCATGCGACAACGTGACAACCACGTCCTCTTCCGTAATCAGGTCTTCCATGCTCAGGTCGTGCTGATCTTCGATGATCTCCGTATGCCGTACATCACCGTAGCGCTCACGAATATCAATGAGTTCGTCCCGTATGACCTGCATCAGACGTTCTGGACGGGCTAGGATATCCATCAGGTCCTCGATAGTCTCCAGTAGGTCACCATATTCCTTGATGATCTTGTCCTGTTCCAGTCCGGTCAGACGCTGCAGTTTCAGGTCCAGGATCGCCTGGGCCTGGGTTTCTGACAGGCGGTAACCGTCATCGGTCAACCCATACTGTTCACCCAGTCCATCGGGCCGAGACGCATCGGCGCCCGAGCGCTTCAACATTTCAGTCACTACGCCGGACTGCCATACGGGTTCCAGCAGTTTTTGCTTGGCCTCGACAGGTGTTGGTGACGCCTTGATTAGTGCAATGACGGGGTCAATATTTGCCAGGGCCACGGCCAGGCCTTCGAGGACATGGGCCCTGGCACGCGCCTTGCGCAGTTCAAAGATCGTGCGCCGGGAGACGACTTCACGGCGGTGGCGGACGAATGCTTCCAGCAGGTCCTTGAGATTTAATAAACGCGGTTGGCCATTCTCGAGGGCGACGATATTGATGCCGAAGACATTCTGCATCTGGGTATGCTGGTAGAGGTTATTCAGGATAACTTCCGGCACCTCACCACGGCGCAGTTCAATAACCATGCGCATACCGTCCTTGTCAGACTCATCGCGAAGTTCGCGGATCCCGGTTATCTTTTTGTCCTTGACCAGTTCAGCAATCTTTTCCATTAGGCGGGCCTTGTTTACCTGGTAAGGCAGTTCCTTGACGATAATAGTGTGTTGCCCCTTTGCCTCATCAGTTTCTATCCCGGTACGGGCGCGCATGTAAATACGCCCACGGCCCGTCAGGTAGGCTTCATGAATCCCTTTCGAGCCGTTGATGATGCCGGCTGTAGGGAAATCGGGCCCCGGTATATGCTGAATCAGTTCAGCTATCTGAATGGCCGGATTATCAATCAGTGCCATGCAGGCATTGATCACCTCTGTCAGGTTATGTGGCGGTATATTTGTCGCCATGCCCACGGCGATACCGCTGGATCCGTTGACCAGCAGGTTTGGTATGCGGGCCGGTAATACGGTAGGTTCCTTTTCTGCGCCATCGTAATTGGGAATGAAATCAACCGTCTCCTTGTCCAGATCGGAGAGTAATTCGTGGGCGATGCGCGACATACGCACTTCGGTGTAACGCATGGCCGCAGGAGCGTCGCCATCGACCGATCCGAAATTGCCCTGGCCATCCACGAGGGTGTAACGCAGGGAAAACGGCTGGGCCATCCTGACAATGGTGTCATAGACGGCCGTATCACCGTGGGGATGGTATTTACCGATAACGTCACCGACGATACGGGCTGATTTCTTGAATGGCTTGTTCCAGTCATTGCCCATCTCGTTCATGGCGTAAAGCACGCGTCGATGCACCGGTTTAAGGCCGTCACGCACATCCGGCAGGGCACGTCCTATGATCACGCTCATGGCGTAATCCATATAGGATTGCCTCATTTCATCTTCGATATTAACGGGGTTTACAGAGCGGGCGAATTCAGTTTCAGACATACAAAATCAGCAAGTTTAACAACCAGCGGGGTCCTTATATTTACCTGTTCACAAAGCAGATAATTTTACCACAACAGTGGCAGTGACTATAGGAAAATTGATGATGGGACAGGGCTCACTGATTAGGCCAACACCGCGGCTATCTTCTGCCTGTCAGGTGTTTCAATTACGCCTTTTTCGGTCACGATCACATCTATCAAGGCCGCCGGGGTGATATCAAATACGGGGTTCCAGGCCGGGACTCCGCCTGGCGCAATCTGCCTGCCATTAAATTGCAATATTTCATCCGGACCACGATCTTCAACAGGGATAAGATCACCGCTTGGTGTGTCCAAATCAAAGCTTGAACAGGGTGCCACAACCATCATTTTGACGGCATGATGCCTGGCCGCTACGGCCAGCCCATAGGTCCCAATCTTGTTGGCCACATCACCATTGGCGGCAACCCTGTCGGCACCCACAATAACCCACTGGATGCTCCCCTGACTCATCAGGTAACCAGCTGCGCTGTCGGTAAGCAATGTCACCGGGATTTTATCCTGCATCAATTCCCAGGCCGTAAGTCTGCTTCCCTGTAGCCAGGGACGGGTCTCATCAACATACACCATTTCCAGGTACCCGGCCTGACGCGCCGCGCGTATAACACCGAGCGCGGTACCAAAACCGCCGGTTGCCAGTGAACCGGTATTACAGTGTGTCAAAACAGCCTTGCTCTCACCCAACAAGGCGGCTCCCGCCTTGCCCATGGCCTGATTGGCCGCGATGTCCTCATCATGGATGGCCCGGGCGGCGGCGAGTAATACCGGTTCCGGATCGCCCTCGATCCCGGGGAACAAGGCCTGCATGCGTTTCAGGGCCCAATGCAGGTTCACTGCCGTGGGCCTGGCAGCCGCCAGTTTCTCCATCGCCGCCTCTATCAGAATACGCCATTTATCCGCACCCTCGAGGTAGGCCTGTTTCGCCGCCAGAACCACAGCATAGGCAGCGGTAATGCCGATGGCCGGGGCACCGCGGACCACCATGTCCCGAATAGCGTCGGCAACATCAATTGGATCCTGGTATTCAAGATATACCGCCCTGTCGGGTAGCCTGCGTTGATCCAGCAATTGCAGTCGGCCGTCATTCCAGGTGACTGCCCTGACATTATCAAACGGACTCGCTGATGTTTCCGACAAACTAGTGTCTCCTCAAACTGTTTTTTGCGTACAATGAATAATCTGTTAACAACAAGCAAATATTAATTCGAATGGACAGGCGATCTCCGGCGGTGAATATTGATACTCTCATCCACGCGCGCTGGATCATCCCCGTTGAGCCCGCGGGAATGATCTACGAAGATTATTCCATTGCCATTACTGATGGTGACATTCTTGATCTTCTTCCCACTGCCCGGTCAAGGGAAAAGTATTCCGCGCTCGATGAATACAATCTTGATTGTCATGCCATCATCCCGGGACTGATAAACAGCCATACACATGCCGCAATGAGCCTGTTCCGCGGGCTTGCAGATGATCTGCCATTGATGGACTGGTTAAATTATCACATCTGGCCCGCGGAACAACGCTGGGTCGATGCGGAGTTTGTGCGTGAAGGAACCCAACTGGCGATTGCGGAGATGATCCGCAGTGGCACCACCTGTTTTAATGATATGTACTTTTTCCCTGACCGGGTGGCCGAGGTCTCTGCTGAATGTGGTATGCGTGCCGTTATTGGCCTGATTGTGTTTGATTTCCCCACTGTATGGGCGAAGGACGCCGATGATTACATCCGCAAGGGTGTTGAGGTCCATGACAAGTTCAGATACAGCCCCCTGGTCACAGCAGCCTTTGCACCCCACGCCCCTTATACCGTTTCAGATAATCCCTTACAACGCATCAGTGTGATCGCTGAAGAGATCAATGTGCCTATCCACATACATGTAAATGAGACCAAGGATGAAGTCCTGCAAAGTCTGGAACAGCATGGTAAACGCCCCCTGCAACGTCTGCACGACCTGGGACTGGTCAATGAACGTCTGTTGGCCGTCCACATGACCCAGTTGCAGGATGACGAGATCGCCCTGATCGCAAAATATGGGGTCAATGTCGTACATTGTCCGGAATCCAACCTGAAACTCGCCAGCGGATTTTGCCCGGTCCATTCCCTGCAGGAGGCCGGCGTGAATACCACACTGGGGACTGATGGCGCAGCCAGCAATAATGACCTGGACATGATGTGTGAGATGCGCACGGCGGCATTGCTTGGCAAGTGCGTGGCCGGCAACAGTAGCGCGCTGGCCGCACATAAGGTCCTTGAGATGGCCACATTGAACGGCGCCAAGGCATTGGGTATTGCCGAAAAAACCGGCTCACTCAAACCAGGCAAGGCAGCCGATATTGTTGCAATTGATCTTTCGGTGCCGGAAACGACACCCGTATTTCACCCCATCTCGCAGATAATCTACTCAGCCGGCCGCAACCAGGTCACCGATGTCTGGGTGGCAGGCAAACAATTGCTGAAGGAACGGCAATTACTGACTATCAACCAGGAGGCCATATTGAGTCTGGCCAATGACTGGCAGGAAAAGATAAAACAGTTTGATTAGAACCCCGCAATCGTCAATTACATCAGACGACAGGACACCCTCAAGATATTTTTGACAGATTCAGGCAGGACATGGCTGCCTTTCTTACTGCGGCAATTTTTTCCGGGCGTGTACTAACCGTGGTAATTCCAAGGTTGATTAAATCCGGAATCAATTCCGTACTGTCAACCATCATGCCACAGAGTTCCAGTGGTTTACCGGCCCTGTTCGCTACTTCTCTAAGTGCTGCAATTATTTTCCAGACAGCTGGGTCACGTATCAATTCCGAATAATTGAAGTCTTCCCTCGTCCTGTCCTGCGCGAACAGGTATTGAATCAGATCGTTGGTCCCTATCCTGCCGAATTCGATAACATCATATAATTCTTCACCGTTGATGCAGGCGGACGGCACTTCAAACATTACGCCATGACGAATATTGCCATGATTAATACCGGAGATGGCTTCCAGAAATATTTTCTTCAACTGCAGAAACTGGCCGGGTCCCGCTATCATTGGATAGATCACATTGACAGGTGATATTTTTGACACCCTTGCTATGGCCCGGGCCTGAGTCTCTAGTAAATCAGGCCGTGATAAAAGGAACCGGGCCCCCCGGCATCCCAGCGCCGGATTATCTTCCTTTTCCATCTCAAGCCAAGGTGCTGATTTATCACTACCCAGATCAAACAGGCGGAAATAAACCGGCTTTCCTTCCATATTTTCCATTACATATTTAAAGGTCGCGATTTGCTCATCTTCATCCAGAATATGTCCCTTGCCCAGCATTTCAAACTCAGTCCTGTAAAGCCCTACGCCGTCTGCTTTCACCTTAACGGCCTTCCTCACATCATGGAAACAATCAATATCCGCGAACACGGTAAATTGCGGCAGGGGTTCCACCACATCGAATTTATATGGCCGGTTAATCTGCTTGCGGTAGTGGCCAAGTATCTCTTTGCCAGGATTAATGATAATTTCACCGGTCAACCCGTCCATCAGAATATCGTCTTCGTGCAAAAACTGGTTCAAAGGGTCCTTGATTCCACCAATCACGGGGATATCCAGTGAACGGGCGATAACAGCCGCGTGAGAATTGATGCCACACTTCTCGGCAATTATCCCTCTCGTAACACTTTTGATCCTGATTGCCACATTGGCAGTTAATTCATCGGTTATTAATATGTGTTGATTTTGCAACACACACTCGTCTACCCGGCAACCCGAGTAATCCCTGCATGTCTTCATGGCCCCGGTATTGTTAAGAAAGCTGAGCAGTAATTGCTTGAGTTCAGAAAAGTCATTAGAGCGTTCGCTGAAGTAATTATCATTCAGGCTGCTGAAATAATCAGAATAATCATCAAAACATTTTTCTATAGCATCCTTGGCGGCCAATTGCTCCCTGTGTATGAAATCCAGCACAACCGATTGAAGTTCCTCACAGATCGCCTTGTGCGCTCTGAACAAAGCAGCGGTATTCTCATCAAAACTGTCCCTAGCAAACTGCGATAGGGCAGTCAATTGCTTGGCAACCTGGTTGAATGCATTGAGAACGTCAAAATCGTGCTCCGGTACATGTTCATTTACATGCGTGGAACCTTCAGGGGTTTCATTCCGGTAAAAACAGCCACGGCCAAAACCAATACCCGGTGAAACCGGGATACCCTTATAAACTACCTCATGCCGGTAACCGTTTTCGCTCATGCCGGTAATATTCCTGATTCAAGTGGCCATAACCTTAAAACCGGTGAGAGGGGCATATGTTGCATTACAACAAAGCCCGATTCACTAACAGTGAGAAACCGTATTTTCTTTAATAATTATAGAGGGAACGGACCGTATCCGACACTTATAGTGTTTGGAGAAATTTTATTTCAATTGTCCCCAGCGGTTAATGATGTTACAAAATAATTCCGCAGTGCGATCAGCATCATAACGGGCTGAATGGGCCTGCTTTTCATCCCACTCAAGACCTGCGGCCTTTACCGCCCTGGACAGCACTGTCTGCCCGTAGGCCAGTCCACCGAGGGTCGCCGTATCAAAGGTACTGAAGGGATGAAAGGGGTTTCGCTTGATTGAGCAACGCTGTGACGCTGCATTGAGAAAAGCCAGATCAAATGACGGATTATGACCAACCAGTATGGCCCGACGGCAACCTGTAGGTTTCATGCAGTTGCGTACCCGTTTGAAAATATCACGCAGTGCATCATTCTCTTCCACGGCGATCTGTTTTCTGAAGGGATGCTCGGGATCAATACCGGTAAATTCAAGTGCTGCCGGATCGAGATTGGCACCGGCAAACGGTTGGATATGATGACTCATACATTCGCCTTTTTGCCAGTGGCCCTTCTCATCTACATAGAGAGTGAAAGCGGCAATCTCGAGCAAGGCATCGGTTTTTGCATTAAATCCGGCTGTCTCGACATCGACGACCACAGGGTAATACCCACGAAACCGCTTTGTAATCAACTCAGAGCTATTTGTTTTACTCACTGCAATATCCAATGACATACCTCGCCAGCACCTAGAGGGATGATTTCGTCTTCGACAAAGGGCAACGTGGCAGGTATCTGCCAATCTTCCCTCGTCAGTGTGATCGTCTCCTGATTTCGGGGCAGACCATAAAAATCTGCGCCATAATGACTGGCAAAGGCCTCGAGGCGATCCAGTTTGCCGGCCTGCTCGAAGATCCCGGCATATAATTCAATAGCGTTAAAGGCTGAATAGATACCGGCGCAGCCACAATCCGATTCCTTCCGTGCCCTGGCATGCGGAGCGCTGTCAGTCCCCAGAAAGAACCGGGGATGACCACTGGTCGCAGCCTTGACAATGGCCAGCCTGTGCTCCTCCGCCTTCAATATCGGCAGGCAGTAATGATGCGGCCGGAGGCCACCGACAAACAGGGCGTTGCGGTTTAACAGCATATGTTGTGGTGTGATAGTCGCGGCGAGAGTCTCCGGACCCTGCATGACAAAATCCGCAGCATGCCGCGTGCTGATGTGTTCCAGGACAATTCGCAGGCCTTTAAAGCGTTCGAGCAATGGAGCTAGGACTGTTTCAATGAACACTTGTTCGCGATCAAAGATATCAACCGCCGGATCAGTGACTTCACCGTGCACAAGCAATAACAGCTTCTTTTCCTCTAACGCTTCCAGCACAGGATAAACACGTTGTAGTGATCTGACGCCGTTTTCCGAATTGGTGGTTGCGCCCGCAGGATAATACTTTACGGCATAAACCATGCCTGACTCACGGGCCTGTTGAATCTCTTCAACGCTTGTCTCTTCTGTGAGGTACAGGGTCATTAGTGGATTAAAACTGCTGTCACCCGGCAAGCAGGACATGATTCTCTGGCGATAATCCAGTGCCTGGCTGACCGTGACAACGGGAGGAGTGAGATTCGGCATAATGATGGCGCGGGCAAACTGGCGTGCGCTCGCCATAATGACACTCTCCATGACCTTGCCATCACGTACATGCAAGTGAAAATCATCCGGGCGGGTCAATGTCAGGGTCTGCATGTCAATATCATCAGGCGGCTATCATAAATTGACAAAAAGGTAACACAAGTACCGGGGTTTGTCTGATCTACCTTCACGCGAATTCATGGTTGTCTTTTATTCCTTATTCTTATAATCCATGCGCGATTAGTATTTAACTACTCCAGGCAGAAACCTATAATTGCCAGAAAAACCAACAGGAGAGACAACCATGTCGTTAAGAATCGGAGACGAAGCACCCGACTTTACAGCGGAGACAACCGAAGGAACGATTAATTTTCACGAATGGATTGACGACGGCTGGGCTATCCTTTTTTCCCATCCTAAGGATTTTACCCCCGTCTGCACGACAGAACTGGGCTACATGGCAGGACTGAAACCCGAGTTCGACAAGCGCAACTGCAAGATCATCGGTCTCAGCGTGGATTCGGTAGAAGACCACAAGGCCTGGGTTGGCGATATTAAGGAAACCCAAGGACATGCCGTAAACTATCCCCTCATTGGCGATTCGGACCTTAAGGTGGCCAAGCTTTACGACATGATCCACCCCAATGCCAGTGGCAAGGCCAAAGAACGTACGGCAGCTGACAACTCCACCATACGATCGGTCTTTATTATCGGCCCTGACAAACTCATCAAGCTGATTCTGACCTATCCCATGAGCACAGGACGGAATTTTGATGAGGTCCTGCGCGTGCTTGATTCAATTCAGTTGACGGCCAAATACCAGGTCGCGACTCCGGTAAACTGGAAACATGGGGAAGACGTGATCATCGTCCCGGCCGTGTCGGACAAGGACGCCAAACAGAAATTCCCCGGCGGCTGGGAGGCCCCCAAGCCGTATTTACGGATCGTCAAGCAGCCCGATTGATTCGCGGCCTGCCGGCGCCTGTTCCCTGCTCCGCGCTATGCGGGAGGAGCATCATGGCCTGCCGTGCCTTCGGTCTCTTTTAATAGAACAGGATTTACATTGGTATGAAATACAAGGAACTTGGTCGCACCGGTATTCAGGTCAGCCAGATTTGCCTCGGGTCAATGACCTGGGGGGAACAAAACACCGAGGCCGAGGGCCATGGCCAACTAGACTATGCCATCGAGCAGGGCATCAACTTCATTGACACTGCCGAACTCTACCCCGTTCCGCCCCGGGCAGAGACTCAGGGCCGTACCGAGGCCATTCTCGGCGGCTGGCTTGGTCAACGCAGGGACCGTGATAAGCTGGTTATCGCCACCAAGGTTTGTGCCGCGGCAGACTGGGTGCCCTATCTCCGGAATGGCAAGCACCGGCTGAATAAAATAAATATCGAGGCTGCATTGCATGACAGCCTGAGGCGCCTGCAGACAGACTATATCGATCTCTACCAGGTTCACTGGCCGGAGCGTGATACCAATTATTTCGGCAAGCTGGGTTATTACCATGTACCTGAAAAGGACGGCGTGCCCATAGCAGAGACACTGGCCGTACTTGGTGATTTGGTCAAGGCAGGGAAAATACGGCATATCGGGATATCCAATGAAACACCCTGGGGCATCGCCGAATACCTGCGTCTGGCAGCCCGAGAGGGACTGCCCCGGATCGTCTCGATACAGAATCCCTATAACCTGTTGAACCGGACCTTCGAAATTGGGTGCGCCGAATTTGCCCACCGCGAGGCTGTGGGATTGCTTGCCTATTCGCCCCTGGGTTTCGGTACCCTGACCGGGAAATACCTGGTAAAGGGCCGGCCCGCCGGGGCACGCCTTACCCTGTTCACCCGTTTTACACGCTACACCAATGAACAGGGCATAGCTTCTACCCGGGCCTACGTTGATCTTGCGCGTGCTTACGGACTTGACCCGGCCCAGATGGCATTGGCCTTCGTCAATTCAAGGCCGTTCCTGACCAGTACCATCATTGGGGCTACGACCATGGAGCAACTGCGAAACAATATCGCCAGTATAGAACTGGAACTCCCGAAAGAGCTTTTACGCGCAATCGAGGAACAACATATCCGCCAGCCCAATCCATGCCCCTAGACCAGTGATTGAACAACCACTCTTTACCAAACTGTTGTATTATGCAGTTTCCATTGGAATAACGAACCAGACGCATTATGGATCTGACATCTCTCACAGCCATTTCACCGATTGATGGCCGTTATGCCGAAAAGACGGCCGAGCTGCGACCGATATTCAGTGAATACGGACTGATGCGTTGCAGGGTGCTGGTGGAGATCGAATGGCTAAAGGTACTTTCAGATTGCAGGGAGATAACCGAAGTGCCAGAGCTTTCCGGAAACGCCCGTAAACGCCTTGATGCGATCGCTGGCAAATTCTCGGAGAGCGATGCAGAACGGATCAAGCAGATCGAAGCGACTACCAATCATGATGTGAAGGCGATTGAATATTTCCTCAAGGAACAGGCCTCGGATAATGCCGAACTGGAGGCCATCAGTGAATTCCTGCATTTTGGCTGTACCTCTGAAGATATCAATAACCTCAGCCATGCACTAATGTTGAACGAGGCCAGATCAGAAATCCTCTTGCCGTCCCTGAATCAAATATGCCGGGAACTGGTCCAGATTGCCCATGCGAGCGCAGAAACCGCCATGCTCTCACGCACCCATGGCCAGACAGCATCACCTACCACAATGGGCAAGGAAATTACGGTCTTTTGCTACCGTTTGCAAAGGCAGATCGATCAGATCAGCAAGACAGAAATTCTGGGCAAGATTAACGGCGCTGTTGGTAATTTTAATGCTCACCTTGCGGCCTATCCAGAGATTGACTGGCCCGCACTGAGTGAAAAATTTGTCAAGGGACTGGGACTCACCTGGAACCCGTACACAACCCAGATCGAATCGCATGATTATATGGCAGAATATTTTCATTGCCTGATACGCGCAAACACCATACTGGTTGACTTCTGCCGTGACACGTGGGGCTATATTTCCCTGGGTTATTTCAAGCAAAAAACCATTCAAGGTGAAATCGGTTCCTCTACCATGCCGCACAAGGTAAATCCAATCGATTTTGAAAACGCCGAGGGAAATCTTGGCATTGCCAACAGTCTGCTCGGTCACCTGGCTGAAAAACTCCCCGTTTCCCGCTGGCAGCGCGATCTGACTGACTCGACCACTCTGCGCAATATGGGAACCGCAATTGCCCACTCTCTGCTGGCCTACAAATCCTGTCTCAAGGGTATCGGTAAACTGGAAATCAATTCGGGCGCGATTGAGAAAGATCTCATCAATGCATGGGAAGTCCTTGCAGAGCCTGTGCAGACGGTAATGCGCCGTTACGGTATTGAACAACCTTATGAAAAACTAAAGGCGCTGACCCGGGGTCAGCAAATAGACAAAACGGCCCTGCAAGAATTTATAAAAAGTCTTGATATTCCAGATGCTGAAAAAGACCGCCTACTAACACTGACCCCGGCCGGTTATATCGGCAACGCAGCCCAGCAGGCAAAATCATTCAAGGCCTCGTAAAGCGGGCATTGTTTCTTCCATGCTGAAAGGCCGGGATAAACAGCAACAGTTTCCACTGGGCGAACTCAGCCCTGAACAATTCCTGGCAGAATACTGGCAAAAACAACCCTGCCTCATCCGGCAAGCCATACCCGGCTATCACTGCCCCGTCAGCCCGGAAGAACTGGCTGGTCTTGCCTGTGAAGATACGGTTTCCTCACGGCTCGTTATCGAAAAAGGAGGGAGTTCACCCTGGCAGGTGAAGCATGGCCCCTTGCAAGAGCAGGATTTTCAACAGCTACCCGAAACACACTGGACCTTGCTGGTGCAGAATGTTGATCAGATCCATCCTGAAGTTCATCGCTTGCTGGATTACTTCTGTTTCATTCCGAACTGGCGTATTGACGATGTCATGATCAGCTATGCACCGGAATCCGGTAGCGTTGGTCCGCATCTGGACAGTTACGATGTCTTCCTGTTGCAGGGCATGGGCAGACGTGAATGGCACATTAACCGTCTTGATTACTCAACAACTGATTTCATCGAGGGACTGGACCTGCGCATTATCGAAAATTTCCAGGCTGAAGAAACATGGGAACTTGTCCCTGGAGACATATTGTACTTGCCTCCGGGTGTTGCTCATTACGGTATTGCCAAGGAACCCTGCCTTACCCTATCTGTCGGTTTTCTCGCACCATCTGAAACGGAACTCCTCGGCAGTTTTGCAGATGATCAAATCATTGGAAGGGGTGAAGGTCGACGCTACATGGACGCGGACCTTCCATTGCAGTCGCATTGCGGGGAAATCACACCCGAAAGCCTGGAGAGGATAAGGACAATGATGCGCGCACAGCTGTCTGATGACAGACAACTGGATCACTGGTTCGGCCGCTATATATCCCGGCGGCAAGGAGAGGAAGGTCACTTGTCGGAAGATGCAAACATTGATTCCGCCGTCTTCGCCAGGCATTTTGCAGAAAGTTCATACCTGAATCGTTCAGGCGGTATACGGCTGGCCTATATAATAGAAGATGATGATGTCTTCCTTTTCATCGATGGCGAGGAATTCCGTTTTAAAAGGCGGTCCCTTCCCGCAATCCAGTTGCTCACAGGTAATCGCCGGCTTGAATACAACACACTACAAGCGGCTGGCTGTGATCAGCCTTTCATGCAATTCCTGGCCCGCCTGTATCACTACGGCATTCTTTACACAGAGGATTAATTTGCATTACAACATCAAACAGGTCAGCTGGACATCACATGAAGACGCATTGCGTTTTATCCGGACCGAGGTCTTCATCAAGGAGCAGGAAGTACCGGTGGAACTGGAGTGGGATGGCCTGGACGAAGACTGCTTTCATGTCCTGGCGGAGAATGACACTGCACAGTCACTGGGCTGTGCGCGCATGTTGGCCGACGGCCATATCGGGCGTATGGCGGTATTACCTGCATTCCGCCACCAGGGGATAGGCAGCGCGCTGCTTATCTATATTGTCCAGTTGGCCAGGGAAAAAACTTTGCCAACGGTTTTCCTCAATGCCCAACAACAGGCCGTGGGATTTTATGAACGACTCGGATTCGCCGTGAAGGGCGACCTGTTTTACGATGCCTGCATTCCTCATTTTAGAATGACACTTGATCTTAAACGGGGTTTGTGACTCATTTTAATGTGCACTATGATGACCACATAGAACCGAACAAGATATTGAATTATGGATTACAGTGATTTCAAACTCGGCGTTGATTCACAGTTGCTTCAACTCATGAGTTGGGAAGAAAACCGAATAGTTGCGACATTGATAGCCCGGCAATGCAAGCGCCACCTGGATATTATCAGTCGCCTGCTCGATCCATTCATTTTCAATTCTCCTGAATTCGTTGATGCCGTCAGACAACTGGTGCTCTCACGGCGGCGGCCAAATATCCGTATTATCGTATTCGAGCCCGAGACGATAGTGCGCAATGGCCATCAACTGGTGCGCCTGGCAGGAGACCTGAGCAGCTTCATCGAGATTCGAAAGGCGAGTAATGTATACAAGTACTACAACGAATGCCTGCTGCTGGCGGACAAGACTGCCTATTTGCACAGGTATGACTCAGTTCGTTACGAGGCTACAGCAAACTTTAATGATCGTAAAAAATGCAAATATTTTGATGAGCAATTTGTCGAGATGTGGGAGTCCGCCTCGCTCGATCCGAACCTGAGAAGAATGAACCTATGAAAACGGTAGTGTCAGGATGGCTGCTTCTGATCTTCCTTTGTTCGGCCTCGCAGCTTTCGGCAGAAAGCATGACTCTCGAAGTTATTCCGCTCAAGCACCGGCTGACCGAGGAAATCATCCCCGTACTACGGCCACTGTTACAGCCTGGAGGGACAATTACCGGGATGAATAACCAGTTGATCATCAAGACAACACCAGACAATCTGGCACAGATCAGATCAGTACTGGATAGCCTGGACCGATCACCCCGACGCCTCCTTATCCGGGTCAAGCAAGGCATCATGACAAATACAGATCAACAGGAACATGCAGTATCCGGCAGAATCTCAACAGGCGACATCAGTGCCGAAGTGAATGATCACCCGTCTGGCGGACACGACGGCGTGATCATTTCCGGCCAGGACAGTGAAGGCAATTTCATCAGATACAGGGGGAATGAATCACGTATCAACAGCGATGAAGGCAACACGTTCATGGTACGGACCACGGAAGGGTATCCGGCCTATATTGCCGTCGGACAATCCATCCCTGTCTCTACCCAATCGGCCCTTGCCCCTCCGGGCGGCGGCGTTATCGTCAATGAAAGCACGGAATATATCAATGCAGACAGCGGGTTTTATGTAATGCCCCGACTTAACGGCGACCGTGTCACCTTGCTGATTGCACCCCGATTGACAAAGGTAGGACCCGGTAAGGCACCGGTACTGGATGTCCAGGATGTAGAGACCACGGTGAGTGGACGCCTCGGTGAATGGATGGAAGTGGGAGGCATTGATCGGCAATCCCGTCAGGACTCCAGGGAACTACTGTCCTCTTCGGGGCAACGTGGTCAAGAATCCCGCTCTGTATTAATCAGGGTCGATGAAATAAAATAGGGACCCGGTTGTGGGACGGGCAAAACTGTTAATCGCCTCTCCCATGTGCTTTCTATTAACCCGATATTCTGGCTGGATTTAAATTGATACTGTTTTTGCGCGGTCCCGCCGCTCTCTCTGAATTCCGCAAAACCAAATATGCTGAATCGCTGGCGGAATTGCTGCCTGTTAATCCCGCCATCCATGTTGAATACACCTATTTTGTTCACACCACACAGACACTGGACGAGCGGGAAACGGCACGACTGAACAATTTGCTGGAGACTGTTCCAGGCAAGAGTAATCAAGATAATGACGGCCTCTATTTCCTGGTGACTCCCAGGCCCGGGACAATTTCTCCCTGGTCCAGCAAGGCAACGGACATCATCCATAATTGTGGCCTACAAATGGTCCGGCGAGTCGAGCGCGGGACGGCCTGGTGCCTGGGCCTGCCAAAAGAGTGCAGGCCTGATTCAAACAGCATTAAACATATCAAGGCCCTGCTTCATGACCGCATGACAGAAACTGTCTTTACAGACCGTGACGATGCCCGTGTCTTATTCCAGGAAGCATCTCCGACACCACTGAACACGATCGACATACTGACAGGAGGTCGTGGGGCCCTGATCGAAATCAACCGGGAGCTGGGCCTGGCACTGGCAGATAACGAGATAGATTATCTATTTGAAAATTTCAAACAACTGCAGAGAAACCCTACTGATGTTGAACTGATGATGTTTGCCCAGGCAAATTCAGAACACTGCCGACACAAGATCTTCAATGCAGAATGGACACTCGATAACAGGAAAATGCCTGCATCTCTCTTCGATATGATCCGCAAGACACACCAGGAACACCCGGGACAAATCAAATCCGCTTATGTTGATAATGCCGCGGTAACAACAGGCTACCAGGCACGCCGGTTCTTTGCTGATCCGGAGGATCATCAATACAAGCCACATGCTGAAGAAGTGCACATATTGATGAAAGTCGAGACACACAATCACCCGACTGCTATCTCACCTTTTCCGGGTGCGGCAACCGGGTCCGGTGGGGAAATCCGTGATGAATCTGCTACCGGGCGTGGCGCAAAACCGAAGGCCGGACTTACAGGCTTTAGTGTCTCCAACTTGAATATTCCGGGATTCAGACAGCCTTGGGAACGGGACTATGGCAAGCCCGGGCGCATCGTTTCTGCACTGGATATTATGCTTGAAGGTCCGATCGGCGGTGCCGCATTTAATAACGAATTTGGCCGCCCAGCCCTGTGCGGTTATTTCAGGACCTATGAACAGTTGGACCAGAATGGCCTGATGCGGGGTTATCACAAACCGATCATGCTGGCTGGTGGTTACGGCATGATCCGGGACATGCATATTCATAAGGCCAGTATCCCTCCCGGAGCCTGTTTGATCGTACTGGGAGGACCAGCCATGCTGATAGGACTGGGTGGCGGGGCAGCCTCTTCCATGGCCTCGGGCCAGAGCGAAGAGGCACTGGATTTTGCATCTGTGCAACGGGGCAACCCGGAAGTACAACGGCGCTGTCAGGAAGTGATCGACGCCTGCTGGGCACTGGGTCATGCCAATCCTATCCTTTCGATCCATGATGTGGGGGCCGGTGGTCTGTCGAATGCCCTGCCCGAACTTGTCAGCGCCAGTCAGCGTGGGGCCCGTTTTGATTTGCGCAGGATCCCCAACGCGGAACCGGGCATGTCGCCTATGGAGATCTGGTGTAATGAGGCGCAGGAACGCTATGTACTGGCCATCCTGGACAAGGAGCTGCCACGCTTCATCCAGTTCTGTGAGCGGGAACGCGCACCTTTTGCCGTTCTCGGTGAGGCAACCGCTGACAATCAGCTGATCTTAAATGACGAGTTGTTTAACAATCGTCCCATCGATCTGCCCATGCAGGTCCTGCTGGGGAAATTACCCCGCATGCAACGATGCGCACGATCATCTACACATGATTCCCCGTCCCTGGACATCACAGCGATTGATATCAGAGATGCCATCAACCGGATACTGCACCTGCCGACTATCGCGGATAAAAGTTTCCTGATCACAATTGGTGATCGCACGGTATCCGGACTGGTCGCGCGGGACCAGCTGGTCGGCCCTTGGCAAACGCCGGTTGCAAACTGTGCCGTAACCGCCAGCGGCATTGAAGACTATGTCGGTGAGGCGATGGCAGTCGGTGAAAGGACGCCCATGGCCGTGATCAATGCCCCGGCTGCCGGACGGATGGCGGTGGCAGAGGCCATTACCAATCTGGCGGCAGCAAGAATACTCAATATCAGTGACATCGCCTTGTCCGCCAACTGGATGGCCGCCTGCGGCGTCGGTGATGAAGATGCCAGACTCTACAAAACCGTTGAGGCCGTCAGTGCGTTCTGCCAATCACTGGGGCTTTGTATCCCGGTAGGCAAGGATTCCCTCTCGATGAATACCGTTTGGCAGGAAAAAGGGGAGGAAAAACAGGTAACGGCCCCTCTCTCCCTCGTTGTCTCGGCTTTTGCCCCGGTTGCCGACATTCGGCAAAGTCTGACACCTTGCCTGCAAACGGGTTTCGGTGACACAGTGCTGATATTGATTGATCTTGGTCGTGGGAAAAACCGGCTCGGCGGCAGCGCACTGGCACAGGTCTATAACCAGACTGTCGCCGAGACTCCGGACATGGACAATGCCGAAGACTTGAAACTCCTGTTCCGCGGCTTGCAGATCCTGAATGAAATGGGAGTTACCCTGGCTTACCACGACCGTTCCGATGGCGGCCTGTTTGTCACACTGGCCGAGATGGCATTTGCCTCCCGTACAGGCCTGGATATCAACCTGGACGGAATGGGTGAAGACCCGATCTCGATTCTCTTCAATGAAGAAGCCGGAGCCGTTATACAGGTGCGCAAAGAGGATATCGAAGGAGTTAAAAAGATCTTCAACCAAGGCACAAAGCTGGCAGGACATGTTCACGTTATCGGTAGTTTTAACGGAGAAGGACTGTTGCGTTTTGACTATGCCGGCAAGACGATTGTCTCTGAAGGCGTACTGGACCTGCATCGCAAATGGTCAGAGACGAGTTTCAGGATGCAATCGCTGCGTGATAATCCCGAGTGCGCACGCCAGGAATTTGACCGCCTGTTGGACACTAAAGACCCGGGCTTGTTTCTGGATACCGGACCTGATTTCAGGCTCCGCAGGGTAACATCAGGCGGTGCCAGACCGGCTGTCGCCATATTGCGTGAACAGGGGGTCAATGGACACGTCGAAATGGCCGCGGCCTTTCACCGTGCAGGTTTCAAAGCCATGGATGTTCACATGAATGACATCATCTCGGGCCAGGTTTCGCTCGATGCATTTCATGGCCTTGCAGCCTGCGGCGGTTTTT
The DNA here is from genome assembly GCA_003250975.1 of Gammaproteobacteria bacterium. GTDB lineage: Bacteria > Pseudomonadota > Gammaproteobacteria > Eutrophobiales > Eutrophobiaceae > SZUA-592. The sequence goes on along the minus strand of QKIY01000035.1, from coordinate 107,628 downwards.
CTTACGGGGATGTCCTTGGTGCAGGTGGTGGTTGGGCCAAATCCATACTTTATAATGAAATCGTGCGGGATGAATTTGCACGGTTCTTCAGTCGAACGGATACCTTTGGGCTGGGTGTCTGTAACGGCTGCCAGATGTTTTCGCAACTTTATGCACTGATACCAGGAGCCGAATACTGGCCTGAATTCAGGCGCAACCTATCAGAGCAGTTCGAAGCCAGGCTAGTCATGGCGGAAGTAACAGATTCCCCTTCAATTCTCTTACGGAATATGCAAGGCATCAGGCTGCCTATCGTAGTTGCCCACGGCGAAGGCAGGACAGCATTTCGTTCCACCGACGATGCTGCCCATGCCTTCTCCTGCCTCAGGTTCATTGACAACAACGGCAAACCAACTGACTGTTATCCAGCCAACCCAAACGGTTCTGCAGACGGACTGACCGGTTTCACCAACAAAGATGGGCGCTTTACGATCATGATGCCGCATCCAGAACGAGTCTTCCTGAAAAAACAGTTCTCGTGGCTGTCGGATAACTGGAAAGAAGAAGAAAGTCCCTGGATGCAACTCTTCCATAATGCCCGGCTGTGGCTGGAATAGTCTGATTAAATAGCGCAGGAATTTTGGACTCTTTGCCTTTTTCGTATGTCTGTTTGCATTTGCAGAACAGGGCTGATTTCACTGAACTCTTACCTGACAACGCCCCAAAGCTGTTATACACTTAAATATGGTCTAACAGACTAATAATTTTAATATGGAAAACAATGACATATCAGATGCTGACAAGGCGTTGTTCAGGGAAAGTATCGGTCCGGTTGAAAAAATCAGTCACGACCAGGCCATAATCAGAAAACCCGCCCGCCATTCTCGCAGCCCGTTTTCCCCTGTTGCTGAGGAATCTACTGCTGTTAATGCAGAGGCCAAAGCGGGTGGCAGACAATTCATTGCTGGGGATCAAATCAGTTTCAAGCGCCCGGGTATACAACACAAGTTCATGTCAAAACTCAAGCGTGGGCAATTTGCAATTCAGGGCGAACTTGACCTCCACGGACTTACCGCTGACAGGGCAGGGAAAGCACTGGATCTCTTTCTTAATGATTGCAGTAAGCGAAACTACCGTTATGCATTAATTATTCATGGGAAAGGCAAGGGTTCACAGGGAGGACAACCAGTAATCAAAAACAGGCTCCATAACTGGCTGGTTAATAAACAACAGGTGCTGGCATTCTGCTCTGCCCGCCCGGTTGACGGTGGCACCGGTGCTGTATATGTTCTGCTGAGAAACGGCCAGTAAACGTAATTAAAAATGAATATCCGCCAGAAAATCAATGATGCTGTCACCTTGCTTCGTAACAGGGATGATACGCAGCATGAACAAGCCATCGTCAAACTTATCGTGGGACTTATCTGGCTACTCTATTGTTACTGGAGCCAGCTTTATATCCCGGTTCCGGAAAAAGTCATTTATGCTACCTATCTGTATATAGCTTCAACAGTCATATTGTTTTTATGGATACTGGCTTACCCGAATATCAAGACATATCGTCGCCTTGTAAGTATGTTGCTGGACGTATCTTTTCTCACCTACGCAATGACTGTGGCCGGACAACCCGCATCCCCGTTATTCGGCGTCTATATATTCATGACCCTGGGATACGGTTTCCGTTATGGTAACAAATACCTGTTTGCAAGCGCACTTCTGAGCAGCATCGGTTTTATCTTTGTTGTATACCATAACACTTACTGGATGGATCAACCGGTACTCAGTTACGGCCTCTTAATTTCACTCCTTGCACTTTCGGGATATGCATCTGTACTTATCTCCCGCTTGCAAAAAGCCGTTATCCTGGCCAATGCCGCCAATGAAGCCAAAAGCCAGTTTCTGTCAAACATGAGTCATGAAATCCGTACACCTTTGAACGGCGTGATCGGTATGTCTGATCTGCTCAGCAAAACGTCATTAAATGCCGAACAAAAAGATTTCATCCAGACAATTCAAACATCCGCCAAAATTCTGCTTTCCCTGATTAATGACATACTTGATATATCCAAGATCGAGGCGGGAAAGATCGAAAAAGAAAATATTAATTTTGATCTTCATACACTTGTTAATTCAACGGCTGATCTATTAGCGCCAGAGGCGACAAAAAAACAACTTAAGTTTAATATACATATTTCACCCGAGATCCCCTTTCTGCTACGCGGGGATCCACAACATATCCGGCAAATTCTTGTCAATCTGATAAGTAACGCCATCAAATTCACCAATGTAGGCAGGATTGAAATCAGGGTCACTCCCGTAACTGCCGGTCCTGATCATGTCAGAGCTAGGTTCGAGGTTATAGATACCGGTATCGGCATAGCCCCGGAAGCACAACAGAAGATTTTCGAGAAGTTCTCACAAGCAGACGGCTCAACAACCCGACTTTATGGCGGCACCGGTCTTGGTATGGCCATTGCGAAACAATTGGTTGAATTAATAGGCGGCACAATAGGTCTTAAAAGTGAACCAGGTAAAGGTTCGGAATTCTGGTTCGAGATAGGACTGGAAAAACAAAACATACTCTCTGAAGAAAAAGCCGTTGAAAGTATCTTCTCCCGAATCAATATATTGCTGGTAAATTCCCGGCCTGAACACGGCATGACTGTAGAAGAACACCTGCAAACCTGGTATGCCCGATATTCACGAGCTACAGATGCCAGTGAGGCGATGGAACACTTGCGGGACAAGGGAAGTGAAGTCTTTACTGCGATTATCGTATTTCAGAAATACCTTGATACTGACCCTGTACAATTTATCAGATCCTGTAATGACCTGAGTTCTCGTTCCATGTGTAAACTGGTACTGGTTAACGATCAATGTACCAAAGAGCAGGAACAGGAGTATCTTGCAGAAGGCTATTCAGCAGTTATCAGCAGTACGCCTTATCGCCTGACACTGTTCCGCACGCTTCATGCCCTCGTTGCCTCTACAAGCTCCACCCTCGATTTAGCCGTCAATGAGGGAAAATCGGCTGTAGAGGAGAAACGTCAGGCAACTCCGCAGGCATTGGATATTCTGGTTGGCGAAGACAATCCCACAAATCAGATGGTTATCAAGAAGATCCTGGAATACCATGGTCACAAGGTGACTGTGACAGGAAACGGGGAAGAAGTTCTAGATGCCCTGGATGAGAAAGATTTTGACTTTGTAATCGTTGATATGCATATGCCGGTAATGAGCGGTATAGATGCAACAAAGGTATTTCGCTTTACCCATCCCGAGAAAAAACATATTCCATTTCTAATGTTAACAGCAAATGCTACCAAGGAAGCCCTCAAGGCCTGTGAAGATGCGAGAATGGACGGTTATTTGACCAAACCAGTTGAACCCGAAAAACTACTAAGCACAATTGAATTATTACTGGAGAATAAAAAACAGGGTGAAGGCGAAAAAACCGGTCAAAAAGCTACTCTTAAGGTAGTCAGCTCGAATGAACCACAGGATATGCCGTTGCTTGATATGAAAACTCTCGGATCAATTTCAAAAATGGCCAACGACTATAGTTTCCTGCATGACCTGATTAACGGATTTATTAACAATGCAGAAAAACTTGCCAAGCAGCTCACTGTATCTTTGGCAGATGCTGATATTGATTCAGCGCGTGGAATAACGCATACCTTGGATGGTAGTTCCCGCAGTATCGGGGCCAAGAGACTGGCTTTTATTGCACACAATATCAACAAACTTGCAAATGCTGACAACATGACACGTGCCAGGACAGAGCTTGAAGAACTGAAGACTACCCTTAATGAGACAAAAAAGGCATTACTTGTCTATCTCGATGAACAGAAAACAGCCGCCCTGTAATCAGATATTTATTAAAAGACAAGCAATATCATAACAAGGCTACCCGTCCTTGTAGCCAATACATTTCCCTTAAAACTGTTTTATCAGGCCGCTTCTGCGTAATCGGATCCCCAGTTCTCATCAATAGCCAGAATTACATCGGTAGTCGGTCTACCCTCGAAATCAAGCCAGCGATGATTTTCATAATCATATAATTTACAAACGGACAATGTGCACAAAAGTTTCCCAAATGAGAATCTCAGGGTATGCATCTCCTCACCCAGCAAATCGACCAGTGCGGACTGGGCCTTGGCCAAATTATACAAGGGAATTCTTGGATCCACATGATGTGCCGTATGTTCCATAATATTATGACTGAGCAAGTTGTACCAGAGAGGGTACTTAACATGCATGGTTACCTCATCCGGAGCGCCTTTCACTCGCCTTTCATCATTGCTGTCGAACCATGGAATGGATTCATGCGTATGATGCTGATATACGGTAAAACCCATCATGTAATTAAATACCGCATAAGGTATGACAAACCCCAGTACTACAGACTCTATCGCCGTTGTATGACCCAGATATGTACCGGCAATCAGTAAAATGCTGATGAAACCAGTGAGATAACCGGTAACTAGGGCGAAGTCCAGCCAGTAAATTGCCTTATACTCCCCTGTCAGGCGCTTGTAAGGAAAAAACTTATCCTTCCACCAACGCTCAATCAGATAGTAAACGCCCAGCCCTAAAGGACTCCTATAAAGACGCTCCAGTGCTTTTCTCCATAATGGAAAGGCATCATATTCACCCTTTGAAATTGGTGACCATGAGTTGGCACCTTTCAGATTGGCTAACTGATGATGCAGGCGATTATGGGCAATAATCCAGAGGCTGAAATTATGCAGGGCTGGCAGGAAAGTGATTCTGCCGATAATCCTATTTAATTTCCGGCTCCCGGTCAGACTGTCATGTGCTGCGTCATGTGCAATAACAAAGAGTGTTGCAATCTTGAAGCCGGCCAATACAGCACAGGCGATCCTGGCAAATGTATTTTCCAGCATGATTGCCCCTGTTATTGCAGCCAGATACAGCATCATATCCACCATAAACACGTTTAATGCATTGGCTGTAGATTTGGTGGTGTACTGGGCCACAGCCATACGCAGTTGCTTGTTTGTATAGTTACTCATTTTAGATACCCCTTCGAATCAGATGTCAGTATTTCACGGCTAAATACACTTCAAGCCATGAATGCCAAGGTATACCTTAAACCACCGCTTAGCGGGCGACACGTAGGGCCGGTGCTGCTGGCGGATTGGTATGTTCAGCGAAACGAATCTGACTATGAACCAGACGGTTCATTAAGCGGATATCTTTTTCTGTCAGTTTGAAAGCAGACTCAACCCAGAGTTCACCAATCTCCATTAGCAAATCATAATCAATGGGATTGGACATCTGCCTTATCTTCCTAATTGCACTGATAGCATTCTTACGTTTGTTATTAGTGCGAATGTAGGCATTGACAGATTCCCTGCCAAGACCATCTTCCACAAGTGAATCAACAATGCCCATATCGTACATCTCTTGCGCAGTATAGAGACGACCATTCAGCATCATCTTTTCAGCCTCTTTGTCTGAGACCCTCTGCGCCAGAAGATTAAAGGCACCCATTCCAGGGAACAGGTTGAAGAGGATTTCAGGAAGACCCATCTCCGCGCTGCGCTCGGCAATAACTACATGGCTGGACAACGCGGCCTCAAAACCGCCCCCCAATGCATTGCCATGCACCAGTGAGATGGTGGTCAATCCAACTTCACGTCCGACATGATGGTAATACACGGCATCAATACAGGCCTTCGCATAGCGCCTGAGAGCATCACGATCACCGGTTTTGATACATTTGACAAAATAATCCAGATCCCCACCGAAACTGAATACCTGATGCCGCGAAGTAATGACATTGTATTCAATATCAATTAGCTCCCCATTATGTGGCAATCTGCCTTCCCTAAGTTTCAGTATGGACTGAAATTTGTCCAACTCTTCCAGCAAGGTTAGCGTAAAGCAGGATCTCGGTTGTGCATTGAAGTATAACCATACGGTTTTAAGTTCAGGATCAATTTCAACTTCCAGGTGCTCAAAGTTGTTGAATGACACTTCGTTGGTATAAAGAATATTAGAATTATTCATCGCTCTCTCTCCCTATTTGTCATGAACGAGATGACAGTTTTATTGATGTCTGAGACTACAGACATTGCTTAAGTCTATCAGGAGAAATAACTAATTGAAGTGATTGTTTTGATCGGTAATGTACCGAAATAAGCGTATACACCATATAGTGTATAGCAAATCTAATCTTGGAAGATGATGTAGTGCAAAATTACGGTTTTAGACTGTCAATAATGCGTTGTTAAAACTGTGAATTAATTCCGGTTTGTAAATAATTGCATTAATCATTGAACATACTCTATACAAGGTATAACGCACCTACTCCAGAAGAGTGACGGCATAGACAGCTATTCCCTCGCTCCTGCCAATAAAGCCCATGCCCTCGGTCGTGGTTGCCTTTATATTGATGTTTCCAATTTTCGTCTCCAAGTCATCTGCAAGGTTTTTTTGCATGGCCTGGATGTACGGTGACATTTTGGGTGATTGCGCCAGTATGGTGATATCGGCATTAACCAGTGACAATTTTTTTTCTTTCAGCAACTTCCCCACTTCTCTTAATAATATGCGACTGTCAATGTTTTCAAATTCCTTGTTAGTATCCGGAAAATAGGTGCCAATATCACCCAGCGCAGCAGCGCCCAGCAAGGCATCACAGAGGGCGTGTATAACAGCATCCCCATCCGAATGAGCCGCTAGGCCATGAGTATGTGGTATGGATACGCCTCCCAGGATCAGAGGTCTGCCCTTGGCAAAAGTATGCGCATCATAACCGTGGCCTATACGCATGTCGCACTCCTTGATAGATATAACTCAGCCAATGCCAGATCAGCTCTGTGGGTGATTTTGATATTTTCCGGCCTGCCTTTAACCAGACGAGGTTTATACCCAGCTTTTTCCATAGCCTGCGATTCGTCAGTCACCATATCACCTCTTGTGACTGCCGAATTCAACGATTGTTGTAACTCTGATAAACGAAACATCTGAGGTGTCAAAGCATGCCAGAGACCTTCACGATTCACTGTCTCCTTGACAAAACTATTTTCCGCACGCTTCATGGTATCCCTTACTGGTAATGCGAGCAATCCACCATCAGTATCTGAAAGTCCGCAGATTAATTTATCTATATCATCTTTAATAAGGCAGGGCCTTGCCGCATCATGCACTAGCACCCAGTCATCACTACCTGCGATTGTCTGTAAATGTTCCAGACAATTTAAGACTGAATGGCAACGTTCAAGGCCACCTTTTGCTGTCTGAATCTTTGGGTGTCTCGAAACAGGGAGTTCTGGCCAGAAACCATCCGTATCGGAAACCGCAACAATTACGGATTCTATCAACGGGTGACTGATAAAAGCTTCGAGTGTATATTCAATTACGGGCTTGCCATGTATTTCAAGATACTGTTTCGGGACATCAGATTGCATGCGCTTTCCGGCACCGGCAGCAGGCACGACTGCCCAGTAACGTACGCTGGCTTTCATAATCAGTCCTGATCTTCTGGCCCGTCGTCCAGACGAACAATCTGATAGAACGTTTCATCCTTTTTTATCATGCCCATTTCGCTGCGTGCCCGTTCTTCAATCGCTGCAAACCCATGCTTGAGATCATTGACTTCCGCAGAAAGTGACTGGTTACGTTCCAGCAGGATGCGGTTCTCTTCCATCTGGGCCTGTTTTTGCCGATTAAGATGATGGACATAGGTTAGGCTACCTTGTCCAATCCAGAGCCGGTATTGGAGCATAATCAAAATTACCAGCAAAAACAGACAAACGAATTTCATACTTTCATCTTCATGTGTTCGTCACGCAAGATTATAAAATGCTTTTCTACCTGGATAACTTGCCTTCTCACCCAGCTGATCCTCTATCTTCATCAAGCGATTGTATTTCGCCACGCGGTCAGATCTTGAAAGCGAGCCTGTCTTGATTTGGCCGGAAGAGGTAGCAACGGCGAGGTCGGCAATAATAGTATCTTCTGTTTCACCTGAACGGTGTGAAATTACCGCAGTATAATCAGCTTTCTTGGCCATATTGATGGCTGCCAGTGTTTCAGTAAGCGTACCTATCTGGTTAACCTTGATCAAAATGGAATTCCCTACACCCTTTTCTATACCTTCCTGTAAAATCCGGGTATTGGTCACGAACAAATCGTCGCCTACCAGCTGTACCGTTTTGCCCAGACGCTCTGTTAGCAGTTTCCATCCATCCCAGTCATCCTCGGCCATGCCGTCTTCCATCGTTATGATGGGATATTTTTCAAACCAGGGTTCAAGGTAATCAAGGAATTCTGCAGAACTGAGTTCTCGGTTTTCGGAGGCAAGTGTATAGCGGCCATTTTGATAGAACTCGGAACTGGCGACATCCAGTCCCAAAAGGATATCCTCACCTGGATGGTAACCGGCCTTCTCAATTGCTTCCAGAATTACTTCTATCGCCTGCTCGTTTGATGAAAGATTGGGTGCAAACCCACCCTCGTCGCCTACACTGGTACTCAGCCCCCGGTTTGCAAGCACGGACTTCAATGAATGAAAGATTTCAGCACCGTATCGTACTGCTTCACGCAGGCTTGAAGCACTGACGGGAAGGATCATGAACTCCTGAAGGTCAACACTGTTATCGGCATGGGCACCACCATTGAGAATGTTCATCATGGGGACGGGCATCTGAAATGGGCCATCGCCGCCCAGATACTGGTATAAGGGGATACCTTCTTCATTCGCAGCCGCACGGGCCGTGGCCATAGATACTGCCAGCATGGCATTGGCCCCCAAGTGTTCCTTATTGGCAGTACCATCAAGCTCGATCATATGCTGATCAACGCCGGCCTGATCCGTTACATCGCGCCCACGGATTGCGGGAAGGATCTTTTTATGAATATTATTAATTGCCTTTAATACGCCCTTGCCCTTGAAACGGGCAGCATCACCATCTCTGAGTTCAAGGGCTTCACGCGCGCCGGTTGATGCTCCGGAGGGTACCATGGCTGATCCCATAACACCCCGTTCAGTATAAATCTCAGCTTCAATAGTCGGGTTTCCTCGTGAATCAATTACTTCTCTAGCGTTTATATTTGTAATTGCTGTCACTTTTTTCCCTCTTATTTATAATTATATTGTTCAGACAGTTTCCAAGCGGCGCTTGGCCAGCACATCCATCTCTTTCAGAGTCTCAAGTAATTCGCCCATTTTGGCCAGTGGCCAAGAATTGGGACCATCACTCAATGCTCTGTCCGGATCAGGATGCGTCTCCATAAACAAACCGGCAACTCCTACGGCCACTGCCGCACGTGCAAGGGTGGGTACAAATTCGCGTTGTCCTCCCGATGAGCTGCCCTGTCCTCCCGGCATTTGTACAGAATGAGTTGCATCGAATACCACGGGACAACCGGTCTCCCGCATGACCACCAACGCCCGCATATCACTGACCAAATAATTGTAGCCGAAACTGACACCACGTTCACAAACCATAATCTGGTCGTTACCAACCGCGCGCGCCTTTTCCACCACATTGCCCATGTCCCAGGGAGCAAGAAACTGACCCTTCTTGATATTGACTGGCAGGCCCTGCCGCGCCACATTCTGGATAAAGTTGGTTTGCCGACAGAGAAATGCCGGTGTTTGCAAAACATCCACCACGGAGGCAACCTCTTCCAGAGGTGAATCTTCATGGACATCGGTGAGTACCGGCAGCTGGAGTTCATGCCTGACCTTTGCAAGTATCTCAAGTCCTTTTTCCACCCCGGGGCCACGGAAACTGTCATGCGAGGTACGGTTGGCCTTGTCGTAGGAAGATTTGTAAATATACGGGATACCCAGTTCCTGAGTAAGTTCCTTAAGCCTCCCAGCCGTGTCCATGACAAGGGCCTCGCTTTCCACCACGCACGGCCCTGCGATCAGAAAAAATGGCTGATCATTACCTACAGTGAAGTTACACAACTGCATTTACAGGTTCCTTTTGCTGACTCTCCTTGTACTTATTAGCTGCCCTGATAAAGCCGGAAAACAACGGATGCCCATCGCGGGGATTGGAAGTAAATTCCGGGTGAAACTGGCAAGCGATAAACCACGGATGCTCCGGTATTTCTATAATTTCAACCAGCTTTCCATCAACGGAGGTCCCGGCAACCTTCAGACCTGCATTAATCAAAGCGTCACGATAATTATTATTGAATTCATAACGGTGACGGTGACGCTCGGTAATAATGTCCTTGTCATACAACTCCCTGACCTTCGTCCCCTCAATCAATTTACACTGCTGACCGCCCAGGCGCATGGTGCCACCCAGATCGGAACTTTCATCACGTTGTTCAATTCGACCTGTTACATCCTGCCATTCCGTGATCAGGGCGATCACCGGGTCCTTGGCCTTTTTGTCGAATTCGGTGCTGTTAGCGCCGCTGAGGCCTGCCTTGTTACGTGCAAATTCGATCACGGCCACCTGCATGCCAAGGCAGATTCCCAGATAAGGGACACCATGTTCCCTGGCATATTTTACCGCCATCATCTTGCCCTCGATTCCCCGATTGCCAAACCCACCTGGTACCAGAATGGCATGCATACCCTTCAGGCAATCCGTCCCGGATTGCTCAATATTCTCGGAATCAATATAAGTTATATTAACGCGTGTCAGGGTATGAATGCCGGCGTGTTTCAAGGCCTCGGTCAATGACTTATAGGAATCCGCCAGGTCAATATATTTACCCACCATTGCAATGTTGATCTCCCGTTTCGGATTTTCAATGGCTTCAATCACCCTGTCCCATTCTGTGAAATCAGCCGGTGGCAGATCGAGACCAAATTTCCTGGCAACAATTTCATCCAATCCCTGTGCGTGCAACAGGCGAGGTATTTTGTAAAGATTATCCACATCGACAGCCGAAATAATGGCCGACTCCTCCACATTAGTGAACAGTGCCATCTTCCGACGTTCATTATCCGGCAGAGGTGAATCCGTACGACAAAGCAAGATATCCGGTTGAATACCAATGGAACGCAATTCTTTCACAGAGTGCTGGGTTGGTTTGGTCTTGATCTCACCGACAGCGGCAATAAAAGGCACCAGTGTCAGGTGAATGAACAGTGTCTTCTCACTGCCCAGTTCGATTCGCATTTGACGTATTGCTTCCAAGAAAGGTTGTGACTCGATATCGCCCACCGTGCCACCAATTTCGACCATGGCAACTTCAGCATCACCCGCTCCCTCGATAATACAGCGCTTTATTTCGTCTGTGATGTGCGGTATGACCTGTACCGTTCCACCCAGGTAGTCACCTCGCCGTTCTTTCTGGATAACATTCAGATAGATTCTGCCGGCAGTATAGTTATTGGCCTTGCCCATCGTCGTACGGACAAAACGCTCATAATGGCCAAGATCAAGATCTGTCTCTGCGCCGTCCTCGGTCACATACACCTCGCCATGCTGGAAGGGGCTCATGGTGCCGGGATCGACATTAATATAGGGATCCAGTTTTATCAGGGTTACCTTCAGGCCGCGTGCCTCCAGGATGGAGGCCAGCGACGCAGAGGCAATGCCTTTGCCAAGTGAAGAGACGACACCGCCGGTAATAAACACAAAATGAGTCATGGTTCTTGGCATCTGTTGGATATGGAATCCGGGGGGACCGGCTCCGTCAGCTCACTAGAGCCGCTCGGGATGGACAAAAGAGCAAAGGCCGGCTTCATAATCAAGGGCCAGATGCTATCAGAATTTGTCCGGATTCACTAGCGCAAGCGCCCGAGATATTACGGTCTGATCGGTAAAAGTCAGAGAAAGCACTTCGTGACGAGGACAGCATTTCCTGTCATCATAGACCAGGGTATGAAAAGGGTATAACGTTCAACCATTCATTAGCAGGGATTTTGCTTTTTGCCCTGAATACTTCTTTTATCCCTGGTTTATCCCATGCATTCACACATGCTACTGCGCGGCGCTTATTGCGCTATCCTGGCCTCCTTGATGTTTGCATCAATGAGTGCGGGTGTCCGTTATGCATCGTTATATCTACCCAATGAGGTTACCGTATTCCTGAGAAACAGTTTTGGGTTACTGTTTCTCCTTCCCTGGGTCCTGAAAAAAGGGATCGGGCATTTGAAGACACGCCGGCCCTGGGCTCACCTGCTACGTTCCATCGCTGGCCTGAGTGCCATGTATTGCTTCTTCTATGCCATTGCCCACCTGGACCTGGCAGAGGCCGTATTACTGAATTACTCATCCCCCATCTTCATTGCACTGATTGCCTTGATCTGGCTGAAGGAGCGGTCCTCCGGCAAGCTGGTATTTGCCATCTTGCTGGGATTTATCGGTATCTGCCTCATCCTAAAACCGCAGGGGGGGATCCTGGACAGTGCCGCCCTGGTGGGGTTACTGTCCGCCATCTTGGCCGCACTCGCGATGGTCACAATTCGGAACCTGTCAAAGACCGAACCGACCTTGCGTACCGTCTTTTACTTCAGCCTCACGGGTACCCTCATCTCGGCCGTACCCCTGTTCTGGGCCTGGCAGACACCGCCAACCGTTGTCATCCTAGTTATGATGCTTGTCGGTCTATGCGCCACCGTGGGACAGCTGTTGCTGACCTACAGTTACAGCCTGGCCCCTGCGGCCGAGATCGGCCCCTTTACCTATACCACGGTCATCTTTGCCGCACTGTATGGCTGGTTTATCTGGCAGGAGATCCCGGATTATCTCACCCTGGTCGGCGCCTGCCTGGTGATTATCGCCGGCTCAATCACCCTGCACCGGCCCTCTCTGCCCCCCCTGACGGAACCGGACTGAAGCCCGACTTATACCGGCCGGGGCCGATAGTGCTGTTCAATATCCTCGACGGTAATAATACCCAGGATCTTGTCCGCCGAGACCCCTAGGGGACTGACCACATAGAGCGCCTCGGCCTCGGTCTCATCAAGCAGGGTCATGGCCTGTTGCAGGGAAGACTGGCGTTTTACTGGGGCCAGCTGCTTCCGCTTCGAGGGGATCTCCAGCAGATTGATCGATTCGTCCGGGTTCTCTCCCAGAGACCTGGCCAGGGCCGGCGCCCCACTGGGTAGTGAATATGTCAGCCTAACACGCTAAAATGGGGCCAAAAGCCGCTGCCGGGGTCACAAAAAGAATGAAAGGCGGCATCAGGTTCATCACGCCACAAAAAAATAATTAGACACAATTATACATATAGGAACCTATTGAAGGAGACATCGCCATGTCTGATATAGAAATCGCCCAAAAAGCCAATAAAAAATACATTATCGATCTGGCCAAGGAACAATACGGCATAGAAAGCGAACATCTGGAGCCTTATGGACACTACAAGGCTAAATTATCCCTTGATTATATCGACAGCCTGAAAGATAGGTCTGATGGTAAATTAATCCTGACAACAGCCATCAGCCCGACACCCGCCGGTGAAGGCAAGACCACCACCACGGTCGGCCTGGGTGATGCCATGAACCGTCTGGGCAAAAAGACATTGATCTGTTTGCGGGAACCGTCTCTGGGTCCCTGTTTTGGAGTCAAGGGTGGAGCCGCCGGAGGTGGCTATGCCCAGGTGGTTCCCATGGAAGACATTAATTTGCATTTTACCGGGGATTTCCACGCCATTGGTGCGGCCCATAACCTGCTTTCTGCCATGCTGGACAACCACATCAATCATGGTAATGCCCTGAATATTGACCCCCGCCTGATTACCTGGAAACGCGTTGTGGATATGAATGATCGGGCCCTCCGGAAGATCGTAATCGCACTAGGCGGTACAGCCAACGGTTTTCCAAGGGAAGACGGTTATGACATTACGGTAGCCTCGGAAGTCATGGCCATCTTTTGTCTGGCAACCTCCATCTCGGATTTAAAGGAACGCCTAGGTAATATCGTCATCGGTTATACCCGCGGAGATAAAAAGCCGGTTCATGCAAGGGACATCAATGCCCATGGGGCCATGACCGCACTGCTCAAGGACGCCATAAAGCCAAATCTGGTCCAGACCCTGGAAAATAACCTAGCCTTGATTCACGGCGGCCCTTTCGCGAATATTGCCCACGGCTGCAACAGTGTGACCGCAACCCAGACAGCTCTCAAACTGGCAGATTATGTTATTACTGAGGCCGGTTTCGGTGCGGACCTGGGCGCGGAAAAATTCATTGATATCAAATGCCGCAAAGCTGGCCTGAAACCCAATGCTATTGTACTGGTTGCTACCATCCGCGCTTTGAAATACCACGGCGGGATCAATAAAGAAGACCTCAATGCGGAGAACGTGAAGGCGCTTGAAAAGGGCATGGTCAATTTAGAAAAGCATCTCAGCAATATCCAGGACCATTACGGTTTACCATGCGTTGTATGCATCAATCATTTTGTCAATGATACGGATGCTGAGATTGAGATGCTGAAATCCAAAGTGGAAAGCCTGGGTGGCAAGTGCATTGTTTCAACGCACTGGGCTGATGGCGGCGCCGGCGCAGAAAACCTGGCGAAGGCTGTAATCGATATTGTAGACAATAAACCGGGGCAACATAAATTTGTCTACGATGAGAACCTATCCCTGTGGGAGAAAATCGAGACTATCGCCAAGAAGATCTATGCAGCAGGCGAAGTAACCGCGTCACCCAAGGTCCAGGCGGATATCGATGCCCTCAACAAGGAATACGGAAAACTACCGATCTGTATAGCCAAGACACAAATGTCACTCACGACTAACCCGGCCACCCGCGGCGCCCCAGAAGGGCACAAGGTTGAAATCAGCGAAGTCAGGCTGGCGAATGGTGCTGGCTTTGTTGTCGCGATTGCCGGGAATATGATGACCATGCCCGGATTACCCAAGGTGCCGGCAGCGGAGAAAATCGACGTAGATGCCAATGGCAATATCACGGGACTTTTCTAGTCCTGGAACTCCTTACTGGCAAAAAAGCCCGGCAATGCCGGGCTTTCTTTACTCACTCCTTGATCAGCAATACATTAACAGCCTTTATCACAACCCGGACCTTGTCACCCTCACTGATATCCAGTCCATCCAGTGAATCAATTGTCATGACTGAACTCATGGGAGAATTTGCTGGAATATCAAGGTCAACCTGGCTCATGACATTGCCACGCTTGATAGCAGTTACTGTCCCAATCAGCTTGTTTTTCGCACCATATTTCATTCCGGTCCCCTCCTAAAATTATTTCAGTTTTCCTGTTTATCATGCTTATTGCAACCACCCACCGGTTGCTTGCAAGGGGGTCTGATCATGCGACAGACTGACCCAAAGGGCCACAGCCTTTTGCATCGCCGGATTGGACGGTTGTGGTAGACTGGCCTTGGCCTTATAGCCCGAAGCAACCTGTGTCATGGGTACCGTGTCAAACCCCAGTACCGCGAAATCATGCATAAGGACCTTGCCGCTGTTCTCCCCCGCATTGACACGGGACTTCAGGTTAAACCCCAGTAGGGCAATATTCAGCACATAGTTATTCCAATGTTCCGCTATTTTGTATAGTGCATTGACTTCACCGCCATTCACCTCTGCCTTTAATACGCCTGCACCGGAGGTCGTATCCAGTGCAAGTCTGCGTTGCCCGAAAAATGAACGCCACTCCTTGCCATTTAACAGAAAGCCGGGGGTATAAACCGTAGAGACCTGAAGTGCGCTGGCATATCGCCTCTGCCGCTGGCTGAATTTCTCGGATGAAAACCGGTCTGGCCATCCAATATAGTTCCAGTAATCGACATGGAAGGCGACGGGGATGAGTTCCTGCCACAAGCGCTCATCATCTTTTAGGCGGCTCAGCCATCTGTCAGCAGGGGGGCAACTGCTGCAACCCTCCGAGGTATATAACTCAAGTACGTTTACCCGCCTGTCAGTTGATTCATAGGATTCCGCGGTTAAGCCCGTGCTGAAAAACAGTAATAGCAGGCTGAAGATGGTACATGGGAAATGAGTTTTCATATTCAACGCAGTTTAACTTTACTGTTTCAGACAAAACTGCGTTACCCCGGTTCAGTAAATCTGCAGTTTTTTTACTGCAGGGCAATCCGGCAAGGAATTAATCAGAATGCATTTGCGTGCAATGGCTGATAATACTTGATTTGTTCATATGCGATCGGAAGGAACAGTAACGGCCTGTCATATGCTAATACATTATTATAATTGTTAATCGCCATGAGATCGCTCCCCGACAAGGTCTGCTGCTTCTGCTCCAGGGCCGCCATACGAACCGCCTTTATCTCATTAGCCTTGTTCACAGTTTGGCTAATGGCGTTCAGCACCAGATCAGGCTGATCCAGATGTACAAGGTGGCCACTCTGGTACGCCATGTAATGTTCAGAGTGACTGGTCAGGTGACATAAATCATCCTGGAGTTCCTGCCACACCCTTTCAGAGGCATCGCCAAATTCTGTATGCGGCCAGACACGCATTCCCCTGGTAACAACCGCAAGGGGAACATCAGGTAGATTGCCGATATCAGTGACCTGTGCAGCGCTTTCATTGAAACTGGCCCACTCCAGGTCCCTAGTCTTCATGGCCTTGAAATTGGCCATCAGTGCAAAAGCCAGTTGTTTCTTGTCTTCCGGAAAATTATCGGGAATAACCGGGACAGAAATACGGATGGTATAGCTATTGTTCCTGGTATAAGCGTTGCTTCTTACAACCGGCCCGGCTGTCTCCTCCTTTTTGGGCAACCGCTGAAACTGTTCCGGATGTGACGCATCGACCAGCACCAGGCCGACGACATCCTGGGGATAAGTGCTCGCATAGTAACGGATGTTATAGCCGCCAAAAGAGTGCCCGACTAGGATATAGGGACCATCGATCCTGGCAACTTCAAGCAGGGAGTGTAATTCCTTGGCAATCTGCTGTGAAGTACGCGGGGCCGGACCCGGGTCGCTCCAGCCGTATCCGGCACGGTCATAGGAACAGACCTTTACCTTGCTTGACAGATTAGCCTGCACAGTCTGCCATTCCAGTGAAAAGCCACCCAGCCCCGAATCAATTACGACAGTGGGGCTGCCTTGTCCGGAACAGAATAAATGCAGGCGATGGGTGCCGATATCATACAACTGACCCGGCATACTGTTGTCCCGTCCAACCGGTTCTTCGGCCTGTGCCGGGAAGCAGAAAATGAGGAGTGCACAGAGAAGCAACTGGTTAAACAAGACGTATAATAGCCGCCCATCTTCAATAGATGCATACTGTCTATTCTCTTGTTTCATAGCCAGTACCTCACTTACACGTTAAGGTTCTCCGGCCTTCAAAATGCTTAATTCAGGATTTTAGCCCCTCAAAACACATTTTTGGCCATATGCTGACTATATTGCAAAGAAGATGCCAATTTTGTATAAAAAACAGATTTATATATTTATCAATAAGATATACAAATAATGGTTATATTACAGTGGAGTGTATGAGAAAAATTGGCAGAAAATGACGGTCTCAGACAACACCTAAATGGTGTGATGCAGCATAAAATTGCTGCAAAATGGTGCATCTTTATTAGCGGTAAATTCGGAGATCCTGGAATTTGAAATGTCTTATCCGGTCCAACCCAGGCCGGCACTGATACAGTTAATAGACAATAATAACGGGATCAGATCATTGATATCGGCCTGATCGCCTCGCTGACGTACCCGTTTTACGAGGTCAACCTGTTCCAGCCCGGCCTGGTGGAGTATATCGGAGCGGCGATTCAGCTTACGTCTGAAGCGCTTGAAGCGCGTCCCGAGTTCCTTGTCACCCGTGATGGAGAACACGGCATTTACCGTTCTCTGATACTCGCCTTCAATCATCGAGAAAATATCGTTTCTGATGTCCTCATCCTTGACCATTTCAGAGTACTTACGTGCAACATCCAGATCGACCAGCGACAGGGTCTTTTCAACCTCATCTATCACCAGACGGAAAAGCCGTGATGTGTTAAACATGTCCTGGAGGAGCTTCAGACCTTCATCAGCACGTACTTTGAGAAAACTATCAATAGCTGTCCCCAAACCATACCAGCCGGGTACCAGCATACGGTTCTGTGTCCAGGCAAAGACCCAGGGAATGGCACGGAGATCACCCAATGTCTTCGCACCGAAGCGGCGGGCAGGCCGCGAGCCAATGTTCATCTTGGCCAGTTCCTCGACTGGACTTGCAGCACTATAGAAATCCACCAGTCCCTGCTTTTCCGCCAATTGCCTGTAATGAGCATAGGAAAGTGATGATAGCGCCTCCATCGCTTCCTCAAATTCGGGTTCTGGTCTTAGCTGCTCCTCATCGAGAGATTTCAGAGTATGCGCAAAGATACTCGAAGTCAGCAGTTCCATCTGGTACTCAGCCGTACCTTCGTTGGCATATTTCGATGAAACGACTTCACCCTGCTCTGTGATTCTCATCTGACCATGTATGGATCCGGCCGGTTGTGCGGCAATTGCATAGCCTGTGGGAGCCCCACCCCGACTAACTGAACCACCCCTGCCATGGAAAAAGACAATAGGAATACCACACTTCTCTCCGACCCTAGTAAGGTTGGCCTGGGCCTTGTTCAATTCCCAGTTGGATGTCAGGAAACCACCGTCCTTGTTTGAATCAGAATAGCCAATCATGACTTCATGATAACCGCGCTGATCCTTGACCGAGCGCCTGATAACCGGGGTATTAAGTATTTCAGTCATCATCTCGGGTGCTTTCTGCAAATCACCTATCGTTTCGAAGAGTGGAACTATGGGTAAGCGGCAATATTCAGTCCCTTCAGCGTCAACAAACAGGCCTGCATATTTTTCCAGCAGATAGACACCCAGAACATCACTCACAGACTGTGTCATACTGAGAATAAAATTCCCGAAGGCTTCCCTGTCCATTTGATCCATGACCTCGGCGACCATCTTGAAAAGTCCAAAAGTAGATGCAGCTGTTTCATCAAGCTTGGTAAATTCGGGTAATTCCTTTAGTGGACGTGCCAGTTCTTCCAGTAACCAGTCTTTCCACTCCTTCGAATCCAGTTCTGGCACATCATCACTGTTATTCAATTCCTTCCAGATACTCTTCAATGTATTGTTGGTTACCGTGGTGTTTTCCCGCAGATCGAGACGTACTGTCCTGAAACGGAATGCCTGGGCTTGACGCCTGAAAGGTACGATCAGTGCCCGAGCATGTTCTGCACATTCCGCATCAATCAAGGCCTTTTCAAGAACCTGTAGATCATTGATAAATTCATCAGCATTCTTGTAAGCGGCCGTACCTGACACACCATCCTGATCCGCGCTAATCGTACCATTGAGCTTGATATTCATGCAGGCAAGATACTGGCGGAAAACCTCGCCGGGATTACGAGACAACAGGGTTTCTGACTTTTCAACCTCTGCGAGTAATTTTTTTAATGCCGCCTTGAAATCGGCTGGTAATTTGATGGCATGCTCGGTAATACTGAGACGTTTAATGATTCCTGCCAGCTTTATATGATAATGATTTAATACCATGGCGCGGTTTGTAAACAGCGTCTGGCGCGTAACGTCATTAGTAACGAATGGATTCCCGTCACGATCACCGCCAATCCAGGAGCCAAACTGGAAAAATGGTGGTATATCAAATTTCTTATCGGGATAATGTTTTTCAAGCGCCCATCCCAGCCTATCGATCATTTCCGGGATGCGGTCATAGAGGGATTGTTCAAAAAAATGCAGACCCCAGGCAACCTCCTGAGCAACCGAGGGTTTTTCAAGGCGTAATTCTCCTGTAAGCCACAAAAGATCTACTTCATTTTTGAGCGCCAGGATAAAATTATCGCGTTCTCTTGGGGTCCAGCGCTCAGCCTCAAGCCGATAGAGCAATACATAGATACGCCGGTGGATTTCAAGGACAGTAACACGCTTTGCTTCAGTAGGATGGGCCGTAATTGTAGGGCTGATAAAGGCATTATTAATCAATGCCTGCACAGAATCTGCCTTTATCTTGGATGCCTTTGCCTGGGCCAGTAGGTTGGAAAATGTCCCCTGAACAGCCTCTGTACCGGAAAGTTTCTCAAGCTGGCGCCGTCGACGCATTCCGGTATTTTCCTCGGCGACATTCAACAGCTGAAACCAGATGCCCCAAGCCTGTAATAAATTCAGAATTTCATCCCTGTTATCCGGGATCTCTGCCTTTCCGGTAAATACGTCAAGTATCTCCGGGCTGCGTTCCTTTATGACAGAGCAGACCTGTTCATGAAGGAGTTCTACAATTTCTGCCGCATAATCCGCAGCCGCTGAATCAATTTCTGTAATTAATGGATCGGGAGCTTCCCGTGAGGAAATCCCTTTCCTTTTTTGTTTTTTTGTTATAGTCATACAACGCGATCACCAGGTTCTTTACCTTCAAAAAATGCCTGAACATTATCAATGGCGCGCATCCCCATGGCGACACGGGTCTCCATGCTTGCGCTACCCAGGTGAGGCAGAAGTACGACATTTTCCATGGTGAGGAATTCTTCCTGCACATTGGGTTCACCTTCATACACATCCAGACCGGCACCTTTGATCGTGCCATTATTCAGCGCCTTGATGAGTGCCTGAGGATCAATTACATCACCGCGAGCACTGTTGATAAGAAAGGCGCCAGGTTTCATCAAACCAATGCGTTCCTCATTCAGCAGATGGTAAGTCTCCTTACCACCGGGACAATGTAGTGAGACAAAATCAGCTTCCTTCAAAACCTCTTCAATCGTGTCTCTGGGTTCAGCGTCCAGACTTTTCACGACGTCATCAGGTGGGGGATATGGATCAGTGAAGATAATCTTCATATCAAAACCGTGATGAGCCTTGTGGGCCATTGCCCGCGCGATCCGGCCCATGCCGACTAGGCCAAGTGTCTTGCCAGTCACCTTAGTGCCAATCATGTGGGTAGGTCGCCACCCAGTCCATTCCTTGTGGCGGACATGCCGTTCCCCTTCGCCGGCGCGGCGTGCCACCATCAGCATCAGGATCATGGCAATATCGGCGGTACAGTCCGTGAGGACTTCCGGGGTATTGGTAACCACTAGGTTTCTAGACTTGGCAGCACCCAGATCTATATGGTTAAAACCAACGCCATAGTTGCCCAGGATCTTGCACTTCAAGGGCTCGGCACTGAGGACCTCGGCAGTAATTGCGTCAGACACTGTCGGACAAACCGCATCAGCCGTCTTCAGTGCCTCCTGCAATTCGGCCACAGTCATAGGATGATCATCTTCATTCAAAACAACATCGAATAACTTTCTCGCCCGGGCCTCAGCTGCTTCCGGCCAGCGGCGGGTTATAATAACTTTAGGTTTTGCCACGAGTATCTCCTCAACTAATCTTTGCCAATACTTTAGCAACCACTTCGCCGAAAGAAGATGGATTAGGTACAACTGTGACACCACATTCCTGCAGGATTTCCACCTTCTCGGCAGCACTCTCGCCAGTAGCAGAAATGATGGCCCCGGCATGACCCATACGGCGCCCCTTCGGTGCCGTCAGACCAGCAACATAACCAATCAGCGGCTTGCGCATATTGTCCTTGGCCCAACGTGCAGCATCAGCCTCCTGGGGACCACCGATTTCACCTATCATAATTACTGCCTTGGTCTCCGGATCCTGTTCAAAATATTCAAGATGATCCCGGAATGAGCTCCCGTTAATCGGATCGCCGCCAATACCGATACTACTAGATACACCAATACCGAGTTCCTTCATTTGTGATGCGGCCTCATAGCCCAGTGTCCCAGAACGGCCAACCACACCGACCGAACCAGGCATATAAATATGGCCCGGCATAATACCCATCATGCACTTGCCCGGGCTGATGGAACCGGCACAGTTCGGACCGGTCAGCACCATCTTCTCCGAGGCCCTGTAGCGGCGCATGTAACGCTTGACCCGAATCATATCCTGGGCGGGGATACCATCGGTGATAGCTACACAGAACCTTATGCCGGAGTCCGCGGCCTCCATGATGCCATCGGCAGCAAACGGAGGCGGGATAAATATGATGCTTGCATTGGCGCCGGTTGCCGCCACGGCTTCTTTCATTGTATTGAAGACAGGGCGATCAAGATGTTTGGTCCCGCCCTTCCCCGGGGTTACACCACCTACAATATTAGTGCCATATTCGATCATCTCGGTCGCATGGAAAGTACCAATCTGACCGGTAAAACCCTGGACAATAACCTTTGAATTTTCATCTAACATAATAGCCATTGTTCTGCTCTCCTATTTACCAGTCGCTTCTTTCCAGGCAGCTACTGCCTTATCAGCCGCCTCTTTCAAAGTCTCTGCTGTAATAATGGGAAGGCCGCTGTCTTTTATTATCTTGCGGCCCGCTTCAACATTGGTTCCTGATAACCTAACGATTAGCGGGACCTTCAGATCGATGGACTTGACCGCCTGCACCACGCCTTCTGCAATCCAGTCACAACGGTTGATACCAGCAAAGATATTGACGAGGATGCACTCGACATTATCGTCAGACAACACGAGGTTAAACGCTTTTGCTGTCCTGTCTGCGGAAGCACCACCACCGATGTCCAGGAAGTTGGCCGGTTCTCCACCGGCATGCTTAATCATGTCCATTGTGGCCATAGCCAACCCAGCACCATTGATTATGCATCCAATATTACCGGTAAGACCGACGTAATTCAGGCCACGGTCAGCCGCGCGCATTTCGCGCGGATCTTCCTGTGACTTGTCACGGAGTTCCGAGATTTCGGGATGACGGAACAAGGCATTATCATCGAAACCCATCTTGGCATCGACCGCCAGCAAATGGCCCTCCTTTGTCACCACCAACGGATTGATTTCAACCATATTCGCATCCAGGTCGCGCATGGCCCGGTAACATCCCAGGAACGTCGTAACTGCTTGATTAACCAATGATTTGTCCAAACCAAGGGCAAATGCAAGCTCCCGCGCCTGAAAGGCCTGCATGCCAACAGCCGGTTCAACAGGAATTTTGATGATCGATTCCGGTTTTTTCACCGCTAGCTCCTCGATTTCCATACCGCCCTCGGCCGAAGACACAACAGTGACCTGTTCCTTGGCACGATCTAGGACAAAGGCGAGATAGATTTCGCGGCCGATATTGCAACCCGCTTCGATATAGAGGCGATTACAGATCTTGCCCTGTTCGCCGGTCTGGTGGGTTACCAGTTTTTTCCCCAGCAACTCATTTGCAGCTTCATAGACCTCATTTTCTGTCTTGCAGACTTTGATACCACCCGCCTTACCGCGGGCACCGGAGTGGATCTGCGCCTTGACAACCCATACATCACCACCGATCTCTGTGGTCCTGTAAACGGCCTGTTCCGGACTATAGGCCAGACCGCCGACTCCAACCGGCACCCCGTATTTGGATAATATTTCTTTTGCTTGATATTCATGGATATCCATGACTATATCCTCCTGTTATTTAGCCCTTACTCTTTGACTTTGCGGCAATCGCATTGGCCTGTTGCACAATGTTTCTGGCCATACGTTCCGAAGCAATATCAATCATCTTGCCGTCCAGCTGTGCGGCACCCTTGCCCTGCTTGGCAGCCTCTTCCAGCGCCTCCAGAACGCGGCGTGCACGGGTTACTTCAGCTTCCGGTGGTGACATGATTTCATTGGCCAGGGCAATCTGTGAGGGGTGGATGGCCCATTTTCCTTCGTAACCCAGCACTGCCACACGTCTGGCGGCCGCCTTGAAGGCCTCGGGATCACTGAAATCACCAAACGGTCCGTCAATTGCGCGCAGTCCAAAAGCACGACAGGCATGGATCATCTGGCTCTGGGCATAATGCCATTGGTCATTAATGGCGCCTTCACAATTATATTCCGCTACCAGACCACCAATCACGGAGGTCCGTGAACGCATACTGGCTGCATAATCGGCCACACCAAAGTGAAACGCCTCGAGCCGGTGGCTGGCCTGGGCAATCTTGAAAACATTAACCCCGCCCAGTGCCGTTTCGATCAGGCATTCCAGGCCTATCTTTTTCTTAAGTCCTATGGCGGTCTCGATTTGGGTTACCAGCATATCGACAGCATAAACATCTTCCGGTGTCCCAACCTTGGGGATCAGGATGGTATCAAGATTGTCACCGGCCTGTTCCAGGATATCGACGACATCCCGATACATATAATGAGTGTCGAGACCATTGATGCGCACCGACATGGTCTTGTCGCCCCAATCAATGTCATTCAGGGCCTGAATAATGTTCTTTCGGGCCTGCGGCTTATCATCGGGTATTACGGCATCTTCGCAGTCCAGAAAAACATAATCTGCCTCCGACTTGGCGGCCTTTTCAAACATGCCGGGATTGGATCCTGGTACAGCTAGCTCACTGCGCTGAATGCGTGGGCGAGCCTGTTCATAGGTTGTAAAACTCATGGCGTCATCTCCCTTGTTATTTAGCCAGACAGTCTGTCTTAGTATTACGCAGATATTCCTGTGCAGCGGCTACACCACTGCCCAGCTCTATTGGATAACCCAGGTCTTTCATCGCCATCTCGGCACCGTTGATCGGTGTAAGGAAATTACGTTCAGGCATAGTGACTCCTCCAGTCTTGGTTCGCTTGGTTTGGTTTATAAAGTTTTAGGAATTAAAAAAGCCAGTTAAATAATGTACTTATTAACTGGTGCTTAGACTTTCCCTCTACTTCTAGCCAACGATACCCCCGACGTCAGCCTGATAAAAAAATTATTATTTTTAGTTAAAAAACACGTCAGCAAATAATTATTATGCGTTCCCTCATTGCCGATGCGAATCACGATCCATACTGCATTTTGTATAGTATGGCAAGTGCCCGTTGAACAGGACTCGCGTCTATAACGGACAAAATATCAGAATTTACCGGTGATGGCACCCTTGCATCGCATTATCTTTCAAGCAGGCCTGCCTCCAAGTCATTTACCAAGTCTTCAATATCCTCTAGCCCTACGGAAATACGGACCAGTCCCTCACCGATGCCCGCATCGGCCCGCTGTTCTTTGGTGAGACGATGATGTGTAGTAGTTGCTGGGTGGGTAATTGTGCTCTTGGTGTCACCGAGATTGGCAGTGATCGAATACAGGGCAGTGGAATCAATGAGCCGCCAAGCCGCCCCCTGCCCCCCCTTGACGATAAAACTGACGATTCCGCCATAACCGCTCTGTTGGCGACCTGCCAGTTCATGCTGAGGATGGGAGGCCAGTCCCGGATAGTAAACCTTTTCTATACCGGGTTGCTGCTCCAGCCATTCCGCCAGCTTCTGTGCGTTACTACAATGTGCCTGCATCCGCACGTTCAGGGTCTCCAGTCCCTTGAGAAACACCCAGGCGTTAAACGGGCTCATGGACGGCCCAGCAGTACGTAGGATACCGAAGACATCTTCCAGGCGCTTCTCATCACCGATGACTGCGCCGCCGACACAGCGTCCCTGACCGTCCAGGTATTTGGTCGCGGAGTGGATCACAATATCCGCTCCCAGGCTGAAAGGCTGCTGGAGTATTGGAGTACAGAAACAGTTATCCACGACAAGTAGGCAATCATGTGCATGAGCGAGATCGGCAAGGCGGGGGATATCCGCAATGGCGGTCAATGGATTGGATGGAGTTTCGAGAAACAACAGGCGTGTTTCCGGCCTGATGGCAGCTTCCCATGCTTCGTAATCCGTTAATTCGACAAAGCTGGTCTGCAGGCCGAATTTGGACAATATATTATTGAAGAGATTGACGGTCGTTCCAAAGATACTCTGGGACGACACTATATGATCCCCGCTCCTGAGCAGCCCTAGGCAGGTACTGAGTATGGCGCTCATACCAGAAGCAGTAGCCACGCAACGTTCCCCTCCTTCCATCGCTGCTAGGCGCTCTTCGAAGGTCCGGACAGTGGGATTGGTAAACCGGGAATAGATATTTCCCGGGCTGTCGCCCTTGAAACGGGCAGCGGCCTGGGCGGCATTTTCAAAGACAAAACTGGAGGTGGCAAAGATCAGTTCACTGTGCTCGCCTTCGGCACTTCGCACCTGCCCGGCACGCACCGCGCGAGTGTTACGCCCGTATTTTACTGGGTCAATTTTGGACATCGGACAATCCTCCTGATAATTCTGATTTCAAGGCGCTATGCAGAGTCGATCGGTCCATAAAGCATATGAATGCGGGGTTTACAAAAGACAAAAAAAAACCCGCATTCAGCTTGAGCTAAAGCAGGTTGACTCTCTTTAGCGGTATTTCTAAAGCGCCCGCAAGCTGATATCAAATCGGCGCATTTAATCAAAGGAAACAATAGAGAATAACAATACCCCTGTCAACCCGTTACCGGCCGGGATTGAGTGTCTTCGCCTCGCTCATGATAGAATGCCTGTCGTTCTAAATATGTTCAGGAGAGCTGCCTTGTCCGCTGAGATTCAACCACCCAAAGATGGAAGCAAGATCACCATAAGAGATGGTAAGTTGACTGTTCCGGAAAACCCAATCATCCCCTATATAGAAGGTGATGGTATCGGCCCCGATGTATGGCAAGCCTCGGTTAGGGTACTTGATGCTGCAGTGAGCAAGGCCTATTCAGGAAAGCGACAGATCCACTGGATGGAAGTATATGCTGGGGAGAAAGCGAATACCCTTACCGGTAGCTGGTTGCCTGACGAGACCCTGGAGGCTTGCCGGGAATATCTGGTGGCAATCAAGGGTCCGTTGACTACCCCCATAGGCGGCGGTATCCGCTCATTGAATGTTGCCTTACGGCAGATCCTAGACCTCTATGTCTGCCTGCGTCCCGTACGTTGGTTCAAGGGCGTCCCCTCTCCCGTGAAACACCCTGAACAGGTTGATATAGTCATCTTTCGTGAAAACACGGAAGATATTTATGCTGGCATTGAGTTTGAGAAGGGCAGCAAGGAAAACCAGAAATTTCTTGAACTCTTCGAGCAGGCTTTTCCTACTCAGTTTCATAAGATCCGTTTTCCCGAGTCCTCAGGCATAGGCATCAAACCGGTTTCACAAGAAGGTACTGAACGCTTGGTAAGTGCAGCCATAAAATACGCTATCGACAATCAACGCAAGAGCGTCACCTTTGTACACAAAGGCAATATCATGAAATTTACAGAGGGGGCCTTCAGAAACTGGGGTTATCAATTGGCCGAACGGGAATTCTCGGATCAGACCTATACTTGGGAACAATGGGAGAAGACCCGCGCAGAGAAAGGCGCTGAAACCGCGAATAAAGAACAGGAAACTGCCATAAAGGCGGGCAAGATCCTGGTTAAGGATGCGATTGCTGATATTACCCTGCAACAGGTTCTCACGCGCCCGACAGAATTCGATGTGATCGCCACCATGAATCTGAACGGGGATTATCTTTCTGATGCACTGGCAGCTCAGGTGGGTGGGATTGGCATCGCGCCCGGTGGTAATATCAATTACGACAGTGGTCATGCAATCTTTGAGGCCACACATGGTACCGCACCCAAATATGCCGGTTTGGACAAGGTCAATCCAGGATCAGTATTGCTTTCCGGGGAAATGATGCTGCGCTACATGGGCTGGGCAGAAGCGGCCGACCTTATCATTAGTTCAATGGACAAAACTATCGCTGAAAAAACCGTTACCTATGATTTTGCACGTCTGATGGAAGGTGCTAAAGAGGTTAAGTGCAGTGAGTTTGCCAGTGCAATGATAAAAAACCTCTGAAATGAGTTAATTGTGCCATGGCCAGATCGCGGGACAGGGACCTTATCGCCGAAAGCTCGCAGATAATCTATGACGGCTTTGTTCGTTATAATAACGAGTTTCATAAAATAACCCGCCGTGCGCGTACCCGCTTTGAACAGAGAGACTGGAAAGGACACCAAGATGATATTGTCGAGCGTGTCTATCTTTACGAAAAGTCTGTACGCCGAGTTGTCAATCTTTTACAACGTACCCTGAATAAACGTACCAATGATCACCAGTTCTGGAACCTGATTCGCTCCTATTTTGGCGCCAGACTTAAAAAGGTGCCTGATTCCGGGTTCATAAAAACCTTTTTTAATTCAGTAACGCGCCGGATATTTGATACCGTAGGTGTTGACCCAAGAATAGAATTCGTTGAGTCCAGCCTAGAAGAAGATATCGAGATGACGAAGTCACTCAATCTTCGTCGTTACCCTTACTGGGGCTCATTGGAAAAAATATTTGAAACAATTCTGGAAGATTTTTCGTTTCGTGTACCTTATTCCGACATTACCCATAATGCAGTGTATATCTCGAATGAGATAGATAAATTCATGACCAATGAACCGGAGCATGATGAGCACGATTTCCTGCGCTTCGAATTCATTGACACCTTTTTCTATCAGGCGGCCCGTGCCTATATGATCGGCCGCATTATAATGCACAAGGGCATATCTCCAATCGTGATTGCCTTCAAGAATACTGATGACGGTATTGATGTTGATGGTGTTTTCCTATCGGAAGATGAGGTAAGCCTCATTTTCAGTTACACGCGATCTTATTATTTCGCTGATCCAAATTCCGTAGTTGGCACGGTGCACTTTATCCATTCCATCCTGCCGAGAAAGCCTCTGGATGAACTCTATACCGTGCTTGGGAGGCTGAGACAAGGCAAGACTGAGCGTTATCGCATCTTCAACAAGCACATGCATAATACAACTGACAAGTTTGTTCACACAGAAGGGGACAGAGGTTTGGTAATGATAGTGTTTACCCTGCCCTCCTATGATCTGGTATTCAAGGTAATTCGTGACAAATTTGGATTCCCGAAAACCATTACTCCCGGTCAAGTAATAGAGAAATACAAGCTGGTCTCAAAACATGATCGGGCTGGGCGTTTGATTGATACACAGGAATTTCAGAACCTTGAATTCCCCAAGAACCGATTCTCGAACGAATTAATTAAAGAACTTCTGATCGAAGCCTCCAAGACAGTAAAGGTAGTAGGCGATGACCTGTTATTTGAACATGTGTATATTGAGAGACGCGTTAAGCCATTAAATCTTTATATCAAACAGGCGAATCGTGAATCAGCTAAACTCGCCATACTGGATTATGGCCAGGCCATCAAGGACCTTGCACAGACCAATATTTTCCCTGGTGATCTGTTGCTGAAAAATTTTGGTGTAACCCGGCATGGACGAGTCATCTTTTATGATTACGACGAGGTAAGCCTTATTACAGAATGTAATTTCAGGGACATCCCTGAAGCGGAGGATGTCATTGATGAGATGCGTTCGGATACATGGTATTACGTAGGCGAAAATGATATTTTCCCACAGGAATTCATCAAGTTTCTTGCCATGGACGAGGAATTACGTTCCCTGTTCCTCGAGGTTCACAAGGATCTGTTAACTGCTGACTATTGGAGAGAAATAAAGGCTAGGCATCTCGAGGGACAGGTTTCAGTTGTGGTTCCCTATAATAAACCTGGGCTGCCTAATAGTTACCTTAAACAATAATTATAGAATAACCGCCCGGTAAATATCATGATAAGACAGCAAGGAAAATCTCTGGCACTCAATGTCATTATATTATTATTAACGGCGATCTTGCTCACCGTTACCAATCCACGCAAGGAAAGTCATATTGATGCAATAGTAGATAAACTGAATAGTGAAAATGCACTGAGCGGTCTGCTTGCACGTGGAGTGCTAACCATAAGTCCGCCAGATTATCGGAACATGATAGTGGCCTCATACACACTCTTTGATAACAAACTGGCAACTGTAGGTGTTGCAGGATTTGTATACGTCAACCAGGATGCGTTCAAGATACAGTGAATCGGCCTTATCTTACGAGCTCTGAGGCCAGTCCGATATATTGGCCGTTATTTGCCCTGATTATATCGTCTCTGCTTGATGCCCCGGTCAGTGCCGGTACACTGTCCTTATCAGCTCCCTGACTGAATAGATCATAATCTGAGTTTACGGGGACCAATGACCTGTTTTTACGTGCCTTACCAATTGCAAATGGTGGCCCGCCGTTAATCTTCAGGTATTGATATTCATTGCCCCAGGGATCAGTCGGAAATCTTCCATATACCTCCGCAAGCGAGTCAGGATAGCGCCTGTGCAATACTGTAAAATCCTCTATTTCTCTTTGCATTTCTGCGATTTCCATTTCTACATTATTTGCCCTGACTTTGTTGATGAGTTCACGTGCAGATGGAATTACCAGGACGAAGATCAGAACCACGGTAGTTACCGCCATTACAATTTCCATGGTACTGAATCCCCCTTGTCTGTCTGGAGGATGCCGGCTGACCGGAACCACCAGTAACAGAGGTATATTGTCTGTTAATTGAATCCCTGGATTCATCGGTATATATCGCTCCCGCTTCCCTGGATCTGTGCAATTCTGCTGAATAATTTTCTGGTGCAAACTATGCACCAATTACGAATTTGCGCCTAAGCTACTGTTTTCTTGTAAGTTAATGGAAAGTGCCCGGAAGTGACGTGGAAGAAGAAATGTGAAAAATGTCACAAATAAGCGACAAATTGATGATAATTGAAATAACGTCTCAGGACGTTATCGTACGTAAAGGTGTTTGGATGGAATTGAAGATACAGCTAGTCGTGATACTGATAGATCCTATGATTTGTCCTTGGAATCAACAAGTAATTCATTCACAAATGGCGTATCGCCATTTTTTTGGGAAGGTGATTTTTTGGATTTTGACTTCGGTTTACTGGAAATAGCGGGCTTTGCTTTTGCTGGCTTGTCGCCGCTACTAATTACACTGGAGGAAGTGCTGGGCTTTACATAATAAGGGTTTGACGCCGCCAGAGGCTTGCCTTTTCTTTCCACGTGCGGAGTCTTAGACAACGGCCAATTACTGGAACCAGCTGCTGGAGATGGCTTAGCAGTTTTAACATCTGGTGTGGATTTTGATTGCCGGGGTTTTTCAATTTTATCAACAAGCAACTCATTACCGAATGGCTGGCTAGCAACGTTTTTAGTGTCCTGACTGGAAAAATCAGCAGTGCTTCTACTGTTTGGGCTTTGTGCAGACTGTATTTTTCTGGCTTTATTTACAAGGTACTTATCATAGGCTGTTATCTGTCTGACAAACTGCTCCTGGATGTCTTTAGACAGCGTCATGATACTCATCCCATTTTTCACGCGCTGGATAAGATAATCCATTTTCAGGACACGGTCCGTGCCAGAAATGAAATATCTGGTATTGATAAGTTTTGCTAAATCTTCAACAACTAAAAGTGATTGTTTCCAAGCATTGTTATCTTTCCCCTGCTTCAGATAAATCTTGAGCAAAAGCTTACTCCAGTAAGTATGAAGAAATTGCCTGATAAATTCTGGTGTTTCTGAATCTGTAAGCCGTTGGTTAATTTCCTGAATAACCATATTTGATGCTGCTATCTCATTCGATTTTTCCTTGATAGCTGAAGCAACATTATAGGATACAACCTTGATTTTCTCAGAGAGAATACCGGCATTGGTAATCTGTCGATTGACACCCTGTCTAAGTTTTTCATTCGATGCGATTTCATGTGCCTTCTTTTTAAAGACGTCTGCAAGCTGGCGAGAGGCTCCCCCAAGCTTTTTTGAAAGCAAGGCAGATGCCTTTTCATGCGAAAATCTAGATTCAGAAGAATTGTCTTTGCTCATTAATTTATCCATTATAACAGGGTCCGCATTTGTGATTTTATATCAATTTTAATCATGTTTCATAGGTAATTGTTACTATTCATAACCCTCAGTTATTTTGGCCACTTATTATCAACAAGCAATTCTTTCATAAAGGGCAATGTATTATTACCGGTGGCTAGCGAATCAGAATTAATTGAGGCTTTTGGAACTGGACTCTTTCGATCTGTTTTTTTATAAAGCAATCTATTATAGGCTACCAATTGTCCAATAAATTGTTCTTGAAATTCGGGTGAAGCTAAAATTATATTCATCCCGTTTTTAAGCCGGTTAACGAGATATTCAATTTCCTCATTACGAGTTCTGGAAAACCTCAGTGTATTACTATCGAATAAACTAATGAGATCATCGACTACAAGTATGGAT
The DNA here is from genome assembly GCA_003250975.1 of Gammaproteobacteria bacterium. Taxonomy (GTDB): domain Bacteria; phylum Pseudomonadota; class Gammaproteobacteria; order Eutrophobiales; family Eutrophobiaceae; genus SZUA-592. Next base: position 75,710 of record QKIY01000035.1, on the reverse strand, counting down.
TGCTGCCATGCCCTAGAATTTATGCCTTTTTTAAAATAAATCCTTAATAGTAATTTATACCAGTGTGTATATAGAAACTGCTTCATAAATTCAGGTATTACAGCATTATCGACACGCCTGTTAATTTCCCGTTTTGTTCTCGTATTTGCTATAAGTAGTCGAGTGTTATCTGTTATCTCTTTCTTATAATTTTCGGCAGACCTGGCATTTTTTTCCACCAACTTGGTTTTCAAATTAGCATAGGCTTGTTTAAGTCCGGAGTTACCATGCTTTTCAAATAATTTTAGAAGCATCAATCTTACTTCCAGTCCGGATTCAATATCATCACAAGCCTTTTGGAAAGCGATACATACAGATTCTGGATTAAAAAGATTATCAATTTTTACAGAACCTAATATTCCGGACATGCTTTTATCGAGTGAAAGGAGCGCTTCCCTGCAATTCTGATTCAACTTGCCAACTGCGGAGCCAAAAGCGAGTGATTCCTCTGATGGGCGTTTTTTCCTTTTACTGAAAAATCTTGCAAATCTGCTCTGCTGTGTGCCATTCACATGACTGGATATGAGCTCTGAAAAACTATTGTTAAAGTCAGTCTTGATTGAACCTCTTTTAAGTCGAATTTCATGCATTGCATTGAAATAAAAGTTTTTCATCCGGTTATCTGATTTTTCCGCAAGGTCGAACAGTACATCCTCTGCCTCGTCAAACAACATGTTGAGAGGAGCGGAGAGATCCTCAGCAATTAAATGCTGGCACTCACTGATCAGCTTTATGTTGGCGTACTGTTTTTGCCTGGAAAACATGAGGCTATCTCTCTAACGATAAAAAATCTTGAAAATAATCCAATAAAAACAATCTGTTAGCTCAGAAAAACGGCTTCCCCAAGTCATAGTCACTCTGTAATGACAATTAAGGAAAAATCATAAGCTTACGAGTGATTATTTAATGTATATCCGAAGATCTTTCAAGCGGTTGATAATAGGCCTGTGAACATATTCTCAACATGTCATTTGCAAAACGTGACACAATTGACTATCAGGTGGCAGCATATGTAAGGAAGCATAATTCTTGATAAGCGGTATTAACCTGGTTTACTACGCGGTTGTCGTCTTAATATGACAAAAACGTCACCCATTTAGAGGATGCCCCAGTTAACCCTTTGATTTTCCAATCAGTTAATTCCGGCATACACCTTGCAGTGTAAATCGCACATACACACGACAAGGTAGTGATCATGAAAGAGTTATTCATTGATCTGATAGATATCAAATCTACGGAAGCTGATTTGCAATCACTGGTTGCCATGAGTGACAAGGATGAACTGGCACAATCCTTGAGATTACTTGCCATGTATATCGCCCTGTATAAAGAGAACTATGGAGAACTCCCTACCCAGAGTTTTGAAAAGTTCCTTAATGATGATGTCGATTCTGATAGTGCGAAGATATTTGAAAATGGACTGCTGGAAGCTATTACAATGCTAAACATGGTCCTTGAAACACGCGATCCGGCTGATTATGAAGTAGCCGGCATTACACTCAACTGATACTACCTATGCGTCATTCGTGAGATCAATCAGGTTTTCCTCATTGGCCTGCCGCTTTGCCTTGGCGCTGTCATTTCTCAGGCTATCGAGCCGTTCTAGATAATCCATACTGACATCACCAGTTACGTACTCGCCGTTAAAACAGGATAGATCAAAATCCTTAATGCTATCCTCTCCGAAGCTGACAGCCTGTATAAGATCATCCAGATCCTGGTATATCAGCCAGTCAGCCCCGATCATTTCAGCAATTTCCTCTTCATTACGATTATACGCAATTAATTCTTTTGCCGACGGCATATCAATTCCATAAACATTAGGATAGCGCACAGGTGGTGCAGCAGAGGCAAAGTAAACTTTTTTAGCCCCTGCATCCCTGGCCATTTGGATAATCTCTTCTGAAGTCGTACCACGCACAATTGAATCGTCAACCAGCAAAACTGTCTTATCTCTGAATTCAAGATCTATGGCATTGAGTTTCTGACGAACTGATTTTTTGCGTACTGCCTGTCCAGGCATAATAAAGGTACGGGGAATGTAACGGTTTTTTATGAATCCCTCACGGTATTTAATGCCGAGATTATAGGCCAAGGGCAAGGCGGATGTCCGTCCTGTATCGGGAATGGGAATGACCACATCAATATCATGATCCGGACGCAGTTTTTTTATCTTGTTTGCAAGTGCCTCCCCCATACGCAACCTGGCCTTATGCACTGATATATTATCAATTATTGAATCTGGCCTTGCCAGATAGACATATTCGAAAATGCAAGGTGAATACATGGCGTCTTTTGCACACTCTTTTGTATATATTTCACCTTCATTGGTAATGATAACTACCTCGCCGGGTTTGATGTCCCTTACCAAATCAAAATTGAGTGCATCAATTGCCACACTTTCAGATGCGATTATATATTCCACGCCTTTATCCGTATCACGCTTGCCAAATGACACAGGCCTGATGGCATGAGGATCACGAAAACCAAGTATTCCGAACCCCGTGATCATGGCAACAGCAGCATATCCCCCCCTGCAACGCTGATGCAGGCGAGTTACTGCGTCAAAGACATCGTCGACCTCAAGGCGTAATTTGCCGGAACGTTGTAATTCCCTAGCCAGGACGTTCAACAAAACTTCCGAATCTGATTCCGTGTTGAGGTGTCTTAAGTCTTCAACAAACAACTCCTGTTTAAGTTCTTCGCCATTCGTCAGATTGCCATTATGGGCGAGGGTAATTCCATAGGGGGAATTGACATAAAACGGTTGGGCCTCGGCAGAAGATGAGCAGCCAGCGGTAGGATAACGGACATGGCCAATACCGATATTGCCTTTCAGATTGAGCATATGCCGGGTATGAAATACATCTCTGACCATGCCATTATCCTTACGCAGGTAAAGTCGCCCGTTATCATACGTCACCATTCCTGCAGCATCCTGCCCCCTGTGTTGCAAGACCGTCAGGGCGTCATAAATTGACTGGTTCACATAACTTTTAGCGACGATGCCAACAATACCACACATAGATTTATCCCTATGAAATTGTTCCCGTATCCGAATTATCAGTTATAGCAGATGGTTTTACCACGGAATCTTCGTAACCATGGTAAGCGGCCACGGACTCGGGCAAAAATCGTTCTGCCCACACTGATATGCGCTCAAATGGTTGTAAAATCAATGACTTTTTCCACCAGGGTTCCGTTGGGATTGCAGTAAACCCGGCAAAGAATACGACTACCAGTACAATTACACTGCCGAGCGCCATTCCGAAAAATAAACCAAGTATTCTGTCGACCGCCGTCAAACCTGTTCTACCAAGCAATTTGACTACCAGAAACCCTATACCTGTCAGGATGACCAGGCTGATGATAAATAATCCAATAAACCCGATGACAATCCTGAATATCGGGGTTTCGATATATGATGACAAGAGTGCTGCAAATGAAGAGGAAAACTTCGTTGCAATAACAAGCGCCAGTATCCATGCAAGCACCGAAAAGGCTATATTCAGGAACCCGTAGACAATACCTACAACAGCAGGCAATAGAAGAACTATCAGGATGATGATATCTGCTGTTTGCATAAATCCTTCATATATCCATGATCATGGATATTTCAACAGTATACCTTCAAGCTTGAATTCCTTTTTTATCCTATCTCTCGTTGCCTCAGCATCTGATCGCTTGAGTTCAGGCCCTATACGCACCCTGTAGGTGGTTTTGCCATTTTTTCTGAGTGGTTCTATAAATGAACGAAAACCAGCTTTTCTAAGATCTTTATTAAGATCCTCAGCATTTTCCTGGTTGCCAAAACTGCCTACCTGTATTACCCAGGCAGATACAATGACCTTGTCTCGTAATACCTTATTGTCATTCTGTTGTGTTGTCGATTTTTCCTGACTCTGCTGTTCTGTCATATCAGAATCAGTCTTATCTTCCACCGGCATTGGAACCGGTTTTTCAATATGCTTGATCATCCCAGCCTTGTCGCTTATAGATGGCATATTATCCGGCATGGTTGGAATATTTGAGCCACTTATTTCCAGGTCATTATCCTGTCGATTATCTAGAATAATCGGGATAAAGATAACTGCCAGTATAACGAGGACTGCTGCACCAACCAGTCGCTCTTTTAAGCCTTTTTCCATAACCAACTGCTATTTTTGCAATTTAAGATGCTTGATGGCTGCGCCGACCGTGAGAAAAGAACCTGTGATTACAATTCTGTCTTCCGGAAAGATGTTTTCGCGTATTTTATCGAGTCCCTGTGAAACCTGATTATAAGAAAAGATATTTTCAGAAATATGCAAAGCTGACAAATCTTCACATAATATCTTGGCACTTGCACCCCTGGGTCCGTCAAGGCTGACCACATGCCATACATCTGCAATTTCTGAAAGTATTTCGAATATGGCCTGTCGGTTTTTATCTTTCAACATGCCAATTAATACATGGGTCTTTCCCTTAACTGGCAGGTTCCTTAGATTTTCAACCAACAAGGCAGCCGCGGATCTATTATGAGCTACATCCATAATCATCTGAGCCTTGTCAGGTACGATTTGGAAACGACCTGTTATAAAAAATTCCCGGAAACTCTTGTTTATGGCTTCGCTGGATACCGGAAATTTACCAGATAATAATGTTAATACCATTAATACTCCTGCAGCATTTGATATTTGCTTTTTATTAAATAAAGAGGGCTGTGGCAATTTCGTAAAATTCCTTTCAGAATTTTGCCAGCTCCATATGCCGTCAGATGTAATCTCGTACTGATAGTCCTTGCCAGCCTGGTAATAGATAGCCCCGATTTGTTCAGCATATAACGGAACGGATTCAGGTGGACTTGAGTCTGCTGATATGACCGGTTTTGAGTTGCGCATGATCCCGGCTTTTTCTCTGCCGATAGATTCCCTATCATTACCCAGCCAGTTTTCATGATCCATATCGATAGTTGTAATCAGGGCAACATCTGCATCAAGGCAATTAACAGCATCCAGCCTCCCTCCCAACCCGACCTCTAGTATTGCTATTTCTATTCCTTCGCGCTGGAATAAATCGAATGCGGCCAGTGTTCCGAATTCAAAATAGGTAAGTGAAATATCACCTCGCGCCTGATCAATGCGGTTGAAAGAAGCGCATAATGCTTCATCAGTGACTTCCTTCCCATTGATACAGATTCTTTCGTTATAACGCAATAAATGCGGAGAAGTGTAACTGCCGGTTCTATATCCTGCATTGGTAAGTATCGAGGACAACATGTTGACCGAGGATCCTTTGCCGTTTGTACCCGCAACAGTGACTATCGTATAACTCGGGTTCAGAAGACCCATTGTATCTGCAACTGCCATGCATCGATCCAGCCCCAGCTCTATGGAAGTGAAGTGCAGGTTTTCCTGCCAGGCCAGCCACTCCTCAAGCGTCTTGAAGCGCATATCTTCAAGCGTTTTGGTATTGGGCAATGTCATATCTGTGGGGATATACATGGTAATATTGATGTCTTCATCTCCGCTGGTATCTGGCAGACGGCCCTGCAATTATATGACTAAGTCCCCTGCATGGTGAATCAGTTTCGCAAGCAAGGAGGCAATTCTGTCCCGCATTTCCCGGCGATCAACAATCATATCGATATTTCCGTGCTCCAGCAGGAATTCACTGCGCTGAAAACCTTCCGGCAGAGTTTCCCGGACAGTTTGTTCAATTACCCGTGGGCCGGCAAACCCAATCAAGGCGCCCGGCTCAGCGATATTAATATCACCCAGCGTTGCCAGGCTGGCCGAAACACCTCCCATGGTTGGGTCAGTCATTACCGATATATAGGGGAGTTTATAGCTATTGAGTTTCGCCAGTGCAGCACTAGTCTTTGCCATTTGTAACAGCGACATCAGGGCCTCCTGCATCCTGGCACCACCACTGGCTGAAAAACAGACCAATGGAGTATTGTACTGGACAGCCGTATCAACAGCCCTTGTAAACCGTTCACCAACGACTGAACCCATTGACCCCCCCATAAATTCGAACTCAAATGCACATGCAACCAGAGGAATACCCTTGAGCTCCCCCATAAACACCACCAGGGCATCCGATTCACCAGTTTGTTTCTGGGCATGTGCCAGCCTCTCCTTGTATTTCTTCGTGTCCCTGAACCTAAGTTTATCCACCGGTGTAATTTCCAGGCCAATTTCAACGCGGGATCCGTCATCAAGAAATTGCTCAAGCCTGCTTCTTGCATTAATACGCATGTGATGGGAACACTTAGGACAAACCTCAAGGTTCCTTTCCAGTTCTGCCCGGTAGAGCACGGAATTACATTTAACGCATTTGGTCCAGACACCTTCCGGTACGGACCGTGCCCTCTTTGATGTACCGTTCGTCTGAATTCTTGACGGAATAAGTTTTCGAAACCAGCTCATATTTTATAAAACTCTGTTTTCATCCTGGATTTGTGTTATCAATGTGGTGCATCTATGGCCATGCGCAACTGCGCAATAAATTTGCCTGCCTCCGTGATCATCCTGTCCGTTTTATCAGCCAGATCAGCGATCAGGTTGACTAGACTACTTCCCACGATAACTGCATCACTGAATGCAGATACCGATTTTGCCGAAGATGCGTCCTTGATGCCAAAACCCACACCGACCGGCAAACCTGTCAAGTTGCGAATATGTGCTATTTTACCGGCCACTTCTTCAATATTAAGTTGATTACTTCCCGTTACGCCTTTCAATGAGACATAATATAGAAATCCACTCGCCTTTGAGCAGATCTCGGCCAATCGTTTGTCACTTGTAGTAGGCGCCAGTAAAAAAACCTGATCAATGCCATATTGTTTTAATTCTGATTGCAATTCATCCGATTCTTCTGGTGGCATATCTACCACAAGTATTCCATCGACACCGGCTGCGCTTGCCTGTTTAGCAAATTTGCCGTATCCCATGATTTCTACCGGATTTAGATAACCCATCAGAATTATCGGCGTCTTTTTATTCGTTTTTCTAAATTCTGAGACGATATCAAGGACATTATGTAATCCGATATTGTGCTTTAAAGCACGTTCGGTTGAACGCTGTATTACCGGCCCGTCTGCCATGGGATCGGAAAAGGGCACACCCAGTTCTATGATATCTGCGCCATTTTCAACCAGCGTGTGCAACAATGGTAGGGTTACTTCGGGCGAAGGATCACCGGCAGTAATAAATGGAATTAATGCCTTGTGATTGGCAGCCTTCAAGGCCTCGAAACATTCAGTTATACGACCCATATCTATTTCCAAGATTCTGTTTATTCAAATATTAAATGTAAGAGTGGCAGGTCCGATCTCAGGAATTTACATTTCCATGGTTAGCGGATACAAATGCAGTTGACAACGTCTGCTATTGCTTCTCCTTCTTCACCTGCGATTTTCTTAATTTCAGTTTCAATTCCAGCAATTCTATTGCCATATCTGGCACTGGCTCATGTGTTTTGGATTCGTTGGCCGCGAGCCAGTGATCCACCTGTTCTCGCCCGACTCGTACGAGATCCGCAACCTCTCTTCTTTCAAGGCCATAATCTGCAATCAATGCGATGAGTTTGTCTCTGTTATTCATGAGATCAGAGCGTAATACCCTTAAGTGCGGCTACTGTCTGAATATCCTTGTCACCGCGGCCTGACAGGTTAACTAAGATAATTTTTTCTCTGGACATCTTCGGTGCCAGCTTTTCGGTATAGGCCAAGGCATGACTGGATTCCAGGGCTGGCATGATCCCTTCTATTCGGGTGAGCGTATGGAACGCCGCGAGGGCTTCATCATCATTTATCGCCACATACTGAGCCCTGCCGATATCTTTCAGCCAGGCATGTTCCGGGCCTACACCGGGATAATCCAGACCTGCAGAAATTGAATGTGTCTCGATAATCTGGCCGTCTTCGTCTTCCATCAAATAGGTCCGGTTGCCATGTAAAACACCCGGGCTGCCGGCAGTTAATGGTGCCGCATGGTGACCGGTTTCTATGCCCTCACCCCCGGCCTCAACACCATACATCTCTACAGTCTTGTCCTTAATAAAGGGATGGAACAGGCCGATTGCATTGGAGCCGCCGCCGACACAGGCGACCAGGGCATCCGGTAATCTGCCGGTCATATCCAGGCATTGTTCACGGGCCTCACGACCGATGACTGCCTGAAAATCACGTACCATGGCCGGGTAGGGATGGGGCCCTGCCACCGTGCCGATAATATAAAAGGTATTATCGACATTGGTCACCCAGTCACGCATTGCCTCATTCAAAGCGTCCTTTAGCGTTTTTGAACCGGCCTCTACAGGCACCACTGTGGCGCCAAGCAATTTCATCCTGAAGACATTGGTCGACTGGCGCTTGATGTCTTCTGAACCCATGTAGACAACACATTCTAGCCCCAGCCTGGCGGCTACCGTCGCACTGGCAACACCGTGCTGCCCCGCTCCAGTCTCGGCAATGATCCGGGTCTTGCCCATACGTCGTGCCAGCAGAGCCTGTCCTACAGTGTTGTTTACCTTGTGAGCACCCGTATGATTCAAGTCCTCCCGCTTGAGGTATATCTGCGCACCGCCCAGCATCTCGGACCAGCGTTTGGCATGGTAAAGCGGTGACGGCCGGCCTACATAATGTTTCAATTCATAATTGAGTTCGGACAGGAACTCAGGGTCCTTGAGATAGTGTTCATAGGCCTGGGTCAGTTCCTCCAACGGGCCCATCAGGGTCTCGGCCACGAACCGGCCGCCATAAGGTCCAAAATGGCCTTTTACATCGGGTAACGTAATATCACTGCCGGACTTTACAGTGCTTGCGGCAGCTGGATTAGTATTTTGCATTTCTGACCTCTCGTATGAATTCCGCTATTTTTGCGGCGTCTTTAATCCCTTTTACGGATTCTACACCACCACTAACATCAACCGCGTATGGTTTGATTTGCCTTATGGCCGCGGCCACATTTTCTACCGTTAATCCCCCGGCAAGAATCAAGGGCTTACCAATTTCGGGCAAGGGTCTTTCCCAGTCAAAGACCTGACCTGTGCCGCCGTATACGCCCTCCATGAAGGCATCCAGTAATAAGGCTGAGGCATCACTGAATTGACCGACCTCATCTGCCAGTTTGACATGGTCCTGCATTCTAACCGCCTTGATATAGGGTTTGGAATAGCCGCGGCAGTCCTCGGGCGCCTCGTCTCCATGAAACTGCAACAGATCCAGCGGCACGGTTTCCAGCGTCTTTGCAATATCCTTTCTCGGTGCATTCACAAATAAGCCAACCTTGCTGACAAAGGGTGGCAAGCAGGTACAGATCTCCCTCGCAAGTTGAGGTGATACGACTCGTGGACTGTTGGCATAAAATACCAGGCCGATCGCATCGGCACCTGCGTGTACCGCTGCCAGAGCATCTTCCAGCCTCGTAATCCCACAGATCTTAATACGTACCCTGCCCTGAATGCCCATTGATTGTTTTCTGATAACTTATTTTCGATCTTTACATGCAAACGCCAAATAAATTAATGATATTAACATCTACACAACCAGAGGCCAGTCTATCCCCGCATTTGCCGGGATTTGATAGGCTTCCGGGTATTCTATAGTCCTGAGATACAACCCATGGGGTGGCGCAGTAATGCCACCCAGCCTTCTGTCACGACCTTCCAGCACCTCCCTGGCCCATTCAACAGGTTCCTTGCCCGTGCCAATGGCTATCAGCACACCGGCAATATTCCGGACCATATGATGCAGAAATGCATTTGCCTCAATGTCGATAACCACAAAGTCATTATGCCGTTTGATTTCGAGGTGCCTAACCGTTCGCACCGGTGTTTTCGCCTGGCAATCCCTGCCACGGTAGGCACTGAAATCATGCTCGCCCAGCAGACAGCTGGCAGCCTCATTCATTAAATTTGTATCCAGATAACAGTATTCCCATGTCATTTGTGATGTGAAAAGCCCTGCCCGTGCAGCACGATTAAGAATGACATACCGGTACCCGCGGCTACGAGCAGAAAAACGTGCGTGAAAATCATCCGCAACCGGCTTAGCCCATATAAAGCTGATATCAGCAGGTAAATGCACATTGCCCCCAAAGACCCAGGCCTTTGGCTCCCTTTGCCGGGTTGTTTCAAAATGAATTACCTGGTGAAGTGCATGCACGCCGGCATCCGTACGTCCGGCACAAACGACCGATATATTTTCATCAGCTACACTTGATAATGCGGATTCAACCTTCGCCTGGACAGAAATGGCATGTGACTGTGTCTGCCAGCCATAATAATTTGAGCCGCAGTACTCAAGACCTAGTGCTATTTTCATTTAACGGAAAGAAATACCGGAAAGATAAAATAATAAGGTAAAACGGTATTACCGTACATTGACAGTCAGCAATCACTTGATCGATGCTGAACTAGATTTGCCCCATCAATTCCTCAGCTTCTTGACGCTGATCATCATTCCCTTCAGTGATTACTTCATCAAGTATTGATTTTGCATTGTCAATATCACCCAGTTCAATATAAGCCTTCGCCAAATCAAGCCGTGAGGCGATATCCTGTTCTCCATCATCATCTGAACTAACAGTCAATACTTCACTATCAATGTTATCCATATCAAAATCCATCAACTCCATTCCTTCGTCATCCGAAACATCCACTGAAGGGACAGATTCATCAAGTGAAAGCTCATCTGTTCCCGCATCTGCTTCACCCGGTTCTTCCAATGAAAAATCTAAATCCATGCTATCACTATCCACCGGTTCTTCAGCAGATACTTTTTCTGCAGAGCTATTCGTTGAAGAAATCATTGAAGTAACATCGAGCAAATCATCATCATCACTTAATTCGAAATTCTGGGTGCTGCTTACATCCATGAGATCATTCTTGGATTGGGTATTATTGGAAACATCAAGAATATCCCCTTCTATTTCCAGATCAGGCCCGGGCTTTTCTATTCCGCCATCGCCCTTGCTCTCTTCCAAGTCTGACGATATATCGAGCAAGCCCGAATCGCTATTGTCCATAGAAAGATCCAGATCTCTGGCATCTTCTCCACTAGTTTCAAAATCTATTGATCCCTCTTCTTTCGCAGAATCTGAATCCCATGAAGCATCCGCCCCACCGGGAAGATTGTCAGCGCTTAGCTCCATTGTAGAAAAGTCTTCTGAAAGGCCGGTTTCCTTACCTTCCTCATTATCGAGGGAGAAATCGAATGATGATTCTTCTTCAGGCGTCTCAGCAGAAATTGGTTCTCCGGGAGGTCTGCCTACAGGGAATTCAAGGGTTTTATCATTTATTGCACTTGCTGATTCTGCGCCACTTTCATCACTATCAAGCGACCGTTCAAGCGGAGACATATCTGTATCTGCTGTGCTTTTCGCCCCGCCTAATCCAGTCTCGTCAATATTAAAATCTAGTGATCCATCCTCCAATGCCGATGGGACTTCTGAAGTCTCATCAGCTCCTTCTGGGAAACCTTGTTCGAGGCTTAAAGATTCTTCCTCGTCGCCAGACACATTAAAGACTTCATCATTGGCTTCAAGCGAACCAAGGGTTTCTGCTTCATCATCAACCTTATCTTCATTTGATTCTGAGGCAAATGTTAGATCAAGCATCTCATTACCCGATTCTGTTTCCGAATCCTCATTTTCGGATATGGAAGTCAGATCCAGAATTTCTTCGTCTTCATCGTCGCCAGCAATCGTTCCTGATGATGTTCCGGAAGTTACATCCAGTATATCTTCCTCGTCTGAAGAAATATTTAGGACCTCATCTTCATCTTCCGCGGTCTGTGGGCTGGCCGTTACGTCCAGATCAAAATCCAGTGGGGCCGGTTCTGTTGCTTCACCATCGCCGGCAATATTAACAATACCCCCTCCAGTATTCGACTTTACTTCATCCTCTTCTTCGCCTGCTACCGGCTCGGCAAAGAGTTCGCGGTTAGGTGATATTTCCTGCCACATTGCCTGAGCCATGCTCCAGTAATCACCCTTACCGTCAACCATGTTATGCAGTACCCGTGCTGCATCTTCATAGGCTTTCTTGTTACCTGCTGCATAATAGACTTCGAGAAGCTTGGTACGGTACTCAAGATTGTCCGGTTCTTTTTCAATAGCGTTTCTGACGACTTCCTCAGCCTGATCAAAATCTTCATAGGCCAAATAGACGTTCACATCTGCCAGGGGGTCTTCTTCCTCGACTTCTTCCTTTTCCTCCGCGGCAAGGGATGCGGTTGCAGCCATCTGGGTATCTTCATCATTGAGCTCGTCAATAAATCCCTCGTCCGGCTCGGGTAACTCAAGATCGTCATCAGCCATACCTTCCGGCAAAGCAGTGACCGCCTCGGATTCCTCGATTTCCTGTCCCAGGTCTGTGTCATCTACAGCTTCAATGACCTCTTCAGCAGCACCGCTTTCGGCAGCTGCCTTTGCGGGAGCACCGGCACGACGCCTCCTGACAACTAGCAAAACCAGCAACAAAAAGGCAACAATGCCGCCACCGGCATAAGGCAGATTGTTTTTCAATGTGTCGACGATGCCATCCAGCGTCCCAGAACTGTTTTTCAGTGTTTCCGGGATTCCTTTCAGTGTTTCCAGAATTCCTTTCAGCGTCTCCGGAATGTTTTTCAGCCAGTCGGGAAAAGTGATGTTCCTGAAAAATTCCGGAATAAATGAAATAAAACCACCCTCATTGGCCGTTCCTGCTGCCTCTGTAGTACCCTCATCTACAGATTCATTTTCCGTACTGGCAGCAGATTCATCTGACTCATGCTCCATTTCAGAAACCGGCCCGGCCTCAGCAGATTCAGATTCGGGCATTGCCTGGGCTTCCGCCTCTGCAGATGCCATTGCAACCTGTTGCTGTAACATGGCTAATTCCTCTTCCTTAAGGGTGATGAGACGCTTCATGTCATCTATGATGGCTTCTGTTTCTGAAATCTGGCCCTTGAGTTCAGCATTCTCCTGGCTAATTGCTTCCAGTTCCTCCCTCGCCAGGATCAATTCGCGGTTAAGATTCTCCGTTTCGCTGTCTGTTCCGTCACCAGCACCCTCGCCGTCTTGACCAGGTGTTACCAATCGCAATTCAGGTTGACCTTCTTGAGTTACAGTTGCTTCCCCGCCCGTTGCCGTTTCTGCAGCCGTGGTTTCCACTTCTTCAACAGTTTCCTCACTGGTTGCCTTACCTTCAGACCGTTGCGGGGCTGCTGCGGCAACAGCGGAACGGGCCTCTGCCCATAATTCATTCTGATTCTTCGCCAGGTTAAAGGCCTCGGCCTTGCTCAGAGACTGCGCTTCGTCAATATCCGGTAGTTTCAGGACATGACCACGCCTCAGCCCGTTAATATTGCTGTCATTAAATGCTTCCGGGTTTGCTCGTAGAATCGCAAACATCATCTGTTGAATACTCACTGATGTGTCTGGTCGCAGGTTTTTGGCAAGGGACCATAAGGTATCGCCTGTCACCACCGGACCGTATTCATCACCTATGGTGTATGTTCTCTGGGTAACCGGTGCTGGAGTGGGTGGTACAGGAGTGGTCGGCGCAGTATATTTTTTGGGGGGTGTATATGTCGGTTGATAAACTACCCGGTTATCTTCTAATTCTCGCACATCCGTTTCAGGGGCGTGCTGTGGTGCTGATATTTTCTCACGCTGAGCCTTAGCTGCTCCGGCAAGCCGCTTCTGGGTCTTTTCGTTGGCATAGACAGGTGGATCAAGCAGGACCGTGTATTCACGATACAAACGCCCATTGGACCAACTAATTTCCAGCAGAAAATTAAGGAAAGGTTCACGTATGGGTTCAGTACTGTAAACGCGGATATAATCTCCGCCGCTTTCCGTTTCCTTCACGGCAAAATTCAATTCCTGGAGGATAACAGTACGTGGAATGCCGGCCCGTTCAAAGGCTTCAGAATCCGCCAGCCGGACATTCAGACTGTCCAGTTCATCAACTGTTGCCGAGAGCAAGGTAATCCTGGCTTGAAACGGCTGATTCAGGGCGGAATCAAGTTCTAGTTTACCCAGACCGAGAGCCTGGACCAGGCCAGGGACAAATGCCAGTAAAATGTAAACTAACAGCCTTGCTCTCATTCCTGTAATGTCCTAATCGGGTTGATTATTTTGTACCTGGTACTATTTCGGTGAATTAAATTTAAAGTGGGTAACAAGCCGGCAGCATTGACTGGGCGGTCTTACAAGTCCCCTGAAAAATATTCAATTATCAATATGTTAACAATCCATCGCTCTAAAAAAAACACCACACCACCCCAAGGTATTTAAAGGATTATCGCAAACCATATCGGTTAAATTTTAACCAATAGCTGTACAAAAAACAGCCACAGCCCATCCATCCTGAACCTAGAACTTCCTTTACAATAGCTACTTAACTATAGTTTATAAATAACTTTTTACCAAAATTTCAGCAATTTGGATACTATTTAGTGCAGCGCCCTTGCGAATGTTGTCTGATACAACCCACATGTTCAGTCCGTAGGGATGCGAAATATCTTCACGTATGCGCCCCACATAGACCGGATCCTGGCCTGAGGCCTCGGTAACCGCTGTTGGGTAACCTCCGTCAGCCCGTTCATCCATTACGACAATTCCAGGAAAATCCAGAAGCAGGCGCCGGGCATCTGCAGCAGTGAGTTTCTCTTTTGTTTCAATATGGACGGCCTCTGAATGTCCGTAGAATACCGGGACCCTGACTGTTGTCGGGTTTACCTGGATGGATTCATCACCCAGTATTTTGCGCGTCTCCCAGACCATTTTCATTTCTTCCTTGGTATAACCATTATCCTGGAAGACGTCGATATGCGGCAGGACATTGAATGCGATCTGCTTCGGATAGACCTTGCATTCCGCCGGTTTACCATTTAACAAGGCTGCTGTCTGCTCCGCCAATTCTTCAATGGCTTCTTTTCCAGTACCTGATACGGCCTGATAGGTACACACATTGATCCGACTGATCCCGACAGCGTCATATATCGGTTTTAATGCAACCACCATCTGGATTGTCGAGCAGTTCGGGTTGGCTATGATGCCACGGTTTTTATAACCGGCAATTGCCTTCGGGTTGACCTCAGGGACAACGAGAGGGATATCCTTCTCATAACGGAACTGGGAGGTATTATCGATCACAATACAGCCTTCAGCAGCGGCCCGTGGGGCATGGATCTTCGAGACAGAGGCGCCGGGTGAAAACAGCCCCAATTGCACATCCTTGAAATCAAAGGATGCCAGGTCCTGCACAACCAGTTCCTGTTTGCCAAACGCCACAGCATTGCCCGCTGATCGCTCACTCGCCAGGGCATAAACCTTGTTTACCGGGAAATCACGCTCGGCGAGTATCGACAGCATGACTTCGCCAACAGCACCTGTCGCTCCTGCAACAGCTACATTAAATTTTTTATTCATCATTTACTGACCTGACTTTTTTAACATTTCAATTCAACATTCATTCAGGGCCGTGATAACAGCATCGCCCATCTCCGCTGTGGACACGATCTGCGTCCCCTTGCTGTAAATATCTGCAGTACGCAGGCCATTGGTCAGCACCTGCTGCACAGCGCTTTCTACCCGCCGGGCCTGTGTTTCCTCATTCAGTGAATAACGTAATAACATGGCTACAGACAGGATCGTCGCCAAAGGGTTCGCCTTGTTTTGCCCGGCAATATCAGGCGCAGATCCATGTATGGGTTCATACAGTCCCTGACCGGACTGATTAATAGAGGCCGAAGGCAACATGCCGATGGAACCGGTAAGCATGGAGGCGAGATCAGAAAGGATATCGCCAAACATATTCGTCGTCACAATGACATCGAACTGCTTTGGATCGCGAACAAGCTGCATGGCCGCGTTATCGACATACATGTGCTGCAGGCTGACGTCAGGATAACCTGACGCCACCTCGGTGACTACCTCACGCCATAATTCGGTTGCCTCAAGCACATTGGCCTTATCAACCGAGCAGACCCTGCCAGCCCGTTTCTGTGCCACCTTGAAGGCCATCTCGGCAATGCGTTGGATCTCGGTTTCATTATAAACCAGGGTATTATAACCTTCCCGGTGTCCATTGGCCGTATTACGAATTCCCCGTGGTTCGCCAAAATATATACCGCCTGTCAGTTCGCGCACGATCATGATATCCAGATCGGCCACAACCTCGGGCTTCAGGGTCGATGCGCCTGCCAAGGCATCATAGAGCAGGGCTGGCCGCAGGTTGGCATAGAGTCCCATCCCGGCACGGATGGCTAGCAAACCACGCTCAGGCCTGATCGTGCGTTCAATTGTCTCCCATTTCGGACCGCCCACTGCGCCAAGGAGTACAGCATTAGAAGCCCTGGCTTTTTCGAGCGTCTCATCCGGCAACGGTTTGCCCGTGGCATCAACGGCACTGCCACCAATGAGGCCGTGTTCAATCTCTACCTTGAGGCCATGCCGCCCGATGAGGGCTTGTATCACTTTTTCCGCTTCCGTGACAATCTCGGGACCAATTCCGTCACCGGGTAATACCAAAATTTTACCAGTCACTCTGCTACCTGCTTTCAATGGATGATGAATACTAAAAAAGGTTGCACAGCATACATCAACTTATGTCTTACTTCGACTGAGCGTGATTGTGCCGGTATCATCCATCGCCTCGTTTGCAGTCATCCATGCAGCAATGATGACCAGTAATCCGCCGGCCCATTCTCTGAAGGTGACCACTTCGTCTGTCAACAACATGGCGGATACCGCCCCGGCAACGATCTCGAAGAGAAAGATCACCGCTGAACGATGGACCGGCAGGTGCGTTACACCATATTGCGCGGTGTAGGTCATCAGCAACATCCCGATGCTGCCTGTGGCCAGGATCAGAAATAGTGACATGGCATTGATTACCGGCATGGCAGGCTGCAAGCCTGCAATACACAGTCCTGAAAGTAGTATCACACCAGTGCAGGCGGGAACCATTTTCAGTATCATCGGGATATCACCTGTCCGGCGGACACAAAT
Source organism: Gammaproteobacteria bacterium (assembly GCA_003250975.1). Taxonomy (GTDB): domain Bacteria; phylum Pseudomonadota; class Gammaproteobacteria; order Eutrophobiales; family Eutrophobiaceae; genus SZUA-592. The sequence goes on along the minus strand of QKIY01000035.1, from coordinate 58,686 downwards.
GTTCAGCACGGAAAAAGCAAAGCCGGCGGTAATAGCATAGACATCGGCACGGTCAGTCAAAACGGGAATCTCCAGACCGGGCTGCCAAAGCATGATGCCCGCTCCACAGAGGGCAAGCAAGACGGAAATCAGGGCAGTTATGGAAGGCCGTTCCTTCAGGAACAGGCAGCCCATCACAACCGACCAGATAGGTGAGAGATAAAACAACAGAAGAACCCTGACAATCGTGCCGTCTAGCACAGCCAGGATAAATCCAAGGTTGGCCCAGCCGGCCGCCAGCGCGATCAGCATCGCCATGCCCGGGTGAGAAGCAAAACCGCGAAGCTGCAGGAATACCCTGGGTAACAAAGGTAACAACGCAGCAAGGTAGATAAGTGCTGAGGCCCAGAGTCCTGGCACGCCCATCTGTTCCAGTAACCTCAAGGGGTACCAGAAAAGCCCCCATAATGTGGCGGCTAGAAGGCAACTCAGGACGGGTAGCAGGGAAGAGAGATTTTTGGTCGGCATGTGCAGATAGCCTATACTACGAGCCCGTTTTTGAATAATTAAAAAAATACAGACATGAATCCCGGACTGGATCTGCTACAGCCCTACCCTTTCGAAAAGCTTGCCCGGATTAAGGAGGGCATCCTTCCCATCTCTGACAAGCCGGCGATTGACCTGTCCATCGGCGAACCCAAACATGAAACCCCGGAGTTCATCCTTGAAGTCCTAAGACAGCAACTGGCCGGTGCAGCAGTTTACCCGAAGACCCGCGGCATTGATCCACTACGACAGGCTATCGCGGACTGGCTTTGCAGGCGTTTCAAGCTGCCGCCGGACAGCTTGAAATATGATCAGCATATCCTGCCTGTTAACGGTACCCGGGAGGCCCTGTTTGCCTTTGCCCAATGTATAGTTGACAGCAGCAGTGACGATGCCATCGTGGTATCACCCAACCCGTTTTACCAGATCTATGAAGGGGCCGCATTGCTGGCGGGGGCGGTTCCCTATTTCCTGAACTGTGACAGGGCCGGCCGCTTCCTGCCCGATTTCTCCTCCGTACCAGAGTACATCTGGAAACGCTGCCAGCTGATCTACCTCTGTTCTCCGGGCAACCCCACCGGCGCGGTTATCGACAGTGAATCACTACAGACCTTGATTGAATTCGCCGATCAGTATGACTTTGTTATCGCCGCGGACGAATGTTACTCGGAGATTTACCTGGATGAAGCCAACCCGCCCGTTGGACTGTTACAGGCGGCCGCAGAGGCGGGGCGCGATGATTACCGCCGTTGCATGGTCTTCCACAGCCTTTCCAAACGCTCCAATGTCCCGGGGATGCGCTCCGGATTTGTCGCCGGCGACAAGACGCTGATTGAGCAGTTTTTCAGGTACCGAACCTACCATGGCTGCGCCATGCCACTCTACACCCAAGCAGCCAGCCTAGTTGCCTGGCAGGACGAGGACCATGTGCAGGAAAACCGGCGGCTATACCGTGAAAAATTTGATGCCGCCCTGGAGATACTTTCCCCCGTCCTCAATGTCCATCGGCCTGACGCAAGTTTCTACCTCTGGCCGGAGATCCCGGGTACCGACGATGTCACATTTGTTCGTGACCTGTTCGCCAGCCAGAACCTGACTGTCCTGCCTGGCAGTTTCCTTTCACGCACTGCAAATGATATAAACCCGGGTGAACGGCATTGTCGTATCGCGCTGGTTGCACCGCTGGCAGAGTGCATCGAGGCCGCCAAAAGAATTCACGAATTTATAACAACAGGAAAATGATATGAGTCAGCTTGAAAGCCTTATTAATGAGCATTTTGAAAATCGGGGCAAACTCAGCCCGGCCAATGCCAGCCAGGAATTGAAAGACGCCGTCGCAGAGGTCCTGCACGGATTGGACAGTGGCACTCTGCGGGTCGCAGAAAAAAAAGAAGGTGACTGGGTTGTGAATCAGTGGCTGAAAAAGGCTGTTTTGCTGTCCTTTCTGCTTGAGGGGAACCGTGTTATTAATGGCGGGTTTACCAATTATTACGACAAGGTGCCCTGCAAGTTCACCGGCATGGACAAGGCTGCTTTTGATGCAATTGGCGCACGTATTGTGCCTCCTGCAACAGCTCGTCGCGGTTGTTACATCGCGCCCAACGTGGTTATGATGCCCAGTTACGTAAATATCGGAGCCTACGTGGACTCGGGCACCATGGTCGACACCTGGGCCACCGTCGGTTCCTGCGCCCAGATAGGTAAAAATGTCCACCTCTCCGGCGGCGTGGGTATAGGTGGCGTACTGGAACCCCTGCAGGCCAATCCCACGATCATAGAGGACAATTGCTTCATCGGCGCCCGATCCGAGGTGGTTGAAGGTGTCATCGTCGGCGAGGGCTCCGTGATCTCCATGGGTGTTTATATCGGCCAGAGTACCCGCATCTACAATCGTGATACCGGAGAAATAAGCTACGGCCGGATCCCGCCGGGCTCGGTGGTGGTCTCGGGCAACCTGCCTTCCAAGGACGGCAAATACAGCCTCTATTGTGCGGTTATCGTCAAACAGGTGGATGAAAAGACGCGCGGCAAGGTCGGCATCAACGAATTATTGCGTGATATCTGATCCCGCAGACAGGTAAGTGGGGCACAGCGACGTGTGTCTAACCGGCGTGGTTGATGGCTGTTTCAATCTCTGCTGCAAGCTTGCCGGCGAGTTGATCAACCTGACTGGCCTCCTCGCCCTCGACCATCACCCGGATCAGGGGCTCGGTCCCTGAAGTGCGGATCAGGATACGGCCCCGATCACCCAGTTCCTGCTCGGCCTGCCTAACGGCATCGGGGACGCCGTTTAACTGAAAGGGATCGACACGTTGTGCGACCCGGACATTGATCATCTTCTGCGGGTATTTGGTAACCCCCTGCCTGAGTTCATGCAAGGTCTTGCTCGAATGAACGATGGCCTCCATGACCTCCAGAGCCGTAACGATCCCGTCACCCGTGGTGGTCTTTTTCAGGTTGATAATGTGCCCAGAGGTTTCGCCTCCCAATACCAGGTGCTTCTGGTAAAGCATTTCCATGATATAGCGATCACCGACCTGGGAGCGCAGGAAATCGAGCTGCAGACCATTGATGGCTTTCTCTAGGCCCAGGTTGCTCATCAAGGTTCCAACCACGGCACCGTTAATGTTGGTCAGGTTTTCTCGCGCGATAATAAACAATATGTCATCACCGTCCACGATCTCACCATGGTTATCGATCATGATGACGCGATCGCCATCCCCATCAAAGGCGATGCCGAGGTCTGCACCGGTTTCCATGACCTTTTTATGCAGGGCCTCAGGAGAGGTGGCGCCTACGTCCTGGTTGATATTAAAACCGTCAGGCCTGACGCCCAGGGTGATCACCTCTGCTCCCAGTTCCTCGAAGAGAGGGGGCGCAATATGATAGGTTGCCCCGTGGGCACAATCGATGACGAGTTTCATTCCCCTGAGGTTGACGGCGGGGTCAATGCAACTCTTACAGAATTCAATATAACGTCGGGGGGCATCCACAATACGTTTGACCTTACCCAGTTTGTCCGGGCTAACGACTTGCAGGGGTTTTTCAAGTTCCTGCTCGATCGCGAGCTCAACCTCATCAGGCAGCTTTTTCCCTTCACCGGAAAAGAACTTGATGCCATTGTCCTGAAAGGGATTGTGTGAGGCGCTGATGACGATCCCGGCCTGGGCTCGGGTGTTCTTGGCCAGAAAGGCGATCCCAGGTGTTGGCATGGGCCCCAGGAGACGGATATCAACTCCGGCAGCAGAGAGGCCTGCCTCTAGAGCTGATTCAAACATATAGCCGGAGACCCGCGTGTCCTTGCCGATCATCACTGGCCCTTTTTCACGGTCAGCGAGTATCCGACCAGCGGCCCAGCCGAGTTTCATGACAAAATCAGGGGTGATAGGAGGTTCCCCGACACAACCGCGGATCCCGTCAGTACCAAAATACTTTCGTTCCCGAGTAATAACGGCAGTCCTCAATTTATGAGCGGGTGTCCAGCAAAGAGTGCGTTGTACTCGTGACTGACTTACGCCGGCTTGGCCGGAGGCTCACCATGTGGAGCGCCGGTTTCGCTGGACTTGCCACCTTTCTCCTTGCTGGGGCCACCCGGTTGGTCATCATCATCCCAATCGGCCGGTGGTCCGGGCTCTTTACCTTGCATGATGGCGTCGATCTGCTCCCTATCGATCGTCTCGTATTTCATCAGAGCATTCGCCATGATATCGAGCTTATCCCGGTTCTCTGTCAGGATCTTTTCAGCGCGCTGGTAATTGCGATTGACGATATTCCTGATCTCCTCATCTATCAGGTGCGTGGTCTCATCCGAGATCGCCTTGTGCTTGGTCACCGAATGACCGAGGAAGACCTCGTCTTCCTCCTCACTGTAGGTCAATGGTCCGAGCTTGTCTGACAGACCCCAGCGCGTAACCATGTTGCGGGCAATCTGGGTGGCGCGCTCGATATCATTACTTGCACCTGTGGTGACATGATCCGCACCGAAGACGATCTGCTCTGCAATTCGTCCACCAAACATGGATGAGATCATGCTCTCCAGTTGTTCCTTGCTCTGGCTGTACTTGTCCTCTTCCGGCAGATACATGGTGACACCCAGTGCCCGACCACGCGGGATGATGGTGACCTTGTAAACCGGGTCGTGGGAAGGGACGTTGAGACCGACGAGGGCATGGCCTGCTTCGTGATAGGCTGTTAACCGTTTTTCCTTCTCGCTCATGACCATGGAACGGCGCTCGGCGCCCATCATGATCTTGTCCTTGGCCCGTTCAAAGTCGTCCATGTCCACCAGCTTCTTGTTGGCACGGGCGGCAAACAGAGCTGCCTCATTTACCAGATTGGACAGATCGGCACCAGAGAAGCCCGGTGTGCCACGAGCAATAATCGAGGGCTTGACGTTTTCAGCAAGGGGAACCTTGCGCATATGGACCTTGAGGATCTGCTCGCGTCCCCTGATATCGGGTAAGGGCACGACCACCTGCCGATCAAATCGGCCGGGGCGCAACAGTGCCGGGTCGAGGACATCGGGACGGTTGGTTGCCGCGATCACGATCACGCCTTCATTGCCCTCGAACCCGTCCATCTCGACGAGTAACTGGTTCAGGGTCTGTTCACGCTCGTCATGGCCACCTCCCAAGCCGGCGCCGCGATGACGTCCCACGGCGTCAATCTCATCAATGAAGATAATACAGGGGGCATGTTTCTTGGCCTGCTCAAACATGTCGCGCACGCGGGAGGCACCCACACCGACAAACATTTCGACAAAGTCGGAACCCGAGATTGTGAAGAAAGGCACCTTGGCCTCGCCGGCGATCGCCCTGGCGAGCAGGGTCTTGCCGGTTCCTGGCGGACCAACCATCAGCACACCGCGCGGGATCTTGCCGCCCAGTTTCTGAAACTTGCCGGGGTCACGCAGGAATTCAACCAGTTCACTGACCTCTTCCTTGGCCTCTTCCACACCGGCCACATCGCTGAATGTGACCTTGACCTGGTCTTCACCGAGAAGACGTGCACGGCTCTTGCCAAAGGACAATGCACCGCCCCGTCCACCGCCGCCCTGCATCTGGCGCATAAAGTAGATCCAGATACCGACCAGCAACAGGATCGGAAACCAAGAGATCAGGGCATGTGCCCAGAGAGAGTTACGATCAGGCTCGACCCCAACGATCTCCACGTTGTTATTCAGCAATGTGCCGATCAGGGCATCATTGTTGGTTTCCGGGCTGTAGCTCGAAAAGCGGGAGTCATCGTTCCGCTTTCCAGTAATCTTGTTTCCCTCGATCGTGACCTGTTTGACATTGCCGCTCTTGACCTCGGTGATGAAGGTCGAATAGGGCACTGTACTTACGATAGGCGTTGACAGGTTTTTGAACACCAGCATCAACACCAGTGTTATCACAATCATTAGTACCAGGGTTCTGGCTGTCTCGTTCAATTCAAGTACCTCATTTCTGGATATATTCTAACTATAACATCATATTTGCCCGTCAGGGACGGTAGTCATGGGCCAGCAAATAGAATTCCCGTGAACCCTCACGGGAGGCCCTTGGCTTTCGAGACTGAATCCGGGCAAAATGTTCCTTCAAACTCCGGCGAAATTCATCGATTCCCTCGCCCTGAAAGACCTTTACCAGCAGATCACCACCCGGTTTCAGTACCTCGAGGGCCAAGTCCCTGGCCAGTTCGGCCAGGTAGATAGAGCGGGCCTGATCACTGGATTTTATACCTGATAAGTTGGGGGCCATATCAGAAATAACAAGGTCCGCACTGCCGCCTTCCAGGGCCTGGATGCAGGCCGCGTAGGACGTCTGTTCCGTAAAATCTCCCTGAATGACCGTGACCCCCTGCACAGGCCCCACGGGCAGGACATCTATGGCGATTACCCTGCCACGGGGTCCAACCCGCTGAATGGCATACTGCGACCAACTCCCCGGCGCTGCACCCAGGTCAATCACCACTAGTCCGGGCCGGAACAGGCGATCGCGTTCGTCCATTTCCATCAACTTGTAAACAGCGCGGGAACGGTAATCGGATTGCTGTGCCTGTTTAACGTAGGGATCACGCTGTTGGCGCTGCAACCAGCGTTGGCTGCTTGGTCTTTTGGGCATCGGCTTGAAACAGACAGCGATCAGGATGTCAGCCTGCGAGTATAGGTGGATTATTCGTAACGGACTATCAGGATCTCGTATTCCTGCACACCGCCCGGGGCAATGACTTCGACGACGTCACCCTCTTCCTTGCCTATCAGGGCACGGGCAATGGGCGAGGTAATGGAGATCATCCCCAGTTCGATATCGGCCTCCACTTCGCCGACAATCTGGTAGCTGACCTCTTCCTCACTGTCCAGGTTCATCAGGTTAATCGTTGCACCAAACACCACCTTGCCGGTGGCATTGAGTGTGGTGACATCAATGACCTGTGCATCAGCCAGTGCCGACTCTATTGCAGAAATCCGTCCCTCAAGGAAACTTTGTTGCTCGCGCGCGGCATGGTATTCGGCATTCTCACTCAGGTCGCCGTGCGCGCGCGCCTCAGCAATGGCCTGGGTGATACGCGGCCGTTCAACCATCTTCATCGACTTTAATTGTTCGCGCAGGCGCTTTGCGCCTTTTGCGGTAATGGGTGCCTTACTCATAATAATTCCTTCCTTAACTTCTCCTTCACTACACCTCACAGTGCAATTCCTGCAGGCTGTTGACCGCTTCCGAATTCCCCTGTTTCAATGCGAGTACCGTGGCATGTGCGCCAGCCATGGTCGTGGTATAAAACACCTTGTGTTGCAAGGCTGTGCGGCGGATGGAGTAAGAATCGGCGATCGCCTGCTTGTCCTCAGTGGTATTCACTATGAGGTCAATCTCGTCATTTTTCAACATATCTACGATATGCGGCTGACCTTCACGCACCTTGTTTACACCCTGGCATTCCAGTCCGGCCTCCCGCAGAGCCCTTGCCGTGCCGTGGGTAGCGCAGAGCGAAAAGCCTATCCTGGCGAGCTCACGCGCTACCTTGACGGCCTCCTGCTTGTCTTCATCACGCACGCTGATAAACGCCAGGCCCGAGTCCGAGATCTTTTCGCCCACCGCGAGTTGGCCCTTGGCAAAAGCTTCGGCGAAGCTGCGCCCGACACCCATGACCTCGCCGGTTGATTTCATCTCCGGGCCCAGCAGGGAGTCCACACCAGGAAACTTGATGAAGGGAAAGACTGATTCCTTCACGGAATAATAAGAGGGTACCTTTACTTCTTTGATCCCCTGTTCAGCCAGGCTGATGCCCACCATGCACCTAGCCGCCACGCGCGCCAAGGACACCCCGGTGGCCTTCGAGACAAACGGTACGGTACGTGATGCCCTGGGGTTCACCTCGAGCACATAGATATCATCACCCTGGATGGCAAACTGGGTATTCATCAAGCCAACCACGTTGAGTTTCCTGGCCATCGCGCAGACCTGATCACCAATACGCTGCTGGATCTCGCTACCTAGGCTGTAGGGCGGCAGGGAACAGGCAGAATCGCCGGAATGGACGCCTGCCTGTTCGATGTGCTGCATAATTCCGCCGATGACCACCTCTTTGCCGTCGGAGATGGCGTCCACATCGACTTCTATGGCATCACGCAGAAAACGGTCCAGCAGAACGGGTGATTGGTTCGAGACCGCCACGGCATGTCCCATGTAGGCGCGTAATTCCTTTTCGTTATAGACAATCTCCATGGCGCGGCCGCCCAGTACATAAGAAGGACGAACGACCAGCGGATAGCCGATCTCGTTCGCGAGCTCTACGGCCTGTTCATCATTACGGGCCGTACGGTTCGGCGGCTGTTTCAGGTCCAGGTCCATGAGCAGTTTCTGGAAACGTTCACGGTCCTCGGCCAGGTCGATCGAGTCCGGGGTGGTTCCGATGATTGGGGCGCCTGCGGCCTCCAGTGCCCGCGCCAGCTTTAACGGCGTTTGCCCGCCATACTGGACAATGACCCCGCGGGGTTTTTCCAGGGTGATAATCTCCAGCACATCTTCCAGTGTGAGTGGCTCGAAATACAGTCGATCAGAGGTATCGTAATCAGTAGAGACCGTCTCCGGGTTACAATTGACCATGATCGTCTCGTAGCCGACTTCGCGCATGGCCAGGGCGGCCTGAACGCAACAATAATCAAATTCTATACCCTGTCCGATGCGGTTCGGGCCGCCGCCAAGGACCATGATTTTCTCGCGCTCCGTGGGTTCGGCCTCACATTCCTCTTCATAGGTGGAATACATATAGGCCGTAGTGGCCGCAAACTCGGCCGCACAGGAATCTACGCGTTTATACACCGGGTGGATCCGGTGCTCATGGCGCAGTTGCCTGAGACTTCTTTCATCTGTATCCAGCAACCAGGCGAGCCGGCTGTCGGAAAACCCCTTGCGCTTCAGCGCCCGCAGGCGTTCTGCCGAGAGATCATCCAGATCTGTCTGGGTAAGGAGGATCTCTTCGTGAACCAGGTCAGCGATCTGGGCCAGGAACCAGCGATCGATCTTGGAGCAGTCATGGACCCCCTCAATACTCATGCCATACCGAAAGGCCTCAGCCACGTACCAGAGCCGGTCCGCACGTGGTACACGCATTTCACGCTGGATCAGTTCAAGGGCATCCTCCTGCACCATGTCTCTCGGCACCAGTTCATTCAGGCCATCACGGCCTGTCTCCAGCCCGCGGATCGCCTTCTGCAGGGATTCCTGGAAGGTGCGCCCGATAGCCATGACCTCGCCCACCGATTTCATCTGGGTGGTAAGGCGATCGTCTGCCTTGGGGAATTTTTCAAAGGTAAAACGCGGGATCTTGGTCACGATGTAATCGATGGTCGGCTCAAAAGAGGCCGGTGTCACCCCGCCGGTGATGTCATTGGCAAGTTCATCCAGGGTGTAACCGACGGCCAGCTTGGCGGCGACCTTGGCAATGGGGAATCCGGTGGCCTTGGAGGCCAGCGCCGAGGAGCGTGACACCCGCGGGTTCATCTCGATAATGATCAAGTCCCCGGTGTCCGGATTCACGGCGAACTGGACATTGGAACCTCCTGTATCGACGCCGATCTCACGCAACACGGCTATCGAGGCATTACGCATGATCTGGTATTCCTTGTCGGTCAGGGTGATTGCCGGGGCAATGGTAATGGAATCACCGGTGTGGACACCCATGGGATCCAGGTTCTCGATCGAACAGACGATGATGCAGTTGTCCTTATGGTCCCGCACCACCTCCATTTCATATTCCTTCCAGCCGAGGATCGATTGTTCCAGCAGGATCTCGTTGGTTGGTGAGGCATCCAGGCCACGTTCACATATCTCCAGAAACTCCTCGCGGTTATAGGCAATTCCCCCGCCGCTGCCACCCAAGGTAAAGGAGGGACGGATTATAATGGGAAACCCGATCTCTTCCTGTATAACTCGGGCCTGCTCCATGTCATGGGCCAGACCCGACCGTGGCATTTTCAGGCCAATCGACTTCATGGCTTCACGAAAACGCTCACGGTCTTCAGCCTTGTCGATTGCGTCCTGGCTGGCACCGATCAGCTCAACATTATATTTTTCAAGCACCCCCTCCCGGGCCAAGTCAAGGGCGCAATTCAATCCAGTTTGTCCACCCATGGTGGGCAAGATTGCATCTGGCCGTTCCCTGGCGATGATCCGCTCCACCACCCGCCAGTTAACTGGCTCGATATAGGTAGCATCAGCCATCTCCGGGTCTGTCATAATCGTGGCCGGATTGGAATTCACCAGGATCACGCGATAGCCCTCTTCCATCAGCGCCTTGCAGGCCTGTGCGCCGGAATAATCAAACTCGCAGGCCTGGCCGATTACGATTGGTCCGGCACCGATTATCAGGATACTGTTGATGTCCGTGCGCTTTGGCATTGTCAGCTCCCGCCCCGCATCAGTTGCACAAAATGATCAAACAGTCCGCGCACATCATGTGGCCCTGGGCTGGCCTCGGGATGGCCCTGGAAGCTGAAGGCCGGGCGTTCCGTGTGATGCACACCTTGCAGACTGCCATCAAATAGGGACCGGTGTGTCGCCTTCAGGTTGGCAGGAAGTGATTCTTCATCCACGGCAAAACCGTGGTTCTGGCTGGTGATCATGACCCGGCCGGTATCCAGGTCCTGGACGGGATGATTAGCACCGTGGTGACCGAATTTCATCTTCGTGGTCCTCGCGCCACAGGCCAGAGAGAGCAACTGGTGTCCCAGGCAAATACCAAATACAGGCGTCTTGCCGACTAGAATCTCCCGGATCGCCTCTATAGCATAATCACAGGGATCCGGGTCACCGGGACCATTGGAAAGAAAGACGCCATCCGGTTTTTCGCTGAGCACTTCATCAGCGGGTGTTTGGGCCGGTACCACCGTGATTTCACAACCGGCATCGACCAACAGGCGCAGGATGTTACGCTTGATCCCAAAATCATAGGCGATCACCCTGAAGCGTTTTTTCGGTATACCGCGTGTGGACGGTTCCAGCTGCCAGCTACCCTCCGTCCATTCATACGAGCGGCCGGTGGTCACCTCTTTAGCCAGATCAGCACCCTTCAGACCCGGGAACGCACGGGCCGCAGTAAGTGCCGTTTCCACATCGACGTCCTGACCAGCCACAAGGCAGCCATTTTGTGCTCCCTTATCACGCAACAACCGGGTCAGGCGGCGGGTGTCAATGTCTGCGATAGCGATCACCCGGTTCCGGTGCAGGTAATCTTCCAGGGATTCCTCGGCACGCCAGTTGCTAAATTGCAGCGGCAAGTCACGGATTACAAGTCCGCTGGCGTAAGGCCGATCGGATTCGGCATCTTCGCTGTTGGTGCCGACGTTTCCAATATGTGGCTGGGTCAGGGTAACGATCTGCTTGCAATAGGATGGGTCTGTAAGGATCTCTTGATAACCGGTGATGGCCGTATTAAAAACAACTTCCCCTGCCGACTGCCCCGCGGCGCCAATGGACGTGCCATGAAATACCGTCCCGTCTGCCAATACTAACAACGCCGGTTGTTTCAAAAAACTCTCCAGATTAAGACTTCAGACGTAGAAAACGGGAATAACCGCCACGGCTACTCCCGTCAAAATAAGTTGGCCAAATTTTACTGATCTGGCACAGCAATGTCCATTTATGTGGCCGATCAATTATCAGCATATGGCCATTGATATATCGCTATGCGCCCATATAAAGTCAGCGTAATATATCGTCGCCATACAGCCCGGAGAACCAGCAATTCGCTACCTGCTGCAAATTAATTTAACGACATATTACACTCTCAATTTGTCATTCCACTACACAGATTATGTTGTTTCCCCTATTTCAGTAGCGCGTCAGTTTTATGGATTTCCAGCTAGCCATCCCGATCCTGCCGCAGCCTGACGCTGCGTCATGCGGGCCCACCTGCCTGCACGCCGTATATAATTATTACGGCGACAAGATATCCCTGTCCGAGGTCATAACGGAAACCCAGATGCTGGACGCAGGTGGCACCCTGGCGGTGTTCCTTGCCTGTTCCGCCTTGCGCCGGGGATACAACTGCACCATCTACACTTATAACCTGCAGATGTTCGACCCCACCTGGTTTGCGAGCCCGGACATTAATATCGCAGAACGCCTACAAAACCAGGCCGAAGTGAAGCAGGATAAAAAGCTGCGACTCGCCACCCGTGGCTATCTAGAATTTCTGCAGCTTGGTGGCAAACTGAAATTGACGGATTTGAATACCCGACTTTTGCGCAATATCATCAATCGCGAACTGCCCATTCTGACTGGCCTGAGCTCGACCTATCTCTATCGCACCATGCGGGAGTTCGGGCCAAAAGATATCGATGACGATATCCGGGGCGAGCCGTCCGGACATTTTGTCGTCCTCAGTGGCTACCACAAGGAAGACCGGACAGTTTTGATAGCTGATCCACTATTACCGAATCCCATGGCGCCCACTCAGCTTTACCCGGTGAATATTGACCGTGTGATCTGTGCCATACTGCTGGGTGTCCTGACCTACGATGCCAATCTACTGGTGATCCATCCCCGCAAGGAAACGGCCCCATGACAATAATGCTGGTCGTGAACAATCCGAACAGCTGGCCTCTGCACATACCCGGCGTCATGGTCACATCGGCACGCGCCTATCTGACCGAACCGGCATACAGTGAAGATCGTTCCGCCAAGGTCTTTAATCTGTGCCGTTCCTACAGCTACCAGAGTACAGGTTATTATGTCTCGCTGCTGGCGGCGGCGCGCGGCCACAAACCCATGCCGGACATCAATACCATCCAGGACCTCAAGTCCCAGTATGTAGTCCGCACATTGTCCGAAGAGATGGAGGAACAGATTCAACACGCTTTCAAGCGCATCCAGTCGCGGAAATTCACCCTGAGCATTTATTTCGGCAAGAACATTGCCAAGCAATACAACAGTCTCAGCATGCGGCTGTTTGATCTCTTCCAGGCCCCCCTGTTGCGAGCTGATTTCGTCAAGGAGGCGGGGCTGTGGCAATTGAAGTCAATCCGCATGATCTCCGTCAGTGAAATTCCCGAAAACCATCGCAAGTTTGTCGTCCAGGCGGCCACTGATTACTTTGCCGGACGTAAACGCCGTATACGCAAACGTACTGCGCCACGGTTTGATATTGCCGTCCTCTATAATCCCGATGACAAGGAACCTCCCTCCAATGCACGCTCCCTGAAAAAATTTCAGAAGGCTGCCGAGGCCGTCGGTCTTGATTTTGAACTGATTACCCGAAACGACCTGCACCGCCTGGCGGAATTTGATGCCTTATTTATTCGCGAGACCACGGCAGTGAACCACCATACTTTTCGTTTCGCCCAACGGGCGGCGGCGGAAGGCCTGGTGGTCATGGACGATCCCGATTCCATCCTGAAGTGTTCAAACAAGGTCTACCTTGCGGAGCTTCTCACCCGGCATGCCGTCCCCATACCCAAGACCCTGATCATTCACCGTAACAATATTGACAAAATCATGGAGACACTGGGCCTTCCCTGTGTACTGAAACAGCCGGACAGTGCTTTCTCCATAGGGGTAAACAAGGTGGAAACTGAAGATGAGCTGAACCGGGAAGTCGCACGCCTTTTGAACAAATCCGATCTAATTGTTGCTCAGGAATTCCTGCCAACAACTTACGACTGGCGCGTCGGGATCTGCGATCGCAGAGCCTTGTATGTTTGCCGTTACCATATGGCGCGGCGTCACTGGCAGATCATCAAGCGCGATGAAAACGGTAACAACAGCCTGGAAGGCGCATCAGATACCTTTTCGGTTGGCGAGGCGCCCGATGAAGTCGTCGGGACCGCGCTGAAGGCGGCCAATCTCATTGGCGACGGCCTCTATGGAGTCGACCTGAAACAAATCGGACAGAAGTGTTACGTGATCGAGGTGAACGACAATCCCAATATCGATGCGGGAATAGAAGATCTGGTATTAAAGGACGCCCTCTACCGGGAAATCATGGGAATCTTCCTGAAGCGGATCGAAAATAAAAAACGCGGCTTCACAGCGGCATGACAATGGCAACGGAAGATATACTGCCCCTGTTTGCGGGCTACGGGATAGAAATTGAGTACATGATCGTTGACCGTGACCAGGCCGATGTCCTGCCGGTAACGGATAAGGTCCTGAAAGTTGTTGCGGGTGAATATGTCAACGATATAGAAGACGGTCCCGTTGCCTGGTCCAATGAACTGGTACTCCATGTCATCGAAGTCAAAACTAATGGCCCTGCCGCCTCACTCGCAAATCTCTCTAACCAGTTCCTCAACAGTATTTACCGCATCAACCGGATACTCGAGGACATGAATGGCCGATTGATGCCGACGGCGATGCATCCCTGGATGAACCCGTTCCTGGAGACCCGGCTCTGGCCGCATGATTCTGCCGAGATCTATGACGCCTACAACCGTATCTTTGATTGCCGCGGGCATGGCTGGGCCAACCTGCAAAGCATGCACCTGAACTTGCCTTTCGCTAATGATCAGGAATTCGCCCTGCTGCACGCCGCAGTCCGTTGTCTGCTACCCTTGTTACCGGCGATTGCCGCCAGTTCACCCATCATGGATAGCGATTATACAGGCCTGATGGATACACGCCTGGAAACCTACCGCCGCAATGCCGATAGCATACCCAGCATTACGGGGTTGGTGATTCCTGAACCGGTCATGAACCGCAAGGATTATCAACGCACGATATTGGAACCCATGTATCGAGAGATCGCGCCATACGATCCGCAAAAAATATTGCAACATGAATGGCTGAATTCTCGCGGCGCTATTGCCCGTTTTGATCGCAATACAATCGAGATACGGCTGCTCGACACGCAGGAGACACCGCTAGCAGACATTGCGATCACGGCCCTCATCATTGGTACGCTGAAAAAACTGGTTAGCAGTGATTGGTCAGACAGTAATACCCAGAATGCACTGACTACAGCAAAACTGGCAGAAATATTGAGTAACAGTGTGAAAAATGCAGAGTGCTGTGTAATCCGAAACCACGACTACCTGGCCCTGTTTGATTTTCCTGACCAGGACTGCGAAGCGCGGGAACTCTGGCAATATCTGCTCGAAACCACCTTGATTGGAAATGTAGATGAAAACAAAGAGATCAGGCCAGCGCTGGATTTTATAATCAGGGAAGGAACTCTGGCCAGACGCATCCAAAGGGCCATCGGTCAGCGCATGAAGCGTTCAAGGATGCAGGAGACCTATCGCGTCCTGTCGGATTGCCTCGCCAATGGTAAACTATTTATAGGAATTGACTAGCGACAGAATGGCGTTGAGAAAAAACTTCAGACTCATCTTTTCCTGCGAACACGGCGGTCACTCTATCCCCCCGGACTATCAGCTCCTGTTCAAAAATAAATTATCTGTCCTGAAATCACACCGTGGCTGGGACGCCGGAGCACTGGGACTGGCGAGGCATCTATCTTCTTCACTGGAATCACCACTTGTATTTTCCGACATCAGCCGTTTACTGGTTGACCTTAACCGTTCCCTGCATCACAAAAACTTGTTTTCCGAATTTACCCGGGACCTTGATAGCAAAACAAAAGAGCAGATTATCCGTGAGTATTATTTTCCCTATCGAAATGATCTCGAAAGATGGATTAGAAATCGGATAAAGGCCGGTTCACCGATGATGCATTTTTCCATTCACTCCTTTGCTCCCAACCTGGGGAGAAAAACTCGCAAGGCCGATATCGGCCTATTGTATGACCCATCGAGATTCGAAGAACGTACCTCGTGTATCCGGCTACAATCATTGCTAAAACAGATTGCTCCCAGGTTGAGAGTACGGCGCAATTACCCATACCTCGGCACCGCCGATGGCCTGACGACATATTTGAGAAAACAGTTTGACGGTAATAATTATTGCGGCATTGAAATCGAGGTTAATCAGCGGCATGTATCGGGTAAACTATGGCGAGAGATCAGGCATACTATTGTTACTGCCGTGAACAAGCTTGAGAATGAATACCGCCATGGCCACAACATTTGATATCTGCACAATTGATGATATCCCTGCAAACCGTGCCAGGGGATTTACTATTGAACTCAATGATGAGACTTTCGATTTTTTTATCGTACGCAAAGACGATTCAATATACGGTTATATCAACAGTTGCCCGCATACCGGTGTCAATCTGGAATGGATGCCGGACAAGTTTCTCGACCTGAGCGGCAGCGTCATCCAGTGCTCAACGCATGGCGCCCAATTCAGGATAGAGAATGGTTTCTGCATCTATGGCCCCTGCCTAGGAAGATACCTGGAAAGGGTCGAGCTTGAGGTCAGGGACAATAATATAAAATTGATCCTGTAAATATCCGGAGCAGAGATATGAGTGAACATACATACAGGGGCAGTTGCCTCTGTGGTAGTATCAGCTACCAAATCACCGGTCCCTTCAAGGTCTTTCAATACTGCCACTGTTCAAGGTGCCGGAAAATCACCGGCAGTGCCTTCTCACCGAACATCTTCGTCCCGCCGGAACGATTCAAGTGGCTCTCAGGTGAGGGGCAAATTTCACGTTATGAACTTCCCGAAGCAAAGTACTTTACCACCTGCTTCTGCTCAAACTGCGGGTCCACATTACCCTGGCACGTCAAAGGGGGGATGAATGTCGTCGTCCCTTGCGGGACACTGGACGAAAAACCGGATATAGAACCTTTTCAGAATATCTTCTGGGATTCGCGTGCTCCCTGGTTCAGGGACCCGGCTGCACTCAAGTGCTTCAGTGAATTTCCGAAAAGGCATTTACAATAGTCATTAACAGGTCCGGGAAACGGGTATAAATGAAAACAATCTGTTACTTGATTTTATTTTTCGCATTCCATTATCAATTAGTACTGGCAAATTCTATACAGGAAAGCCTGGCTGAAAGTGACACAGACTATTGGCCGGCTAATTTGCCGGCCAATACGGTGATCCTGAAAGATATCCCTTATGGTGAATTCGAGCAGCAGAAATTTGACGTATATATACCTGAAAATGCATCTTCCGCTCCGGTTATTTTTCTTGTACATGGCGGCGCATGGCGTCTTGGCAACAAGTCAAGCAACCGTCTGCTCCATAATAAACTAAGCCGCTGGCTGCCCCAGGGGTTTGTTTTTATATCGACAAACTACAGGCTGCTTCCGGATACGGACCCATTGGAACAGGCCAATGATGTCGCTTTATCACTGTCCACCGCCCAGAAGAAAGCCCCATCATGGGGAGGCGATCCCGAAAAGTTTATTCTGATGGGACATTCAGCAGGAGGACACCTCGTTTCAATGTTGACTGCGGCACCTTCCAATTATTACCCCATGCATGTCCGGCCCTGGCTGGGTACCGTTGTACTCGATAGTGCAGCGCTGAATATTGTCCAGCTTATGAACCAAAGGCATCTGCCCCTCTATGATTATGCATTTGGCGAAAATCCGGATTATTGGAGGAAAATTTCTCCTTATGAATTACTGGAGAAAAATGGTCCGCCTGTTTTTGCAGTCTGTTCCAGAAAACGAATTGATAACCCGTGCAAATACCACGAACAATTTATTTCGAAGGCCCTAGAGATGGGCAGGACATCTTCGTTGATGGGACTCTGGCTCACCCACGGTGAAATAAATTCTCAACTGGGTAAGGATCCAGATTATACAGGGGCCGTCGAGACTTTTATCCACTCCCTGATTCAGCCACATTAGCCCCCTGACTTGAAAAAGAGGAAAAAATTTGTAAGTCAGTTGTAAGTTACCTGTAACTCCTCAAATAGATAACCCGTCATTAGACTTTCCCGTATCAAGCATAAAACCAAAGGGGAAGAAAAATGGAATCAGTAACTTTGCAGATTAAACCAGATGATATGACCGGCCCCGCAATATTGTTGCGGTATTTTCTGTTAATCCTGTTGTTATTAACTTATGTAACAGCCTATTCCGCTGATTACCGGGCAGAAGTACAGTTCGGCGTGAATACCGGGGATACCGAGGTTGGTGGGGTTACGGATCTGTTTTTTGAAGTGGAAGGCACGGATTTCGATTCGGATACCGGAAACACGTTTGGCGCCCAGTTCTGGGTGGATAACTATCCCGGGAATTTCTCTATCGGACTGCAATATATGCGGCTAACGGATGCTGACTATGGAGGGAATCGTACCGAATTCTGTATTTTCTGTGTGCCGGACACAACGGAAGAACACTACAGCCCCGAGATAGATGCCGTAATGGTAAATTTCCTGCTCAGAGACCATGCGGGCACTCTGATAAATGAGCGATTACATCCTTATATCGGCGCAGGGCTGGGCGCTTCCTGGGTTGATGTAGATGCTGTCATAATTACCACTACAGGCACGGGCACCACGACAATAACAGGTAGTGACGATGCCACAGGGTTGGCAGGACAGCTCATGGTTGGTATAGACTACGATATCACCGAAAAAATATACCTGGGACTGAATGCAAGCTATTTCGCCACCTATGTCGATCTGTTCAATGATGAGCATGATTTTGAAAAATTTATCGGCATGGCTACCCTGGGTTATAAGTTCTGATTCTGACTGTTGCATATCTAATAAACCAACTACTATTAACGATATCAACACAATATCTATTGGGGAAAAACGATGAATAAGAAATTGAAATATACTATATTGTTGCTGGCGTATTTTGCGCTGAATGGATGTGCCGTCGGTAACAAGCACGCCTACCATGATGTTGATATCGCATTTAACGGAAAAGGATCATCCAAACTGGCTATTTCTACAATAGACCTGCGGGTCTACGTCAGGACCAGCGAAAAATCTCCCGATTTTGTCGGCCTGCAACGTGGTGGCTTTGGAAACCCGTTCGATGTGACGACAGCCAGCGGTAATTCCCTGGCGGGAGACATTACAGCAACGGTAAAGCGGGCTTTAGAAAAGCAGGGATTCGAAGTGACATCGATCGTTGCAAGCAAGACAGATTCCGTGAGCAATGTTGTTGAAAGAATGGGTGAAAGTAATGCCCATCGCTTGATGATACTTATATTAAACGAATGGAAAAGCGATACCTATACAAATACCGCGCTTATTTATAACCTGACCCTTAAAGTTATGGATAGTGAAGGCAGGGTAATTACAGAGACAACCATTAACGGCAGGGATGATCTGGGTGGGGATTTTGTAAATCCACCCAGTCATGCAAAACAGGCCGTCCCCATCGCATTCAAGGCAAAAATTGAACAATTGTTGAATACCAAGGAAGTTTTGGATGCCCTGATGTAAGGTTGAACAACTTTAATCCGTAACGTTTTCATGGGCGGACATCATCAGGCCCGCACCAATGTCCAGATCCCGATAAGGATAAAACCGGCTGCGGCCAGATAGTTCAGGTATTTTTCACTGATGTAGTGGGATATAAGTCCACCGGCGAGCACACCGATCCCAGAAGCCACGATCAGCGCCAGCGACGCCCCGATAAAAACAGTCAGTTTGCTCACTTCCTTGTCTGCGGCAAACAACAAGGTTGCCAACTGTGTCTTGTCACCCAACTCCGCAATAAATATAACGCTAAACACTGTAAATAAAATTTTTAAATCCATAGAGATTCCTGACGTTAATCTGAAAAGGAATTAAATAATCCGGCGGATTCTACCCTATGGAAGCCGGGATCACACAGGTATTTATCTGTTATTCCAGCCTGCTCAGGGAATGAATTGCCGATGGCCATGCGGCTTCCACGCCGGGGCGATAACATTCGGCATAGAAGAGCGATTGAGTAATTGTGCCGGCGCCAGCGCAAACTCACCGTAGCGCTGATTGATCGCATCCATCACCGCATTGAGGCGCTGCTGCTTAACTGATGTCTCGGCAAACATCTCCAGTTGCTGCATGGCCGGTGCCGGGTCCAGGGCCGTCACCTGCACACCGTGTATCCCCTCCCCCTGCCAGTCAGCCTCTATCACCTGCCGACACAGGTCAATGATCACATGGCTGTCATCGGTGGGGACCGGACAGGCAAACTTGCCGCCAATCCAGTCACCATGGACACGCAAGCCGATAGCAAATTGCCGGGCCTGCATACGGTTTCGCCGCAGGCGCGCAGCCAGCTTTTCACTCATGTGCATCAGATAGGTCAGGATTACATCGGCATCACAGGTATCCGGCGGCATAACCTTGCCGTGTCCCATGGATTTCGGTGCGGCAACCTGGGTTTCCACCCTGGCCGGGTCCTTGCCCTGGCACATATGCCAGATTCGCCGCCCGGGGTCACCGAAACGTTGCGCCAAGATACTGATCGGGAGACGTGCCATATCGCCGCAGGTCCGTACTCCATAGCGCGCAAGGAATTTGCCGATCCCCTTGCCGATCCCGCACAGCGCCGTGACCGGCACATCACGCAGGGCCTCCCTGGCCTGCCACGGCGGGATCACATTGAAGCCATCCGGCTTGACCTGCTTGGCCGCAAACTTGGCCGTGGTCTTGTCCCCACTCAGGCCGACAGTACAGGTTACACCCACGGCCTCGTGGACACGCTCCTTTGCAAGCCGCGCAATATATTCCGGCCCCTTTTTCCAGAAGCGCTGGCAATGCGTTACATCAATGAATGCCTCATCGACGGAAAAGACCTCAATATCCGGACTGATGTCCTGCAATGCCGTCATGATGGCGGTGGACACCTCGGCATACCGCTGCGGCCGCGCTGCGATCTGGATCAGCTCGGGGCACAGTTGTCTCGCCTGTCTCAGGCGCATGCCGGTATGGATGCCATAGGCACGCGCCTCGTAGGAATTGGTGATCAGGCAGGTACCCTGCGCACCGTTGGTGATCCCGACCGGACGGCCTTTCAGTGACGGATCATCCATCTGCTCGATGGATGCAAAGAAGGCGTCCATATCGACGAAGACGATCGCACGGGGCCATTGAGGGGGAGTATGTAGCATACCTTCAATCTTATGCTGGCAGCCGGCGGCCGCCAACCGGATAAAAAAACCCCTGCCGGGGCAGGGGCTTGCAGGTTCAAGGAGATGCCAGACTACTTTCTGAGTTTTTCCAGCCAGTATTCCATCTGCTTGCCGGCGGCCTCCCGGCCCCCCAACCCAAAGGACAGGGCCACGGCGACCGCGACGGAGCCAAGTGTGAGACCGAAGGCCAGGTTGACGATGTCATCCGCGATCCCCATGGAACGCAGACCCATGGCGGCAACCAGCATCAGGATGGCGATACGGGCAAGGCCGGCCATGGCATGGGCATCATCACCAGTGACCCGCAGAATACCCTGGTAGGCCAGGTTAGCCAGCCAGACACCAACGGCCAAGATGACCGAGCCCAGCAGGACCTGGCCGCCGAAACCGATGAAGGTGGAGACCAGGTTGCGAACCTCGCTGAAACCGAGCCGGTTGGCAGCTTCCACGGTGGCAAACAGCATGGCGAAAAAGATGATGATCTTGCCCACCAGGCCGGAGGCTGTGAAGGTCCTGTCGAAGGCCTCGCCCAGGCCAATCTTGGCCGGCAGTGCATTGAAATCCATCCCATCCAGCAGATTGACGACCAGGCTGGCCGCCAGCTTCGCTACATAGTATGTGACCATGATGATCACAATGGCCGCAAAGACATTCGGGATAGCATTGAGTATCACTGCCAGCATATCAGTTGCCGGTTTGGAGATAACCTCGATCTGCAGGGCATTGAGCGCCGCGATCAGGGCGGGGATGAAGATAAATATGAAGATAATGATACCGGCCAGGCGCGATATGCTGACATTACCCTTGAGCCCGGCCTTTTGCCCCAGTTTGTCCGTTCCTGCAGCCAAGAGCAGGTTGGTCACCAGGTCCCGCAGTATCTTGGCCACAAACCAGCCAACGACACCAATCACCACGGCAGCAAAAATGTTCGGGATGATACTCAGGATCTTGTCGACCATGGCCTGTACCGGATCCAGCAAACCCCCAAGCTCCAGTGCACCGAGGATGGCAGGCAAGAATAGCAGGATAATGAACCAGTACATGGCATTCGCCAGGTTCTTGCTCATCGGCGTAATTCCCGCTTCCCTAGAGAGCTTTTCATCCAGCTTGGTAGAGGCCAGTGTCTTGTTCACCAAGATCTTCACCCCGGAGGCAATCATCCAGGCCACGACAATCAGCACCACACCGCCAACTAGGTTGGGTATATAGTTAAATATCTGCTCAGCCAGCCTGTTCAGCGGCGCCGAAACCAAGTCCAGACCCAGTACGTCCAGTATGGCGATGGCGGTAAAGAGAATAATGACCCAGAATGTGACCGTGGCGATGGGGTTTTCTACGTCCATCTTTGCATCCATGGCCCTGTCCCGATTGATCCTTTCATTAAGCTTCAGGATCCCCAGGGCCTTTTTGATCCCCGCCTTGATGGCGATGGCCAGTATCCAGCCGACGATCAGTATCGCAACAGCGCCCAGTATTCCCGGCAACTGCTCGCCTAGTGTTTGCTTCAGTGAATTTAAGATTTCCATTTGTCCCCCTCGAATTGCTTGGCTTTAAGAGTCGTTTTTATGAGTTTATTTAGTGTTTCACCCTACTACGCTGGCAAATGGATGTCACATAAATAAACCCGGTAAATACCCCAATTGTCTGATTTATCATCAATTAAAAAACCAGATAAATTTCTCGAAATATCAAAAACCTGTACTTACTTCTCCTCCTTCAGCGCCGGGACCACATTGGTATCGCTGCGAAACTGCATGATCTCATAATCGATATCACCGGGAGGAGGTTTATCGGACACCTGCCACTGACCCTTGGCATCCTGCCATTTATAGAGTTTTGTCACCGTCGGTGGTGGTCCCAGCGGTGTATCACCTAGCAGGTCCTGCCAGACAGTTGGATTAAAATAAAGCCAGGCCCCCACGGCAGAAACCAGGACGATGATGAACAGAATGACCTTCATTTGCCCTTCCTCACTCTCGATACAGCACTAAATATTAGTATCTAGACTAGCCGAAATTGTTTTTTCTTCAACAAGATATTGATGAATTCTACTATTTTGGTTGTATTTATGGCCAAAACTGTAAAAGATAATGCATGAAATTCAATAATGACATTCACTGGTCCACCGCTTAATGTCCAGTAAGGGGCCTGCTTACATTTGGCAACAATATGGCTAGGGTCAAAAAACAAATACTGCACAATGCCCTCCCCACCGGTCACAAGATACAATGGTATGAGATAAAGGACGTTCTGGGGCTGGGTGGTTTTGGTATCACCTACCTTGCCCACGACGTGAACCTCGACCATGAAGTCGCCATCAAGGAATACATGCCAGCTGAGATGGCGGTCCGCCTTAAAGACGGTAGCCTGGAACCGTCCTATCCCGAGCTTGCCGGGAAATACCATGACTGCCTGAACCGTTTCATTGATGAGGCCCGTACTATAGGCAGGTTCAGGCACCCCAACATCGTCAGAGTTCGAAATGTGTTCGAGTTGAATAATACTGCCTATATGGTGATGGATTATGAACTGGGAGAGACCCTCCAGGATGTCCTTACCCGCCACAAGATTCTGGATGCGAAGGCCCTGCAGGCAATCATTTCACCCATACTGGATGGTCTTCAGCAGGTCCATGACGCCGGTTTTATTCACCGTGATATCAAGCCAGCCAATATTTTTATCCGTGTAGACGGCGAGCCGGTGTTGCTTGACTTTGGATCAGCACGCAAATCATTCAGGGAAACTGAAATTTCGATGACCGGCTTTTATTCGCGCGGTTATGCCCCCATTGAGCAATATAATGCCGAAAAAAATGGCCAGGGACCCTGGACAGATATCTACTCACTTGGTGCAACCTTGTATCGCGCCATTGCCGGTGTGGCACCAATAGATGCCACAGACAGAATGATGACGATTACTCGCACCGGCAGGGACCCTTATGTGCTAGCCGAGGAAATCGGAGCCGGGGAATACCCGGCGCACCTTCTTGAAGCAATTGATCACGCCCTGGCCTTTGAAAAGGAAAAGCGACCACAAAGTATCAGTGAATGGCGCGCCATGCTGGAAGACGCAGGTAATTTGCCTGTTTCCCCCCCTGACGGATTCAAGGTTGATCTTAATTCATCATCTGACAAAAAGTCGGTTTTCCAGCTCACGCTGAAAGAGGCAAACAATGGCAATGTGGTTGCAATGTCCAATATGGGCTTTATCTATGCCAAAGGTATCGGCGTAGAAAAAAATGAAGCTGAGGCTCTGGCCTGGTATAAAAAGGCGGCAGAAAAAGGTCACCTGACCTCTCAATATAACCTGGGCGTGATGTATTCCAAGGGCAGAGGCACTACGCAGGATTTTGGCAAGTCATTCAAATGGTACAAGCTGGCAGCCAAGCAGGGCGATGTCATGGCCCAGGCCACAGTCGCCATGATGTACGCCAAGGGCATAGGCACTGAAAAAAATTATGTTGAGGCAGTAAACTGGTACGAACGCGCCGCCGTCAAGGGCCATGCAAATTCACAGCACATCCTGGCAAATATGTATATGAAGGGTCGTGGTGTCGAGAAGAATATGAAAGAGGCTTTCAAGCTTTACAAAGCGGCCGCCAATTACGGTCATATCAATGCACAGCTCATGCTCGCCTATCTGTATGGCAAGGGCCAAGGGGTGAAACGGGATGATACCCGGGCCTATTACTGGTACCTAAAGGCGGCCGAGCAAGGCAACCCCAATGCCCAATACAATCTTGGTGTGATCTACGCCAAGGGCAGGGGGATTAAAAAGGACATTGAAAAGGCTCGCTACTGGTATCAACAGGCGGCCGACCAAGGTGATGAGAACGCCCAAGCCGCCCTCGATCACCTGGCATGAGCCTGCTGTTTTAACCTGGCTGCAAGATATCAACCACCAACTGTACGCCAGCAACCGGGTTAAAATCTGTGGCACTCCCCTGTTCTTTCATTATTCTGTTCATTTTCAATCAGTTATAAATACTGGTATTATTAATGCTTAATTAATGTTACAGAACAATAACTGCCGTGCCCGGCCACGGGCCTGATAATAATTATATTACGGTCACATTTAATAATTATGGGGGAACACGAAGTGAAGTCACCACTTAAGCCTTTCCTGATTACAGTCACCAGCCTGTTATTTACCAGTACTCTGAATGCTGAGGAAATTGAAAAAGGTGTAGAGCAGCTACAGGACATCACTGTTGAAGCAACGCGAGTCGAAAAATCCCTTTATGAGATACCTGCATCGGTTGGCGCAGTGACCAAGGACGATATCCAGTATGGCCGCCAGCAACTTGGCCTGGATGAATCGCTTAATAAGGTCCCGGGTATCTTTATGCAGAACCGTTATAACTTTAATCAGGACCTGAGTATCTCGATCCGTGGTTTTGGCGCCCGTGGTACTTTTGGTATTCGTGGCGTAAAGGTATATGTTGACGGTATACCTAATACTCTGCCTGACGGGCAAGGCGGTATCGACAGTATCGATATTGGTTCTATAAATCGAATGGAGGTGATAAGAGGACCGTCGTCTTCCCTATACGGCACCGCCGCTGGTGGTGTAATTAATATTTACACGGAAGACGGCCCGGCCGCAGCACCGTATGTGGAAGGTAGAGTAACGACGGGTACTGATAACTATAATCAAGTCCAATTAAAAGCGGGCGGTCAAAAAAACGCTCTGAATTATTTCATAAGTGCCCAGAGACTGGGTTATGAAGGTTACAGGGACCACTCTGAAATCGAAAGATATAATGTCAACTCCAAATTTCGCTACGATATTGACTCAACGTCAGATTTCACTCTCACCGCAAACATATTGCATAAACCTGAAGCAGAAGACCCCGGTGGTCTATGTAGCCCCCAGACTGCAACTGCATTTTGTACTACCTTTGATCCGGATCGCACAGTTGCACAAAGAAACAATGTGAGATTCGACGCTGGTGAATCAGTAGATCAACAGCAATTTGGACTTACTTACAGGAAATTATTAAACAACAAGCATGAAATAATTGCCCGTAATTACTACCAGTTTCGGCAATTTGACGCGAACCTTCCTTTCGGGGATTTTTCCCCGTTACCTGCCACGAGTCCTGATGGAGGCATTGTCGATTTAGACCGCGTGTTTATCGGTGGTGGGTTGCAGTATAGCTATTCTGATCAGTTTTTCGGTCGATCCAACAGACTTACCATAGGTGCCGATATTGATTCACAGATGGATGAACGAAAAAACTATACTAATGTCGTTGACTCTCCTGTTGTAGGTCCCTTGTCACTGGATCAGGATGAAGACGTCTTCAGTTGGGGTATTTATATTCAGGATGAATTTAACATCACAGATAATTTACAGCTAACCGCTGGCGGTCGTTACGATGAAGTTGAATTTGAATTCACTGATAAATTCCTGTCAAATGGAGACCAATCAGGTTCGGTAACTTTTGATGAATTTAGCCCGCAGGTTGGATTACTCTATAAATTTAACGAGTCTGTTAATATTTACGGAGCCGTCTCGACCTCCTTTGAGACACCTAGCACACGGGAATTTGCAGCCCCAGGATCAGGCGCCGGCTTTAATACGTCTATTGATTCACAGACTTCGACTAACTATGAGGTTGGTATCAAGGGATTGTTGCCTCTCAGGGCAAGCTATCAAATCTCTATTTTCAGTATCGACACTGAAGACGAGATATTTCCAATTGGCGAAAATGGCTTAGGTTCAATAGTATTTGACAATGTCGGTGACACAACTCGAAATGGTCTGGAAGCGGCATTGAGTTTCAGTCCTCTTCCCTCCCTTCCCGGTCTCAATGTCTCCCTGGCCTATACTTACTCGGATTTCGAATTTGACAAGCTGATTGTGTCTGGAATGTCGTTCGCGGGAGAAAAGATACCCGGCACTCCTGAGCACTTTGGTTATGCGGAAATATCCTACTATGCACCCTCCGGATTCTACTCGGCATTTGATATTCAATACGTCGATGAAATTTTTGTTAACAATGCATACATTGACGACCCCGGCGTAGGTGCAAATTTAATACCCCAAGGCGAAACAACGAAAAATTACGCTGTTGCCAACCTGAGGTTTGGCTGGACATATGGAGATGGAAGTACCGAGATCACGCCGTTTGTTGGCATTAGCAACCTGTTTAATAAAGAATATATCGGGAATATCCGAATAAATGAGGCACGGCATCGCTATTTTGAACCGGCCCCGGAAAGGAATTTGTTTGCAGGTATTTCCCTTAAATACTAGAAACCTTATAACGGCTTCCGGTGTTTCCGGCAGTTGCTGCATATTGGCAGTAACGGCCTTTTCGTTTCATATTATTTATAGCTGAAATCAAGGACTTCAAGCTCAAGATCACCGGATGGCCTTTCCCAAACAAGGACATCACCGGCCTTCTTGCCTATCAGTTCTCTTGCGAGTGGGGAAACCCAGCTAATCAGCCCCTGTTCAGCATCGGCTTCATCTTCCCCGACTATTCTGAACTGGAAGCGTTTGTCATTCTCATCAATCAGGTCAACCTTTGCGCCAAATCGTATTTCAGCTGAATCAATTTTTGAGGTATCCACAGGTATTGCGCATTGAATACGTTTTTCCAGATATCTCAGGTCAGCTTCTATCCGTTTTATCTGGTTTTTAACCTGCATTTCCTCTTCATCCTTTTTAAGATCCCTGTGCTGCTGTCTTAATTCCTCCACCGCTTGCTTCATATCCTGTAATCCAGACAGCGTCATGTAATTCGGGAAATCGCTTTGCGGTTTCTCTACAACCGATTCATCGGCCTGATCACCATCAGGTTCTTTAACAAAAGCTCGGCTCATAAAATAAAATGTAACTAGTTGAGTTTGAGTAGAGACTATCTTCCAAACAGCGACTTGAGTCTGCTGGCGGTTCTGTCCATCAGACTTTCAGAAGATTGGCCTTTGTTGGCACTATCGCTACCGGTTAACTTGCCTTCCTGCCGGAGTTTCTTCCTGAGTTCAGCGCGCACGGCATCACTGACCGAATTGCCGGACAAGGCCATGAATTTGTTGTCCTTGCCCAGAATATATTTACCCAACTCCTCCATAAGTTCGCGATTCACCTTATTAACAGTATAACGCATTGTTGTAGACCATGCGCCGTCGAAATTTTCCATCCTTAACTTGATCATGCAATTATCAAGATCTGCGGTGAAACAGAATGAGGTTATAAATTTTGGTTCAAGAATAAACAGGATTTTTTTCGGCCCAAGTACATCATTGGTGAATTTAATCTGTCTTTTTTTCAGTAATTCCCTGAATTTTTCAGAACCACTCTCACTGTTAATCGTAATCTTAATCCTGTGGTTCAGTATAAGGTGATAACGAAAAACAAAATCTTTCATTGATTCCGCAGGTTTAACGAGTTCAAAATCCTGCATATGCATATTCTTAATCACAATGCTCTTGGTGATATTGTAATTTATCCTGACATCTGGTTGCACTATGTTAAGGTTATAAGCAAATTCCCTGAGAAAGTTATATATGAGGTGCATCTTTGGCGAGAGGTGCTTCCAGTTTCTCTCCTGCCTGAGTGCAGTATCATTGGGCACAGAACTATCCGACTCAGCATCTACCTGCCTGCTATTCAGATTTGGCCGTGTTTGCTCTCTGGCCTGCCTTTTCAGGTCTTCTAATATAGACATGCCCAAACAGTCTCCATTACATCAAGGTGTTAATGATTATTATTTATAATATTTTTCTGTCGAGAAGATACGTACTCTTATCTAATATAAAACAAATAGTAACCGGACAGAAGTGGTAACCTCTCAGGAACCCGAACCAGGCTTGTAAAGAATAAGTGTCAGGTCATCCGGATGGCATTGGCGATCTTCAGCCTCTTCCAGCATATATTTACTCGAAGCAGATACCAGCCGGATGATACGCTTTTTTAGCGGACCCTTACGGCTCATTTCAACAATCTCATTATCATAGAGATTATCTGACAAGCCATCGCTGGCAAGTACCAGTGTATCTCTGGCAGCCATCTGGACGGGCGGACCTATTTCCAGGCGCATATCCGGGCTACCGATAAAATTTGATATAAAATGCCGGTCTTCATGCAACATGGCCTCGGATTCGTCAATGATGCCTGCTTCCAAGGCATAACCGGTTGGGGAATGCGGGATAACTGAATACTTCACCTTGCCCCTGTTACCTACCAACATGATCATGGAGTCACCCGCGTGATAAGTACGCAAAGTCATGTCCTGTATTTCTGCGACAACCAGTGTGGTGGCAGAACCGTTTCCGTTTTCCAGGAGTTTCTTGTTGGCCTGCTCAATCCCATTGAGTATCGCCTCCCGGGGAGCGGTACCATCTCTTCTGACCAGATTCAGGGAATCGACAAGTGTCTTGATAACTAGTTGGGATGCCACCTCACCGGCAGGCAGTCCGCCCAGACCGTCCGCAACTATCAGAACAACCGTGTTTTCATCCACGGGTATTAACGCGAGTGCATCTTCATTTGGCGTAGACTTGTCCGGAGCACGGGCAGAAAAATATGCGGCAGTACCGGAGCCTATAGAAACGACTTCAGGCGCTTCCATACTATCGGGAATGTTTATCAATGCAGTATCAAGCTTCCTTTTCATCATCATTTAGTCCCACTGCATCGATTCCAGATAAAGGCGTAATTTGCCGGCTGTCCTGAATTTCTTTGTAATTAATGAGCGTTTCAGGCCACAACAGATATCCTTAATCGGTTGAGGAAGCCTGGAATAATGCTTTTTTCCACCAAGCGCATCATAGAATATTCGAATGAGATCAATTACGTCAGTTCGGATATTCTCGGCGCTGGGTGCACCCCAGTGAAACATATCCAGTAATTTCAACTCAAAATTCAGGCCCACCCGCTGGACGATAATATTATCCGCATGCAGATCACCATGATAATCGCCAACGGAATGAATACATTCTATCCCCTTCGAGAGGGCATAAAGCAGATGTATTGCCTGGAATGGCTGCAACCTTTTGCCGGGATGCCTTGCGAGATAAGCCCCCAGCAATTCACCCTCGACAAACTCGGATACCAGCAGGGAAATGCTCTGCCGCCGGTAAACAAAATAATCCTGCGTTGAATACTGGATAACAATGGGACATTTACGTAACTTGTGAAGTTTCCGCGCGTAGAATTTCAAAGCCTTGTCACGAGGGTTGCGATGCGGAAAAAACAGCTTGGCCGTACGTTCGATCCCCGTGGTACATTCCTTTACCAGATAGACTTCACTTTCCCAGCCGGAACCCAGAAATGAAATTACTTCGTATTTTTTTGCAATAATCCTGCCCGGAGTAAGGTTGAAGCTTTCTATGACAGGTATCTTTTTTGTCTTACTGCGGGGCATAGGGATGCGGTCCTTTAATATTCAGTACATTGAAAATATATTTGTACATATTAAGGATACCTTAGCGTTTTTTACAAGAAAAAACGCCCTGGACTACTTATCAAGGCAATTTTGCCCGCCCGATAAAATTGGTGTAAGAACCGAACCAGATTTCCCTTGCACCTGGATCAAAATACATCTGGTTAACCATATCACCGCCACTGGGAATATCACTAATATGCAGGAATTCCTTTGTCCAGGGATTGTAACTGACAAGGCGATTGGGATTTAAGCCGGTCTCTACAAACCATAACCAGTTGTTATTATCCACTATAATGGCCGACGGAATTGCCGTTTCGCCACCAGGGACTGTTCTTTCAGAATAGATATTGCGCTTTGGATTAAATCGCCCCAACTTTCCCATGACCGTATCCACAAACCATATCTTGTTATAACTTGTAATGGCGATGCGGCCAGGCCGGATACTGGTATTGGACATCTCGTATTCAGATACCTCAAAAGTCTGAGGATCAACGGTAGCCAGCTTGTTCGTTGCTGACAGCGAGACCCAGGGCCTGTCCTCAGTATCTATCCTGATATCGTAGGGGCGTGCGTTGTCCGTGTTAAGACTGTAAAGAGAAATCTCCTTGGTCGCCATTTCAAGCCTGCCAATTGCATTAGCCGACATTGCGGTAAACCAGATGTCCCCCTTGCTGTCGAAAATTAGGGTATAGGGATCAGCGTTCTGTGGTTCCGGCATAGGGTATTTTTTTATCTTGCCGCTCTTGGGAGACAGTCTGCCAATATAGCCATTAACCGGATCGGTAAACCAGACCCGTCCCTTTTGGTCAACGATCAGGCTCCTGGGGTTTGCATCCTTAGCGAGATCATATTTTTTGAATTTGTCAGACTCGGGATTGTAGTAAGCCAGGAAGTGGCCTTTCTGGCCACAAAACCAGACCCGTCCTTTTTGATCGACAAAGGGGCTGCCGGGTTCGGAATCAGGCCAGGGAACAAGCCATTCCCTGATTTCTACGGGTGCGGCAAGTTCTTCAGCATGAAGAACTGAACAAAATCCAAGTACCAATAAAGCCAGGATTATTTTATGAATCATTACAGATTGTCTGGGTATTACCCAGATTAGGTGAATGACGGGTAGCGGTTATCTCAGACCCAGAACATCCTGCATATCATACAGGCCCTTTTCCCGGGTGAATATCCACTGCGCCGCCCTGACGGCCCCTGCAGCAAAAGTCTTGCGTGACGTCGCCTTATGCGTAATCTCAACCCGTTCCCCGTTGCTGGCAAACATGACCGTATGTTCACCGACGATGTCGCCTGCACGAATGGTCTCAAACCCGATCGTCTTTTTATCTCGTTCGCCGGTAATTCCTTCACGGCCATAAACAGCGCATTGCTTGAGGTCCCGCCCCAGCGTCCCGGCTATTACCTCACCCATACGCAATGCCGTACCTGAAGGGGCATCCTTCTTGTGGCGATGATGGGCCTCAATAATTTCAATATCCGTGTCATCCCCGATGACCCTCGCTGCCATTTCCAGCAGCTTGAAACACAAGTTGACGCCGATACTCATATTGGGCGCAAAGACTATTGCTGTCTTACCAGCAGTCTTTTCAATCAAGTCCCTTTCCTTAACGCCCAGGCCGGTGGTGCCGATGACCATTCGCTTGCCGGCCCTCGCACATTTTTCAATATTGGAGGCAACAGAAGTTGCTACTGTAAAATCAATCAATACATCAAATTGATCAGTCACAGGCCTAATATCGTCACTGACAGGGATGTCGATCCGGCCGATGCCGGCAAGCTCTCCCGCATCAACCCCGATGAATGGTGAACCCTGATATTCGATGGCAGCGCCAATGCTAACATCTTCCGTCTCCTGGCAGACTTCAAGTATCGTCTTGCCCATCCTTCCGGCGGCGCCACAGACCCCGACTCTTACAACCTTATCTGACATCTTGCTTTCCTGATGAAAGTGAATTTACCGGCAGTGTAAGGTTAAACGCACAAAGCATAAAGCTATTCCCGGCTATTGGAAAATAACAGGCTAGAAAGATACGTTTGAATTAGCTGGTAAGGTCTTCAAAAAACTTCTTTACCCCATCCAGCCAGCTGTTTTCCCGTGGGCTGTGTTTCTTTCTGTTTGAACTCATGGATTCATCAAACTGACGCAGTATATCTTTCTGTTCACGGGTCAGGTTGACAGGCGTCTCGACCATCACGCGGCAAAGAAGATCGCCTTTTTGTGAACTCCTTACCGAACGGACACCCTTGCTGCGTAGGCGAAAGACCTTCCCGCTCTGGGTCTCCGCCGGGATTTTCAGCTTCACCCGGCCTTCAAGTGTCGGGATCTCAAGTTCACCGCCAAGAGTAGCAGTAGCAATGGTAATCGGCACATCACAGGTCAGATTGATGCCGTCTCGGGAAAATATGGGATGTTCCTTGACCGTTACATGGACATATAGGTCACCGGGTGGACCACCATTCTCACCGGCCTCGCCTTCTCCGGCTAGACGTATCCGGTCCCCCGTATCAACACCCGGCGGGATTTTGACTGAGATGGTCTTCGTGTCACGTACCCGGCCCTGACCCTGGCATGATGGACAGGGTGTCTTGATCACCTTGCCGCTGCCACGGCACTGAGGGCAGGTCTGTTGCAATGAAAATATACCCTGTTGCATACGCACCTGGCCCTGACCCCCACAGGTTGGACAAGTGACCGCTGAGGTCCCTTTCTTGGCACCGGAACCATGGCATTCATTACAACTCACCAGCTTGGGGACACGTACCTTGATGGTCTTGCCGCCAACAGCTTCTTCTAGTTTCAGGTCAAGGTCATAACGCAAATCGGCACCACGAAAGACGCGGGGACCTCCCCGCCTCGGGCCACCACCCCCGAAGATATCGCCAAAAACACTGTCAAAAATATCGCCGAAGCCGCCAAAGCCACCAGCGCCGCCCATTCCAGCGGCCTGATCCAAGCCCTCGTGGCCAAATTGATCATAGGCCGCACGCTTGCGTTCATCAGACAGGACATCGTAGGCGGCCTGGACTTCCTTGAATTTCTCTTCGGCTGTCTTGTCACCGGTATTGCGATCAGGATGGTATTTCATCGCCAGGCGGCGATAGGCCTTTTTAATATCAGCTTCACTGGCGTCGCGGGAGACACCTAGCACTTCATAATAATCTTTCTTTTTAGTCGCCATTTTCTCTATACATGCACAAGCCCGGAAAAAGGCCATGGCCTTTTTCCGGGACCGTATCCTGAGTTAGCCGTTATTTAACCCCTTTCAGCACGACTTGGTCAGTTGTGCCGGCCGACAAGGCTTACTTCTTGTCGTCGTCGACCTCTTCAAACTCGGCGTCGACCACATTTTCCTTGTCGGTTGATTCAGCCGAAGCACCGGCACCAGATTCAGATGCCTGGGCAGCCTCTCCCGCCTCAGCCTTCTGTTGATAGACACGCTCTGCTAGCTTGCCAGAGACTTCCGCGAGTTTCTGGGTCTTCTCCTCAATGTCAGACTTGTTGTCGCCCTTAATGGCTTCTTCCAGGGCCGAGATGGCTGCCTCGATATTACTCTTCTCATCAGCCTCAACCTTGTCACCGAGTTTATCCATGGATTTCTTGGTCGCATGGATTAGGTTCTCGGCCATGTTGCGGGCCTCAACCAGTTCCCGGGTCTTGCGATCTTCCTCGGCATGCGCCTCGGCATCCTTGACCATCTTCTCTATCTCCTCTTCGGACAAGCCACTGGATGCCTTGATGACGATCGACTGCTGTTTGCCCGTCGCCTTGTCTTTCGCCGAGACATTCAAGATACCATTGGCGTCAATATCAAAATTGACTTCAATCTGAGGGACACCACGCGACGCAGGTGGAATGTCACTGAGATCGAAACGCCCCAGGGATTTATTTCCAGCAGCCACTTCACGCTCACCCTGCAGGACATGCACGGTGACTGCCGTCTGGTTATCTTCTGCCGTTGAAAACACCTGGCTTGCCTTGGTTGGGATAGTCGTGTTCTTTTCTATCAACTTGGTCATCACGCCACCCAGAGTTTCGATACCGAGTGACAACGGTGTCACGTCGAGTAACAACACATCCTTGACATCACCACCCAGCACACCGGCCTGGATTGCGGCTCCGACGGCAACGGCTTCATCCGGATTAACGTCCTTGCGGGCTTCCTTTCCGAAAAATCCCTTCACCTTCTCCTGGACCTTAGGCATACGGGTCTGACCACCTACGAGGATCACATCGTTGATGTCAGATGCGGCCACACCGGCATCCTTCAGCGCCGTGCGGCAGGGTTCGATAGTGCGGTCTATGAGATCTTCTACCAGCGATTCCAGCTTTGCACGTGTCAGTTTGACATTCATATGCTTGGGACCGGAGGCATCGGCTGTAATATATGGCAGATTAATATCTGTCTGCTGGCTGGACGACAGTTCAATCTTGGCCTTTTCAGCGGCCTCTTTCAGGCGCTGAAGGGCCAGGGGATCGTTGTGCAGATCTACGCCCTGCGATTTCTTAAAATCGTCGCAGAGATAATCAATGATGCGAAGGTCAAAATCCTCACCACCCAGGAAGGTATCACCGTTGGTGGACAACACCTCAAACTGATGCTCGCCATCCACCTCGGCAATTTCAATTATGGAAATATCAAAGGTACCGCCACCCAGGTCAAACACGGCGATCTTGATATCACCATGCTTTTTATCCATACCATAGGCCAGCGCAGCGGCTGTCGGTTCATTAATAATACGGCGGACATTGAGCCCGGCGATCTTGCCGGCATCCTTGGTGGCCTGGCGCTGGGAGTCATTAAAATAAGCGGGGACGGTTACCACGGCTTCTGTCACTTCTTCGCCAAGGTAATCCTCTGCCGTCTTTTTCATCTTCATCAGGACGCGTGCAGAAATTTCCGGCGGTGCCATTTTCTTGCCATTTACTTCCACCCAGGCATCGCCATTGTCTGCCTTCGTAATCTTGTAAGGCACCATCTTGATGTCTTTCTGCACGACATCATCATCAAAACGGCGACCTATCAACCGCTTGACGGCAAACAGGGTATTATGCGGATTGGTGACGGCCTGGCGTTTGGCGGACTGCCCCACTAGCACTTCATTGTCTTCGGTAAAGGCGACGACAGACGGTGTCGTACGAGTGCCCTCACTGTTCTCAATCACCTTGGCCTTGCCGCCTTCAAGTACCGCGACACACGAGTTGGTCGTGCCAAGGTCAATTCCGATAATCTTTCCCATTTAAATTCTCCGAGATTCAGTTAGTTACAGTTCAAATTCTCTATATGTCATTCAATATTGGGACACTTCCGGCGTTTTCAAGCCGAATCTCTGCCTATTTGGCGACCATCACCATGGCCGGGCGAATCAGGCGCCCGTTTAGCTCATAGCCCTTCTGCATTACGGTAATTACATGCCCGGAGGCAACACCCTTCTG
Source organism: Gammaproteobacteria bacterium (assembly GCA_003250975.1). Lineage (GTDB taxonomy): Bacteria > Pseudomonadota > Gammaproteobacteria > Eutrophobiales > Eutrophobiaceae > SZUA-592. The sequence continues at coordinate 22,895 of QKIY01000035.1, read as the reverse complement.
CTCCTGCACCGAAACGGCTTCGTGCAGCTCGGGGTTGAATTTCTCACCCTGGGGATCGATGACCTTGACGCCGAATTTTTCAAGCGTGGAGGAGAATTTTTTCAGAGTCAGATCCATCCCCTCCTTCAGGCTGTCAATATTTTCTGCCGAGGTCGAGGCCGACATCCCAAGTTCCATACTGTCGAGTACCGGAAGTAATTCATTGATAAATTTTTCCAAGGCGTATTTGTGCGCGTTTTCTATATCACGCAAGGTCCGCTTTCGCATATTTTCAAGCTCGGCCTGGGCGCGTAGTGCCCTGTCCTTGTGTTCACCGACCAGCTTCTTTTGCACCTCGATTTCCTGTAACAGGTCCTCTGTGCTCTTGTCAGCCGGGGCCTCCTGCTGTACTTCACCTGCCGGTTCCTGCTGTTCCACATCACTGCTGACGTCAGGAACCTCGGTAATAGCCTCACTGGCTAACAGAGATTGCTCGTCTTTTTGTTCGACTGCCTGATTGTCCTCAACTGTCTTTTTATCTGTATTGCCTGACATATTTCCCTCAATCAAAAAATCAAAAATCCCCGCTCACCTTTCCGCAGCGCAGCAGATAGATACCAAATGGGGATTAGTTATTTGAATTCAAGGCAGATCCCAGCATTTTTGCTGTGATATCGACTATGGGGATCACCCTTTCATAATGCATGCGTGTAGGTCCAATGACACCCAGTACACCGAGTATCTGACCGTCTGATTCATAGGGCGAAGTGACTACGCTGCAATTATCGAGCACTTCATAACCCGCTTCTTCTCCGATAAAGATCTGTACGCCCTTGGCATGGACCGATTGCTCCAGCAGATGCAGTATGTCCCGCTTTTGGTTGAAACTGATAAACAGTTTCTTCAGGCGCTCCACATTACATAATTCCGCAATACCCATCAGGTTGGTCTGACCAGCCACCAAAAAATCATCCCTGGGCTGTTCCGTCTTGAATGCCTGCTGTGCCATTTCAATCGCTGCCTGCATGATATTGTTTACATTTTGTTTCATATTCTCCAGTTCCTTGAGCAATTCTGCACGTACCGTCATCAGGTCCTTGCCAGCATAGGTCTCCATAAGAAAATTTGCCGCTTGTTGCAGCTCACTGGGGCTGAATCGACGGGCAGTGTGAATGATGCGGTTCTGAATCTCATTATTATTCAGCACCAGGATCACCAGGACGCGGTTCTCCGACAGGGAAACGAACTCCACCTGCTTCAGGGCATGCTGGTCCTGCTTGGGCAGCATAACTATCCCAGCCAGTTTGGTAATCTCGGACAACATATTTGAGGTGCGCACCAGCAGGGCCTGTGTATCCTGACTGGCGGACAGTTCTTCCTCAATATGCCTGATCTCGTTTTGCTTGAGTTCGCTGATTCGCATGAGGCTGTCCACAAAAAACCGGTATCCCTTTGCCGTGGGTACGCGTCCTGCCGAAGTATGTGGTGACTGCAGGAGGCCGATATCCTCCAGGTCCGCCATGATATTCCGGATCGTGGCCGGGCTCAGGCCAAGGTTTGAGTCACGGGCGAGCGTGCGGGAGCCGACTGGCTGGCCATCCTGGATAAAGTGTTCCACCAGTAACTTAAATAAGTGCAGGTTACGCTCGGGCAGATGATGTATATCAGTGCTATTGGACATGCTGTTCATGAATGTAGTAAAACTGTTGAAATTTAGCACTCTCATGATGAGAGTGCAAAAAAATGAGCCACACGGGACTTCTCCATAATACATGCTTTAAATTAATAGATAAATCAATCAGTTAATTTGTGTCCCGTACATTGCGGGGTCAAACACTGCAAATTAATCAGCGGCAAACGGCAAGGTGTATATTGGCGCAATATAGCCATCATGCTAACGTTGCCAACAAAACAAGACAAACCATCATGTTCAAAAAAATATCCCTGATCACTAACTCGGATTCGGAGAATATCGCAGAAACACTGCGTTTCCTGATCAAATTCCTCCAAGATCGGGAGATCGAAATCGAGTTGGATGAGTGTTGTGGCCGCCTGCTGGGGGATACGGGGCTGCCGGTCGTGCCCCCTGAACAGCTGGGCGCCACCTCCGACCTGGCCATTGCCATAGGCGGCGACGGGACCATGCTAAAGGCCGCACACCTAGTCTGTGGTCACGATATCCCTCTGCTGGGGATAAACCGCGGACGCCTGGGGTTCCTTGCCGATATCCCGGCGGATTCCGTAGAACAACACCTTGAGGAGATCCTCAAGGGCAACTATTCCGAGGACCCGCGTTTCCTGCTCCATAGTGAAGTCCACCGTAATAATGAACTGGTCCATGTCAGAAATGCATTTAATGATGTGATCGTGCAAAAATGGAATGTTGCCAGGCTGATTGAGATGGATACCTATGTGGACGACATTTTCGTCCACCGGCAACGCTCCGATGGAATGATCGTCTCCTCCCCCACAGGTTCCACCGCCTACGCCCTCTCAGGTGGCGGGCCTATCCTCTATCCCACGCTGGATGCCCTGGTGCTGGTCCCCATATGTCCTCACAGCCTGACTAACCGGCCAATCGTAATCAACGGCAACAGCAAGGTCGATATCATCCTAGGACCCAGCGAGGACAATTACGCCCGGCTGACCTGTGATGGCGACATCACCATGGAATTGCAGGCCGGTGACCGGGTGCATGTGGAGAAGAAAAACAAGTACATTCGATTGATCCATCCCGCTGGTCATGACCACTTCAGCATCCTGCGGGCCAAATTACGCTGGGGCTAGGGGCTGTGCTGAAATACTTGCACATCAAAGACTTCGCCGTGATAGAGGAGTTGGAAGTCCAGTTTGAAAACGGCATGACAGTATTCACCGGGGAGACTGGAGCGGGCAAGTCCATCATTGTTGATGCACTGGGGCTGGTATTGGGAGACAGGGCCGACAGTTCAATCATCCGGCAACCCTGTGAGAGCACCGAGATCACGGCTATCTTTGCCCTTGATAAAAACAACGCAATCGAGGCCATTCTTGATGACCAGGGGATCAACCATGACGATGAGGTGATTCTGCGCCGTGTAATTAACCGCGATGGCCGCTCACGGGCCTATGTTAATGGAACACCTTCGCCGGCCCAGCTTTTGAAAGAGATTGGCGAGTACCTTGTGGACATCCATGGCCAGCATGCACACCAGTCACTCTTGAAACGCGAGGTACAGCGCAGTCTGCTGGATGACTTCGGTGGCTACGGGGCGATACTTGAGAAGGTCCGCAGCAATTACCAGGCATGGTCTGGAGCGAAGGCCGAACTGGCCGAATTGAGAGGTCATACGGAAGACTATGATGCCCGCCTCGCCCTGTTGCAATACCAGGTCAAGGAATTGCAGGCACTGGCGCCCGAGCCCTCTGAGATCGTCTCCCTGGAAGAAGAGCATAAGCGTCTGGCCAATGCCAGCCGGATCCTGGAGTCCTGCCAACGAGTCATGACCCTGCTCTCGGATGAAGAGGCTGCAATCACGAACCAACTCAATTACAGCCTCCATGAATTACAGGGCCTGCTGCGTTATGACGAGGGACTCTCCCCTATTATTGAGTTGCTGGAGAATGCGGCTATTCAGGTCAATGAAGCTATCAGGGAGGGACGTCACTACATGGAATCACTGGATCTGGAGCCGGAACGCCTGCGGCAGGTAGAGGACCGCATCAGCAGCCTGCATGACGTCGCCCGTAAACACAAGGTACGTCCGGAAGAACTCGCCACCCACCTGGAAATCCTCGCCGGGGAACTGGAAAAGCTTGAGGGCAGTCAGCAGCGCTTGACGGAACTTGAGGCGATCTGTGCAAATGCCCTGCAGGATTATCTGCAGGCGGCAGATGAACTGCATGATCGCCGCTGTGAGGCTGCTGAGAATATTAGCCGGGCTATTGAAGAAAAACTCAGGCAACTCGGGATGCCTGGCGGCAGATTCTCCATCGATGTCCGGAAAAATGAAAAGGATATGCCGGCTCGCGATGGCATGGACAGGATTGAATACCTGGTTGCCATCAACCCGGGGCAGGCCATGCAACCGCTCAGCAAGGTGGCTTCCGGCGGTGAGTTATCCCGCATCAGCCTTGCTATACAGGTCGTCGGCAGCAAGGACAAGGTACTGCCGACGTTGATCTTTGATGAAGTGGACTCCGGCATCGGCGGCGGAGTAGCAGAAATTGTCGGTAAACTCCTTCACAGCCTGGCCGGTAACCGCCAAGTCTTCTGCGTCACGCATTTGCCACAGGTTGCCTCACTCGGTGATCACCATCTGCTGGTCAATAAATCGACCCATGCTGAAACTACCCTGACCCAAGTCATTACACTGACGCCTGAAGACAGGATCGAAGAAGTTGCGAGAATGCTGGGAGGACTGAAGATCACAGAACAGAGCCGCGCTCACGCGCGGGAGATGATTAACAGCCACAAGTGACGGACAACAAAATACAGGATAAACAGCTTTCCCCTGACATCTTTTAATTTATAGCTTGTGGCTATTTACTGTCTTTTGGTTTGACATAAAGCACCAGGCTGTGACTTTCAAGCGTATAGCCGTGCTTTTCAGCTATCTCTTTTTGCAGACGCTCAATTTCGTCATTCTTGAATTCAATAACCTTACCGGTTTTTACACACACCATATGGTCATGGTGGCCTCCCCGGTCGAGCTCAAATACGGAATGACCACTATCAAAATTGTGGCGTTTGACAAGTCCCGCTGATTCAAACTGGGTAAGTACCCGGTAGACCGTGGCCAGGCCGACCTCCTCATTTATCTCCAAGAGGGCCTTGTAGACATCTTCGGCGCTCAGGTGCTTCTGATCGGAGTCCTCCAGGATCTGGAGGATCTTTATCCTAGGCAAGGTCGCCTTTAGCCCCGCTTCTTTCAGCTCTTTTGAGTCCACCCCGTTCTCCAAAAGACAATCATTACCGGCTCTAACCGCGAAGTATACTCAAATGCCCTGATGATGTCCTTACTGGCCGAAATACGTGTTCTTTCCCCGTTCTTGAGCTACAATCAGCAGCCCGACGAAATGCCCATGATAAAACCTATAACACTATTCATACTTGTTCTGGCTACAACCGTTTCCTGTACCAGAAATGTTGACGGCAGCTGGAAAATTCCGTTTGTCTATCGAATTGACATTCAACAGGGCAATGTTATCGATCAGAGAATGCTCGACAGGCTGCGCCCCGGGATGGATAAAAACCAGGTGCGTTTTATCCTGGGCACCCCCCTCATCTCAGACCCTTTCCATGCTGATCGCTGGGACTACATTTATAGTATGGAGCCCGGAGGAGATGAACGCACGCAAAGGCATGTCACGCTCTATTTTAAAAACGATAAACTGTCCTACATCAATGGTGATGTCCAGGTAAGCCATAAACCTCGAACCGAGGATCAACCCCTCAAGGACCGCACTGTGGCAGTTCCGTTGGAAGAGGAGAAAAAGGGCTTCTTCAGCAGCTTATTCACGGACAGCGAGGAGAAAGAAAAAGTCCAGATCGATAAAAACAAGGCCGAAGTATATAAAGGAATGAGGGAAGAGGCGGACAGCGAGCTATAACCGGCCTTTTTTCATGGCCCGCCGTCTGCGTGCCTCCTTGGGATCGACCTTGAGGCCACGGTAAATCTCCACCCGATCACCTTCTCCCAATACTGCATCAGGACTGCTCAACTTTCCGAAAATTCCCACCTCGTTTTGCGACAGGTCGATTTCAGGGAAGCGGGTCAAAACACCAGAAAGTTCGATGGCCTGACGTACTGTAGATCCTGACGGCACCTCCAGGGAAACCAGAAAAACATCATCTGGCAGTGCATAAACGACTTCTACCCGAATCTGATCAGCGCTGACCATAGACTTCACGGGCGCGCGCGGTGAATGATTCCACCATGCTGTCCATGATCCGGTTGAACGTACCGCTTAGTGCCAACTTGAGGATTCTGCTTTTGAACTCAAACTCGATCTTCAGACTCGCCTCGCATGACATTTCATCGAGTGGCTGAAACTGCCACCTGCCCCTCAGGAACTTGAACGGACCTTTGACAAGATGCATATCAATCGACCTGCCGGGCTGCATGTCATTTTCCGTGGTGAACTTCTGCCTTATCTTGCCAGCTGCTATCCCGACCGTTGCAACAAGATGCGTATCCTTTTCTTCCCTGACCTCGGCGCTGGTACACCACGGCAGGAAATCCGGGTAGGCCCTGATATCATTGACCAGCGCGTACATTTCATCTGCGCTGTAAGGGATCTGTTTCGAATGGTTTATTTCCACAACACAAACAACAACGTTTTAGGATCAACTAGATAAGACCAATGGCATTGAGGAAGATGGTCAGCACGCCCAGCGGTGCTAGATAGCGGACCAGAAATCGCCATGTCTGATAACCCAACCCATGACCAATCTTCAATTCATCCACCGATGAACTACGCGGCATCTGCCATGATGCAAAAATTGCCAGCAAAAGCCCGCCAAGTGGCAGCATGATATTCGAGGTCAGGTAATCCATAATGTCAAAATAGGTCTTGTCAAACAGCCTGATGTCCTGCCAGTCATTAAATGACAGTACCGAACCGATACCCAAGATCCAGGCGATAAGTCCTGCAAGTCCCGCTGCCCGGGGACGGCTCATATCGCGGTTCTCAACCAGCCAGGCTACAGCCGGTTCCAGTAATGATATCGAGGATGTCCAGGCGGCAAATAGCAAAAGCACAAAAAAACCGGTCCCGACTATCTGTCCATAGGGCATCTGGCCAAAGGCAATCGGCAGGGTTACAAAGATCAGGCCCGGACCACTGTTGGGCTGCAGACCATAGGAAAATACCAGCGGAAAGATTGCTATACCCGCCAGGATTGCCACACACGTATCGGCAACAGCAATTGAAAAGGTAGTCCGGGCAATGGAGGCGTTAGATGGCAGGTAGGAGCCATAGGTCATGATGGCGCCCATTCCCAGACTCAGGCTGAAAAAGGCCTGGCCCATGGCCGCCAGCATGCCTTCCCCGGTAAGTTTTGAAAAATCAGGTTCGAACAAGTAAGCAAAGCCCTCTTTAAAGCCCGGCGTGGCCATAGCATAACCCACCATGATGACAAGCAAGATAAATAGGGCAGGCATCAGAAACTTGACGGCGCGCTCCAGTCCACTTTGTACACCCATGGAAACAATTATCACTGTCAGGGCCATAAACAGGGAATGCGTCACCATTAGCCGCTCTGGACTGGCCAGCAGGCCATCAAAGATTGATACGATCGCAGTATCAGCGACATTGGTAAATGCGCCTGAACCCGCCCGGAATATATAGTCCAGTGTCCATCCGGCAACCACGCTGTAAAAAGAAAGAATGAGGAATCCGGCCACGACCCCCAGCCAGCCCAGGTAACTCCAGGACCTGTTGAGATTCTCCTCCTCGGCCAGGACATACATTGTATTGATTGGACTGCGCCTGCCGCGTCGTCCCAGCATGATCTCGGCCATCATGATCGGCATGGCGATTAAAAGTACGCATAAAATGTATACCAATACGAAGGCCCCACCCCCGTATGTCCCGGTAATATAAGGAAAGCGCCAGATATTACCCAAGCCGACCGCCGAGCCGGTAGCTGCAAGGATAAATGCCCAACGGGATGACCACTGACCATGGATGGAATTTCGCTTGACTCTCATGAGAGAATTCCTCTGGATTACCAGCCAAGTATTCTGAGGTAATTTAATACCACACTCAACTCTGGCCGATTACATACCAACAACTGTTATAATCCGCCCCTTGACTAGCCTTATTAAAAAGATGAGATGTCAAAAAATATCAAAAAAGAAAGATCAAGCAGCACCATCGCCCTCAATAAAAAGGCGAAGTTCGATTATTTCATCGAGGAAAGGTTTGAGGCTGGCCTAGTGCTGGAAGGCTGGGAAGTCAAAAGTATCCGTGCAGGGCGAGTCCAGCTGCGTGACAGCTACATTCTCCTGAAAGGCAATGAGGCCTACTTGTTCGGGGCATTGATCACCCCTTTGCCGACGGCATCGACCCATATCAAGCCGGACCCCCAGCGTAACCGCAAACTACTCTTGCACCGGAAGGAACTCAATAAACTTATTGGAGCTGTCGAACGTAAGGGCTATGCCCTGATACCTACCGCCATGTACTGGAGTCACGGCAGGGTAAAACTGGAGATTGGACTGGCCCTGGGCAAGAAGGCTCATGACAAGCGACAGACCATCAAGGAACGCGACTGGCAACGACAGGAGCGCCGTCTCCTTAAACATGGCTAGACTATACCATGCGCATCATAATCTACCAGCGGGTATAATTTTTCAGGCGTTATGTGTTTGCAAGGTAAAGGGCAATAAATAACAGCAAAAGCGTGAGACCCTGTAGCACAACACGGGCAAACATAAATTGGGTTCCGTGTTTTTCATCAAACTCACCACCACGCCCCATAGAGCCCAGCCCGGTAAACAGTACGACAATCGTCGATACCAACGCCAATATGATTACAATAGTAAGCGCACTCACTTTCCAACTCCTTCCGGTTAACCCGGAAATGTCCCCCTATTAAATATAGTGATTACCAAAAGGTACGAACTTGACCTGGATCAATCGAATTTGCAATTGGTCGAGGGAAATACCCATATTTCGGCCGGCCATACCGCGGTTGTGAACAAATCCACCTGAATTTTGCCTAATAATTAAGTACAATCCTTGAAGAGTGAAGCAATTGTACCCATATTCCCTGTTAGTTAATTTGAGCAAACTGACTAACGCGAATCATGGATAATATGCCACATTCAGGCACCAGGGACGGTTTAGAACCCGTTTTCAATTCGGGGGCGTACTTGGCTTCGACGTGGGTATTGAAACCGGAGACGCATGCCGAGGAGCAGATAACCTCGTAAATACAGCTGCAAACTTAATAGTTGCCAACGACGACAACTACGCTCTGGCCGCTTAACCCGGCCAGCCCCTGACTGGGTCTGTGCTTGTGCAACCCTTCCCAGGGGTCGACTTTCACAAGATCGCGATGAAACATGTCCGGGGTGGATTCGCTAAACTCTAAACTGGGCTCGCTGCTGGTTTTCCCTGCCGTTCGGGTAGCCTTCAGTTAAATTAATTGAGTCGGCTAAGCATGTAGAGTCAAAGGCGGAAGACTTGCGGACGCCGGTTCGATTCCGGCCGCCTCCACCAAATATAAAAAACCTCCCTTGCGGAGGTTTTTTATTTGCGAATACTGTACCGGAAGCGAGGCGGTGTAGCCGGTTCACAAATTTTCCGGGACGACTACATGGATATAGAAGGTAGAAATTATCAGGAGCACTATTGAGCGGTCTCATTTATATTCATGCTTGCCAGTGCTGATAAGGACGTTTATTCTCCGGAATGCTTACCCTATTGTCCTAATAGAAATTTATACAATTAAATCCAAGAATATGAAATCTGGACTGTCTACCCATCCCGCACTCACGCTGATATTACTCATGCTACTGTTGACCATGGATCTGGTGCCGACGGTGGTATTGGCCGAAGGCAGCGAGGCAGCAGTTATATCGTCTGAAAATATAAAGGCCCAGGATTCTCCGGATGATACCCCGGATAATACACAGGTAAGTGATACAGAGCGTCTTAATCGCCTGAAGCAGACGATCAAGCTCGATGAGGAGAAGCTGGCAGAAGACAGGAAACAATTGGCCGACCTGGACAAATCTTTCGAAGACCTGAACGAGAGAGTCGCGAAAAGTGATGCTGAACTTGTAAATATGAAGCAACAACTCATTGACCTGGGCGGGGCTGAGGCATCTGATGAGGCTGTATTGTTAAATACGGAGATACAATCTCTTGAACAGCTAATTGCAGTAGCGAAAAACGAACTGGAAAACAGGTTCAAGGCCAGACAGGCATTGAAAGAGCAGATCGCGTCCCTTGAAGAAAAGATCACCACTGAGCGGCAAGCACTCGAGTTGATTCTCAATCCACCTGCTCCGCAGACCAAGGTCCCGCAGACGCCGCCTTCTATCAAGCCGGCGATTGAGCAGCGATCGATGGCTATTCCTTCACCCACACAAGTCCTAGGTCCGGGTACAGAAACCATACCCGAAAAGATTGATCAACAACCAGTCACCGCCAAGCCCGAGACTGCCGAGCAGATTGAGGCCCGCCAGGAAGTTGAGGAACTCGAGGCAAAGGCACAGCTGGCAGAACAGGACCTGTCGAGATTTGTTGAGCGAAAACGGGCTCTCGACCAGCAGATTAAACTGGAAGAGACTCTACTCAATACTGCAAAGGAGTCGCAAAAAAACCTGGAAGCAGCACTGGATGTGGCCCTGACGAACCTTCAAAAACTGTCCGCTGTGGGCGCAGACAAGGCCAAGCTCAAGGAGGCAGAGCGAATTATCAATGAGATTAGGCAACTTCAGGATCAAAAGCAGGCAGAGATCAATCAGCGTTTTGCTTTCCTTGAGACACTCAATCAGCGAAGAGAGGCGCTAAACGAGGAACAAAAGGCGATCACAGAACAAACCGAAAAAAAGAGAGAAGAAGCTGAATCGGCTCGTAAACGGAGTGTCTGGCTAGCAAGTCCGCTACATCCGTCAAACATCGGCCAGTGGCTGGTCGAGCGTGGCCCACGTATCTTGCTGGTTATCCTGGTGGCCTGGGGTGTATTGATCCTGGTTCGAATATCCGCTCGCCGTGTCGCAAGATTACTGGTCAAAAATATTGGTGGTTCCAGAAGGAGAGGTACCAATCGTGCTGATACACTTGCGCTGAGCTTTCAAAGCGCCCTCGATCTGATAATCGTAGTAGTTGCAATACTGTTGGCTTTCCAGGAGGCGGGCGTCGATATCAAGACGGTGATGGGTGGTGCGGCAATTCTTGGTGTTGCATTTGCTTTTGGTGCCCAGAATCTGATGCGTGATTTCTTCACTGGTTTTATGATCATATTTGAAGATCAATATGAACTGGGAGATCTCGTCACCATCGGGACGATTACCGGAACCGTGGAGAAGGTCAACATGCGGACCACCGTCCTGCGCGACCTCGAGGGGCGAGTGCATTTCATCCCCAACGGCGAAATCAAGTCTGTTACCAATCGCACTTATGTCTGGGGCAGGGCTTTGATGGAGATACCTGTTGGATTCAAGGAAGACGTGGATCGGGTCATTGCGATCATCAAGGAAGTCGAGGAGGAATTCTGTGCGGACCCCGAATTCAGCGGCTGGGTAACGGGGGAACCCGTTGTCCTGGGCGTCGACCGATTTTCCGACTATGGCGTTATCATCAAAACCTTTATGGAAACCCGGCCTGATAGGATCTTCGAGACACGACGGGAAATGCTACGGAGAATAAAGAAGCGATTTGATAAGGAAGGCATTGAGATATCCGTCCCGTACCGAAGAATTATCCCGCCAGGAAATACATCTACAACCACTGATTAGGCCATTTCTGTCACTCTGCCTTCTATAATGCCGGTGTTTGTTGCCCGGCACCAATATTTACCATTACAATCAATAAAATCCAACGCTTGAATTTATGTGAAAGAGTTAAAGCTACGGGAAAGCACTCTGTTACCTACGTCACATTATTCGATTTCCTGATGGACTAGGCTTTCCAACGGGTAATATAAGATACTTAAATATAATTATGAGGGAGACACCTTGGAAACCTTATATCTCATTCCATCAATGCCGGGCATTTCAATAGCTATCTTGATAGTCCTCAGCATGATCTTCCTGTTTTTTGCCAGGGAGCCCATGCATAAAGCCATAGAGGGACTTAAGATCGGGACAGCCGGAGGCCTGAGAAAAGTAGCCGCCTGGGGAAAATCCGTCGCTGAGACCATGCGTGAAAAAGATCGCAAGGTGCTCCTTGAATCCGGCGTAGCCAGTGCACAGGAAAAGATCATGCAGGAATTCCGTTCTGTCGAGGCCGGATACGCCAAACACCTTTCAGATTATCCAAAATTACAACTCAAGCTCGATGACAATATCACCAGGATAGAAGCAGATTACAAGGAATGTGGGCAGGTGACGCCTGAGGCACCTGGCTGGAGTGAGGTTGTTGAAACAATTGCCCGTGCACAGGCTTCGAACGGTGACCGGATTATTGAGAAAATGCTGGGGGAAATCCACAAATCCGCCATGGCTGGTGAGAAAAAGGCCCTTTCTGAATTCAGGGAAACCACTGCAAAGCGCCACAAGATTCTGGCATCAATGGCACCGGTCTGGCGGCGACTGGAAAAGCTCGGGAATGAAATAAATAAAAAGGTAAACTCTGTGCTGGAGACCAGCAGCCGCATTGACAAGTATATGACCCAGTTTGAAAAGGTTGCGGCCGGAGGGCCGGATTCAATCGATATGCTTTCGAGCCGGGTTACCAAGCTGTTTATCTTTTCACTGTTCGTACTGGGTGTTGCCTTTTTCGGTGCCATTATCAATTTCCAGTTAATCGCGCTCCCCATGTCTGAACTGGTTCCGGCAGGCACTCGAATCGGCGGAATGATGGTCTCCGAAATTTCGGCAATGGTTATCGTCACCCTGGAAATCGTGCTTGGTATTTTCCTCATGGAAGCACTGGGGATTACCAGCATCTTCCCACAAATCGCAGGCATGATGAGAAGCAAGCGTAAAATACTTCTTTACGCTTCCTTGTTTGGTCTTTTTTTCCTGGCTTCTGTAGAAGCGTCTCTTGCGATATTACGTGAGAGCCTGGCCGAAGCTAAGACCGCATTGGATAGTGCTCTCGCTGGTGAGGCCACTACTATCATTCTGGATGAAACCAGTTCGAGGATAACTGTTGTAGGCCAGGCCACGTTGGGATTCGTTCTCCCATGGATTCTTGCCATGGTTGCCGTTCCACTGGAAATGTTTATAGAGGCCAGCCAGCATGCCTTCACCCGTATATTTATTCTCGTGGTGACGTTGCTGGCTCATCTGAGTGATGCGTTCGCCTATGTTATCGAGGCCATATTCAACCTGCTCTCTCATCTCTTCGATGCCTACATAATTATTCCGTTACAGGTTGCAAACCTGATAGAAAATAAACTGGCCGGGACAGGCTGACGGTGCATCTTATGAAAGCTTTCACTAATCGCCTGATAATTGCGATGGCATCTGTAATATCAATGGCGGGATGCACAAACAATGATGCATACGAAACGGCATATTGTACACTTGCCGATATATCCGGTACCTATGCGCAGGAAAAAGAAAGTGTTGCCAGAATAATAAAAGCAGGCGTCCTGCCTGAAATGATACCCGGTGACAGCATTTTCCTCATCACGATTGATAGCAACAGTTATTCAGAGGAAAACCTGCAACAAAAACTGGTCCTTGATTACAAACCATCAGAAACCAACGCTCAAAAACTTTCTTTCTCCGCCGCACTGGACAGTTTTGCCGGTGACTTGACACAGTCAAAGAATACCGACATCAGCGGCGCCATGATGTTATGTTCCGATTACCTTAAGGATACAAATGCAGGAACCCAGGTAATGTTCATATTCAGTGATATGCAGGAAGATCTGCCGGCCGGTGTAGTTCGACATTTTTCCGAGGATGAGTTTTCAGGAATTGATATTGCTGCAATGAATATCATAAAACTAAATGCAGACAGCTCAAATCCCGAGGTCTACCGGAACCGACTCAAAGTATGGGAACAAAGATCGATGAAAGCCGGCGCCCAAAGCTGGACCACCATGATGGATACGACAAAAATCCAGGAATTTATCTATAAAGTTAAACAGTAATCTCAAGATATAATATTTTTAGTAGATTTTCCTCAAACAGATTACTTGAACTCCTCTTCAATATACTCCAGCACATTCCTCAAATCGCCTGAAGTTAAATTAGGATTGCCGCCTTTTGGCGGCATTGCCATTGGTGAGCCGGGACTTTGAAATCCATTTTCAATATGCCCCAGTAAAACCCCTTCCGATTTGGAATTAAGTCTTTCCTTGAGATCCGGAATCCCGGGAATTGCGCCCTTACCATCGGCTCCATGGCATGCAATACATGTCTGCTTGAATATCTGCTCACCGGTCAAGCCCAAGGTTGCGCCTCTGGATGTCCCGGTAGTAACCGGAGTAAAATTGCTGGCCTGCAGGAATGCAAGAATATCGCGTGCCTGTTGACCGGTTAATCCGGCCGTTACCCGCATATGCATTACAATTGGTTCCCACATATCATCACGGAATTCTTTGGGATCGCGCAAGTTATGACAACGATTACAATTATTAGCCCATTCTCTGGAACCACGCGAAACATCACCGGCTTTATTGCTCTTATCAGCTGCATATGAAGATGCTGGAAATAATATAAAAGCGGTAACCAGACTTAAGGCATAAAAAACGATTTTATATCTTGAATTGGACATTGTTACCCCCTTTAGAATCCATAAGCAAACTGAATAAAGAGCCGATCATCATTGGTAGGTTCATTTTCAAATCCGTTATTGAATTCGTATGCAAATTTGACCATGGCATTTGGTAAAATTAGATAATTGAGTCCCAATGCCCATTGTTCCTGCTCAACATCAGCATGAGATGAATTGTAATCTGAATAACGTGTTACAAATTCAAATTTTGTAGAAAATAGCTTGTAAGCTGCCTGTGCATACCATGCCTCCCATTTCTGTTCATCGGGGGCTACACTGGATGGCAGGGAATCAACATCCTGCTTGATATATTCACCGCGAACATCCAGGTTTTTCCAAATCCAATGCCCATCGAATCCCCATACTGTATAGTTACGATCTTCTTCATCTTCCAGTGCAAGATCACCATACGCTGCGGAACCACCGATTTCCAAACTTGGGATTGGCAGCAACCCCAATCGGCCGCCAAAGAGAAAATTATCATCCTCATTACTAACGACGCCCGCTGACTCAACGGCTTCAATCTCATCTCCTGCCTCATTCAGTTCCAGTTCGGGCCCATTTGATACAAACACCTTGTAATTTGCATACGCTGGGTATCTTAACCTCATTGGAATCGGAACCCCTCCTCTCAACTGGAGTCCGACATCTGCCACAGGCGCTGCCTGGTCATGACCAAATCCGGAGGGGGCAGAGGGCAGTTTATTGACCCAAGCCGGATGTAAATTCGCCCTGAAATTCCCCAAGGGGCTAAGAAACTTACCTGCAAGAATAGTAATATAGTCATTTACCAACCAGTCAATAGTCATATATTCGAGCGCTAGTTCTGTTTCACCGTCATCCTCTATTTCAAGTTCCAGCTCGGATTCGAGCAAGATCACATCATTGAATGAATAATGGAAAATGGGGTTAAACGCGACTTGACTAAAGCGATCATTCTTGGGGTCATCATTAGTGTAACCGACTGCCCCATAGCCCGCCAGATGCACTTTGGAGGCATAGGTTTTCCATTCATCCTGCGCACTCTTCGTGGCTTCAACGTCTCTTTGGACAGCTTCGATTTTTTCCTCTACCTCTTCTTCCTTTATGGCAGACTGCTGGGTTTGTTCCTTCATTATTGCCTTTATTTCATCGAGTTCCCTCTCCAAAGCTTCAATACGGGCCTTCAGGGCAGCGGTATCTTCTGCGGCAGCCAGATTCTGGACAGGGAACAGGAAAATAACGGCAAGAACACATAACGAACCCACTAATGGACGAAATAATGAGGAATTCATGATTTCCCCCCTTTTTTAATTTACTAAATTACTAAAAAGCTAGTAAATTAATCGTAATTTTTTTTGATTCAAATCAATATTACTTTTTTTGATTCAAATTAATATTACTTTTTTTGATTCAAATCAAAATTGGTCCAAACAAGATAAGATAAATTGGTGGTCACACGATATAGGAATTAGAAACAAAATGATTCTGAATTGTATTCGTATATTGTGTTAAGAAATTTTATCCTGTCGTCTTTGACCAGGTGAAATGTTCATAGACACCCGCCCAATACATCCCGAACGTAAGTGCAAAGATGAATTCTTCAGCGGGAATGCCGGATAACATCCATACTGATGCATAGACTAGCGAACGTGTTCATGTCCCTGGTCAGGCTCCGAGATACCATGTTTATTGTTATGATGATCTTGGCCCTCACCAGACGCTTCTGGTAAAGACATCACTCCAAGTCCATGCCGGTAAACCAGTTCACCCCCCTTGTAACCTGTCACCAGAACCAGCAGGAAGGCGGCAATAAAAAAGCCCCCAGCAATGGACTCGCGCCTGCCGGGCAGGATGTAAAACAGGGCCGCACCTGTCAGGAAAACAGCCGCCGTCACGAGTGCCCAGTTACGGTGTTCCGTCATTGCAATATGGGATATTGAATCATGGACCACGGTATTATAGGCCTGCAGTCCCGTGGCTACCGTTACAATGACAATAATACTTCCGATCAATACCAGCCATTTCCGGACCTGGGCCAAGGTATTCTGGTCAGTTTCTTTGCTGAAAAACCAGATCATCAATTGCAGGACCCCCGTAATAATCAGAAAGGTCACAGTAAAATGTACAAAGACCGGATGCCAGTTAGGGATTATCTCTATCATCAATTTTTCCCTATTTTTCTGATTGATCTCATGCGCCACATATAATAGATGGCCGGCAGGACAAGCAGGGTCAATATGACTGTACTGATCATGCCACCTACCATTGGTGCGGCAATTCGACTCATCACTTCAGAGCCGGTTCCTGTCCCGTAAAGTATAGGCAAAAGGCCAACAATAATTGCTGCTGCTGTCATCATGACAGGTCTTACCCGCATGCCGGCACCACGTAAAATGGCCTGCTTCAATCTATTTTCATCCTCCTGGATAACCTGTTGCCTGAGCTCAATCTGCATCTGTTGATGAGCCTGGTTCAGATAAACCAGCATGATGACACCTATTTCTACAGCAACACCAGCCAGAGCTATAAACCCCACACCTGCCGCGACGGAAAAATTAAAATCCTGAAGATACATTAACCAGATGCTGCCTATCATGGCCAGGGGTAATGTCCCCATTATGATGCACACTTCTACGAGGTTGCGAAAATTGATAAATAGCAATAGCACTATTATCGCAATCGTAAATGGCACAATATATGTCAATTTTTCCTTGGCCCGTTCCATGTATTCGTACTGACCTGACCAGGTAATGGAATAACCTGGTGGTAATTCCAGTTCTTTCTGAACCTTCATGCGCGCCTGTTTTACATAATTACCAATATCAACATCTTCAATGTCAATATAGGTCCATCCATTCAGTCGTGCATTTTCGCTCCTGATACCGGGAGGTCCGTCCTCGACAAATATATTGGCAACATCACCCAGGGAAATGCGCTGTCCACTGGGTGTAACTACCGGTAACAGCGATAATTGTTCAGGAGAATCCCGGTAGTCCTGGGGGTATCGTATATTGACAGGATATCGTTCAAGTCCCTCAACACTCTGGCTCACATTCATGCCACCGATCGCAGTAGCTACGACCTGCTGAACATCAGCAATGTTCAGACCGTAACGCGCTGCTTTTTCCCGCCGGATATCAACCTTGATATAACGGCCACCGGCCACACGTTCAGAATAGATTGAAGCTGTTCCGGCGGCGCCTTCAAGAATCGATTCAAGCCGTTCCCCAATCATCTGGATTTTTTCAAGCTCGGGACCGGCAATTTTTACACCAACCGGCGTCTTGATACCGGTGGCCAGCATATCAATACGTGTCTTGATGGGCATGACCCAGGCATTGGTGACGCCCGGTAGTTTAACAAGTGCATCGAATTCCTTTTTCAGGCTTTCAGTAGTTATTCCTTCGCGCCATTTGTCTTTTTGTTTGAGTTGGATAAAGGTTTCTATCATTGTTAATGGTGCAGGATCGGTGGCGGTTTCAGCCCTCCCTGCCTTGCCGAATACAGTTTCTACTTCGGGAACTGTTCGAATCAGTTTGTCCGTCTGCTGGAGTAACTGTCTTGCCTGCCCAATTGAAATACCTGCATAGGTCGTCGGCATGTACATCAGATCACCTTCATCGAGCGGCGGAATGAATTCACTCCCGATTTTATTAAGCGGCCATAAACCAATTATGAGAATGGCAATAGCGATTAATACAGTAACTCTAGGGAATCGCAGTACGCCTTTCAGGGTCGGTATATAAATAGCTGTTAGTAAACGGTTCACAGGATTTCTGTGTTCTGGCAGAACCTTGCCGCGTATAAAATAACCCATCAAGACGGGAACCAGCGTGACTGCTAGCACCGCGGCCGCTGCCATGGCATAGGTCTTGGTAAATGCCAATGGAGAAAACATGCGACCTTCCTGGGCTTCGAGAGTAAATACCGGGACAAAACTTACTGTAATAACCAGCAAGCTGAAGAATAACGCCGGCCCCACTTCACTGGCGGACTCTATCACTATCCGCCAGCGGTTTTCTGCAGTAAGTGGCGTTTTTTCCATATGCTTGTGCATGTTCTCAATCATCACTATCGCCCCATCAATCATAGCGCCAATGGCAATGGCTATACCTCCCAGCGACATGATATTTGCATTGATCCCCTGAAGGTACATGACAACAAACGCTACCAGAATACCTACCGGCAGGCTGATTATGACGACCAGTGATGAGCGGATATGAAAAAGAAATACCATGCAAACCAGCACTACGACTATGAATTCCTCCAGTAATTTGTGCCAAAGGTTGTTGACAGCGCGCTGGATAAGGCTGGAACGATCATAGACGGGAACCACCTCAACGCCCTCCGGAAGACTTTTTTCAAGTTGTTTAAGCTTGGCCTTTACAGCATCTATTGTTTTTTGTGCATTTTCACCAAAACGCATAACAATTATTCCGCCTACTGTTTCGCCCTCACCATTCAGTTCGGCGACACCCCGGCGCATTTGCGGCCCCTGACCGATATCCGCGACATCCTTCAGCAGCAAGGGTGTCCCGTTATCGTTGACCCCGAGCGGGATGTTCCCCAAGTCTGTATCGTTCTGGATATATCCCGTGGCCTGGACCATATATTCTGCACCGGACATTTCGACGACAGACGCACCAACCTCCTGGTTGCCTCTCATAATGGCTGTCTGGATATGCGAGAGCGGAATATTAAAGGCGCGTAATCTGTCCGGATTGACTCTCACCTGATACTGTTTGACCATTCCTCCTACAGTGGCCACTTCGGAAACACCGGGAACAGTCTGTAATTCATATTTCAAAAACCAGTCCTGCAAACTCCGCAACTGGCTTATGTCATGCCTGCCTGTTTTGTCTACCAATGCATAAAGATACACCCAGCCTACACCTGTCGCATCCGGTCCGATCTGCGGTTTAGCATTGACTGGTAATGCCGGTGCGACCTGGCTCAGGTATTCCAGTACGCGGGTGCGGGCCCAGTAGAGATCAGTGTCCTCGTCAAATATCACATAGACATAGGAATCACCGAAAAAGGAATATCCCCTGACAGTTACTGCGCCTGGCACGGACAACATTGCGGTCGTCAATGGATACGTTACCTGATCCTCAACCACTTGCGGTGCCTGGCCTGCATAACTGGTCTTGATAATGACCTGCACATCAGATAAATCCGGGATCGCATCAACCGGTGTTTTTTTCAGAGCCATAATGCCTACACCGGCCAGGAGTGCGGTTAGCAACAACAGGAGGACACGGTTGGCTACTGACCAGCGAATTACAGATTTGATCATCTTTCTCGCCTCCCTGTCAGTGTAAATGAGTCATCCGGCTGAAATCGGCCGTCTTGCTCGATTCGGAGTCAATCAGAAATTGTGCAGAGGCGACTACCCTTTCTCCCGCCTCAATACCTTCCAGTATTTCAGCCTGAGTCTGGTTATACCGTCCAACTTTTACCTCTACAGACCTGAACCGTCCCTCACCCAGGGCAAGCACAACCCGATCCATGCTGCCGGTTCGGATAACTGCCTCGCGCGGTATGACAAGCGTTTTTTCATCACTTTCGTTATGAATTGTTATTTGTGCAAACATATTCGGCTTGAGTATTCCCTGGTCGTTTGCAAAACGCATTCTCACCTTGACAGTACGGGTGATTTCCTCGAGGGCCGGATACACATAGTCCACTTCCCCGTTCCACACTTCGCCTGGTAAATAATCCAGAGTCATGATTACGGGGTTCCCTTTCTTGACCAAGGAAGCCTGGCTTTCAAATACCTCAGCTTCCACCCAGACCTCATCCAGCGCACCAACAGACATCAGGGTGGTGCCAGGCTGGACAAAAAACCCTTCACGAATATTCAGGTTGTCTATAAAACCGGTCTGTGGAACATACATGGTAACCGTTTGTTTTACCTTCCTTGTGCGGGTGAGTTCCTTGACGGTAGCATCAGGCAATTGCAATGCCTTCAGCCTGTCACTGGCTGCACGTACAAGATTCTGGTTGTTTCTTCCCAGTGCCAGGACCAGTTCTTCCTGTGCATTGACCAGGGCTGGTGAATAGATTTCATAAAGTGGCTGGCCCTTTTTAACGGGGTCACCTTCTGCCTTGATATAGAGTTTTTCTATCCAGCCTTCAACCCTGGGATGAATATGAATCAGCTTATCTTCATCATATTTTATATAACCAACAGTTTTTATATCTGATAGAAAGGCCTTCCGTTCGGCCACAGTGGTACGTACACCAAGATTGTTGATAACCTCGGGAGAAATCCGGATTGTTCCGGATCCCTGATCTTCATCCGCGTGTTCCCTTTCATATACAGGGATCAGATCCATACCCATGGGTGACTTGCCCGGTTTGTCTCTTCTGTAATTCGGATCCATGGGCGCAACCCAGTAAAGGGGTTTCTTTTCCATCTCCATTGTTCTTGTCATTTCCTTGTCCATGGTATTACCGGTAAATCCGGTATAAATCAAAAACAATGCTGTTGCGCCCAAAAGTGCACCTGCGGCGAATATACCTGAAATATTTAATATCTTATTCATCTTCCATCTCCCGAGACAGAGCGGTTATCCGTCAAGTAATTTTCCGCGTCAGCTTCCAGAAAAAAGTAATTCAACTGCACAATGGTCTTTTGCCGTTCCACATCAATGGTCAAAGCCTCGATTTCTGCATTTAATTCGGCAATTCGGGAGCGCACGACCTCGGCAAAGTCACCATCGTCATTGGTATAAGCGGTTAAAGAGGCCTCGGCCTGTTCGTGCATTTGCGGCAATAAAACCGACTGGTAAAGTTCCCGACGCTGATTGAGCTTATCAAGCTGGACTCTGGCTGCTTCAAATGAGGCCATGAGTCTTCTGAGCAAAAGCCATTTCTCCGTTTTCACGGCCTCTGTCTCTGATATTGCGGACTGCACCTCCCTGTCCTGCCTGTTAGCTGTAAAAAGCGGCACATCAAAACTGATTCCGATTGAAAGCAGATCAGCGCGGTCGGCACCAGTCAGATCATCACCGCGATAGCCATAACTAGCATTTATCCCCCACTCGGGTTTGTATTTTTGTTTTGCAATATCAATACCCTTGCTGGCGGCCTGGATCTTCTTGTCCAGTGCAATGAGAGATGGATGCTTTAACAAATGTTTTGCAAGTGACTCCTGGTCGTTCACGGTGTACTGTGTATAAAAACCAGGATTAATCAATTGGATATCCGGAATATCAGATGGCAGCTTCAGCACTGAATGATACATGCTAAGATTTCCGTCATTTACATTGATCTCTCGATAGAAAGAGATATCACCCAGCCATTCAAGCAACCGTTGCTGGTAAATTTCTTGCTGTTGATGCAGCGTTGTCAGGCGATCTTCCAGCTGCGTCAACTCAAGCTGTGCACGCACTATATCCTGTAATCTGGTCATCCCCAGCGCGGATGAGTAACTTGCCCTGGCGACATCCACCAGTTGTTCAAACAATGTCCGGTTTTTTTCAATAAGAGCGATGCTTTCCTGCGCCTTGAATGCGTCGAGCCACAGGTTGCTCACCGTGACCATCACCATTCCTTTTCTTTCCTGACGCTGATAAGGAAATTGTGTTCCTGTTAATTCAAGCTGCGCCCGTCTCAGTTCAAGTGTATTTCCCCTGGGAAACATCTGAAACACCCCTACTTTCAACTGTGTCATTGTTTCCTGATTAAAATCGAATGTATCAGTAGCCAGATTTTCCAGACCAATCGATATCTTCGGATCAGGCAGAGTTCCGGCAAATATACTCATTGATTCAACTGCATCCTGTGAATGCCTGTTCCTTACCAACCACGGATCATTTGCCTGAGCCAGTTTTACAGCTGTCTCAAGGGGTAATTCACTTCCCCTCTCAACAGCTGTAACAACAGGGACATGCGATAATACAATCAGGATCCCTGAAACACCGATTCCCCGAAACAAGCGATCCGGCAATATGTGGAGCAAATAGGTTAAGTAGCCCGTCATCGTTATCTTCCCTCTCTGATAATTTCTGCATACTCATAACCAAGTACGCGGTTCATGCAATATCAGTGCTGATGATTAAGTGTCAGCAGTTTTAACCGGGAATCGTTATTCCCCGTTATCTAAAAAGTGATGCAAATCAAATCCACAAATTGTGGACAGATCTATCCCTTCCTAGATCAAAATGGGTGGACGGTAAGGAGAAGAGGGGTATTGACTGGTGGCAACCAACAGATATTGGTTTCCGGCTTGTGATACCGTGGGCTGTCCACCTTGAAGGGGTAACAGAGGTATGGCTACGAATACGCATCCGCCTGCTGCACATTTGCAAACTACGCTGCAGGAATCCTGAATATCATATTTTCCTGCTGTGTTATCTACATGATTAACATGATGGGTATGTGAACTTCCCGAGTGATGCATAGTGCCCATACCAGTATGGTGCTGTAACGTCATTTGGCAAGATAAAATAACGGATGTGGACGCCTGACCAACAAAAGCCAGAAGCATCAGGCCAACTAGAAAAGAAACTTTACGCTGTCCCGGGCTCATTCGCATC
>QKIY01000039.1 GCA_003250975.1 Gammaproteobacteria bacterium | reverse complement strand
ATTAAAATAACGTTTACCAGCTCTGACTTCAGGCTGTGATTCGCAGAATGTAATGAACTGAAATTTCAGGAGTATAGACGTTGAAGTACATCATCGGCATTGTTGTCTTGTTATTGGTAACAACCATTTTTTTCATCACCCGGCCGGACCCCGGTTACGTATCGGGTGAAAGTGTGTCGGGGACCGGGCAGGTGACGACCCCCGTGGTTGATGCGGGTGATGATAAGACTGAAAAAACTGATGATGAAACCATCCGCAGGGCAGAGATGACGGCAGAGTTCGAACGACTCAACAAGGCCCGCCGAAACCTGGAATCTCTGTTGAACCGCTTGAAGGCTCTCCTATGGGGCTTGGAATTGCCGAGGGAAGAACGGGACGCGATCTCCGAGACGATGAAAAACGGTTATGGACTCTTAAAACATAAGAAACTTATGGGTGCCTATCCGGGGGTTAAAGAGATAAGCGATGAACTTTCGCAGGTCGAATTTGTATACAGCCAGTTAAAAGCGATTGAGGAAAAATACCGTAATAGGTAATAACAGAGATGGGAAAAAGGCTCAGTGGCCTGAAAGCTCCCTGAGGTGTTCGGCGATACAGCGTGGTAACATCTCCAGATTATATCCTCCCTCCAGTACAGAGAGGATCCTGCCTTCGGAATACAGATCTGATTTTTCCATAACAAGGCGAGTCATCCAGGCAAAAAATCCCGTGCTCAGGCGAATATCAGCTAAGGGGTCATCAATATGAGCGTCAAACCCGGCAGAGATAATGAAACACTGGGGCCGAAAGTTGTCGATCTTGGGTATGATCTTTTCCCTGAAGGCCTTTTCATAATCTCTGTCGTCACTGCCTGCCGGCATCGGGCAATTAAGTGTGGCGCCTTCCCCACGGCCGCTTCCTGTCTCGGACCAGGCGCCGGTACCCGGGTAATACGGATACTGATGTGTACTGATATAGAGAACTGAGGGGTCTTCCTCGAAAGTATGTTGTGTCCCGTTACCGTGATGTACATCCCAGTCCAGGATCAGGACCTTTTCGATTCCGTAGCAGGCCTGTAGGTATCGCGTGAGTATTGCAACATTATTAAAAAGGCAAAAGCCGAGGGCAATATCGTATTCTGCGTGATGTCCGGGGGGACGGATAAGGGCAAAGCCATTATCAATTTCCTGTTGCATTAACCGATCCGCAAGTAAGAGGGTTCCGCCAGCAGCATGAAGTGCGGCATCATATGAGTCTTTACAGATACTGACATCCATGGAATCCAGAAATGGCAGGCCCGCGCGGCAGGTTGCTTCCACATGCTTTATATAATCTGGATTGTGGATCTTCTCAATCCATTGAAAGTCCGCCGGTTGCGCATGGATCATCTGCAGGGAATCAAACCATGGCTGTTTTTCAAGAATTTTAAAAGTCGAAGTCAACCGTTGACTGCATTCAGGATGACCGGGTGAGGTCTGGTGTTGCAGAAAAACTGAATCGTGGAGCAGGCCTGTAGTCATGGAAGACTAGGTATGTTAAAGATGCCTGATAATCTCATCCGTATATTCCAGCGTGCCGGCCTTACCACCAAGGTCAGCTGTCATGACTTCCTTTTTCTCAAGCACTGTTGAAATTGCTTTTTTTAACTTGTTTGCCAGATCATGATGATTCGTATGTTCGAGCATCATTGAGGATGCGAGCATTAGCGCGGTAGGGTTGGCGATACCTTTGCCGGCGATATCTGGCGCTGACCCATGGACTGCTTCGAAGATAGCTGCGTCCTTGCCGATGTTGCCACCAGGTGCCAGCCCCAGTCCTCCAACAAGGCCGGCAATCTCGTCGGACAGGATATCGCCAAACATGTTGGTTGTTAGGAGGACATCGAACTGAGATGGGTTGAGTACCAGTTGCATGGCACAATTGTCGACAATGCGTTCTTCAATCGTAATCTTGTCTTCATAGGCCTTGCTGATTTCAAGAGCTGTTTCAAGAAACAGGCCAGTCAGGGCCTTCAGAATGTTGGCCTTATGTACGATGGTAACTTTTTTCCGATTGTGACGTACCGCATAGTTAAAGGCGAATTCAGCAATACGGCGGCATCCGCTACGGGTAATGATACCAGAGGCTTCAGCAACTGCCTTCGGGTCATCGTCAATGGGAATAAAATGCTCAACACCGACATACAGCCCTTCCGTATTTTCTCGTATGAGGACAAGGTCAATATCTTCAAACCTGCCGCCATGTACGTAGGTTATGGCCGGCCTGACATTTGCGAAGAGATGAAATTCCTCTCTCAAGCGGACGTTCGCTGAACGGAATCCCTTGCCAACCGGTGTGGTTAATGGGGCCTTGAGGGCAAGTTTTGTCTGTCGTACATTATCCAGCATTGCCTGCGGAAGAGGATCTCCACATTCCTCGAAAGCGGACATGCCGGCATTAAACCTTTGCCATTCAAATGGTGCGCCCAATGCCTCAAGCACCCTGGTTGTAGCGGTAACAATCTCCGGGCCAATGCCATCACCCTCAATAAGTGTTGCTGGTATCTTGTTTATCGCAATTTCTCCGAACTGACAATATGCATTAGGTCCTGCTATAGGATTCTCATCCGAATGTATTATTTACAGAGGTTCCTTTTGGGTGCTGTTATGTTGGACTGCCTGTATTTCAACAGGAAGTCCAAAACTTGTGGTAATCACGTCATTAAGGATCATCCCTGATTCATTCAAGATAATATCAAGTGCCGGATCTGAGTCTTCATCGGACTGATTGCTGTCTTTTGTGCTGTCCATGGGTGGCAGTCCCTGGGCAACCCTGATCTCGCTATCCAGTTCATCCCGCATTTCCTGGAGTTCCTCACGTTCCTGCTTGCGTTTGGATAATAGGAGGCTTGTTTCTTTCCGGTTATTTGTTTCTTCTATTAATTGTTGTTCCTGGATTAATAGCTGAAAGGCCTTGTTAGATTTTATACGTTGTTTATGACGCTCTTTTACCAATCTATAATTATCGGTGGAGGATTTGACCTTTATAAATTTTGCTGGTTTGACCTGGTCCCATGGCAGGGCATTCTCCAGTGCTTTCTCCCCGTATTCCGGGCTAATGTTTGCTGTTGGCAGGATAATATCCGGGATGACTCCTCTGTGCTGGTTACTACCGCCACTGACCCTGAAAAACTGGGCAATGGTCGTTTTCAGACGACCGTGCTCTTCACTTGAATTGGTTACAAAGCGATTGAGATCCACGATATTTTGTACGGTTCCCTTACCGAAAGTTGGTTCACCGATTATGATGCCACGCTGATAATCCTGAATTGCACCAGCAAAGATTTCCGAGGCAGATGCACTGTTACGATTAACAAGTACTGCAAGCGGGCCGGCATAGACGATTGAGGGATCGGGGTCGTTGTTGATATCAATCCTGCCTGTAGAGTCCTTGGTCTGAACAATGGGTCCTTCCTCGATAAACAATCCGGTCAGTTCCAGTGCTTCCGATAATGAACCACCGCCATTGCCACGCAGATCAATTATGAGACCATTAATCCCTTCATCAAGAAGGTCCGCGATCAGTTTCCTGACATCTCTAGATGTGCTTCTGTAATCACTCTCTCCCTTGGCCTGCGCTGCAAAGTCTATATAGAATGTTGGGACATTAATGACACCTATCTTCCCGCTGCTGTCAGGAATTTCAATTATGAATGATTTTGCAGCCTGTTCTTCCAGTTTTATCTTGTTACGAACCAGTGTAATGATTTCGTTGGCTCCTTCAGGGCCGGCATTTTTTGGCAGGATCTCGAGACGCAAGGTAGTACCTTTCGGACCGCGTATCAAATCAACTACGTCATCAAGGCGCCAGCCGATGATATCAATGATTTCACCATCCTTTCCCTGGCCCACACCAATTATCTTGTCATTGTCATGTAGCTTCTTGCTGAGATCTGCGGGGCCACCAGGGATGATGTGTTGTATCACGGTATAATCATTATCTGTCGTTAATACAGCGCCAATCCCTTCCAGTGACAATCTCATGCTTATGTCAAAATTTTCAGATGCCCTTGGTGAAAAATAGGCGGTGTGAGGTTCTATTGCAGTTGTATAGGAATTAATAAAAATCTGATAAACATCATTTGCACCCAGTTGAAAAGTATTGGTGCGAATCCTTTCATAGCGTTTTTTCAGTGTATCCTTATATTCTGATGGTTTTTTGTCCGCAAGGACCAGACTAAGCGCATCATTTTTTATCCGTTTACGCCAGATATCATCGAGCTCGGTTTTTGATTCAGCCCAGTTGGAATCGCGGCGATCAAAAATATAGGTTTCATCTTTTTCAAAATTAAAATCCCGCTCTAGGATAGCCATTGCAATGTTGATTCTTTCTTCCACGCGTTTTCTGTAAACCTTGAATATAACAAAGGCAGGTTTCAGATCACCATTCTTTAGAGAGTTATCTAATGTATAACGGTATTTTTCAAAAGAGTGGATATCTGATGCTAGAAAATAACTCCGGTTTGGATCTAGGCTCTCGAGATACTGATCGAGGATAGATGAAGACAGGTGATCATCAAGGGGGCGATTCTTGTAATGATAGCTGTCTATGATATGGGTGATAATCTCGGTTGCACGTTCATGACGCTCAGCGGGGACGAGCCGGGATTCGTCCACGACAGGTATTTCTGCCCGTACGGAGTAGGAGGCCAGACAAAATAAAAGTACTGAAATGACCGGGAGGTAATTATCAGATAACTTGCGGATTAAGTAGTCAAGCATAATCAGAAAATAACGTATCTCAATGTATTAATATAACATTTTGGTTCTCTGCCGGCACTGTAAATATCCATTTTGACGTCAGATTGGTCACATAATCTTCTTTGTTAAGGTTGGCTGACCGAATTGTTGCCCTTTTCCAGTGCGTCCAGGCGCAAACGCAGTTTTTTTGCCTTTTCCTGCCCGCCGCCAAGGAATGAGGGCGCCCGTTGGTAATATTGAATCAGGTCTGCAAGGGCGTCACGGTTGGTTTCATCCAGTTTGACCGCCAGCTCGAATTCTTCACGAGTTTTCTTTGACAGTGTATAGGCTGTAAAGATTCCCGAGCTCTCCGCAAGGCGTCCATAGCTCTTTCCCAGCCAGTGATGGTAAACCGATGAATCCGGAACTGATTCCACGGCTTTTCTGAACGCCTGAACAGCTGATTCAAAATCTGAATTGGTGTAGTATCTTTTGCCACTGTTAAAAAAATACTCGGATGTTGTCTCTGCCATAATAATTACTGGCATCGTGATTACAAGACATAGACAGAATAAAGTTTTCGAATAAAAAGAGGTATTTTTCAATCGCTCAACGTGCACTTTGCGGTCACACCTATTTAATATTACGGGATTACATCGTTATTTAATTATTTCATTGTGACGTAAATAAAATAGTTTGATAATAGACAAGTAAAAATTTTTTTAATTCACAAAATTTTTCGCCAGCTTGAAATTATATGCCCACGGTCAATTTTCCAGCCAAGCAAATATTACAAGGTATTTCAGCTGTATTGGTGTTATTGACGGGCGTTTCATGTGACGATTCACCGGAGGCAGACGGTTCTGCCGCCGGACATCCGCCCGCTATATTACAATGTGACCCTGACAATGCCGGGTTGAAACTGCCTGATGGCTTTTGTGCCGCCATCGTCGCAGATAGTCTGGGTTTTATCAGGCATCTTGCGGTCAGTGAAAGGGGTGATATCTACGTGACCCTGAGAAACACGCGGCTGAACCTTGGTGGGATACTGGCCCTCAGGGACACCGATAATGATGGCAGGATGGACCAGATTGAAAAAATTAATGATATCCCGGGAATGGGTATCCAAATCCATGACGGCTATCTCTATTTTGCATCAGATACTGATATTTACCGTTACAGGTTGGGAAAGGAACAGCTGGTTCCTGACCTGCCGGCACAATTACTGGTCAGGGATTTGCCGAAGCAAACATTCCACGCAGGCAAGCCCTTTGTAATTGATGAGGCGCGTCACCTGTATGTCAACATAGGTTCACAATCCAATGCCTGTCAGGAGGAAGAACGGGTTGCCGGTAGCCCTGGCCTGGACCCTTGTCCCGAACTGGGGCGACATGCCGGTATCTGGCGGTTTTCCCTGGACCGTCTCGAACAGACCCAGGAAAACGATGGTTATCATTATGCCAGCGGAATCAGAAATACCTATGCGCTTGACTGGCATCCTGTATTTGAAAAACTCTATGCAGTTCAGCACGGCCGTGACCAGTTGTATGAATTATGGTCAAACATTTATACCGAGGAACAGGGTGCTCGTCTGCCGGCAGAAGAATTACTGATGATCAGTGATTCAACCGATTATGGCTGGCCTTATTGTTATTTTGATCCCGTATTGAACAAAGCCATACTCGCCCCGGAGTATGGTGGTGATGGGGTGAAAAGCGGGCGTTGCCAGAAATACCCTGTACCATTAATCGCTTTTCCAGCACACTACGGGCCGAACGACATGTTGTTTTATACAGCGTCACAGTTCCCCGTGCATTATCGTAACGGAGCCTTTATAGCCTTTCATGGTTCCTATAATCGTGGCCCTTTTGAGCAGGTGGGTTACCAGGTTGTATTTGTCCCTTTTGCTGGTGGTCTGCCAGCCAATCAGTGGGAGGTATTTGCCGACGGGTTTGCCGGTGAGGGGGAGGTCCATTTTCCCGAAGATGCTGAATATCGCCCGACCGGGCTAACCATTGGCGCTGATGGGTCACTCTATATTTCAGACTCTGTACAGGGGCGAATCTGGCGTGTCATTTACCAGGACAGAGAAAAAGGTCCCGGAAATTAAACTTTGAAAAAACCGAATTCTAGTTAATTCCCAGCAGTTCGATATCAAAAACCAGTGTTTCGTTAGGCTGGATAGAACCACCGGCGCCATGCTCACCATAGGCCAGTTCGGAAGGTACATAAATCTGCCACTTAGAACCTACCTTCATCAAGGGTACTGCTTCCTGCCATCCCTTGATTACCTGGTTAAGAGAAAGAGATATTGGTTCTCCACGTTCGTAGGAACTGTCGAACACCTTGCCATCGATATGGGTGCCGTGATAATGCACCTTGACGTTACTGTCGATTGTAGGCGATTCACCATTGCCATCTTTTAGGATCTTGTATTGAAGGCCGCTGTCCAGTGTCACGACACCTTCTTTTTTGGCGTTTTCTTTCAGGAATTTCTCACCGGCGGACTTGTTGCTTGCGGCAATATTATTGCGTTCAGCTACCACTTTTTGCTGATACTTGCTCAGTGCCTCCTGTATCTCGGTCTGGCTCATCTTCGGTTCGGACTGAGTAAGCGCATCCTCTATTGCCTGCAGGAAAGCGGCGTTATCAAGGTCAATATTCTGCTGGGTAATACCCTGGCTGAAATAGATACCCAGAGCATAACTGAGTTTCTGTTGTTCCGTCTTGATCTCTGTTTCAGCAAATGTGTTGGAGCTGAGCAGGAAGAAAATAAATGTAGTGGAAAGTATATGATATATGTGTTTCATGTGATTCCCGGTGGCAGTGGATTGTTTACTAGCTTTAGACAGCAAATTTCTCTGATGTTCAGTAATCATCCCATAATTAATGAAGCTATCCAAGCACAGTCTGCCTAATCCATATTCAGTTGCTTACATGCCCTGGTGATTTGTTGCATTCAACAGCGTCTCAAGCAAGGGCAGAAGCGAAGGGCTGCTAAAGTAATGATCAGACAGTACCTCAATCTTTTCCCTGTATACGACGCCGCCGTATCCAATGAACGATAGTCTTTCCTGTCTGGCCTCAAGATCCGTCATACCGTCGCCAATCAACACCCCTGTATGCTTTCCCCCGATAATTTTTGCACAGGTGATTTTCTTGCCACCTGTCCTGGTCAATGGTGAGGTATCATTGAATCCTTGATAACTACCGTCCTTATTAAAATAGATATCAACGGCATGAACATTTTGCTCATCAATGTTTAACCGGGTTGCCAGAGCCTGGACAGCTTGCCGGATTCCGCCACTGACAATATGAACGTCTTTAGCGTATTGTTGCAGTGTATTTACAACAATGTCTGCATCTGTTGAAAGTTCCTCGATATAGCGTAAGCCCAGCCACTCGATATCGGTTAAATGGGGTTTGATAAGATCAAGCCGTTTCTGGTAAATATCTTCCAGTCGTACTTCCCCCTGCATGGCCGCATGTGTCAGAGGCAAAAGTTCCTGATCGACACCGGCCCGCTTAGCGAGTTCGTCAATACCTTCTATCCGTGACAGGGTGCTGTCACAGTCGAAAATAATAATGTCGGCGTCAGTTAATGGCATTACAAGCTTATTTGCAGAACCTTGCTGATGGTCGGTAATTTCCGCAGGTCATCGAGCATGGCTATGTCAAGCGGGCTGGAGATACTTATGACAGCTATTGCATGTTCACTATCACTGGCAACACCGACTTGCATTGTTGAGATATTAATTTTGTTCCTTGCAAGGAGAGCGCCTATATCGCCGACTACGCCGGGGACATCAACATGGCGGGTAAAAAGGAGATGGCCAGACAGCGGAGCCTCGATGAAGTAATTATTGATGCGTACCAGCCGGGGATAGCGTTCGTCAAACAGTGTACCGGTCAAGCCAATGGTCTCATCACCGGTATGAGCGGTAAGTGTCAGTGAAGTAAGATAATCATGTGCCTCGGCGGATCGTGATTCACAAACCTGTATGCCTTGTCGCTTTGCCAGATAACCCGCATTAACCTGGTTTATCGGCATTGACAGGTGCTCACCCAGGAGCCCAACTAGGGCATCTGTAATGACGGGCCGGGTATTAAGTTCGACAATCGTTCCGGAGAGGGCAATATCAAGCCGAGTGATGGCGCTTGTACACATTGTCGCGAGTAATTGGCCCAGTCGCCGTGCCAGGTCCTGGTAGGGGAGCAGGCGTTGCCCTTCCTTTGCAGAGATACGAGGGAGATTGATTGCGTTGATGGCCTCATTGGTTTTCAGGAACGTTATAACTTGCTGGGCAATCTCCATCCCAACGGCTGTCTGTGCCTCATGGGTGGACGCACCGAGGTGAGGTGTGAATTGCACATTATTCATTTCCAGTAATGGAGAGTCTTTCGGTGGTTCCTTTTCGAAGACATCCAGTGCAGCACCGGCCAGTTGTCCGCTCTTCAAAGCATTAACGAGGGCAGCCTCATCCACTAGCCCGCCTCTCGCACAGTTGATCAGGCGGGCGCCCTTTTTCATATTGCGCAGACTGTCAGTGTTAATCAGTTTTGTTGTCTTGTCGGTCAACGGGCAATGCAGGGTCACGATATCGGCATTGGTCAGCAGATCTTCCAATGCCATGCCTTCCACGCCTGCGTCGGTAAACATCTCATCAGTCACGTAGGGATCGTAGGCAATGACCTTCATCTTGAGGGCCAGTGCGCGTTTGCAAACGATACGCCCTATGGTACCGAAGCCGACAACGCCCAGGGTCTTGCCTGTGATCTCCATGCCATTGAACCGGGAGCGTTCCCACTTGCCATCCCGCACGGACTGATTGGCCTGGGGCAGCTGACGACAGAGGGAAAACATATGGGCTATGGCCAGTTCGGCGGTGGTGGTTGCATTGGCATTGGGGGTATTCAGGACGACGATTCCACGCTCGGTTGCATAATTTATGTCGATATTATCCACGCCGATTCCGGCGCGGCCTATGACTTGTAGTTGTTTCGCCGCATCGATCACCTTCGGGGTTACCGTGACCCCGCTGCGTACGATCAGCCCGTTGATCCCCTGGATATGTTTACAGAGGCCATCCTCATCGAGGCCTGTTATCAATTCGACATCCAGTTCAGGGTCACTGGAGAGGAAATCGATGCCTGAATCGGCTATCTTGTCTGCGATTAGGATTTTCATGGTCAGCTATACGTTTTATTTAATGCAGTGATGGCCCGTTAATGTACAAACAGGTTTGCCAAAGCATATATTGCGCCGCACAATAGCACAAGAATCAATAAAAAACAGGAGAGAAAATGCCCCGGACCTTTATCGCGTTACGCAGCGTGCTCTATGTCCCCGGTTCCAATGAAAGAGCTCTGAAAAAAAGCAGGAGCCTGGCCGCCGATGCCCTGATATTTGATCTCGAGGATGCTGTTGCACCGTCCGCCAAGGTAGAGGCCAGGGCATTGGTCTCCCGGATTGTGCAGGAGAGGGGGTTTGGTCTGCGCCAGGTGGTTATCCGGGTCAATGTCCTGGGGAGCCGCTGGGGATACGAGGACTTGATGGTGGCGGCGAAAAGTGGTGCAAATGCCGTTTTATTGCCCAAGGTTGAGAGTGGAGACATGGTCCGCCAGGCCGAAATGGTCCTTGTCGGTGCCGGAGCGCCGGAAGATCTGGCCCTCTGGTGCATGATGGAAACGCCACGGGGCATGTTGCATGCCGAGGAAATTGCGACCGCCAGTCCTCGGATCAGAGCCATCGTCATGGGGACGTCCGACTTAGCCAAGGATCTGGGTGCTGCCCATACCAAGGAGCGGTTGCCATTTTTGACCAGTTTTGGCCTTTGCTTGCTTGCTGCGCGCTCAGCGGATGTGGCAATCATTGACGGCGTGCATCTTGATCTTGAGGATGATGAGGGTTTCAGCCGGACTTGTGAACAGGGATTTGAACTGGGCTTTGACGGTAAGACTCTGATTCACCCGAAAACGATTAACCCGGCCAACCGGGCCTTTTCACCTACGGAAGAGGATATTGAGCAGGCAGACAGAATTATCAAGGCCCATAATGAGGCTGTGGCCAAGGGTGTCGGTGTGGTCGTGGTTGATGGTAAGTTGATTGAGAACCTGCACGTTGAGG
This sequence comes from Gammaproteobacteria bacterium, assembly GCA_003250975.1. GTDB lineage: Bacteria > Pseudomonadota > Gammaproteobacteria > Eutrophobiales > Eutrophobiaceae > SZUA-592. The sequence continues at coordinate 67,438 of QKIY01000039.1, read as the reverse complement.
GTGCCAGACGCACCTTATTGCTGGCCAATTCAATCAAAAAACTGGAAAAGAACCTGTCAGGTTAAGGCCTGCTCAAGCTGTATTATTGACGGCCACCATGGCGCGATGCAGGACTTCCATGCCCGCACCTGCCCGGCAGGAATTTTCACTGATGATGCGCCTGAACAGCCGGGCACCAGTTTGACCGTGATACAGGCCCAGCAGATGCCGGGTCATCGAATGCAGGTTTGTCCCCCGGGCCAGCTGTCCGGCGATGTAGTCCTGGTAGAGTTTCAGTATTTCCTCACGGCCGGGGACAGGGCGCTGATCCCCAAACACCTGCCGGTCGGCGACCGCCAGCAGATAGGGGTTTTGAATGATACCCCGGCCAATCATTACCCCATCTACGTGCGCGAGTTGTTGCCGGGCCTGTTCCAGGTCCGTGAAACCGCCATTGATGACGATAGTAAGCATCGGGTGATCAGTCTTCAGGCGATGGACAGTCGCATAATTCAATGGCGGGATCTCACGATTCTCCTTCGGGCTCAGGCCGCTCAACCAAGCCTTGCGGGCGTGGACGATAAAGGTATCGCAACCGGCTGCATGCACGTTTTGAATGAATCTGCTCAGATCCTCATAGCTGTCCATTGTGTCTATTCCGATCCGTGTCTTGACGGTGACGGGGATTGATACTGTCTTAATCATTTTATCAATACAATCTCCCACAAGCGCCGGCTCGGCCATCAGGCAGGCGCCGAACTGTGCCGACTGCACGCGATCACTGGGGCAACCCACATTCAGGTTTACCTCGTCATAGCCTAGATCCTCGGCAATACGGGCGCACTCCGCGAGCCTGTCTGGATGACTCCCGCCCAATTGCAAGGCCAGCGGGTGTTCATCGGGGGAGTAGTCCAGCAGGGTTTCGCGCGGCCCATGCAGGATGGCGCCGGTGGTGATCATTTCCGTGTAAAGCAGGGTATGCCGGGTGATCAAGCGCAACAGATAGCGAAAATGCCGATCCGTATGGTCCATCATGGGCGCGATGCTAAGCTTGCGGTCAATCGGCGTTTTCATGGGTGATAGTCCAGGATCTGACGGGTAAATTTTGCCCTTAAATAATAACCCCTGGGCAGGGTCATATCAGGGTACCCTTCGGGTCCAGCACTGGATTGCAGTGCGCGTGCATTCCTGGCCTTGGGGCGGATCTGCAGGTACTGACCGTAACGGGCGGTTATCTTGTCAAGTTCCCCCCGTCTGATCATATCTGTCAGCTCTTCCCAATCACTCTTTAATATCTTTTCCTGACTGGCATCCGGTCGCCACAATATAGGCGTGCCAATACGCCGTTCGGCAAGGGGCATATCTGGCAGGGCCTCCACAGTAATCCAGAGCACGTGGGACAGTTTCTGTCTGACTCTGCTGGTTCGCCAAGCGGTTTTCAGGTCATTTCGGGGTGATACGGTACAAACGTAGGTTGATTCTCTGGGTTTACCTTGGTGATCAAGTGGCAGGGTCTTCAGTTCAATTCCCAAAGCGGGAAAATCAGGGCCTGGCAGCGAACCGGCACAGGCCCCTAGGCAATGTTCTACCAGCAAACCGGTCCACCCCTTCGCCCTTTTCATGGAATCCGGCAGGCTCAAACCAGTCTCGGCGGCGATTGCACCGAGGGTCTTACCTGCGAGCTGGTTCGCACGCTCAAGCAATTCGGTTTTTGAAGCTGGGGATGATTTCATCTCCGGCAAACTGGTTACCGTTTTTCCAGATAACTCTTGATTGAAACGGTGAGGCATTCAAATTTGTGTGAATCCTCAATCATGTGGTTTTGCCTGTCAGTAATAAAAAAGATATCCTCAACCCGTGCACCAAAGGTAGCTATCTTGGCACTCTGTAATCGGACAGCGCAATGATCCATTGCCATACCGATCTTTGACAAGAGTCCCGGTTGATCCGAAGTGATAACTTCCATGATAGTGCGGTCATTTTTTTCGTCCTGCGTATATATTACATTTGTAGGAATAATAAAATGTTCGAGTTTACGGGAACGACGTCTGGCTGACCTGGTGGGCAAATGATTTTCTGCGGACAATGACTGTGTGATTTTTCTGATGATTTCATCGGTGCGATCCCTGCCGCTGATTTCTTCTCCCGTTTGTTCGAGTATAATATAGGAATCAAATACATAATCATTTTCTGCAGTAATGATGCGTGCATCAACAATATTCAGTCCGAGGTGATCAAGTGCCTGTGTTGTGGTGGAAAATATACCATCCCGGTTCATCATATAAACAAAGACTTCTGAACCGCCGCGTGGTGATTTCTCCCTGACCAGAACGCGGGGAGATGGGGAGGAAAAATCCTTGTGCAATGAATTGTAATGCCAGGCGATCTCATCTGCCGAATAACGCAGGAAATAGTCTTCACCAAGAAATTTCCAGAATCTTTTGTAATCATCCTTGCGTATGACTCTAGGACCCAGCAGTTCCAGGGCCTCCTTCTTTGTATCTGCGATCAGGGCCTTCTTGTTAATTGGGTTCTCGAGACCACGTCGCAAGGCAAGTAATGTTTTTTGATAGAGTTCTGCCAGCAGGCCCTCCTTCCAGTTGTTCCACATTTCGGGGTTGGTTGCCTTGATATCACCGACAGTAAGGAGGTACAGATAATTCAGGTGGTTGCGATCACCCATGGCTTCAGCGAACTGGTTAATGACATCGGGATCGCTGATATCCATGCGTTGAGCGGTCTTTGACATATACAGATGCTTTTCTACCAACCAGGCGACGAGTCTGGAATCGTATTCACCTAGGCCGTGATGTTTGCAGAATTTATAAGCATCTTTTGCCCCGAGTTCTGAATGGTCACCGCCGCGGCCCTTGGCAATATCGTGAAACAAACCGGCGAGATACAGAATTTCCTGTTTTGGTAACTTCGCGTGGATCATGCTATAGGCGTTGTTTTGCTGACTATTTTCTATTCCCATTTGGCGAAGGTTTTTAACCACGAAGAGAATATGTTCGTCCACCGTATAGACATGAAATAGATCAAATTGCATTAATCCTTCAATTTTGCCAAAGACAGGCAAATATTTTCCGAGCAGGCCATAACGGTGCATGCGCCTGAGTTCATGGCCGACTTTTCTGGATTGTTTGATAATTTCCATAAAAAGGCTGCGGTTACGCAAGTCTTCTCTGAATTTTCTGTCGATCCTCTTAGAATATTCGCGTATCAACCTGATAGTGCTGGCCCTGACCCCTTTTATATCGGGGTTTTGCTGAAGCAATAAAAATAGTTCAAGCAACGCAAAGGGATAACGCCTGAAAACAGCCTGGCCTGATACTTCCAGATAATCATTGCGGACCTGGAAACGTTTGTTCAATGGCCTGGCCTTTCCCTTGCGGCGGGCATAGATAATCACTTCCTGAAAATGTTGCAAAAGCATCTCATTCAGCATATTGAGTTCGCGGACAGTGCGATAATACATCTTCATGAATTGTTCTATTCCGCTGTTGCCCTGCGCTTTGAATCCAAATTGCTCGGCAATGGAACGTTGATAGTCAAAAAGCAGCCGGTCATCACGGCGATTGGTCATCAGATGCAGCCCGTAGCGTATGCCCCAGAGCAGGGACTGGCCGGTTCGAAGTCTTTGCCATTCATCACGGGTCAGGAAATCGTAGTCAATCAATTCTTCGAGCGTATCTGCTCCGAAATGCCGTTTGGCGACCCAACCGATCATCTGTATATCCCGCAGTCCTCCCGGACATTCCTTTATATTGGGCTCCAGCTTGTGTTCGGAATCGTCATATTTTTTATGCCTGGCTGACTGTTCCTGAAGCTTCACTTCAAAGAATTTCCGTGTAGGCCAGATATTTTGCGGGCCAGTCAGCTTGCGCATATCCTTGAATAATTCCTTACTTCCCGTCAGTAATCTTGCTTCGATTAGATTGGTTGCAACAGTGATATCGCGTTTCGCTTCTCTAACACAGTCCCTGGTACTGCGGACACTGTGTCCGACTTCCAGTCCGATATCCCAGAGAAACGTCAGAAATTTTTCGATCTTTTCCAGAGAGGTCTTTGTAGCCCGGGGCTTTTTTAATACCATCAGATCAATGTCTGAACAGGGGTGTAGTTCTCCCCGGCCGTAACCGCCGACGGCGACCAGTCCCATGTCATCGGATGCGACAAGCAAATCCCAGGCCTGAATCAGCAATTGATCGATTAACCAGCTGTGCTGGCGCACCAGCCTGTCAACGGGGGCTCCCTCACGAAAGGCCTCGTTGAGTAGCTCCCTGCCGGCATGCAGGGCATGTTTGAAAGGGATCAGGCGGTTTTCGGTCTTTTCCAGGGATATTCTGAATCCCGCTTCATCAAAGAGCCCGGCATTGACGTTGTCTTCTGGGTGCATAGATTAGAATTCTTCATCGGGGCGGCGGGTAAGCACCTCGTGACCGTCGTCTGTGACCAGGATGGTATGTTCCCATTGTGCAGATAGGCTCCTGTCCTTGGTGACTACTGTCCATTCATCCGCGAGTAATTTCACATGGCGTTTTCCCGCATTGATCATGGGCTCAATGGTAAAGGTCATCCCTGCCTCCAGGGCCAGCCCGGTGCCTTTTTCGCCATAATGCAGAATCTGCGGGTCTTCATGAAACTCCCGTCCGATCCCGTGACCACAGTATTCTCGTACCACCGAATAGTTATGGGCCTCTGCATGTTTTTGGATTGCATGGCCGATATCACCCAGGCGGACACCCGTTTTCACCAAATCGATGCCGATATGCATGCATTCATAGGTGGTCTCGACTAGGCGCCGGGCAAGGATAGAAGGTTTGCCCACATAAAACATCTTGCTGGTGTCACCATGATAGTCATCCTTGATGACCGTGATATCAATGTTGATAATGTCGCCATCCTTGAGTTTTTTGTCCCCGGGGATGCCATGGCAGACGACATGGTTGACCGAGGTACAGATGGACTTGGGAAACCCGCGGTAATTGAGTGGGGCGGGAATGGCGCCCTGGGTATTGACGATGTAATCATGACAGAGACGGTCCAGCTCGGCTGTAGTCGTGCCAGGCCTGACGTAGGGCTCGATAAATAGTAGCACTTCAGCAGCTAGGCGTCCGGCAACACGCATTTTTTCTATTTCCTCGGCTGTTTTGATGGTTACTGGCATGGTGATTTTTATTTATTTAGTGCTAAGCAATTGTTATCCCTAGGCTTATATGGTATAAAGCGCCCGCAGTTTAACAAACAAACGACACACGCGCACCGAAACCGTGTAATGGGTGCCCGAACAGCCTGGAGCTGACGGGTTATTGCATGGGGTACGCGGAGGCTTAACCCCTTAGGAGAATACAACTATGTCTAATGTCAGCATGAGAGAAATGCTGGAGGCCGGTGTGCACTTTGGCCACCAGGCCCGGTTCTGGAATCCTCAAATGGCCCCCTTCCTGTTTGGCCAGAGAAACAAGATCCATATCATCAATCTGGAAAAGACCTTGCCGCTTTACAATGAGGCAATAAATTTCATCAGCAAGCAAGCCTCCAAGCGAAAGAAAATCCTTTTTGTAGGGACGAAGCGCGCCGCCCAAAATATTGTCAGGGATGAGGCGATGCGGTGTGACATGCCCTACATCAATCGCCGTTGGTTGGGTGGTTTGCTGACCAATTTCAAGACGGTCAAACAATCCATTAACCGCCTCAAGGAACTGGAAGCCCAGCAGGAAGACGGGACAATGGAGAGATTGGGTAAAAAAGACCAGTTGATACGCCGACGCGAACTTGAAAAACTTGAGCGAACTCTCTCTGGTATCAAAGATATGGGCGGGCTGCCGGATGTGCTATTTGTGATCGATGTGGGCTATGAGTATATCGCCATCAAGGAGGCACAGAAGCTGGGGATACCGGTAGTGGGTGTTGTTGACAGTAACAACTGCCCGGATGGTATTGATTACATTATTCCTGGAAACGACGATGCAATTAGGTCTATCAGACTTTATTGCAAAGGCGTAGCAGATGCAATTATTGAAGGACGTCAGTCCGTGGCTCACCTGGGTGCAGGTGAAGGTGATGAGTTTATCGAGCTGAATGAGGCCGGTGAACCCGTTATCAAGGAATCCGAGCAGCCGGCAATACCTTCTAAGATCAAAGTGAAGAAGAAGGTAGGGAGTAAGATTATCAGGGAAGCTGCTGAATCAGAGGTGAAAGGGGAAAATGTTGAAGCAGCCCCCGTTGAAGCCGATAGTGAAGAAAAAAGCGCTGCACCGAAGAAAAATATCACAAAGAAGAAGGTGACAAAAAAGAAAGTTACCAAGAAGAAAGTTACCAAGAAGAAAGTGGCAAAAAAAACTTCTTGAATCGACGGTCATTTTTTAACATGAGCCAGATGAGGAATAGTTGAGATGCAAATAACAGCCGGAATGGTTAAAGAACTTCGCGAGCGTACCGGCGCTGGTATGATGGATTGTAAACAGGCCCTGAAAGAGGCTGATGGTGATATTGAAGCGGCTATTGAAGCGATGAGAAAGGCGGGCATTGCTAAGGCCGCCAAAAAATCAGGCCGTATTGCAGCGGAAGGCAATATCATCATAAAACAGGACGATGCAGGCAGGACTGTAATCCTGGAAGTAAATTCTGAAACCGATTTTGTAGCCAAAGATCAAAACTTCATATCGTTCTGTGACAATGTGGCTGACACCATCCTAGCCAACTCTCCAGCAGATCTTGAATCATTGCTTAATACGAAAATGTCTTCGGGGATAACCGTTGAAGAAGCCAGGCAGCAACTGGTAGCCAAGATTGGTGAAAACATCAGTGTTAGACGCTATGTTTTGCACAGTGCCAAAGGGGATAACCTCGGTATCTACTTGCATGGAACCCGTATCGGTGTTCTGGTGGACATGTCCGGTGGCAATGAAGAACTTGCCAGAGATGTCGCAATGCATGTGGCAGGGCATCTTCCACCACCAATATGTATATCCGATGATCAGATACCTGCGGAAACCCTGGAAAAAGAAAAGGAAATATTTATCGCACAGGCGCGGGAAAGCGGCAAACCGGATAACATTATCGAAAAAATGGTGAATGGCCGTATTTCAAAATTCAAGAAGGAAATCACCCTGCTCGGTCAATCATTTGTCAAGGACCCCGATACCTCGATTAATAAGTTGCTCTCATCAGCAGACGCAAAGGTAAACCGGTTCTTTCGTTATGAAGTTGGAGAAGGACTGGAAAAACGCAGCGATAATTTTGCCGAAGAAGTCATGGCACAGGCAAAGGGAGAGTAAATCCATTGTCTAACCCGTCAAAAAAAATCAAATACCGGCGGGTTCTTCTAAAGCTCAGTGGCGAGGCATTGATGGGAGAAAGTGCCTATGGAATTGACCCCGGGGTAATCAGACGTATCGCCAGTGAAATTAACGAACTGAGCAAAGCCAATGTCGAGGTTGCTATTGTCATAGGTGGAGGCAATATTTTTCGCGGTGCTGGGCTATCCGCTGCTGGTATTGACCGGGTAACCGCAGACCATATGGGCATGTTAGCAACTATTATGAATTCCCTTGCTATGCAGGATGCCCTTGAGCAGCTGGGTTTGCACGCTCGGGTAATGTCAGCAATAAAGATCAACCAGATCTGTGAAGATTACATACGCAGACGTGCAGTACGCCACCTTGAAAAGGGACGCATTATTATCTTTGCTGCCGGCACAGGTAACCCCTTCTTTACGACAGATTCTGCCGCCAGTCTCAGAGCGATTGAAATTGGTGCGGATCTTCTTATTAAGGCAACCAAGGTTGATGGCGTCTATTCAGATGATCCAGTCAGGAACAAATCGGCAAAACGTTATGCAAGGCTCAGTTATGATGAAGTGATTGAACAAAAACTAGAAGTCATGGACGCTACAGCAGTCGTATTGTGTCGTGAAAACAGTATGCCCCTGAGAGTGCTTGATATGGCCAGGCAGGGTTCGCTGATGCGTGCAGTTTGCGGGGAAGATGAGGGCACTCTTGTCACAGCTAATAAATAGAGAGAGCAAACATGATAGATGAAATCATCAAAGATGCAGACAAGCGTATGAAAAAAAGCATTGAAGCCCTGAAACATGAAATGGACAAAATGAGGACCGGCAGAGCAAATGCAAGTCTTCTCGATCATGTGACGGTGGAATACTATGGATCACAAGTGCCACTCAGTCAGGTGGGAACCATTTCTGTGCAGGATGCGCGAACATTGTCCATAAGTGCCTGGGACAAGAGCGCCATACCCGCGATCGAAAAAGCAATTCTCAATTCTGATCTGGGCCTTAATCCCGTGACAGCCGGTGAAGTAATTCGGGTGCCACTACCTCCGTTAACTGAAGAGAGGCGCAAGGAACTAATCAAGGTTGTGCGTGGAGAAGCAGAGAAAACCAGGGTTGCAATCCGTAATATCCGCCGTGATGCAAAACAGTCATTCAAGGATCTGGTAAAGGAAAAAAGCATATCGGAAGATGAAGAACATCGGGCGGAAGAAAGGGTACAAAAGATAACAGACGGGCATATCGCTTCAATTGATAAATTACTTGATGCAAAGGAAAGCGAAATGATGGAAATTTGATGCCATGACATTGCTTTTTTTCCTGGTAACGAATGACACAGTCTGACCATGCAATCATGCCCCGGCATGTCGTTATTATTATGGATGGCAATGGACGCTGGGCTAAAAAACGCGGATTACCCCGAATAGCAGGTCACAAGGCCGGTGTAAATTCACTCCGCAAGATTGTCCAGCAATGTGCAAAAAATAATATCGGCGTCCTAACTGTTTATGCTTTCAGCAGTGAAAACTGGAAACGTCCGGAAACTGAGGTATCACATCTTTTAAAGTTATTTATCAGTTCTCTTCAGAAAGAAATTGATGATCTGCATAAAAATAACGTCAATTTGCGCTTTATAGGCGATTGCACCGCCTTCCCGCAATCATTACAGGCCTCTATAAATGCTGCACATGAACTGACTAGGGATAACATTGGTTTGAAACTCAATGTTGCCATCAATTATGGCGGCAGGTGGGATATTACCGAGGCGTCAAAGAAGATTGCGACAGATATCAAATCAGGTGAGCTGGCAGTTGAGCAGGTAGATGAAAAATTCATGGCATCACTTATGTGTCTCTCTGATCTCCCCGAGCCTGATCTATTTATCAGGACAGGGGGAGAGAGGCGAATCAGCAACTTCCTGCTTTGGCAGATTGCCTACACTGAATTGTATTTTTGTGATTGTCTGTGGCCGGATTTTGACGAAAGTGAGTTTGAAATAGCATTGCAATGGTTTGCCAGCAGGGAAAGGCGTTTTGGTGGTATTACAGAACAGGTCGAAAATGCTGGCCGGCCTTGAAAAACGCCTGATAACTGCCCTGGTGCTGGGCCTGATTGTTATCGGTATAACACTATCAGGGTCAGTCCTGCTTTTTTCCCTTTTACTAGCTCTGTTTATCAGTCTGGGAGCATGGGAGTGGCTGGGGCTCAGCCGGGTCAGCAGCAGGACAGGCAAGACAGTATTTCCTGCTGCCGTGCTGCTTTCCATGCTGTTTTTTTACCTTTTCCACGCGCCTGTCTGGGACAATTATTTAACTCTCGGCGGGGTTCTTGTCTGGTGCTTGGGGTTCGTAATGGTCATAACCTACCAGCTGGGCAGGCCATTAATCCCGGATCTGCCATTTATGAGGCTGGTTATAGGTGTGATTATCCTCCTCCCAGCATGGATAAATTTATTTGTTCTATACAATGGTGAAAATGGAATAGAGAGGGTGTTGCTTTTCTTTATACTGATCTGGCTTGTTGACAGCAGCGCCTATTTTGTGGGCAGTTCCATAGGCAGGCATCAATTGGCCAGCAAGGTTAGTCCTGGGAAAAGCTGGGAGGGTTTCTGGGGTGCGATGGTGGCGGCAATATTACTGGCATTTGCCTACAGCAGCTATGCAGGAATTTATGATTCTGACACCCGAATCTGGCTGGTAATATTATTCATGATCACTATGGTCTTTTCTGTCATTGGTGATCTGTTTATCAGCATGTTCAAGCGTAGTGTGCATTTGAAAGACACTAGCTCTCTATTACCAGGTCATGGTGGCGTACTTGACCGGGTTGATAGCCTGTTGGCTGCGGCACCTGTCTATGTTTTTGGTTTCAATTTATTGGGAGATCGGTTGTGAAAGGCATAACTATTTTAGGTTCTACTGGCAGCATTGGCGTTAACACGCTTGATGTCGTTTCACGACACCAGGACAAGTTCCGGATTGTGGCACTTACAGCGAACTCGAATGTTGAATTACTGGTTGAACAATGTATCCGCTGGCAACCGATCTATGCCGTAATGGCAAACAGTGAGAATGCCGAAAAGCTTGAGAAACTTATCCATGACAAGGCACCTGATACACGCGTGCTAGCCGGAAATCCTGGCTTGGAAACAGTCTGCCAGTTGGCAGAAACGGATTATGTAATGGCAGCGATTGTCGGTGCTGCCGGTCTGTTGCCGACACTGGCAGCAGCAAGGGCAGGCAAGCGGATATTGCTGGCCAACAAGGAAGCCCTAGTCATGTCCGGCCAGTTGTTTATTGACGCTATACATGACAGTCATGCTGAATTATTACCCATAGACAGTGAGCATAATGCTATCTTCCAATGTTTGCCTCCCGATATTTCAGGCGGTCTAGGTCCCAATGGTGTGACTCGTATCCTGTTAACGGCTTCGGGCGGGCCTTTTCGAACTACAGCATTGAAGGACCTTGAAAAAATGACACCGGCGCAGGCCTGTGCGCATCCCAACTGGTCGATGGGGCGGAAGATCTCGGTGGACTCCGCAACAATGATGAACAAGGGCCTGGAAGTAATCGAGGCCTGCTGGTTATTCAATACGACGGCAGATCACATCCAGGTAGTGATCCATCCACAGAGCGTAATTCATTCACTGGTGCAATACGCTGATGGTTCAGTGCTGGCACAACTTGGCAATCCGGATATGCGCACCCCCATAGCCCATGCGCTTGCCTGGCCCGAAAGGTTCGATGCAGGTGTGCCCCAGCTCGACCTTTTTGAAGTTGCCCACCTTGATTTTGAGGCCCCGGATTACGAACGTTTCCCATGCTTGAGGCTGGCAAGGGAAGCTGTCAACAGGGGAGGCACCTGTACGACGATACTCAATGCGGCTAATGAAGTAGCCGTGGAAAGCTTTCTGCACAATGAGATCAGGTTTACCGATATTGCCCGTGTTGTAGAGCAGACAATTGATAATCTTTCCGTACATGAGCCCGATACACTGGAGGTTATCCTGGCAGACGACCAATCGGCCAGGGTTGAGGCAGGCCGGATTATCCAGAGGCTCGCTGCTTAATGGAAGTATTACAACACGTGCTGGCTTTTATCTTCGCACTAGGAATCCTGGTGACATTTCATGAATACGGTCACTTCTGGGTGGCCAGAAAATGCAATGTCAAGATTCTGCGTTTCTCGATAGGATTTGGCAGGCCACTCTGGAAAAGAACTTTCGGCAAGGACAGGACAGAACTGGTAATCGCTGCCTTGCCACTGGGTGGCTATGTCAAGATGCTGGATGAAAGAGAAGGCCAGGTTCCGGTAGAAGAACTCAGTCGCACGTTTAACCGCCAACCCCTGTCTCAACGTACGGCCATTGTCCTGGCTGGTCCATTGTTTAATTTCCTGTTTGCCATCCTGGCTTATTGGATGATGTATATGGTAGGACTCACAGGTCTGCAGCCATTGGTAGGTGAGGTCGAACCCCAATCCATCGCCAGCGATGCCGGCATCCGGTCTGATGACAAGGTCATCGCAGTAGATACGAGAGAGACTGCTACATGGACGATGGTTGTGGACAATTTAGTAAACAGCGTTGTTGACGGGGGGCGCGTTAAATTGACTCTGTCCCGGCCCGATGGCGTTGAAAGAGAAGTTTTTATCAATCTACAGGATGTCTCGATTGATGACTTGGCCGAGAAGGGCCTGCTTGAGCACATTGGTATCACGCCAAAGCAATTTATTGTCCCGGCAGTCATAGGTGAAGTTCAGGCAGGCCTTGCGGCTGACAGGGCTGGATTGCAGGCAGGTGACAAGATTCTCCGAGTAAATGAAATTGAGATTAAGGACTGGCGTGACTGGGTTGAAGTCATCAGGAAAAATCCGGAAACGCAATTATCCGTAGAGGTGCAGCAGGGTGAAGAGTTAAAGATCATTACATTACGTCCCGACAGAAAGCAGCTGGAGCAGGGTGAAGAAATAGGCTTTATCGGCGCCATAAACAGGGCTCCGCCCCTGCTTGTTGCTGAAGAGTCTTACAGCCCGATACCGGCATTGGCCAGGGCAATATTCAGGACGTTTGACATGTCCTGGCTGACCCTAAGGATGTTGGGTAAGATGATAACCGGGGAGGCCTCCTACAGGAACCTAAGCGGACCGATCAGTATTGCCCAGTATGCCGGTGAATCTGCGGAAAACGGTCTGGCTGCCTTCCTCTGGTTTCTTGGGATTGTCAGTGTCAGTCTGGGCGTACTGAACCTATTGCCTGTGCCCTTGCTGGATGGCGGCCATCTGCTCTATTACCTGATAGAGTTTTGCAGGCGTAAACCGGTATCAGAAACGGCCCAGCTAGTGGGACAGCAGATAGGCCTTTTTATCCTGCTGGCGCTTATGGTCCTTGTATTTTATAACGACATCGTCCGGCTCACAGGATAAAAATTAGAATAACAACAATAATCATGCAAAAAACTCTCAGACATTTTTGCTGCCTTTTTTTTCTGATTTGTGCTGCAAGCCCCCGTCTCTATGCGGCAGAAGAATTTGTCATTGAGGACATCCGGGTGGAGGGACTACAACGGTTGACACCCGGCACAGTATTTAATTATCTGCCCATGAAAGTGGGCGATACCTTCAACGATGCACGCTCAGCAGAGGCCGTGCGCTCCCTGTTTAAAACCGGTTTTTTTGACGATGTAAGGCTAGAACGTGACGGCAACGTACTTGTATTTATCATTAAGGAACGCCCCACGATTACCTCAATCACTCTTACCGGCAATGAAGACGTACGGTCGGAAGACCTGATTGACGCATTGAGGCAAATCGGAATTGCGGAGGGCCGTATATTGAACCAGGCACAGCTTGATAAGCTTGAACTGGAACTCAGGCGACAATATTTTTCGCTGGGCAAATATGCCGTCAGGATCAAGACGACAGTCGCCCCGCTAGAGGATAACAGGGTCAGTATAACGATAGATGTTTCGGAAGGCCTGACAGCCAAGATACGCAAAATAAACATCGTGGGCAATGAATCATTTGATGAAGATGATCTGCTGGATGTCTTTCAGTTATCGACACCCACCATGTTTTCGTTCTTCACGAAGAAAGATCAGTACTCGAGAGAAAAACTGGGCGCTGACCTTGAATCTCTGCGTTCTTTTTATCTAGACAGGGGCTATATTAATATGTCGATTGATTCGACACAGGTATCCATTACCCCCGATAAAAAAAATATCTATATTACTATCAATATTAATGAAGGAGACCAATATACAATCTCGGGTGTCAAGCTGGCGGGTGAGCTGATCCTACCACCTGAAACACTGTTTGATTCCATTGCGGTAAAAAAAGGTGAGATGTTTTCCAGGGCCAACCTTACCAAGACCACGGAAGCCATTACCGAACAACTTGGTCAGGAAGGTTATGCCTTTGCCAATGTTAATGCGATACCGGATATAGACAAGGAGAGCAAGACCGTATCTGTCACTTTTTTTGTTGACCCAGGTAAACGAGTCTATGTGAGGCGCATTAATTTTTCAGGTAATACCAAGACCCGGGATGAGGTCCTAAGAAGAGAGATGAGGCAGGCCGAGGGAGGCTGGGTATCCACGCAAAAGGTGGAACGCGGCAAAGTCCGCCTGCAGCGCCTGGGTTATTTCACCGAGGTCAATGTTGAAACACCGGCAGTGCCCGGCACGGCTGACCAGGTTGATGTCCAATACAGCGTTGTGGAAGCTCCTTCCGGCCAGTTTACAATCGGCCTTGGCTATTCACAAAGTGCCGGAATCATTTTCCAGGGCAGTATCGTGCAGGATAATTTTCTGGGAACGGGGAAGCGCATGGGTATTGCCTTGAATACCAGTGATTTTAACCGCCGCCTTGCGCTAACCTACAATAATCCTTACTGGACCATTCACGGAGTCAGCCGCGGATTCAATATCTCTTATTCAGAGACCCAGGCCACGGATGCCAACCTGACGGCGTTTGATTCCACGACTTATGGCGCAGGGATAAAATTCGGCATACCTCTTACGGAGTTCAACTCATTCCTGACTGCTTTTGAATATGAAAATACCAAGATTGACCTGCAAGCCACGACCGCACAGCAGGTGCAAGACTTTGTGGCAGAGAACGGCAATACTTATGATATTTTCAAGCTGACCAACAGTTTTACCTATGATAGCCGCAACAGCGCGATTTTCCCCGACAAGGGGGTATTGCATTCCATAGAGGCCGAGGTCTCCCTGCCGGTATTAAGTGATTCACTGGAATTTTACAAGGTTAATTACCGGGCCCAGTGGTACCACGGTTTTCTGGAGGATTATATCTTCTCCCTGCGCGGGAATGTCGGTTACGGTGACGGTTATGCCGATACCTCCGAGTTGCCATTCTTTGAAAATTTCTATGCTGGCGGTCCCCGCTCGGTCAGGGGCTATGAGGACAATACCTTGGGACCCCTGGACGAATTCGGCCGGCCCCTGGGCGGAAATTTCAGGCTTACAGGCGGTACCGAGCTGGTACTGCCGGTCCCATTTTTCAAGGATATCAAATCAGTACGGATTTCCGCATTTGCCGATGCCGGTAATGTCTATACCAGCGATGAGGACATAGACTTGGGAGAAATACGGTACTCGGCCGGTCTAAGTGGTATTTGGGTATCACCTTTTGGTATAGTGAGCATCAGTTATGCAGTTCCAATTGCTGATCAACCTGGCGACCGAACCCAGCCGTTCCAGTTCACTTTTGGTTCAACATTCTAGCAATGTATGGAGTACTAATGAGCAAAATTAAATTATCCTTAAGCCTGTTTATACTGGTATTTACCGGCCTGTATATCCAGTCAGTATCAGCCGAAGACTACAAGCTGGGTGCAGTAAATGCCTTGCGTGTCCTTGAGCAGTCTCCCCAGGCCGAGAAGGCGCGTCAGACCATAGAAAAGGAATTTTCACCCAGGGATAAGGAGCTTGTGGCAAAACAGAAACAGCTCAAGTCACTCGAAGATAAACTTGCCAAAGACAGTGCCATAATGAGTGAGAGTGAAAGGACCAAGCTCGAACGCGATATTATCAACCAGAAGCGGGATTTGAAGCGTGAGCAGGATGAGTTCAGGGAAGATTTTAATTTCAGGCGTAACGAGGAATTTGCAAAAATCCAGAAGGACATACTGAATGCGATCCAGAAAGTTGCGAAGGAAAACAATTATGATGTTGTCCTGAGTGATGGTGTGATTTACGCCAGTCCAAAGGTTGATATCAGTGAACTGGTTATTGAATATCTGAAGAAAAACCAGTGACAAGACTAGGGCACAGGGTATATTAATTATTCAATTTATGTTAACGCCATATGAAACTGAGCCTTGGGGACATAGCTGAACATATCAGCGCCAAATTTTATGGTGATTCCCAGCGTCAGATTCATGCCATCAATACCCTTGACAAGGCCTCTGAGGGTGAAGTCAGTTTCTTTTCAAACAGGCGTTATCTTTCCGCTCTGAAATCCACCACCGCGTCAGCTGTTATTCTCAGTGAAGATGACAGGAAACACTGTCCAGTTGATTCGCTTGTTGTTGATAATCCCTATCTAGCTTATGCAAAATTGGCTAATCTGCTTTATCCAGATCAGGAATCCATACCCGGTATTCATTCGTCAGCGGACATTCATGATACTGCAACGATTCACCCGTCAGCACAGATCGGGGCGCAAGTTTCTGTTGGTAAAAATGCAATGATTGGTGAGGGTACTGTTATCGGGGCCGGCGTTATAATTGGCGATGGGGCTATAATAGGCAGGCATTCAAGGCTGTATCCGAATGTCGTGCTCTATAAAGATGTTGTACTGGGAGACAGGGTGAAATTACATTCCGGGGTAATTATCGGTGCCGATGGGTTTGGAATTGCGAATGAAAATGGCAAGTGGCTCAAGATACCTCAGGTCGGGACGGTAGAGATCGGTAATGATGTCGAGATTGGTGCTAATACAACGATTGACCGCGGTGCACTGGGAAATACCATTATTGCAGACGGTGTGAAAATTGATAATCAGGTTCAGGTTGGCCACAACGTACACATAGGCAAGGACACTGCCGTGGCCGGCTGTGTTGCAATTGCCGGCAGTACTCACATCGGGGAACGTTGTATGATTGGAGGGGCGTGCGGAATCAGTGGCCATATTGAAATAGCCGATGATGTCGTACTAATGGCGATGTCCGGTGTGAATAATTCAATCAAGGAAGCCGGTGTGTATGCATCGGGACTGCCAGTTATGGATGTTAAAACCTGGCGGAAGAATGTCGTGAGTTTCAAGCAGTTATATTTGCTTAATACACGCCTGCGTAGGCTTGAAGACAACTATACAGATAAAGAAGACTAAGGCCATGAACAAGTTGACAAATGAGGAAATAAGAAATTATTTGCCCCATCGTTATCCATTCCTGATGGTGGACAAAGTAATTTCATACGAATTAGATAAATCAATTACTGCTATCAAGAATGTAACATTTAATGAACCTTTTTTTCAGGGACATTTCCCGGATAATCCGATTATGCCGGGAGTTCTGATTATAGAAGCCATGGCTCAGACAGCGGCATTGCTGGGTTGTATTTCGATGCCGAAGCCGAAAGACGGGACATTATATTATCTGGTTGGTGTTGATAATACGCGTTTCAAGAGGCCAGTAGTGCCGGGTGATCAGCTTGTACTCGAGGCCATTTTTGAAAAGGTACGGAAAAATATCTGGAAATTTAAGGCGAAAGCAACCGTCGATGGACAACTTGTAGCCTCTGCGGATTTGCTTACCACAGTGATGGAATCTGACTCTTGATACATCCTTCCGCTATTATCGACTCATCCGCCACTGTTGGCGAAAATGTAACCATTGGTCCATATAGCATTGTCGGGCCGGAAGTGGTTATTGGTGACAATACCTGGATAGGTCCGCACGTTGTCCTGAAAGGTCCTACCAGGATTGGAAAAAACAACCGCATTTCCCAGTTCAGTTCCATTGGGGATGACCCTCAGGACAAGAAATATAATAATGATAAGGAATCAATTCTTGAAATAGGTGATAACAATGTTATCCGTGAATTCTGTACTATTAACAGGGGTACAACTGAAGGTGGCGGAAAAACTGTCGTAGGGAATGATAATTGGATTATGGCCTATGTCCATATCGCCCATGATTGTATTTTAGGCAACAGGATTATCTTTGCCAATTATTCGGCTGTTGCCGGTCATGTAATAGTGGAAGACAATGTCATATTCGGCGGATATTCCGGCGTTCACCAGTTTTGTCGGGTCGGGCGCCACAGTTTTACAGCTGTTGCCTCCATTGTGGTCAAGGATGTTCCTCCCTACCTGATCGTTTCCGGTAATACTGCAAGGCCCAGCGGTCTCAACCGTGAAGGTCTAAAGCGTCATGGCTTCAGTAACGATACCATTAATCTATTGAGAAAGGCTTACAAGGCTGTTTATCGTGAAGGGCTAACAGTTAAGGATGCCTTGGAAAAACTGGAGCCGCTGGTTGAATCTTCAGATGAGGTCAGGAATTTTGCTGCATTTATTTCCAGTTCGACCCGCGGAATTGTGCGCTAGCCATCCTGATTCATCCTGAAATGATTTAATCTCGATTTTTACTTCCATGCTTCATATCGGGATAGTTGCAGGAGAGGAGTCAGGCGACCAACTGGCTGCCGATCTGGTGCACTCACTCAAACAACATCTTCCGGATCTTCAGGTTACAGGTATAGGAGGGCAGCATCTGGAGAATGCCGGGTGTGAGATCCTTTATCCTGTCGAAAAGTTGGCGGTGATGGGTATTTACGAGGTTTTTTCCCGAATGTTCGAGATACTGAGCATTCGCAGAAAGGTCAGGGATTTTTTTCTTGATCATCCTCCGGATGTTTTTATCGGCGTGGATGCGCCTGATTTCAATTTTTCACTCGAAAAACAGCTGCGTAAGGCAGGTATTAAAACCATACATTATGTCAGCCCGTCGATCTGGGCTTGGCGAGAGTATCGGCTCAAATCAATTGGTAGATCTATTGACAAGATGCTGACCCTGTATCCCTTTGAGATACCTTATTACGAAAAATACAAAATCCCTGCGGAATTTGTCGGTCATCCGCTTGCCAGCAGAATACCGTTACAAACGAACAGAGAGGCTGCCAGGCAACGGCTGGGTCTACCCTTGGACAGGAAAATTATAGCGGTATTCCCTGGTAGCAGGCGCAGTGAGCTCGAAAGGCTGGTTAATCCTTTTCTGGATTCGCTGGAATTATGCCGTCAGGCAGACCCATCGCTCTGCTTTATTTCAAACCTGACAGGTGAGAATGCCTGTGCCTATGTACGTAAACAGGCCGACAACCGCACCCCGGCCTTAAATATATGTTACTTCACAGGTAAGCCACTTGATGTTATGGAGGCCGCGGACGTGATTCTGCTGGCCTCGGGGACAGCCGCACTTGAGGCCATGTTAATGAAACGTCCCATGGTTGTTGCTTATAAAGTAAACTGGTTGTCCTATCAGATTATCAAACGGATGGTTCGAATGCCTTATGTCTCCTTGCCTAACGTAATTGCCGGAAGACTGGTGGTTCCGGAGTTTTTACAAACGGACTGTGTTCCTGAAAAGATTGCACCTGAAATCATCAGCTGGTTAAACAATGAGGAAAAGATAAAACGTCAGGTTGAGCTGTTTGAAGATCTGCACCGGCAAATCCGGGCAGACTCTCAGACCTTGTTGGCAAAAGCGGTTCTGGACGTAATTAATGCAGAAAATTGATTTCGAGTATATGGATAGTCCGGATATCCTCGTCGCGGGAGTAGATGAGGTCGGCCGGGGACCTTTGGCGGGCCCTGTAGTGGCTGCTGCGGTTATACTCGATCCTGCAAGACCTGTTTCAGGATTGGCAGATTCAAAATCACTGAGTGCAGGCAAAAGAGAGGAAATTGCCCGCGAAATCATGTCGAGGGCAAGTGCCTGGACAATTGCAAGGGCAGAAGTTGAGGAAATTGATCAAATTAATATCTTGCAGGCCAGTCTGCTTGCCATGCAGCGCGCAGTTGATGCTCTTGAGATTAGACCTGATCAGGTTCTGGTAGACGGAAATCAATGCCCGGATATTGCTTACCCCGTCAAGGCGATTATCAGGGGAGACAAGCTCGTTCCTGCGATCTCCGCCGCATCGATAATCGCCAAGGTAGCCAGGGACAGGGAAATGACATTACTTGAAGCCGTTTATCCCGGTTACGGATTTGCAAAACACAAGGGGTATCCTACCAGGCAGCACCTAGAATCACTGGACAGGCTTGGAGCATGCGCCATACACAGGCGTTCTTTCGGTCCTGTAAAAAACCGTATCTAGATTTAAAATCGTTATTTTCATGAATACACAAACACCATTCATACACCTGAATATCCATACAGACTATTCCATAGTTGATGGCATATTGCGTATCGATGAAATGGTAGAAGCAGCAGCGCAATACGGCATGCCCGCTCTCGCGGTCACTGAATACAATAATCTGTTTTCAGCTATCAAGTTCTACCGCGCAGCGGAAAATCGGGGAATAAAACCGATTATCGGGGCCGAGATCAATCTGGTGGAAGATACCTCTGTAGGCGACTCGTGCAGGCTGACTCTTTTATGCAAAGATATTGATGGTTATCGAAACCTGACGCGCTTGATAACTAGAAGTTATACGGAAGGGCAACGCCAGGGCATCCCTTACATTCAGCGTGACTGGATCGATGGGTTTCATGAAGGATTGATTGCACTGTCAGGCGGCAGGTCAGGTGATATAGGCCAGTCTCTGCTGGGTTCGATGCCGGAAAGAAGCGAACAACTGCTCGAAAAGTGGATTGGCTTGTTTGGCAGGGATTTTTATCTTGAACTTCATCGTAATGGCCATCACGGCGAGGAAGACTATATAGTTTCAGCTGTTAATCTGGCGCTCAAATACAATATTCCCGTAGTAGCAAGCAATGATGTGCGCTTCCTTAAACCTGGTGATTATGAAGCACACGAAGCAAGGGTCTGTATCCAGCAAGGGTATACCCTGAATGATTCACGCCGACCCCGACAGTTTAGTCAAAGCCAGTATTTGCGTTCCACCGAAGAAATGCAGGATCTTTTTGAAGATATTCCCGAGGCTATTGAAAACTCATTCATTATTGCTACCAAGTGCAATCTTGAACTGACACTCGGTGAAAATTACCTCCCCCATTTCCCCGTGCCCGAGGGCTACGACCAGAATAGCTGGTTGCGGCATATGGCAAATAAAGGCCTGAAGGTAAGGTCTGATGTGGGACAAATTCCTGTGGAGAATCAGACCCTTTATTCCCAACGTCTCGAAGAAGAACTGGATGTTATTATCAAGATGGGTTTCCCAGGTTATTTTCTGATCGTTGCAGACTTCATTCAATGGGCCAAGGACAATGATATCCCTGTCGGTCCAGGACGCGGTTCCGGCGCAGGTTCCCTGGTTGCCTTTGCTCTGGGGATTACAGAGCTGGATCCGATCCAGTATGACCTGTTGTTTGAGAGATTTTTGAACCCGGAACGTGTGTCTTTGCCAGATTTTGATGTCGATTTTTGCATGGACAGGCGGGACGAAGTCATTGACTATGTGGCCAGCCGTTATGGACGTGACCATGTTTCCCAAATAATCACCTATGGCACGATGGCAGCAAAGGCCGTGGTTAGGGATGCCGGCAGGGTGTTAGGCCATCCATATGGTTTTGTTGACCAGATTGCCAAACTTATTCCCTTTGAAATAGGCATGACCTTGGAAAAGGCACTGGAGGAAAATGACCTCAGCGAAAGGTACCGTAAAGAAGAAGATGTTGCTGCAATAATCGATCTTGCCCTGAAGCTTGAAGGTATGATCAGAAACGCAGGCAGGCATGCAGGCGGGATAGTGATTGCACCAGAGCCCCTTACCAACTATATGCCCCTTTATTGCGAACAGGGAGCGGCGACAACTGTAACGCAGTTTGATATGGGGGATGTCGAGGCGATAGGGTTGGTCAAGTTTGATTTCCTTGGATTAAGAACCCTGACGATCATACATAATACGATCAAGGACATTAATGCTTCTTTGGTTCCTGAAAAGAAGCAGAATATCAATATCGGTTCAATCCCGCTTGATGATACCGTAGCTTTTGATTTGATCAGACGAAATGATACGACAGCTATTTTCCAGCTTGAATCTGATGGGATGAAAAAGCTGATAAAGCGGCTTCAACCTGACAGTTTTGATGAGTTGATTGCACTGGTAGCGCTTTTCAGACCGGGGCCATTACAGTCAGGTATGGTGGATGACTACATTGAAAGGAAACATGGTAGATCCAGGGTTGAATATGTGCATCCCGGTATAGCTTCCATACTCAAGCCAACCTATGGAGTAATTCTCTATCAGGAACAGGTAATGCAGATTGCACAAGCACTGGCCGGGTATACTCTGGGTTCTGCAGACCTGCTCAGGCGGGCAATGGGAAAGAAAAAACCGGAAGAGATGGCTAAGCAGCGGGAAATATTTACCATGGGTGCCATCAAGCAAGGTGTTGATCATGCTACCGCCAGTTATATCTTCGATTTGATGGAAAAGTTTGCAGGATACGGATTTAACAAATCTCACTCGGCAGCCTATGCACTAATTGCCTATCAAACTGCATGGTTGAAAGCCCATTATCCGGCTGCATTCATGGCGGCCGTTTTATCGGCGGACATGGATAATACCGATAAGGTAGTTATGTTGCTTGATGAATTGAGCCGCATGCAGGTTAAAATACTTCCGCCGCATGTCAATGAAAGCGAATACCGTTTCACCATGATTGCAGAAGATGCCATTTGCTTTGGTCTGGGGGCAATCAAGGGTGTCGGTAGTGCAGCAATCAGTAATATTATAGAAGAAAGAAATGCCAGCGGAAAATATTCTGATTTATTTGATTTTTGCAGACGCATCGACATTAAAAAGGCAAACAAACGGGTCATCGAAGCACTTATCAGGGCCAGCGCAATGGATT
The DNA here is from genome assembly GCA_003250975.1 of Gammaproteobacteria bacterium. Lineage (GTDB taxonomy): Bacteria > Pseudomonadota > Gammaproteobacteria > Eutrophobiales > Eutrophobiaceae > SZUA-592. The sequence goes on along the minus strand of QKIY01000039.1, from coordinate 45,152 downwards.
CACTCGGACCCAACCGTAGCAGCCTGATCGCGAGTCTCCCTGTGGCATTGCAACTGGCTGATCAGTTTCATCAAAACAGAATAAGTGGACAGGATGATCTATTTGGACTGGAGGAACTTAAACATGAAACAGATGCAGGAAATGGTCCTGCTGAATTTATAATAAAGCCCGATTGGAGTGATGAAGAACGCCTGATGGGTGAGAAAGAAACTCTCGGATTCTATCTCAAGGGTCATCCTATTATCAAATATGAAGCAGAACTTGAAAAATTTATTACAAAAAAGCTCAAGGATATCAGACCACCGGGAAATGTTTTGATTGCCGGATATATCCACAGGATCAGGACCCGTTCCGGAAACAAGGGCAGAATGGCGGAGATCGTACTGGATGACCGTACTGCCCGGGTTAATGTAACAGTATATTCTGACCGCTTTATGCAATACAGGACCCTGCTAATCAAGGATCAACTGGTAATTATCAAGGGCGAGGTTGTAGAAGATGATTTTCTGGAATCCGGTTTTTCTGTAATTGCCCGTGAGGTATATGATCTTGAGGAAATGCGGGGGAGGTTGGCACGTCTCCGGCTTTATCTTTCTAAGGAAGAGTTATCCGAGTCTAAAATATCAGAAATTAAGCAGATACTTTCGGTATACAAGCCGGGCACCAGCCTGGTTGAACTAAATTATCACACTACACAGGCAGCCTGCAATGTGCGTCTTGGTGATGAATGGCTGGTATCTATAAACGAAAGCCTGCTTTCCGAACTTAAAAACTGTCTGGGCGAGGATAATGTTTTGATAGAATATAATGTATAATTCTAGCCATATGTTCTGGGCAAGTACTAATTAATTTTAGAAAAACAGTAAAATGTCTGAAAATAAAGAATCAAACATGAATTTTCTTGATTTTGAGCAGCCAATTGCGGAGTTGGATGCCAAGATTCAAGAACTCCGTTACGTTGGAAGTGATAAGGAAATAAATATTAATGAAGAGATATCAAGGCTGCAGAAAAGAAGCAGGGAGCTGATTTCATCCATTTTCTCGTCCTTGTCCGCGTGGCAAATATCCCAGGTCTCCCGTCATCCTTCACGGCCGTACACTCTTGATTACATCCAGCGAGTATTCTCTGATTTTGATGAATTACACGGTGACAGGAATTTTGCTGATGACCATGCTATCGTTTGCGGTATCGCACGTTTCAGAAATCAGCCGGTTGCAGTGATTGGCCATCAAAAGGGACGGGACACCAAGGAAAGAATCTTCAGGAATTACGGGATGCCTCGCCCGGAAGGTTACCGTAAGGCCTTGCGTATCATGAAATTGGCAGAAAAGTTCAATTTACCCCTGTTTACCTTTATTGATACTCCGGGGGCCTATCCCGGCATCGGTGCAGAAGAAAGGGGGCAAAGCGAGGCCATTTCAAGGAATCTTATGGCGATGGCTGAGCTGAGTGTTCCAATCATAGCAACGATTATCGGAGAGGGCGGTTCCGGTGGCGCTCTGGCAATCGGTGTAGCCGACACCCTGTTAATGCTGCAATACAGTACCTACTCCGTAATCTCTCCCGAAGGCTGTGCCTCAATACTCTGGAAGAGTGCCAACAGTGCAGAAGATGCTGCTGAAGCAATGGGTATAACGGCACAGCGGTTATATGACCTTGGTCTGGTAGACAAGATTGTGGAAGAACCACTGGGCGGCGCTCACAGGGATTATGATGAAGCAGCTAGACTTCTTAGCCGAACACTTGAATCCGCTTATGACAGCCTTGCCACCAAGGATATTGAACTTTTGGTCTCGGAAAGACAAAAACGCATACGTAGTTACGGCTTCTTTGGATCTTAAGCTAAGGGATGTCTACGAACCCGGGCTAACGTAAAACTTGGCAGTATATTCTGGTGAAACCCACAATTGCACCATCAGAAATCTTGGCCATCATTGAGAAGTTGCCGGGTAACGGGAATTATTGGCTGGCCTACAGTGGAGGGCTGGATTCAACAGCGCTTCTGCATCTGCTTGTAGAAGCCAGAAAAATTTGCGCGATTAGTTTAACTGCTGTTCATATCAATCACAAGATAAGCAAAAATGCTGATTTATGGGCCCGTCATTGCCAGGAACAATGCGAAAACCTGGGTGTAAAATTTATATGTAAGTCTATAAATGTCAGTTGCAATAACGAGCAGGGTATGGAGGCGCATGCCAGGGAATTACGCTATGCGGCGATCAGTGAGTTTATTGGAAAAGATGATGTTTTATTAACAGCACATCATCGAGATGATCTGGTTGAAACGGTGCTGCTTCATTTAATTCGCGGTTCAGGCCCTGATGGCCTGGCAGGGATTCCTTTCTGCAGGAGATTTTCCAATGGCTGGGTCGCCAGGCCATTACTAGGTATCAGCAGAGAGCAACTCTTGGAGTATGTTCATGAAAACAAACTCTTCTGGGTCGAGGATGAGAGTAACCTGGAACATCATTTTGACCGGAATTATATACGCCAAAAGGTCCTGCCGGTTATTCTTCAACGCTGGCCTTCTGCAGGAAAGACCATCGCCAGGGCCGCCAGACACCAGTCCGAGGTTTCAGAAATCCTTGCTGGAGTTGCCCTTGCCGATCTAAAGAACATCCAAGGTGAAGACCGGTTAACTCTTAACATTGACAGGCTATGCCTTTTGGAGGAACCAAGGGTTAAGAATGTTATCCGATACTGGATCAGGGATAATCATTTTGATGCACCCAATGAAGCGATATTGAATAAGATAGTTGATGAGGTGATTCATGCTGATATAGACTCATTGCCCTGCATGCAGTGGAAGGACACAGAGGTAAGACGTTACAGAAAAAAAATGTATCTGATGCATCCTGAGCAGGAGTTTGATAACAGCAGAACCTATCAATGGGATCTCGGTAGTTCCCTGGATATTGGATTTGCACGGTTACAAGCAAACAGGATGACGGGCGAGGGGATCCGTCTTTCCGATATAAAAAACAATACTATTGAAATCAGGTTTCGACAAGGAGGTGAAAAGATACACCCTGCTGGACGTCATGAAACACATGAGTTAAAAAAACTTTTTCAGGAAGAAGAAATACCACCATGGGAAAGAAACAAGATTCCCCTGCTATTCATTGAAGGCAAACTGGCTGCAGTTGCCGGCTACTGGATCGATAAATCCTTTGCCGCTGCGAGTAATGAGCCTTCCTGGAATATTACGTTATTAGAAAAATCAGGATAACAAGTTGAATTTTAATATGAACCTGTTTGAAAAAATAAGGAAAAAACTCTTTGCTCAAGACCCCAAGAGTAATCGTAAAGAATCTTTTGATAATGGTACGGCTATTAATAATGATACCTCTGCAGAACAAAAGTTCAGGAGTATTTATGGTGATGAGAAATATGAGTTGCAGAAACTCTATGAAAAATGGGCTGTGAAAGAATTATGGCTGCTAAGGGACCAAGCCTTGCCGCTTCTGCTTGGTATTGAGCCCGGTTCTCCCCGCCTGAAAGAAGATGTCGAAATAAGGGAAAAGATAGAAGATATGTGGAATCATGCCAAGAAATGCGTTGAGCAAGGTGTACTCGATATCAACAGCGTGAATGGAGATGATACAAAATGGGGAATCAGGCCGCTAGATGCCTACCGTTGGGCTACCATCGGGAGAATTCCATTGCCTGCTGAATTATGTGCATTGATGGATTTTATTGCCAGTACAATAAGAAGAATGAATATGTCGGAGACAACCATTTCTGGAAAATCTGATAATAAACTAGATTCAAACAGATTTGATCAGGCCAGAGAACAAGTGCTTGGTATGGCACTGGCCATTCTTGCTGCATGGCCAGATAAGTGCAGAAACAGCAGGGGACGGATCAAGAGCGACAAACTTGTCAGGATAATTGAACAAAAAAGCAGCTTTTGGCTAGGTGACAAGGAGCTGGATGTATCTCCTGTTGTTATGCGGGATATTCTGGATAAGTGGCTGGGGACTTTGCCTGAACAAGTAGATTAATGCGTCACCGGTAATTTTGTATGTTGCATTATGGTAGAATCATCTGAAGAGTAATCAGTAGAAAGCAGTGTAAATCTTAACGCTATATCACCTATTTCTATGATATCTCCTTCATGAAGCACCTTCTGTTCGATCTTTTCATTATTTACAAACACTCCGTTAAGTGAATCAAGGTCATAAATGGTGAATATTTCCCCCTTATCACGATAAATTTCAGCGTGTCGCCTTGAAATAGAGTTATCCAATAAAGTCATTTCATTATCCCTGCTACGTCCTATCCTCCATGTTGTTCGTGTAATGGGAAAACGTTTTTTTGTCTCATCCTGTAATACAAGATAAGCATATGGTTTGTAATCCTCATTCCTGCTAGGTGATAGGGTTACGCTTCTACTTTGTCTTATGAATGTAATTACTATACCTATAAGGGCGATTATCAAAAGAACAACAAGAAATATGGGAATTCCATACCAAATCCAGTAATTATTGGGCTGGCGTTCTATATTTTTTGTAACAATCTTGAGTGAATCGTTATTTTTTTGCACAGGTATACTGGCCGAATTATCAGAAGGCAGTTTGCTGACAGATTCACTAGATTTGATGATTCCTGTGAAGTCTAGGGGAACTGATAATCGGTATGTGTCAATATCTGAATCTAGGACGAAATCAACAGGAACATTATTTTCAGTAATATCTCCTGTAATGCCAGATAAGTTTGTTTCAAATACACCACCATTATCAATACTTGCGAACGGATTCGTCAGAAATTCATTTGGCAGATTCCTTGTGCGTCCTGCTTCAATATACAACCCCCCGGTTTCCTCGCTAAGTCGCCGTATTGTCTGCAATGCAACTGACCGGGAAACCGAACGCGGATAACCAATACCGGTAATGCTTATATCAGCCTTGTTCGCAGCTGATACAACATCATGGTGGAAATAGGCGCGATCTTCCGCCAGGCCATCAGAAAAAAGAAAGATGGTTTTTCTGTCAGCATTAATTTTTTTGAGCAAGTCAATTGCTGTTAGAAGGCTTCGATATAGTTCAGTAGTTTTGCCAATAGCCTGTAATTTATTTGCTTCTTCGCGAATTAAGTCAAAAGATGTACCAACAGGAACATGAAGGCGTAGTGATTTGTCAAAACTCGCAAGTCCAATACGGTGATGAGATTTGACTGATTCCAGTATACGATTTATATCAAGGATATTTTTATCTACAACATTCTGCCTTCCGGGATCACTGGTATCAATCAGTATAAGTATCGCACTAACAGAGTCTTTTAGTGGATATGTATATAATTCTCTAACTGGTAATTCTTTTCCAATATATCGCGCATTAATTCCTAGTATCTGTTCTCTTCCATTTGTTTTGTAATTGCATACAACTTTTTTAACATCGCTATCCGGTATACAGGACAAGGTAATATTGTCCTTTATGTATGTATCAGCTTGAATGGCCTCAGCAAACAGGCACAGGAAAATAAAAAAGATTTGCTGAAAAATATAATAGATTTTACACATAATTATTTATCTGGAAACATCGGATCAGGGAGATCGTAGAATTTTATATTGACTGATTTTTGTCCGCTACGTGGTGCATCACGCAATTCATCAATCACATTATCATGATCTTCAAACTCAACCAGTTGTGCAATATTCTTGTCCAGTTTTGAATTTACATTAACTATTTTTTCATGTAGATCATTTGAATATTCAAGCCGGAATGCACGTGGTGGATTAGATGAGGCCAGATTATCAATGCGGGTTATCCATATATATATTGACCCTTCAGCACCAGTAATCTTGTCTGGCTGTTCAACATGTGTTGCAATCAGCCTGGATCTTTCCGGGGGATTATCCGGTGTTGGCCAGCCCAGAAGTTCCGGGTAAGAAATATATGTTATAATATAAAACAGAGATGTAATAATGATTGTTCCGGCTTTAACTTTCCATGACCAGTTGGAATACAGGTTGATACTCAATAGCAACACTGCTGTTAAAATATAAGCCGCAATTAAACCTGAAACACCTAGTGTGAACATAAATGCTCTCCAGAATAATTATATTTTTATGATTATTTACCCGATTGTGACAATACTCTTGGGGAGAAAATTGATATCAGTGATTGTCCCTTCATGACCAATTTTAAATCTTAGAACTGTTCTTTCATCGCCTTTTTTTTCCACTGTAACCGTATTGTAATAAATAACCTCGAGTTTCGGGTTAACCTTGTCTAGCCTGACTGTTACCTCTACGGGTTTCGATGTCTCTGTAGCGTAGTAATGGACATTAACGACATACTCTCCCTTTACGACACCACGAATCGTGACCACTTCCTGGTTTAATGGATTAACGATTTCCTCGCCATTAACAATTATAAAATCGTTAACCATTCCCCTGTCATCGCGATCCAGATGAAGCAGGCCAGCCTGGGGATTTCTGAACCAGATAACATTACCATCAGGATCTTCCACCCAAGTATCAATATCATCAGGGCTGTTATCCTTCCAGGTAACAGTGATAATGTATTCAGCCTTTGGGTCAATTATTCCGGATTTAGCTTCCGGGTTCATAAACATTATCGCTACAAGAAATAGAAAGGTGAAACCGAGTAGGGCATTAAATAGCAAATCTGTAAATGGATCAGTACGTACGCGGTCTTTTATTGACATTATCAGTTTACCTTGGGAAGAATGTGGACCTGTGCCAGATGCTTGGTCGCAAGGATAAGTTCATCTATGCTGCTGTCCAACATATGATATTGAAATGTAGTCAGCATGCTGCAAACCAGGCCCGCCATAGTCGTATAAAGTGCTGTTCCCATGCCCGTGCTCATGTGCTTGAGTATTTTCTGCAATGATGTGATATCAAAATCGGTTATGTTTGCAACTGAACCAAGCATCAATATAAATCCGATGACTGTTCCCAATAGGCCGAGTCTTATCATTATATCTGCTGAATACCAGCCAATCTCATGAGGCGCCTTCAGTCTAGCTTCATAGATCTCTATCAGTTTAGTGTCACTGTCTGACAAGTTATCTGCCAAATCAGGGTTCCGCGGTGCCTTGTTTAGTAAATCATGAATGAAGTTTGTTACAATGCAATCAGGCAATATTTCATTGCCATTAATATGTATCTTGTCGTCACTCATGCCCAGATTGATGTTTCTGTTGCTATGCAAAAGTTTTTCAATGGTTTTTGAGGCATTAATTTGTGATGAGATATAAAACACTCTGCTTGCACAATGAAAGGCAATAAATATATACATAATGCTTATGGCATAGGAGATATAACTTTTATCACCCAGGTAAAGCTTTATAAGCAGATCTTCATTCCAGGAAACGAGTATTGAAAAAATAAATATGCCGGTGAATATTAACCATGCTAATAGCAGATGGTGTTCTCCTTTTTTCAGAGTATTTTTGGTATTTATAAACTCGAATATAGTTCTAAGTTTCATGAAATTACTTCCATTGTATGGCAGCATTATCAACAATTTTTATCAAGATATTATTCATATTGCGTATTAATTTGTTTAATTCCTCATTGCCCGGATCTTCAGGCCATAACGGGGCCGAAATGATATAAGAATTTCCTTTGCCCCTGACAGTTATTCTTCCAGGACAGGCATTAATCATCTCGGAATTCAATTCCAGCATTTTCTCTGCAAACGTAAGATTGCAATATAATATAATTTCATATTCTGGAAATCCTTTTTTTCCCCTAAGTTGAATTGCCTTGCCAATATGCAATCTTTCGACAATTCTCAGATTATTTTCGGTAATTTCAAATTCAGTGTCTTCAAGTATCTCTTGCAGACTTTTTTCAGAGGATTTCTCATATGCTCTATATATCCCATTTGCAAGGCAGAATGCGGGGGAAAAGATTACAGCTAGTGAAAACAGGTAACGGAATATATCGTATTTATTTAACATTTACAGGAACTATTCTCTGATTACAACTTTTGTTCCTATACTGACATAATTCATCAAATCAATTATCTCTTCATTGGTCATGGCAATGCAACCATTCGTCCAGTTGTGGCGATGATGAATTTCCAATTTTTCCCTGTTTATTTCACCCAGGCCATGTATGCCGATATAACCCCCCAGTTTGGTGTCCTGGGGCGGAATTTCACCCGTTCTATTAGCTTTGACAATGGATTTGAATTCGGCGGCGGAAATTAGCTGATTGTAATAGCCGTACCATGCATCTACGAGATTCGGGTAGTCCAGTTGCAGAAAAATGTAAAACTGGCTGTTTTCCTTGAGATCTATGATTCTGTATGTGCCTATAGGCGTTTTTTTATCACCGGAACGTTGTTTGCTTCCAGCCCCCCCCTTGCCATATGAAATATGATAATGTTTTATTACTTGCTCATCTTTCAATATGGACAAAACCTGGCGGGATTTGCTCACCAGTATGAAATCTTCGGCGTAACTGTCTTCACTAGTACTGTAAAGCAACAATACGGTGAGTATTTGAATATACAAGAACCAGCCAGGCAGTAACATACGGGTATTCATTATTGTCTCATTGTCCTTGTACTGAGTGATTTACAGAATACATTATTATACGTAAATGCCAAAGGTAGAAACTTGGACATTTAATAAGAATAGAAACTCGTTGCAGGATTTCAATAAACTGACAAGCACAGAACGGGTTGAAACGTGCTAGTATCAGTTTTTCAGGCTTGTTTGGAGATGTTGAGAGAGTAAAAAAAAGGGACCATGCGGTCCCTTTTATTATGCTTAAAAGTCAGATATACATTACTTGTTGTTAATGTACATGGTGACTTCGAAACCAAAGCGGATGTCGCTGTATTCAGGTGTATCCCACTTCATGATCAGTCTCCTTCGTTTTGTTTAAGAATGTACCAAAAACTGTTCTATGCTCTGCCGCAAGCTGCGGGCATTGACAGAACAGTATCTAATCTGCAGGATGCATGCCAGTTTTAGACTAAGTTTAAAAAACATAATAAAAACAGACTAATATATCGGCATGTATGAATTTATCGTGGGTTTCGGAAAATTTTTACCCGTAAAAGTGGTCGCCTGACAACCAAAAAATGGTCTATATGAACCACCACTGGCATCGGGTATACTCCCCAGATGATGCGCAATAAAAAGCCCCGTTCTCTGAGAAATCTTCTTATAATTCATGAGATTACATTTCTCCTGCTAGTGACTGCCACCGGTTTGCTGGGCGGATTGCCGGCCTTTTTCTGGCAGCATTACTCGGCCGAATCTGTCCGGATCAATTCGCTGATATATGTAAACGAGCAAATGAGGGGAGACTTATTCAGGCAAATCCAAGAAGCCATTAGGGCCCGTCTGCTTGAGGAACCCCAGGCCCTGGCGCTTTATGGGGAATACTCACGACGCATGGACGGGCATTTTAATAATCTGCGCCAGAATGCTCGCTCAAAGGAAGAGAACCAAGCAATCCAGGACCTGCAGGCTTCCTATCGGGCAATACAGAAAGACATGAACAAGATCTTTACAGACCCGTATATTGTGAGCCGCCAGGTGAGGATGAAAATACTCAATCCGGGTTTTGCACAGAGTATGTTTGGCAAATTTGAAGCTGAATACCAGACCATGAACCGGATCCTAACCAGGGAACATGATGAACTTGCGCTGGTCCTCGAGCGCTGGACGAGCTATGCGCCGGTCCTGCTTCCTATTCCCTTGCTGCTGGCCTTTCTTCTGGTCCTGTATGCCCGTTATATCCTGAATCGTGAATTTGTCAGTCCCATGTCCAGTGTGATGGCGGGGGCTAGGGCGGTCAGCCATGGAAAACTTGAAAAGGAACTGCCAGAAACCGGTGTGGAAGAGATCGCACAGCTCGCACACGCCATTAATACCATGGCCAGGGATTTGGAAGAGAGTCATGAGGCCCTGGTTGAAAGTGAAAAGCAGGCCGCACTGGGCGCCCTGGTGCCTGTAGTGGCCCATAATATCCGTAACCCGCTGGCCAGCATACGCGCGACGGCCCAAGTGCTGGATGACAGTGAAGACACTGAGGAATTGAAGGAAAGCAAGCAGGCAATCCTTGATACCATAGACAGACTGGGCCGCTGGGTAAATGCACTGGTTTCCTACCTGCACCCGCTAAAACCGAATTACCGCCTGGTCCATCCCACAGAATTGGTTGATGCGGCACTTTCTTTATTGATGGATAAAGTAAACGAGAAGGGTATACGAGTGGAAAAACTGGGTTGGGGAGGAAAGATACAATTAAATGCGGACCCTGATCTGATGGAACAAGCACTTTATGCCCTGATGGCCAATGCAATAGATGCCTCTCCCCGCGACGCTATATTGAAAATCAGTCTGGTACCTAAAGACCTGAGCCTCGAAATACGTATCCATGACCAGGGACCGGGGATGCCGTTTGAACCTAAGTCCAACAACCTAGTGCCCGGGCCTTCAACCAAAAGGTTTGGCACAGGTCTGGGAATTCCTATTGCTTTCAAGATCTGCCAGCGTCATGGTTGGCATCTTGATTTCAAGTCGGAAAAGGACGAGGGGACTACTGCCATTATTACTGCACCTGTGCGGATTAGCGAGGAGATTAAAGAATGATTCAGGACATGAATTCCCCAGTAACTTCAGTGAAGATCCCGGTTATAGACAAGCGGATACTGATCATTGAAGATGAAAAGGTCTTCGCCCGAGCAGTGCAGAAAAAACTCTCAAGAGCAGGTTTCAAGTGTGAGATTGCCAGCGACCTAAGTAGTGCACGTGATTTATATGAAACACAGTCACCCGATCTAATCTTACTGGATATGCGTCTTCCAGATGGCTCTGGTCTCGATTTTCTGTCGGACATCAGAAAGAAAATGAATAACGAAACTGCAGTCATTGTAATGTCTGCCTATGGAGAGCTGGAAGATGCTGTAGCCGCGATGAAACTCGGTGCGTCTGACTATCTGAAAAAACCTGTCGACCTTGAGGAACTGCTGATAAATGTTGAAAAGGTATTCAACAAGAGTGAACTGACACAAAAACTGACCTATTCAACAAAACGTGAACAACATGCAGTAGAAGGAGTAGCCTTCCTAGGTGAATGCCCGGCGATCATGGAAGTAAGGCAGCGCGTCGAGCAAATCAGCCGTCTGACGCAGGCAACGGACACCGTGCCCCCAACGATATTGATCCTGGGAGAAACCGGCACGGGTAAAGACGTTGCGGCACGTCTACTCCATGGAAAAAGTGCCCGCAAGGACAGGCCGTTTGTTCATGTAGATTGTGCTTCGTTACCCAAAGATCTAATCGAGGCTGAGTTATTCGGGCATGAGAAGGGCGCATTTACCAATGCGCATGTGGCACGCACAGGTTTGATAGAAGCGGCAGAAGATGGTGTGCTGTTTCTGGATGAGATAGGTGAAATACCACTGGACCTGCAATCTAAACTGCTTGCCGTCCTCGAACGCAGGACCTTGCGGCGGGTAGGCACCACACAGGAACGCTCTGTTGCAGCCTGGTTTATCGCCGCAACCAATAGGGATATCAAGTCCCTGGCCGAACAGGGTGAATTTCGATCGGATTTATACTATCGATTGAATGTCCTGAGCCTCTTTATGCCACCTCTGCGCGAACGGGGGACGGATATACTTTTGCTGGCAGATTATTTTGCCAGCCAGACTGCCAGGCGCTATGGTTTGAAAGAGACCAGTTTCACCGATGAGGCCCGTCAGGCACTTGTGAGTTATGACTGGCCGGGCAATGTACGTGAGATGAAATACCTGCTGGAACGGGTTGTGCTTCTGAATGGTGGTGGAGAGATAAACAGTGAAAACCTGTCATTGGGCCCGTCACCCCAGGCAGGACAGATATCTTCCCGGCTGCCAGGCATAGATGACCTGACACTTGATTCGGCAGAGTTGATGCTAATAAAACAGGCGTTGGAGAGGACCAATGGCAATGTCTCACGGGCAGCCCGTGAGCTAGGTATTACACGGATGGCTTTGCGATATCGTATGAAAAAATATAATCTTTGATTTGCCATTGCGGAGAAAGAACATGGATAAGGTACAGATGGTGATTGACCTTGACACAGCCCCCGGGCGTGTTAAATGGTCTGGTGAATTTACACCTTCTGGCGCATCAGAGAGTGATGCGATCGCTGTCATTGAAGGTATCTATCAGGCTGGCCTGGATAATCTGAAAAAAATGTTTGGCAGTTAATGGTTAGTAGTCAGTATCTGTTGTTTTAGCGCCTGACAATCAACCATGGACAACGGACTAATGGAGCTTCATTCTCGGCCGCGCCTTGTGGGTGATGATATCAGCAATCGTCAAGAGGAAAACCCGTAAAGGGCCATGCAGTGCCAGCTGGTGCATTTTATACAGTGAGATATAGACCAGACGGGCAATAACCCCTTCCACCATCACATTGCCCGATATCTTGCCAGCGAGGTTCCCCATGAGGCTGCCTACGGTGGAATACCGGCTCATATTAACCAGTGAACCATAGTCTACATACCGATATTCCGTTAATGGCTTGCCTGCGAGGCGTTTCCTCATGCTTTTAACTAGTAGTGATGCCTGTTGATGTGCTGCCTGTGCGCGTGGAGGAACAATATTATCTGTTCCCGGCATCGGGCAGGCCGCACAATCGCCGAAGGCAAAGATATTTTCATCAAGCGTGGTTTCCAACGTGGTCTTGACGATAAGCTGGTTAATGTGATTGGTTTCAAGGCCGTCCAGATCTTTCAGGAAGTCTGGAGCCTTGATGCCTGCCGCCCAAACCTTGATTTCGGAAGGGATAAATTCACCACTTTCCGTATATAGTCCTTCAGCAGTCGCTTTGTTAATTCTTTTGCCCGTCATGACATCGATATTAAGCTTATTCAGGGCAGCGACGGTTTTCTGCGAAATACGATCTGGCAAGGCAGGTAATATCTTGTCTGCGGCCTCAATGATAGTGATTTTAACGTCTCTTTCCGGGTGGATATTGGTCAGTCCGAAAGTTACCAATTGCCTGCTGGCCTCATACAGTTCTGCGGATAGTTCCACACCAGTGGCACCGGCTCCGGCTATGGCGATATGCAGTTGTCCTTTCCTAAGAGGCTCTACCTGGGTATGTGCGGCGGTATATTTGCGCAACAGCAATTGGTGGAACCGATCGGCCTCTTCACGTGTATCCAGGAACTGGCAGTGTTCTTCTACACCTGGAATATTGAAATGATTAGTGACGCTCCCTACTGCAATAACGAGTGTATCGTAATGAAAGTTTCTTCGGGGGATGTATTCATTGCCGTCCTCATCCAAGGTCGGGGCCAGGCTGATTTCCCTTTTCTCTCTGTTAATACGGTCTAGCCGCCCCAGGCGAAAGTTAAAATGGTTCCAGTGTGCTTGGGCCATATAGCTCAATTCGTCCTCATATGAGTTAAGGGAACCGGCAGCGACTTCATGTAACAAGGGTTTCCAGATATGAGTGCGGTTGCAATCCACCAGGGTAATTTCAGCTTTTTTCTTCTTACCCAGCTTGTGTCCGAGCTTGGTTGCCAGTTCAAGCCCGCCTGCGCCACCACCTATGATAAAAAACTGGTGTAATCCCGAGTCAGTATTCATGTGAAAATAATCTCTTGCCTGATTGTTAGTCTTATAGCGTTATAATACCCTTTTTGTTATTAACAGCCTATTACCTGACCCGGATACAGGAGGCCAAAATGGATGATATATTACGAACTGAATTAGAGGCTGCTGCCTTCAGACAACTCGTCTCCCATTTGCGCGAACATACCGAAGTCCAAAATATCGACCTGATGAACCTGGCAGGTTTTTGCCGTAACTGCCTGTCCAAGTGGTATCTGGCCGCAGCCAAGGAGCGAGGGGTGGAAATGGACTATGAACAGGCAAAGGAGATCGTTTATGGCATGCCTTATTCAGAATGGAAAGAGAAATACCAAAAATAATCCCCACTAATGATCAGTAAATCAGGCTGATACCATAACCCTGTCCCGCCAGCAGGTTCAACAGTCCCTGTTTGTCAGGCAGGTGTGAAGCACCTACAGCTATAAAAGCACCACCTTCCTTGATATATTTTTCGATCTTCGTCACCATCTGCTGGTTTCTGTCATATATCATGCGTCTGATATAAGCCTGGAACAGGGCCTCATCATGGTGAGGCTGGTTGTTGAACAATATTATCCCGGCAAGGTCTCTGGAGATATACAGGTCACGCAGTTGCCGGGCATCGCGTACAATTTGTGCATGGTTACAGATCGTGTCCGTCAGGATCTCCAACTGGTCCTCGACCGGCATTTCATCAAGCCTGTTCACCAGTTCCTCCATGGTTTCCAGACCTTCCAGCTTCTTGTTACGGCGGGCGGCTGACTGGTAAAGAACCTCATCAAGCGTGGGTCCCCTGACGGGCCGGGGATGGCCTATCAGGCTGAAGGCCGCCCAGGGTTTGACCCGTGCTATCGCCTCAGGCATATGACCGTAGTCAAGCATGATCCTCCTGAGTTCACTGTAAAGAGTCTCACCCAGCAAGGACTGTATCTCCTGTTCACCGGGTAAATACATGGCTTCAATAAATGCCTGGTTGGCAGCTTCATCGGGAAGCACTTCAAGTACTACTATACGGCTCTTGTGCAAGGCCAGGTTGACAGGAGGAGGGAGTGAGTTAGTGATCAGGCGGTCCTGGGAATGCATTGTGCCGAACAGATAGACTATATGCCCATCTTTGTCTTCAATTTTCCATAACAAACCTTCACCATAGGGTATACTGTCGCGTGTTTTGGCCGGTGTGCCCACATTTTCAGGTATGGTCCTGTAGGGTGTGCATATTTCAGAAAGATCTGCTGTTTCAGCAGCTGATACATCACAATAATTTATGAGAAACGTGATAAAGAGAACAGGGCGGAAAGTTTTATTAGATATAGTCATTCTTTTTTGTGGTGATATCCGAGTGAAAAATGTCGGTAAATAATTTAATCATCGTTCTGACAGGTTTTCTGTTGATCGCAGTCAATGGTTGCGCGCCATACCAATATGAGCCAGAACCCATAGAAACTTTACCTTCTATTGGGGAATTAAACAAAAGAAGTTTTGATTCGCCTGGGCTTCGTGATTTTATCTCCCAATACAATCGTGAGGCACCGGATGCAGGCTGGGATCTGGCCTCGCTCACACTTGCAGCTTATTATTTTCATCCGCAATTACAGACCGCTATAGCTCAACATAAGACAGTAATAGTCAATCAGGAGACCGCCAACTTGCGGCCTAATCCGGTCCTGGGTCTTCCCTTCGAATACCATAGTGATACTTCCGATGGGAAATCTCCCTGGACGATAGGCCTCGTATTTGATTTTGTCCTGGAGAGGCAGGCTAAGAGGGAAGCAAGACTTGCGCAAGCACGCGCGAAAAGTGATGTTTCTAGAACCAACATATACACCGTTGCCTGGCAGATATACAGCGAACTTCGTGATCGCTATGTTGCCTATTACAATGCGAAGAAATTGAAACAGGGTCTGCAGGAACAGGAGGCGATAAGTGAGGAGATGCTTGCTATTCTGCAAAAGCGGCTCGAAGCAGGGCAGGCCAGTGAGTTTGAGGTCAACAGTCTGAGACTCGAACTCCAGCGGATCAAAATTGCAATCAGCAACCAGGAGTTGGCCGAGGTTGACGCTCGACTGTCGCTTGCCGGCGCAATCGGCATTCCGGGCCAGGCGCTGGAAGGTATCACATTACCGTTCAATGATATTGACGGATTACTGATCAAAGACAGTATTGAACTTGAACAGCTGTTGGATGATGCTTTGACACATCGTTTGGATATCAGGATGGCCCTGCAGGATTATGCGGCTTATGAGGCGGGATTACGTTTTGAAATTGAAAAACAGTATCCGGACCTAGTGTTGTCACCCGGGTTTATCTTTGATCAGGATGATAAAATATGGACACTGGGCGCTTCTTGGATATTGCCATTATTCCATACGCAAAACGAGGCGGCGATTAAACGGGCGCTATCTGAAAGGGAACTGAAACAGGCCGAATTTCTGGCTTTGCAATCACGTGTGATAAACGAGGTTGAACTTGCCCTGGCACGGTTTAATGCCAAGAAAACCGGAATGCATCAGGTCAATTTACTCTATCAGGAAGTATTGGATAGACAGGCAAGACTACAAATGCAGTTTGATGTGGGATATGCAGACCGCCTGCAACTTTACAGAAGTAATCTGGAAACTGCTTTGATTAAACAGGCCGTGACAGAAATGCAGTATGAACTGGTTAATTATGCCGGACGGATTGAAGATGCCGTACAATATCCACTCTATAACAGAAGCAATCAAAGTTACCAATATATAGAATAAATACACTGCAAATGAAAACCATAGCCAATATACTTGTTATCCTTTTTCTTGCTGGTGCGGCGCTTCTGCTGTTCAAGAATATCAATACACTTGATACTAATGATATTCATACAGAGAGTAATGAGGAAGATGAAACATCTGCCATTATTAGGATCATTGATGGTAATCCTGCAGTCTATGTTTCACCTGATTTACAGAAACAAGCCGGAATATCAGGCAGGCGGACGGAGAAACGGGAATATCAGTATACATTTACGGCAAGAGCTAGGATTCTGGGCCTGCAGCCACTGGTAAAACTGAAAGGACAATATGGCCGGCTAAGAACGCAGCTATCAAAGGCGGAGGCAAGCCTGGAAGTCAGTAAAAAGGAGTATCAAAGGCTTGAATTATTACATAAAGATGCTGCCAACATATCAAGCAGGGAGTTACAGCAAGCAAAGGTTAGCTGGATATCCGACAAGGCAGAGTACGAAAACGTACTCAATCAAATCAGCAGTCTGAGAGAATCGACGGTACAGACCTGGGGTGAGGTTTTAGCTAATAGTATATTTGAAAACGATAGTTTAATAACCGGCCTGCTTGAAGGTAAGTTTAGCCTGGTACTGGTGACGCTGCAGACAGGGCAAAGCATTCCTGAACAGGGCACACAAATTCTTGTCAGGCAGCTCGGGCTGGAAAACAAGCCTGTTAATGCGTCCTATATATCCAGGGCGCCTTATGCAGATTCAGTATTACAAGGCCCGGCCTATTTTTATTACACTTCATCGCCTCTGGTGGCCGGGACGATGATAGAGGTGGAAATCAGGAATGCTTCAGAATTAAAGGCAGGTTTTTATATTCCAGAATCGGCAGTTGTCTGGCATGCAGACAGACCTTGGGCTTATGTAAAAACCGGTGAGGATTTCTTTGTGAGGAAAGAACTTCGCAAGCATTTGGTTACTGACCATGAGTGGTTCGTTGAAGAAGGGCTTGAGGCAAATGACTATGTAATTACCTCTGGCGCCCAGATGTTGCTATCTGAGGAATTTCACTGGTCAATCCCTGATGAAGATGACAATCCCTGATTCATAAAAAATCAAGCTTAAAGGTCAAAGAATAATGAAATTCAGTCGTTTTTATTTTTAGTATTTAACCGGATTTATGCTTTCCACCATTGTTCATTTCTCTATCCGATTTCGTGGTGTTGTCTTAGGGCTTGCACTTCTACTGACAGCATACGGCATATACGAGATCATGCGCGCAGGGCTGGACATTTTCCCTGAATTTTCTCCAAAGATGGTCATTATACAGACCGAATCACCCGGGCTTTCTTCAGAACAGGTTGAAATACTGGTTACCCAGCAGATTGAGAATGCCATCGGTGGGTTGATAAATCTGAATTATATCCGTTCTGAATCCATCCAGGGGCTATCCATAGTTACTGTAATATTCGATGAAGACAGTGATATCTACAGAAACCGGCAACTGGTTGCAGAGAGGCTTGCTGGAATAGGAAATCGTTTGCCTGATAGTGTCGAGCAGCCGGTTATAGTTCCTTTGGCCTCTTCATCTGCCACGATTCTTACCATTGGCATAACCAGTGAGGAACTTGATCTAATGGAATTAAGGGAGATTGCTGACTGGACTATCGTTCCCAGGTTACTCAGTGTTCCCGGAATAGCCGATGTCAATGTATTTGGTGGGGATATAAGACAATTGCAGATACAGGTTCTGCCGGAAAATCTAAGGCGCTATGGCCTGGGTATTGATGAAGTAGCCCGTGCATCGCGTCAGGCAACAGCCATACTGGGTGCGGGTTTTATAGAGAATGTCAATCAACGTATCACTCTTGCGATATCTGGCCAGCCCGCCAACGTTGCGGACCTGGGTAATGTTGTATTACACCATGACGATGTGCGCACAATCTATTTAAGTGATGTAGCTGATATCAAGATGGCAGGGGAACCACCTTTCAGTGCTGCCGCTATAATGGGAGAACCAGGAATAGTCATGATGGTAATTGGCCAGTATGGTGCCAACACACTAACTGTATCGCGTGCTGCGGAAGAGGCGCTTGGAGAACTCCAGACTCTGCTGGGGAAACAGGGCATACAGCTCTATCCGGATTTATTTCGTCCGGCAAATTATATTGAACGCTCACTGAATAATATTGCAGAACACCTCGCAATCGGTGGCCTGTTTGTTGTTATTGTACTTTATCTTTTCCTGTTCAATATCAAGACAGCGTTTATTTCAACCATGGCAATACCTCTGTCTCTGATCAGTGCAACGCTGGTGCTTCTCAATATGGGCGTGAATCTCAATGTAATGGTCCTGGGTGGTCTGGCGATTGCCTTGGGTGAAGTGGTAGATGATGCCATTATTGATACCGAGAATATATTCAGGCGTCTCAGACAGAATCTGCAACTTCCACAACCACGTTCTGTGTCCGAAGTAGTTTTTGATGCCTCAATGGAAGTCAGGGGATCAGTCGTATATGCAACGTTTATTGTGGCAATTGTTTTTGTCCCACTATTGACCCTGACCGGCTTGGCTGGCCGTCTTTTTTCTCCCCTCGGTTTTTCTTATATCCTTGCAATATTAATGTCACTGGTGGTTGCACTGACTGTCACACCTGCCTTGTGTTATCTGTTGCTTGAGCGAGGCAAACTGTCTGATGAAGATCCCCCATTAATTCGCATGATAAAGCCTGTGTATGGCAGAGTATTGAATTTCTTGAGTCTTGCCCCTCTGCCAACGATTGCGGTCAGTCTCTTGTTGTGTTTATTGTCATTGAGCATTGTTCCGACTCTCGGGGGACAGTTTCTCCCGGATCTTCGCGAAGGCCATTACATTGCCCATACCTCTAGCCTTTCCGGTACATCATTGCAGGAATCGATACGAATGGGTAATACCCTTACTGAGAAGTTTCTTGATATACCTGGTGTCAGATCTGTCTCGCAATGGGCTGGACGCGCAGAACGTGGTGCTGATACCTTTGGCAGCCACTATAGTGAATTTGAAGTTGACCTTGAACTACTCTCCGGTAGTGAGCAACAGGAAGTGCTTGATCAGATGCGTTCTGTAATGCGGGAGACACCCGGTATACTCTATGAAGCGCATAACTTCCTGTCCGAGCGTGTTGATGAAACGGTATCAGGTTACCAATCACCAGTCGTCGTCAATATATATGGTGAAAATCTGGAACAGCTGGATCGTCTTGTACAATCTGTTGCAAGCGTAATGCGATCAGTACCAGGCGCAACGGACATCCAGTTGCGTTCACCACCGGGTACGCCCTTTCTGCAAATAAGGCTGAAGACAGAGGAACTGGCAAAATGGGGATTGCGGCCAGTGGAGGTTATTAATGTTATCAGAATCGCCTTCGAAGGTCTGAAAGTAGGGAGTATAAATAAAGGCAACAGAATATTTGATGTTGCCGTCTATCTTGCGGAAAGTCATAGAGAGCAACCTTTGGATGTTAAATCTCTGCCCATCAAGACACCTGGCGGGATATTAATAAGACTGGATCAGGTAGCGGATATAGCACAGACGGGAGGGCGATATAATATCCTGCATCAGGGGGCACAGCGCGTACAAACTGTCACTTCTCATGTCGATGGACGTGATCTTGAATCATTCATGGATGAACTCAAGGAGCGCGTCATTAATGAAGTGACGTTTCCTGCCGGTACATATCCGGAATTTACCGGTGCCTCTATTGAACGTGCCAAGGCGCGTGAGGAGCTGATCCTACATTCAGTTATGGCGGGAATAGGAGTACTTATTCTGATCTACATTGCGGTTGGTAACTTCAGAAATGTCATGTTGATGTTGCTAAATCTGCCTTTTTCACTGGTTGGTGGCGTGATTGCTGTTCTGGCGACAAACAGCATGATTTCTGTAGGTTCAATGGTGGGGTTTGTTACCCTTTTTGGTATTACGGTCAGAAACTCTATTATGCTGGTATCACATTATAAATATCTGGTTGAGATGGACGGGTTGCCATGGAATCTGGATACGGCCATTCAGGGGGCACAGGAACGATTGCCCTCGATTATAATGACAGCTCTGGTTACCGCGCTCGCCATGTTGCCAATAGCCTTCAATAGCGATAATGCAGGACGCGAAATCATGGGGCCCATGGCCAGTATTATTATTGGGGGTTTGGTATCTTCAACAATTCTTAATTTGTTGATCATGCCAATCATCATGCTGACATTTGGTAAATTCAAAAAGGTGGACTAAGGATTGCCTGAATACTATTGTAAGATTCCATGCCGATTCTAATATCATCTGATGATATACTCTATCAAGATCAATTCAGCAGGCCTTATCAATGAAGATTCTTGTAATTGATGATTCCAGAGAATTCAGGGACCTTGCAGCTGTTTTTCTTGCCAAGGAACTTAAGAATATCAAAGTCGTTAAATACGATGTTGAACGGCTGGGTAAGCCGTCCGACCATTTCGAATGGTCTGATTATCAGGCAGTTTTGCTTGATTACAATCTGGGTGGCGGTGAAAACGGCTTTGCCTGGCTGAAGGAATTCAGGAACAATCCAGCTTTCCCCCCTACTATTATCCTGACTGCCGAGGGCGATGAATATATTGCCGTGAAGGCTATAAAGCTGGGCGCGGCAGATTACATGAACAAGGTCGATATCACACCAAAGCGCCTGGCTGAAATGGTTCTTGATGCAATCGATTATACACCTGAAAAAATTTCCAAGCTTGAAGAAGACAAGGTCAATGCCGAGCACCTGGTTAGGAAAGTACATGAACAAAACAGGAAATCCAGAAAAGAAGTTGATATTGGATCAGGTTACAGGATAGTAAGGATCATCGGGCAGGGTGCAATGTCCAAGGTCTATCTGGCGGAACGCGTTTCTGACGGATTGTCTCTGGTACTTAAAATCCTCGATATTCAGAAAACGAAAAATGACAATTTTGTAAAGCGTTTTGTCAGAGAAGCCAACCTGCTTGCGACTCTTGACAGTCCATTTGTCTGCAGGATTTATGATCATGGTATGACTGAGGATTATGGTTTTATCGCTATGGAATTTTTTTCTAGGGGAGATTTAAAACAAAGAATGGAATTAAGGATCTCGCCCGAGATTGCTTTAACTTACATGACCCATATTGCATACGGTCTGGATGCAATACACAAGGTCGGAATTATCCATCGGGATCTTAAGCCGGCGAATATTATGTTCAGAGGTGACGATAGCCTGGCGCTTGCCGATTTTGGAATTTCCAAGAAAATAGGTTCAACTTCCCATGACCTGACAACCCTGGGGCAGGTCATCGGGACGCCACACTATATCAGCCCTGAGCAGGGTGAGGGAAAATCCGTAGACCACAGATCTGATATATATAGTGCAGGTGTATTGTTTTATGAATTGTTGACTAGGCAAAAACCCTATACAGCTGCAACGGCAGCGGCGGTAATTTATCAGCATGTGCATGCAGATATTCCTAAATTGCCTGAGAAATTATATGGCTACCAGGAAATTATTGATCGTACCCTGGCCAAGAAACCTGAAGACAGGTACCAAACGGCCGCTGATTTGATTGAAGTGCTTGAAAAAGCTGAGAAGAATCTTGCTTGATTGCTAGCTATTGGTTTCTGTTTTTACCTTTCTTCTTAATTTATCAAGCCACCAGTCGGCCTGCTCCGCGGTATTTTTATTCGTTGCGGCCTTGTTCAGCGCACGGCCCGATAGGGAAATGTCATCGTGATAATATGCGGCTATCCCCAGCAACAAATTGGCTCTGGCGCTTTCCTCGGCGTCCTTGCTGCCAATTGCTTCCTCAAGTGAGATAATGGCTTTGCTCCATTCACCCCGATTGAAATAAATCTGGCCGATTCTCAGATAGTCTCTAGGGTCATTAGTAATCCTTGCTATATCAGTTATTACTTCAATTGCCTTGTCTTCTTCCTTGGCAAGTAACCAGCTCGTTGCAAGTATTTGTAGGTTATCTATTGATCTCTCGATCTTTTCCATATCCATTTTGTATTGCAGAAAAGTAGCCGCCTTGTGTGGTATATCGTCATTGAGGTACAGACTGGCAAGCTGGATAATTTCCTGTTGTCCAAGCAGGCCTTTTTTATCTGCCAGTTCATACACGGCAATCGCCTTTCTGGTATTCCCTCCTTGCTGATAGGTATTCGCAAGCTGTAACCAGTAGTTATTATTATTGGGATACCTAGAAAGCATATTTTCAAGAATTTCAGCTGCATTGTCATACTGTTCTGTTTCGTAATAGGCAACAAACAGTAATTCGTACCAGTTCTTTTCAGGATTTTCCGAGCTCTTTAAAGCCTGCTTGATATGAGGAATCATCTCTTTGTATCTGTTTAACTGGTAATACACCGAAGCGGCAAAAATGTGACTCTCTGCATCAGCAGATTGTGTTTTATCAAACCAGGATGTCAGGTAATCAATGCTTTTTTCATAATTACCTTCCTGGGCATGAAGCTGAGCAACTATATAATTAAGATCATTACTTACCTTTTCCGGTAATGCGCCTGATTCCAATGCTTTGGTAAATACATCAATTGATTTTGAATATTGCTCAAGCGAATTGTAGATATAACCCAGTGTCTGGTTAAGCACAGCTTCTTCATAGGCGCTTAAATTATTTTTAAACAGATCACTTGCTTTTTCCTCCGCTTTCCGAAACTTTTCATCTTCTATCAGTTTGTTTATATCAAGCAATGATTCGTATACGTCCTCGGAGAGAAGATACTGGTCTTCATTTTTCGCATAACCAGTCTGAGATAGTACCGGGAATAGTACAGAAAAAATTAAAAGGATTTGCAATAGTTTCATGATTATCGTCTTTGAAGTGAAAAGCGTATCTCTTGGCGCGCCCTCATTTCTACAGCCTTGCCACCCCTTGTTTCAGGAGGGAATTTCCATTTTCTGATTGCCTGGATAACGGCCTGATCAAATATGTCCGGTGGTTCTGCATTGACAACTTCTATCTCTTTCACATTGCCTTCAGTATCAATGGTGAATTCAACAGTCACTGTGCCTTCTATACCGGCGCGCTGTGCACGCGTAGGGTAGACGGGCTCAATCTTTTTAATCGGGACGACATTGGTTGCTATATCAGGCATGCCAGGGCTGATATCGGAAGATGAAGGCTTCATAAAGTCTCCGATATAGGGTATTCCAGAAATTCCCAATGGTATATCGATGCGGGCACTGGGTAATGGCATTTTTGCCTGGGCCGGTTTGGGTACTTCAGTTGTCTGCTGGACAGGTAACTCGGGTGGTGTTTCAGGTGGCGGTGGTTCCTCCGGTTTTAATTCACGTTCCTTGTCGGTCTTATTTTCTGGGCTCTTTCTAATCTCTACAAAATCTATAAAATTTAATAATTCGTATTTGGGCAAGTTGATAATCTCATTAGTAACGAGATGGTAGATCAACATAAAAAGCAAGGTATTAATAATTGCGGATATTCCGACAACAACAGATGATTTTATTGCTCTGGACATGATGATTGAAACTGCGTTCTTGTTGACTTTTCTCTACTTCCTTTCAGCAGCTATGGCGACATTAGCCACACCGGCAAGCCTGATCTGATCAAGAACATCAACGGTTACTCCTGCCCGTGATTCCTTGTCTGCAAGAATAATAACTGTGCCTTCCGGATTTTGTGCCCGTAGCTGTTCAATGTGTGCGCGGATGGTCCTGATATCAATTTTTTTATTTTCTATCCATATTTGATTGTTTTTGTCTATGGCGACAACCAGGTTTCCTGCTTCCTGTCTGACGGCTGTTTGCGCTGACGGCCTGTCGACCTCTATTCCAGCTTCCTTGGTAAAGGAGGCAGTGACCAGAAAAAAGATTAACAGGATGAACACCATGTCAATCAATGGTGTCAGATTGACATTGACTGTTTTAGCGCTGTGTTCTGTATGGCTATGACGCATGATTAGATTTGCAGACAATCTTTTGCCTTTTCTTGGTAAAGCCTGATGCGATGTTCCAGATCGTTTCTGAAATAAATTCCTGCCAGGGCTGTAACCAGACCTGCAATCGTGGGGAGCAGGGCACGTGATATGCCAGAGGCCATCCCCTGTGTATTACCGGTACTGAATACATTCATTATATCGAAAAGGGCGATCATTCCAGTCACTGTTCCGAGTAATCCCAATAATGGCAGTATCGAGGTGATTGCCCCTATCAGTAACAGGGATTTGCCTGAGGTCAATTCTATATCTGCAAGCAGGCCTTGACGAATCCGCATGGCATTCCATGAGATATGATCCGTGCGTTTCTGCCATTTTTGCATTGCCTTATCAAGATCATGCGGGAAGACAAACAGGACGTACCAGTAGCGTTCGATTATTAAAATCCATAGAATGACTGAAACAATCAGCACCACCAGGAAAATCGGCCCGCCCCGTTCAAAAAACTCAATAATTGTTTCAGAAATATCAGGCATTTTGTTTTACTTGGTGAGATTCCGCTAGCATTGCCACAAAGGCCGTGCTCTTCTCATCCAGTATATGAATCAGGCGATTACTTTTTGCAGACAGAAAGCTGTGGAACAGCAATAGAGGAATCGAAGTAATCAGGCCCATAACCGTGGTAACCAGTGCCTGTGATATACCGCCGGACATTACCCTCGGGTCACCGGTGCCAAAGAGCGTAATGGACTGGAATGTCTCAATAATACCTGTCACTGTTCCCAATAGTCCTAGTAGCAGGGCGATCTCCGCAAGTAATGCCACGATCCGCAAACCACGCTGTAATACCGGTAATTCCTTGAGGATGGCCTCATCCAGTTTCAATTCCAGAGTTTCCGTATCTACCCCCGGGTTTGCCTGGTATACCGCCATAACCCTGCCTAATGGGTTGTCACCGGGGATATTGTCTTGCATCTGATTATCAATCTCACGGCCCACCTTATTTAGTTTGATATATCTTTCCACGGCGACGATCAGCCCGATCAGGCCAATAATGATAATCAGTCCTCCAACAAGACCACCCTGGACTATGCGATCCTTCAGGTCAGGGACCTGGATCAGTAAGGCAAGCATAGCCCCGCTGGTTGGGTCAATGGGAAATGGGGCGATTCCTCCTTCTGATTCTTCAAGATCTTTTGCCATGGACTGGAATCGTCCGGCAGGTTGCCTGCCAGGTTCTATCAGATGCGTGCTTTCGGGCAGATAACGCAGAAAGCGGCCATTTGATACGGCATTAAATACGCCGACTCGTGTAACAGTCTGTTCAGTTTCTTCACCGGTATTGGTAATCACCCTAGCTGGAAAGCGTGCCAGCTTGCCCGCCTCGACCAGTTCATCCAGTAGTAGATGCCATACTGCTTCGAGTTGACCGATTGCAGGCAGTGTCTTTGCGCCCGCCAGTTCATCCAGCAATTCATCACGCCCAGGTTTCTGCGCTGACACCAGGGAGCTATCGATAACTGAGTCGATATCATTGGCCAGTTGTCTGACAATGCCATGTAGCTGCCCAAGTGAGCCCATGCGGGTGGAAAGATTAGATTCCATTGCGTTAATTTCGCGTTCGTTTTGTTCGTAAATGGACTTGAGTGCGTTGCTGCGTTTTTCTTCTGCAAGTAAGAGTTCGGATGCATCTTCCAGTAATTTCTGCTGTTCGCTGTGTTCCCTAAGAAAACGCTCTTCCCGGGCACGGTTTTCCTTTTTCTGTAACAAGCTGTCTTCCCTGACCTGTTTCAGCAAGTCGTCCAGCGTCGCGGCTTCCTCAGCTATTGCAGTGCTGGATAGAAGAAATGAAATTAAAAATAGGAGGATGTTTTTCATTTATCACCCTCCGGGACCTGTACCGGTATTTTGAACAAGGCCGGGGGGGCTTGCCGGTTGGCAATCAGGATCCCTTCCTTGATTGACTGGTTATATTCATCTGGCAAAGCCTGCCATTGCCGGGTTTCCTTGTTCCAGAAGCCGCTCTCTTCGCCATCGAGGGTCTGATAAAGCAGTGCCAGTCGGCCAATACGTAGGGTATCAACCGTAATACTCTTGCCGTCTTGCTCGATAACACGGTTTTCACTGGCGATAGTACGGCCGTATTCCAGCTCGATCTGATAGGCCTCCATGATACGCCTATATTTATCGGGCAGATTGATATCGGGACGATCCATCATTTCCTTGATCACTCCAAGGCGTGTCATGCGTTCCTCTACAAGGAAGGGCATATCAAGCCGGATAAATTCTTCTAGAACCTCGATCATACGCAGCATCAAGGGCACAATATTTCGCTGGGTTTCCTCGATGCTGTTGAGCTGCTTAAGAATAGAGAGCTTGGTTCCCTTCTGGTTATTGATCAGTTTTTCCAGTTGCTCGTTATAAGTTTTCAGGCTGTCGATTTGCTGCAGCGTATCCTGGTAGGATTCCAGCATATTTCTGGTTTCCTCGGACAGTTTGTCGATCTTCTGCTGCGACTTGCGGCTGTCACGGTTTGTTTCGACGGCTTCCTTGATGGCGCTGTCCAGGTTATCGGTGGCCGCCAGCACTACAGGCATTATAAATATCAGTAAGAGGGGAACAGGTTTCAGGAGTCTATTCATTGTAATTATCAGGATAATTTCCTAACTAGCTTGATTTATTGGATAAATAATAACTTTTCTGGCCTATAACATCCATTATTTCTCATTGCAGGTAGTTTCCCTGTCCGTTCGTTCCAAGCTACCATGAGCCGGTGATAAACATAATTATCAGAACTGCCTGCAAGGTGCATGCAAGATGAGCCTTCGTATTCGATTGACCCTGCTAATAACCTTGTTGTTCATTCTAATCATGATTGGCGCCAGTATTTTTATCATTACCAATGCCCGCAAAGCCATTTTTGACGAGGTGCAGTCGACAGCTACCCTGACCCTGCAACTAGTGAAAATTGCGCTCACCAGCACAGCCAGCAGCGAACAGGCCGAGTTACAGGACCAGGTACTGGAAGAAATTGCCCTGCTTGAGGATATCCGCCACCTGCACATCGAGCTATACCGTTCTAATAACCCATACCGTCCCAGCAGGCAGCAACTGGGATTGCAGGGCTCCATGCCGGTCAAGGTTTATGCCCCGGACTGGTATACTCGGCTGGTTGAACCACCAGCCATGGAATTCCATCATTCCATCGATGAGCCGGGTCTGCCGGTAACGGAGATCATTATACGGGCCAATCCAGCCGATGAAATCACCGAAAGCTGGAATGAGACAAGAGGTGTATTGGTGCTACTGGTGCTGTTCGTGGTCCTCGCCAATTTGCTGGTCTATGTTACCCTGGGCAGAGGGTTCAGACCTATTGAAACCATACTAAAGGCGCTCGAAGGTATCGAGCACGGTGATTACAAGCTGAGGCTGCCAACGTTTAACCTGCCTGAACTATCGCGTATATCTTCCAAGTTCAACCTAATGGCCGAGGTCCTGCAGAAAAGCCAGGAAGATAATCGCTATCTGACACAGCGTTCACTTGCAATTCAGGAGGAAGAACGGCGTAACCTTGCCTATGAACTGCATGATGAGCTTGGCCAGTCAATTACAGCCATCAAGGCGGTAGCAACCTCGATTGAACAAAAATCTACACACGCTGACGAAACGACGCGAGAAGGTGCAGACACTATCATCAGTTTATCAAGCCGTATGTACGATGTGGCCAAGACCAGGATGCAGCAATTGCGTCCCCCAGCCCTGGATGAACTGGGTCTCCGCGCTGCACTGCAGGATATGATCGATAACTGGAATGCTAGGCACCAGGATATTTTCTGTTATTTCAGTTTCAATGGCGATATTGACCATCTGGGGGATCCAATCGATATCAATATCTACCGTATAATCCAGGAGAGCCTGACGAATATCATCAAGCACGCCAGGGCCAGTAGTGTGAATATCACCTTGTCTGTGACCGATCAGCCGGGTACGGATAATAGTAAAAAACAGCTTGAACTGGATATTGAAGATGATGGTCAGGGTTTTAATATTGATGAAATCCGACCTGGGCTGGGGCTCATGGGGATGCGAGAGCGCGCACAGGCTTTAGATGGTACATTTAGCATTACTTCTGGGACAGGAAATGGTACACGGATAAATATTATAATCCCGCTGAAAACCGGGAGAGCCGAAGATGACTGAAACAGATAAGATTAAGGTATTACTGGTTGACGACCATGCAGTGGTCAGGGCAGGGTACCGGGTTTTACTGAAGAATTCTGATGATATTGAGGTCGTCAGCGAAGCGGATTCGGGGGAACGCGCCTGCCGCGCCTTTGTGGAATCAAGACCTGATGTTGTGGTCATGGACCTCTCTATGCCGGGCATGGGAGGCCTTGAGGCGATCCGTCGGATCGTGGCCAGGGATGATAAGGCGAAAATACTGGTTTTCAGCATGCATGAAGACACGGTATTCGTTGAGCAGGCACTGCAAGCGGGCGCCCAGGGTTATATTACCAAGAACAGCGCACCGGAAATCCTGGTCGAGGCCATACGGGAATTGGCCTCCGGAAAGTCACATATCGATTCAGATTTAGTGCAACGGCTTGCTATCCAGAAGAGCAGGGGTAGGAATTCTCCCTTGTCGAACCTTTCAACGAGAGAATTTGAGATCTTTTGCCTGCTGGCAGAGGGCCTCAATACCAGTGAAATAGCCAAGCGATTGTCCCTCAGTTACAAGACCGTCGCCAATTACAGTACCCAAATCAAAAGCAAGCTGAATGTATCTACTGTCGCGGAGATAGCACGCCTGGCAATCCGGCACAATATTATTAACCCCTGATATCCGGGTATGGAAACATCCATATTCGAGAGGGATTGTCTATAAATGCTGACTCAAGTACAATTTCTAGAATAAGTCTAAATATTTATTTCTCATGGAAGCAACTGATTCAAATACTCCATTAGGGACATCCGACCAGGGACCTGCCTGGAAGTGCTGGCTGGGGATCGTGACGATCGTGCTGGGCCTTTTATTGACAGTATCCCATGGTAACGAAGCGATGATACAGGTGGTTGCGGCGCCTGATTCTGCCGCCGTTCAGGACAAGCCTCTCAAGTGCCGGGAAGATGAATTGATAGAAGAAGGCTTGTCTCTGATGGAATGCCAGTTAATGGCAACAACGATGAAGAACCTTATTGTATCCAGCCCGGACTGGTTCCGCTGTTTTCAGATGACCCTCATGGCAATTGGTACTGTCATCGCTGCATTATCTGTGTTCATAGGTATTGCATTGTTTGATAACCGTAGCTGGGCAAGCAAACTGGCCGTATTTACTTTTGCCTCACTGCTTGCCATCGATGTGATTGAATTCATAGCCGTGGTAAATACTGGGCCATTATTGCGCGCCCACTACCTTTGGAATGTCTTTCTCTGGTTTGTGCTCCACCTGATGTTGACATCGGCGGCATTTGTAGGGCTGCAGGCAGAAAGTAAAGCGGCCCAATCCTGAGTAGCAATCAACCAAGCGAGACATAACGGGAGCAGGAATATCAAAGATGCAGAAGACAGCATACAGTAGAACCGCCGTAGTAATGCACTGGTTGATGGCCGCGTCCATCTTCTTCCTGTTTATCTCCAGTTGGTGGATGCTTTCCCTGCCATTACCATCCAAGGAATATTCCTATCGGGTCATTCCTTTTCAACTCCATAAGAATTTTGGTATTACAGCCATCTTTTTGATGGCGATACTCCTTTATGTACGGCTCAGATACCGTCCGACCCCCGTCACCTTGGATGCTATGAAGCCCTGGATGCATAAGCTGGCCACGCTAGACCATATTATCTTGTACATTGTAATTTTCGCCTGCAGTCTGAGCGGTTATCTTTCCTCAGCTTACAGTGGATGGGGGACTACGCTCTGGTGGGTGATCGAGCTACCCGACTGGGCCAAGGAAAACGAGGAATTGAATATCTTTTTTTCGGATGTTCACCTGTGGACATGCTGGGCATTGCTGGCGTTGATCTCGATCCATATCAGCGGTGCGTTGTACCATGCATTCAGAAACGATGGCGTGATTCGCAGGATGTTGCATTTATAGTTTTCCCCAGGCATTGATTTATCAGTCATGAATGGCAACGCCCCAGGGAAATGAGCCTACCTTAATAGTCTTAATTACTTCATTCCTGTTGGTGTCGATCACTGATACCTGACTGTCTACACCATCAGTAGTAAACAGCCTGTTTTCGGCGGGATCGATGGCCAGTCCCCAGGTACGCTTGCCAACCGGTATGGTCTTTTTTACTTCAAGTGTCTCCGCATCCAAGACAAAGATCTTGTTGGCGCGCCCGCCCGCGACATAGAGTGTTTTTTCATCCTTGCTTAGCACAATATCCTTGGGCTTGGCCTTTTTGTCTTCGAGTTTACCTGATTTGATAACTTTTCCTGTTTTCAGGTCAATAACCCCGACATCACCGCTGACTTCCGAGGTTACGTAAATCAGCGAACTGTCACTGTTAAAGGCGGCATCACGCGGACGGCTGCCAACTAGGATATTCATCGAGATTTTATAATCCGGCAGTTCGATAATATGCAGTAAATTGCTGGATTCACTGGTTACAGCGACATATCTTCCATCGGGTGAGGCCGCCACACCCTCGGGCTCAAGGCCTACCTGAATTTCAATAATCTTGTTACCTGTTACGGGATCAAAGATAGTGGCAAGACCGGCATCCTCATTGGAAATAAACAGGTAACCACTTTTTGGGTGGACGGCAAAAGCCTCGGGGTCAGAACCCGCTTTGAATTTTCGCAGGACTTCAAGCGAAACTGGATTAACGACTGCAATGGCATCCTCATCACCCAGTGCGACATAGAGTTCACTCCCGTCGGGGGAAAAACCAATATCACGCGGCCGCTTACCAACAGGAATTTCCTTGATGACCCCCAGAGTTTTGCCGTCAAT
Source organism: Gammaproteobacteria bacterium (assembly GCA_003250975.1). Taxonomy (GTDB): domain Bacteria; phylum Pseudomonadota; class Gammaproteobacteria; order Eutrophobiales; family Eutrophobiaceae; genus SZUA-592. Next base: position 13,958 of record QKIY01000039.1, on the reverse strand, counting down.
GACGCTGATAGAATTGCCTTTTTCGTTTGAGACGAAGATTCGATGTGTTGGTTCTGTGGCATTTGCCTGAGCGGCATAGAGGATAAATATGAAAAATACGATCTTCAGTTTCATTCGGTAATTCTCCCTAAACTTTGCGAGATAATGGCCTGCTGCAGAATTGCAAGTATTCCATGATCAGTTAATGTTGACAGCTTATATGACCAAGGCTGTCCAGATCAGTTGCATCTGCCACCCCGAGAACCGGCGCCTCTCCTACGATCTTGTCATCATCTACAAGTAGTAATATTTGTTTCAGTTGTCCGGTTTCCCTGAATTGCATCTCAATGCCTTTCTGGCCGTCGAAAACGAGGTCTTCTTTAAGATAGGCAAGTAATCTGGAGTGGTCTGAAATCCCTTGCCGAGCCAGAGTATCCGTAACTATTTTTGCTGCCGCCCAACCTGCCCATGCCCGGTCATCCATGGCTTTTTCAAACCTTGCGCTAAAGCGCTTGTTGAGATCCCTGGCGGCATATTTTTTAAATTTATGGTGCCATGCCCGCGCATGGGCCGAACTGTTCGGATTTTTTTTGCGCCATTGTACTTCCGCATCTGCAAGCATTTTTTCACTGGGAAGGATATGAAAACCATTGGGATAGCAGGCAAGACGTAGACTGTCAGAAGCACTACCAATGTTCATTATCGCGATATCGGGTGTTGCCTTGATTAATTGCCGCAGCTCTTCTGTTTCGACGTTGGCAATGATCGCTATCGGATCTGACAGCTTCTCAGAAACGTAGTCATCAAATTCCATAGTCCGAAGGGAAAAACCAATGCCCAGGAACTGTCCCTGATGATTGGCCTCATCTAATCCTTGTTGTAACCCCCTGTAAGCACTACTGTTTTCCGGTCCGATATACAGCAGTTCATATTCTGTTGCCAGTGCCCACTTACCCCAGAGGGAGAGATACAGCACCAGGATGATTGCAAATAAGGTCGCGGCAGAATTCCGGGTCATGGCTGAAATTAGTCTGATATAAAGAGCGGATAGTATTGCATTTTGCAACAATTAATAGCATCTATGGTATTGAAAAGAAAATACTTTGAACTGTTTACCAGATAATTTACACTGGAGAATGGCGGTCAAAAAATCGTGAATACCGGTTTCAGTTTACTGCTTGAGTATATCCCGGTACATGATTCATACCCAAAGATTTATAATTAGATAAAGGAGTCAAGAGGGGGATGCCCAGATGCTCAAATCACTCCAGATAGAGCCGGAGAAATGTACTGGTTGCCTGCAATGTGAAATGGCCTGTTCATATGAGGCCACAGGGTTTTTCAATCCAGCTGTATCCCGTATCAAGATATTTACCTTCCACGAAGAAGGGCGTTTTGTGCCTTATACCTGCACGCAGTGTTCTGAAGCCTGGTGTATGCATGCCTGCCCGGTTGAAGCCATCGTCCTGAACGAGACCACGGGTGCAAAGGAAGTGCTAGAAGATGTCTGTGTGGGTTGCAAGGTCTGCACGATAGCCTGCCCGTTCGGCACAGTGAACTATAATCAGCAGACCAAAGTGGTCTATAAATGTGACCTCTGCGGCGGTGATCCGGAATGTGCGAAGGCCTGTCCGACAGGGGCAATCACGTATGTCGATGCCGATCATACCGGCATGGAGCGGATGCGAGCACACGCAGCCCAAAATCTCCCTCAAGACAGCTCACAGATTTAGGAGGGTAGTACCATGGCATGGACAAGAAATGTAATGAGAGTGAACCTTACCAAGGGCACGATTACCAATGAACCACTGAATATGGATTGGGCCATGGATTATCTCGGCCAACGCGGGCTAGCCTCCAAATATCTGGTCGAGGAAATTGATCCGAAATGTGATGCACTGGGGTCCGATAATAAATTGATTATGACCACTGGTCCCCTGACAGGTACCTGCGCATCCACAGGCGGTCGTTATTCCGTTGTGACCAAAAGTCCCCTGACCGGTGCTATCGCCTGTTCCAACTCGGGCGGCTTTATTGGTAATGAGATCAAGAATGCGGGATGGGATATGATTATATTTGAAGGCATATCTCCAAGTCCTGTTTACCTGTATGTTGAAAATGACAAAGCTGAGTTATTACCGGCGGATGATCTGTGGGGCGAGTCGGCCTGGGAAACTGATGAATTAATTCATAAAAAACATCAGGATCCATTGATCAGAATAGCCTGTGTCGGGCGTTCTGCCGAAGCAGGTTGCCTCTATGCTGGCATCATAAATGATCTGCATCGTGCCGCAGGCAGGTCCGGTGTGGGTACAGTGATGGCTTCGAAAAATCTGAAGGCCGTTGCTGTCCGTGGGACCAAGGGGGTGGGTAATGTCAAAGATCCGGCGGCTTTCCTAAAGGCCACCGAGCAGGGCAAGAAGGTTCTGGCTGAAAATGCGGTTACCGGACAGGGGCTCCCGACATACGGCACCCAGGTCCTGATGAACGTTATTAACGAGATTGGCGCCATGCCGACCAGGAACATGCGGGAAGTTCAGTTTGAAGGGGCCAGCAAGATCTCGGGTGAAGCGATGCACGAACCGCGCCCCACGGATGGTAGGCCAAATCTGACGACCAATGCCGCCTGTTTTGGATGCACGATTGCATGCGGCAGGATATCCACCATTGATCAAGGGCATTTTTCCATTCAGAACAAGCCGGAATACTGGGGGGCATCCGGTGGCGCAGAATACGAAGCGGCCTGGGCTCTGGGGTCTGATTGCGGTGTCGATGACCTGGATGCAATTACTTATGCCAATTTCCTTTGTAACGAAGACGGATTCGACCCTATATCCTTCGGTTCTACTGTCGCAGCCGCTATGGAGTTATTTGAAATCGGTGCGATCACAACAAAGGAAACCGGTGGCATGGAACTCAAATTCGGCAATCCTAAGGCCCTCGCCTGGGCGGCCGAAGTCACGGCCAAGGGAGAGGGTTTTGGCAAGGATCTGGGCCTGGGGTCAAAACGCCTCTGCGAAAAGTACGGACACCCTGATTTATCGATGACTGTGAAGGGACAGGAATTCCCGGCATATGATCCACGCGGTATCCAGGGCATGGGCCTGACCTACGCCACCTCAAACCGGGGTGCCTGCCACTTGCGCAGCTATACTGTTGCCTCTGAAGTCCTGGGCATCCCTGAAAAGACTGATCCGCTGGTTACCGATGGCAAACCGGAACTGGTCAAGGCCTTTCAGGATGCAACCGCTGCAGTCGATTCCACTGGGCTTTGCGTTTTCACTACTTTCGCGTGGACGCTCGAAGATATTGCTCCCCAGGTAAATGCCGCCTGTGAAGGGGATTGGACGCCGGAAAAAATGACCGAAGTCGGTGAGCGCATCTGGAATATGGAGCGGGAATTTAATCTGGCTGCCGGGCTTACTGCAAAGGATGATACTTTGCCGAAGCGCCTACTGAAAGAAGCCGCTAAGACCGGCCCAGCTACGGGCAAGGTAAACGGTCTAGACGAGATGTTGCCGAAATATTACCAGATCCGTGGTTGGACACCTGATGGCGTTCCAACTGCTGAAACCCGGCAAAGGCTGGGACTGTAAAGGTGAAGCATGTCATTGCAGAGGAGAATGATCAATGCAGCATGTAATTATCGGTGCCGGCCCGGCCGGCGTAATTGCCGCTGAAACGCTCCGGAAAATTAATCCTCAGTCCAGTGTCACGCTTATTGGTGATGAACCGGAACCACCTTACTCAAGGATGGCCCTTCCTTATTATCTAATTGAAAGGATCAATGAAAAAGGTACTTACCTGAGAAAAAAAGACGGTTACTTTGAAGACAAGGGGATAAAGGTTGTACGTGACCGGGTCTCCGGAATCGATGTCTCTGGAATGGCCCTGACCCTTGAAAAGGGTGGGACGGTAAAATTCGATAAATTGCTGATTGCTACTGGTTCCCATCCAATCTCTCCGCCCATCCCCGGAATTGACCTTCCGGCTGTCCATCCCTGCTGGACCCTGGAGGATGGCCGTGCCATTGCCAAAAGAGCAAAACCCGGTGCGAATGTCGTGCTGATGGGAGCCGGGTTTATTGGTTGTATCATCCTTGAAGCATTGGCCTTGCGAGGCGTTAACCTGACAGTGGTTGAAATGGGTGACCGAATGGTGCCAAGAATGATGAACCAGACTGCCGGTAACCTGATCAAGAAGTGGTGTCAGAAAAAGGGTGTAACTGTACACACCTCTACGAAGATTGAAGCCATTGAGAAGTCAGGTGGTCTTTTCAAAAAAGGGCTCAGGGTCAAACTCAGCAATGGTGAAACCCTGGATGCCAACCTCGTAATCTCGGCGACCGGCGTCAAGTCCAATATTCAGTTTCTTGAAGGCAGCGGTATCGAAACGGATGAAGGGATACTGGTGAATGAATACCTGCAGACAAATATGCCTAATATCTATGCTGCAGGAGATGTCTGCCAGGGACGTGATTTTTCAACGGGAGAATATACCGTCCAGGCCATTCAGCCGACAGCTGCTGACCATGGCCGCATTGCCGCCATGAATATGGCGGGCAAAAAGACTCGACATCAGGGCAGCGTCAATATGAACGTGCTGGATACTATGGGCCTGATTTCCAGTTCGTATGGTCTCTGGATGGGTGTCGATGGGGGAGATTCAGTCGAGTTGAGTGACCCGGAACGCTATCGTTACCTGAGCCTGCAATTCGAGGGCGATGTTCTGGTAGGGGCACAATCCCTGGGACTGACAGAGCATGTGGGAGTGTTACGCGGCCTGATACAGACCAAATTACCTCTGGGTAAGTGGAAGGATCTGTTGATGAAGGACCCGACCCGTGTGATGGAGGCCTATCTCGGCGCCACCCAGTCTATTGGTCATAATGCAGGAATTATCTGACAGGGGCATGCGAATCACCTTCAAGCTCTACGCATCACTGGCAGACTTTCTTCCAGCCGGATCGGAAAAACATACTATCAAGATTGATATTCCTGATACTTCCACCCCTAATGAACTGATTGATCGCTATAAGGTTCCCCGCGATATGGCGCATCTTGTCCTGTTGAATGGTATCTATCTGAAACTGGAGGACCGCGATCGCAACATTATCAAGGACGGCGATACCCTCGCCATCTGGCCCCCGGTTGCGGGTGGCTGAGCCGCGACCGTTAGTTCATTGGACAAACGTAGTGCGGCGAATACCTCGTCAGGGATGGTTAGGCCATTGTGTAACATCGGCACAGTTATTCGACAAGGACGTCATAAAAAAATGGCACCTTAATTTCTCAATACCGGAATTTTTTCGTTTTACACATATCTCCAGATTATCTCTGCTAGAGCTAAATTAGGCCGTTATAATCTGCTTGCTAATAAATCGACTGACTGGATAACTTCTGAATCAGTATGACTACCAATAAGCAAGAAAAAGATTCAACTTTAATTTCCAATCGCGAGATGACGATCACCCATGCCGATTTCATGCGTATCCTGCCCAAGGCGTTGGGCAGTGATGAATATACGGTTAAGGATAGAGAAATTCATTATGTGGGGGATACTTGGGGAATGACGATAAAGCTCTCTGTTGAGCAGCAATGGGGAATTGGTGCATTAACATTACCCCGGCTTCAGGTACATATTGCTATCAACGGGTGCAATGAGTCCGAAGCCAAGGCAGTCTTAAAACGATTCGATCAGTGTTATCAGAGAGGTGGTGGATAACTTTTTATTCATGGATGAATAATCAGGAAAAATTCATAGCCATCATAAATACTGGCTGCACGTAATGTAATAACAGCACTAATATATACAATGGAAAAACTATCTTCATTCAAGATCTTTTGTTACAAATGCGCTAGTTATAAAAAATAATATTTAAGCTACTAATAATTAAAGAAATATTATATGCATCATTTAGGTGCATAGGCATAATATAGCGCACACAAAAAACTGTTGTAATAAAACAACAGCATTATATCTTTCAAATACATAGCTGTTGTTTTTTTGTAAAAAGAACTTGCTAACCTCTACCTCATGTTGTATTTTTTCACTTGTCCTTTTTGAGGGCAAACTGTTCTCTAAGCATGAATTTTCCTTTGGATAGTTAAGGGGGAAACAGGCTGGGGAGATCGACTTTAAATTTCTAGAAATTATAAGTCACGTTTTTTTACTTAGGAGGAAATACAAGTGAGTAAGAATAAACTCTTAAAAGGTGCAAGTCTGGCCATTGCAGCGAGTGTATTCTCTGCATCAGCTGCCGCTGATGTGAGCATCTCTGGCTGGATCAACCAGGGTATCACCTACGCTGACGGGCCTGTCGGTAGTGATGTCGTGTCCGTGAGTGACAACGGTGCTACACTGGGTAGCCGTATTACGTTTGCCGGTTCTGCTGACGTACCGGGTGGTCTGACCGCCGGTTTTGATGTAACCACCGAGCCGCGTAACAACAGCCAGGTACTGGGTTTTGGTAATGGTGGAACAGGAACCGTTGATTCATTTTCCAACGGCACGGGTGATACCTTTAACGTGCTCGGTCACAGTCTGTATGTGAGTGGCGCGATGGGTAAGGTAACTCTAGGTCTGCAATCCATGCCGACCGATAACATCGCCGTGCTGGAAGACCCGTCATTGACTCTGTGGCCTTCCATTTCACCGGTGTTCCGTGGCAATGGTGTCATTACCAATACGACAGCTGCTGTTGCTTTCGGTGACGCCCTGACCTGTCGTACCGCAGAAATCCTGTCAAACGGTCTGGGTATCGGTATCGATTGTAACGGTATTTATCGCCAGGGTGTCCGTTATGACCTGCCGACCTTTGTTGACGGCCTGGGTATCGCCATCGGCTATGCCAATGACGATGTCTATGACGTTGCCGCCAAGTACAAGACCGCCGTTGGCCGTGTGAGCCTTCAGGGTGCGATCGGCTATGCTGAGAACAACGGTGTAGGAGCCAACTTAGCAGGCGTGCAAACTCACAGTGCTGCTGACAACCTGCAGATCCAGTTTGGTATCATGGATTCTGTCACGGGCCTGTTTGGTACTGTTGCTTACCAGCGTGAAGAATCTGACTTGGAAGCCGCCGGTCTAGGCATGCAAGACGAAACTGATGCTTACTGGTTCAAGGGTGGTATCAAGCGCCAGTTCAACAGCCTGGGTGATACTGCCATCGCTGGTCAGTATGGTCTGTATAATGACCAATACAGCCATATCGCAGCTGGTCTGGGTGCAACCGGTTCCGAACTGCAGCGTATCGGTGTTGAAGTCAGCCAGTACTTTGGTAGCTCACTCATCATCTATGGTACTTGGGAAAACCTGGATGCCGAGTTTGATAACGCCGCTGCACTGGATGGGGACATCGACCTGTTCACCCTGGGCGTGACCTTCTTCTTCTAATAGGCAGATCATCGCTTATAAGCAAGAAGCAGTAATGTAGTTATAAAAAGGCCTCTTCGGAGGCCTTTTTCTATTTATGAATGGGAAAGGTCTTGCCGGTTTTTCCTTTTTCCTAATTCGCTTCAATTGCTGTAAACTTCCCGCAAGCAATATTATCTAATTTGATATCACGTTAAACCAGTTCCCTTGTAATGAATAAATCTTATAAATATCAATTAATTAGCTTATTATCCGTCTGCCTGTATTGTTTTTCTGTTAGCCTGCATGCTGACGAGGAATATATATGGAAGTCAGGTCTCAACCTGTATTTCAAGTATGCCAAACAGGATACCGCCGAGCTGGGTAAAAATGATCACCCTGTTGACCTCGACGAGGGTGAAATTATTACGGTACTAGGCTCAATGACTTACATCGATAAAAAGCTGTTTTCAGAGAATGAGGAGATAGTGCCTGTATTCTCCCGGTCCCAAGCACAGTTACTGGGTGAGCAATTGTCCAAGGGCTTGAGAAACGCGACGCCCGATCAGGACATCATTTTTGTCATTGGAGGAAGTTCCCGCAAGTTATTGGTATTGACAGAACGCGCTTTTGTTGCCGGTCGTGTCTTTTACAAAGACGGTAAGCTCAATCTCATATTGGGAGATTACGACCGGGCCCGAAACGAGGCCTTTGAGGCGATCTATGATCCCTCCGGCAAGGGGAATATTCCCTATAGTTTCAATTACGGATCCAGGACCAGAAAAACCAGCGGATTTGATGAACAATTCGTCGCTATGGCAGGGATTAATAATAAGGTAGTCGGCAACACAACGCGCCAGAACTGGTTCGAGATTGATATCAAGAAGGCCGCAGCAGCGGTTATAGCTGAGCAGAAGCGTAAGGAGAGGTTCAGTGAAGGTGGGGGTAATGCAGCCTTGCAGCAGGAGGCCGATAAGCTCGCCCGGGAACGCCGCGAGATGCGTCTGGAGATGGCACGCATCCGTCAGGAGATGAACGAGAACCAGAAAGGTAATAACACGCTTTCTGTTGAAGAGCGATTGGTGAAGCTCAATGAATTAAGGGACAAGGGCCTGATCACAGAGGATGAATACAATACCAAGCGCGAAGAGATCCTGAGTGATATATAAACGGGTCTCCGGCTCCCGGTAGGGTATCAGCCAGCCTATATTGAAGCATCAACCAATTTTTTCCCATTAACGGGGCACATGGGATCATATCTTTTCCTTTACCTTTTACCTTAACCGGGCCGGTATAATTGAACAATAAGAAGATTGAAAAGACCGAAATGAAACCCCTTTATCCGGAAATCGAGAACTACCAGAGCCATACACTTTCAAGTAACGCTGATCACCAGGTCTATTTCGAAGAAAGCGGGAACCCGGAAGGGCTGCCGGTTATTTTTTTACACGGAGGTCCGGGTTCCGGTTGCAATGAAAATCACCGGCGTTACTTTAACCCGGAAAAATACCGCATCATTATTTTTGATCAGCGTGGCTGTAATCGATCCGGTCCACAGGGCACTGTAAAGGACAATACAACTCAGTATCTCCTGATGGATATTGAGGCAATCCGCAAACAATTAAAGATTAATCGCTGGCTGATATTTGGTGGTTCCTGGGGGGCAACGCTGGGTTTACTTTATGCGCAGGCATTCCCGAAATGTGTGAGTGGCATGGTCCTACGCGGAACCTTCCTGGCGCGCGAACAGGATCTCAAATGGTTTGCTCAGGAGGGTGCCAACCGAATCTTTCCCGAATACTGGGCAAAATTCGTCGAAGGAATTCCGGAAGCAGAACGGTCTGATCTGGTTGACGCTTATTACCGGCGTGTACATGAAGGAGACAAAGAGACCTGTGAGCGCTTCGCGCGTGCATGGTCAGAATGGGCAAGTAAAGTCGTTACCTGGACCCTGCGGGAAGTAGAGGAAGAACCTGAAGATATTCAAAAGCTGGTGAACCAGGTCAGGATAGAAAGTCATTATGCCAAGCATCACTATTTTATTAAAGAAAACCAGATTCTGAATAACATCGATAAATTACCTGATGTCCCTATTATTATCATCCATGGACGGTATGACCTGACGTGTCCCCTGATCTCATCCTGGTCCCTGCATGAGGTCCTGCCGCGTTCCGAATTGATTATCGTGCCGGATGCCGGTCATCTTGCGGGGGAACCCCCTATGATCGATGCTTTGATTACGGCCACTGACAGGATGGCAGAGTTACTCTCATGAATCTCTTGCAGTCCGACCGTCCCTTGATCATGGGGATATTGAATGTCACGCCGGACAGCTTTTCCGATGGTGGTATATACCTGGATGCGGAATCAGCCTGCCGGCAGGCACGGCGCATGGCAAATGAGGGGGCCGACATCATCGATATTGGCGGTGAATCCACGCGCCCCGGTTCGGAACGAGTTGCTGCCGAAGAGCAGATGGGGCGCGTTATACCGGTGATTGAGGCGGTGCACGCCGCCATGCCGGATACCATCATCAGTATTGATACCACACTCAGTGCTGTTGCGAAGACAGCTATCGATGCCGGTGCCACAATTATTAATGATATCTCGGCTGGGCGTGAAGATGATCAGATGTTTAGATTTATGGCAGCCAGCTGTTGCCCCTGCATCCTCATGCATATGCAGGGGGCGCCGGGTACTATGCAGGACGACCCGAGGTACACAGATGTGGTAATGGAGGTAAGGGATTTCTTGCTGGCGCGGGCGCGGGCAGCGATCAATGCGGGCATTGATAAAAAGAATATCATACTCGACCCGGGTATCGGTTTTGGCAAGACACGGGACCATAACTTGGCCCTGATGGCTGGCTTGAAGGTTTTCGTTGATACAGGTTACCCGGTATTACTCGGGGCCAGCCGGAAGCGCTTCATGGGCTCTATCTGTGAAGGGGCACGACCGGACGAACTGGTGGCGGCCACCTGTGCCACCAGCGTGCTGGGGCTGCTGGCCGGTGTCAAGATTTTCCGCGTCCATGATGTTAAAGAAAATCGCCAGGCGCTGGATGTCGCCTGGGCGATTCAGCAGGCAGATAAACTCAGTTGAGTTCGCTTTCTTTTTCTTCGATGATCTTTTTGGAATTTTTCATGTTCCTGAAGATCATGGGTTTTTCTTCGAATGCCGGTTTTCCCGCCATTTTGTCAACACGGTTTACCAGATCAACAATTTGCTGATGATGCGGTGATTTACTGCATACAGGGTCGGCGTTACGTGCATCACCGGTCAACATGAAGGCCTGGCATCTGCAGCCACCCAGATCCTTTTCCTTTTCAGGGCAAGAGCGGCAGGGTTCTTTCATCCAGTCAAAGCCACGGAATTTATTGAAATCCGGGGATTCATTCCAGATCCATTCGATACTGTGGTCCCTGACATTGGGGAATTCCAGTCCGGGTAATTGCCTTGCAGCGTGGCAGGGAAGGGCCGTTCCGTCGGGGGCAATAGTGAGGAAGACCTTGCCCCATCCATCCATACATCGCTTTGGACGATCCTCAAAGTAATCCGGGATGACATAATAAATCTTCATTTTGCCTTTCATTTTATCTTGATATTCCTTGGCAACTGCTTCGGCGTGTTTCAGTTGTGCCCTAGTCGGCAACAGTTGTTCACGGTTATGGAAAGCCCAGCCATAGTACTGGGTGGTGGCGAGTTCCACATAGTCTGCGTCCAGTGCTATGGATAAATCGAGTATGTCACGGATTTGGTCTTCATTTTTTCTGTGCAATACAAAACAAAGGACCATCGGGTAACCGTATTTCTTGACCAGACGGGCCATTTCCTTCTTGTGCTCAAAAGCATTTGTACCGGCGATAAAATTATTCAGTTCCTCACTACTGGCCTGAAAGCTTACCTGTATATGATCAAGCCCTGCCTCCTTAAATGCTTTGATACGCTTTTCATCCATGCCGACTCCGGATGTAATGAGGTTGGTATAAAATCCAAGTTGCCTAGCTTCGGCAATCAGTTCTTCCAGATCTGTACGAACCAGTGGTTCACCTCCGGAAAAGCCAAGTTGTGTTGCTCCCATCGCCCTGGCTTCGCGGAGTACCTTTTTCCAGTCTTCGGTTGTCAATTCACTTTTTACCTTGGCCATATCCACTGGATTGGAACAGTAAGGACATTGCAGAGGGCATGCGTAAGTGAGTTCCGCAAGTAACCATAGGGGTTGCGGAATCTTATTTTGTTCTGATCCAGCCATTGACATGGGCCACCTCCAGAAAGTTTAAAACATCTTTTTCAATATTCGCTTCCGAATATTGTTTTTGCAAGTCTTCGATAATTGTTTTCACGTCTCGTTTTCCATCACAGCACTTCAGGATTTCAGCTGAACTGGCATTCAGTTTTACCATGCCTTCGGGATACAGTATGACATAACAATCCTGTGCCTGTTCCCATTGCAAACGATGAGTTGTAGGTATTTCAGGAATCACGTCTGGCCCGATGGCCTTGTCTTTTTCATCTTTAAGCATGACAGTACTGTTTAAATTAGCCTCTTCGTATTGTTGGTCAGAGTAATGTTGTATGCTTCAATCTCCGATCATTCAACATTATGATAGGGTGGCTTCTTTTCAATATAAGCCATCCACATACAGTCACACATTGTCCACAATACATCCAGTTTGAATTGCAGGACATTCAGCATCATCTCCTGCTGCTCCCTGGTCTTGTAATATTCCATGGTGATTTCCAGACCATATTCTACGTCACGGCGGGCTTCTGTAAGTCGCTTGTTAAAATAACGAAAACCTTTAGTCTGATCTATCCAGGGATATTTGTCAGGCCAGTTATCAATCCTGTCCTTGTGAATAGTCGGGGCGAATAATTCAGTTAATGAAGAACTGGCTGCCACCTGCCATGGTTGCTGTCTGGCAAAATTGACATAGGCATCAATTGCAAATTTGACACCAGGTAGAAGATGTTTATGAGTTAATAAATCTTCACGTGGCAATCCTACAGCATCTCCCAGTTCCAGCCAGGCCTCTATGCCACCAGAATCCTGTTCATTACCGTCATGATCTATAATGCGTTGTATCCAGTGGCGCCGAATTTCACGGTCCCAGCAATTCGACAGGATGGCAGCATCCTTTACCGGAATGGCTACCTGGTAATAAAAACGGTTTGCAACCCAACCCTGCACAGCTTCCTTGTCCAGCTTGCCTTCGTTCATCAGGATATGGAACTCATGATTTCTGTGATAATACTTTGATTTTGCACGGAGCTTCTCTTCAAATTCTTGCCGTGTCCATGGTTGTTTTGTTTTTAACTGTTCATTCATGGTGAGTTTGTTCCTCTTGATTAAATATTTATATCCATCCCATCGTAAGACACTTCTATCCCGGCCTGTTTCAATTGAGTGTATTCCTGAGATTCTTCATCCAAAATAGGATTAGTATTGTTGATGTGGATTAGGATCTTGCGTGGTTTTTCGAGTCCGCTAAGTGTTTCCATGATGCCGCCCTTGCCAGATTGATCGAGATGACCCATTTCGCTGGCCAGTTTGTCACTGATACCATGGCGTGACATCTCATCATTGGTCCATACCGTGCCATCAACAAGCACCACGTCCGCATCGCGCATATATTCCAGCACATGGGGTTCCATGGTCCCGAGTCCGGGGGCGTAGAACAGGTTCTTGCCGGAGCTAGTGTCTTCGACGCGGTAACCGACATTATCTCCCGGAACGGTATTGTGGCGGTGCGGAGAGAAAGGCGGCGCCTCACTCTTCAGGGGAACAGCAGTAAAGATCAGATTATCGGCTTTTGGTATGGTGAACGGTTGCATGTCCGTCTTGACCTCGTGCCAGTTTACCCCACGGAAATGGCTTAACACATTGAACAGGGGATAACCTGTCGTAAGGTCTTCATGTACCGACGCTGTGCAATACACATCCCAGGGTTTGGTATGTTCACGCAAGATTACCATACCCGTAGTGTGGTCAATCTGGGCATCACACAGGACAATAGCGCAAATGCCGGTATCACGGATTGCCCTCCCGGGTTGCATCGGAGGAAATGATTCCAGCTGGGCGCGGATATCTGGGGAGGCGTTAAATAGGACCCAATCTTCACCGTTACCACTGATCGTGATCGAGGATTGGGTGCGTGGAGAACTCTTTATTTGCCCCAATCTCAGCCGACGGCAGTTATCGCAGTTGCAGTTCCACTGTGGAAAACCACCCCCTGCGCCTGTACCCAGTAAATGTATATGCATAATGTCTTTTTGATCCTGATGGCTTATATGCTGGCAAAATAGCAATAATTACACTGTCCTGGCTAACCTGATCAGGATCCTGTACGGGGATATGCGAACCTGATCGACGATGATGATATACCACCGCGATCAGCCATTACAGCCAGTAAATTATTGATGGTTACAGCAGCTCAGTGATGATGAATGTACATCGTAACTTCAAAGCCTAATCTGATATCGTTGTATTCGGGTGTATGCCAAACCATAATGATTCTCCTGATAATTGAGATAATTGATGAGTGTTGAGCGAAAATCATGCCAGACTTTGAAACGTGAACATCTAATTTTATACTATTATTTAAAGAATAATAAAAACAAAGATA